>JAJDYR010000010.1 GCA_022825065.1 bacterium
ACGCCTCCTCGGCGCCGTGGAGCGCACAGTGTCGTCCCTGGAGCGCGACGGACAGGCCGCTCGCGCGGTCACCTTGGCCCGCAGCTACGCGACGACAGTGGAGGACCTCTGGGACGCCGTGACGAGCGCGGAACGAATCCCACGCTGGTTCCTGCCAGTCAGCGGCCGCCTCGAACTCGGCGGTCGTTACCAACTGGAGGGGAACGCAGGCGGCACGATTCGGCACTGCGAACGTCCCTCGTATCTCGGGCTGACGTGGGAGTTCGGCGGTGACGTGAGCTGGGTGGAGGCGCGTCTGTGTAACGATGGCACCGGCCGCTCGCGCCTTGCGATTACGCATTCCGCGCTGGTGTCGGACCACTGGCGCCAGTTCGGTCCCGGTGCCGTCGGCGTAGGTTGGGAGATGGGCTTGCTGGGGATGGAACTGCATCTTACGCGGCCGAACGAACCCAAGTTGGACGGGGCAACGTTCCACACGACTCGTGACGGAAAGGCGCTCATCGTCGGAAGCAGTGCGGCGTTGGGCCGGGCGGCCGAGGCAGCGGGAACGGACGCCGACGTTGCGCGCGCAGCGGCGCAGCGTACGGCGGCCTTTTACACGGGCGACACGGTCGCGCCGGATTGATGCACGCTTTCGACGTGCTCCGCGACTCGGAGCGCTGCGGTCCTATTGTCGATGCGTTATCGGTCGTGGGCGTTGACTTGCCATCGCGGTGGCGGTGATTGCTCCGGCCTTTTCCGCCGCTTCGACAAGGTGCGCATCGGCAAGGTGGGCGTAGCCTGCCGTGGTGCGATGCCGGGGCGCAGGGCAGCGGTCAACTCAAGATGCCGGGATTCGCTCAACGGGCACGGATCACAAAGAACTCGTAGCCATAGAACTCCGAGTAGGCATGTCAGATGTCTATTTCCCTCTGGCACTGATCCGCCAACTCCTGTGCGTCCGGCGCGTCGTGGTGACGCTTGCGGAACCTGGTCACGTTGTCCTGCAGCGGCCGATAGTAGTCGTCCCACCATGCGGACGCGGGGAGCGGAAAGCGCCCGACCGTCTCGTAGCCGCACCCCTCGATGGCTTTCTGGAGCGCGGAAGTGTCGCGGATATCCGGGTACTCCCGGCTCCAGAACGCTGCGCAAGCGGCGGGCGGTCCGGTCTTCCGCCAGCACACCTCCGTCAGCGCGACGTGCCCGTTGCGCCGCAGCAACCGGCGCCAGCCGCGCAGGCCCGCTTCGAGGCCCAGGTTGTAGATGGCGCCTTCGCACCAGAGCAGGTCGAAGGAACCGTCGTCGAAGTCAAGCCGGCGCATGTCCGCCACGCGGGCTTCCAGTCGATCCGCGACCCCCAGTTCATGCGCCTTGCGGTTCAGCGCGTCGATGAACGGGGGGTGGATGTCGACGGCGACGATGCGCGCCGGCGAACTGTCCGCCAGAACCAATGTCTGGGCGCCGGTCCCGCAACCGACGTCGAGCACGCGGGTCCGCGGCCCGACGTCCGGCACGAGCCCGAGGGCCCGGCGCGTGTTCGCTGCCGTTCCCGGTCCCTGCCGGGGCAGCCCGCTGAAGAGTTCGTAGAAAAGCGATGTGGCTCGATCCTGCGGCATGGCTGCTCCTGTCGATAGTCTTCGAGACGGACCGGACGCCGGCAGACGAAAACCGATGAAGGCCAACAGGCCGGCCCTGCCGATCCCAATAAAATGTATGAGGGGTTCTGAATCGGCGCAAGAGTGTGCCCGGCCAGAGGTCGTCCATTCATCCGAAGGGGCGCCAGCGACCGGAGATGTATTTGGTGTTGTTGACCTCCTTTGTGGCCATATCCATAATGACCGCGTCAGAGAAGCAAGGGGAATTCGGTCATGACCCAATGGCTCGGCATCGGCCACCTTTTCGAGCTTTCCCGCACCGAAGCGATTTTGGGGTTTTTCACCCCGCTGGCGGTCTTCGCCGCCTTTTTCGTGGCGCAGCTCGTCTTGCCGGGAAGGTGGGTGCCCGGCTACGTGGTCGATCCGCAGACGAGCGAGCCCCGCAAATACCGGCTGAACGGCATTCTGGTGTTTCTGGTCGCCGAGGTCATCTGGGCTCTCGAACTCACCGGAATGCCGCGCGACTGGTTCTACCGCTCTACCATCTACGCCGTGGCCGGCGGAACGGCATTCACCGCCATCTTCGCCGTCATAGCGGTGTTCAGCCAACCGGAAGGCAAAATAAAGAATCTGTTCCTGGCGCTGTGGGACGGGCGGGCCCGGGAGTTTTCGTTCTTTGGCAACCGCTTCGACGTAAAGATGTATTTATACGTCGTCGGCGGGACGATGCTCTCACTCAACGCCCTCTCCGGGATGGCTTACCACATAGAGCGCTTCGGCGCGGACTCGAATCCGGGCGTTATCCTGTATGCGGGGTTCTTCACGTTCTATGTTCTGGACTACTTCATCTTCGAGCGCGTCCAGCTGTATACCTACGATCTGATCCATGAAAACCTCGGCTTCAAGCTGCTCTGGGGCGGCCTCGTGGTCTACGGGTGGATGTTCATCCTCCCGCTCTGGGGGATGGCCGCTTACCCGAACCCGGGGTTCCCGCCGGGGTGGACGTATTTCTGGCTCATCGGAACGACCGCGCTGTTCCTGTTCGGCTGGGGCATCTCGCGCGGCGCGAACCTGCAGAAATACACGTTCAAGCGCTGGCCCGAGCGCAAGTTCCTCGGTATTGAGCCCGTCTACATCGAGGCCGGCGAGCGCAAGATCCTCTGCAGCGGCCTGTGGGGCGTCGCGCGGCACTTCAACTACATGGGCGAAGGGTTTCTTTCCTTTTCCATCGCCCTGGTGTTCGGCCACTTCACGAACCCCTGGGCCTGGACCTACTTCGTATTCATCGTCTCGCTGTTCACCTGCCGTCAAAGGTATGACGATGCATACTGCTCCGAGAAATACGGACCCGAAAAATGGGCGGAGTACCAGAAAAGGGTGAAGTACCGGATTGTTCCCGGCGTGTATTGATACCGCTCGCCGCGGAGTCCATGCAGGGCGGCTGTGACGAATTGACCGGACTTGCATGAAGTCGACAAAGGCCGCGAGCCATGACGAGGCGCTTCTACCCGGTACCGGGTCAGCGGGGAGGATAGAAGGAGCCGCCACAGATTGGCTTACGCATCAGGGGCATCGCGCCCTAACCGTGAAGGACGAAACTGGTCGACGACCTGGCCACTGACCCTGGCGAGCACCGGTTTGGCACAGGTTTTCGACCCTGATAATTCAAGAGACACCAACAGGTCCAGACGGTTACCGGAGCCCGAACCGCGGACGGGCATACGAGAGTTCCGCGAGAGCGCTGAGGGAGCGTTATGATTAACCAGCCGCAGACCAATTTCCGCCGGATCCTCGTCGCCAACCGGAGCGAGATCGCCATCCGCGTGTTCCGCGCCTCGGTCGAACTCGGCATCGAGACGATTGCGATCTATTCACAAGAGGACCGCTTCGCGCTGCACCGCTTCAAGGCGGACGAGGCCTACCTGGTCGGCCGGGGGATGGGGCCGATCGAGGCCTATCTCAGCATCGACGAGGTGATCCGCGTTGCGCGCGAGAACGCCGCCGATGCGATCCACCCCGGCTACGGCTTCCTGGCCGAGAACCCCGACTTCGCCGAGGCCTGCGCGGACGCGGGCGTCGCATTCGTCGGCCCGAGTCCCGATATCCTGCGCGCGCTCGGCAACAAGGTGGCGGCGCGCGAGCTTGCGGTGTCGGCGGGCGTTCCGGTGGTGCCTGCGACAGGTCCGCTCCCCCACGACCCGGATGAGGCCGCGCGCCTCGCAGGGGAGGTCGGTTTTCCCGTCATGCTGAAGGCGAGCTGGGGCGGCGGCGGACGCGGCATGCGCACGATCGAGAGCGAGGCCGAGTTCGCCGATGCGGTCGAGGCCGCGCGGCGCGAGTGCCTGGCGGCATTCGGGAACGACGAAGTCTATCTGGAAAAGCTGATTCGCCGCGCGCGCCACATCGAGGTTCAGATCCTCGGCGACAATCACGGCAACCTCGTGCATCTCCATGAGCGGGACTGCTCGGTGCAGCGGCGCAACCAGAAGATCGTCGAGCAGGCGCCGGCGCATTATCTGGGTGCTGCGACCCGCGCGGCGATCCACGAGAGCGCGCTCAAGATAGGCCGCGTGGTGGGCTACAACAACGCCGGCACCGTCGAGTTCCTGGTCGACGACGACACGGGCGCGTTCCACTTCATCGAGGTCAATCCGCGCATCCAGGTCGAGCACACGGTCACAGAGGTGGTGACCGGCGTCGACCTGGTGCAGGCGCAGATCCGCATCGCGGGCGGAGCCGCCATCGGCGCGCCCGAGAGCGGAATTCCGGGCCAGGACGAGATTCGGGTGAACGGCCACGCCATGCAATGCCGGGTGACCACCGAGGACCCGGAGAACAATTTCATTCCGGACTACGGCGTGCTCACCGCCTACCGCGGCGCCACCGGGTTCGGCATACGCCTGGACGGCGGCACCGCCTATTCGGGGGCGCGGATCACGCCGTATTACGACTCGCTGCTCGAGAAGGTGACGGCCTGGGCGCCGACGTTCGAAGAGGCGATCCGGCGGATGAGGCGGGCGATCGTCGAATTCCGCATCCGCGGCGTCGCCACCAACCTCGCCTTTCTCGATAACGTCATCAGCCATCCCCGGTTCCTCGAGGGCGCCTGCACGACGCGCTTCGTCGACGAGACGCCCGAGCTGTTCACCTTCGCCTACAGGCGAGACCGCGCGACCCGGCTGCTGCGCTATCTGGGAGAGGTGATAGTAAACGGCAACGCCGCCGTCGAGGGACGGCCCGAGCCCCCGACGCGCCGGATTCCGAGCGCGCCCGAGGCTCCCGGCGTCGAGGTTCCGGACGGTACGCGCCAGCTGCTCGACGAACTCGGTCCCGAGGCTTTCGCCCGGTGGATGCTCGACCAGGAACGGGTGCTGATGACCGACACCACGTTCCGCGACGCGCACCAGTCGCTTCTGGCGACGCGGGTGCGGAGCTACGACCTTGTCGCGGTCGCGCCGGTCTACGCGCGGCTTTTGCCCCAGCTTTTCTCGGTCGAATGCTGGGGCGGGGCTACCTTCGACGTGGCGATGCGCTTCCTCAACGAATGTCCCTGGGCGTCGCTCGAACGGCTGCGCGCCGCGATGCCCAACCTCCTGACCCAGATGCTGCTGCGCGCGTCGAACGGCGTCGGCTACACCACCTACCCCGACAACGTGGTGCGCTATTTCGTTCACCAATCGGCCGAGAACGGGATCGACATCTTCCGTATCTTCGATTCGCTCAACTGGGTCGAGAACATGCGGCCGTCGATGGACGCGGTGCTGGAGACCGGCAAGCTCTGCGAGGCCGCGATCTGCTACACCGGCGACATCACCGACCCGGGCCTCACGAAGTACGACCTCAAATACTATGTCGCGCTCGCCCGCGAACTCGAGGCCGCGGGCGCCCACATCCTGGGCCTCAAGGACATGGCGGGTCTTTGCAAGCCTGCGGCGGCCCGGCTCCTCGTCGAGACTCTAAAGCAGGAGATCGGCATTCCCATCCACTTCCACACCCACGACACCAGCGGGATTTCCGCGGCAAGCGTACTCGCCGCGGCCGAGGCCGGGGTCGACGCCGTGGATGCGGCGATGGACTCGATGAGCGGACTCACCTCACAGCCGAGCTTCGGCTCGATCACCGCGGCTTTGCGCCACTCCCCGCGCGACCCCGGATTCGACGCCGATACGGTGATGATGCTCTCCACCTACTGGGAGCAGGTGCGCAACCAGTACCGCGCCTTCGAGAGCGAATTCCGCGCCGGCACGTCGGACGTCTACAACCACGGAATTCCGGGCGGCCAGTACACCAACCTGCGCGAGCAGGCGCGCGCGCTGGGCATCGACAACCAGCGCTGGCCGGAGGTCTCGCGGGCCTTCGCCGAGGTCAACCGCATGTTCGGCGACATCGTGAAGGTTACACCCTCCTCCAAGGTGGTCGGCGACATGGCGCTGATGATGGTGACGGGCGGGCTGACGCCCGAGGACGTGGCCGACCCGGAGCGCGAGATCGCCTTTCCCGAATCGGTGGTCTCGCTGTTCGCGGGCGAACTGGGGCAGCCGTACGGCGGCTTCCCGCGCGCCCTGCAGGAGAAGATCCTCAAAGAAAGAGAGGCTATCACCGTGCGGCCCGGCTCGGTGCTGCCCGACGCCGACCTCGAAGCCTGCCGCGAGGAAGCCGAAAAAGACGCCCGGCGCCCGATCAGCGATGCCGAGTTCGCCTCCTGGCTGATGTACCCGCAGGTTTTCACCGACTACGCCGCCGCACGTCGCGATTACAGCGACGTGAGCGTGCTGCCGACGCCGGTGTATTTCTACGGCATGGAGCCGGACGAGGAGATCGCCGTCGACATCGAGCGCGGGCGCACCCTGTTCATCCACTATGTCGCGCGCAGCGAGACCGACCAGAAGGGCGAATGTACGGTCTTCTTCGAGTTGAACGGGCAGCCCCGGACGGTGCGCGTCGCCGACCGCAGCGCCGCCGCGGCAGTCACGGCGCTGCCCAAGGCCGAGGAAGGCAACCCCGGCCACGTCGGCGCGCCGATGCCGGGGATGGTGACCAAAGTGTTCTTTGGTGAAGGCGAGACGGTCGAGGAAGGCGACGTGCTGGTGGCGATCGAGGCGATGAAGATGGAAACCGTGATCCGCGCCGAACGGGGCGGCGTTGTCGAGAAGGTCGTCGCGCCGGTCGGCACCACGGTCGACACCAAGGATCTGCTGGTCGTCGTCGGCGACGCCTGACGCGCCGGGCCGGAGAGCCGCAAACCGGGAGACGAGAAACCTGCCTCGTGAACTTCAGCTTCTTATTTCGGCGTCGCCGCCTGCGCCTGGGGCGTCTCTTTTTCTGCCGCAGCCGCTTTCGGTGCGCCGATTCCGACGGCGGCGCGTACCTGACCGTCGATTTCCGAGAAAATATCCGCGTTCTCGCTCAAGAACCGCTTCACGTTCTCGCGCCCCTGGCCGATGCGCTCCTCGCCGTAGGAGTACCACGCTCCCGTCTTGGCGACGATGCCCTTTTCGACGGCCAGATCGAGCACGTCGCCCTCCCGCGATACGCCGCGCCCGAACATGATGTCGAACTCCGCCGTGCGGAACGGGGGAGCGAGCTTGTTCTTCACCACGCGTACCCGCGTCCTGTTGCCCACGTTGTTCTCGCCTTCCTTGATCGCGGCGATGCGCCGGATGTCCAGGCGAACGGAGGAGTAGAATTTGAGCGCGTTTCCGCCCGAAGTGGTTTCCGGGTTGCCGAACATCACGCCGATTTTCATGCGGATCTGGTTGATGAAGATGAAACACGTGTTGCTGCGGTGCACCACACCCGTGAGCTTGCGAAGCGCCTGGCTCATGAGCCGCGCCTGGAGGCCGACGTGGTGGTCCCCCATGTCTCCTTCGAGTTCCGCCTTGGGCACCAAAGCGGCCACGGAGTCGATGACGACCACGTCGAGCGAGCCGCTGCTCGTCAGAATCTCGGCGATCTCCAGGGCCTGTTCGCCCGTATCGGGCTGGGAGACGATGAGGTTGTCCGTCTGCACACCGAGCGCCTTGGCGTAGATCGGATCCAGCGCGTGCTCCGCATCCACGAAAGCGGCCATTCCGCCGCCCCGCTGCACCTGCGCGATGATCTGCAGCGCGATGGTCGTCTTGCCCGAGGACTCGGGGCCGAATATCTCCACGATGCGTCCGCGCGGCACGCCTCCGCAGCCCAGGGCGGCGTCGAGCGATACCGAACCCGTGGAAATGGCCGGAATCGCCTCCACGCCCGGCCCTTCACCCAGGCGCATGATGGAGCCTTTGCCGAATTGGCGGTTGATCTGGTTGAATGCCATGTCCAGCGCCTTCTCGCGGCGCTCACGCCCTTGCGGGTTCTCGGAGGGGGACCCGTTTTTGAGGTTCATCGGAAAACTCCCTTGGATGGAGGAATGCGCACCGGTTCGGGCGATGGCGGACATAGAGTGAATGTAGGGGATCGATCCGTTTTCTGCAATACGGAAAACACCACTGCTTCCAAACGCGCTTTTATGGAGAAAACCCCATTCCCTCGTCTATCCATGGTTCCCAACTACGGCGGTGGTTGACTTTCGCTAAACATACGTGAAACAGACTTGGAGATCAAGTATAAAAAGCGAAAATTCCCACAGAAAAACGGTTTTCCCCTCCCATTGCGGGCGAGAATGGGGTATTCATGAGGAAAAAACAATTTTTAGCGGGTTCCGCACATCGTTATGGTGAACCCCTGTCCTCATCAATAGGGGTTGTTGAAAAACCCGGAGAGGAAATTTGTTTGTGTAGGGGACGCATATATGCGTCCCTGGTTTTTCGCCGCCCTCCGACGGGCCGCATGTATGCGGCCCCTACACTCCCTCCGCCAAGGCGGAATCCCATTGCCGTCATTCCAGCATTGCAGGACTTTTTCAACAGACCCGACAAAAGGGGGTAGGAGGGGGTTGACGTTATGGGATTTCGCTTTCAAGAAGGTTGCCATTACCCTCGCAGGGGGTTTTTCAACAGCCCTCAATAAGGCGTGTATCACTACAAACCGGCGGATTTTCAGCCCTCGCCGTTCCGGGTGGTATCAGACGCCACGAAGCGGGTGAACCGCCCGCCGCGCCTAGTGAAAAGTCACTTTTTCCAGCACGGTGTGAATGGCGCCCGAGGGGTTGAGCTCGCTCCTGAACAAGACCGCCTCGCGCGCACGGCAGACGAGAGGGGGCGTCAGCCATCGCTGTTCGGCGATTTCAAGCTCTCCCTCGAGTCCCGCAGGCGGGCGGTCGCGGGACCGGCGGCGGGCGATCGTCAGATGCGGGCGGAATTGCCCTTCGCCGGGGGGGAACCCCGCCTCGGCCAGATGACGAGAAACACGGGACTCGAGTTTCGCCAGTGGTTCCGGCAATTCCGAGGGCCCCGCCCAGAGCACGCCCGGACGCTTGAGATGCGGGAAAACGCCGAAGCGATCCACTGAAATATCGAAAGCAGAGACGCCCTCGCCCGCACGGCGCAGCGCCTCTGCGGCTGCATCTGCCTGTGCATCCTCGATGTCGCCCAAAAAGCGCAGCGTGATATGGATGTTCTTCGGCCTCATCCAGCGGAAATCATCGAGAGCCGGCATGGTGGCAAGCGATTCTTGAAGCGATTCCAGCTTTTCGTGTTCATCCGGGCTGAACGGAATCGCCAGGAATGCGCGCATGGAGAACCTCCTTCACGAGGGCCGGCCACGTCTCCCAGGGCGGAACAACACCCGCTCATCCAGGTCCAAGCGCTCTCATGCGCCGGTTCGTCAGCCCAACCTTTCCAGGGCATCACGCGCCATCTCGAGGGCGGCTTCCGCCGTCTGGGCCTTCACTTCCAGACGGGAGCCTTCGAACAGGTGGTGTCGGCAATTGGCGCCCGAAGGCGTGGCGACGGCCATATACACCGTTCCCACCGGCTTCTCGGGAGTTCCCCCCGTGGGACCGGCAATGCCCGTGACGGAGAGTCCGACTTCGCTCCCCGCCGCCGCACGAGCACCCTCCGCCATGGCGCGCGCGCAGGCTTCGCTCACCGCTCCCGGCCCGCCCTCGGTCGCCACGATATCTTTCGATACGCCCAGAAGCTTCATTTTCGCTTCGTTGCTGTAGGTGACGAAACCCTGCTCGAAATAAGCGGAACTGCCGGAAACATCCGTGATGCGGCTGGCTATGAGGCCGCCCGTGCAACTCTCCGCCGTGGCGATGCGCCAGCCTTTATCACTGAGATACGCCCCGAGCCACTCTTCCAGCGATTCCGTCATTTTCCTGCATCCCCCAAATCAGACAGCCCCAAAGTACGACAAAGCGAATAAAACCACCCAGCCGATAATTCCCGCGGCGACGTCGTCCGCCACGATGCCCACACCGCCCGGCAGCCCTTCGAGGCGTCGAACCGGCGGCAACTTGATAATGTCAAAAATACGAAAAAGGAAAAAGCCCGCTACCAGAGCGCCTGGACTCGGCTCGACTCCGATGAAGCAGATGAACTGGCCCACCCATTCATCCACGACGATCTCGGGGGGGTCTTGCCGGCTTGTACTCGCCTCATATTTACCGGACCCCCATACGGCGACGGGAATCAGGAAGATCAGAAACAGGAGGGGAACATAGGGGTTGATCTGATAGAGCAGAAAATACGCCAGAACGGCGACGAGAGAAGCGACCGTACCCGGGGCCACAGGAACCAGCCCGAGGCCGCCCAACGTGGCGACGAGCCGGGGCAAGGCCTCGCTCTCGTCTTGACGGCTCATTGATTCTACCGGCTTATGGGGGTTCCGTTCAGCCGGGAGGAGGCGTATTCTCTCGCCCAGCGATCCACCTCCAGAATCGTCTCCAAATCATCCGCCTCCATCTTCTCGTGGGCCTGCAATGCGGCTCCCACCACATCCGGTATATCCATGAATTTCGATGCGCCCGACAGGAACGAAGCGACGGCCACCTCGTTCGCCGCATTGAGGACAGCGGGGGCCGTCCCTCCTTCGCGCATCGCGTCCTTCGCATGAGTGAGGCAGGGAAACCGCTCGGGATCCGGCGCTTCGAACGTCAGGGAACCAATCTGCCCCAAATCGAGTCTCGGCGCCTCGATGGGCAACCTTTCCGGAGAAAAAATGGCCTGTGCGATGGGAATCCGCATGTCGGGCATGCTCATTTGCGCCACGTAGCTCCCGTCGACGAATTCCACCATGGCGTGCACGATGCTTTGCGGGTGAACCAGCACGTCCACCTGTTCCGGCTTCAGACCGAACAGCCAGCGCGCCTCGATGATTTCAAGGCCCTTGTTCATCATGGATGCGGAATCAATCGTAATCTTGGGGCCCATCTTCCAGTTCGGGTGGTTCAACGCCTCTTCCAGGGATACGTTCTTCATCGCCGCGATCGAATGGTTCCGAAAAGGTCCGCCCGACGCCGTAAGCACGATCCGCTCCACCTCGGACTGCGGCCTGTCTGCCAACGCTTGCGCCACGCCCGCATGCTCGCTGTCGACCGGGAGCAATTCGACTTCAAGAGCCGAAACGCGCGACATCACCAGCTCCCCCGCCATGACCAGCACTTCTTTGTTCGCAAGCGCGATCGAGGCACCTGCGTCGATGGCGGCCAGCGTCGGCGGGAGTCCCGCCGCGCCCACCAAGGCGGATACAACGAGGCCCGCGCCCGCGCCCGCGGCCACTTCCCTCAAACCCTCCTCCCCCGAAAGCACCTTGATTTCGGTAGAGAGCGCACCCTCAACACGCTTCGCGTCCATATCGTCGGCCACGGATACAATATCAGGCCGGAACCGCCTGGCCTGCTCAACGATCCGCTCCCAGTTTCTTCCGGCGGCAAGCGCCACCACATCGATTCCGTCGGGAAACTGCGCCACGACATCCAGAGCGTTTTCCCCGATGCTGCCGGTAGAACCCAATATGGAGATTTTTCGCCGCTCCATTACACGCTCACCCCCGATGCGCGGTGACTCAAAACCGTATCCAGTACAAGTAACCATAAAACGCAGGACCCGCCATGAGCAAACCATCAATTCTATCGAGCAGGCCCCCATGGCCCGGGATGATGTCGGACGCGTCCTTTTGCCCGGCCGCGCGCTTCAGGATCGATTCACCCAAATCCCCTGTCAGCGCGAACAGCCCGATACCACCCGAAACAGGAATCGCGAGCCACGGGTCGACCCCGGGAACATCCATATAGAACGTCGTGAGGATGCCCGCGAGGATTCCGGCGAGGATTCCTCCGATTGCGCCTTCCAGGGTTTTCCCGGGGCTGATCCTCGGGGCGATTTTTCTTTTCCCCAGCGTCTTGCCCGTGAACATCGCCGCGATATCGTTCGCCCAGACGATGACGAACAAAAAGAAGACGGCCTCCATACCTCCCGGAAAGGTTCTGGTAAGCGCAATCAAACCGCCTGCTCCGCCCACCCAAATCACGCCGAGAAGTGACACCCCCGTCAAGGAAAGGCTTTCCCGAAAGGCCTGATACGAAAACGCCTTGAGGAAGACACGAAGCAGAATGACCGCCAGGACCAACGGCGGCAAAAAGCCGCCCACCCATACGGCGAGCACGAATGCGCAGGCATCCACGGCTCCTTCCCAGGCTCTCACGCGCCACCCGCAAAGGTTGATGAGGCTCTGGAACTCCCAGCCTGCGCGAAAAACGAGCAGAAGCACCACACAGAGAAAAATGGTCGAGGAAGAAAAAAACAAGACGGCGAGAATGGGCGCCGCAAGCACCAGGGCGCTTATGAGGCGGGTCAAGACCTAGTTTCTCCGGGTCGTGAACTGCTCCTCGGTGAGACCGAATTTCCGCACCCGGGACTGATAGGCGAGAATGGCGTCTTCGAGCTCGCGTTCTGCGAATTCCGGCCACTTGATATCCGTAAAATACAATTCCGCATACGCCGCCTGCCAGAGAAGATAGTTGGAGAGCCTCAGTTCGCCGCTGGTTCGAATCAAGAGGTCGAGTTTGGGCAAATCCGCCGTGTACAGATGGCGTTCGATGTCATTCTCATCGATTTCCTCGGGCTGAAGAATGCCTTTTTGCACTTCCCGGGATATGGCCCTCGCCGCGTCGGTAATTTCCCGGCGCGCGCCGTAGCTCAACGCCAAGGTCAAAACCATTCCGTCCTGTTCCGCCGTCTGCGCCTTCACGCGCTGGACAATTTCCTGCGCGAACAAGGGCAAATCCTCTTCGTGCCCAATCGTGTTGAAACGGATGCCCTCCCTGAGCATCCTTTGAAGTTCGCGCTCGAGGTAATCCGCCAGAATATCCATGAGCGCGTCTACTTCGTCTTTGGGTCTGTTCCAGTTCTCCAGGGAAAAACTGTACAGGGTGAGGGCCTTGACGCCGATGCGGCGCGCATGCGCCACCACCCTGTCGACGGACTTCACGCCCTCCCGGTGGCCGGCGACCCTGGGGAGGAACCGCTTCTGGGCCCAGCGGCCGTTACCGTCCATGATAACGCCGATATGGCGCGGGAGCCGCTCGAGATCGATGCGTGGGTCGATGCGAGATTCCATACGCGCTCCGGTGATAAACTAGACCTCAAGAATCTCTTTCTCTTTTGCCGAAAGCAAGTCGTCCAATTCGGAGACGAACTGATCGGTCAGCTTCTGGACATCGCCCTGTCCTTTTCTGAGGTCATCTTCGGTAATCTCTTTGCTCTTCTCGAGGTTTTTCATGTCATCGTTGCCATCGCGCCGAATGTTGCGAAGCGCCACCTTGTGATCCTCGGTCATCTTCTTGAGCAGCTTCACCATCTCCTTGCGGCGTTCTTCGGTGAGCGCCGGCACCGGCACGCGGATGATCTTGCCGTCGTTCGAAGGGTTCAGGCCCAGTTCCGCCGACTGAATCGCCTTTTCGATGTCGCCCAACGAGTTCATGTCGAAAGGCTGAACGATGATGAGTTGGGGTTCGGGCACGTTCAGGGTGGCAAGCTGATTCAGCGGCGTGGACATGCCATAGTAGTCGACCATCACGCCACTGATGAGATTCGTGGAAGCGCGACCGGTTCGCACGCGGGCGATTTCGGACTTGTACGACTCCAGCGTGGACTGCATTCTATTCTTTAACGCGGCGAGAACCTCATCCATGTACCATCTCCCCTTGTGTTACAAACACGAGATCATCACCTCACACCCTTGGCCGAATCCTCTCGCACGCGCTGAATCCGGGTAGACACGACCCGCAACGCATCAGACCTCGGCGGCCTTCACCAAAGTCCCCACCTGCTTGCCCTCCACTACGCGGCGGATGTTGCCGGGCTTCAGCAGGTTAAAGACAATAATGGGCAAATTGTTATCCATGCACAAGCTCACGGCGGTGGTGTCCATGACGGCGAGTTGGCGGTTGAGCACCTCGATATACGTCAACTGGTCGATGAACTCGGCCGTATCGTCCTGATGGGGGTCGGCGGAGAAAACACCATCCACGTTCGTGGCTTTGAGAATGCACTCTGCACCCACTTCTATGGCTCTCAGGCTCGCGGTGGTATCCGTCGTGAAGTAGGGATTCCCGGTGCCTCCCGCGAAAATGACGACCCGGCCTTTTTCCATGTGGCGTATCGCACGCCTTCTGATGTAGGGCTCGCACAATTCGGCCATGTGAATGGCGCTCTGGACGCGCGTGGCGAGGTCCGCCTTTTCGAGAGCATGCTGAAGCGCCAAAGCGTTGATGACCGTGCCGAGCATGCCCATATAGTCGGCGTTGGTGCGCTCCATCCCGGCAGCGGCGGCGGCGGCGCCCCGGAAGATGTTCCCTCCACCCACGACGATGGTGACTTCTACTCCCATCGTATGGATTTCATGAATTTCCTGCGCTATGTCGTCAACGACGTTATGGTCGATCCCGTACTTGAGTTCTCCTCCCAGGGCCTCGCCTGAGAGCTTGAGCAGGATCCTCTTGAATCGCAGGTCGCCGCGCATGGACATCCCCAATTATTTCAAGCCAATGACAACGGGCGGTGCGAATCATGCGTCAGAAGGGCCTACCCATCGTCCGACGCGGAAAGTTCGCCGAGTTGAAAGCGAGCCCAGGAAGAAACCCGAATTTCTTCTCCCGACTCCGCGCTTCTATCCTTGAGATACGCCTGAACCGTCCTGTCGGGGTCCTTGACGAACGGCTGATCGAGCAGGCAAATCTCTTTCTTGTACTTCTTGATGCGCCCTTCGACGATTTTCTCCAGAATGTTCTCGGGCTTTCCGGAATCCTTCTGCTGGGCCAGAAGAATCTCGCGCTCACTCTGGAGAACCACTTCCGGTACCTGATCCTCGGAGAGGTACCGGGGGCTGCTCGCCGCAATGTGCATCGCCAAATCGCGCGCCGTCTCGACAAATGCGGCATCACCCGCATTCCCGGGCGTTTCACATTTCACCTCGAGCAAAACGCCTATCCGGCCGCCCGGATGAATATAGGAAACCACCCTGCCCGAGTCGCCGTTTCCCAGGGCGAGACGCTCCCCGCGAGCGACGACGATGTTCTCGCCCAGCTTGGCGATGGCCTCCGTGGTCACCTCTTTGAGCGCCTCGGCGAGGTTTTCTCCTCCATTGTCCTTCGCGTGGTTCGCGACGGTTTCGAGAAGCGCCTGAAAGTCCTCCGTACGGGCCACGAAATCGGTCTCGCAATTCACCTCGACGATGACGCCCATGCGCCCGTCTTCACCAAGGGAAGCGTATACCTGTCCCTCGCTCGCCGTACGCCCCGCCTTTTTAGCGGCGCTGGAAAGTCCTTTTTCCCTTAAATAGCGCACCGCCTCTTCGAAATCCCCCTCATTCTCCTTGAGGGCTTCCTTGCAATCCATGATGCCCGCACCGGTGCGGGTTCTCAACTCCTTGACCATCTGAGCGGTAACTTCCATGCCCTGAACCTCTCCTCATGAAATCCGGCTGTTCCTGAAAATATAATGGTTATTTTTCCGCCTTCGTTTCCTCGCCGCCTGCCGCGGCCGCCGCCATCATCTCCGCCGCTACCGTGTCGCCCGAGGCGACGACGGCTTCGACGTCCTCGGCCCCCGTCTCCTTGCGCAGGGTGACACCCTCGGCGATGGCCTCCGCAACCCGCGACACGAAGAAGCGAATCGAGCGCAAGGCATCGTCATTGCCAGGCAAGACGTGATCCACCCCGTCGGGGTCGCAATTCGTGTCTACGACCGCGATAACGGGAATCCCCAGTTTCCTGGCCTCGCGAATGGCGTTGTATTCATGGCCCGTATCGATGACGAACATGGCTTGCGGCAACTTGTCCATATGCTTGATGCCGCCCAGAAATTTTTCGAGGCGGGCCATGTCCTTCTCGCGCCTGACGGCCTCTTTTTTCGCCAGAAGATCGAAGGTGCCGTCATTCTTCATCGACTCCAGATCGAGCAGGCGCGCAATCGAGTTTTTGATCGTCGAGAAGTTCGTGAGCGTCCCGCCGAGCCAGCGCTGGGTGACGAAGGGCATCCCCACGCTCCGGGCCTCTTCCATGACGATTTCCTGGGCCTGTTGTTTCGTCCCCACAAAAAGCACTTTGCCGCCCTTCGCCGCGATATCGCGAATCACCTCCCGGGCCGCGTTGAACAACTTGAGGGTTTTTTGAAGGTCGATGATGTAAATCCCGTTTCGAGCGCCGAAGATATAAGGGCGCATCTTGGGGTTCCATCGGATGGTCTGGTGCCCGAAGTGGGCGCCGGCTTCCAGCAGTTCTCTCAATGTAATCGGGGTCACGGGAACACTCCTTTTGCCCCGCCTTTCATCGAGGGGGGCCCTGCCGGCCTCATGGCGGATGAGGCCGAATTTTCAAACATTTGATTTTATTAGAGTAATTCGCCGATCAGCTACGCCGCCACGGCGTCCGCCACCGTTCGGCGCATGGAATGTCTCATAAGAACCCGGACGATTCAAGTCACCGGAACAAATGCGTTCAAGTCTTGTAGTCCGCGTTGAACCGGACGTATTCCGCGCTCAAATCCGTCGTCCAGAACACGGCCTCCGCATCACCGACCCCCAGGCCCAGTTCGAGTCCGTATTCGGGCTGCTTGAGCAAGGGAGCCAGTGCCTCGGTCCAACCCGGTACGGGCGCGCCGTCGCTCATCACCTGCACGTTCTCGATCCGGAGGGACATCTTCTCGGGCACCACGTCCGCCCCGCTGTAGCCGGCCGCGGCGAACATCCGGCCCCAATTGGGCATCTCGCCATGAATGGCCGTCTTCACCAGCAGGCTCTCTGAAATCGACTTCGCGGCCAGATGCGCCTGCTCCTCGCTTGCCGCGCCCGAGATTTTCACCTCGACCACCTTGTTGACGCCCTCGCCGTCGCGAACGATGGCCAGAGCCAGTTCCTTGCAAACCCGGTAAAGCGCTTCCTCGAACCGCGCCAGGGCTTCCTCCGATTCGAGCGCCACGCCGGAGGCGCCCGTGGCGGCCAGGATCACCGTGTCGTTCGTGGAGGTGTCGCCGTCTATCGTCACGCAGTTGAACGTTTTCCGCACCACGGCCCGCAGGACGGTCTGGAGGTCGGCCTGCGCAACCACGGCGTCGGTGGCGACGTAGGCGAGCATGGTCGCCATGTCGGGGGCGATCATGCCGGCTCCCTTGGTGATGCCGCCGATGCGGTAGACGCCCTCTGAGGCGCTGACTTCAACGGCGTACTCCTTGGGCTTCGTATCGGTCGTCATGATGCCCACGGCAGCCTCGTGGCCGTTATCCGCGGAAAGACCGGATACCAGATTCGCGATTTGGGCCTTCATGAGTTCAACCGGGAGCGGAGCGCCGATGAGTCCGGTGGAGGACATGGCGACCTGCGCTTCCGGGCAGTCGAGCGCGTCCGCCACTTCGCCGCAAAGGCTCACGGCGTCTCGATAGCCCTGCTCGCCCGTACAGGCATTCGCGTTGCCGCTGTTGACGAGAAACGCCCTGAGAGGCGATTTTCCGACCCTCTCCCTGCACAGGGTGACGGGAGCGGCGCACATCTTGTTCCGGGTGTAGACGCCCGCGGCGGCAGCCGGGGGGTCGAAAGCGAGCAGCACCATATCCGGATTGCCCGAGGGCTTGATGCCCGCCGTCACCGAAGCGGCGCGGACTCCCTCGGCCGCGCAAACACCGCCCTCAATCGCCTGAATGTATTCTTTTTCACTCACAACCAAGACCCCTTTTTTTCGCTTACATCCAAAATCCCGGATGCAGGAGACCTTGCGTCTCGGGAAGCCCCAGCATCAGGTTCATGTTCTGCACCGCCGCCCCCGACGCGCCCTTCACCAGGTTGTCTATCGCCGCGACAATGATGAAGCGCGAGGTGCGCTCATCATACGTCAGGCCGATATCCACATAGTTCGAACCGGCCACCTGCGTCACGTTGGGAAACGCGCCCTCGGGCATCAGGCGGATGAACGGCTCACCCGCATAGGCGTCGCGCAGCGCCCCCCGAACCGTCGAGGCGCCTGCGCCACCCTCTCCCTCGGCGTAGATGGTCGAGAGAATCCCCCGTGTCATGGGCGCCAGATGGGGGGTGAAGGAAACCTGCACGGCTTCGCCCAAGGCGACTGAAAGCTCCTGCTCGATTTCGGGCGTATGGCGATGGCTCCCCACGCCGTAGGCCTTGAAGCCCTCGTTCACCTCGCTGAACTGAATACTCAGGTCCGCTTTTCTGCCCGCTCCCGAAACGCCAGATTTCGCATCCACGATGATGGAGCCGGGCTTGATGAGCCTCGCCCTCAAAAGCGGGGCCAGCGCCAGAATCGCTCCCGTGGGGTAGCAACCCGGGTTCGCGACGAGGCGCGCTTTTCTAACCTCCTCGCGATAGAGTTCGGGTACTCCGTAGACGGCGTCCGCTATTCTTTCCGGCGAGGTATGCTCCGTCTTGTACCAGGCCTCATAAACGCCAAAATCCCGCAAGCGGTAATCGGCGGAAAAATCCACCACCCTGTGACCGGCATCCAGCAGGGAGGGCACGGTGTTCATCGCCACCCGGTGGGGCAGGCAGCAGAACACGATGTCGGCTCCTTCGCAGACGTTCAGTTCGAACTTCACGAGCTTACCGCCATGCACGGAGGCGAGAGCGGGAAACACCTCATCCACGCCCTTGCCGGCATAGGTCTCGGACGTGAGGGCGATCACCTCCACCCCCCCGTGGGACCCGAGAAGCCTCAACAATTCAAAACCCGTATATCCCGTGGCGCCCACCACGGCGACTTTCGGCATCTCCTCATCCTCCGGAATCTCAGGCGATTCGCATCATATCTTCATCAGGAGAAACATCCACCGCAATTCATTATTTCGCACAAAAAAAGGGGCCGGCAAAGCCAGCCCCCGATTCGACCACCGCAGTGGTTAGCGCTTGGAGAACTGGAAGCTCTTGCGCGCGCCTTTCAAGCCGTATTTTTTACGCTCTTTGACGCGGGAATCGCGCGTGATGAGACCCGCTTTCTTGAGAATCGTCCGGAATGCGGGGTCCACGCTCAGCAGGGCTTTCGAAATCCCGTGGCGAACGGCGCCCGCCTGGCCGGTGAGTCCCCCGCCCTTCACGGTGGCGCGAACGTCGTAGCTGCCCCACGTCTCGGTCAACTCGAAGGGCTGCTTGATCACCATGAGCGAGGTGTCGCGGAGGAAATACTCGTCCGCAGGCGTGTTGTTGACCAGAATCCTGCCGTCGCCGGGCTCTATCCAGACGCGCGCGACGGCCGTCTTGCGCTTTCCCGTGGCGTAGTGCTTCGGTATCGTAGCCATGTCGATTTCAAAAACCTCTCGGAGTTCAGTCCAACTGAATCGGTTCGGGGCGTTGCGCCTCGTGGGGATGCTTGTCGCCCGCGTATACTTTGAGTTTTTGCAGCAGGGAGCGCCCCAGCTTGTTTTTCGGCAACATGCCCCGCACGGCGTGTTCAATCACACGCTCGGGATGCGTTTCCAGCATGCGCCCCGCGCTCACCTCCTTGAGATGCCCCGGGTAGCCGGAGTGGCGGTAATACTTTTTATCCGAAAGCTTGCGGCCCGTGAGGACAATGCGCTCCGCATTGATGACGACCACATATTCGCCGTTGTCGACATGGGGCGTCCAGTCCGGCTTGTGTTTCCCGCGCAGCAGCGTCGCCACGCGTGTGCTAAGACGCCCCAGGGTCTGATCCTTCGCATCCACCAGCACCCAGCCGCGCTGGGCATTGGCCTTCTCTTTCGTGAGGCTGACAGTCTTTTGGTACATTCTCATCGATTCTCTTCTCTCTTTCAGCTGACAAAATATCTTCCCTGGAGAAGACGAAGGTGTATATAAACCCCAGATGGCCGGGCGATGTCAACCACCTCGCGCGGAATTTTCAAAGAATGCGGCGCATCGCATATCTTGTTGTTTTTATTGGTTTCATGGATCAAATCGACTCAAGGCGAAATCTTCACTTGCAGGGGAACCCGTCAAAGTCTGAACAAACGGCCGTTTTGACGGAAATCCCTGAAAGCGTTGCGCGTATCCACGATGCAGTTCGCATGGGCGTGGATGAGCTTTGTATCCAGTGATTCGTGGTTCACAAGCACGATAACACAGTCGTATTCGCGCAGTGAGCCGGGACTGATGGGCTGAGAACACGCCCTGATCGGGAGAGCGTCGATTTCCGTAACATGGGGGTCCGAGTAGGAAACGACCGCGCCGAGCCGCTCCAGGCCGATCCAGACGTCGAGGGCGGGACTCTCTCTGATGTCGGACACGTCCGCCTTGTAGGTCACTCCCGCCAGCAGGATTCTCGCTCCTACAAGCGCTCTGCCGGTCGCGTTCAGGGCCCTGGCCGTGAGTTCCACAACGAACTGCGGCATCGAGTTGTTCACCTCATCGGCCAGTTCGATGAGCATCGCCTCGAATCCCGCCTGCCGCGCCTTCCAGGACAAGTAAACGGAGTCCACGGGAATGCAATGCCCGCCGAGGCCCGGCCCCGGATAGAAGGGCATGAAGCCGAAAGGCTTCGTTTTCGCCGCCTCGATCACCTCCCAGACATCCAGGCCGAGGGCATGGCACATTTTCGCCACCTCGTTCACCAGGGCGATGTTGACGCTTCGAAAGGTGTTTTCCAGCAATTTCACCATCTCGGCGACCCGGGGCGAGGTGACCCGCACGATCCGCTCGACGGCGCCTTCATACAAGGCGCAAGCGCACTCGGCGCACACTGGCGTCACGCCGCCCACGACTTTCGGTATGTTCCTCGTGCCAAATCGCTCGTTTCCGGGGTCCAGGCGCTCGGGCGAAAAAGCGAGATAGAAATCCTCGCCCACATTCCAGCCCCCTTCCGACAAAACGGGCAGAACGATTTCCTCCGTAGTACCCGGATAGGAGGTGCTCTCGAGCACGTAGAGCTGTCCCCGGCGCCGGCGCCGCCCGATGCTCTCCACTGCGGATTGGATGAAGGATAAATCCGGTTCCCGGGTCTTCCCCAACGGGGTGGGAACGCAAATGCTGACTGCATCGACCTCCGCAATCACCCGGTCATCGCAAGTGAACTCGAGTCGATCCGTGCTCAACCCCGCAGATAAGCTTTTGGGAGAAACATCCCCGGTGTGGCTCTTCGCCGCTCGTAGATCGCGAACACGGCGGCAGTCCGTGTCCAGCCCCACCACCCGGTAGCCCGCGCGCACAAACTCCAGCGCGAGCGGGAGTCCGGCGTAACCCAGGCCCATCACGCATACGCGAACCTGTTTTTTGCGGATTTTTTCGACGAGTTGCACGGGACCCTCCATAACAGAAAAAATGAGGGTCCTCTGAGAACGATTCTAGTATAGAATAAGAACAAGTATTTCCGCATATCGTTTGATCCATTCAATGGCCATCACGGCGTTTACACAACGGGAGATTCGAGCATGAAATGGTTGACCGGACTGGCTGCGGCCCTGCTCCTTTGGGCGGGCGGAGCTCATGCGGCGGAAAAATGGAACATGCCGACGGCGTACGGGAACGCCAACTACCACACGCAAAACGCAAAACTCTTCGCCGAGGCGGTGGGTGTATGCACCGGGGGGAAACTCGATATCGTGGTGCATGGAGGCGGTTCCCTCATCAAGGGGGGTGAGATCAAACGCGCCGTACAGGACGGCAAAGCTCCCATCGGCGAACGGCTGCTGAGCGCGCACCAGAACGAAAACGCCGTCTTCGGCTTCGACTCCGTCCCGCTGCTGGCCACGTCCTTCGAGGCGTCCGAGAGGCTCTGGCGAGCGGCCAGAAGCCGGCTGACGAAGATTCTCGCCGCACAGAATCTCGTATTGCTCTACTCCGTCCCCTGGCCGCCGCAGGGAATGTACTTCAAGCGCGCGATAGGCGGCGTCGCCGACATGCGCGGGATCAAGTTCCGCACCTACAACGACGCGACGGCCCGTTTCGCCGCTCTCGCCGGAATGCCCTCGGTGCACATTGAACTCGTGGAACTCGACCGGGCGCTTGCGAGCGGCAGGGTGGAGGCCTTCATCACCTCGAGCGCGACCGGTTATTACCACAAGCTCTGGAAGCGCATGAGCCATTTCTACGATTTGCGAGCCTGGGTGCCGCGCAACTACGTGTTCGCGGGCAAGCGCGCCTTCGAGGCGCTCGACGCACACGCCCAAAACTGCCTTCGCTCCTCGGCGCTGCTGGCCGAAGCGGCGGGAACGGCGCGGGCGCGCGAGTTGACCGGCTTTTATCTCGCACAACTCGCCGCAGGCGGCATGAGCGTGCAGAAGCCGGGTGAGCGCCTCGCCGCCGATCTCAAGAAAATCGGCGAAACCATGTCCGCCGAGTGGATCAAGGCCGCAGGCGCCGAGGGTGTGGCGATCATCAAAGCCTTCAGGGGGAAGTAGAGGTTGGAGAGCTTCCTTCAGCGAGAAGTCCTGATCTTCAACATGAATTTTGAATCAGGATTGACTTTTTCCTCCATTCCTCCGATAATTACCCAATGGAGGAATAAACGATGCCACTCAACATCAAAGATGACGATACCCATTTGCTGGCGAAAAAGCTCGCGAGCCTCACCGGAGAATCCATGGCCAAGGCCGTCAAGCGCGCCATACAGGAGAAGCTGGCGCAAGTGGAGAAGATGCAGGGCGGAACCCCGCTTGCCGATGAGCTGGATCGCATCGCCCTGTATTGCGCCAGTCTGCCCAGACGTGACGGGCGAAGCAACGATGAGATCATCGGGTATGACGAAAGCGGCTTGCCCGCGTGATTGTGGTCGACACATCGGCGCTCATCGCCATCATGGGCGATGAACCAGAAAGACGCGCCTTCAATGAACTGATTGAAAAGGCGGCGGTCACCTGCATCAGCGCCGCGAACCTGCTTGAAACCCGCATAATTTTATTTGCCCGATTCAATGATAGCGCCACCCTGGCATTGGACGCTTTTTTCCAAAAGAGCGGCACGACAGTCATGGAAGTGTCGCCTCGCATCGCCGATATTGCTTTTGACGCTTACAGGCGTTTTGGTAAAGGTACCGGCCACGGCGCCGCCCTGAACTATGGCGACTGCTTTTCCTACGCCCTGGCCAAGTATCTGGATGCGCCGCTCCTGTTCAAGGGGGATGACTTCTCTCAGACGGACATCCTATCGGCCATGGACGAAGCGGCCAGAAAAGAAAAAACCTGAGCGAGTTTTCTGAGTAAGCGTCGTTAGAAACGTCTCTTTCGAGGCCCCACACCCAAGGCGCGTAGCGCGTTAGACGTTCATCACGCGGACGAGTGGCGCGCTTTCGTGCAGGTCGATCACGTTCAGGGCCGCAAAATCCTGCTCCAGCCGGAAAAAGCTATCGAGCGGAGCGCCCAGCGCATCGCACAGTATCACCCGGTTCACCGCCGCATGGGCGCAGACGATGACGTTCTTCTCTTTCTCCCGGTCACAGATATCGCGAAACGCGGGCAAGACCCGCGCTGCAAGATCGGCCACGCACTCTCCGCCACCCGGCGGCTTGGAGTGGACGAAATTCCTGTAATGCTCGTCCAGGCGCTCGGGTTCTTTTTCCGTGAGACTTGCGTGCGTCTCCCCCTCCCAGTCGCCCAGGTGAAGCTCGGCGATATCGGGAACGATCACGGGCTCGAGGCCCAACCCCATCGCTTCGGATAGAATCTCCGCCGTCCTCACGGAGCGGGTGAGCGTGCTGGCGTAAAGGGCCGTCTCGCTTTCCATCAGCCAGCCCTTGACGCGAGCCGCCGCTTCCCGCACCTGCTTTTCGCCCTCGGCGAGGAGCGGCGCGTCGGTGCTGCCGTAGAAAAACCCCTCTTTCGAACCCTCGGCCGCGCCGTGCCTGAGCAGAAGAACGCGCGTGGTGGTTTCGGCCTTGCGCGGCATGGAAACCGTTCTATCGGCCCGCCTTGGGTTCACGCTTTTTCTCCTACATGAAAAACAGGCGCGGAAGCCGCCTCTCGCGCCCGATTCCCGCTACGAAGTTATTTCGTGGCCAGCGAGATGTCGCGAACGCCCGCCTCGGAGATGAGGCCCATCACCTTGATCACGTAGCCGTAATCGAGGCGCTTGTCCGCCTTGATCGTGAGGGAGGGCTTGAACTTCCCGCTCTCGACGCCCGCTTTCAACCGGCTTTCGAGGTCATCGAGCAGCACCGTTTTCCCGTTCAGGGTGATTCGCTTCTCCACGCCGACTTCGATGAGAAACGATTTTTTCTCCACCACCTCGGCGCTCGATTCCGCTTCGGGCAGTTCGATGTCGATCCTGCGGGTGAAATCCACGAAAGAGGTGGAAACCATGAAAAAGATGAGGAGCAGGAAAACGACGTCTATGAGCGAGGTCAGCTGGAGGCTGTAGTCTTCCTCCGAATCGCCCTGAAAGCGCATCACATATCCTCGCCTTGCGGTCTCACGCTCTCCAAGCCCTGCGCCTCGTCGTGGGGCGCATTGTCCGTGTTCTCGCCGGGTTCACCGGCTTGCGCCGCCAGATTCTGCAAAAGCGCCAGAGCGACCGATTCCATCTCGAACAGGAGGCGACCGCTGCGGGAACGAAAAAAGTGATACGCTGCCAGAGCCGGAATGCCGATCAAAAGGCCCGCCGCCGTCGTCAAGAGCGCTTCGGATATCCCCTCCGCCACGAGGTTCGGGTTCCCCGTCCCGGCGCGGCTGATGACGTCGAAGGCGCGAATCATCCCCACGACCGTACCGAACAGACCCAGCATCGGCGCCAGGTTCGCGATGACGCCCAGGCCACGGAGGTTGCGCGACAAGACGGTCGACTCGTGCTGGCCCGCGCCGACCATGGCGCGCTCCATCTCGCCGATCCCCAGCCTCCGCCTCGCCAGGCCCGCCTTGAGAACGCGCGCGAGCGGGGAGTCGAACCGCTCACAGAGGCTGGAGGCTCCCTCGAAATCACCGCTCCGCCAGTATCTTTCCGAAGCGCTCACCAGGGCACCCGGCAGGACTTTCTTTCGCCTGAGAGAAATGAGCCGCTCGAGCGTCACCATGAGCGCGACGACCGAGCACAGCCCCAGGGGGATCATCGTATAGCCCCCCTTCTTCAGAAGATCCCACGCCCTGGTCGTAAAGCCCCATTCGGCAAAACTCGAGGCCGCGAACGCCTGGGCAGAGGCGAGCAGCACGAAAACGCCCGCCAGACTCGCGGCGAAAACCCACTTCTCGCTTCTTGAATTTTTCGGTTCATGAAACACTTGGAAGAACTCCAACGACCCGCGCCGGGTCGGTTTCCATCGTGATGTGCGCATCGAACACGTCCGCGCAAACGGGGATCAAATCCTGCGCGAGTTCCGGCAGCGGCGGTGAATCCCCCACTAATTTTTCGAGGGAAGTCGTTCGTCCGCCCACCTCACCGCAGGGATGCATCATCTCGAAATACCTGAGATCCGGCGATACGTTGAACGAAACCCCGTGCATCGTCACCCAGCGTCTCGCGCCCACGCCCAGGGCGAGAATTTTCTCGTCATTCACCCAAAGGCCCGGATTTCCCGGTCTCCTCTCGGCATGAAACCCCTTGTTCTCCAGATAGCGCCGGAATACCTCCTCAAGCCGCCTGCAGTGGAGGTGCACGTCGCGCTCCCACTCGCGGAGGTCGCAAATGGCGTAGAGCATCAACTGGCCCGGACCGTGAAAGGTCACTTCGCCGCCCCGGTTGATCCGGATGAGTGGAACATCCTCGCCGTCGACGGGCGAGCGCCTGAGAAGCACGTTCGCCTCGCTGCCCCCCTTGCCCAGCGTCATGACCGGATCGTGCTCGAGAAAGATAAAAACATCCTCCCCGAGACGGCCCTCGGCGCGGTCGGTCCAAAGCCGCTTTTGCAGGTCCCAGGCTTCGCCGAACCCTACCCGCCCCAGATAGGCGGCCCTGATGGACGGTTTATTCAAAACGAACGGCTCCCGCGCCCACCAGATCACCGAGTTCATCGCTCAGTTCCGCCGTCGGCGCCACCACGAACTCCCCGCCCGCCTCGATACGCACCTCCCGGTCGGGGAACCTGAGCGTGAAGTGAACGGCGCAGTTGCCCGGATGCCTCGCCAGCACCTCGCGGATGGATTGCAGGCGGTTCGGCGAGCGGCACTCGGGCTCGAGATCGACCAGTACCCTGCTCGCGCGGTTCACCTCCACCTCGGAGAGAGGTTCGATGGCGCGCACCACCACCTGAACCCCGTCGTCCGAGACCTCGGCGACGCCTTCGATGAGTACCGGCTCTTCGCTCTCGAGGAGTTCATGGCAGCTTTCGAATACGTCGGGAAACAGCGTCATTTCCGCCGTGCCGACCTGATCCTCTAGCACGAAGTTCGCCATGCGCCGGCCCGCGCGCGTGGTGCGCAGCCTCGAGGAGCGGATGAGCCCGGCCATCTTGAGCTTGCGCGCGCTCGTCACCTCGGCGAGGCGAACGGTGTCGATGTTGGCGAATCGCTCGATGACTTCTTTGTGATCATCGAGCGGGTGCCCGGAAACGTAAAACCCCAGCACCTCGCGCTCGCTGGCGAGGCGTTCGCCGTCCTCCCACTCGGCCACCTCCGGCAGGTGCAGCGCGCTCCTGGCGGCATCCTCCCCCCCGAACAGGGAACCCTGCCCCACGGCGACGCTTTTTTGCTCGCGAATCGCGGCTTCGAGCACGATATCGAGCGATGCCGTCGCCTGCGCGCGTCCCACACCTAGAGAATCGAAGGCGGCCGCCTTGATGAGGCTTTCGAGCGCCCGCCGGTTCAGGTGCCGGTGCTCCACGCGCCTGCAGAAATCGCCCAGGTCCCTGAACGGCCCCTCCTCGTTCCGGCTCGCCAGAACGGCGTCCACCAGCCCTTCGCCCACGTTCTTCACGGCGGCCAGGCCGAAGCGGATGGCCTCCCGCTCGACCGTGAAATCCTTCTGGCTGGCGTTCACGTCCGGAGGGAGCACGGGGATCTTCATGCTCCGGCACTCGGCGATGTCGTTGATGACCTTGTCGGCGTTCTCCCTGTCGCACGTGAGAAGCGCCGACATGAACTCGCGCGGATGATGCGTTTTCATATACGCCGTGCGGTAGGCGATGAGGGCGTAAGCCGCGCTGTGGCTCTTGTTGAAGCCATAGCCCGCGAACTTGTCGATCTGATCCCACAGGGACTGGACCTTTTTCCTGTCGTGGCCGCGCGCGGCGGCCCCGTCCACGAAGTCGGCCTGCTGCTCGGCCATGAGTTTCTGGCTCTTCTTTCCCATCGCCTTGCGCAGCACGTCCGCTCGTCCCAGGGAGAACCCCGCGAGCGCGTTCGAGATCTGCATGACCTGTTCCTGATAGACCATGACGCCGTAGGTGCCCTCGAGGATGGTCTGCAGCTCGTCGAAGAAATAATCGATCTGCTCGCGCCCGTGTTTCCTGTTGATGAACGCATCCACCATGCCGCTCTCCAGCGGGCCGGGCCGGTAGAGCGCGACCATGGCGATCAGGTCCTCGAACGTCGTGGGGATGAGCTTCCTGAGATACTCGCGGATGCCCCGGCTTTCGAGCTGGAAAATGCCGGTCGTCTTGCCTTCGGCGAGCAGGCGGTACGTCGCCGCATCGTCGAGGGCCAGCGTCTCCAGATCCAGTTCACCGCCTCCGTCGCGCACGAGGTTCACGGCGCGCTCGAGTACCGTTAGCGTCTTGAGACCCAGGAAATCCATCTTGAGGAGACCGATTTCCTCGATGTCCTTCATGTCGAACTGGGTCATCATCTCGCCGCCAGAGGCCTTGTAGAGCGGCACGAAGTCGGTGAGCTTCGACGGCGCGATGACCACGCCCGCCGCGTGCGTCCCCGCATGGCGGATGTTGCCCTCGAGCTTCCGGGCCGTGCCCATCAAATCGCCCACCTTCGGGTCGCGCTCCACGGTGTCGCGCAGGCGCGGCTCTTTCTTCATCGCGTCGTCGAGGGTGATCTTGAGTTCGTTGGGAACCAGCTTCGCGATGCGGTCCACCTCGCCGTAGGGCATGTCCATGACGCGGCCCACGTCGCGCAGGACGCCCTTCGCCAGCATGCTTCCGAAGGTGATGATCTGGCACACGTTCTCGCGCCCGTATTTCTCCTGCACGTAGCGGATGACCTCATCGCGCCGGTCCATGCAGAAGTCGATGTCCACGTCGGGCGGGCTGATGCGCTCGGGGTTCAGGAACCGCTCGAAGAGAAGGGAATATCTGAGCGGGTCGATGCCCGTGATGCCCAGCGCGTAGGCGGCCAGGCTGCCCGCCGCCGAGCCACGGCCCGGGCCCACGGGGATGCCCTGCTCCTTGGCGTAGCGGATGAAGTCGGAAACGATGAGGAAATAACCCTCGTAATTCTGGCTGTTGATGACTTCGAGTTCCATCCTGAGCCGCTCGTGGTAGCGCTCCGCCTCGGCGCCCTCGATCCCGAACTGCGCAAGCCTGCCCGCGAGCCCCTCCTCCGCGGTGCGCCTCAGGTATTCTTTCTTGTCGGCCCCGTCGGGGGTCTGGAAATCCGGGTAGTGGGCCGCGCCGAAGGTGAACTCGAAATCGCATTGTTCGGCGATGGCGAGCGTACTGGCGAGGGCTTCGGGCACCTCGCCGAAGAGCGCCTCCATCTCCTCTGCGGTTTTGAGATAAAACTCCTCGCTCTTGATCGTCATGCGGTTGGGATCGGTCAGGGTCTTGCCCGTCTGGATGCAGATGAGCACCTCTTGGGCGCTGTGGTCTCCCTTGTCCAGATAATGCACGTCGTTGGTGGCGACGAGGGGCAGCCCCATCTCCTTCGAGAGGGCGATGACCCTCGGGATGACCTGCTTGTCCTCCTCCATCCCGTGGTCCTGGAGTTCCAGGTAGTAGCGGCCCGGGAAGAGGTCCTTATAGAACCCGGCCGCCTCGCGCGCCGCTTCCTCGCGGCCATGCAGGAGGTGGTCGTTCACCTCCCCGCGCAGGCAGGCGGACGTGCAGATGAGACCCTCGGCGTGCTGGCTTATAAGTTCGCGGTCGATCCTGGGAAAATAGTACATCCCCTCGGTGAAGCCGCGCGTGACCAGTTCGCACAGGTTGTTGTAGCCCGTCTGGTTCTGGGCCAGCAACAGCATGTGGTAGGCGCGCCCCCCGCCGTTCGTGGAGCCCTTGTCGAACCGGCTGCCGGGGGCGACGTACACCTCGCAGCCGATGATCGGCTTCACGCCCGCCCTTTTCGCCGCCTCGTAGAACTTCACGGCGCCGAACATGTTCCCGTGGTCGGTAAGCGCCACCGCGGGCTGGCCGAGTTCGGCGGCGCGCTGCACCAGATCGCCGATTCGCGTGGTGCCGTCCAGGAGGCTGTACTGGGAGTGAAGATGCAGATGAACGAATTCAGACGGCATTTTTATTCCCCGGGGGCGGATTTTAACAGGGGCGTGCTTTTAATACTGGCTTGCTCTTATTGGCATACTACTTATGGTGAAGCCCTTTCAGTTTATTTCTTTCTGCCTCTCGTTTGAAACCCCTCGCCGCCATCTCTCTTCATGCTTGCCGAGGAAAGTCACATTCCCGCCAGCGGCGGATCACCCGCCGTATCCGAACAGCCGGCTGATGAACCTGCCGGGCAACATGGCGAAGCCACCCGCGATGAAGGCGCCTATCATCGTGCCCGTCATGAACGCCGCGTGCCTCCGCACGTTTCCCCGCCGTATCGAAACGACCGCTACTATCATGCAGAAGATCGTCCAGATCGTCAGCAGGTGAATCCAGCTGAACGCGCCGTCGTTCAGTTCGCGAATCCAGAATGACGAGACCGTGACGTAGCTCATCACAACGAGCCAGCACCAGCCGATAATACGGTGCCTGCGCGTTCCCTTCGCGGACGCCAGGTTTACGAGGCCGAGTCCGATCGCCAGCACCGCGAGAATGAAATGCGTCCATATCAGCAAGGTTTCGGTTTCCTGAGCCTAGTTGTTGAAATCCTTGAGCACCACAATGTCCTGCACGAGTTTCCCCATGTAGCTCAGGTCTTCGTGCATGTTCGTGTTCAGCGTGACCCTTATCTCCAGAGCACCCTTCGGCAGTTTATCCATGAAATAAGAAGCCGCATAGAGCCTCGTCAGCTTCCTGCCGTTCAGGTACAGATGCGCGTGGCCCTCGTTGATCTTCGAAGTCTTGTTCACCTCTTCGGGGGCGAAGCGGAAATTCTTGAGTTCCAGGAACAGGTTGAGCGCCCCCCTGGAGTGGGCGTCTTTTTCCAGGCGTATCTTCACGCCCGGGGGGTTCTTGTGGCCGGCGGGGATCACCTTTGCGGAATGCTTCATCCCGCGCGCATGACCCTTCTTCATGCCGGCCTCGCGGGGCTTGTGCATGTGATGCCCATGACCTTTCTCCCCGTGGCCGCTTTGAGCGATGTGCAGGTGGGGGTAATTCGCCTCATGGGCATGGGCGCTCACTGTCGGAAGAAGCGAAGCCAGGAAAAACAACGAAACCATTACGAGCGAGGTCGTCGATGTGGGATACATTTTATTTTTACTCCCAAAGAGGATTTCATAGCGGCGACGGACATGAAAAAGGAAAGAACGGGCTGATTTATTGTAACCTGCTGAATCTAAAGACATTAAAACTGGCGCTGCCCTATAGCTCTTACTTGCTTTTTCAGCTTGGACATCTAGAATTCCGAATAGCGCCCCATTCCAGTTCCCCGAAGAAAACCGGATAAAATGCGCAAATTCCTTCTCCTGATTATTATCGTTTTTCTGGCGGGATGTAAAACTGCATCCGACGGGATTTCATCCGCCTGGTATTTCGACACGGCCGGCAGGACGACCTACCGGGACAAAGACTGGAACGTTGAGTTTTACGACAACTGCGGCCTCCCCGAATCCTCCTCCGCCAGATGGATAACGGAGGGAAAAGAGACCTTCCTGCGCTTTACACTGAAAAACAACCAGGTGGGAGGATGCGGCACCGATGCCGGGGCCAGGCACGGCGCACCTTATTGGGAGCGGGCTGAAATAAAACAGACTGCCTCTTTGAAAAAAGATGTGGACTATACGCTCACCTTCAGGGTCCGGTTCGTGAAGGGATTCATCTACGAAAGAGAAGACTTTTTTCAAATGCACCAGGGTGTTCAGGGTTGCAGGGTCGGTCCTGCGTTGATGTTCAAATTCTCGAACGGCCGCTTGATAAGCAAAATCTGGAACGAGCGTTTTACGAGGAAGGTCCACATCGATGAATTCATCGGGAAATGGATAGACGTAAAGCTGGAGATTCATTTAACGGAATCGTATTACAGCCTGTATTTCAATGAGGAAAAGATCGTGGACGAGGGAGATTTTGGTATCGAGTCATGCGGAGAGCCGCATTTCAAATTCGGGATATACCGGCCCGGCGACGAAGCGGCCACCGGCGAAAGAATCTCCATCCTGGATATCGACAAAATCAGGTTGGTGGAGATGAAGAAAAAGTGATTCTTGCCTAACCCGTTGACTTTTACAGCCTTCCACTCACTCCCACTCGATCGTGCCCGGCGGCTTGGAGGAGACGTCGTAGACCACGCGGTTCACGCCGCGCACCTCGTTGATGATGCGCGATGAGGCTTCGGCCAGCAAATCGGGAGGCAGGCGCGCCCAGTCCGCCGTCATCCCGTCCTGGCTGGTGACGGCGCGGAGCGCGAGAGCGTTCTCATACGTCCTCGCGTCGCCCATCACGCCCACGGTGTTGACGGGCAGCAGCACGGCGAACGCCTGCCAGACCTTGTAGTAGTGATCGTGCTTGCGGAGCGTTTCGATGAAGATGGCGTCCGCCTCCTGCAAGGTTCTCACGCGCTTCTCCGTCACCTCGCCCAGAACGCGCACGGCCAGCCCCGGCCCCGGGAACGGATGCCGCCAGAGCATCTCGCGGGGCAGTCCCAACTCCTCGCCCGCCTCGCGCACCTCGTCCTTGAACAGTTCGCGCAGGGGCTCGATGAGCGCAAGCCTCATCCATTTGGGCAGTCCGCCCACGTTGTGGTGGCTTTTTATGGTCGCCGATGGCCCCTTGAACGAGACGCTCTCGATGACGTCGGGGTAGAGCGTACCCTGGGCGAGGAACTTCACGTCGCCCAGCCTCCCCGCCTCGCGCTCGAACACGCGGATGAATATCTCGCCGATCCTCTTTCTCTTGGCTTCGGGGTGCGTGACGCCGCGAAGGGCGCTCAGGAATTCCCCGCTCGCGTCCACGTGCACGAGGTTGAGCCTTTCGCCGAAGGTCGCGACCACTTGCTCGGCCTCGTTCTTTCTGAGCAGGCCGTTGTCCACGAAGATGCAGGTGAGCCGCTCGCCTATCGCCTCTTTGACGAGCATCGCCGTGACGGAGGAATCCACGCCGCCCGAGAGACCGCAAACCACGCTCCTTGGCCCTACCTGCACCCTGATGCGGTCGACCGCCTCCTCGATGAAGGAGCGCATCGTCCAATCGCCCGCGCATCCGCAAATCCTGCGCACGAAATTGTGGAGAAACTCCTTGCCGCGCGGGGTGTGCGCCACCTCCGGGTGAAACTGTATGCCGTAGCGCCGCCCGTCTTCGGACATCATCGCCGCCACGGGGGACCCGTCCGAACGCGCGAGCGACCTGTAGCCGGGCGGCGGCTCCTCTATAGTGTCCCCATGACTCATCCAGACGGTCTCGTCACCGGAGGAGCCGAGAAAGATGCCGACGGGATCATCAATCTCCACCTGCGCGCGTCCGAATTCCCTTTTGGGATAGGGGCCGACTTTCCCGCCGAGCAGATGGGTCATGAGTTGCATGCCGTAGCAGATTCCCAGAATGGGGAGGTCGCTCTCGAACAGGGCGGTGTCGACCGAGGGGGAGCCGTTCTCGTACACGCTGCTCGGCCCGCCCGAGAGGATGACGCCCTTCGTGTGCGGACCCGTAATCTCGCGCCAATCCCGGGTGCACGGGTGAATCTCGCAATACACGTTCAACTCCCGCACGCGCCGGGCGATGAGCTGCGTATACTGCGAGCCGAAATCAAGTATGAGTATCTGCTCCCGCATCTTCATTTCGGGATGCAGCGGCCGAACCGCCTCTCCCCCCCTCTATTCTGTGGCCCGCTCAGGAGCCGGGCGCCGGGCCGGCATCCCGTTCGCCTGGATGATGAACCGGGATCCCGCATCCCTCGGCAACCCGTCGCGTTCGTCTTGCCGGGCGCCGGGCGAAGCGCTTACACGGGACAGGCGCTCATCTGCACACACGCCCGCCGCGGCGCCGACGGGCGCCGCACCGGATTACGCTTTTATCAATCAATCGCGCTGGTAGTTGGGCGACTCGCGCGTGATGAAGACGTCGTGCACATGGCTTTCCGTGAGGCCCGCCGACGTGATGCGCACGAACTTCGCCTTCTCCCTCAACTCCTTCAGATTGCAACAGCCGGTATACCCCATGCCCGCGGCCACGCCCCCCATGAGCTGGTAGACGGTGGAGGAAAGCGGCCCCTTGTAGGGGACCCGGCCTTCCACGCCCTCGGGCACGAGCTTCGAATCGCTGAAGGCGTGTTCCTCCTCGTCCGGATAGCCGTTTTGCACGTCCTGGAAATAGCGGTCCCGGCTCTTGCCGTTGCTCATCGCGCCGACCGAACCCATGCCGCGATACACCTTGTAGCTTCTTCCCTGGTAGAGCACCCGCTCGCCGGGGCTCTCCTCGACACCCGCAAGCAGGCTGCCGACCATCACGCCGTGCGCGCCCGCTGCGAGCGCCTTGACGATATCGCCCGAATACTTGATGCCGCCGTCGGAGATGATTTTCACGCCGTGGGGCTCCGCCGCCGCCGCGCAGTTCGCCACCGCGCTCAACTGGGGCACGCCCACGCCCGCCACCACGCGCGTCGTGCAGATGGAGCCTGGCCCGATGCCCACTTTTATCATGTCCGCGCCACGGGAGATGAGCGCGCGCGTGCCCTCGGCGGTGGCCACGTTGCCGACGAGCACCTTCACGTCCGGCCAGCCGTTTTTGATCTCCTCCACCGCCCGCAGCACCCGCTCGGAGTGCCCATGGGCGCTGTCGAGGACGAGGAGGTCCGCCCCCGCCTCATCGAGCGCGGAGACGCGCTCACGCATATCCGCGGCCACGCCCACCGCCGCCCCCACGCGCAGGCGGCCGAACTTGTCCTTGGCCGATTTGGGATAGCGGCGAACCTTTTCGATGTCCTTGAGCGTGATGAGGCCCTTGAGGTTGAAATCCTCGTCCACGACGAGGAGCTTCTCGATGCGGTGGCGGTGCAGGATTCCCTTGCTGTCGTCGAGCGTCGTTCCCACAGGCACCGTGACCAGCTTCTCCCGGGTCATCAACTCCGCGACCGGCTTGTCCAGGTTCGTCTCGAAGCGCACGTCGCGGTTCGTGAGAATGCCGACGAGGCGTCCCTCCTCGGTGATGGGCACGCCCGAGATGTGGTACGTCTGCATGACTTCCAGGGCTTCGCGTATCTGCTGCCTGGGCCGCATCGTGATGGGCTGGGTGACCATGCCGCTTTCGGAGCGCTTGACGCGGTCCACCTCGGCCGCCTGGCGCTCGACGGTCATGCTGCGGTGCACCACGCCCAGACCGCCTTGCTGGGCGAGCGCGATCGCCAGGCCCGACTCCGTCACCGTATCCATGGCCGCGCTCAGGAGCGGAATCCCGAGTTCGATTTCCTCGCACAAGGATGTGGAGAGGTCCACGTCCCTGGGCAATACTTCCGAGTGCGCCGGCAGCAGCATCACGTCGTCAAAGGTATAGGCTTCTTCTATCGGGGTGTTGAGCATCTTTATGCGCCACTCCCTTGAGTGAGAGAAAACAGGGAATACCCCTGCTGTTTTGCGGTGCAGATAAGGAAAACGCCCGCCACCATTGCGCCGTAAAGGCCAAAAGTGAGCGGGCGTAAAGAAGACCTCCTCAGCCATCGGCGGGCGATGGCCTTTGCAAGAAATCGGGACCGAAAGGCTGGTTCAAAAGGACGCGGCATCAAGGCCCTCCCCGATAGCCCTCCTTTTTCTTGCCTCGCCATTGTGTTGCGCGCGGGCGCGGGTGTCAAGGGCTTCCGCCTTTCCGTGCGAAAAACCGGCTCAGCTCCGCAAGAAGCGCCTCCTCACGGGGCCGTCGCCCATCACGAGCATGACGGGCCGCCCATGCGGACAGGTCCATCTGCCCGGTGTTTTCTCGAGTTCCTCGACGAGGGAGGCCACCTCCTCGGGACGCATGGGGCGCGCCGCCTTCACCGCACCCTTGCAACTCATCCCCGCGATGATGCCGTCGATGAGATCCGCGAAGCTCACGGGCTGCTCCATATCCGCCAGACCCTCCACGATCTTGCGCACGGCGCCTGCGGGGTCGCGGTCCGCCAGCAGCGCCGGCACGGCCCGAATCCGGTATTCCCCGGGACCCGCGCACTCGAGTTCAAACCCGGAGCGCAGCAGATCCTCATGGTGCGCCTCGATGCTCAACGCCTCCTCGGGCCGGAGGCGAACCTCCTCGGGCACCAGGCACGCCTGGCTGTCCACGCGGCCCTCCCGGAACTGGTCGCGGAAGCGGTTGTAGAGCACCCGCTCGTGCGCGGCGTGCTGATCGACGAAAACGAGTCCTTGCGGCGCGCCGAACAGCAGGAAGCACTCCTCCCATTGCCCCAGATAGCGGCACTGGGAAAGAACCACCGGGTCCGCCGGATGGGGCGGCTGGAGGGCGCGCTCCATAGGCGAGGAAGCCGTCGATTCGGATGGGGAACTCACAGACTCGGTCGGATCGGAGTCAGCTGCCTCGGCTCCGGACGCAGGTTGTGAAGCTTCGTGCGATCCTCCCTCCGCCGAGACTCCGAAATCCCCGGCGGCGGCGCGATCACCAAAATATCCCCCGCCGCCCAGCAGGGCCGGCGCGGAAGGCCGGGCTGTGGGCGACCCGGTGCGCGCGGCGCTCTGTTCTGCGGCAGCACCCTGGACGGCGCGGCCTGCACCCTGGTGGGCGAATTCGCGCCGCACGCTTTGGGGCCGCGCGCCCAGCACGGCGGCGACGCTCTCGCGCACGAGATCGTAGACGCCCGATGCGAAGCGGAAGCGCACCTCCTGCTTGGCGGGGTGGACGTTCACGTCCACGTCCTCGGGCGGCATGTCCAGAAAGAGGATGAAGACGGGGTGGCGCTTCACCGGCATGAAGCTGCGGTATGCCGCATACGCCGCGTGGACGAAAAGACGGTCACGGATGGGGCGTCCGTTCACGAACAGATACTGCGCGCCGCGCGTCGAGCGGTTGAGCCCGGGCGCGCCCGCCCAGCCGCTGAACGTCATGCTCCCGGATGAGGCGCGCGGAATTTTCAGAAGATGAGAAGCCGCCGCCTCACCCACGAGTTGCGCGGCGCGGGTCAAAACCCCTCCCGAGGCGTCCAGGTCGAGCAGCGTTCTCCTCCCGTGGCGCAGGATGAACGAAACGTTCGGGTTCGCCATGGCCGCCTGATTCGCCGCCTCCAGGCAGCGGGCGAGTTCGGTCTCTTTTCTTTTGAGGAATTTGCGCCTCGCCGGCACGTTATAGAACAACGAGCGCACGTCGACCCTCGTGCCGGGCGCGGCTCCCATCTCGGTGACGCGCTGGAGCTTGCCGCCCTCCACGCGCACCTCGGTCCCCAGGGGATCCCCCGGCCTTCTGGTCGTGATGGTCATCTTCGAGACCGCGGCGATACTCGGCAGCGCCTCTCCCCGGAAGCCCAGGGTGGCGACGCGGCCCAGATCCCAATCCGTGGCTATCTTGCTCGTCGCGTGGCGCTCCAGACACAGCAGCGCGTCGTCCTCGCTCATGCCGTGCCCGTCGTCGACCACCTGCACACGCGCGGCACCGCCTGATTCCAGGTCGATTTCCACCCGCTCGGCGCCCGCATCAATGCTGTTCTCCACCAACTCCTTGAGGAGGGATGCGGGCCGCTGCACCACCTCGCCCGCGGCAATCTGGTTCGCGAGCGATTCGGGAAGTATGCGTATGCGGGATTCTTTGCTCATGGGGGTCCTCGTGTTGTTGTCCGTCGCCATCCAATGTCCCGCATTCAGGGAGAGTTGTCAAGCGATAACCACAACATATTGCGCCTGCAATCACATAATTACGCCATATGATGGGATATTCACGACATCCAGGAAACATTTGGGAAACAAATCCGAAACCCGCAATTAACTATCACGAAACCTGCAAGACACGTCTTGCCCGTAGCCTTATGTATGCAGCAATGGGGCGGCAGCGTTCAATCGGCTCGAATCTTCATCCGTATGGGTCACTATTTTCCCAGAGCCCGCAGCGCCGGGCACAACGAAGGAGATGAGCATGAACAAGGACGTACCGGATAACAAGCAGTTCAAACGTCGTGATTTTCTGAAAATCGGCGCAGGCGCCGCCGCAGGGGCAGGATTGTTACCGCTCCTGAAATACCTGCCCGCCGAGGCTGCCGCCGGCCGCGACACGCTCGTGGTCGTGATCGGAAACGGCCCCAACAGCATGGACATCCACAGGAAGGGCACCAACCGTCCGAGCTATCAGGTCGCCGTGAACATCTACGACCGCCTCGTCACCTATGGGCGCAAGAAGCTGCCCGACGGCAACGTCATGTACGACTATCAGAAGATCGAACCGGAACTGGCCGAGTCCTGGAGCTTTGCGCCGGACGGCATGTCCGTCACCTTCAAGATTCGCAAAGACGCCAGGTTCCACGACGGAAAACCCGTCACCGCCCATGACGTGAAATGGTCTTTCGACCGCGCGGTTTCGCTCGGCGGTTTTCCGGCCGTGCAGATGAAGGCGGGTTCGCTCATCAAGCCCGAGCAGTTCATCGCCCTAGATAAATACACCTTCAAGATCAATTTCATCCGCAAGAGCAAGCTCACGCTGCCCGACCTGGGCGTTCCCGTACCCCTCATCATCAATTCGGCCGCCGCCAAGGCCAAAGCCACGAAGGCCGACCCGTGGGCGACCGGGTATCTGCACAAGAACCCGCAAGGGGGCGGGGCCTTCAAGCTGGAGCGTTGGAAGCCCGGCCAGCAGACCGTTTACATTCGCAACGATGAGTGGAAGTCGGGTCCCCTGCCCGGCGTGAAGCGGGTGATCGTCCGCGAGGTGGCGTCCGCCTCCACGCGCCGCGCCCTCCTGCTGCGTGGCGACGCCGACGTGTCCCTCGATCTCCCGCCGAAAGACACCAAGGAACTCACGAGCAACAAGAAGCTCAAGATCGCAGGAGTCCCCATCGAGAACTGCATCCACGCCGTAGGTCTCAACCTGAACTTCAAGCCGTTCGCCGACGTGCGGGTCCGCCAGGCGATGGCCTACGCCATGCCTTATCAGAAGATATTCAAGGCGGCGGCCTATGAGCGCGGCCTGCCGCTTTGGGGAGCGAAATCCGCCGATCCCGCAGGCACGCTGTGGCCCCAGCCCTTCCCCTACGATACTAATCCAGACAAGGCGAAGGCGTTGCTCAAGGAGGCCGGCTACGCGGAGGGCTTCAAGGTCACGCTGTCGTTCAACCTGGGTCTCGCCTACTGGACGGAGCCGACGGCGCTTCTCATCCAGGAGGGACTCGGAAAGGTGGGGATTGAAGCGAAACTCGACAAGATCCCCGGCTCGGGCTGGAGGACGAAGGCGCTCGTGGAGAAGAAGCTCCCGATGCACCTCAAGAACTTCGGGGGCTGGCTGAATTACCCTGAGTATTATTTCTTCTGGGCCTATCAGCCCAAGCGCCTGTTCAACTCGATGAACTACAACAACCCAAAGCTGAACAAGCTGGTCGACGAGACTTTGCACATGCCGGTGGGCAGCCCCGGCTACGCGGAGCGCGTCAAGGCGTTCATTAAAATCGCCTTTGAGGACGTGCCCCTCATCCCGCTCTGGCAGCCCTATCTCGATGTCGCCATGCAAAAGCACATCGAAGGTTACGAATACTGGTTCCACCGTCAACTCGACGTGAGGCCGTTCAAGAAACTGCCGAAACAGGCCTGAAGCCGGTTCGCAACAAAGCAGCGCGTCCTTTGAAGGGGGGGACGATGTGATGAAAGGCGATTCCCTGCTCCTGATCGGCCGGCGTCTCCTTCAGGCGGCGCCGGTCGTGATGGGCATCATCGTGGTGACGTTCATTCTGACGCGGGCCTTGCCGGGTGACCCGGCGGTGTTCTTCGCCGGGCCTGCGGCGGATGAGAAATCCATCGCCGAGATACGCGCTTCGCTGGGACTCGACAAAAGCTGGCCCGAACAATTCTGGGTCTACCTCCAGAATCTCGCGCGCGGGGATCTGGGCAAATCCATCAGCACGGGCCAGCCCGTCATGGAAGAAATCGCCACGCGGCTTCCGGCTTCGCTCGAGCTCACGCTCATGGGCCTGCTTCTCGCCGTCGCCATCGCCATCCCTCTGGGAATACTCGCGGCCACGCGGCCCAACTCGTTCGTCGATCACCTCTGCCGGCTCGTTGTGACTATCGGGGTCTCGCTGCCTACCTTCTTCACCGGGTTGTTCCTCGTCTATATTTTCTATTTTCTGCTGGGACTCTCGCCCGCTCCCCTCGGACGCCTGAGCATCATCCACATCTCTCCCGACCACGTAACGGGTTTCTACCTGATCGACAGCCTCATCGCGGGTGATTTGGAGGTCTTTCGCGCAGCCCTCTCCCAGATGATTCTCCCCGCCTCGACACTGGCGATTTTTGCCCTGGCCCCGCTCGCGCGGATGACGAGAGCCGCGATGCTGGGGGTGCTGTCGAGCGACTACGTGCGCACGGCACGGGCGAGCGGCTTATCAAGCCGGACGGTGCTCTGGGTCTATGCCTTTCAAAACGCCATGCTTCCCGTTCTCACCACGCTCGGGATGGTGTTCTCATTCCTGCTGGGGGCGAACGTTCTGGTCGAGAAAGTCTTCGCCTGGCCGGGCATCGGCTCGTTCGCCATCGAGGCCCTCATCGCCTCGGACTACGCCGCCGTGCAGGGGTTCGTTCTGGCCATGGCGTTGATGTACGTGCTCCTGAACCTGGCGATCGACATCCTCTATACGGTGGTCGATCCGCGTATCGGGCTGGAAGGCTGAACGTGAGCGCCCATCTCCGGCACCTGCGCTACGTGATGGGGGAGAATCCCGTCACGCTTTTCTCATTCGTCCTTTTCTTTTTGCTGTTGGCCCTCGGTTTGTTCGGCCCCTGGCTCGCGCCCTACGACCCCCTCGCCAGCGACACGGCCAACGCTCTCAAGCCGCCTTCTTGGGCGCACCCGTTCGGCACCGATAATCTGGGGCGGGACGTTTTCAGCCGCGTGATCACGGCCACGCGGCTCGACCTCGCGATATCCGTGGCGGCCGTTTCGCTCTCCTTCGTCGCGGGAAGCGTCGCCGGCGTTTGCGCAGGCTATTTCGGAGGGGTGACGGACAAGCTCATCAGTCGTCTCACCGACACCATCATGGCGTTTCCCCTCTTCGTGCTGGCCATGGGCATCGTTTCGGCTCTGGGAAACACGATTGAGAACATCGTCTACACGACGGCGGTCATCAACTTCCCCTTCTACGCCCGCGTGGCGCGGGCAGAGGCGAATTCACGCCGTGAAGCGGGGTTCGTGGAAGCGGCGCGCCTCTCGGGGAATGGACACGGCCGGATCCTGCTCTTTCACATGGGACCCAACATCATGCCGCCGATGATGGTCCAGATATCGCTGAACATGGGTTACGCCATACTGAACGCGGCGGGACTCTCCTTCATCGGCCTCGGCGTCCGGCCCCCGACTCCCGAGTGGGGCATCATGGTGGCCGAGGGAGCCAAGTTCATCGTATCCGGCGAGTGGTGGCTGGCCATTTTCCCGGGAGCCGCCCTGATGCTCGCCGTGCTGTGCTTCAACCTCCTGGGCGACGGCCTCCGCGATCTGATCGACCCGAGAATGAGGACGTGATGGAATCCCGGAACCCTCTTCTCGCCGTCGATAATCTCTCGCTCGAATTCCGCACGCGCACAGGCGTCGTCAAGGCGCTCGAGAACGTCAGCTTCGAGATTGAAAAGGGGCAGACGGTCGGCGTCGTCGGCGAGAGCGGCTCGGGCAAGTCCGTGATGTCATACGCCATCATGGGGATTTCCGACCCGGCGGCGAGAATCACCTCGGGCCGGATTGTTTTCGGGGGTATTTCTCTGTTCGAAAAATCCGGGCAAGAACTGCAGGAGATGCGCGGGCGTGAGATATCCATGATCTTCCAAAGCCCGAGAACTGCGCTGAACCCCATCCGGACCATCGGCAGCCAGCTGGAGGACGTCATCTATCGTCACAGCAGCTTCCGCGGCCGGCAGATTCGCGGGCGAGCGCTCGATCTGCTCAACCAGGTCCACATCCCCGACCCGGAAAAGCGCTACCACGCCTATCCGTTCGAACTCTCCGGCGGCATGTGCCAGCGCGTGATGATCGCGATCGCCATCTCCTCCAACCCCTGGCTCCTGATAGCGGACGAACCCGTAACGGGTCTTGACGTAACGACCCAGGCGGCGATCATGGACCTCATCAAGGACGCCGCGCGTGAGAGAAACATGGGAACGATCCTCATCACTCACGACCTCGGCCTCGCTGCGGAATACTGCGACAGGATAATCGTCATGCACTCGGGGCATGTTGTCGAAGTGGCTGATACCGAACACCTGTTCATGCGTCCGCGGCATCCCTACACGGCGAAACTCATCGGCGCCACACCGAATGCGAGCAGAGACCTCGCCGAGCTTTCTTCGATTCCCGGCAACCTGCCGGATCTGCGCGCGGAACTCCCGGCTTGCCGCTACAGCGAGCGGTGCGAACACCTCAAAGAGGACTGCCTCGAGCCGCCGCTTCCCCGTCTGGAGACCGAAGCGGGCCATCTCGTCGCCTGCCGGTACCCTCTCTGATGGCCTTGCTCCAAACCGTCGACCTCCTGAAGAAGTTCCCGATCCGCCCGAGCGGCGCGATGGGAAGGGTCTGGAATTCGCTGCGGGGCATGGGGGGCGAAGAACGAGGCGAAGCGGTATATCTTCACGCTGTAGACGGCGTGACTTTCACGATCGAAGCGGGGGAGAGCGTCGGCCTCGTCGGCGAGTCCGGCTGCGGGAAATCCACCCTCGCCCGCTTGATCGCCCGCCTGCAGGACCCGACATCGGGCGCCATCGCCTTTGAGGGCAGGAACATCGGAGGGATTCCGGCGAGCCGTTTCATCCAGGGCGAGAAGCGCCGGAAAATCCAGATGGTTTTTCAGGACCCCACGGAAAGCCTGAATCCCGGGTTCACCACTTTTCGGGCGGTTGCCGACCCGCTCTTGCGCCTGGGGGGGATGCGCAGCGGACCTGAGCTCAGAAAGCGCGTGGAGGAACTCTGCGCTCTGGTGGGTCTCGCCCCCGAATTTCTGACCCGCTACCCGCATCAACTCTCAGGCGGTCAGAAGGCGCGGGTAGGAATCGCCCGCGCGATAGCGCTCGAACCCTCGCTCCTCATTCTGGACGAGCCCACCTCGGCCCTGGACGTTTCGGTTCAGGCGGTCATCCTGCATCTTCTCGAAGATTTGAAGAACCGCCTCGGGATGAGCTACCTGTTCGTCTCCCATGACCTGAACGTCGTCCGGCTGCTCTGCCAACGGGTACTGGTGATGTATCTCGGCAAGATCGTGGAGGCCGGTCCCACCCGGGAAATTCTGCGTCACCCCCGCCATCCCTACACCCGGGCGCTCCTCTCCGCCATACCCGCCATCAACACGACCGAGCGCACCGAGCGGGTGCGATTGACCGGCGAACCGATGAGTCCCATCGATCCTTCCCCGCACCTTTGCCGTTTTTACAGCCGTTGTCCCCAAAGAGAAGAGAGGTGCCGAGTGGAAATGCCGATGCTGACGCCTTACCCCGGCGGAATCGAGGCCGCCTGCCATTTTCCATCGGAGAAACGGGAAAATATCGGGACGCAAACGACTGTTTCCTGAGAAACGCTCGACGAAACCGGTGCAGACGATGCTCTCCCCCCTGCACGGCGGCGTCTCCCGTCAAGACATACCGCGCTCGCCCGTATCCGATCCGCCCATATCATGCGGCCTCCCCTGGGAGAGTCGTTGCCCGCCCGTGCGTGTTGCGCGTATACTGCGGGCGTCGGAATTCCCCAATCGTGAGGCCAAGCCTTGAGCGAGAACAAAAGCGGTTTCGAGCGCGCGGTGGAGGTCATGGCCCGCCTCAGAGCGCCGGACGGCTGCCCCTGGGACAAGGAGCAGGACCACCAGAGCCTCAAGCCCTATCTCGTCGAGGAAGCCTACGAGGTGATGGAGGCCATCGAGGCGGACGACCCCGCCATGCTCAAAGAAGAGTTGGGCGACCTCCTGCTCCAGGTGCTCTTCCACTGCCGGCTCGCCGAGGAGAAGGGCCTCTTCGACGCCGACGGGGCCGCTCGCGCCCTCGCTCAGAAGATGATCGACCGCCACCCCCACGTGTTCGAGGACGCCCTGGCCGAAACCAGCGGCGAGGTGCTCAGGAACTGGGAGATCAGCAAGAGAAAGGCGCGCGCGGTAGGAGACAACGGCGCGGCCTCCATTCTCGACGGCGTGCCCACCGCCATGCCCGCGCTCCAGCGCGCCCAGAGACTGCAGGGAAAGGCCTCGCGCGTAGGCTTCGACTGGCCGGACGCGGCCGGAGCGGCGGACAAGGTGGAAGAGGAATGGGCGGAGCTCAAGGCGGCGATGCAAAAAGGAGACCGCGAAGCGCTGGAGCAGGAGATGGGCGATCTTCTCTTCGCCGCCGTGAACCTCTCCCGCAAGCTCGGGGTGAGCGCCGAGGGGGCGGCCCGCGCCTGCATCGCGCGCTTCACCGAGCGTTTTCACCATATGGAACAGGCGCTGCGCGCCCGGGGACTCTCGCCCGAGGACGTGCCGCTAGAAGAGCTCGAAGCGCTTTGGAATGAAGCGAAAAAAGCCGGGAGGAGCGGAGGCTGACCCGGCTCTCGCTCTGACCCCGGCCATGCGCACCCGGTGACGCACCGCCCCGCCCGCCCTGACGAAACCAGGATCGACCCATGACGCGCAAACCGAGAACGAATCGTCCCGGAAGAAGGACCCCTCCTCCCCAGGCGGGCCTTTTCCCGCAAGACGGCACCGAACTGACCGGCGCGGTGGAGCGCATCCGCTTCCGCGCGGAGGACACCGGTTACAGCGTCCTGCTCGTCCAGCCGGACAACGAGGATTTCCCGCGCGTGGCCGTGGTGGGCTATCTCTCCTCCATCCGCGAGGGCGAGCGCGTCCGCTTCGAGGGCGCCTGGAAGGACCATCCCAGGTTCGGCCGCCAGTTTCACGCAGAACTCGCCCGCCCGCTGGCACCCACGACGGTCGAGGGAATCGAAAAGTACCTGGCCTCGGGCATCGTGAAGAACATCGGCCCCGCTCTCGCCAGGAGAATCGTGGCGCGCTTCGGGGAGAAATCCCTCGAAATCCTCGACAACCAGCCCGAGCGCTTGACGGAAATCGCCGGGCTGGGCGCGAAGAAGCTCGAAGCCATCGTCGAGAGCTGGAAGAGCCAGAGCGAGGTCAAGGAGATCATGCTCTTCTTGAGGCAATACGACGTCCCGCTCCACCTGTCCGAGAAAATTCTCAGAACCTACGGCGAGGCGTCCATCCGGATCCTGCGCGAAGACCCGTTTCGGCTGGCGTCAGAGATCCACGGCGTGGGCTTCAAGAGCGCGGACCGCATCGCGCAGAAGCTGGGTATCCCCGCGGACTCGCCCAAACGCCTGGCGGCGGGGGCCGTCTACGTGCTGGACCAGCTCGCAGAGCGCGAGGGCCATTGTTTTCTGCCCTATGGCGATCTCCTCGAAACCGCCGCCGAAATGCTCGAAACGGATGCCGACGCCCTCGCCCCCATCCTGGAGAACCTGGGCCGGGGCGGCTCGCTGGTGATCGAATCGGCGAACATGGTCGAGAACCTCGCCTCCTACGAGGGCAAGCGCGTCTACGGGCGGCCTCTCTATGCCGCGGAATGCGAGGTCGCCCGCCGGCTCGCCGCGCTCATCCGCACGCCGCGCGACGATGCGCGTCTCGAGGCCGCCATGCGGGGACAGGGCGCGCCGGGAGCCACGACGGAAGAGCGCCTCGGCCACCTCGCCCGGCGCGCGCTCGAGGGCGGCAAGGCGACGAAGGATCAGGGTGCGGCCATCGAGGGCGCGCTCACCCAGAAGGTGCTCATCGTCACGGGCGGCCCCGGCACCGGCAAGACGACCATCGTGAGCGCCGTCACGAACCTCTATACGAAACTGGGCCTCCAGGTCATCCTCGGCGCGCCCACGGGCCGGGCGGCCAAGCGTCTTTCTGAAGTCACCGGCCACGAGGCGGCCACCATTCACAGGCTGCTCGAATACAGCTGGCACTCGGGCGGCTTCACGCGCGACGCGGAAAACCCGCTCACCGGCGACATCGTAATTATTGATGAGGCCTCGATGCTCGACGTGCACCTGACGGCCCACCTGCTGCGCGCGGTGCCCGACCCGGCGACGCTCGTCCTGGTGGGCGACGTGGATCAGCTCCCCTCTGTGGGGCCGGGGAACGTCCTGAGCGACGCCATCACCTCCGAGACCCTTCCCGTGGCGCGGCTTACGGAAGTCTTCCGCCAGGCGCAGGAGAGCCTCATCGTCGAGAACGCCCACCGCGTGAACCGCGGCGAAATGCCCCGAAACGGCAAGGGGGAAAAAGAAGACGCGCCGCTCGATTATTACTTCATCGAGGAGAGCGAGGCGGAGCGCTGCGCCGACCTCATCATCGAACTGTGCCGCGAGCGCATTCCCGAGCGGTTCGGCGTCGACGCCATCGCCGATCTCCAGGTCATCTCCCCCATGCAGCGCGGCGTGCTCGGTGTGCAGAGCCTGAACGCGCGCTTACAAGAAGCGCTCAACCCCGCCGGAAGCGCGCCCGCGCTCCAGAGCGGAGGCCGCACGTTCCGCACCGGGGACAAGCTCATCCAGGTGCGCAACAACTACGACAAGGACGTGTTCAACGGCGACATCGGCGTCGTCAAGAGCGTCGCGCCCGAGGAGGGGAGCATTCGCGCCGCTTTCGATTCGAACGTCGTCGAATACACGCGCGGCGCGCTCGATGAGGTGATGCACGCCTACGCCATCACCGTCCACAAGAGCCAGGGGAGCGAATACCCCGCCGTCGTCATCCCGCTCCACACCCAGCACTTCCCGATGCTGCAGAGAAACCTCGTCTACACCGCCCTCACGCGGGCGAAGCGCCTCGCGGTTTTCGTCGGATCGAAAAAAGCGCTCGGCATGGCGATAGGAAACGCGCGCGTGAGGAGGCGCTGGAGCGGTTTGCCCGAGAGAATCCGCCGCGAGGCGAAACTCGCCCCGCTCCTCAAGGAGCCCGCCCCCGCCCCGCAGAATGCGGTCGCGGATGATACGCAATTCACAGATGACGCCCCGCCGGATGCGCTCTACGAGGATGAAGCTACCGAAGGCGATTCCCCGCCCGGGAGTGAACTGACCTACCATCCCTTAGACGAGTAGCGGACAATCGGCGACGCAAAAGAAAAGCCCTCGTCCCGAAGGACGAGGGCGGAGAAGCCGGCGGGGAGTAGAGGTTACTTCGCCGTCCGCTCGATGAGCGCCTTGAGCGCAGTCATCGACTCCTCATGTTTTTTCATGTTCTCGTCGTGATTCTTCATGACCTCCTCATGCCGCCTCTCGCTCTGCCTCTCCCTGAACTCCGAAGCGCGGCTCATCTGCTTCAGGCCCATCAGGATGAGGACACACTGCGCGAGGCCGATGATCGACTGCACCGCGTAGAACCCGAGCGTCGCGATTTGAAACGTCGTCACTTTTCTCTCCTCTCGGGTCTTTGATTATCACCCTGCGAACTCCACGGCCTCGCGTTCCATGGGCCGCAATCCTGAATATAACACTATCCCCATTCGCGCGTGCCCGCAAGATTCGGGCTTGCCGTTCGGCAATAAACAGGCTGGCCACACCTTAGGCTAGCAGTGGAGGATCGACGTAAAAAAGCCCCCGTCCCGAAGGACGGGGGCGGAGTAGCCGGCGGGGATTAGAGGTTACTTCGCCGTCCGTTCGATGAGCGCCTTGAGCGCGGTCATCGATTCCTCGTGATTTTTCATCATGGTCTCGGTATGATGCCTCATCGTCTCGGCGTGATTCCTCATGACCTCCTCATGCCGTCTCGCGCCCTCCCTCATGACTTCCTCATGCCGTCTCGCGCTCTGTCTTTCTCGAAACTCCGAAGCGCGGCTCATCTGCTTCAGGCCCATCAGGATGAGAACGCATTGCGCGAGACCGATGAAAGACTGCACCGCGTAGAACCCGAGCGTCGCGATTTGAAAAGTCGTCACTTTCCTCTCCTCCCGGGTCTTTTGTATTCACCCTGCGAGCTCCACGGCCTCGCGTTCCATGGCCCGCAACTCTGAACAAAACCCTACCCTCTTTCGCGCTCGACTACAAGATTCGGGCTTGTGCTCAGGGTTTGAGCACAACTTTCAGTGATTCGCCCGCCTCGGCGGCGAGGCGGAAGCCCTCTTGCGCCTGCGCGAGCGGGAGCCTGTGCGTGATCATCTCCTCGACCTCGATGCGGTCGGCGCGTATGAGCGCGAGCGCCTCTTCCAGATCGAGCGGGGCCGCGCCATAGGTGGTGGTGACGGCGATCTGCTCGCTCCAGATGCGGTTCAGGTCGATTTCAGGGCGGTATCCGGGCGGCGTGGGAGCGAAAAGCTGCAGGACGCCGCAGGTAGCTGTGCACGCGAGGGCGGTCTCCAATGCCTCGGGCGCGCCCGCGCACAGGACGACGCGGTCCGCCAGGCGGCCTTCGTTCGCCTCACGCAAGGCCTCCGCCATGTCCTCACACGGAGGCAGCGCATGCGCGCCGAAACGCTCTGCGGCTTTCAGACGGTACGGATGGACGTCCGTCGCGAAAACGGCCCCCGCTCCCAGGAGACGCGCCGCCTGCACGTGCAAAAGTCCCGACATGCCGCTTCCCACGACGAGGACGGAGAGGCCCGGCGTCATACGGAAGCGCCGCCAGCCGCGCAGGACGCAGCCAAGCGGCTCGACGAACACGCCCGCATCGTCTGACACCGCATCGGGCAGGCGGAACGTCCCCCGCTCCACGTTGACGGCGGGCAGGCGGATGAACTCGGCGAAACCGCCGGGGTCGAAATTCGTAGCTTTCAGCGTCTCACACGCCGTGTGGTCGCCACGCAGACACAGCGCACAGCGGTTGCACGGAACGTGATGGGTGACGCAGACGCGATCGCCCACGCGGAAACCCTCCACCCCCTCGCCGATTTCTTCGACGACGCCCGTCACCTCATGGCCCAGCACGCGCGGCGCGCTCTTTACCCGGTACCACTCCATGACGTCGCTTCCGCAGATGCCGCTCGCGCGCGTCTCGATCAAAACCTCGCCCGCTCCGGCGCGGGGCTTCGCCATCTCCTCGATCCGCACGTCGTCGTTTCGGTAATACACCGCCGCCCGCATGGTGTCAGACATTTTCATACTTCCTGCGTCGCGAGCCGAAACGCCATTATACGCGGGCTTCCGCGCTCAAATCCTCGAACATCTCATAGGCCGCATCGGGGCTTGAATCCTCATGCACGACGGCGCGCACCGCCCGGATCATGGCGGCCGGATGCGCGCTCTGGAAGATGTTCCGGCCCATGTCCACACCGGCGGCGCCCTCATCTATCGCCCGCCTGCAGAACGCGAGCGCCTCGCGCTCGGGCACCTTCTTGCCCCCCGCGATGACGATGGGCGCGAAACAGCCCCGCACCACACGCTCGAAGCCCTCGCAGTAATAGGTTTTCACCACGTCCGCACCGTGCTCGGCAGCGATGCGCGTCGCAAGACCCAGATAGCGCGCATCGCGCGTCATCTCCTTGCCCACCGCGGTTATCCCCAAGACAATCAGGCCCTCCCGGCGGCCCTCATCGCTCATTCTCGCCAGGTTCAGGATGGTTTCTTTCTGGTAGCGCGCGCCCACGTAGACCGAAACCGATACGCCCGCCACGCCCAGGCGCGCGGCCTCCGCCGCCGAGACGGTGATGGACTCGTTCGAGAGTTCACGGTTGACGATATCATCGGCGATCTGTTCTCTCAGCGCCTCGCGCGCCGCCTCATCCGAAAGGCCCGCTCCCCGGATGCCGAGTTCACGCTCGAGTTCCACGGGATCGGAATAGACGATGGCGCTCCCGCCCGATGCCCGGAGGATGACCGGCGTCTTGCTCTCAGGCGGCATGCAGCGCAGGAAGACGCCCTTGGTGGGACTCACCGCGTCGCAATAAGGCAGCAGAGGCTCCATCGTCTTCGCAGGTTCTTCGAGACCCGAGGTCGGCCCCTGGAAATAGCCGTGGTCCACCGCCAGCATGACGATGCGCCCCGTCTTCTCGTTCATGATTTTCATATGGTCGGACATCGCTTCCATCCTCAGAAGGCGGGGCGGGGCGCGTCGGGGAGTACGCAGGAGGCGAGAATGGCTTCACGAGCAAACATTCTATGAATTCTCCGGCGGGAGCGGCGGACCGCCCTTGTAGAAGGCGCGCGCCATGATTTGGTTTCTGGCGGTGAATTCCTCATCGCCTTTGTCTTCGGCCACCGCGCGCTTGAGGATGTTGAACTTCGCGTCCATGTCGTCCGCATAGTGGAGCAGGAGCGCCTCCGCCGACATGGGCACCTTCACCGTGCCCCAGTCGGGCTGGCCCTGGTGCGAGAGGATGAGGTGCTCCAGATGAAGCAGAAAATCCCCGGGCAGCGCCTCTCCATCCTGGAAAACACCCTCGCGCTCCGCCCAATCGCGGGCGATGTCGCGCCCCAGCACGATGTGGCCGAGGAGGCGGCCGGCGGGCGTGTAGTGCGTGGCGCCCTCGGTAGAGAGCTCCTCCAGCTTTCCGATGTCGTGCAGGAGCGCGCCCGCGACGAGCAAATCCTTCGAAACGTCGTATTTATCCGCGAGATACAGGCACGTTTTCGTGACCGAAAGAGTGTGCTCGAGCAGGCCGCCCAGGTAGGGATGGTGGATGCGCTGTGCGGCGGGCCACTCGCGGAACTTCTCCTCATAGGCGTCCAGGATGGCGGTGAGATACGCCGCCACGAGCGGGTGGCAGCCGCCCGCGATGCGCTTCGCCTCCTCCCACATGACGTCGATGTCATAGGGCGTTCGCTGCACGCAGTCCTCGGGCTTGAAGCCGCTCTCATAGTCCTGCTCGTTCACCCGGCGGACGCGTTCCACCCGGAGCTGCATTCGGCCCTGGTAGTTCTCCGCCATGGCGCGCACCTTGATGAAATCGCCCGCCTCGATCGCGCCCTGCACCTGCGTCGCGGGCTCCCAGACCTTGGCGGGAACCTCGCCCGTGGCGTCTTCCAGCGTCAGATCGAGATACGCCCGGCCCGCGCGGCTCTGGCGCGCCTCGTATTCACGGATCTTGAAGAAAGCGTCGAACCGTTCGCCCTCTTTCAGCGTCGCTATATCGGTCACGAACCTGCGCTCCCAAACGAAAAAACAAACTTACCAGGTAATATGGATCACGATTCGTCATTGTAGGGGCAAGGAGGGGTGAGCCGCAATGAAGAGGGCTTTGATACTTGTAGAACCTGTGGAGAAACCAAATTCCAGGTAGCCGCCTTCAGGTTGGATTATCCCGTCGGGGCGGTCCGCGAACCGCCCCTACAACGAAACCTCCCCTCCTGTCTAAATTCACGGCATCGTCATTCCGGCGAATGCCGGAATCCAGGGGTTTGGTCTTTCGCTTTTCGGTTATTAGTATTGAATCCAATCGATGGAGAAATGGAGTCAAACGCCACCGCATCTTCTCTCTCCTCGGTTCTGGATTCCGGCATTCGCCGGAATGACGGCGGCATGGTCGTCTCGACCGATGAGGAAGGGTTTGTGTAGATGAGGTAAATATCGGCGCGCTCCCCGCCGCCCGGCATATCCCGAGATCCTGAACCGTCACGACACCCGCAGCACCGGGATCCCGAACTGCCGCACCTTGTCGAAGATATTATCGGTAACGCCGGAGCCGGGAACGCAATGAAGCCCTTCGTCAGCAGGCTCAGTAGTTCACTGTTGCGCCAGGTCCACTACGTTCGATCCGTTCGACGCTGCGGCGATGGACGAGAAACATGTTTGCATTCTTGGCGCGAGCCTGGTCGAGCCGCATGAGAACCGCCGCCGGGTTCGCGATAGCTGAACGAGAAGCTCAGGCGGATGTCTGCTCGTCACCACCCGGCTTTCGGGCGAGCATGAAATACAGGGTCGTCGAGATGCCCTTCCTTCCCCCCTCGACGGTGGCATCGGCGCCGACGTTGAAGATATCGCTCACGCGGCGACTGCCCCGGGCGGAGAGGCGGAGGAACTCCAGGATGCCGAGCACCTGGTTCGTCACACGACGACCGATCGGGGAACGCGCCATCGCTCGAATCGAGAACCCTTTTGATTCGAGCGGTGAGTACCAGGGCGTTTCCGGATCCCCCTCCAGCGCGCGGTCGTTCGTCTCCAGGAGATCGAAGCCGGCTGCCACCATGCTCGCGCAGCACTCCTCCGCCGTGATCAGATCTGGAATACCGTAGCCGAGCTGGATGCCGTGCTTGATTCGTCGATGTTCTTCGTTATCGGGATCGTAGCGATCGGTCATTACGCATTCATCGGCCACCAAAAGACCGCCGGGCTTCAGGACCCGAAACAACTCCGTGAAGACCCGCGTCCGGTCGGGAGCATGGCAGGTCGACCCGATAGCGTAGATCCGATCATAGGTGGCATCGCCTGCCGGCAGGTCCATGAAGTCGGCCAACATCACCTCGCACTGCTTCGAGAGACCCGCTGCCTCGTTGTAACGCCGGGCCTTTTCGACCTGTTCGGGGACGACGTTGGCCCCGACGATCCGCGCTCCGGAGTAGCGCGCGATTTCGCGCATGGGCCCCCCGACCCCGCAACCGACATCGAGGACCAGCATCCCCGGCTTCAGCCCCAAGCGGTCGGAGACGTACCGTTCGTGCCGCCGGATCGCGTCGGCGAACGCCTCGCCCTTCTCGAAGGAACACATGTGGTGCGACCGTCCCCAGGCGATCTCGTACAGGCCGGCGCCCAGGGCATAGTGGCACCTGGCCAGTGCAACGTAGTTCTGCTTTCGGGCGGACACGGCCTCATCGTCGTTCTTCATGAAGAGGTCGATGTACAATTCGATCTTTTCGGATTTACTGACGTTGTCCGGCAGATGCGACGATCGCGTCATGGCATTCATTACACTCGATAGAATATGCCTACTTAACTGTGTTTGATGAGGTCTTGAACTTCGGGAGCGACCCGATTATCGGGTCAACCCGCAGACTATGTCGCAACGAATATGTTGGCTGTGACAATGAAATTTGTCAAGGAAAATGGATTTGAAATATCTGGCATGTGAATAAAAGAACCATCAGCGAGGAGATAAGAAAAACGGATCCCGTCGAACCCTCCCGCCTTGGTCGGCTCCGACACCGGAATGACGAGGGAGGAGGGTTTGCGGTTTTCGTAAGGGTCAGACATATATGTCTGACTGTGTGTTCTCCCATTTTTCCGTGTTTTCGTCCGGGCGATTGGGCGGACACGCGGGTCCGCCCCTACATATCGAACCCGATGGATCAGGGCTTTTTCAACACCCCACTCTCCGTCGGAAGAATTCCTCCCTCATCAGTCGGAATTTGTCCCCCAAGGGCGCATCGCCCCGCTCCCTGTGCTATAAGGAAGCACCGTAGAAATTATTGCCCCGACATTCATGGAGAGGACGCATGGCAATCTTAAAGGCGCGGCCGCAGGAGGTGGAAATCGACCTGTCTCGAACCGCCTTCATCGTGGTCGACATGCAGAACGCTTATGCGAAGAAGGGCGGAATGCTCGATTTGGGAACGGGCATCGACGAGTCCCGCACGAACCCCGTCATCGATGCCAACGGGCGCCTGCTCGATGCGGCGCGCGCGGCGGGCGTGAAGGTCATCTATCTCCAGTTCGGGTACAAGCCCGACCTGAGCGACGCGGGCGGACCGCAGTCGCCCAACGTCCGCAAGCAGATGGCCATCCGGATGATCAAGGAACGCCCGGCGGACCGGGACAAGCTCATCATCGAGGGAACCTGGGGTTGGGAGATCATCGACGAGCTCAAGCCCGGGCCGGACGACCTGGTGGTGAAGAAGGCCCGCTACAGCGGCTTCGCGGGCACGACGCTGGAAAACCAGTTGAACGGCCTCGACATCCGGCACATCCTCTTCACCGGCGTGGCCACGAACGTCTGCGTGGAGAGCACGGCGCGCGAGGCCTATTTCCGCGAGTTCTGGCCGATTCTCGTCGAGGACGCGATGGATCACACGGGACCTGACTTCACGCGCGAGGCGACGCTCTACAACTTCGAATCGAAATTCGGCTGGGTGACGCAAACCGAAGACGTGCTGGACATGCTGGAGCGCAACCAGGCCTCGTAGAATATCCTCGAATAAAAAATATAACCGGCCCGAAAATCGGCTGTTTTCCCGGAATCCTTTCAATTATTTTCATTTCTCTGCACCGGGCGACATCCAGAAACTCGCATCCAGGCGATTTCCCCTCCCCTTGACTTTTTATTATTTTCATATCAGAATTCTTTGCAGACATTTCGATGAAAGTCGAGGCTTCTGCCTCTCCGCCGGAAGAGTTCGGAGGGGGGAAGTGGCTTTCCCCTTCCGAGGAGGCACATCGGGCGTCGCACACCCGGCGCACGCCAGGAGGGAGGAAACGCCATGCTCAAGGACGGCAAGCCCACGACAAACGGATGGTTGTTCATCGCTTTCCTCGTTCTCGTCCTGACGACAACCATCAATCCCATCATCAACAACAAGTACTTCACGATCCTGTGGTATCCGCTGGTCGCCCTCTACGGGCTCTGGGTGCTGATTCGTGTGGTGAATGAAGAGGAGGACCCGTCATGAACTGGTCCTCGCCGTACTTCATCTTCGGGTCGGTCGTCGCCTACCTGATCGTCACCATCCTGATCGTCTACCGTTACCACGCCGAAAAGGCGACCGAGGAAGACTACTACGTGGCGGGCCGCAACGTCGGCTACATCCCCAACACGTTCAGCATCGTGGCCACGCTCATGTCGGGCGGTATCTACCTGGGCACGGTGGGCTGGTTCTACCTGAAGGGCGTGGGCTTCCTGGGCTACGGGTTCGCTTACGCGTTCATGGCGTTCCCGCTCTGGTACATCGGCAAGCGCCTCTGGCCGGTGGGCAAGAAGTTCAACTACGTCACCGCACAGGATTTCTACGGGGATTTCTACCAGAGTGAGCTTCTCCGGATCTGCGGGGCCGTCGGGACCATCATCTTCCTGGTTCCCTATTTCGCCTCGAACGCCGTCGCCATGGGCACCGTCCTCGAGCGGTTCGCGAACATTCCTTACGTCTGGGGGGTGCTCCTCCTGCTCGTCATCGGCGTGGGCTACACCATCTACGGAGGGATGCGAGGGGTCATCTATACCGACGTCTTGCAGGGCTTGATCTCCCTGTCTTTCGGCGTGGTGGCCCTTTCGTATCTCTTTTACGCCGTGGGCGGCTACTCCACGATGATCGACAAGCTGCCCGAGTCGCATACCCTGTTCACGCCCGACGCCGTATCCTTCGGGCTTTTCCTCGGCTGGTTCGTGTTCATGGCCTCCCATCCCCTCACGATGGGAGACCGCATGACGCGCATGTACACCATCCGCAGCCTGGACGAGTATCGCCGAAACGTGATTCTGGCGGCGGCGATGCTGCTCGTGATGGTCGTGATTTTCCTCTTCCTGGGTCTGATCAGCCGCGTCTTCGCCGGCCCCGGCCTGAACATGGACCAGGCCATCCTCGTAACCATCCAGAAGCAGGCTCCCTGGCTGATGGCCTGGCTGGTGGTGGTCGTCTGGGCGTGCGGCATGTCCACCCTGGACTCCGGCCTGGTGGGCGCGAACGCCATCCTGTCGAAGGACATCGTCCGGGGCTTCATCAAGAAAGACGTCTCCCAGGAGCAATCCGTCCTGATCGGGAAGTGGGCCATGCTGGTCTTCGGGCTTCTTGCCGTGTGGATCGCCCTCGCCCGGCCGCCCTACATCTGGGCCCTGGTCAAGCTGGTGGTGATGTTCCACATGCAGTTCCTGCCCCTGCTGATCGGAGGCCTCTACTGGAAGCGGGCCTCGAAACTGGGGGCCGAGGTGGGCTGGGTCGTCGGGGTCGCGCTCGGCACCTACTACACCTTCTTCGCCTCGGGGCCGCCGCCCATCAACGTGGGCAGCGCACCGGCGCCGGGTTTCTTCGGCCTGCTGGTGAACACGGTGCTCTTCATCGCGATCTCGTATTTCGCCTCTCCGCTGCCCGAAGAGCACAGGGCGAAGTACGAGGAGGCCTGGAACGGGGAAAATACGGCGTAAGAAACTGTCTGTTGGGGCAATGGGGAAGAAACAAGCGGGGTTCGGCGCGTAGGGGCGGACCTGCGTGTCCGCCCAGTCGATTGAACGAAAACGCGCATAAACTATGTGTAGGGGTCGCATATATGCGGCCCCTACAAGCGAAGACTCGCCCTCAAGGGGTTGTTGAAAAAGTCCCTGCGAGTCGGGCCAAATCACTCCCCGGGCCTTTTTATACCCCCCCTGACAAGGGGGGGTAAGGGGGGTTGCCTTTATCCTCCGGCAAGGGTCTGTTGAAAAAGCCCACCATGCGTCCGGTCGGCGGCGCGATGACCTGTAGGGACAGGCCTCTGTGCCTGTCCTGCCTTTCGTGGTTGTCCTTCGTGAGGACAGGCACGGAGGCCTGTCCCTACGGCGAACAATCTCGAAGGTCGGATAGGACTTTTTCAACAGCCCCCACAGCACGAGAAATTTCTAGTGGCCCGGCGCGGCGCGGATTCAGTTTTGCTTGGGGATACCCTTGAAGGCGTGCTCGCCCCAGAGGTTCCTGAGCGTTCTGTCGCGGCCGCACGAGTAGCGGTAGTAGCGGTAGCGGATCGAGTTGTTCTGGTAATAGTTCTGGTGATAATACTCGGCGGGGTAGAACGTGGCGGCGGTGAGGATCGGGGTGACGATCGGTTTGTCGAGCGACTTTTGCGCCGCCTTCTTGGAGGCCTCTGCCGCCTTGCGCTGCTTTTCGTTCAAGGCGAATATGGCTGTTTTGTAGGAATCGCCCCGGTCGCAGAACTGGCCGCCGTCATCCGTCGGGTCGACCGAGTGCCAGAAGGCGGTGAGCAGCGCCTCGTAGCTGACCTTCGCCGGGTCGTAGGTGATCTCCACCGCCTCGTAATGCCCCGTGTCGCCGTAGGTGACCTGCTTGTAGGTCGGGTTCTTCGTCCTGCCGCCGGTATAGCCTGAGGTCGTCGAGACCACGCCCGGCACCTTGTCGAAATCAGACTCCACGCACCAGAAGCAGCCGCCGGCGAAGATCGCCTTTTCGAGCTTCTGTGCGCTCGCGGTATGAGCGAAGAGCATAAGCGAAGCGGCGAGCGTCAAAATGGTCCATTTCATGGTGTGTCTCCAATGTTACGGGTCAGCGGCTTCGACTTCGTCCATTATAGCCGATAACCGCCCTTGCGCAATCAAAAGCGTGGCCGCGCACGGGAGCGGAGACGGGAGAAAAACCGGATAAATCGAAGGGGCGCACAGGTTCGCCTCAAAGTTCGCGAATTGTGGTGTGTCACTGGAACTTGCAGGGACAGCTCGCGACCTACGGTTGCACTCGGGTGACGCCGCCACCATCGCCCGAGCTGACCCGCCTTACTCTAACTTTCGGAGGTCTCGCTCGCGCGGGTCGCGCCCGGTGTTCGTTCCATGGATTTCGCCCGATCCGGCGCTTCCTTTGTTCGCTGCGGCAGCTTCGGCCGTTTCTTTCGCTCGTTGCCGTGCGCGTTTGGCCGCCCTGCGCATCGCGATTTCCGCACCTGCAAAATCAGGATCTCGGGGCTTTTGCGTCGAATTCCGCTTTCTTGAAGTCATCCTCTCTCCTCTTCTTCCAGTAACTCCGGTTCAACACCTGCATTATCATACAAAGCCCATCCATCCACCAAGCCCCGATAGACTTGTTCGAAGTTGCGCCGGCCGGCGTCGAACCGTCTTCGGACAACCTCCTCGGGCACGTCGTGGCCTCCCTCCAGAACGCGCTGCGCGACGCGCGCTATCGCCATCTCGGGCGTCGGCAGTTGCAGGAAGAACAGCTTGACCCGGTAGCCCTGCTCCCGCCAAAGGGGAATCCGGCGCGCATAATTCCGCCCGCTCAACGTCGTCTCGAAGGCGAAACTTTCTCCCCGAAGAACGTGCTCATGGATTTGCTCCAACATCCGCCTGCCGGACTGAAAAGAGACCAGATGAGGATTGGAGGGGTTCATATCCGCCGCGATGTCGTCGGCGTTGATGAAAAGCGGGCAGTTCGCCTCCTCCGGCAGAAATTCCGTGGCGAACGTCGTCTTGCCCGCGCCGTTCGGCCCGGCGATGATGAAAATCCGCTTCTCGCTCGCATCCGCCAATGCCGGCCTGCTCCTTTGTAAATATCTCCATACCCCTCGTCAATTTCCGATACTCATTGTCCCCGCGCCCCGCCCTGCACGCAAGGTCGGGTCTAAGCGCACCGCATCGCCCTGTGGTATAAACAAGCTCCTGTGACGCGGATGATTCCATTGGAACGCGAAGGATTCCGGGGTTATCCCCGATAAAACACGAACGAGGCGAGGATGAAAAAAACGACTCTCTTTCTGTGCGCGCTCGTCCTGATGACGCTTGCGAACACGCCCGCGCCGGCCCGGGGGGCCGAGACCCCAAGACGCCTCAAGGCGCGCGTCACCAAGGTCTACGACGGGGCGAGCTTTCAACTCGGCGGCGGGCTGCGCTCCGCCCTGATCGGCGTGTCCGCCCCCGCTCCCGGCGCGCCGGGCGCGAAACAGGCGCATGCGTACCTGAAGCGCCTCATCGAGAACCGGACGGTGACTCTCGAAATCGACGAAAAACCCGTGGACGCCTCAGGCCAGACGGTTTATTACGTCTTCCTCGAAGAAGGGGGCCTCGTGAACGCCCTCGTGGTGCTGCGGGGCCTGGGCCGCGCCCTCGTGAAACACCCCAACGTGCGCTACAGAAAAGAGCTGATAGAAGCCGAAAACCTCGCCAGGCGATACCGCCGCGGCGTGTGGGGCGACGAGCGCGACCCGATAGACAGGTAGACCACCGGGCGGGAAATTTCATGCGGGCGGAGCCGGTTGAGCAATCGAATCTATAGGGGAATGTTGAAAAAGCCCCTCTCCTCAGGGGATAAAGGCACCCCCCCTACCCCCCCTTGTCAGGGGGGCAAGAAAAAGCAAAACCCCCTCAGCCCGGCGAGGGCGCATCGCCTTTTTATACCCCCCTGACAAGGGGGGGTA
>JAJDYR010000018.1 GCA_022825065.1 bacterium
CTCAAGCTCCAAAAGCTGCTCTACTACGCGCAGGCGTGGCATCTTGCGCTCTATGACGCGCCTTTGTTCGGCGATTCCATTGAGGCGTGGGTTCATGGTCCGGTCGTTCCCTCGGTTTATGGGAAATACAAAGGGTGGTCGTGGCGGCCAATCGACATTGAATCGGAGGAAGAAGAATTCGATTCGCAGACGCGGGACCACCTCGACGAAGTCATGGACGTGTACGGCGGACTGAGCGCCTACGATCTGGAAAAACTTACCCACCAAGAGGACCCTTGGCGAAATGCGCGTGGGGATCTGCCACCGGATGCCCCGTCGAATAACGTGATTTCTCATCAAGACATGAGGGATTACTACAAGGCGAGGGTCGATGGGAAAGATCAGGCGGGGTAAGGTTCCACGTTTAGCCGAAACAATCCCATCTGTTCAACCGCTGCCGGATGCGGACACGCTCCGGTTTTCCTTCAAGCACCTGGATCTGACGGGGAACGCGAAGTTCAGTCTTACTCGTTGCCGGGATGGGTATCTGAAGACCCTTCTGGAGCGTCTCCGGGACTTGTCGCGCTTGACCGCAAAAGAGTTTCGGACGAGCAGATCGAGCGCTCTGCGTTCCCATCCCATCGATTTCAGCGAGACTACGGAACCACAGGGATTCCACACCCTCAATGAACAGCTTCGATCCGAGCAGGCGTGGCAATTTCAACTCACCGCAAACGAGCATGGGCGCGTTCACGGGATACTGTTGTTGGACACTTTCTACGTCGTGTGGATCGACTCCGATCATGAACTTTATTCTTCACAAAGGCAGGGATGACCCCGCTCCACCTGAACGACCCGGATAACTGACGCGTAGGATGAAGCATGCAGCCTGGATTCTCCATTTCCTCTCCTCCATTCACCCTCCACTCCCCTTTGCGGCCCTCGGGGCGTGTGGTAGTATCTCGCGGTCGTAATTCGGAACGAGGGGCCGAGTGAGAGGGTCGGTGGCTTCTCATCCATTCCAAACACCTGATTCGAGCGAGGGAAAAGTCTTGTCTGAAGAGTTGAATCCGCATCTGCGTTTGCTGCTGGGGCCGGGGCCGAGCCCGGTTCACCCGAGAATCCTGAAAGCCATGAGCACCCACGTGGTGGGCCATCTGGATCCCGATTTCCTCTCGGTGATGGACGATTGCCAGACGATGCTGCGCGATCTCTTCAACACCGGGAACCAGGTGACCTTCCCCGTGTCGGGCACGGGAAGTGCTGCGATGGAGGCTTCGGTCTGCAACATCGTCGAGCCGGGCGATAAGGCCATCATCTGCGTGAACGGCGTGTTCGGCGGACGCATGAGCGACGTGGCGTCGCGCTACGGGGCGGAAGTCGTCACCGTGGAGGCCCCGTGGGGTCAGCCCATCGACCCCCAGGACGTGAAGGCCGCCCTCGACGCCAACCCCGACGCCGTGATGGTCGGCATCGTCCATGCGGAGACCAGCACGGGCGTGCTCCAGCCGATGGAGGAAATCGGAGCGATGTGCCGCGAGCACGGCGCGCTCTTGCTGCTCGATTGCGTCACCTCCCTGGGCGGCGTGCCCGTGGAACTCGACAAATGGGGGGTGGAGGTCGCCTACAGCGGCACGCAGAAGTGCCTGGCCTGTCCGCCGGGCGTCGCGCCCATCACCTTCAGCGAGCGCGCGCTCGGCAAGGTGCGCGAGCGAAAATCGAAGGTCACGAGCTGGTATTTCGACGTGAGCATGGTGGAGAAATACTGGGGCAACGAGCGCGTCTATCACCATACGGGCCCCATCTCCATGAACTACGCGATCAGAGAAGCGCTCCGGATCATCTTCGATGAGGGCCTGGAAGCCCGCTTTGCGAGGCACGCCCTGGCGAGCAAGGCGCTCCAGGCGGGCGTCGAAGCGCTCGGTCTTTCCATGTTCGCGCAGGAGGGCGCACGCACGCCTACGCTCAACACCGTCGCCCTGAGAGACGGGATGGACGACGGCGCCGTTCGCAAGAGCCTGCTGGGCGATTTCAACATCGAGATCGGCGGCGGATTGGGCGCGGTGGCCGGCAAGATATGGCGGGTCGGGATGATGGGCCACGGGGCCACACAGGCGAACGTGGTCTACCTTCTCTCGGCGCTTGAGGTAATTTTCTCCAAATTGGGGTATATTACAAAGGCTGGAGATGGTGTCGGAGCCGCTTCGCAGGTCTACGCGGACGCGGCTTCCTGATCGGTCATCCATAGGAGTTTTACCGATGTTTCCGATGAATATGGGCATTCCCGAGCTTCTGGTCATCCTCGCGATATGCGTGCTGGTCTTCGGCGCGAAGCGTCTGCCCGAGATCGGCTCGGGCCTCGCTCGCGGAATCAAGAGCTTCAAGAAGGGGATGAGCGACGAGCCGGAACTGCCCGAGAAGAAAGAGGCGTCCGCCGCCGGAGAGGGCGAGAAGGGCTAAAAGCCGGCTCGCCGCTGTCCGCGCCTGAGTTTCGAGGCTTGGCGCTCCGCGTCGGCGGCGGGTCTCCACTGACAGGAGATGGCGGGTTCGCGCGCTTGTAAAAACCAGCGGGCGATGGATGGGTTGAGCCTCGTGGGAGAAGACTTGGCCCTCCGCTTCCAATAGGCGCGCCGGGCGAATCCTCCGGTGAGAGCCCGACAGATTTTGCGGCCAGCCCTGCGCGCGCAGCGGTTGGTTTTTCATTTTGAAGACGGAGAAGCCCGATGGAATTCTTCAAGGTCGTATCCCCCGAAGAAGCGAAAGAGGCGCTTCGGGGTTTCCGCGCCTTGGGGACGGAGCGTCTTTCTTCTTTTGACGCCGTGGGCCGCGTCCTGGCCTGTGATGTTCACTCCCCCGTAGACCTGCCCGATTTCCCCCGAGCCACGATGGACGGCTACGCGCTCCGGGCTTCGGATTCCTTCGGCGCGAGCGAGGCCATTCCGGCCTATCTCGACGTCATCGGCCAGGTGCCGATGGGTGCGGCGCCCGGCTTTTCGGTCGGCCGGGGCGAGGCGGCGCGCATCCTGACGGGCGGCATGGTGCCGGAGGGTGCGGACGCGGTGGTGATGGAGGAGTTTACTACCGCTCCCGATGAGGAGACTCTGGAGGTCAGGCGACCCGCCGCCGTGGGCGAGAACGTCCTTGGCGTAGGCGATGACATGAAAGAAGGCGAGTTGATCCTGCGCGCAGGCGCTCGTCTCAGGAGCCAGGACGTGGGCGCGCTCGCGGGCGTGGGGGTCACGTCGGTGGAAGTCCACCGCCGCCCCCGGGTGGCGATACTGCCCACGGGCGATGAACTCGTCGACCCGCGCGAAACGCCCCGCGCGGGCCAGGTGCGCGACATCAACCGCTTCTCGCTCGCGGCAGGGGTGGTCGAGGCGGGCGGCGATCCCGAGACCGAAGACATCCTCCCCGATGATCTCGCAATCATCAAAGAACGCCTCCATCAAGCGGTGAACCGCGCGGACGTCGTGCTCATCTCCGGCGGAAGCTCCATGGGCCTTCGCGACTACACGGTCGAGGCCATCGACTCTCTGGGAGAACCGGGCGTTCTGGTGCACGGCATATCGATCAAGCCCGGCAAGCCGACCATCATAGGGCGGATCGAGAGAGACGGCGAAGACAAGGCCGTCATCGGCATTCCGGGGCATCCGGTATCAGCGCTCATGATCTTTCACGCTTTCGTACGGCCCGTCATCAGGCAGTTGAGCGGGGAGGTGGCCCGCACAGAGGCGTCTGCGGAAGGCCTCCCGGCCACCCTGTCGAGGAACGTGGCCTCCGCTCCCGGGCGCGAGGATTTGGTCCGCGTCGCGCTCGAAGAGGGCGGGAACGGGCGGCTCGCCCATCCCCTCATGGGCAACTCCGCGATGATCTCCACCATGACGAAGGCGGACGGCTACATCACGATTCCGCTGGAAGCCGAGGGGCTGCGCGAGGGAGCGCAGGTGCGCGTGCATCTCTATTGAGCGCGCCTCGAAGCGTATTTCTCATCGAAACAGGTATAGCGAATGAATGATTTGCCTCTGGCCCAGGGGGGCCGGAAAATCTATCTCGAAAACATCCCGCGCGAAGAGGCGCTATCGCGTCTTCTGGAGAAGGTGGGCGACTTCCGCCTGGGTGAAGAAGAAATCGCTACGGCGGAGGCATACGGGCGCGTAACCTCGCGCGCGGCCTACGCGCAGGTTTCCAGTCCGCATTTTCACGCCGCCGCCATGGACGGCTACGCCCTCGCTTCTGCGGAAACCTCGGGCGCCACGCCCGTGAGTCCCAGGGAGTTCCTGCTGGGCGAGGAAGCCCATCCCCTCGACACGGGCGACCCCATGCCCGAGGGGATGGACTGCGTCGTCATGATCGAGCACGTTCACGAGGCGACTCCCGGCGCCATCCGGGTCGAGGCGGCGCTCTCCCCCTGGCAGAACGTGCGCGTGGCGGGAGAAGACGTCGTCGAGGGCCAGCTCATCCTCACGGCGGGGCACGTTTTGAGGCCCTACGATCTGGGGGCGCTGCTCGCGGCGGGGGTCACGAGGGTGTGGGTGCGGCGGCGGCCGCGGGTCGCCGTCATCCCCACCGGGGATGAACTCGTGGAAGCGGGCGCCGACCTGAAGCCCGGCGATCTGGTTGAGTTCAATTCGAGCGTCATGTCGGCCTTCATCGCCGAGTGGGGGGGAGAGGCGCTGCCCGGCCCGATTCTCGAAGACAGGTTCGAGGCCATCGAGACAGCAGTTCGGGATGCGCTCGAGAGCGCTGACATCGTTCTGGTGAACGCCGGTTCATCCGCCGGGCGCGAGGATCACACCGCTGCCGTCGTCGAGAAGCTGGGAGAACTCCTCGTGCACGGGGTGGCCATCTTCCCCGGAAAGCCCACCATACTGGGCGTGTGCGAATCGAAATCGGGCGCGCGCAAGCCCGTGCTCGGGATTCCGGGCTATCCGGTCTCTGCGGTGCTGGCGCTTCAGGAGTTCGTGCGGCCGCTCATGGCGCACATGGCGGGCGCGGCCCCTGGAGAGGAGGAGCGCATCAAGGCCTTCATGAGCAGAAAGAGCGCATCGCGGCTCGGGATGGAGGAATTCCTGCGCGTGAAGCTCGGCCGGGTGGGCGAGCGGATGGTCTGTCTGCCCGCCAAGCGCGGGGCCAGCGTCATCAGCTCGCTCGTGGAGGCGGACGGCGTGGTGCGCGTTCCCGCCCATTCGGAGGGAATCGAGACGGGCGAGGAGGTGACGGTCGAGCTCTTGAGGCCGCTCGCCGATATACGCGGCAACCTGCTCATGGCGGGCAGCCACGACAACGCGCTCGACCTTCTGGCGGACGAGTTGAGAGTGCGCCACCACGACGCGCGTCTTTCCGCCTCGGCGGTGGGTTCGCTGGCGGGCCTCATCGCCGTGCGCGACGGCGAGGCGCACATCGCGGGCAGTCACCTGCTCGACCCCGAGACCGGGGAGTACAACTGGTACTACATTGAGCGCTATCTCAAGGGACGCGAGGTCGTGGTGGTGAATTTCGTGCAAAGAGAACAGGGCATTCTCACGCCAAAGGGCAATCCCAAGGGAATCACGGAGATAGCCGACTTGAGCCGTGAGGATGTTACGGTCGTGAACCGCCAGAGCGGGGCGGGCACGCGGGTGCTGCTCGATCACCTGATGGCGCGCGAGGGCCTCTCGCCACAGGACATACGGGGCTATGAGCGGGTGGAGACCACGCACATGGCGGTGGCCATGGCGGTGGCGGCCGGGCGTGCGGATTGCGGTTTGGGGATTTTCGCCGCCGCCCACATGCTGAACCTCGATTTCATCCCTCTGGAGCGAGAGCGGTTCGATTTCGTGGTGCCGAAAGAACACTGGGAGACGCCGGCGATAAGCAAGGTGATGGATATTTTGAACGACCAGGCTTTTCGGGATGCCGTGGAGGCTTTGGGGGGGTATAATACGGCGTTGACCGGCCAGGTGATGGCCGCACCCCCAAAGGAAGGCTAGGGAAATGGCGTTATTCGACCGCTACGGGCGCGCGCATGATGACTTGAGAATCTCGGTGACGGACCGGTGCAACTTCCGGTGTTTCTACTGCATGCCCGAAGAGGGCATGACGTGGCTGCCGCACGATGAGGTTCTCAATTACGAAGAGATCACCCGCGTCGTGCGCATCACCACCGAACTGGGGTTCACGAGCTATCACCTGACCGGAGGCGAGCCGCTCCTTCGAAAGGATCTCCACCACCTCGTCGAGCAGATGGTGGAGGTCCAGCCCGAAATGGATCTGGCCCTGACGACCAACGGCGTCTTTCTGCCCAAGATGGCGAAGGACCTCTACGCGGCGGGTTTGAGGCGCGTGAACATCAGCCTGGATTCCATGGACGCGGGCAAATTCCTGTTCATGACGCGCCGCGACGTGTTCGGCCAGGTGATGGAGGGCATCGAGGCGGCGGCGGAGTCTGGGTTCTCGCCCATCAAGATCAACGCGGTGGCGGTCAAGGGGCTGAGCGAGGAGGAATTGCCGCGTTTCGCCAGGTGGTCGCGCGAGACGGGCCACGTCGTGCGCTTCATCGAATACATGCCGCTCGATGCGGACCGCACCTGGGCGCACGAGAAGGTCTTGTCGGCGGAGGAGATTCTCGAAGGCCTCTCCGTCGAGGGCGAACTCGAACTCGTGAGCGGCCATCCCTCCGACCCCGCGACGCGATACCGCTACAAGGACGGCAAGGGCGAGGTGGGCGTCATCGCCTCGGTCACGCGGCCTTTCTGCCAGGACTGCAACCGCATCCGCCTGACGGCGGACGGCATGGTGCGGACCTGCCTGTTCTCCACGGTCGAGCACGACGTCAAGAGGCTGCTCAGGGGCGGTGCGCCGGACGATGAAATAAAGGCCTGGCTCGCCGAGGTGGTGCTCACCAAGACGCCGGGCCACCTCATCGGCCAGGAGGAGTTCGTCCAGCCCGAGCGCACCATGAGCGCCATCGGCGGCTAGATTCCTCGCATCCTGGCTCGAGATCAAACTCTCAGGCTATAAAGAGGTGTTGGAGTGCGTGCCGCTGTTTATTGCGAAATTAGACATTTTATAAAAAAATCATAAACTCGCTTAAGTTTCTGTATTTCTCGTCCCGAATTTTCTGAACGACGCTATTGCACATCGCATCGCTCCGTTTTCCCATGTCGATTTTTTGGAACTCGCTTGCGTCCAAAGGCTTGATATCCGTGACTTTGTGATAAAATTTGCGGTATCGCCGAAAGGATTCATGGCGAGAAGTATTCGTCTTCGGCGTTCTCTTTTGGAGGCTCGCGGGAAAGATGAGCAGCAGAACAGCCGTTGCCCTTGGCCTCGCGCTACTCATGGTTGCCTGCGAGGCCGCCGTCGCCGAAGCGGGACGTCCCAGGGGACGTAGAAACCGCATCGTCACGGTTCAGGTGCAGAAAGTCGCGGTGGGCCGTCTGGGCAGGCGCGTGGCGGCCACGGGCACGCTCCTGGCCAGAAGCGAGGTGCGGCTCATGTCCCGCGTCGAGGGTCAGGCGCAGGAAGTCCTGGCTCGCGAGGGGGTGCGCGTCGAGAAGGGGCAGATACTTTCGCGACTTGATTCCACCATCAAACGAATCGACCTGAAGCTGGCCGAAAGCGAACTCGCCGCCGCGCGGGCGAACCTCGAAAAGCTGAAAGCCGGGAGCCGCCCCGAGGAAATCGCGGCCGCCGCAGCCGCGGTCACCCAGGCGGAGGCGACGCGCAAGCGAAGCGAGGCGGAAATCACCTCCGCCCTCGCCAGACAGGAAGAGGCGGAGGCCAATGCGCTCTCGCTGGGCGCTCTACATAAAACAGGCGTCATCAGTGCGCAGGAGTGGCGCAAGGTGACGACGGAGGCGAATCGCGCGCGCGCGAACGTGGCCGAGCGGAGGGCCCGCCTCGCCGAAGACGCCGCTCGGGTACGCGCCGCACAGGAGAGGCTCAAGCTGGTGAAAATCGGCGCGCGCGCCGAGGATCTGGCAATGGCGCGAGCGCAGGTGAGCCAGCGTCTGCAGCGCGTGAGGCGGCTCAAGGTGGAGCTTGAATACTTCACCGTCCGCGCGCCGATACCCGGCGTCGTCACCGAGAGAAGAGTCGAACCCGGTGACCTGGCGGTGAACCGGGCGCATCTGTTCACCATCGCCCAGACGGACACGCTGCGCGCCCGGGTGCGCGTGAGCGAGCTGGATCTGCCGCTCATCAAAAGAGGCCAGGGCGCGCGGGTGGAGCTCGACGCCTACCGGGGGCGCACGTTCTCGGGGAAGCTGACGCGGATTTTCCCGAGCGTGGACCCCAGTTCGCGCCAACTCATCGTGGAAGTGGACGTTCAAAACCCCGATTCTTCCTTGAGGCCCGGCCTTCTCGCCCGCGTGAAGTTCGACCCGCTGCTGGGCAGGCGCGCGATCAACCTGCCGGTTCACGCCGTGATCTGGGACGGGGATTTGCGCACGAAGACGGGCGCGGTCTTCGTCGTGAGGAGGTTGCAGGGAAGCGGCGGCGGAAGCGGCTCCGGACGAAGCGGCCCCGGCATGAGAGGCGGCTCGCGCGGGGGTGTGGCCGAAGCGAACGCGAGGGGCGCGGGGCGCGGCTCTCCTGGAGGACGCGGTCCGCGCTTCATGGCGGTGCGCCGCGAGGTGCGCCTCGGCGAGATGATCGACGGCCGCATCGAGATTCTTGAGGGTCTTCGCGTGGGCGAGCGGGTGGTTGTGAGCGCCACGACCCAGTTGCGGGACAGGCGGCCCATCCGGGTCGCGCGGCCCTGAGGAGGACGGCCTCATGCTGAGCCGAAGCTGCATCCGAAGGCCCGTGGGAACCATCATGGGCGTCGTGTGCGCGCTGGTGCTCGGCTTTTTCGCGCTCACGCGGCTGCCTGTCGATTTTCTGCCCAGAATCGTCTATCCCCGGATTTTCATCGGCATCGATTTTGAGGGGGCCGACCCCAAGGTGGTCGAGGAGCAGGTCACTAAGGTGGTGGAGCGCGAGCTCGCGACCACGCAGGGGGTGGTGCGCATCTTCTCGATCAGCCGCGAGGGCGCCGCACGCCTGTGGATGTTCTTCGACTTCGACCGCGACATCGATCTCGCGCTCCAGGACGCCATCACCAAGTTCAACGTCGCTAGAAGAAACCTGCCGCAGGAGATACAGGATCAGCTGCAGAACACCCGAATCTTCAAGTCCGACCCGGCGCAGGTGCCCATCATCGAATACGCGCTGTCTTCCAAAACCCTCAAGGGGCCGCAGCTTCAGACCTGGGCGCGGAAGGTGCTCATCCCCCAGCTCATGACAGTCCCCGGCATCGCCTCTGTGGAGGCGTTCGGCGGCCAGGACGAAGAAGTGCAGGTCCTGGTCGACCTGCCGAGGATGCAGGGTCTGGGGCTCGACCTGCCCGCCGTCTTGAGAAGGATGCGCGCCGAGAACATGGACCTGGCCGCCGGACGGGTGAAGACCCCCCACCGGGAGTATTCGAGCCGGACGGCGGGCAAGCTCAAGAGCGCGGGTGAGCTTTCGCGCCTGATCTTCCCCACCAAGGACGGCCGCCGGGTCTATCTGCGCGATTTCGCAAAGGTTCAGGACGCCGGCAAGGAGAGGCGCATCTTCGTGTGGCTGAACGGCGATGAGAGCGTCAAGGTGGTGGCTTTGAAGCAGCCGGACGCGAACACGGTCTCCGTCGTGGACGGGTTGCGCGACAGGCTCGCCTTCCTGATGCGCTACGGCATCGTGCCGTCCGACGTCACCCTCGTTCCGATTTCGGATCAGAGTTTCTTCATACGGGCCTCGATCAGGAACGTCCTCTCCTCCGCCCTGGTAGGCGGCACTCTGGCGATACTGGTGGTGCTCTGCTTCCTGGGGAGCCTCAGGCGCACGCTCATTATCGGCCTGGCGATTCCGGTCGCTTCTGTATTCACGTTCTTCCTCATGTGGGTACTGGGCTTCACCTTCAATATATTCAGCCTGGGCGGCGTGGCGCTCGGCGTGGGTATGCTCGTGGACAACGCCATCGTCATGCTCGAGAATATTTCGCGTCATCAGGCGGAAGGGGACGATCCCGTGGAGGCGGCGGAGCGCGGCTCCGCCGAGGTGGAGAGCGCCATGGTGGCCTCCACGCTGACGAACGTGGCCGCCGTGATGCCGTTTCTGCTGGTATCGGGCTATGTGGCGCTCCTGTTCCGCGAGTTGATACTCACCATCACCCTGGCGTTCATATGCAGCCTCGCGGTCGGCCTCACGGTCGTGGCCATGCTCTCCGCCCGGCTCCTGCAAATTCCGATGAGAAGCGGCTTCAACCGTTTTCCGCTCTTCCGCCTTTTCATCTGGTTCGTCGGCCTCGCCAACCGGCTCTACCGCTTTCTTTTGAGGCCGGTTCTCACCCTCCGCTGGGTGGTCATCATCCTCGCCCTGGCCGTCTGCGCGAGCAGCTACACGCTCATCGGCAAACTGGGCAACGAACTCCTGCCCCAGGTGGACGACGGGCGCATCTCGGTGGACATCCGCTTCTCACCGGGCGGCACCCTCGAATACACCAAACAGGTGACGCGCGAGATCCACGACATGCTCGTGCGCGACCCCGCCGTCGACAAGGTGTTCGCTACGGCGGGCGGGCGTCTTTTCGGGCGGAATTTCTCGCCCTCCGCCTCCCGGGGGAGAATCGATGTGACGCTCAAAGACGGCGTGAGCGTGTTCGGATACCTCAGAGAACTGAGGCCCCGGCTCGCGCGGATGACGTATCCGGACGCTCGGATTTACGCCTTCAAGAGCCGGGTGCGCGGCCTTCGCACTTCCAACACCCGGCACAACAAGAGTTTTTCTCTGGGTGTCCGGGGAGAGGAACTGACCACGCTCAACCGCATCGCGGAAGAAGTCGTCGAGAAGCTCCAGGGGGTGGAGGGGCTTCACAACGTGCAGATGACCGAGGACAGGCCCCGGCCCGAGTTCCGCATACAGGTGAACAGGGAGCGCGCGGCGGAGCTTGGTCTCTCCGTCGAGGACGTGGGCGACACCGTGGCCACGGCTGTCGACGGCTCCATCGCCACGTTCATCAACCGGGTGGATACGCGCGTGCCGGTGCGGGTCAAGTTCTCGGACACCGAGATCAAGAGCGAGCAGGATCTGGCGCACCTGCCCCTGTTTCCCCAGAACCGGAACGGACGTTCCACGCGCTTGCACCACGTGGCGCAGATTCGCTACGGGCAGGGCAGTTCGGTGATTCCCCGCACGGACCAGAACCGCCTCATCCAGATAACGGGCGACATCCAGGGCCGCTCTCTGGGCGAAGTGGGAGCGGACGTGCGTGCGCGCCTGAAAGACGTCAACGTGCCGAGGGGCTACTTCATCCTGCCCGGCGAGGATGAGGAGAACCTGAAGAAATCGAACCGCGAGCTTTTCATCCTGGCGCTTCTCGCCATTTTCCTGGTCTACACGGTGCTGGCCGTTCAGTACGACTCGCTCGTAAACCCCCTGGTCATCATCTTCGCCGTGCCGCCCGCGCTCACCGGCGCGCTCGTGGGTCTCTACCTCACCGGCACCCCCTTCGGCTCGACGGTGCTCATCGGCGTCATCCTGCTCGTGGGCATCGTGGTGAACAACTCCATCGTGATGATCGACTACGTCGAACGCCTGAGAGAACGGGGGATGGAGATACGAGAGGCCATCATCGAGGGGGCGTCGACGAGGCTGCGCCCGATTCTCATGACCACGCTCACCACCATCATCGCGCTGACCCCCCTGGCGAGCGGCTGGGGGAAGGGATCGGAAATGCTCAAGCCTTTGGGGCTGGTCGTGTTAAGCGGGCTTTCGCTCTCCACCCTGTTCACGCTCTTCCTCGTGCCGTGCATCTATCTCGCGGCCCAGAATTTCGTACGGAGCTTGAGGCGCGCCGTGGGCCTTCGCGAGACCAAATACACCGCCCCCGCCGCATAGGTCTTCCTCTCTGGCTTTGGGCGTGAAATCTTCGTAGTATCCTCTGCACCTGGCAAGTCATTCGCATTCGATAGGGAGAGAGCATGGCAAGAAAAGGAATGGGCGAGATGGTGCGCGCGGACGGGAGGCTTCCCGATGAGAACCGGGAAATCCGTGTCGAGCCCGATTACGTGAACACCTGCGCGGGAAGCTGCCTCATCTCGGTGGGCGACACGCGGGTCCTGTGCGCCGCCTCGGTCGAGAAGCGCGTGCCGCCCCACAAGCGCGATTCGGGCGAGGGATGGGTGACGGCGGAATACGCCATGCTGCCGGGCAGTTCTCCCTGGCGGGTGGACAGAAAACGCGCGCGCGCCGGCCGCAGCCAGGAGATTCAAAGGCTCATCGGACGCTCGATGCGCTCTGTGGTCGATCTTTCCAAGATTGATGGGCTGACGATCTACATCGACTGCGACGTCATTCAGGCCGACGGCGGCACGCGGTGCGCCGCCATCACCGGGGGCTACGTGGCGCTTGCGCGCGCGGTGAACGCCCTGCTTGCGGAGGAGCGCATCGCCGAATCCCCCATCCGGGAGGCGGTGGCCGCCGTGAGCGTCGGCGTGGTCGGGGGCGTTCCCATGCTGGACCTGGACTATTCGGAGGACTCAGTTGCCGAAGTGGACATGAACGTCGTGATGACCGGCGGGGGCCGCTTCGTGGAGCTTCAGGGAACGGCCGAGCAGACCCCGTTTCGAAAAAGCGATCTGAACCGAATGATCGCCCTGGCGGAAAAGGGGGTCCGGGAACTCCTGGAGATTCAGGCGAAATACGCCTGAGCGAAATGAAGATCGTTCTTGCGAGCGGGAATCCCGGCAAGGCGCGCGAGGTGCGCGCCGCCCTCGAGGGGATGGACGTCGAACTCCTTCTCCCCGCTGAAGCGGGTTTTGAATTCGAAGTTGAGGAAACCGGCTCCACGTATGCGGAAAACGCGCTTATCAAGGCGCGGGCGGCGTGCGAGGCGAGCGGCCTTCCCGCCCTCGCCGACGATTCCGGCGTGGAGGTGGATGCGCTGCCCGGCGAGCTTGGCGTTCGCTCCGCCCGCTTCGGCGGTGATGGGCTGGACGATTCGGGGCGCAACGCGCTCCTGCTCGACAGGATGCGCGAGGTGCCCGATGCCGGGCGCGGCGCGCGCTATGTTTGCGTGCTGGCTTATCTGAAGCCGGATGGCTGGTTCGGTTTTTTCGAGGGCGCGCTGCACGGGCGGATACTGCGCGCTCCGCAGGGGGAGGGCGGATTCGGCTACGACCCGCTCATGTATCTGCCCGAGCACGGCTGCTCCGTCTCGGAGCTTCCGCTCGGGGTCAAAAACCGCATCAGCCACCGGGGAATCGCGCTCGCGGAATTCCGGGAGTGGCTGGCCCGTGAGGCGGCGGATGGTTCATAATAGGGGAAATTTATGCGGATTCGGCTGTGGGCCGCTGAGCGGTGAGCATGGCCGGTGATGAAGGCTTTGTCATGATTTCTCAGGTTGCAAGCGATAGGAGAGTTCGAGTATGTCCAGAATTGAAATGATTCAGCCCGAGGAAGCGGACGCCGACGTGGCCCGCTTCTATGAGGCGACCACCGCCATGCTCGGCCGCGTGCCGCATTCGATGCGGGTGCTGGCCAAGACCCCCCACGTCGCCAAGGCCATGCTGCCCTTCGTGGCGACGCTCCAGCGCGAGGGCGGCGGCAGCCTGCTCAAGACCAAGGTGAAGGAGATGGTGGTCATCAAGACGAGCCATCTCAACGGGTGCGCCTACTGATACGCGCACAACACGTCGCTTGGTCAAGCGGCCGGCATCAGCCCCGAGCAGGTGGAAGTCATCGGCACCGACGGCTACATGGAATCGGATTTGTTCACCCCGCGCGAGAAGGCGGCCATCCTGTGGGCCGAACACGTGACGCTCAACACCGCGCGCTCCAGAGACGACGTGTTCGAGGAGGTACGCAAGCACTTCTCCGAAGCCGAGATCGTCGAACTCACGATGGTGAGCGGGCTGTTCAACCTCTTCAACCGCTACATGGATTCGCTCGGCATCCCGCTCGAAGAGCAGCGGGAGGTCGACAAGATCAAGAAATCCCTCCACCTGGACGGCGGGAAGGTCAAGACCTACTACAAGACGATGGTCGACCACTGGCCGGAGGAATACCCCGAACCCGACGCCCTGGACCCGAACAGGAGCGGCTGAACCACGCTGCAGAACGTTACTGCCCCGGGGCATCGGCTCCGGGGCGGTTTTCGTTGGGGGCTGCCGCATTCCGTTGTACGGGTTTCAGTTTCACTCCTTCCGGCGCACCGGTGGAAATGATCCGCTCGAATCGTCCATAATATGAGGTGTTCGCCGCTGAATACGACCTCTTGAATCCTGAGGTTTCAGGATGAAGCGCATCGTCTGTGTCATCGCAGTGCTCGCCACTTGTGTTTCCGCTGCGGCGGAGACGAACGTGGAAAGCGTGTTCAAATGCCGGGTGAGCTACACCATCCTGAACGGCTACAAGGTCGAGCAGAACGTGCGTATCACGATTCCGGCCGACAAGCGCGATCTGGCCGTCTGGTTGGTGGAGCGCAAAAAGGGCGAGTTCAAGAAGCTGGCCTACCCCATCGGCGGCGAGGGGGAACTCCTCATTTCGCGGCCCTTCAACAAGGAAAAATACGCCACCTATCCCTTCATCCTCACCTGGCAGCCCTTCGGACGTTTTCGCCTCACGGGGTTTTTCCTGTCGAGAAGGTATTCCCACACCGTCGTCGTACGTGACGAAAAGGAAAAGAGAATCATTGAGATTTTCCCCGCATTCCCGGCCCACATCGCCACCAAGATCGCGCGCGGGGAATGCGAGAAGTAGGATTCATCTGGAGGTTTTAGTGTATTTACCCTTGACGTCCAGCGTCAATTATCTATAATGAGGCGCTATGATCCTTGATTATCGGGACAGGAAAACAGAGCGATTCGCCAGTGGGAGGTTCGTGAGGGACTTTCATGGATTTGAGCAGCAAGCTACGAAACGCCTTTCGATTCTAAACGCGGCACCTTCCCTTGAGACGTTAAGGGCCTTACCGAGCAATAGATTGGAGGCGCTCAGTGGAAGTCGGAAAGGACAGTACTCTATCCGAATCAACTTGCAATGGCGGATATGCTTCGAATGGCCAGATGGAACCTCGGGGCCGAGTAGAGTCGAGATTGTCGACTATCATTCATGAGGGGAGAAAAACAAGTGCTCAAGCGAGCCGTTCATCCCGGCGAGATTTTGAAGGACGAACTGGCGGAACTCGGCGTGACGCCCACCGAATTCGCGCGCCAGATTGAGGTGCCGCCCAACCGGGTGAGCCAGATCATCAACGGCAAGAGATCGGTCACCGGCGATACGGCCTTGCGCTTCGGCCACTGGTTCGGCGTCGAGCCCGAGTTCTGGCTCAACTTACAGGCGCACATCGAACTCGTCCGCGCCGAGGAAGAATCGGGCGACCATATCCGCCTTCTGCCCACGAGGGAGAACCCACCGCCTCGGGCCGCATTGCCGGATGCGATGTAGACGAGAAGGAGAAGAGAGTCGTCAGAATTTTCCCCGCATTCCCGGCCCATATCGTCACCAAGATTATGCGCGGGGAGTGCGAGAAGCAGGGGCGAGCCCTTGCCGACTGCGGGCACGTCTATCCGGTTATAGAGTAGGTGGAATATACCCGTCGGCAGCGTGCTGTCGGCTCAAGGGCCACTCTTCGGAGCGGCCTTTGCTCTTTGTGCTCTACGAAAGCGTATCGAATAAAATTATTCATTGTTTTATCTGTTGAGTCTTGAATTCAGCCTGATATTGATATATAAAAATATATTATTATTATGTTTTAATATATCAAAAGGAATTAAATATGGTGTATTCGACGGAACATATAGCCGATATGCTGAAAAGCGCCCGAGAGGGCAAGGGGCTGAGCCAGCGCGCGCTGAGCGAGCAGACCGGCGTGCCGCAGGCCCATATCTCGAAGATCGAGAACAATACCGTCGATCTCCGTGTTTCCAACCTCGTGAAGCTGGCTCGTGTTCTGGAACTGGAGGTGGTGCTCGCGCCGCGCAAGGCCGTCCCGGCCGTTCAGTCGATTGTACGAGACAGTGTAGAGAGCAACCTCTTCGCCCGCGGGCGTGTACGTCGGACGCTTCGGGAACTTCGGCGTCTTCAGCGTCATATTGCTGCTCTTATAAAATTACACCCTAAGGTGACTGAATTGGCTGAGTTTCAGCGTCATGTCAGAGATCTTCAGCATTTCCTGATTCCACGTCACGACATCGAGACGATTCGCAACGCCGAGGATGCGGTGAAGTCCTTCAGGGATAACCCGGAGAGTCTGGACGCTGTTCGCGCTTCTCTTTTCCAGCTTCGCAGTCTCCGAAATACGCTTGCGCATGGTTTGTCTGACAGAGAGACGGGAGAATCCGCGCGCCCGGTTTATCGGCTGGAAGAAGACGACCATGTCTGATGTCGTTGTCCTGGACGTCCTGCTTTACGGTGTTCCAATCGGTACGCTGACGCGCGTAGATGGCGACCGCACGCTTTTTGCTTTCAACGACGAGTATATTTCAGATGAGAATCGGCCTGTGCTCGGGCTGGGTTTCAAGGACGAGTTTGGTGAGTTGATCACCGACTTTCGTCCGACCCGGGCAAGCGTGTTGCCGTTTTTTTCGAATCTGTTGCCGGAGGGACATTTACGTGCTTATCTCGCCGGACACGCCGGTGTGAGTCCCGCGCGTGAGTTTTTTCTGCTCCGGGCACTCGGTAGCGATCTTCCGGGGGCGATTACGATCCAGCCCGCCGATGGTGAAGCATGGCCGCCGGACGTTCATGTCAATCAGGATGACGGGAGCCCGTATGAAACTACACTGCGCTTTTCACTCGCCGGCGTACAACTCAAGTTTTCAGCGATTGCCGAGGCCAGCGGTGGTTTGACGATTCCCGCCAGGGGCGTCGGCGGCTCGTGGATCATAAAGTTGCCTTCGCGTGAATTCGCAGGTGTACCCGAGAACGAATATGCAATGATGACCCTGGCCCGTCTTGTAGGTATTGACGTGCCGACTCTCAAACTGGTTGATGTCGATGCGATCGGAAATCTGCCTGAAGATATCGGCAGGCTGCAAGGAAAAGCACTTGCCATACAGCGTTTTGACCGGCTGGAGGGTGGCATACCCGTTCACATGGAGGACTTCGCGCAAGTCTTCGGTGTCTATCCAGACAAAAAATACGAGAGAGCGAATTATCGCAGTATTGCCAAAGTCATTGCCATGGAAGGCGGTGATGCGGATATCGCTGAGTTCATTCGCAGGCTGACGTTCAATACGTTGATCGGTAATGCCGATATGCATTTGAAAAACTGGTCGTTGATTTATCCTGACCGGCGGCGCGCGGCGCTCGCCCCCGCCTACGATTTCGTGTCGACGATATCCTATATCCCGGATGAGAAGGCTGCGCTGAATTTCAGTCGAACCAAGCGTTTCAGTGAATTCTCTGCAGACGAACTGGCTCACCTTGCGGCCAAGGCGCTGTTACCCGAGAAGCTGGTTCTTGATACAGCCCATGAAACCGTGGCCCTGTTTCATCAGCTTTGGCAGGCCGAAAAGACAAATCTTCCGCTAACCAGGGAAATCATTCAGACCGTCGACGCTCATCTCGAGAAGATACCGATTGCTCGAGGCAGCAGGGACACCTCAATCCCCGGACCTCACAAATAACACCTGAGCAGCCGGATGCTCCGCTCCGCCGCGACCTGGAAGGCGGGTTTCTGGTCGATCTGCACCGAGAGCACGCCCTCGTAGCCGATTTCCCTGAGCGCGCGGATGAAGTCGCCGAAGTGGATGTGGGCCGAACCCGGATAGCCGCGCGTGGAATCGGCCACGTGCACGTATTCTATCCAATCGCGCGCGGCGAAGATGGCTCCGGGGATGGAGGCGTCTTCGGAGTTCATCCAGCAGCTGTCGATCATGAGAGCGAGGCCTGCGTGGTTCTCCTCTTTCACGTATTCCATTCCCTGTTGCACGGTGTTGATGAAGTTCGTCTCGTAGCGGTTGTAGGGCTCGATGTAGATCTTCATGCCCCGTTCTGCGGCGTAGTCCGCGCCTGCGGTCATCGCGTCGCGCATCCAGCCGTTCGAGGTCTCCCACATCTCGCCGGGGATGCACGTGCCGCGGAACCGGCCGATGTTCACGCCCAGGGCGCCCAGCTTCTCGCCCGCATCGATCAGCGAGCGCAGCCGGGCGGCGCCCGCCTCGCGGACCTCGGCGTCGGGGTGGCACATCATCACCCCGTCCTGAAGCTCGCTGGGAGCCGAGCCTATCATCGTCACCGAAAAACCCGCCCGGGCGATTTCCGCCTCCACCCCCTGGGCGTCGGGGTCCTCGGGATCGCGCATGGCGACTTCGAGCGTGTCGTAGCCCAAATCCTTGAGGACGCCCAGGTTTTCGCCGAAATTCCCGCGCACGCCCGGCATCAGGGGCGAGCGCACCTCGGGCGTGGTGATGACGTAGCCAACGCTCATGTTGCTGGGCTCGGAGTATTCGGCGGCGTGAAGGGAAATCGGCATGGTCAAGTATCTCCATAGTAAGCAATAAGAGGATATGGTGGGAAATTTTCCGGGAGATTACGGTTATGAGCGCATCTTGTCGAGAGGAGCAGGGGGATTGTTTATGGAGAAAATCCGAAGGCCCCCCGGGGACGGGGGGCCTGAAGCCTCAAGACCGGACGAGAAGCTGAAAGGCGTATCCCGCGATGAGTGAGCCCAGGATGCCGGCCGTCAGGTAGATGGCGAAGGCCTTGCGCTTCACCAGCGCCCACACGCCGGCCATGGCGGGTACGCACGTGGCGGGACCCGCGATGAGAAAGGCCATGGCCGCGCCCCCGCCCATGCCGGCGGCGATGAGCCCCTTGGTGATGGGAATGGCCGCGACGCCCGAGGTGTAGAGCGGTATTCCCACGGCGCTCGCCAGCGGAATCGACCAGGGGTTGTCGCTTCCGAGTATCGCGCCTATCCACGCGGGGTCGACGTAGTGGACGATGAGCGCCTCCAGGAGAAACGCCACGGCCAGCCATTTGGCGAGATAAAGGCCCACGCTGCTCGCCTGGGCGGTGAAGCCGCTCAAGGACGGCCTGTGCATCCGGGTTTCACCCTGGGTTTCTTGCGCGCCTGGCGCGACGATGCTCCTCAACTCACCGTCGAGTCTCCCGCCCCGCCCGATGAGGTAGGTGGCGTAGCCGGCTCCTGCTCCAATGACGATGGCGCTCACGAGCCGCGCGACGGCGTAGTCCGTTCCCAGAACGCCCGCCGTCAGCACGAATTTTTCGGGACTCATCAACGGTGAGCTGATCCAGAAGGCCATCACAGGTCCAAGCGGCACGCCGCTTGCCAGCATGGCGGCGATGAGGGGGATGACGCCGCAGGAGCAGAACGGAACCACGGCGCCCACTGACGCGGCGCCGGCGATGGCCATGCCCTGGCGCTTGTCGAACACCGCTTTTATCTTGTCGGCGTATCCGGCGACGGTGACCCACGCGGAGACCCCGACGCTCAGGAGGAAAAAGGGCGCGATGCCCCAGAAGCTGTTCAGCATGAACAAGAGGTTTCGCTTGATCTCGGCGGCCATGAGACCGGCGGAGACTTCACGTTCCGCACCCGCCCACAGGATGAGCGCAAAAAGCGCGCCTATCGATATGAAGCCCCAGAGGTAGGGGGAAGTCCACCTGGCTTTCGCCTCCGGCGCGCAGCAGGAGGCCTCCTCGGCGGATGACGCAGGGCTTTCTGCGACGGGTGTTGTTTTCACTTCGGTGATCATGAAGATAACTCCTCGGCGGCGCGCGCGAGTTTTTCTATCGCGCGGACGATTTCTTCTTGCTCGTCGGGGGAGAATTTGTCCAGCAGCATGCCGTCCTCGATCGCACAATCTTGCGATATGGCCGCGTGAAGCGCCGCGCCCGCCTCGCTCAGACCCAGGCAGCATACGCGGCGGTCTCCTTCCTTCATGCAGCGCTCGATGAGTCCGCGCTCGACGAGCGGGTCCGCGCAGCGCGTGACGCCGCTCGGGGTGAGGCGCATCCGCCGGGCGATCACCCCCATGGGGAGGGGTTCCGAATCCGTATCGGCGAGCATTTGGAGGAGCGTCCATTGGTTGTGGGTGATGTCGTGGCAGCACACCGCCTCTCTGTCGGCGGGTTTTTTCTGGTGAAAGAGATTATCGAGCGCCACGTGGAGACGCGCGCCGAGGTCGTGGGTTTCGAGTGCTGTGCCTTCGCAACAGGCTTGCGGCGTGGTGTTCATTCTGTAGAAACTCCTCTATTGTTCTCGTTCCCGAATCTTCTTGGCTGAACCCTTTCGCCGGGCGCCAGCTTTTTGCTAATGGTTATCAAATATGTTTCTTCTCAATATTTGATTAAATCAAATATATATCGATTCAAATTTCCTGTCAAGGGGATTCTTGCTTTTTTTGATTCTGATGTGTTCTGGAGATGAAACCGGCTTGTTCCATCCCATCGCCGCCCCTATACTCTGGGCGATTCGCGCGGCGTCTCACCAGGCTGCTGCTGCGCTTTTCGTCTTACGGCCTTGAAGAGGACAATGATGAAACCCGTCGCTTTCGATGAAATCTCAGAAGACCGCGCCACGGGACGGGTTGCGGCGATTTATGAAGATATGCGCCAGGTGCTCCGCAGCACGCAGGTGAACCTCATCTACCGAACACTCGCGGTGCACGGGGATTACTTTTGCGCGGCCTGGGAGGCGCTCAGGCCCAACGCCTCGGTCGCCTATTTCGAGCGCTGTGCGGACAACCTGAGGATGCGGATGGCTCCGCCCATGCCGCCCGACGTGCCCGACGTGGGCGAAGAGCTGGAAGACGACTGCGGCTACTCCCCGGAAGACATCGACGCGGTCGATGGCGTCCTGGACATATACAACGACGCGAATCCCAAAAACCTCATTCTCGTAGCGGCGCTCAAGGGCGCGCTCAACGGCATGAAGATCGGCGGCATCCGGCCCGGTTCCGAGGCGGACACCGATGCACTGCCCACCGGTCCGCCCGCCTCGATGCGTGCGGAAAGCCTCGTGGACCCGGCCGCCGTGGACGATTCTCTGGGCACGCTGTATCAGGAAATCCGTGAGGCGACCGGTGGGCTGGGCAGCGTCTGGCGCGCTCTGGGGCATCATCCCGCCTTCCTGGAGCGCGTCTGGCCGTTCTTGAAAGAAGAGATGGCGAAGGCGGGCTACCTGATCACCGTCACGCAGGCGCAGGGCGCAGCGGCTACGGCCGCCCAGGAATTTCCCTTCGCCGTCGATCTGAGCAGGGAGCGGACGGCGGCGCTGGGGTTTTCTGAGAGCGAAATCGACGTGATCGATCAGAAACTCGACCGCTTCATCCACCTCATCCCCAGGACCAATACCCTGATCCTCCTCATGAAGGCGGCCCTGGTGGGCGAGGGCCGGGTGCGCAGGAAACCCTTCGAGGGGGAGTAGGATTCCGTTTATCACGGCCGCTTATGGTGCGCGCTCCTGGTGAAATTGCAAATTCTCCAACGCCGCTGGACATTTCCGGCGGTTTCCTTATACTGAATTGCTCAGTGCAAAAATTTGGGGAGAAGGGGGCGCTCGCGGGGCGGGGCCGGAAGGCCCCATGCGTGTGCGTGCCGGATTTATCAGCGCGTTTCATCGCCTTGGATTTCTCCCCGCTTCCCCCCGGATGTCAAACTCGTTCTTATCGATTTGAAACTTCTCGCCCGCGATGGGCATCCTCATCAAGGCGTTGTTGACGATCCCGATTTGTGATATTTTCTCTTGCCTTTCGGGCGGAAAGCGGCGCCTGCGAATGGGTCGCCACGGAAAAGTCGCCGAGTCGGGCGCCCGTAGCTCAGCCGGATAGAGCAACGGACTTCTAATCCGTAGGTCGCAGGTTCGAATCCTGCCGGGCGTACCATTTTTTTGGAAATCGCGGCGCTCCCCTCTCCGATGCGAGGCCACGCGCAGGTGAGGGGAATGAAGACATGGTGGGTGTAGCTCAGTGGTTAGAGCGCCGGGTTGTGGCCCCGGAGGTCGGGGGTTCAAATCCCCTCACTCACCCCACAGCGTTCACATTATCTTGAGCGGAACCTGGGTTCCGGACAAGACCAACGGATATCACGCGCCCGTAGCTCAATTGGATAGAGCGTCGGACTTCGGATCCGAAGGTTGTAGGTTCGAGTCCTACCGGGCGTGCCACCTGAAAATCATGAGAAACATCACAAAGTCAAAAATATAGGAGCGTTCGGAGATTGCGAATGTGGTCTACGGCGCCTTCGTCCGGTACTGTGCGCCGCTCTGGCGGACAGACCCGGAAACATACATCCCGAGACTTTTTACTTCCCCGGCGCGATAATCATCAGTGCGCGGCGCGCGCGGAATCGCTTGTTTTGAAAATTTTTTCGACGATTCTTCCGGGTTTGTGTATAATCGGTTTCATCCACATTGAGGGCTCTGATCACTATATTTTCCAACGATGATTCTGCTAAGGAGATGAGGAGATGAAAAAACTGCTGGTTGCTATGGCTTTGGTTTTACTTGCAAGCGCGACGGCCAGTGCCGAAACAATCAAGCTGGGCGTCCTGTTCGGTTATACGGGTCCCATCGAATCCCTGACGCCGGGCATGGCCAAGGGAGCCGAGTTGGCGATCAAGGAAGTCAGCGACAGCGGCGCCTTGCTGGGCGGCGCCAAGGTGGTTTCAGTACGCGGCGACAGCACCTGCACCGATTCCGCTGCCGCCAGGGCGGCGGCCGAGCGTCTGGTCACGTCCGATAAGGTCAACGCCATCGTCGGCGGCGATTGTTCGGGTGTCACCATTGCCGTACTGAAGAACGTGGCCCTGCCCAACGGGGTCGTGATGATCTCTCCCTCGGCGACTTCGCCGGCTCTTTCCACCATCAAGGACAACGGCCTCTTTTTCCGCACCGCCCCCTCCGACGCCCGGCAGGGGCAGGTCATCAGCGACGTTTTGAAGGAAAGAGGCGTCAAGTCGGCGGCCCTGACCTACACCAACAACGATTACGGCAAGGGTCTGGCCGACAGCATCAAGACCAACTTCGAGAAGGCCGGCGGCAAGATCACGATTTCCGCGGCGCACGAAGACGGCAAGGCGGATTATACGGCGGAGGTCGGCGCCCTTTCGGCCGCGGGCGGCGACGTTCTGATCGTCGCCGGTTACGTGGACCAGGGCGGCAAGGGCGTCATCCGGGCGGCGGTCGATACCGGCGCGTTCGAGACCTTCTTGCTGCCCGACGGCATGATCGCCGAGAGCCTGCCGAAAGCCATCGGCAAAGCGCTCGATGGTTCTTACGGCACCGTCCCGGGCACGGACAGCCCCGGCGCCGCGAAACTCGGCGCGCTGGCAAAGAAGGCGGGCTTCAAGGGGGGCACCCCGTTCGTGCCCGAGTCCTATGACGCCGCGGCTTTGATCCTGCTGGCCATGCAGGCGGCCGGCTCCAGCAATAGCATGAAGCTCAAGGACAAGGTGATGATGGTCGCCAACGCCCCGGGCGAGAAGATTTATCCCGGTGAACTGGCCAAGGCGCTGAAGATCCTCGCCAAAGGCGGCGACGTCGATTACGTGGGCGCCTCTGCGGTTGAGTTGATAGGACCCGGCGAGAGCGCAGGCAACTACCGCGAGATACTCGTGAAGGGTGGGAAAATCACCACCGTGCGCTACCGCTAGACGGATCGTTTGTCGGGGGTTCGCTCCATGCGAGGCGGCCGGGCGACGAGGCCTGGCGTTCTTTGTGGGTTTCATGATTTCGGTTGTTGATCTCCACATGCACTTTGGCGGCATTCGCGCCGTCGATGGCGTTTCCCTCACCATCGACGGCGGCCGCATCACCGGGCTGATCGGCCCCAACGGCGCCGGCAAGACCACGCTGTTCAACGTCATCGCCGGGGTTCATCGCCCCACGTCGGGCAGCGTCTATCTGGACGGGGAGAACGTCACCGGTCTCAAGCCCCACGAACTCTGCGCCATGGGTATGCTGCGCACCTTTCAGATCGCGCAGGAATTCCCCACCCTGACGGTGCGTGAAAACCTCATGATGGTGCCCTCGGGCCAGTCGGGGGAAAATCTGCTCGGCGCCTGGCTGCGGCCCGCGCTCGTGCGCTCGGAAGAAGAGCGCGTTCGCGCCAGGGCCGATGAAGTCATTGAGTTTCTCGAAATCAAGCGAGTGGCGGACGAACTGGCAGGGAACCTCTCCGGCGGCCAGAAGAAACTTCTGGAGCTTGGCCGCACCATGATGGTCGACGCCAAGGTCGTTCTTCTGGACGAGGTGGGCGCCGGCGTCAACCGCACCCTGCTCAAAACGCTGGGCGACGCAATCCTGCGTTTGCAGCGCGAGCGCGGCTATACGTTCTGCATGATAGAGCACGACATGGAATTCATCTCGCGCCTTTGCGATCCGGTGATCGTCATGGCTGAGGGCGCGGTTCTCGCACAGGGCTCCGCCGAGGAGGTGAAAGCCGACGAGCAGGTCATCACGGCCTATCTGGGCGGGCGCCGCAAAGACAAACCGAACCGGGCCGATGACGATGAATGATTCGGAAGATTATCTCATCGGCGAGAACATGACCGGCGGCTATGGCGGGCCGGACATCATTCACGAGTGCACCATCGGCGCCCGATCCGGAGAAATCACGGTCATCGTCGGCCCCAACGGCTCGGGTAAATCCACGGCAATGAGAGCAATCCTGGGCATGTTGGACATGCGCGAGGGGTCGGTTCGCCTGGATGGCGAGGACATCACCGGCCTGAAACCCCAGGAGCGCGTCGCCCGGGGCATGAGCCTGGTGCCGCAAACCGGAAACGTCTTCACCTCCATGACGGTGGAGGAAAACCTCGAGATGGGGGCCTTCATCCGCCAGGACGACATTGCGGACACCATGGAGCAGGTTTTCGACCTCTTCCCGGTCCTGAAGGAGAAGCGCCGCCAGATCGCGGGCGAACTCTCCGGGGGCCAGCGCCAGCAGGTGGCGGTGGGCCGCGCGCTCATGACCCGCCCGAAGGTGCTGATGCTCGACGAGCCCACGGCGGGGGTCTCGCCCATCGTGATGACCGAGTTGTTCGAGCGGATCCTCTACATCGCGGGCGACGGCATCGCCGTTGTGATGGTGGAGCAGAACGCCCGCCAGGCCCTCGCCATCGCCGACAGGGGTTACGTCCTCGTGGGGGGACGAAACCGCTATACCGACACCGGCCCGGCCCTGATGATGAACACGGATGTCCGCCGGGCGTTCCTGGGCGGCTGAGGCGATGGACGGCATCCTGAACGCGCTGGTCCTGTTGTCGAATTTCGTCATCGTTCCCGCCATGGCGTATGGCAGCCAACTGGCGCTGGGCGCACTCGCCGTCACCTTGATATACGCCATCCTGCGCTTTTCGGATTTCGCCCAGGGAGACACCATGGCCTTCGGGGCCATGGCGACCATCCTGTTCACCTGGGTGCTGCAATACTGGGACGTTTCGATCTCCCCGCTGCCGACCGCCCTGCTGGCCCTGCCGTTCGGCGTCCTCTGCACGGTAGCCCTCTGCCTGTTGATCGATCGCTGGGTGTATCGTTTCTATCGCCGGGTGAAAGCGAAGCCCGAGGTGTTGATGATCGTCTCGGTCGGGGTAATGTTCGTCTACAACAGCGTGGTGCGCTTCATCATCGGGCCCGGCGACAGGTGGTTCGTCGACGGGCAGCGCTTCATCATCACGGCGCCGGCCTTCAAGCGCCTGAGCGGCCTTGATGAGGGCGTCGCCTTCAAGACCACGCAGGGGCTGACCATCCTGACGGCCGTCATTGTCGTGGCGGCGCTTTTCTGGTTTCTGAACCGCACGCGCACCGGCAAATCCATGCGCGCATACTCGGACAACGAGGACCTGGCCCTGCTCTCGGGGATCGACCCGGAGCGGGTCGTGCGCACCACCTGGATCATCGCGGCGGCGCTCGCCACCATCGCCGGCGTCCTGTATGGCCTGGACAAGAGTTTCAAGCCGTTCACCTATTTCAACCTTCTGTTGCCCATCTTCGCCTCCGCCATCGTCGGCGGTCTGGGCAACCCGCTGGGCGCAATCGCCGGCGGCTTCACTATTGCTTTCTCCGAGATTGCTCTCACTTACGCCTACAGGAAATTCCTCGCCTACCTCACGCCGGGAGAATGGGCGCCGCAAGGATTGGTGCAACTGCTGTCCACGGATTACAAATTCGCGGTTTCCTTCGTCATTCTGGTGCTGGTGCTGCTGCTCAGGCCCACCGGCATCTTCGGGAGGAGATCTCCATGAACCCTGCGGCCCACAGGAGAGAGAACATGCGCACCATCTGCATGTTCGCGGCCATGTTCGCGGCTCTGGCTCTGGTCGGTGTGATCCAGAGTTTGCCCCTGGCGCTGACGATTCTGAACCTCTGCCTCATATCGGCCATCATGTCTCTGGGCGTCAACATACAGTGGGGCTACGCCGGACTCGTGAATTTCGGCGTCCTGGGGTTTGCGGCGCTGGGGGGAGTGACGGCGGTTCTCGTTTCCGTCGCGCCCGTCCCGGCGGCCTGGGGAGCGGGCGGTGCGGGCGTCATCGTCGCTCTGGCGATTTCTCTGGCGACGATTCTGGCAGCCGTTTTCGTCGCCAGGCGCGCTCCCGCCGGAGTGCCGCGGAAACTCCTCCTCGCCTTCATCATCATCGGCGGCTATTTTCTCGCGCGGGCGTTCTTTTTCCCCGCCGTGGAGGCCATCGAGGCCGTGGACCCGACCAAAGCCGGGTTCCTGGGCGGCCTGGGGCTGCCCATCCTGCTCTCCTGGGTCGCGGGCGGTCTGTTCGCCGCCGCCGTCGCCTGGGCAATCGGAAAGATCGCATTGGGCCTCAGGGCCGATTATCTGGCAATCGCCACGCTGGGTATTTCGGAGATCATCATCGCCGTCCTGAAGAACGAGGACTGGCTGGCCCGCGGCGTGAAGAACGTGAGCGGACTGCCCCGCCCCGTGCCTTATGAGGTGGATCTTCAGCAGGCCCCCTGGTTCCGGGACTGGGCTGCGTTGCTGGGCGTATCGCCCGTGGAGTTCTCTTCCATTTTCGTTAAATTGTGCTACGCGGGGCTGTTCGCCATCGTCCTTCTCGTGGTGTTGTGGTTCTCCGGGCGGGCGCTCCATTCCCCGTGGGGGCGGATGATGCGCGCCATAAGGGACAACGAACTCGCCGCTTCCGCCATGGGGAAGGACGTCACGGGACGCCATCTGCAGGTGTTCATCCTGGGCTCGGCGGTGGTCGGCGTCGCCGGAGCCATGCTCACCACCCTGGACGGGCAGTTCACGCCCGCTTCCTACCAGCCGCTCCGCTTCACTTTCATCATCTGGGTGATGGTTATCGTCGGCGGGTCGGGGAACAACCGGGGCGCGGTTCTGGGCGGTTTCGTGATCTGGTTTTTCTGGGTCGAAGCCGAACCCATCGGTTTGTGGGTCATGGAACTACTCACTTCGGGTTTCGCGCAGGACAGTCCTCTGCGTCGGCACCTGATGGAAAGCGCGGCCCACATGCGTCATATGGTCATGGGAGTCATCCTGTTGATGGTCCTGCGCTTCAGTCCCCGCGGCCTGATTCCAGAAAGGTAGTCCGCATCCGAATAGACCCGAGAGCCGTAAGACGCGCGGGAACCCCGAATTCGCGTCTTCATGTTCTCCTGGAGGATTTTCATCCGGGGAGGTGAGAGGTGTTTTTCCTCAAAATGTTCGGGAGTCGATGGGCTGCGCCGGTTTTGTTATGTCGACTCGCTGTGCTAACTTCGGGTTGATGATCGCCGGTCGGCAATCATTCAGATATCGGGTCGCTAGCTCAACTAGGCAGAGCAACGGACTCTTAATCCGTGGGTTCGGGGTTCGATTCCCCGGCGACCCACCAGTTTTCGCGCATTCAAGGGAGAGTCGGTTCCGTATGAAAACCCTTTCGATCATCATATTGGCCGTAGTCGTACTCATTTTCGTCTGGAAGGTGCTGCTGAAGGATCCCTTTGGGATTTACCCCAAGAAATAACCCTCCTTTTTCCGTTGTTGGCCCGGAGTATTCCCTTTGTTTTCCCTGCGTGGCCGGTCACTGCTTCGTCCGCACTTCACGTCTGCTTGTTGGTTTTCAGCACCAGAATGAACGGGATGACGAAAATGAAGCTCCATCCCATGATCCAATAGATGTCGTTGTAGGCGAGCATGGTGGCTTGTCTGTCGATGGTCTGCTCGATGAGGCCCATCGCCTTGGTTTGCGCGGTGTGCGGGTCGATTTGCTTGCGGACGAGCATTTCCGACAGCGTTTCTTTGTATGAGAGGAACGTGGCGTTCGATTCGGTGATGTTTCCCACCATGTTCACGCGATGAAGGGCGGTGCGGCGTTCGAGCAGTATCGCCATGACGGCGAACCCCAGGTTGCCCCCCAGGCGGCGTGCCAGGTTGTAGAGGCTCGTGGCGGAGTTGATATCGGCCACTGCGGTGGTGCTGAAGGCGACGGTCGTCAGGGTGACGAAGACGAAGGGCATGCCGAAACCCAGGATGACGAGGCGCGACACCATGTCCCAATAGTCCGTCTGCAACGAGAGCCCCGACATCAGAATCAGGGACGTCATGGCCAGCGCGACGCCGCCGCACATCAATATCCTGTAATCCACATGATTGTACAGGTGGCCCACGATGGGCATCATGCAGAACAGGGCGATGCCCCTTGGCAGCATGACGAGGCCGGTTTCATACGGGCCGTGATCGAGCAGGTTTTGCAGAAATTGCGGCAGGATGAAGGTGGTTCCGAACATCACGATTCCGAAGATCAGCACGACGAAGCACGAGGCGCTCAGGTTCAGGTTGTTAAGAACCCTGAAATCGACGATGGGTTCTTCCGTCTTGAGCTCCCAGAGGACCAGCGCCGTCAGGGTAAGGATGGTGAGAATCGTCATCACGATGATGAGGTTCGAGTCGAACCAGTCCTCGTCCTGTCCGCGTTCCAGGACGACCTGAAGCGCGGTGAGGCCGACCCCGATGAGGATGATGCCCACCCAGTCGACCTTGTTGATTCCGCGCTTCATGTGGGGCGGGTCGTACACGTAGATGGAGACGAGGGCGAGTCCTACGGCGGCGACGGGCACGTTGATGTAGAAGACCCATGGCCAGCTCAGCGTTTCCGTGATCCATCCGCCGACTACCGGACCCATCGCGGGCGCCAACACCACCCCGGCCGCGAACATGGCCATGGCCCAGCCTTGTCTGTTCGGCGGATAGGTTTCGCGCAATATCGCCTGTGCGACGGGGATGAGCCCGCCGCCGCCGAGCCCTTGCAGGATGCGGTAGGCGAGCATCTGGGTGAAGGTTTGCGAGGTGCCGACGAGAATCGACGCCAGCGTGAACAAGACGAAGGAGACGAGAAAATAGCGCTTTCGTCCCAGCAGGGTGCTCCACCAGGCCGACATGGTGATCGTGATGATCTGGGCGATGGTGTAGATGGTCGCCACCCAGGTGATGGTGGACAGATCGACGTTGAACGAACCGCGCATGTGCGGCATCACCACGTTGACGATACTGGCGTCCATGATGGAGATGAACGCGGCCGATACGACCGCGAGCGTTATCATCGCGCGGTTGAAGGGAGAGGGATAACTTGTCCCGGAGGCGGCTTCCTCCCCGCTGCCGGGAGCGGATGAAGTCGTATTTGCGTTCAAGGTTTCCGGTTTTGCGGTTTCTTGTCCACAGGGTACGCCAGCAGGCGGGGGCCGCGCCGTGTTTTGGTGTCCACGGTCACATAGGCGGACATGCCGACCAGAAGCGGGAAGTTCGAGGGAGGTCTTTCATCCAGCAGTATCTTCACGGGAATGCGGCGGGTGACCTTCACCCAGTTTCCTGTGGCGTTCTCGGGCGGCAGGAGAGAGAAGGTCTCACCCGTACCCGAGTACAGGCTCGCGATGTGGCCCTTGAACGTTCGATTCGGATAGGCGTCGAGCACGATTTCCGCGGGCTGGCCCACGTGAATGCCCTCGAGTTTGATTTCCTTGAAATTCGCCCGGATATATGCCTTCTCAAGCTGAACGATGAGCAGCAAGGGACGCCCGGGCTGCACGAAGGTTCCCGGGTCGACGGATTTCTCCACGTAGCCGGATACGGGCGCGCGAACCTCGGTGTAGGAGAGTAGAAGCTCCTTCTCCTTGTAGGCGGCCAGGGCCTCTTCGAGTTCAGCCTTCAGGGAATCGGCGTCATGGCTCTTCATGCGCCGGGAACGGTCCTCGTTTTTGGCCAGCGCCACCGCGGCCTGCGCCTCTACGATCTGGTTGACGATAGCCGCGACTTTATTCTCCTCCACGCTGAGCGCGGCCCCGGAGGCGTCGTAATTCGCCTTGGCGACGTCATATGAAGCGTTCGCAAGCGCCAGGTTCTCATCCGAAATGATTTTCTGGCCATGCAGACGCAGTTTTCGGTTCAAATCCTCGCGCGCCTGGTTCATCGTCGCCGCATGGGCGCGCGTTTCGTTTTTTCTCTGGACGAGCAGTGCGCGGGCCGAGCGCAGGGTGCGCCTCAAAGTCTCCAGCCGGGCGCTTGCTTCCTGCTGGAGGCCGCTCGCGCGGCCCATGGAATGGGTGACGGACACCTTGCTCGCCTCATACTTCGCGCGGGCGACGGCGACGGCGGCTTTGGCTTTCTGGAGAGCCACCTCGTGACGCCGCTTGTCGAGGACGACGAGGAGGTCCCCTTTCCGGACCGCCTGGTTATCCTTGACCAGGAGTTTTTTCACCACGCCCGGAATTTCGACGCTCACGGGCGTCAGCGTACTCTGCACATAGGCGTTGTCCGTCGAGACGTATCGTTCCCAATGCTGCCACCAGAAATATCCCGCCTCGGCGGCGAAGAACAGGCCCACGCCGAGGGCCAGGAAAAAGAGGAATTTCCTGACGAAAGAGAGGGTGAAGCGCTTTTGCCGGGGGCGTCGCTTGTTGGAGGACAGCGGGTTTTTCCCCTCCTGGGCGGGTCCGGTGTGGGAGGGATTTTCCCCATCTGGCGGTTTATCTGTCATCACAGATGTCCGTGGCTCAATAACGTGCCGATTATACGAAACGCGGCGATATTTGGAGATAACCCACTTAAATTACAGCAAATAATGCAGTTTTGTCATTGCGGGCAGTCAAAAAATGACATGGCAAGGTACGACCCGCGCTCACGCGTGCGCCTTGGAGCCTCGGTGTGCTTATAATCTTCAAGCATCAATAATGGAGAAAACGCGGGAGGAATCCATATGTTCGCCGTAGCGGCGGCTCATGAAAAAGCGGTGGAAGCGGGTTTGCGCGCGATGGAGGAGGGAGGAGACGCCTGCGATGCGGCGGTGGCCGTCTCCCTGGCCCTGGGTGTGGCGGAGCCTTTCTATTCCGGTCTGGGCGGCGGCGGCGTGGCGCTCATCTGGCGCGAGAGCGAGAAACGAGCCGGGTTCGTCGATTTCAGCAATGAGTGTCCCCTCGGAATGGAACCCGGCATTTTCGAGTGCGATGAAAACGGAAAACACACAGGCCAGGCGCACAGCCGGGGCCATCGCTCCGTCCTGGTTCCGGGGTTGTTGCGCGGGCTCGAGGCGATTCACCGCGAATTCGGGCGCAAGGACTGGGACGATTTGTTCGAGGGCGCAATCCGTCTGGCGGATGAGGGTTTTCACGTCGGCTGGTTCTATCGCCGCCAGCAGGAGGAGCCGCGCTTCAGGGAGCTTTGCGCGGCATATCCTGAACTCGGGAGAATCCACTCGGCATCCGGCGAACCGCTTGCCGAAGGCGCGCTCCTGCCCCAGCCGGATTTGGCGGGAACGCTTCGCGAGATAGCCGAAAAAGGAGCGGACGCTTTTTACGGGGGCGCGCTCGCTGAAGCCATTGTGGATGCGGTGAATAGCGGCGGTGGTTATCTGGGGGCGTCTGATCTCTTAAACTACCGCGTGCGGTGGATGGCTCCGCTCGCCTCGCGTTACCGGGACCTGCGTTTCCTCACCGCGCCGCCGCCTTCTTCCGGCCTCATCCTGATCCAGATATTGAATTTTTTAGAAGCCCTCCTGCCCGAATGGGATGAGGCGGATGAGCCGGCGCGCGGTCTGGCGCTCGCTCGCGCCATGCGCGCGGCGTTTCGCGACAGGTTCTCGGTCTATGGGGACCCTTACCATTACGAGATGCCGGTGGAACGACTCCTGAGCAAGGAATATGCCGCCGCAATATCCGAGAAGCGAACCCCCGGCATTCACGTTCACGACATGGAGCCGGGCTCGACGACCCACTTCACGGTTGTGGACGCCAAAGGCAACGTGGTCTGCCAGACGCAGACCCTGGGCATGGGGTGGGGCTCTGGCGTCGTGCCGCCGGGCACGGGTGTCATCTTGAACAACCACACGAACTGGATGGACCCCCGCCCGGGACGCGGGAATTCCCTCGGCGCGGGCAAGCGGCCCATGGCGGGTTACGCCCCCACCCTCGTCTTCGAGGGGGAGAAATTGCGACTGGGCGTCGGCAGTCCCGGCTCGTACCGCATCCCCACGGCGGTGGCCCAGGTCATCCTCAATCTGTTCTACCGGAAGATGAACCTGCAAGAAGCGGTGGAAGCCCCCCGCATGCACCTGGATATCGGCCCCATGCACGCTGAGGATGCGGTGGATGAGGCGGTTTTAGAATCATTGCGGCAGAGCGGTTTGGAGGTTTCACATTATGCGCACCCCCACCACTTCTTCGGCGGCGTGCATGCTGTGTATGTGGGCGATGACGGCCGCCTCACTGCTTATGGGGACTCGCGTCGCGCCGGAAAGGCGGGAACGAGGGAGTAGAGCGGAATCCCTATTGTGAATGGGCACGGCAAAGAGACGTCTGTCCTCTGGCTGCGGCGGAGCGCATGAGGTCCGTTAGATGAATTGCTACTGAAAATCGAGCGTTTTCGCTTCGCGGCCCAGGGCGATTTGCCCGATGGTTTCGAGGCAGCGGTCGTTGGCGGGCGGCATGACGATGCCGGCCACCGCGTCCCTCAAATGGCGCTCGAGCGGCAGGGAACGGTGAAGCCCGCGACCGCCGCACAGGCGGATTCCCTGCTCGGCGAGTTCCTTGGCGGCTTCGGTCGCCAGGAATTTCGCCTGGTTGAGGATGAAGGTCAGTTCCATCTTGCCGAGGTTTCCCCTGAGCGCGCCCAGTTTCTCGGCGGCGCGGCGAGCGTTCTCGAGCAGCATGGCCATCTCGCCAATCTGGCGCTGCGTGCGGTCCAGCTCGCCCAGAGGAACTCCCATGCCCGATTTCGTTTTCTTCACGTAATCCACCGTGAACTGATAGGCCGCCTCCGCGATGCCGATGTAGACGGCGGTGTATCCCAGAGACCACATGCTCATGTCCTTGCCCAGAATGCTGCCCGGATCCCCGATGATCTCGTCGGACTTCACGGCGACGTCGTGAAACATCAGGGAATTCGAAGCCGTTCCCCGCATGCCGATCGTGTGCCAATCATCCAGGATTTCAATGTTCTCTCTCGCAGCGGGGATCATCACGTTCAGAAGACCCTCCTGCAGGGTTTCCGCGCCGTCGAGGTAGCTCCAGGTGAAGTAATATGTCGCCCCTGTGGAGAGGGAGCAGAAATGCTTCTTGCCGTGAAGGCGGTAGAGGCCGTTATCCTCGCGAATGGAAGTGCGCACCGCCAGCTTGTCGCGGAAGGAGCTGCCCGGCTCGCTCGTGATGGAGGCGAAGATGGCGCCTTCGTTCACCACTTCGGAGAAGTAGCGCTCCATCTGCTCTTTGGAGGCGATTTGCCCCAGAAAGTCCACGACGGCGCTGTGCATGTTGAACGTGAGGCCCGTGGAAGCGCAGCCTTTCGCAATCTTGGAGAGCACCGTGACGTAGGTGAGAGAATCCGCGCCGATGCCGCCGAATTCCCTGGGTACCATGAGCGAGAGAAGACCTGCGTCGGCCAGTTCCTGATAGTTCTCGGTCGGAAAGCGCGATTCCTCGTCGATCATCTTCGCGCGCGGCGCGAATTTCTCCTGCGCCAGCGATTCGGCGAGGTCGACCCATTTTTTTGATTCGGCGCCAAGCGCGCCGGCGGAACTGTTCATCAAAAATTTCCTTTTTCTGTTGCTATGACGTTTTTTTCTCTCTTCAGTCGTATTCCGCGAGTGCGGGCAAGGGCTGCTCCAGGGTGATGGGCTCCGTATCTTCCAGCAGCGGCATGATCTCGCGTCCGAATATCTCCACCTCCTCGACGTGCGGCCAGCCGGAGAGGATGAACGTGTGAACACCCACGTCCACGTATTCCCTGAGCGCCTTGGCGATCATGTCGGGCGTGCCCACCAGCGAAGCGCCCGCGCCCGCTCGGACGGTGTTCACGCCCATCCACAAGGTGTCGGTGATCCAGAGCGACTCGCCCTTCGCCAGTTCGTTGACGCGCGTCTGCCCGGTGCTCTCCGTTTTGGTCTTCATGTCGGACCAGGCCTGCACGTTCGAAATGTCGCTTCCCTCGATGAGCGCTTGCGCGGCTTTTTTCGCCTCCGCCCTGGTCTCCCGGCAAAGGATGTGCATCCGCACGCCGAATTGAATCTTATCCTCGCGGCCGAACTCCGCGGCTCGGCGCCTCATGTCGAGCACGTCTTTGGCGATGGTCTCTACATCCACGGCGTACATCATGTGCACGTCGGAGAATTTCGCCCCCACTTGGCGGCCGGGCTCGGAACTCCCGCCGAGATAGATGGGCGGCCAGGGTTTCGAGACGTGGATCGGGAAAAAGGCGGCTTCCCGTATGTCGAAATACTTCCCCTTGTAGGTGACGGGAGCGTCGGCGCTCCAGATTCGTGTGACAATTTCGAGAAACTCATCCGTCCTGTCGTAGCGCTCATCGTGTACGAGATGGTCGCCGTAGCGCATCTGCTCCACGTGGCTCGATCCGGTGACGACGTTGAGCGTCAGCCGCCCGCCGGTGAGCGCGTCGAGCGTGCTCGCCGTCTGGGCGGCGAATACGGGACTGGTGAGGCCGGGGCGGAACGCCACGCAGAATTTGATTCTCTCGGTGTGCTGGGCCACGCCCGCGGCCACGAGCCAGGCGTCCATGCAGTGGGTGCCGGTGGGAACCAGAAGGTTCACGAAACCGGCCCGCTCGGCGGCGCTCGCCACCTGGGAGAGGTACTCGATGGTGGGTTTTCGTTCAGGCACCCTCGTGTTGATCTTGTGGCCGTCACCCGCCCTGGCCGACGGGAGAAACCAGGCGTATTCTGTACCCATATGCGAAACCTCTGAGGTGAAAGATGCGCTCAGTATAGCGCGAAATGAACACGCGTGTATTCACTTCGCCCGATTCTGAAAATACAAACAAGGCGGATGCGCGTCAATCTCAAGAAGAGAGCCGAGAGGTTCAGACGGGCATCTGCCTGTCCGGTTGGCGGTGCTGAACCGCCTCCGCCACGAGCTGGAGAGAGATGTCTTTTCCCCCGGCCAGATCGCTGACGGTCCTCGCTCCTTTCAGCACGCGATGATAGGCGCATGCCGACAGACCCGGTTTTTCCACCGCTACCGCCGAATTCCCCGGGCACCATGAGGGTGAGAAGACCGGCGTCGGCCTTTCCGTTGCGTCCTATTCTTAATCGTATTCCGCGAGGGCGGGCATGGGAGGCTCCAGGGTGATGGGCTCCGTATCCTCGAGCAGGGGCATGATCTCGCGTCCGAATATCTCCACCTCCTCGACGTGCGGCCAACCTGAGAGGATGAACGTGTGAACGCCCACTTCCACGTATTCCTTGAGCGCCTTGGCGATCATGTCCGGCGTTCCCACCAGGCAGGCGCCCGGGCCCGCGCGAACGGTGTTCACGCCCATCCACAAGGTGTCGGTGATCCAGAGCGACTCGCCCTTCGCCAGTTCGTTGACGCGCGTCTGGCCTATGCTCTCCGATTTGGTCTTCAAGTCGGCCCAGACCTGCACGTTCGAGATGTCGCTCCCCTCGATGAGTGCTTGCGCGGCTTTTTTCGCCTCCTCTTTTGTCTCCCGGCAGAGGATGTGCATCCGGACGCCGAATTTTATCTGCTCTTCGCGGCCGACCTCCGCGGCGCGCCGCTTCATGTCGAGCGCGTCCTTGGCAATGGTCTCCACATCTACGGCGTACATCATGTGCACGTCGGAGAATTTCGCCCCCACCCGGCGGCCGGACTCCGAACTTCCGCCGAGATAGATGGGCGGCCAGGGTTTCGAGACGTGGATCGGGAAAAAGGCGGCTTCTTTGATGTCGAAATACTTTCCCTTGTAGGTGATGGGAGCGTCAGCGCTCCAGATGCGCGTGACGATCTCCAGAAACTCCTCCGTCCGGTCGTAGCGCTCATCGTGTGCGAGGTGGTCGCCGTAGCGCATCTGCTCCGCGTGGCTCGAGCCGGTGACGACGTTGAGCGTCAGGCGTCCGCCGGTGAGCGCGTCGAGCGTGTTCGCCGTCTGGGCGGCGAATACGGGGCTGGTGAGACCCGGTCGGAACGCCACGCAGAATTTGATTCTTTCGGTATGCTGCGCCACGCCCGCGGCCACGAGCCAGGCGTCCAGGCAGTGGGTGCCGGTGGGCACCAGAAGGTTCACGAAACCGGCCCGCTCGGCGGCGCTCGCAACGCGCGAGAGGTACTCGATGGTGGGTTTTCGCTCAGGCACCCTGGTGTTGATCTTTTGGCCGTCACCCGCCCTGGCCGACGGGAGAAACCAGGCGTATTCTGTCCCCATATCGAAAACCTCTGTGGTGAGAGATGCGCCCAGTATAGCCCAAAATGGAGGAGCATGTATCGGCTGCGCCTGTTTTTGAAAATACAAACAAGGCGAATGCCCGTCGACCTCAACACAGAGGCCGCGAAGTCAGACGGGCATCTGTCTGTCCAGTTGGCGGTACTGAACCGCCTCCGCCACATGCTGGGGGGAGATGTCTCTTTCCCCGGCCAGATCGCTGATGGTCCGCGCCACTTTCAGCACGCGGTGGTAAGCGCGCGCCGATAGACCCAGTTTCTCCACCGCCAGCTTGAGCAGGCGTCTTCCCTCGGCTTCGAGCTTGCAGTGCTCGTTGATGAGAGCGGGCCCCATGTGGGCGTTGGCGTAGGTGCCCGGGTGGTTCTGAAAGCGCTCTTTCTGGATTTTCTGCGCTGAGAGAACGCGGTTTCTTATCGTCGCGGAACTCTCGCCCTCGGGGTCTTCGGCGAGTTCTTTCCACGGCACCCTGGGTACGCTGATGTGGATGTCGATGCGATCGAGGATCGGCCCCGAGATGCGCGAGCGGTACCGGGCCACCTGTTTGGGCGTGCAGGTGCATGCGCCGTCCGTTCGCAGGCCGCATACGCACGGGTTCATCGCGGCGGTGAGCATGAACCGGGCCGGAAACGAGAGGCTCGCCTGCGCTCTGCTGATGGTGATCTTCCCGTCCTCGAGCGGACCACGCAGGGATTCGAGCACGTTTTTCCGGAACTCGGGCAGTTCATCGAGGAACAACACGCCGTTGTGCGCGAGCGAGGCCTCGCCGGGCAGCGGGAGCGCGCCTCCGCCCACAAGGCCTGCGTCGCTGATGGTGTGGTGCGGGGCGCGGAAGGGTCGTTCCCGGATCAGGGAATCATGTTTCGTGAGTTTGCCGAGCACGCTCCACACCTGGCTGGTCTCGATGGCCTCATCGAGAGAGAGCGGAGGCAGTATGGTGGGGAATCTTTTCGCCAGCATGCTTTTTCCGCTGCCGGGAGGGCCTATCATTAAAAGATTGTGCGAGCCCGCGGCCGCGACCTCGACGGCGCGTTTGGCCTGGTGCTGTCCCCGGATGTCCGAGAAATTGATTCTTTCGACCTTTTTTTTCTCTATGCCGTTTTTCTGGCAACACGCCGGGTGGATGTCGATTTCCTCCCGGATGAAACCCACCACCTGGGGAAGCGTGTGTACAGGATAGACCTCTAGCTTATCGACCACGGCGGCCTCGGGTGCGTTCTCCGCCGGAAGGACGAGGCCGCGCTTGCCCATCTTCTTGGCGAGAACGGCGATGTTGAGCGCTCCCCGGATGGGCCGCAAAGAACCATCCAGCGCCAGTTCACCCAGAAACAGGAGAGAATCCTCCATTTGAGAGCGTGAGTGAAATACGCCGTTCGCGCGCAGTATCGAGAGCGCAATGGGCAAATCGAAGGCGCTGCCCTCCTTGCGGACGTCCGCCGGTGAGAGGCTGACGGTGATGCGCCCCATCGGGTAGATGAAGCCCGTGTTGAGGATGGCTGCACGAATCCTGTCCTTGCTCTCCTTAACGGCGGCGTCGGGCAAACCGACGGTGGCGTAATAGGGGAGACCCGGCGCGAGGTCGACCTCCACGTCGACGGGGTAGGCGTCTACGCCCAGTACGGCTGCTGCTTGGGTTTTGGCAAGCATGGCAATTCTCCGGGTTGTCTCGTGGAGTAGCAAAGATAAAGCGAAATATATAACGAAAATATAACGAAATCAACCCCGAATCGGCAATGTTTATGAAATTCTACTTTTAATTCCGGAATTCCGCCGGGAGTGTTTTCGATAGGGAAGGGGGGAAGTGAGGGTTTTTAAGTTCGATAATTGCGTCGGCGATGACAGGCGCGGCTTATTTCCTGGAAACTTCGGAGCCTGCAGCCATAACGACCTTCGATTCGATGAGTGCGTGAATTTGCTCATCCCCATAAAGAAGAAGATCACGGAGGATCGCCTCGGTGTCACCCCCGTGAAGGGGAGCTGGCTCGGGGTCGGGGTTTCCGCTTCCCGATCGGTTCAAAATGGGGTTGCCCACGATTTTTACCGTTCCGACTTCGGGGTATTCATATTCGCGGATGAGGCGCCTCGCCTCGACCTGCTCGTTGTCAAGCGCGCGATCGAGCGGGTTCACCGGTGCGGAGGGCACCCCCGCCGCCTCGAAGAGCTCAATCCACTCCTCGCCCGGGCGAGTCATCAGAATCTCTTCCATGATGGGGAGAAGGACGTCTCTGTTCTCGGAGCGCAGGTCGTTTGTCTTAAAGCGCGGGTCATCCGCCAGTTCATCCATTCCCATGACCTCGCACATTTTTTTCCAGAAGCGCTCCTCGCGGGGTGAGAGCACAATGTAGATCGTTGCCGTCGGGAATGCCTGGTAGGGCACCATGTACTCATGGGCGTTGCCGGGCGGCTCCGGTATGTCGCCGTTGTTGAGATACATGGTCGAGATATAGCCGAGCATGGCGAGTTGAACGTCGAACATCGGTACTTCAAGGTGCGCTCCGCTTCTTCCTTTCGCCTTGGCCAGCAGGCCCGCCATACAGGCGATGGCGGTATAGAGGGCGGTGGAGATATCCGCCGTGGGCGATCCGTTTCTGGCGGGCGGGCGGTTCGGCTCTCCTGTGATGGCCATGTGGCCGCTTACGGCCTGCTCCACCAGATCGAAGGCGGGTTTATCGCGCCAGGGGCCTTGTTCCCCGTATCCGCTCGAATCGATAAACACGATATCGGGGTTCCTCTGCTTCATGACGTCGTATCCAAGACCCAGCCGCTTCATCGTGCCGGGCCGGAAGTTCACCATTACGGCGTCTGATTTCTCCACCAGGTCCAAAAACACTTCCTTGCCCTCGGGTTTTTTCAGGTCGATGACGATGCCCTTCTTTCCCCGGTTGAAGGTGAGAAAGATGCTTGAAACGGGACCGATGCCCGCGATGGCGGGGTTGCGCCCGATATCGCCTTGTGGAGATTCGACCTTGATGACCTCGGCCCCCATGTCGGCGAGGATCATGCTGCCGATGGTTCCGGCGATGACCTGTCCGAGATCGAGGATGCGGTAGCCTGCCAGCATTGGAGAAGTCCTTACATTAAGTTCGGGGAGCGGCCGTCGCCGTTGCCTTGATGAGCACGTCGCCCCGCTGGTTCGCAGCACTTGCTTCGATTTCCACGAGACGCTCGCCCGCTTCTTCGTATTGCCGCACGACCCTGGCCTTGCAGATCACCATGTCGCCCGGCCACGCCTGTGCGCTGAAGCGAATTTTCAGGTTCTTGAAAGAATCAGGCCCCAGCCATTCACTGAGAAGGCGGGCGAGATACCCGCCCTGGAGCATCCCGTGCGCGAAGGGTTTGTCGAACCCCGCCCTGATGGCGTAAATCTCATCGTGGTGGTTGGGGTTGAAATCTCCGCTGGCGCCCGCGTAGCGTACGAGGTCCGTCCGGGTGATGGGGCCTACAGTCAACTCGTGCTCGGCGCCTTCGGTGAGTTCTTCCCATTTCGCGTATTCAGTAACAGTCGTCATATGAAAGCTCCATCAGGCCTCTTTGGGAGGGGCCGCGGTCTCGATGAGGGTGCGCCTCGCCACCTGAACCAGTTCGCCCGCCTCGTCCACGAACTTCGTTTCGATGACGACGAAGGTCATCATCCCGCCCCGACGCCCTTCTTTCTCACGGGTGGAGACGATGGCGTTTCTACCCTTTAGGTTCATGCCGGCGACCAGGGGCTTGTGGTATTCGAATTCCTGCTCCCCGTGGAGACGCCGTTTGGGGTCGTAACCCAGGTGCGGCATGGGGTCGTTCTCTGGATTTTCGTGCCAGAACTGGCGCACGAACGTAGGCGGCGCGAGCAGGTCGTCAAAGCCCGCAGCACGGGCAGCTTCTAAGTTTGTATGCACAGGGTCGGTAAGCCCCAGGGCGAGGGCGTATTCTTTGATTTTGCCTCGCTCGACCCGGAACTCGAACTCGGGGAATGTTCTCTCCAGTACACTTTTATCCAACGGCATGAAGTCGGTTCCTCATGAAAATCACTTTATCGTTCGGGTAGTCTTTAGTTTCGGCTCTTTAGGAGGAATCATCAAGTATTCTCGGCGAGATTCCTACAGCCCCAGCGCCTTGGCGATGATGTTTCTTTGCACCTCGCTCGTGCCCGCGCCGATGGTGGCCAGCCGCGCGTCGCGGTAGTGGCGCTCCATGGCGTATTCTCCGCTGTAGCCGTACCCGCCCATCACCTGCACCCCCAGGTCGGCCACCCGCTTGTAGGCTTCGCCTGCGTATAGTTTGAGCGTCGCCGCTTCGATTCGCCCCGCCTTTCCCTGTGATACCAGCCAGGCGAACCGGTAGACCTGCAGCCTCGCCGTATCGACGAGCATGTGCATCTCGGTGAGCATGTGGCTCACGGCCTGGAACTTGCCGATGGGGCGGCCGAACTGCTTTCTCTCCTTTGCGTGATTGAGAGCCAGTTCGAGCGCAGCCGCCGCAGCCCCTGTGCGCGCAGCGGAGAGGCACAGGCGCTCGGTGGTGATGTAGGCCATGAGGCCCTGCCAGCCGTCTCCCACTTCTCCCAGAACGTCGGCTTCGCTGGCCTCCACGGCGTCATAATGCACAACGCAGGTGCCCATCGCGCGGTGTCCGAGCAAGTCGAGCTTCGACCAGGTGACGCCCTCGGCGTCGGCGGGGATGATGAAGTTCGTGATGCCCTCGTGTTTGGCGCCTGAATTGTCCGTTCGCGCGGCGACGAGGATGTGCGTGGCCGTCGGCATACCGGAGGTGAAGTTTTTGGTGCCCGTGAGGCGGAAGCGGTCTTCTTCCCGGTCCGCGCGGGCGATGATGGCCGCAGCGTCGGAACCGGCGTCCGGTTCGGTGAGACTGAACGCGAAATACTTCGTCCCCTGGATGGTGGCGGGAATAAAATCTTTTTTCTGAGCGTCCGTTCCGCTGGCGAGGAGGGCGTCCACACCGTAGCAGACGTTTCTGAAGATCATCGTGGCGAGGTCCAGGTAGTGCATGCCCGCGGTTTCGAGGACGAGGGCCAAATCCAGCGCGTCGCCCCCCATGCCGCCGTACTCTTCGGGCGTGGATACGCCTATCCATCCGTCATCCGCCAGGGCCTTGTACGCTTCCACGGGGGCTTCGCCCTTCTTGTCGCAATCCATCGCGTATTCAGGGGGGCAAACCCGCTCTAAAAGTTCATGCAGCGTGCGGCGCATGAGTTCCTGGCGCTCGTTGAAGGCGAAATCCAAACCGGTGAACCTCAGTCGTCAAGGGGGTTTCATGATTCCGGGAGGCGATTGAACACCGCCACGCTCGAAAAATCAAGCCGTATGCGGAATCGGCTCGAGATAGCCCTCAGCCCAGGACTTCGGGGTTGTGGATGTTTATCGGCTGCCCGTCGGCGAATGCGTTGATTTGATCGAAAGCGATACCGAAATACCTCTCGAACGTGCCGCGCGTGACGTAGCCCAGATGCGGTGTGCAAACTGCGTTCTCCATATTTATGAGCGGGTGTTCGGCCCCTCGAACCGGCTCTTTTCCATACACGTCCACGGCGGCGAAGCCGGGCCTTCCCGCCTTGAGCGCCGCTTCGAGCGCGCCTTCTTCTATCAGCCCGGCGCGGCTGGTGTTCACCAAAAGGGCGCTCGGCTTCATAAGGCTCAAATCCTTCGCCGTCACGATGCCCCTCGTCTGAGGGATCAGGCGGATGTGGAGGCTCACGATGTCGGACTCCGCGAATAGCGCTTCTTTGCTGTCCGCCATCGGGATGCCGTCCGTACGAGCGCGCTCGGCGGAGCCCTCTCTCCCGTAGGCGATGACGTTCATGCCGAACGCTTTTCCCACGGCGGCCACCTGGCTGCCGATGTTTCCGTAGGAATACACGCCGAGCGTTTTGCCGTAGAGATCCTCGCCCAGTGTCGTTTGCCAGCCGCCTTCCGCCAGATTCTGGATCTCCCGGGGGATGGAGCGCATGGCGCAGTGGATGAGGCCCCAGGTGAGTTCACACGTGGAATGCGTACCGGTTCCCCCTGCGGCTACGGCCACCTTGTGGCGCGTGCAGGCTTCCAGGTCGACGTGCCCGCCGAAGCCGGCTCCCGTCTGACTCACGATTTTGAGATTGGGGAGTCTTGCGAGCAGTGCTTCGGTGATATGAGTGCGTTCCCTGATCAGGACGACGGCTTCTGCGTCCCGGAACCGCTCTGCAAGCGCGTCGACCTCATCGAGCGTGTCGTTGTGGATGGTGACGTCGTGCCCCGCCATCTTGGAGAAACACTCGAGGTGTCGGATGCAGTCTTGATAATCGTCTGAAATCACGACTTTCATTCAGGAGTCCTTTCTGGCGCATTCATTGGAAACGGGGGAAAGACAACAGTTTTTTGTTAATCATCTGAAGATGTATTATTATCCCCCCGGACGGGAATTTTCCCAAGCCGCGTCCAGGTTTCAGGAGAGATAATGGCAACGGCATCGGAGAGAAAAGTACAGCTTACCCGGATGGTCAAGGCGGGCGGGTGAGGCTCGAAACTGGGTCCGGAGGACCTGCGAGAGGCTTTGAGCCAGTTTGAGCCGTTTTCGGACCCGAACCTGCTCTACGGAACGAACGCCGGGGACGACACGGGCGTGTATCGGCTCAGGGAGGACCTGGCCATCGTTCAGACGGTGGATTTTTTCACGCCCATCGTGGACGACCCTTACGCCTATGGCCAGATAGCCGCGGCCAACGCGCTGAGCGATTGCTTCACCATGGGCGCGCAGCCGATCACCGGGCTGAACCTGGTGGGTTTTCCCTGCCATATCGGACTGGATGTGCTGGGGAGAATCCTGGCCGGTGGGGCGGACAAGATGCGCGAGGCGGGCGGCGTCATCGTGGGTGGCCACAGTGTGGACGACGTGGAACCGAAATACGGCATCGCCGTCACGGGAACGGTTGACCCCAGGGAGATGGTGACGAACCAGGGAGCGAAACCCGGCGATAGGCTCGTTTTGACGAAAAAAATCGGCACCGGCGTCGTCACCAACGTGATGAAACAGGTGAACCCGGTGCTTAAGGCCGCGCGCGGCATTTTCGGGAAAAACGGCAAACTCCGCGACGGCGTTTTCGAAGAGGCGGTGGCCTCGATGCAGGCTCTGAATAAAATGGCGAGCGAGTGCATGATGCGGGTGGGCGTGAACGCCTGTACCGACGTGACCGGGTTCGGCCTCCTGGGCCATTTGCACAACGTCATGGAGGCCAGCGCCGCGCGCGCGCGGGTCGTGTTCTCCGATGTGCCCAGGTTCGATGACCTGCTTCCCCACGCCGTTGCTGGCACGGCGGGTGGGGGCGACCGCAACCGCCTGTGGACAAAACCGTTCGTCGAGCCGAAACCGGGTGTCGATGAGGAGATGCTCGCCCTGCTCAACGACGCGCAGACCTCCGGCGGACTCGTTATCGCGGTGGATGCGGACAAGGCGGGGATATTATTGGACGAACTGCACGGCGCGGGCGTGGCTCCCGCGGCCGTATTCGGCGAGGTGTTGGATGGCCCGCCAGGGAGTATTGAGCTAGAGCCGTAATTCTTGTCTCTCATCGAGGAGCGTTGTTTATGGAAAAGGCCATGTTCGGCGCAGGTTGTTTCTGGGGAGTGGAGGCGGCGTTCCGCAAGGTGGAAGGCGTGGCGTACACCGCTGTGGGGTACTCGGGCGGCGCGAAGGACGAGCCCACCTACCGGGAGGTGTGTACGGGCCGTACGGGGCATGCGGAGGTCGTCTATCTGGAATTCGAACCCGAAAAAGTCTCCTATCAGGAGCTTTTGGAGCTTTTCTGGCGGATTCACGACCCGTGCACGCTGAACCGCCAGGGGCCCGACGTGGGCACCCAATACCGCTCGGCGGTTTATTTCTTCTCGCCCGAGCAGGAGGCCGCGGCGCAGGCGTCCAGGGAGGAGCAGGAGGCGTCAGGGCGTCATTGGGGGCCGATAGTGACCGAGATTACGCAGGCGTCACGATTCTGGATGGGTGAGGACTACCACCAGCAGTATGCCGAGAAGAACGGGATTATCTGCCACTAGCCGAATCCGAACGCATCAGCCCCCGGTGGCTCGTAGCCTGCCGGGGGCTTTTTTCCTGTTTTAGCCGTATTGCGCCACGACGCCGGCCAACTCGTCGAGTTTCGGCAGGATGACGTCTTCCTCCGCCGAGGGCAGGTGGAAGAGACTCCTCCCGACGCCCAGGTCCTCGAATTCGCGCAACTGCTCCAGGTCGGGGGGTGCAAAGAAAATGGTGACCGGAACGGGCGCACGCCCGGCCTTGGCGGCCATATCCTGAAGCTCCCGGATTCGCGGCGAGAGGACCAGACCCCCGCGCGGCAGCGGCATCCACTCGTCTCCGTAGCGAATCACGCGATCGAGCGTCCTCGCCCCGTTGCCGCCCACGAGAATGGGCGGGTGCGGCTTCTGGATCGGCTTGGGCCAGGACCAGATGCGCTCGAAATCCACGAAATCGCCGTGATAGCTCGCCTCATCCTCCGTCCAGATGGCTTTCATCGCCTCGATGCGCTCGCGAAGGACGATCCAGCGCTTCTCGTAGTTCGTCCCGTGGTTTTCCATCTCCTCGCGGTTCCAGCCGCCGCCGATCCCGAAAAGCACGCGGCCGTTCGAGATGTGATCGAGCGTGGCCACCTCGTTGGCGAGGGTGATGGGGTCGCGTTCGATGACGAGGCAGATGCCCGTGCCGAGCATGATTTTTTCCGTCGCGGCCGCCGCGGCCCCTAACGCCACGAAAAGGTCGAGCGAGTGGGAGTATTCCTTAGGCAACTCCGCGCCGCCGGGCCAGGGGGTTTTCCGGCTCGCCGGAATGTGGGTGTGCTCCGGGAAGAAGATGGACTCGAAGCCCCGGTCTTCCGCCTCCTTGGCGACCCGGTGCGGGGCGATGGAGTAATCGGTCGGGAAAATCGCGACGCCGAATTTCATGGTCTGCTCTCCTGGTTCGTGGTGATGAATGATTCGCCGATAGTTTCTACCTCATGCCCAGGGGGTTCGGTTTCTGCCCCTCGGGGATGATGGGGTCGTAGGTGAAGCCTCTCGTCTTCTCTTCGAACTCCTCCCGCACCTGCTTCAATACGTTCTCATCGGTGATGAGTTCCAGCGCGGTAGTCGCCATGGTCTTGGCGGCGGTCATCATGCCTTTTTCTCCGATTTCCATGCCGTATTGCTGGGTGGCCATCCATGAATGCCCCGGCGTCCCCGGCGCGTGGCAGGTCGTCATCAGGTTGCCCAGGGGCGTGAGCCAGCTCACGTTGCCGCGCTCGTTGCTCGGGCGGATGTCCGCCGGGTCGAGGGGCGAGACATCTTCCGAGAGCGGCGTCTCATAACCCAGTTTCCGGGCGAATTCCTTCGCCTCGTCCGAGTAGCTGTGCGCCCCCACGAATTCGAGGTTCCGCTGCACGCAGTGGGCCAGGGCGCTGTTGGGGAGATTCTCGTACACGGCGGTGAGGAGGGTTTCCTTCATCGTGGTGCCGGACGCCAGCGCGCCCGCCTTCGCGCAGTTTCGCACGCGCTCGCTCAGTTCGTTCACCATCGCCCGCTTGGGCGCGCGCACGTAGTACCACACGCGCGAGTAGGAGGGCACGACGTTGGGCGCCACCCCGCCGTCGGTGATGACGTAGTGGATCTTGACCGGCTCGATGACGTGCTCGCGCATCATGTTCACGCCGTAGTTCATGATCTCCACGCCGTCGAGCGCGCTCCTGCCGTTCCAGGGGTCGCGGGCCGAGTGGGCGGTCTCGCCATAGAATTCGAAGACGATGGAATCCATCGCGTTCGTGCTGCCGCCCCGCGTGAAGCTCTTGTCCCCGGGGTGCCAGGTGACGGCGGCGTCGAGGCCGTCGAACGCGCCGTCGCGCGCCATGTACACCTTGCCCTCGAGAGTCTCCTCCGCCGGGCAGCCGAAGCAGACGACCCGGCCCTTCGTCCCCGATTCGCGCAAGGCGCGCGCCGCGGCGATGGCCGCGTAGGAACTCGCCGTGCCGAAGAGGTTGTGCCCGCAGCCGTGGCCCTGTTTCTCGTGGGAATCCCCGCAGTGGGGCAGCGCGTCGTATTCGCCCAGAATGCCGACGGCGGGGCCGCTGTCGCCCCACCTCGCGATGAAGGCGGTGGGGAGATCGCCCACCCCGCGCTGCACCTCGAATCCGTGTTGTTCGAGCACGTCCTCGAGCAGTTCCGCGGACTTGAATTCCTCCAGGGCGATTTCCGCGAAGTTCCAGATTTCGCGGGCGATTTCGCGCGCCTCGCCCGCCTGGCCGTCGAGGTAATCGACGGCGTGTCGTTTGAGCTCGTCCATGTCTTCCTCCACATGGTGATGCGGATACGGTTGGATTGGATGGGGCGATTATAGCCCAGGCGGGGTGTTTCGTATACGGCGAGCGGTTGCGGTGGGGCGGGGCAGGGGGGCCGCCCGGCCCGTGGAAGCCGCGGGCGCAAATGCGGGCAAATGCGGGGAGATGCGCGGGAGGCGAAAAACTTTTTTTGGCCTGAATCTTAGTGCGGGGCGCTCAGGTTTTTATGATAACTATTTATTTTACAATCGGTTACAAGTGAATAAATTTTCAGAAATTTATCGAAAAACACCGTGAATTTATCGAATTTTACCGGAAATATCATTATTTTTATTACTGCCGTTATCCTGGAGTCCATGAGCGCGACTCCCCGGCGGGAAAAAGCCCCCCTGAGGAGGTCAAACGCGAGCGGGGAACGGGTGTCGAACGCGACTGGTGAAGGAGCGATCGAAGATTTTCCGGAAGGGTTCGCCGCCCTCACTCCCGCTCCATCGCCGCATCCCATGAGAAAGCCTCTTCTTCCTGCGCACCGGTCCGCCGGGGAAAACCCCTTCCCCGCGTCGCGCGCACGATACCGCAGTCCGCTGTTTCGGGAGTGACGGCAATTGCGGGGAAATGCGGGTTGATTTCGAGAGGGCGGGGTTGTTGAAAAATTTCATCAAAGGAGCAACCCCCCCTACCCCCCCTTGTCAGGGGGGTATAAAAAGGCAATGCGCCCCTGCCGGGCTGAGGGGGTTTTGATTTTTCTTGCCCCCCTGACAAGGGGGGGTAGGGGGGGTTGGTTTTCGAGTCGAGTGGGGACGACCGTAGCGGACAGCCCCCGCGCCGCATGTGCAAGTTCGATTGCGCACCCCGCGGCGGGGAAGCTATGATGCAGCCGCCATCGCGCGCATCCGCACACTCACTGTTTTCCGGAAGCGGTTCGGGGTTTTCCTGAAACAGCCCGCCGGATTGTTGAAATTCCACCTTCTACATGGAGAAAAAAATGGAAAAAAGAACACTCGGACGCACGGGTCTCGAAGTCACTGTCATCGGCTTCGGCGCCATGACCATCGGCGGCGTCTTCGGCCCGGTGGACGACGGCGAGTCCAACCGCGCCCTGCACGCGGCCATCGATTCGGGCATGAACTTCATCGACACCTCAGACGCCTACGGCGCGGGCCACAGCGAGACCGTCATCGGCAAGTTCCTGAACGAACGCGCCGACCGCGGCGACATCCTCATCTTCACCAAGGGCGGGAACGACATGTCGACGGGCGCGCGCAATTTCACGCCCGAGTACATCGCGGGCTGCCTGGAGGGGAGCCTGAAGCGCCTGGGGATGGACGTCATCGACTACTACCAGCTCCACAACCCCAACGTCGACAACATGGCGGCCGAGGACAGCTACGCGCTGCTGGAGAAAGCCAAGGACGACGGGAAGATCAAACACTGGGGCGTTTCGATCAACACGGTGGAGGAGTGCAACCTCGCCGCGGAGCAGAACAAGCCCTCCACCATGCAGATGGAGTACAACGTCATCAGCCAGGAGGCGGCGCCCGCCTTCGCCCGCGCGAAAGCGGCGGACGTCGGCGTCATCTCCCGCGTGCCGCTCAAGCGGGGCTTTCTCTCCGGCCGCATCGACGAGGCGTTCGAGTTCGCCGAAGGCGACCGCAGAAAGGGCATCCTCTCGCCCGAGAACATCCGCAAGTTCCAGACCCAGCTCGCCCGCACCCGCGAGGTGGCGGAGAATCTCGGAATTTCGGCGGCCCAGGCGGCCATCCGCTTCTGCGTCTCGAACGAGAACGTGAGCTGCGTGATTCCGGGCATCCGGACGCCCGAGCAATCCCGGCAGAACGCCGAATGCGGCGAATCCCTGCCCGCCGAGGCCGTGAGGAGGCTGCAGGAGGTATAGGTGGGGGGGGATGTTGGAAAAGACCGTATGGGGATTCTGCAGGTAGATGGTTTGTAGGGACAGGTCGCGACCTGTCCCTACGGGTGAAGGACAACCACGGGGGTTCGGAGGGAATCACGTTTCACTCGCTCTCCCTCGGCTTGAAAACCAACCCCCCCTACCCCCCCTTGACAGGGGGGTATAAAAAGGCGATGTGCCCTCGCTGGGTTGAGGGGGTTTTGCTTTTTCTCGCCCCCCCAGCACCACCATACTTGAATCATCGCGCCATTTTAGCTGAGGGGGGTTTGATTTTTCTTGCCCCCCTGTCAAGGGGGGGTAGGGGGGGTTGCCTTTATCTCCTGAGGAGGAGGAGTGAATTTCTTCTGCTGAGTCGCGGTTGAGCTTTGCCCTTGCTCGTCATTCCGGCGTATGCCGGAATCCAGGGACTTTGCTTTTGCATTTGTCTTTTCGCTTTATCGTTTTTCTTGGTTATCCTGCGATTCGGTGTTCCCGTCTGCCCTGGATTCCGGCATACGCCGGAATGACGGCGGTGGTCAATGCCGAGCGAGGAGGGGTTTTCAACAGCCCGTAAGGTGCGATTTTATCGTTCATAAAGGAGACGAAAATGCCGGTGACGAATTGGGACGAACTGCCCGTGAAGGTGCCGTTCCCGGGGGTGGAAGTGGGCCTCGTGAGCGGGAAGCACTGCATGATCAGCTACATCCACGCGAAAGGCGGGAACTCCACCCGCAGGCACCACCACGAGGCGGAGCAGATTTTCTGCCTCATCAGCGGCTCCGCCCGCGTGCAGGCGGGCGACGACCCGGTGGCGGTGCTGAAGCCGGGCGACGTCTGGTACGTGCCGCCGCACACCGAGCACCAGGCGGACTACCTCGAAGACACGGTGGCCTTCGAGGCCGCAGGCCCCATCCGCCTGGACAATTTCGCGGGCTACCTGCACGAGGACACGCATTTCGTGGATCAAAGAGACCTCGCGGCGGACATGGAGCGGGAACAGGCCGGGTAGGGGGTAAGTGCTAAACTGGCACGGGAAATAGGTTTTGTAGGGGTCAGACATATATGTCTGACTGCGTGTCCGCCCTTTGGGGTCACATATCTTGTCATCTCGTAGTATGGCGGAGAGATAAAACCGGGCGGACACGCAGGTCCGCCCCTACGGTTTCGTTTCAATGTGCGCCTTTCTCGTAGGGACAGGCCCCTGTGCCTGTCCGGGGTCTGCGACCCCGGACCGTTCTCATGAACGGTCTCTACGGATAACCGCAATTCCTTGTTCATCACTAACGTTTGACCACGCTTGACGAAGCGCGCGGCGCCTCGCTAGATTCAAGGCGAACGCCAGAGGACCCACTACACTTTGGTGGGAGAAAAACGAATGACGGAATTCGAAACCGCAACCCTCGCAATCCAGCAAGCCACCCTCGCGGCGCAGCAGGCCTCCGTTTGGGTCGCCGCTCTCGTCGGGGCCGCGCAGTGCTCCCTGATCGCGTATGGCCTCTACTTCATGCGCCAGGCCGCGCGTCACCGGGATGCCCAGCACCGCGAAACCATGGAGGCGATGGATCGCAGTCACCGCGAATCCATGGAGGTGATGGATCGCCGGCATCGCGAATCCATGGAGGTGATTGAAGGCCGGCACCGCGAACACATGGAGGGGATTGACAGCCGGCACCGCGAACACATGGCGGCGCTGGCCGTCCAGCGCGAGGCGGAAAAAGATCGGCACCGCGAATCCATGGCGGCGCTTGCAGACCAGAGCGAGGCGCTCAGGGAACTCATACGGCGCACCTCACAATAGCATTCGCACGAGAATCGGACGTTTCACGAGGTAGAGCGGCCATAGAGAGCCGCCCTGCTGCAGGTTCGTTTCGAAACGCGGGAGATGCGCAGCCGGACAGGGCAGGGGCCGCATTCATGAATCAATCGACGTTGACTCGCCGGTAAGTGAATTTGAATTTGGAGGGACAGATCGCGACCTGTCCCTACCCCTCTCTCGGCTTGAAAACCAACCCCCCCTACCCCCCCTTGTCAGGGGGGCAAGAAAAAGCAAACCCCTCTCAGCATGGCGGGGACGCATCGCCTTTTTATACCCCCCTGTTAAGGGGGGGTAGGGGGGGTTGCCTTTATCCCCTGAGGACTCGCTCTTGCCGGGGAGTTGTTCCGCCGGTAGGGTGGTGCGGACGTTCGGGGACGAACGAGGCGGCGAAGCCTCCCCGCGCGGAATGGAGGGATGATGATGGAACGCAAGCCGGAATCCCGCCGCAAGTTGATAAAGGCGGGCGATTTCATTCGTGTCGGCGCACTGGATGAGCTCAAGCGCGAGCGCATGAAAGTGGTGAGCGGCCGGCGCCATCCCATCCTCGTGGTGTATGAGGGGGGCCGCGTTCACGCGCTCGACAACCGCTGTCCCCATCTCGGCTTCCCGCTCCACCGGGGGTCGGTGGAGAACGGCATCCTCACCTGCCACTGGCATCACGCCCGCTTCGATCTCGAGAGCGGCTGCACCTTCGATCTGTGGGCCGACGACGTGCCGAGGGCCAGGGTCGAGGTGCGGGGCGATGCGGTCTGGGTCGCGGCCGATTGCAGTTATCCCGACGAGGGCGACTACTGGCGCACGCGGCTCGGCGACGCCATGGCGCACGACCTGGACCTGGTGTCCGGGAAGGCGGTGCTCGGCCTGCTCGATCGATCCGTTGCAAGCGCCGATATCCTCGCCGACGCCTTCCTGTTCGGCGCGCGGAACCGCGACGACTGGAGCGCCGGTTCCACGATTCTGGCCGCGCTGGCGAACGTGCTGCCGGCCCTCGATGAGGACGACCGCTATCTCGCGCTGTTCAAGGGCATCTCCGAGGTGGCCGGCGACTGCGCCGGCGAGATGCCGCGCCGCGACCGCAAGCCCCTGGCCGATGCCGCGCCGTCGCGGGACACCATGCGGGGCTGGCTCCGGCACTGGTCCCTGGTGCGCCACCGCGACGGCGCGGAGCGCACCGTGCTCACCGCGATCGCCGCCGGCGCGACGCCCGCGGAACTCGCCGAACTCCTGGTCACCGCACAGACCGATCGCTACTACGCCGATCGCGGCCACAGCCTCGATTTCATCAACAAGGCGATGGAGTGCCTCGACGCCATCGGCTGGCGGCACGCCGGGGCCATCCTGCCCACGGTGGTCAAGACCATGGTGGCGGCGCGCGGCGAGGAGGAGGCGAACGCCTGGCGCCACCCGCTCGATCTGGTGCCCCTCCTGGAGGCGGCCTTCGCCGAATTGCCTGAGCTTTTCAGGAAGGGGGGAGAGGCGAAGGGCGTCTGGCGGGATCACCGCGCGCTGGCCGGGGCCATCCTCGGCGAGGAGGCCGGGCCCATCATCGCCGCCTTGGGCGCCGCAGTCGCCGCCGGCGCCCGGCCGACGGACCTCTCCCGCGCGCTCGCCTATGCGGCGGCGATCCGCGTGGCGCGATTCGGCGCCTCGAACGAGTTTTCCGACTGGAACGCGGCGCTTCACGCCTTCACCTACGCCAACGCGTTGCATCAGGCTCTGAAGCGCATCACCGCGGCGGGGGAGGCGCCGCCCGAGGCCCAGGCCAACGTGGTGCGCGGCGTGTTCCACGGCGCCATGGCGGTCTATACGAACCGCTTTCTCAACGTGCCCCCGGCCCGGCTGCCGGAGGAGGAGCCTGCGGCGCTGGCCCGGCTCCCCGGGGACGCGGCGGCGCTCCGCCAGGGCCTGCTCGATACGATGGACCGCCAGCAGCAGGTCCAGCCGGCGGCGCGGCTGGTCGCCCGGTATTTGGACCAGGGCCACGACCCCGCAGGCATCATCGCGACGCTCGGCCATGCGCTCCTGCGCGAGGACGCGAGCTTTCACATGTTCCAGATGTACGAGGCGGGCGTGCAGCAGTACCGCGAGTGGGCGGGTGAGCCCGAAGGCGGCCACATTCTGATCGCCGTGGCCCGCTTTCTCGCCGCGCATTCCCCGACCCAGCGCGCCCGCCACCAGACCGCGACCATCGCCCGCCGGCTGCATCGCGGGGAGAGCGTGCATGAGGGAGAGGGCGGGGACGCGGCGGACATGGAAAGAGAGCAGGCCGGGTAGGGCAGACCGTAGGGACAGGCCTCCGTGCCTGTCCGGGGCCGTGTATCCGTGTATTGAATCGATTGCAGAGGGGGACCCATAGGGCAGGGCGGCCACGGAGGGCCGCCCCTACGGGTTCGTTGTGATTTTGCGGTTTGTAGGGACAGGTCGCGACCTGTCCGGGGTTCGGCGTGTCCGCTGGATTGGTCGGAAAACCAACCCCCCCTACCCCCCCTTGTCAGGGGGGTATAAAAAGGCGATACGCCCCCGCAGGGTTGAGGGGGTTTTGCTTTTTCTTGCCCCCCTGTTAAGGGGGGGTAGGGGGGGTTGGTTTTCAAGGCGGGGAGGCGAGCGCGTCCGGTCAAGAAAAAAAGGGCCGACACCCCTCGAAGGGCTGCTTTCAGGGGTTGTTGAAAAACCCCCGAGTGTGGGAACTGCTGCGACACATTCCCCGAGGTGCAGGCCGAGTCGGGGTGTCGGCTGCTTTCATGAAACGCGAACAGGGGCTGCCCGTTGTTCCCGTTCCCGGCTCGAGGACTCAAACTCACAGCAAGGAGCGGTACAGTTTGCTCTATCACGAGGGAAGCAACCAACGGGCAACCCCCTTTTCGCTCTTTCCTTCATCTCGCCTTGGACCCCGGGGCTAGAGCCCCGAGGCCGAAGGCATTCTGCTCTTCTTCTATTCCTTCATGTAGCGCGTGCCGAATGCGCCGGCTACTGCGCCATTAGAGAAATTCGAGTTGAACTCACCCACCAGAACTGGGGGCGGTGCTACACCAGTTCCAACAGCCTCACCATCACCGGAGAATGTCCCCGACCAAGTGGACGTATCAGATGCCATGCCCTTTGATGTTCCGGTAATGCTGGCAGAACTAAGAACACCAGATGCGGTCGCCATGGTTACTTCCCACTCGTTGGCCTCTCCGCCTGATAGTTCAAAGTCCGAAATTGTCCCATGCACGGAATTGTGTTTGTCTGCGGCCACGGAAGTCTCTGCCCCGAAATAAGCCGTAAGGGCTACGTCCGCCGTGAACGTTCCTGCAGACCTGGCATCAAGAGAATTATCTGGATTCACGGTGTTGTAAACGTATACTCCGTGAGCGCCACCTTCATATTTCGCGCTTCCAGCTACAACACTTCCTATATTCGTATTAGCGTCAAGACTTGAACCAGCGAAAGTCTGAACGGCATCGTAGGTGGTTTTGCCATCCTTGACGGTTTTCATGAGCCAGAAGCCATAGTGCAGGTAATCATCATCCGCTACGGATACCATGGCCCCTGCGTCTGGCTTGAACTGCCATTCGCCCGTAATAGTGGTTATTTTCCCGTCCGCGTCGGTGACTGCCGTACAAGCGGCATTCACACATTCGAATGTTCCAGCCGCACCATCAAAAGTTCCCCTAAACTCACCTTCATTTCTATTTTCGGTTGTAGTGTCATCAGCAGGCAAGTTTGTGGTAGTAGTAGGCGCACTTGATATTCTGCTGGAAGCTACCTTGCCCACATCCGCCGTTTCGTCCAATTCATATGTGGTGCGTTGGTCACCAGTCCTCTCTGGGTCAGCGTCTCCCACCGTAAGAGTATACACAGAACTAAACGGCTCTGATTCAGGCGCCTCAATATCTGTCATGACACTTACTATTTCTGAAACTCCTTTTCCGTTATCACGGACATACTTACCGTCCATCATCACGAACTTGGGGTCATTTTTCAGTGGCAAGGCAGGGTCCGTAACTTCTACCGATACAGAACCACTTTTATGAGAAATCTTCAGGGTATATTGATCGGCGGCATCAGTATCATCGAATGCCGGCGAGGTGGCGTCAGGCGTGGCGGTTGATTCAGCCGTTATGGCATCCGCTTTAGTCTTGACCATTTCATTCATAGCCTTTTTCGCAGCCGCCGCTTCCTCCATTTCTTCTTCTTCACGCCTCTTTTCTTCAGCTACTCTATCGGCCTCTTCCTTGGCGGCTACAACCATTCCGGCGAAACGCTCAACCGCAGCTTTTGCGGTCTCGGCTTTAGCCTGGGCGGCTTCCGCGTCAGCCGATGTAGTGGCGGCCGCGGCTTCATCGTTCGCGGCTTTCGCGTCCGCGACGGCATCTTCCGCCCGCGCGTAAGAGGCTTCGTCAGCAGCTTTCTGCTCATCCGTGAGGGCCGCAAGCGCCGCCTTCGCGTCCATGTACGCCTGCATGGCGGCCCCCTGCGCGGTCGAGAGCGCGGTCGCTTCCATGTGCGCGACCGTCACCATGCTAGCGTATTTCCTGGCATCGGCCAGCGCGCTTTCGGCGGCCATCTGGGCGGCTTCCGCATCCGCCGCTGTTTCGGCATTTTCCGCCCTTACTTTCGCGGCAAGCGCGTCCTCGAGAGCTCTCATGGCTATGTTGTAAGAAACGGAGTCGGCATCGCCTTGGCCCGCGATTGCATCCAGTGCAGCCTGCGCGGCATTAGCGGCCACTTCCGCGGCACCACGAGCGACTCTTATAGCGGACATTTCGGCCGCCAGATTGTCGGCAGCCGTTTTCGCGTCCGCTACCATGTCGGCGTATCTCTGGACATCTGCGAGCGCGGCTTCCACGTCCGCCTGGGCAGCCTTCGCGGCTTCCGATGTGGTTGCCGCGTTCGCCATTGCGAGTGCTTCTTGAGCGGCCTCGTTCGCGACCTTGGCTCTCACGTATGAGTCGATGTCATGGGCTTTATTCGCCTCTGCGTCCGCCAATAAACTGGCCGCCATATCGGCCGCAGTCTTTGCGGCTTGCTTGGCGGTATCGAGCGCCATGGCTTCTTGCTGCCGATCCATTTCTGCCTGATCGGCCGCGGTCTTCGCGTCCGCTACCATGCCGGCATACTTTTCAGCATCCGCTTGGGCCGCTTCTGCTTTCGCCTGCTCCGCCTTCGCAGCTTCCGATGTGGTTGCGGCTGCGGCCGCGTCACTCGCGGCTTTCGCGGCCGTGAGAGCGATTCGGGCTGCAGCATATGAGTCTGGATCGACACTCGCATCCGCCATCACGCCATCGACCGCCGTCATGGCAGCCGTATACGCCGCCTTGGCGGCATTCTGCGCGGCTTCGAGAGCGGCGGCCTCGGCCGCGATCTCCTCATCCGTCGGGCCGGTCATCGGCGGTTCTGCCGTTCCGCTACCTCCGCCGCCGCCGCAGCCCGCCAGCGTCAGCGCGAACACGGCCGCCAGCGCGAAAGCGTAGAACTTGTGAATATACTTGTGTTTGAACTTCATTTAGTGAGTCCTCCTGAATACATAGAAAAAGGGATTTTCAGTGAATTTCCGGCTTTCTCCGATTAACCTCCTTTCCTTCTCGATATACGGGCCTTCACAAACTGGTCATTCGTATTTCGGGCCGCCCGGAGGACGGCGGACTTGCGGCCTCATCGTCCGGGCTGGTATGAACTCTTTCCGCGACACACGAATTCCTGAGGTATGCGCGCACCTTTCTTTGGTCTCCTAAGGCGAGCGGTCTGCCCGCCGCTAATTGTCGTTACGGGACGCCGGAAGCCCCGTTCTCCGCCGGGAGAGCCGTTCCGGGGCGCGCGCGGGCCGCGAATGAGCGAAAAAAGACGGAAAACGGCGCCCGAAAACTCCTCCCGGGACCCCGGAATTGCGCTTGACATGGTTTTGAGAGGTGTTATATTGTCTGATAACGACAATTATCGGATATCAAGAAGCCATTTCGGTCATAACCGGCCGCCGCCGTCATGCCTGCGTCGGACATAGATGCGGATGACGGCCCTTCATGTATCGCTGAACCCCGGCATGACGATTGAAAGCCGCAGCCGCCGTAGGGGCCGTTCGTGAACGGCCCTTGTCGGAGAAGCGGGCGGTTCGCGAACCGCCCCTACGGGTTCGTTGCGATTTGCGTGGTTGTTGTAGGGACAGGCCTCCGTGCCTGTCCGGGGTCGCGACCTGTCCGAGGCCCCCGCGCCTGTTCTTGCGATTCCGCAACCGCAGATGGCCGTCATTGTGATACACTCTGCCGCAGACGTGGATCGGCGGCTCCTGAATGATCGTCGTGTAGAGCCGCCGTATAAGTTCGGACGAACGCTTGAGGGCCGGGCCCTGGAGGTGAAGATTGCTGAATTTGCCCGATGTCGAGCGTAGGGAGGGGAACCCGTGAAACTCAAGGTAGTCGTTCACGAGGCGGAAGAAGGTGGATATTGGGCCGAGGTCCCGGCTGTTCCAGGGTGTGCGACGCAGGGAGATACGTTCGAGGAGTTGTTGAGCAATCTCTACGAGGCGGTCGAAGGGTGCCTCTCCGTGGACGTCCAGGAGGTGGACGTTTCGGGCGCGGGCAGGGTCGTCGAGATCGCCGTGTGAAAATCGTCAGTGGAAAGCGCTTTTGCCGCATACTGGAAGCGAAGGGCTGGAAACTGGCGCGCACCCGCGGCAGTCACCGCATTTACGCGAAACGGGGTTCGGACATCCGCATCTCGGTGCCGGTGCATGGCGAAGCGTCGCTCAAACGCGGCTTGCAGAGGCATCTCATGAAGCTGGCGGATATCAAGGATTCCGAACTGTAGGCCAGGAGCAAGGACGACGCAATATATCCACCCTTATCGGCCCTGGCCAACCTGTTGGTTGTCACCGACATTCACCGGAATGACGAACAAACGTCGCAGCCACCGTAGGGGCGGTTCGCGAACCGCCCTTGCCGGAGAAACGGGCGCTTCACGAAGCGCCCCTACGGGTTCGTTGCGATTTGCGTGGTTTCTGTAGGGACAGGTCGCGACCTGTCCAGGGTCTCTGCGCCTGTCGAAGGGGACGCCCGAAAACCAACCCCCCCTACCCCCCCTTGTCAGGGGGGTATGAAAAAGCGACACCCCAGCGAAGGGAAAAAGCGACACCCCGGCGAAGGGGGAAAAGAAAAGAAGGTCCCCCCGACAGGGGGGAGCAAAAAAAGACCCCCCTGACAAGGGGGGGTAGGGGGGGTTGCCTTTATCCCTTGTTAAGGGCGGCCACGGAGGGCCGCCCCTACGCCTCCGGCGCGGTCGCCGCCTCCACTTCGGCCGGATGAATCTCGGCGAAGGAATGATCCCTGGTCCGCCCGTCCGCTTCGAAATCGATGATCTCGGTCTCGCCGATGACCCTGTCGATCATCTCCCGGACGGGCAGGCGCGATTCCAGCCCGCGCAGGTGGCCCGCGTGGGAGCGGATGGCGGGGTGCTTGGGGACGAACAGCGAGCAGCAGTCCTGGTCGGGCTCGATGGAAATCTCGAACGTGCCGAGCGCTTTCGCCCCCTCGATAATCTCGTCCTTGTCCATGCCGATCAGGGGCCTCAGGATCGGCATCCGCACCGCGTCCTCGATGGTGGCCAGGTTCTGGAGCGTCTGGCTCGCGACCTGTCCCAGGCTCTCGCCGGTGACGAGGGCGCGGGCGTTCTCGAACCCGGCGATTCGCTCCCCGATGCGCGTCATGAACCGGCGGTAGAGGACGACGCGGTACTCGGGCTGCGTGGCGAGGACGATCTCTTTCTGCAGGTTGCCGAACGGCACCATGTAGAGCCTGCTCCCCAGCTGGTAGCCGTTCAGAACGCCGGCCAGGTCCTTCGCCTTCTCGGCGGACGCGCGGCTGAGATAAGGCGCGCCGTGAAAGTGGATGAACACCACCTCGCAGCCGCGCTTCATGACCCGCCAGGCGGCCAGGGGGGAGTCGATGCCGCCGGAGAGAAGCGCCGCCGCCTTTCCGAGCGAGCCTGTGGGCAGGCCGCCGGGGCCGGGGATTTTCTCGGCGTACACCCAGGCCTCTTTGGGGATCACTTCCACGTGCACCGTGAGCCCCGGGCGATCCAGGTCGACGGGCAGGTGTCTTCTGGCCTGGATCGCGGCGCCGATGGCCCTGTCCCACTCCCGCGTGCTGACGGGCGTGGCCGGGAAGGATTTCCGGGTCCGGACGCGGAAGCTTTTGGTTTTAAGAGGAGCGATCATTTCGAGCGCCGTTTGCGCCGCCGATTCGATATCGAGCGGAACGCTTCGCGCCCGGGCGAAATAGGCGACCCCGAATACTTTCCCGAGGGCCTCGATGAGAGCGCCGGGATTTTTCAGGCCGCTCGCTTCCAGAATCAGCCTTCCCGTGCGTTTCCTGACTTTGGCTTCACAGAATAAAGAGGCCGCGCGCTCGATCCGCTTCGAAAGGCGCTCGATGAAGAGCGGACGGTTCTTCCCCTTGAGGCCGATCTCGTCGTAATGGATGAGGATCGAGACGTCTTTCGGCTCACCGGAATTCACGATGTCCTCTCCAGGCGAACCTCCTCCCCCGAGCGGACGCTCAGGAAATCTTTCGGGTCGCCGCTCACTTTCCCCAGCGGGTTCACGGGGCTGGCCGCGCGGGGCGCCTCGTCCACGCTCGCAGGGGTGCGGCCGAAAAAGATGCAGAACGCGCTGCCGGGCGGCCAGTAGGCGATCTCGCCGACTTCCATCTCCTCACGGGCGGAATCCTCAAGCTCCGCGTCCACGGGGACCTGGAAATAGATTTCCTCGCCCCAGACGTTCGCGGAGCCGGTGATCGGCAAGGCCTCCCAGAAGGCGTCCGCGGTTTCGCTCTGCGCGAGTTCCGCCTCCATGCTTACGTTGCCTGTGGTGATTCGAATTTTTCTGCTCAAATCAAGAACTCTCCGGGTGGTTGGACAATCGCCCTGTTTCTGGCAACATAGCCGAGCTTCGTCTTGAGGAAAAGGGGCGATTCATCGTCCCGGCGTCCATGGGCCTCCTCGATGGATGGAGTTGCTTTCGTGCGCGGCTATCGGGGACAATGTTCGAAAGAACGAAAACCCGGCGGCAGCGTATCTCTCGCAAGTCGGAGATGGGATGAAATTTTCTGAGATTGCGGATTCAATCGCTTCCGAGATGAAGGAAGTGGAAGAGGCGATTCACGCGAATTTCCATTCGGACGTCGTTCTGATACCCGATGTGAGTGATTACCTCATCGGCTCCGGCGGCAAGAGGATCCGGCCGATGCTCCTGGTGCTCGTCGCCAAGGCGTGCGGCTACCGGGGCTCCCGCGCCACGACGCTGGGCTGCGTGGTGGAGTACATCCACACGGCCACGCTCCTGCACGACGACGTGGTGGACGACGCGCAGATGAGGCGGGGCAACCCCTCCGCCAACGCGAAGTGGAACAACGAGACGAGCGTGCTGGTGGGCGATTTCCTGTTCGCCAAGAGTTTCTCGCTCATGTCCGCGGACGCCGATATGCGGATCATCGAGACCATGAGCGAGGCCTGCACCCTGCTCTCCGAAGGCGAGGTGCTCCAGCTGGTCAACATGTACAACCTCAAGCTCACCGAAGAGGAATACCTCGACGTCATCTACCGCAAGACGGCGGCCCTCATCGCCGCGAGCTGCCGCGTCGGCGCCCTGATCCCCGACAGCCCGCCCACGATCACGAACGCGCTCCACCAGTTCGGCGTCCAGATCGGCTACGCTTTCCAGCTGGTCGATGACGCCCTCGATTACATGGGTGATGCGCAAAGGATCGGAAAATCCGTGGGCGAGGACCTGCGCGAGGGGAACGTGACGCTGCCTTTGCTCCGGGTCTGCGCCCAGGCAACGGAGGCGGAATTCGAGCGGTTGAACCACCTGGTGGTTCACGCGGACGAGATCCGGGCGGAGGACCTGGACGACGTTCTCGAGTTGATGAACAAGTACGGCGCGGTGGACTACACCCTCGACAGGGCGCGGGGATACGTGGAGGCGGGCAAGGCGGCGCTCTCCATTCTGCCGGATTCCTTCCATGTCGACGTATTGCGCGACGTCGCCGACTACATTGTCGATCGCGACAATTAGCCTTCCGCAGGTCCGGTTCTTGCGACAGCTTCGGCATTTCATTCTGGCTTCGGGCTCCCCGCGCAGAAAACGGCTGCTGGAAGGTGCAGGCCTTGTTTTCGACGTCGTCATAGCGCCCCCCGACGTGGAGGAGGAGGTCGCGCCGGGGCTCGGGGCGGAAGAGGAGGCCATGCGCCGCGCACAGGCGAAGGCGGGTTGCGTGGCGGATATGAATCCGGGCGCGCTCGTTCTCGGCGCCGATACGGTGGTCGTCCTGGATGGGGAAATTTTGGGAAAGCCGTCGGGCCTGGACGACGCCGCGCGCATGCTGGGGTTGCTTTCGGGGCGGACGCACGAGGTGATCACCGCGTTCACCCTCCTGGGAGCGGATTCCCGCCACGAGGAGGCGGTATCGACGAAGGTGTCCTTCAGGGAGCTTGACGAGGAGGCCATCGCGCGCTACGCCGAGAGCGGCGAACCCATGGACAAGGCGGGTGCGTACGCGATTCAGGGGATGGGCGGGAGCCTCGTGGACAGGGTGGAGGGAAGCTACACCAACGTCGTGGGCCTGCCCGTCCCGGAAGTGTTGGATATGCTCATGAGGTGCGGCGTCGTGACGGACGCGCCTCTTCACTCGGCGATTTGAAGAAACGGAGATGAATGATGCGTCTGGCTGATCGGATGAACCTGCTCAAAACGGAAAGCGCGTTCGTGGTCCTCGCCAAGGCGAGCGAGATGGAGCGCCAGGGCCGGGACATCATCCACCTGGAGATTGGCGATACCGATTTCGACACGCCATCGAGCATCGTCGAGGAGGCGTATGCGCAGTTAAAGGCGGGCAAGACGCACTATTGCCCCTCCGCCGGCGTGCTGGAGCTTAGGGAGGCCGCTTGCGAGTGGCTCGGGCGCGACGGGCGCGGGGAGTATTCGCCGGACGAGATCGTCGTCGGCCCGGGCGGCAAGCCGTTTCTCTACTACACCATCATGGCGACGGCGGGGCCGGGCGATGAGGTGATCTACCCGGACCCGGGCTTTCCGGTGTATGAGTCCGTGGCGCTCTATGCGGGCGCCAAGCCCGTGCCGCTGCCGATACTCGAAGAAAACAACTTCCGCTTCACGCCGGACGATCTGCGCGCGCGCGTCACCGGGAAGACCCGCCTCCTCATCCTGAACTACCCGCACAACCCCACCGGCGGGACGCTGACGAGGAACGAACTCGAAGCCATCGCGGAGATCGCGGTGGAGAACGACATCATCGTGTTGTCGGATGAAGTCTACGCCCACATGCTTTTCGAGGGCGAACACGTGTCGCTCGCCACGCTGCCGGGGATGCGCGAGCGCACCATCATGCTCGAGACGTTCTCCAAGACTTACGCCATGACCGGCTGGCGCCTGGGCTTCATCGCAGCACCTACGACGCTTGCCGACCCGCTCGCCCAGCTCATCACCAACTCGGTGAGCTGCGTGCCGCCTTTTATCCAGTTGGCGGGTGCGAAGGGGCTCCTGGAGGATCAGACGGAAAGCCGCGCCATGATGGATGACTTCAGGCGCAGGCGCGACATCTTCATCTCGGGCCTGAACGAGGTGGAAGGCATGTCCTGTCAATACCCCGACGGCGCTTTCTACGCCTTTCCCAACGTGAGCCAAATCCCCATGAGCGCCGATGATTTCGCCGACTATCTCCTCGACGAGGTGGGCGTGGCGACGCTGCCGGGATCGGCCTTCGGTGTTCATGCGGACAATCACCTCAGGATGTGCTTCGCCAACAGCGTGGAGAATCTGGAGCGGGCCGTCGACCGCATCGCGGACGCCGTGAAGCGGCTGTGAAGATGAACGGCAAGGAGCTCCCGCGCGTATTCCTCTCCCGAAGATTCCCGCCGCATCATTTCGAAGAGTTGAAGCAATCCACCGAATTCATCATGCACGGGAGAGACGTGAAGCCGACTCCGGCCGGCTACAGGCGCGCCGTGCGCCGCGCGGACGTTCTCATCTCGATGGTGGGAGACGAGATAGACGCCGGTTTCCTGGACGCCGCGCCCCGCCTCAAGCTGGTCGCCAACTGCGGGGTCGGCTTCAACAATCTCGATTTGGAAGAGATCACGGGGCGGGGAATCCTGGCCACGAACACGCCCGGCGTCGTCACGGAGCCGACGGCGGAATGCGCCATGGCGCTTCTGCTCGCGGTATGCAGGCGGGTGGCGGAGGCGGATTCGTACATCAGAACGGGGCGATGGAAGGGCTGGACGCCCACGCTGCTGGAGGGCCGGGGCCTGAACGGCCGGGTTCTCGGGATCGTCGGCCTGGGGCGCATCGGCTGCGCCGTCGCGCGCATGGCGAACGCGTTCGGCATGAGGGTCCGTTACTGGAGCCGGAACAGGAAAAGCCGCGAAATGGAGAAAGAAACGGGCGTCTCCTACCGCGCATTCGGCAGGCTGCTGCGCGAGTCCGATTTCCTGAGCGTGCATTTGGCCCTGAACGAAGAGACGCGCCATCTTTTGGGTGCTGCGGAGTTCGCCCGCATGAAGGAGGGGGCCGTGGTCATCAACACCGCCCGTGGCCCGATTCTGGACGAGAAGGCCCTGGTCGCGGCGCTCCGCTCGGGCCGCCTGGGCGGAGCCGGGCTGGACGTGTTCGAGGATGAACCCAGGCCGCACCCGGGGCTTCTCAGGATGAAGAACGTCGTCATGATGCCGCACCTGGGCACGAACACCGACCTGGGCCGGGACGCGGTGTCGGATCGCGTGGAGAGAAACGTGAAGGCCTATCTAATGGGCAGGCGTCCTCCCGATTTGCTGAACCCCGAAGCTTGGCCCCACAGGAGGCGCTGATGCCGGGACGCGCGAGAAAGACGCTTCGGATCGGCGTCGACACCGGCGGTACCTTCACGGATTTCATCTCGTTCGACGGCGCTGCGGTGAGAGTCCACAAGGTGCCCTCCACGCCCGATGCGCCCGAGCGCGCCATCCTGCAGGGGCTGGAGGAGATACTGGAGGGCCGCGGCCTCGCGCTGGACATCACCCACGGCTCCACCGTGGCGACGAACGCCCTCCTCACCCGCCGGGGCGCCAGGACCGCCCTCGTCACGACGGCCGGTTTCGAGGACCTGATCGAGATCGGCCGCCAGAACCGGAAAGAACTCTACAACCTCGCGTACCGCAAGCCGCCAGCGCTCGTGCCGAGAGAGCTCAGGATGGGCGTGGCGGAGCGCCTCGATGAAAAAGGCGGCGAACTCCTCCGCCTCAAGCCTTCGGACGTGAGGGCGCTGAGAGGAAAACTTAAAGAAGCGGGCGTCGAGTCCGTCGCCATCTGCCTGCTCCATTCTTACGCGAACCCCGCGCATGAACAGAAGGTGGCCGATGCGGTCCGCCGGAGCGGCATCCACGTGTCGATGTCCAGCCAGGTGCTGCCCGAGTTCCGGGAATACGAGCGGATGAGCACGACGTGCGTGAACGCCTACGTGTCGCCCATGATGAACAGGTATCTCAAGGATTTGGAATCGCGTCTCGATTCGGGCCGCTTGCGGGTCATGCAGAGCAACGGCGGCGTCATCTCGAGCACGATGGCGGGCGAGGAGGCCATACGGACGATTCTTTCAGGCCCCGCCGGCGGCGTCGTGGGCGCCTATGAGGTGGCGAAACGGGCGGGGTTCGAGAGCGCCATCGCGTTCGACATGGGGGGGACGAGTACGGACGTCTCCCTGCTGCACGGCGGGGTCGGCTTCACGGCGGAGACCGAGGTGGCCGGCTGCCCGATCCGCGTTCCCCTCATCGACATCCACACGGTGGGCGCGGGCGGCGGCTCCATCGCCCGTGTCGATCCGGGGGGCGCGCTGGCCGTCGGGCCTGAGAGCGCGGGCGCAGACCCCGGTCCGATATGCTACGGCAAGGGGGATCAGGTGACCGTCACGGACGCGAACCTCTTTCTCGGTCGCCTCGACCCCGAACAGTTCCTGGGCGGCAGGATGGCGCTCGACATGGAGCCGGTGAAGGCCGGGGTCGCGCGTCTGGCCAAAACCCTGCGGCTCGACGACCGGCAGGCGGCCGAGGGCGTGGTCCGCGTCGCCAACCAGCACATGGCGGGCGCGATCCGCCTCATCAGCGTGGAGCGGGGCCACGACCCGCGCCAGTTCGCCCTCATCTCCTTCGGCGGCGCGGGGGCGATGCACGCCTGCTCGCTGGCGGAGATTCTGGGGATTCCGGGCGTCGTCGTACCCAATGATCCGGGAATTCTCTCCGCACGTGGCATGCTGACGGCCGACGTGGTGAAAGACTACGCCCGGACGGTCCTGCTGCCGCTTGCGGGCTTGAACAAGAAAACGCTCGCGAGCCACTTTGCCCCCTTGCTCCAAAAAGGCCGGGAAGATCTCAAGTTCGAGGGATTCGCAAAGCCCGCCTTTTCGCTCTTCATCGACATGCGCTATCTCGGGCAATCGTATGAACTGACGCTCCCCTATCAACCCGAGACGGGCGTGGACTTGCGCGAGAGCCTCCGGGCGGCATTCGATGCGTTGCACGATGAGCGCTTCGGCACCGCAAGCCCCGAGAGCGCGGTGGAGGTCGTGACGCTGAGGGTGCGGGGCGTGGGGGAGGTGGAGCGCCCGCCCGCGAGGCGGCTTCCCAAGGCCCGAAAGAGCGTTTCCCGTGCGCTCATGGGAAGCCGGAAAATGGTTTTTTGGGGAAAACAAATCGAGGGCTCGGTTTACATGCGAGAAAAATTTTCCCGCGGGAATCGCTTCAAGGGCCCGGCGCTGGTGTGTGAGTTCAGCGCGACGACGGTCGTCCCGCCGGGCTGGGAATGCCGGGTGGACGAGTGGGGCAATCTCGTGTTGAAGAACCTGGGCTGAGAGGACGCGATGGCGAATACTTACGATCCGATACTCCTGGAAGTTTTCCGCAACCTGTTGTTCGCGGCCTCGGAAGAGATGGGCGTGGCGCTGTGCCGCTCCTCGTTCTCCCCCAACATCAAGGAGCGGAAGGATTATTCGTGCGCCGTCTTCGACGCAGAGGGCCGGATGGCGGCGCAGGCGGCGCATCTGCCCGCCCATCTGGGCTCCATGCCGATGTCGGTGGAATACGTTATCGAGCGGATGACGCTCGATCCGGGCGACGTGGTCGTGCTGAACGACCCCTTCCACGGGGGGAACCATCTGCCGGACATCACCATGATCTCGCCCGTGTACGGGGAGGAGCGGGGAAAAGAACGGCTTATCTATTACGTCGCCAACCGGGCGCACCATGCCGACGTGGGCGGCATCGCGCCGGGTTCGATGAGCATCACGACGGAGATATTCCAGGACGGCGTGGTGATTCCGCCGGTGAGGCTCGTGCGCGCGGAGGAGATGCAGGAAGACGTCTTCGCGCTCATCCTCGCGAACGTGCGCACGGCCGAGGAGCGCAGGGGAGACATCGCCGCGCAGGTCGCGGCGAACCGCGTGGGCGAGCGGCGGATACTGGAGATCATCGAGCGCCACGGCCTGGCCGAGACGCTGCGCTACACGGCCGAGCTGCAAAGATACTCCGAGCGGCTCACCAAGGCCGTGATTCAGGACATACCCGACGGGCGGTATGGTTTCGAGGACTACATGGACGATGACGGCTTCGGCAGCGGCCCTGTGCCGATACGGGTGGAGATCACGGTGCGCGGTTCGAAGATGCGCGTGGATTACACCGGCTCCGCGCCGCAGACCCAGGGCAGCGTGAACGCGGTGGAGTCCATCGCCCGCACGGCGGCCTACTACGCCCTGCGCTGTCTGGTGCCCTACGACATCCCGAACAATTCGGGCTGCATGGACCCCATCGAGGTGGTGGCGCCGTCCGGAACCGTGGTGAACGCCGAGTTTCCCGCCGCCGTCGCGGGCGGAAACGTGGAGACGAGCCAGAGAATGGTGGACGTGATATTAGGCGCGCTCGCGAAAGCCTGTCCCGGCAAGATACCCGCCGCCTCGTGCGGCACGATGAACAACCTGACGGTGGGGGGTCTGGATCACCGCGCGGGCCCCCGGCAGGGCCGCCCCTACGCCTATTATGAGACCACGGGCGGCGGCATGGGCGGCGGCCCCTGGGGCGACGGGGAAGACGCCATCCACACCCATCTGACCAACACCCTGAACACGCCCATAGAAGCGCTTGAACACGCCTATCCGTTCCGCGTGAGCCGCTACACCGTCCGCCGGGGCAGCGGCGGCGGGGGGAAGCACCGCGGCGGCGACGGCATCATCCGCGAGATCGAACTCCTGGGCGACGCCACCGTCTCGTTCATGACGGAGCGGCGCGAGAGGCCTCCCTGGCCTCTGAACGGCGGGGAACCCGGCACGAAGGGCAGGAACCTCCTCATCAGCGGGGGTGAGGAAACGCAATTCTCCGGCAAGGCCCGCCTCTCGGCGAAGCGCGGAGACAGGATACGCCTGGAGACGCCCGGCGGCGGCGGTTGGGGAAAGAAGGATTGAGCGGGTTTCTCCCCTTCGGGGTTGTTGGAAAAGTCTCCCTTGTCTGGGGATAAAGGCAACCCCCCCTACCCCCCCTTGTCAGGGGGGTCTTTTTTTGTTCCCCCCTGTCGGGGGGACTTTTTTTCTTTTACCCCCTTCGTCGGGGTGTTGCTTTTTTATACCCCCCTGACAAGGGGGGTAGGGGGGGTTGGTTTTCAAGGCGAGAGGGCATCCTTCGATACGGCGCTTGCGCGCCTACTCAGGATGAGGTGGATAGGGTTTTTTCAACAACCCCCTTGCCGGGGGGCTGTTGAAAAACCCTACTCCGACCCTCACGAACTGAACGAGATCGCTCTGTAGGGGCCGCATATTATGCGGCCCTGCCTTTTACCGACAAAACACGGGACCGTCCCCTGCAATTCAGGTGGCACCCCGCCGGCATGACGACAGTGGGTCATCTCGAGAAGTTGAAAAATAGTAACGTATAAGTTACCTTTATCGAATGATCGAGATACCGCATACACGAGGAGAACTAACCATGCCACTCACGCGGGATTTCAGGGAAACGATTCAGGCAAGGGTTCAGCGCGACCCGGCCTTCCGGGAGGAGTTGTTGAAAGAAGGAGTCGAATCCCTCCTCTCGGGCGAGATGGAAGTCGGCAAGGCGGCCCTGCGCGATTTCATCAACGCGACGGTGGGCTTCGAGACCCTGGGTTCTCTCACAGGGAAATCACCCAAGAGCCTCATGCGCATGTTCGGGCCCGATGGCAATCCACAGGCCAGGAACCTCTTCGACGTCATCGCCCGGCTCCAGGAAAGCGAGGGGCTCAGGCTCGAAGTGCGCGCGGTTCGTTAGATTTTATGGGCGACCACAGGGGTGGCGGACATATATGTCTGACCGTGTATCCGCCCGCTCTTGCTGGAAAGGCAACCCCCCTCTTGTCTGAGGATAAAGGCAACCCCCCCTACCCCCCCTTAACAGGGGGGCAAAAAATGCAAAGCCCCCTCAGCCCGGCGAAGGCGCATCGCCTTTTTATACCCCCCTGACAAGGGGGGGTAGGGGGGGTTGCCTTTCAAGACAGGCCGCGAAATTCCCCGAAGCGATTTTGCTCTCCGGCCTTTTCTTTTATAAGATGCCCCTATGTAGGATGAAATTTCATTTTACACGCGGCTGTGCCCCTCGATCCGGGCCGGCCTTTCTTTGTTGATGCGCATGGGAGGAGCGTCCGATGCCGGGTGAGCGATTCGTCTATCTCAACGGTGAGATCATGGAGGAGAGCAGCGCCAGGATATCGCCCTTCGATCGCGGCTTCCTCTGGGGCGACGGGGTGTATGAGGTCACGCCCTGTTTCGATGGAAAGCTCTACCGGCTCGACGATCATCTCGACCGCATCTATCGCTCGCTCAAGTATGTGCGTATCGACGTAGGATTAAGCCAGGAGGAAATGAAGCAGGCGACGCTGGCCACCCTGGAGTCGAACCTGTGCCGTCTGGAAGAAGGCGCCATGTACCGCGTCGGCCACTGGGTGACGCGCGGTGCTGATGACCCCTCCATGACGGCGGGCGCGGCGGGGCCCGCTTCGGTCTTTATCTTCTGGCGGCCCGTGAACGTCGCGTCATTCGCGGAGCGGTACCTGAACGGCGTGCGCCTGGCGATTACGCCCACGAGGCGCAACCCGCCCGAGTGCATCGAGACCAGAGCGAAGGTGACGAGCAAGATGAACCAGATCCTGGCGGAGCTGGACGCCGCCGCATCCGGTTCCCTATCCCTGATGCTCGACATTCGGGGGAACGTGGCGGAGAACTCGTCCGCCAATTTCTTCATGGTGAAAGACGGCGCGCTCTGGACGCCGCATGAGCGGAACATTTTGCAGGGGGTGACCCGCATCGCGGTTTTCGAACTGGCCGCGCGCCTGGGGATCGCCGTCGAGGAAAGGGACATAACGACGTACGACCTGGCGCAGGCGGAGGAGTACTTCATCACCTCGAGCGCGATCTGCGCCATGCCGGTGAGCGAGATCGACAGCTTCCAGCCGAGCGCGCCGGTTCCGGGACCGGTCACGAAGCGCCTCATCGAGGCGTTCGTGGAGGATACCGGGTATGATTTTCGTGAACATGTGAAGGAACAAATAGCTGAAGGCGCCTGAGGCGCGTTTTTCGATTATTTCAACGCCGGATGAGGAAGAAATGCCGTATTACATCACCAAAGCGAGCCTCGAGGGGCTGCGACAGAAGGTCGAACAGATTCAGTACCGCCTGAAACATGAGGTGTCGAAAGAGATCGGCAGGGCGGCGAGCCTGGGCGATCTGAGCGAGAACGCCGAGTGGGAGGCGGCCATCGAGCTGCAGGGCAACCTCAAGAACGAGGTGAGCCGGATCATGGACAAGATACGCGAGGCGAGCGTCATCGAGGAACTCCCCATCGCCGGCGACAGGGTCACCATCGGCACGAAAGTCACGCTCTTCGACCTGGACAAGAACGAAGAGCTGACCTACGAGATACTGGGCGAGGAGGAAAGTGACCTCCCCAACGGGGTCATCTCCTTCAGCGCGCCGCTCTCGCGCGGGCTCATGCAGAAAGAACCGGGCGATGAGGTGGCGGTTCAGTTGCCCGGCGGCGTGAGAAATTTCGAGATCGTGGACGTCGTAAAAATCGAATTTCCCTGATTCTCATGAGACGGCTCGATATCGGCGACAGGCTGCTTGCGTATCTCCTCTTCGCGGCGGCGGTCGTTCTGGTCACCTTCTTCGCGTTCCAGCACGAATTACCGCGGGAATGGCATCTGCCGGGTTCCCCGACGCTGTATCTGCTCGGCGTCGCGGGGACGCTCCTCCTGTGCGTGTCTCTGGTGTTCGTGGTCACGAAGCGGACGGGCGTCGGCGGCTCTCCCCTCGGCTGGTTCTCCGCCCATGTCGTGACGGCCACCCTGGGCGGCGTGCTGGTGACGATCCACTCGGGCGGCTTTCTCCGCTATGCGCCGGCGCTTTTGCTCGCAGCGCTTTTGCTTCTGGTGATCCTGGGCGTGTGGGCGCGCGTCCGCCTCTCCAGGCAGATGTCGGCCACGTTCGCCTCGAGGGAGCAATCCTTCTCCCCGCCCGGTTCCGAAGACCGGGAGCGCCTGGCTCATCTCATTCAAGAAAAAGAATCTTTGTTGGCGAGGCTCGATCCTGGAGCGGACGAGGGCACCTTTTCCCCCAGGCCCAAGCACTGGTTCTCAAGGCCCGCGCTCACGTTCGCCTACGCCCGGTTGATCGGCCGGGAAAACAGGTTGCTGGGCACCCGCGCAGGCGTTTCTGCCGCGCAGGCGTACTGGCGGATGGTCCACATCGTTTTGGCGTTCGCCTTCGTTCTCGGTATTGTGGGGCACGTCGTCACCGTCACGTTTTTCGCCGGTTATGTCTCGGGCGGTGGAGAGGTATACTGGTGGCACCTGACGAAATGGTAGCCCGCGTGGTCGGGTTGTTGGGAAAATCTGCCTGCGGAGGGGGCGGGGAGGTTGGTTTTGTAGGGGCGGCGAAAGAGGACGCTTCTCTCGACCGGAAAGGCAACCCCCCCTACCCCCCTTAACAGGGGGGTAAAAAAAGACGATGCGCCCCGCCGGGCTGAGGGGGCTTTGCTTTTTCTTTCCCTCCTGACGAAGGGGGTAAAAAGACGACGCCCGCTGACGGAGGGGTTTTTGGTTCTTCATACCCCCCTGACAAGGGGGGGTAAGGGGGGGTTGCCTTTATCCCCTGACTAAGGGGGGCCTTTTCGACACCCCTCTTCAAGGAGTGATTCTTGAGCAAGCTGGCCTTGATGATCGATCTGGAGCGGTGCTTCGGCTGCAAGAGCTGTGAGGCGGCCTGCAAGCAGGAGCACAGGCTGGGCCCCGGCGAATACCGGAACAAGGTCGTCTGGCTGGGGGACGCTTCCACGGGGACGCCTGATTTCCTCACGCTGACGTGCCAGCATTGCGAGCGCCCCGCTTGTCTCAGGGCCTGTCCCGTTCATCCCAAGGCGATTACCAAAGACCCCGATACCGGCGTGGTGGAGGTTCACGAGGCGCTTTGCACGGGTTGCGGGGAATGCGTCATGGCGTGTCCCTACAGCGCGATGGGCTATGACGCGCAGGGGCATCATTCGGTGAAGTGCGACCTCTGCCCCGACAGACGGGAGAAGAATCTGGAGCCCGCCTGCGCCGAGATTTGCCCGGGCTACGCCATCTCGTTCGGCGAGAGGGAGAACCTCCTCGAAAAGGCCCATCAGGAGGGTCGGAGCCTTCGGGATCACGATCATTTTCTCCTGAAGCCGCAGACGATTTATCTGGAGAAAATCGCGAGAGAAAACGGCCGCGTAAACGGCGCGGAAAATTCAAGTTCGTCTGAAAGCCCGAATCGGCCCAAGTTCGTGGAATCCCCCGAAGCGAACGGCGTTTTCCGGGAGAAAGGCCCCGATTTCCCCTACCTGCACGACAAGAACGCGCTCAAGGCGGACCGGGTGGAGCCGGGGGGATGTAATTTCTGCTTCAACTGCTGCACCGCCAAGTTCCATTTCCAGGGCGATAAGCTCATCAACGTGACGGGGAACGATGAAGACCCCGTCCTGGACGGAAAAATCTGCCCCAAGGCGCAGTTCACGCTGCAGCTCCACCACAACGAACACCGCCTGCAATATCCCTTGAAGCGCGTCGGCCGCCGGGGCGAAAATGCGTTCGAGCGCATCACCTGGGAGCAGGCGCTCGATGAGATCGCCGCGAAACTGGGGGTCCTGAAGGAAAAATGGGGCACGGAGGCGCTGGCGATGTTCGTCGGGACCCGAACGGGCCTGATTACCCAGAAAGGCTATGCGCGGCTGTTCAGCCAGATGTGGGGAACGCCGAACCTCCAGGGGACGGACCCGTTCTGCGCGGCGGGCAAAGTGGTCGCCTACGAGGTGACGCACGGGATCAACGGCAACGGGAACAGCTACACGTCCGAGGATATCGGCAGCGCCGGGATGTATCTCTACGTCGGGGACAACCAGGCGGAGACGCGGCCAGTCTACTTCGGCAAGGTGAACGACTGGCGCATCAGGAACAAGACCCCGATGGTCGTGGTGGATCCCAGGTACACCGCCACGGCGAGCAAGGCGGACAAATGGCTCGCCATCCGCCCCGGCACCGACATGGCGCTCGGCCTCGCCATGGCGCACCATATTCTCTCTGAAAATCTGCACGATGCGCGTTTCTGCGACGAATGGGTGCTGGGCTGGGAGCGCTGGCGCGATTTCATATTCTCGAAGGGCTATTCCCCCGATTGGGCGGAAGCCATCACCGGCATAGCAGCGGATGAGATTCGCGCGCTCGCCGGGGACGTGGCCAAAGCGGACGGCTGCGTCATCTTCGGGAGCCGGGGACTCAACCAGCACACCAACTCGGTGCAGACCAACCGGACGTTCATGTTCGTCGCCGCGATAACGGGGAACTGGGGCCGAAAGGGCGGCGCCTACGTGAACATGACGGCGGGGCCGCCCATCGCCGCCAACGCGCCGGAGAACAGACGGGCAGAGATTCAGAAGCCCATGGTGCGCAGGAGCCCGGCCGGCTGGCTGAGCGCCATGCGGGAGGGCAAGCCGTACCCGATTAAAGGCCTCATCACGTGCAACAACCCGCTCGCGCAGTGGCCGGGCCAGGACGAGGCGCGCGCGGCCTTCAAAGCGCTCGACCTCATCGTCCACATCGAGTTGTTCGCGAACGAGACCTCGGCCTATGCGGATTACGTGCTGCCCGCGGCGGGCGGGATCGAGAAAGGCGAGCTGGGCCGCACGAACGACGACAGGAGAGTCGTCTGGATCGACAAGATGATCGACCCGCCGGGAGAGGCGAAGCCCGACGGGTGGATATGGACGGAACTCGGGCGGCGCCTGGGGTTCGGCGACGTCATGAAAGAGGAATACAAGGACCCGGGCAAGTTCTGGGACGAGATGTGCATCGACAACGATTTCCTGCGGGGCGTGACGCAGAAACGGCTCCACTCGGTCCCCTACCGGTGGGTGCGGTTCCCCGTCGCGAGCGAGGACGCCCCCGAGCAGGAGACGCTTTATCTCGAAGGAACGACCGCCACGGGGCAGCCCGAGGGCAAGCGCTTCCCCACGCCGAGCGGGCGGCTCGAGTTCTGGACGGAAGCGTTGGAGGAAAAATTCAAGAAAGTAGGACTCTCGGCGCTGCCGGAATTTTACAGCGAGAAGGAGAATCTCCTGGGGTTGCCGTATCTCGAATATGAACACGAAGATGATGATCTGGAAGTCATCTCCCCCTTCTCCAAGGCGCCGACGGGTTCCCGCGCCGCCAGAATCGTCCAGCCGGATGGGGAAAACCCAAGTGATGCGCTTCGCGCGCAAGGCTTCGGGACGACGCTGATAACGGGCCGCCCGCCCGCGCCGCATTTCCACAGCTGGACGCATTATTTCTGGCAGGCGCAGGAGATGTGGCCCGACCTCTATTGCCAGATACATCCCGAAAAAGCGGGGGAACTGGGAATCGAAGACGGGGAGAAAGTCCGGGTGGAGACGGCGCACGGCGCCATCGAGGCGATGGCCTGGGTGAATGCAGGGATAAGGGAAGACGCGGTGTACGTCCCCATCGGCTGGGGGGAGCGCCAGCCCTACCATCCCTGGCGGTCGGTGAATTTCCTGACGGACATCGCGCAGCGCGACCCGTGCTCGGACCAGACGAATCTGAAGAGCTTGCTGTGTAGAATCTCAAGGGCGTGACCTGTCCGAGGTCGCGATTTGTCCTATCGGTCGGATTTGAAATTCACTCCCCCCTTGAGTGGACTGTTGAAAAAGCATTTATCAAAAGAATAACCCCCCCTACCCCCCCTTAACAGGGGGGTCTTTTTGTTGCTCCCCCCTGTCGGGGGGACCTTTTTTTCTTTTACCCCCTTCGTCGGGGTGTTGCTTTTTTATACCCCCCTGATAAGGGGGGGTAGGGGGGGTTGCTTTTCCAGTCGAGGATGATCACCACCGTCATCCGGCGGCGGGATTCCGTCTTGCCGCGCATTGGTGTAGGGGCCGCATATATGCGGCCCATTGTGGGAATGGGGAAAAAGCAGGGTCGCATGTATGTGACCCCTACACGCGGGCGGGCGGCCATGGAGGGCCGCCCCTACGGCGATACGCGCGATTTCCGTAGGGACAACCCCCGTGGTTGTCCCCCAAGCCCCCGCGCCTGTCCGAGGCTATTCAATCGGGTCGGGCTGAACGGGCACGCAGATTTCGGTCCTGGTGTCGGCCTCCGTCGTTTCGCGGGGGTCGGTGACGTAGCGGTACACCACCGGACCTCCTCTTCTCTTGAATCCGCTGTGCGGCAGCCATTGTTCGAGCATCTCCCCCAGTGTAAGCCCGAGCGTATCGTATCCCCCGATGTGCGTCCCCACCGCGTGCCATCCGCCCGGAAAGTCTGTCTCATGGAGCCCTTCAGGTCTTGGCAGGTCTGTAAGCGCTCCCCGGCAGGCTTCGTATCCCTTCTCTCCATGGTCGAGACCGCAAGCGGGGCCGATGCGGGGGAGGTTCCCGCAGATCCTGAGCAGGCGCGCCTGTGTGAGGCCGATGGTCTCAGGCGTCGCGGGCGCGTCCGTGCGAAGCGCCCAGAGCTTCAAGGCGTTCAGTTCCAGGACTTTGACGGCTTGTGAAGTCCTCATCGAGGTGTCAGCTTGCGCTTCTCGATTTGAGCGCGTTTTGGAGCACCCGCCGGGCGAGGGTGGCGCAGTGGCGTTTGTGGGTGGGGAGGCCGCCGACGCTTTCGGCGATCTCCTCCGCGGTAATTTCTCCAAGCTCCTCCGCGGTCTTTCCGCGCACCATGTCCGTCAGGGAACTCATGGCGGCGGTGATCGCCCCGCAGCCGAGAATCCGGATTTTGGCGTCGGTGACCGCCTCGCCCTCGAATTTGAGGTAAAGCGTCACCTCATCGCCGCAGGCGGGGTTCGTCCCGCTCCCCTCGGCGTCCGCGTCTTCGATGACGCCGATGTTGCGCGGGTCGGCGATGTGGCGGAGCACCGTCTCGTTATAGTGGTAGTCGTCTCGTGGGGCCAAGGTTTCTTCTCACGTTTTCGTTGATTTGAGGCGGGGCGCCATCTCGCGCACCTTGCTCACGGCCTCGGGCAGCACTTCGAGCAGCCTGTCGATGTCCGCATCCGAGTTGCCGTAGCCGAGGCTGAACCTGAGCGAGCCCTGCACGGTTTCCTGGGGCAAATCCATCGCCAGCAGAACGTGGCTGGGCTCGGGAGAACCCGAACTGCAGGCCGCGCCCGTGCTCACGGCGATGCCCTCGAGATCCAGGCGGATCAGGAGCGTCTCCCCTTCCGCGCCGATGAAGCCCAGGTTCGACGTGCCGGGAAGGCGGTGGTCCGTATCGCCGTTGATCAAGACATCGGGAACGTGCTCGCAGATTTCGTTTTCGAGCCGGTCCCTGAGGGCGGCGACGTTCCTTGCGGATTGCGGGCCTTCTTCTTTCGCGATGCGGCAGGCTTCTCCCAGCGCCACGATGCCGGCCACGTTCTCCGTGCCCGAGCGCAGCTTCTGCTCCTGCCCGCCGCCGGTCATGAAGGGGTCGAGTTTGGTTCCTTTTTTCACGTACAAAAACCCCGCGCCCTTGGCGGCGTTGATCTTGTGCCCGGTGGCGGAGAGCAGGGACACGCCGGCGCGCTCCACGTCGACCTCCACCTTGCCCAGCGCCTGCACGGCGTCGGTGTGGAACAGGATGCCGTGTTCCCGGCAAATCGCGCCGATCTCATGGATCGGCTGAACCGTGCCGACCTCGTTGTTGCCCCACATGACGGACACGATGCGCGTATCCGGCCGGATCGCCGCCGCCACGTCTTCCGCCGAGACGCGCCCTTTGCGGTCCGGTTTCACATAGGTGACTTCCGCCCCCTCCGCTTCCAGCGCCTGGCACGTCGCGAGCACGGCCTCGTGCTCGATGGCTGTGGTGACGATGCGGCTTTTTCCACTCGCTGCGGAGATGACGCCCCGGAGCGCCCAGTTGTCGCTCTCCGTCCCGCCTGAGGTGAAGAATATCTCGTCGCTCTCCGCGGCGCCGATGAGGGCCGCCGCATGATCGCGTGCGTTTTCAATCGCGATTCTGGTTTCGCGGCCGTACCGGTGGATGCTGTTCGGGTTTCCGAATTTCTCGCCGAGATAGGGATGCATCGCGGCCAGAACCTCGGGCCGCATCGGGGTGGTCGCGTTGTGGTCCATGTAGATGGTGTTCATGGGGCCTCTTGTTTTTCCCCTGTCGGTTCTCGCGCCTGGGCCAGTTCTTTCTCGAGGGCCGCGATGCGCTGGTTCAAAGCCTGGATGGCCGCCTCCACCGGGTCGGGCAACTCGTGGTGCTCGAAAGAGACGGGGAGCAGATCGTCCGTTTTGCCTTGCCCCTCCCGGTAGACGATGCGCGCGGGCACGCCGACGACCGTGCAGCCGGGCGGCACGTCCGAGATGACGACCGAACTGGCGCCGATGCGGCTGCCTGCGCCGATGACGTGCGGACCCAGCACCCGGGCGCCGACGCCGACGACGACGTTCTCCTCCAGGGAGGGGTGTCTTTTTTCTTTCTTGAGGCTCACGCCGCCGAGCGTCACCCCCTGGTAGATGGTGCAGTTTTTCCCGATATGCGTCGTTTCACCGATCACGACGCCCATCCCGTGGTCGATGAAAAGCCCTTCGCCGATCCGGGCGCCGGGGTGAATTTCGATGCCCGTGATGAACCGGTTCCAGTGGCTCAGCCAGCGCGCGAGGAGCAGGAATCCCCGCTTCCAGAAGTAGTGGGCCATCCGGTGCAGGCAGACGGCGTGGAATCCCGGATAGCAGAGGATCACCTCCAGCTTCGATCTGCAGGCGGGGTCGCGCTCCATGACGGCGGCGATGTCCTTTCGCATCGATTCGAATCCGCGCCCGAAACTTCCGAGGAGTCCACTCATGTCTCGTAAACCTTAAGTCAAAGAAAAATCGGGGAAACAGGCGTGTTCCCCCGCATCATTCGTCCATGATAGCACAGTGTGTTTCGATGCGCCTTTCGCCCAAGTGATTCATGCTAATACTTCCTTGAAAAATAATCGCTTAGAATGTCCGCGTGATCAAATGCGATTTCAGGGGGCAGGGAGTTTTCGCTAAAAACGCCTGCGCGCCTCGCGTCGTCGTGCGCTTCGAGCGCGCCGCCAAGCGGCCTTGCGATGAACACGACGGTGACGTTGTGTTGCCTCTCATCGCGCCCGGGGTCGCTGTAGGCGTGAAACTGGCGGATCAGTTCCACCTCGAGCGAGGTTTCCTCTTTGGCTTCCCGAACGGCGGCCGCCTCGAGCGATTCCCCGTAGTCGACGAATCCACCCGGAAGCGCCCAGCCGTAGGGCGGGTTTTTCCGCTCAATCATCACGACCCCTTGCTCGCCGTTCTCATCCTCGATTTCGATGATGATGTCCACCGTAAGATAAGGATTTCTGGGGGTTTCCATCTATCCGCTCACTTTTGAATGAAATGCAGTCCATGAATCAGACGGATTTTCGCATATGGAGCCATGCCCTTGCGACTACGTTTCATCGGCCCATATAATGCGGCGAGTCCAAAAGAAAGTTCCGCCGACAACGGCTTCATTTCGAATCGAGGCATCGTCAATTTTCGCTTCCACAATGCAGGGGTGATGAAATGGTAAAGTTCAATATGGCGCCTACCGCCAGACGAATCGTAGAGCAGGTTCTTGACGTGAAAGAGGGCGAACTGGTGCTTCTCGTGACGGATTCGGATCGCCCCGCTTCGGTCACCGAGGCGCTGGCGCATGCCTTGAGCGCCGCGGGCGCGAGGCTCTCCGTCATGCACATGCCCCCCCATATGAACGGGGGAATCGACCCGCTGCCTCACGTGGGGGCGGCGATGGCGGCTTCCGACGTGGTGATACTCCAGACCAGCTTCGCCACGATCCATACCGAGACGGCGAGGAACGCGCTCAAGCAGGGCGCGCGTGTTCTGGACATGTGGGGATGGCGCGAGGACATGATGGTCGCGGGCGGCGCCCTGGCCGATTACGACGAGGTCGCCCGGGTCACCCGGACGATTTCTGACATCTACACCGAAGCCAAAACGGGCCGGTTCACGACGCCGGATGGATGCGACATGGAGTTTTCGCTGGAGGGCAGGACGTGCTTCCCCCTCATCGGCGTGGCGAGAAAATCCGGAGAGTTCGCGGCGTGTCCCGATGGAGAAGCGGCCATGAGTCCCCTGGAGGGCACGTCGAACGGCGTGATGGTGAATCCTTTTTCCATCGAGCGAAAGGATTTGGGCTTCGTCACCGAACCCATGCGCATCGAGATCAAGGACGGCCAGGTGGCGTCCATCACCGGAAGCGCCGCCGCGGACAGGTTCTGGAAACTGCTGGATGAAACCGGGGACCTGGCGAAGAACGTGGCGGAGTTCGCCATCGGCACGAACCCGGCATGCCGCCCCCGGGAGACGATGCGCGAGGCGAAAAAGACGTGGGGCACCTGCCACATGGCGGTGGGCGACAGCGGCAGCATCGGGGGCGTGGTCGAAGCCCCGCTCCACATCGACATGATTTTCGACAACCCCACCGTCTGGGCGGATGAGCAGATGATCATCCAGGACGGAAAGATTCTGGTATAGTCGCCAGATGCAATAAGTCCGCCGCCGGCGCGCCCGATGATGAAGGATGAAGATGTCAAAAGCCCTGCTTCTTGAAGGCAAACCTGTGGCGGAAAAGGTGATGGAGGAACTCAAAGCCTCCATTGATGCTCTACTCCCCCGGATGGGCAGGCCTCCGGGGCTCGCCGTCGTTCTCGTGGGCGAGGACCCGGCCTCTCAGGTGTATGTCCGCATCAAAGGGCGTTCCGCCAAAAAACTCGGCATCCGGACTTTCGATCACCATTTGCCCGAGGATACGAGCCAGGATGATATCGTCTCCCTCATCGAAGCGTTGAACCGCGATGAAGAGGTGGACGGGATGCTGGTGCAGTTGCCGCTTCCAGGAGACTTGAACGAAGAAGAAGTGCTGCGCAGGGTATCCCCCCGAAAAGACGCCGACGTCTTTCACCCGGAAAATTTCGGAAAGCTCGCGCTCAAGCAGGGTACGCTCAAGCCCTGCACGCCCGCCGGTGTGCTCGAGATTCTGAAGTTCTACGATATCGGCCTGGAAGGGAAGAAAACCGCCATCATCGGGCGCAGCAAGATCGTGGGGCTTCCCCTGGCCATTCTGATGATGCACGAGAATGCGACGATCACGGTGTGCCACTCCCGGACGCGCGATATCCCCGCGATCACGAGAGAAGCCGATATCGTCGTGGCCGCCATGGGACGGCCGAAATTCCTGACGGCGGATATGGTCCGGGAAGGGGCGGTGGTGGTCGACGTCGGCATCAACCGGGTGGATGGGGAACTGGTCGGGGATTGTGATTTCGAACCGTTGCTCGAAAAGGTTTCCGCCATTACCCCGGTGCCGGGCGGTGTGGGGCCCATGACGGTCGCCATGTTGATGATGAACACGACCCAGGCGTATTCTCTCAAGTCGCAGGAAGCGGGGGCATCGAGCTGATAAAGGCTTTCGGATGAATGTAGACCTTCTGGGTGACAATACGCCTCGCGCAACACCTGCGGTGCTCACCGTCTCACAACTCAACGCGCGCGTTAAAGAATTGCTGGAAGATGAATTCGGCGAGGTTCTGGTCGAGGGGGAAATCTCCTCCTGGCGCACCTATCCATCCGGGCATTCCTATTTCGACCTGAAAGATGCCGCATCCAGGGTGAGTGCGGTGATGTTTTCGGGCCGCAGGCGCTTTCTGCGTTTCGAGCCGGAAGTGGGCATGCGCGTGATGCTCCGTTGCCGGGTGACGCTTTACGAGAAGGACGGGCGCTTCCAGGTGTCTGCGCTTTCCATGGAGCCCCTGGGCGAAGGCGCGCTGGAAGTCGCTTTTCGCCAATTGCACGAACGACTGGAAAAGGAAGGTTTGTTCGATCCTGCGCGTAAAAAGGAGATTCCCGATCGCCCCCACCGCGTAGGGTTGGTGACGAGCCGGGAAGGCGCCGCCCTCCGGGATATGCTGCGGGTTTTCAAGGAGCGCGCTCCGATTGTCGAACTCGTGGTACTCCACACCCAGGTGCAGGGAGAGGGCGCCGCATCTTCCATCGCTTCGGCGATTCAAAGGGCGGATGAGGGTCTCGCAAGCATGGGGCATCCGCTGGACCTCATCATCACGGGCCGCGGCGGAGGGAGCCGGGAGGATTTGTGGGCGTTCAACGAAGAAGAGGTGGTTCGGGCTATCGCCGGATGCGGGACGCCCCTCATTTCGGCGGTGGGTCATGAGGTCGATACCTCGCTCAGTGATCTGGCCGCCGATGAATCGGCGCTTACGCCTACGGCGGCGGCGGAGCGCGTGGCCAGAGGCTGGCTGGATGTCGCCCGGGACGTTGCCGGCTTGATCCATGATGCGCGACGGGCAGTCGAAACTATCCTGGCCTCTCTGGATGACAAGTTGTCTCGTTTTCTCAGGGAACCTGTATTCAGAAGGCCCGAGGCGCCGCTCGAATCGTTGGCGCAGCGGCTGGATGCGCTCTATGAACGCATGAGCAGAGAAGCCAGGCACCAACAGCAGATGAAAAGGACGCATTTGGCCGGAATGGTCCCGAAACTGCGCGTCCTCTCGCCCCAAAAGAAAATTCTTGTATCCGTATCGAAACTTGACGATAATCTGAAACGCTTGCGTATGGCGAACGGGTCGTTTCTGCAGAACAGGGCGGACGCGCTCGAAACCGCCGCCGGACGCCTTGAGTTGGTATCGCCGCTGGCCGTTTTGGCGCGGGGGTATAGCCTGGCCTATAAGGAGCCCGCCGGCGCATTGGTGAAAAAGGCCGAAGATGTGAGGGCAGGTGAATCCGTGCGGCTTCGTTTATCGCAAGGCGGCTTGATCTGCAGGGTAGAAGAAGTCTTTCCCGAGGGAGAGGGCCCATGAGTACTGTGGATGAATCCGCGAATCCCGATGCGGAACCGAAAAGTTTCGAGGCTGCGCTGGAGCGTTTGGAAGCCATCGTGGAAGAACTCGAAGAGGGCGAGCCTTCCCTGGAAAAGGCCGTTTTGCTGTATGAAGAGGGTGTGAAGCTCTTCCGCTACAGTCGGGAGCAGTTGAACGCGGCGCAAAAGAAGGTGGAAGAACTCGCCGGGGAATCGGAGGAAACATTATCGTTGCAGCCGTTCGAAGATGGTGATGATGATGAATGAAGGCGAACTCCCCGTCGTCATCGACGCAGCGGCTTACCTGAGCGGCTGGGCGAAACGTGTGGAAGAAGAACTCGACCGCCTCGTGCCGGAATCCTCGGAACCGCCCGAAATCTTCGAGATCATGCGCTACAGCCTTTTCGCGGGTGGAAAGCGCCTGCGCCCCGTGCTTTGTGTGGCCGGGTGTGAAGCCGTAGGCGGCGACCCTGAATGTATCCTGCCTGCCGCATGCGCCCTCGAATGCATTCATTCCTATTCCTTGATCCATGATGATTTGCCCGCCATGGACGATGACGACTTAAGACGCGGGATGCCGACGAACCACAAGGTGTATGGGGAGGCGGCGGCGATTCTCGCGGGTGACGGGTTGCAGGCCCTGGCCTTCGAGTTGATGGCGAATCAACGAATGGGTGCGAAAGTTTCGCCGGAGCGTCATGTGAAAGCGATTCGCATGGTCGCCGATGCGGCGGGCGCGACGGGTATGGTGGGGGGACAGCTTTTGGACATCCGGGCCAATGGCCGTGTGAGCGATATGGCGCATTTGGAGGAAATCCACAGAAGAAAGACGGGCGCGCTTTTGAGGGTTTCCGTTTGCCTGGGAGGCCTCCTCGGCGGGGGTGATGAAGCGCAGATGGAAGCGCTGCGTGTTTACGGCGAGAAAATCGGGCTGGCGTTTCAAATCGTGGACGACATTTTGGACGTGGAAGGCGATGAGGCCCTCATGGGAAAACCCATAGGCTCGGATGAGGGATTGAACAAGGCTACCTATCCCGCCTTGTACGGTATGGAAGAATCGAAAAAACTCGCGCGTTCCACTTGCGAGGAGGCCTTGGAAGCGCTCGAAATTTTCCCGAATAAAGCGCCTGAATTGGAATCTTTGGCGCATTTTATTATCTTGCGTCGGTTTTGACGATTGATTATCATTTTGTAGTTAATCTTTGGGTGAGGGTGGGATGCCGGTTTCCGAGACATCCCCTTGATGAAATCAGATTCGATTTGCGATGAGTTCCCGTGGGGGAGATGATATGGGCGAATTGCTTGAACGTATTGATAGCCCGGCGGATTTGAGACAACTGACGGAAGAGGAGTTACCTCAAGTCGTGGATGAACTCCGCGACATGGTCATTCAGGTAACCTCCAATACGGGTGGGCATCTTGGCGCATCTTTGGGAGCCGCTGAGCTCATTGTAGCGCTTCACTATCTCTATGATACGCCGAAGGACAAGTTGATTTGGGATGTGGGCCATCAGGCCTACACGCACAAGATCCTCACGGGACGCCGGGACCAGTTCCATACGCTGAGGCAGTGGGAGGGGGTTGCCGGCTTTCCGGACAGGCGTGAGAGTGAATACGACCATCTGAATGTGGCGCATGGCGGCACGTCCATTTCCGCTGCCCTGGGTATGGCCACGGCGCGAGACCTCTCGGGTGAGGATTTTCAGGTCGTCGCCATCATCGGAGACGGCAGCCTGACCGCCGGCATGGCGATGGAAGGGCTCAACAACGCCGGCGATTCGAAGCGAAACCTCACCGTTATTCTCAATGACAATAAAATGGGAATTTCGCATAACGTGGGCGCCATGTGCTCCTATCTGGCGCGAATCATGACGGGTGAATGGTCGAACCGGGCCCGCAAGGTGCGTACGGAAGTCCAGAAAATAATCAGCCACCTTCCCGTGGTGGGGAGTCATGCCGTCACGCTGATGGACAGGGTGGAGGAGTCTCTGAAAAATATCATCGTGCCGGGAATTTTGTTCGAGGAACTGGGTTTTCGCTACATCGGCCCGGTGGATGGACACCGGCTCGATTTGCTGATTCCCACTCTCAGAAACGTGAAAAATCTGGATGGTCCCAACCTGGTGCACGTCGTCACCCGCAAAGGCTATGGGTATCCCTATAGCGAGGCGGAACCCATCACATATCACGGCGTGACGAAATTCGATCCCGAATCCGGTGAATTCCACAAGAAAGCGCCCGGCCCTCCCGGCTACTCCAAAGTTTTTACCGATACCATGGTTAAACTCAGCCAAAAGGATGAAAAGATTGTCGCCATCTCGGCGGCCATGCTGGAGGGCACGGCGCTCGTGAACTACCAGAAAGTCTTGCCGGATCGCTGCTTCGACGTGGGGATGTGCGAACAGCATGCGGTGACTTTCGCCGCGGGTCTGGCGCTCGAGGGAATGAAGCCGGTCGCCGCCATATACAGCACGTTTTTGCAGCGGGCTTATGATCAGATAATCCACGACGTCTGCCTCACGAACGTGCCCGTTACCTTTGCGCTGGACCGGGCCGGTCTCGTGGGTGATGACGGGCCTACCCACCAGGGGGCCTATGACCTGGCCTATCTCCGGTGTCTGCCGAACATGGCCATCATGTCGCCCAAAGACGAAAATGAACTTCAAAAAATGGTCTTGACCGCGATTGAACATCCCGGTCCGGCGGCAGTGCGCTTCGCGCGCGGCTCCGGCGAAGGGGTGCCGATGGATGAGGAAATCGGAACGATTCCCATCGGAGAGGCGGAATCGCTTCGCGACGGCGATGACGTCGCTCTCATCGCCCTGGGCCCCATGGTGGGCCTCGCGATGGAGTCCGCCGGGCAACTGGAGGAACTCGGCATACAGGCGTCGGTTTTGAACCTCCGCTTTGTGAAGCCGATGGATGAGGAGAAAGTCTTGGAACTCGCGAGGCGCTGCAAACGCGTCGTCACGGTCGAGGAGGGAACGCGCATCGGTGGAATGGGCGCCGGCGTTCTGGAGCTATTGGCGGCGCATGGCATCCGGGACGTTTCCGCCACGGTTTTGGGTATTCCCGACCGGTTTATCGAGCACGGAGCGCCTCAACTCCAGCGCGAAGATTGCGGGCTTACACCGGGCGATATCACCCAGGCGGCTCGCGATCTGATGGAAGGCAAGGCTGATTCTGCCGATCTGGCGGCGCATGGTAAAGAAACAGAGGCTTGATAAGTTACTCGTCGAACGTGCGCTGGCCCCGAGCCGGGAGCGTGCGCGCAGCCTGATTCTGGCAGGTCTTGTGAGTGTCGACGGCGAACCCGCCACAAAGGCGGGTTCTTCGTTTCCGGAAGACGCATCCATCACCCTCAAGGAAAACCCTTGTCCCTATGTCAGCCGGGGAGGCCTGAAGCTCGCAGGCGCGCTGGATTTTTTTGGGGTTGATCCACTGGATAAATACTGCATGGACGTCGGCGCGTCGACGGGTGGATTCACCGACGTGCTGCTCACCCGCGGCGCCCGCCGCGTTGCGGCGGTGGACGTGGGCAAGGGTCTGATTGACTGGAAGTTGCGGAATGACCCCAGAGTCACTCTTTTAGAGGGTGTGAACGCCAGGCATCTGACGCCGGAAATCTTCCTGTCGTTGGCCGGAGAAGAACGGCCGGGTTTATGCGCCGTGGATGTTTCGTTCATCTCCGTCATGAAGGTGCTCGAACCGGTTCATGAGTTGCTCGACGATGATGGAGAGATGCTTGTTCTCGTCAAACCGCAGTTCGAAGTGGGGAGGGGACGTGTGGGAAAGGGTGGAATTGTTCGCGACCCCGAGCTTCACCGTGAGGTACTCCTCCGCGTCTGGGATGAAACGCTTCGGGCGGGAATGGCTCCCCAGGGCATCGCAACGAGCGCGATTGCGGGCGCGAAGGGAAACCGGGAATTCTTTCTGCACCTGAAACCCGGGGCGAGTTCTCCGGGGCCGCAAGAGATGGTTGAGAACGTCTTGGCGAAGGAGCTTGAAACTTAAGAAATCTTTATTATCCCGGCATCCAGTTTGGGAACGACCCTCGTGATGTCCTTCTGCGCGCAGAAGGATATGTCCTCGTCAAGTCCGAGAGACGACAAGTGTCTGCCCCACCAACTCTGGAAAAGCATCTTTTCTAGGTTTTTTTCAGCTCCGTTCGCAACATGCAGGACTGCCCGGGCGGTGTCGGAGAATGCCGGTTTCTCCAAATGTCCGGACAAGATACGCAGGAGCATTCCCGCCGCTGCGGTGTCTTCTTCACAATAAGCTCCTTCGCGGCCCGAGCAGGCGATCAGGAGGGATTGCTTGGGGTTTTCCTGGAGAATGGACGCTACCCGTTCGGCGGTTGCGGTCATGTTCACGAAAGCGGCGGTGAAAATTTCTCCGCAACGCTGCACGGCGGAGAGCGTTTTGGTTCCGTTGCTCGTTGAGAGTATCAGGGTTTTCCCGCTGATTCTCCGGCGCGTGTATTCGAGCGGAGAGTTTCCCCCGTCGAATCCTTCGATAGGCTTGCCGTCCTGCTCTCCGCCCAGGATGATTTTTTCGGAACCATGCCGAAGCCGCAGCTTTTGGGCCAGTTCAAACGCGATTTCAGGAGAAGCGCACGGATATATTGCGGAGCAGCCGTTCTCCAGGATGGCGGCGATGTTCGTCGTGGCTCTTAATACGTCTATGACGACGCAGACGATGTTTCTTTCATTTTCTCCGCACGCCCGTTGCGCGTCTTTGAGCCTGACGGGGATTTCCGGGTGGGAAAAGGCGACGTCACACCAGGTGTTCTTGCTCACGAGGCGATTCCCAGATGACGTCCAGATAGAAAAAATCACTGCTCAGCGCGGACAGGAGAATCTCCGCCCGTCTTTGTTGATCGCCGTTTTGTTTCGGCGCACGCACCCTCAACAGCGTATCCGGGTCTCTCATGTCGTCAACCGCCCGGAACCAGTCGTCCGCCGTGGTCCCGTCCCCGGCGGAATAGGAAAGCGTTTTCATGGTTCGCGCATTGATGGGCTTTCGCTCGAGTCGAACCAGGGAGCCCCGTTCATCCATTTCTCCCAAAACGATAGAGCGTTCCCCCAGATTGTGATCGCTGAAGCGCAACCCTTCAGGAGAGCCGCTGTAGCATGCGCCGCCCCCGCTCCACCGGGCGACGTCCACAGGCTTGTGGTAATGGCCGATGGCCACGTACCCGAAGGGCAGGCGCTTCAAATCATCGGCCTGGAAGGGATGCTCCTTGAACGCCGGGTGCTCCGAGGCGAGGGCCGCTTCCGAGCCGTGCAACAGCAGGATGGATCTGTCGTTCAGATGGAGTTCCCGCGTGAGGATTTCCTGCAAGGGGGGTTTGAAGGCGTCTTCGGTATCCCAGGGGATTCCGGCGATCGTAAGGTTTAGTTCTGCGATGTTTTCCTGCGCCGGCCCGGCGGCGGGGTCGCCATGGAAAAGATGGATGTTGTTCAGTATTTCGGGCCGGTTCCACACGGATTCTGAGTGCGCCGGGTCATGATTTCCGGGAATGGCGAAACAACGCACCCCTTTTTTGGATAAATGCGCGAGGTTCTTCGAGACGATTTCGACGTCGCGCTCACTTGGGTGGGGGGTGTCGAACAGATCCCCGGAAACAAGAAAGGCCTGCGCGCCCCATTTGAGTGTTTCGCGAACGGAGCGGAAAAAAGCCACCCGGAGATCGGCTTGCCGCGCCGCGGCTTTGCGGGGCGGGAGGTAGCCGAAGTCATAGCCGAGATGGAAATCACCGCAATGGGCGAATCGAAAGGTCACATTGTCTCCCAAGGCCGAAATATCGGCGATTGTGGCATGTATGCGTTGCGGTTGGCAAAAGCGGGAGAGAAAAAGGCGCTTTTCCACATCGTCTTGACAGTACGCGCTGCACGCGATGATGATGCAGGTCCTGAGACATATATTTAGGAGAAACGGTTTTGGCGAAGAAAACGAGGAGGAAAGCCTCGAAAAAAACTTTTCCGAAAGAAGATTTGAACCGGGCCGCCGCCGTAGCGGCAGGACTTGAAGCGTCGTTTACCGTGCCGGCTCCGCCGGGCGCCATGGCGCCGGCGCCTCTTTTGGATGAAATCAGGGAAATGGGGGAGGTCGGGCTCGCCGGTATATTGAACCATCTGTCCTCCACTACTTCAGAGGGTCGTATTCCCACACTCCTCGCCCTGCGCGAATTGAACAATCCATCCATCGCGGGAAAGCTTGTTTCCCTGATTCGGACGATGCGTTGGTCGATACCGGGACTCGCCACGCTCTACGAGACGCTTCAGTCACTGGATGCGGAAGTAGAATTGCCGGTGGGTTTCGATAGCGAAAACTTGAGCCGGGCCCGGGATGTTTCCGAACAACTCGGCGGGAATGCCATTCTCACGCTTGATTCCGCAAAGTCCATCGTATCGTCGTTGAAAGACCTGCCTCCTTTTCTGCAGGAAGTGACATTGCGCGACGGCCTTGTGAATTCGGATGGCGTTTCGGCGGATTGTGCGCTTGTTCTGGCTGAAGCGATGGCTCAAACAGAAATATTGCCGCCTGAGTATTTCATTCAGATTCTGGCGGATATGGCTACGCAGGAGGCCGCGATTGCGCTTCAAAAGCTCTCGGAATCGAGCAAGGACAAAGATACGCTGTCTCGAATTCGCAAAGCGTTGTTCCGGTTGAAGAACAAGGGGGTAGAAGTTGAAAAATTACCCGATACGGGTGTTCGCACTGCGCAGCGAGCCAATTACCCTGACTATGTTCATGCCGTAGTCAGCGCCGTAGACGGACGTGGGCAGATGCTTTTGTGGCTTGCGCGATCGAGGGTTCCGCGCGGAAGGTATCTCGTGCAGGCGCGATTGCACCGGGGACGGGGCATCGTTGAGTTCACCGATGCGGAAATGAGTGGGAAAGAGTTGCGTGATGTTTTCCGCCGAATATCAGAAATGCCCACTCTGGCCTCACAGGAAGTGCCTGCCGGATATGCGATCTGGCTTCTGGAGCGCGGCCAGCGCGAAAACGAAATGGGAGAAACGCCACTGCCGCGCGGCTTTACGCATGCGAAGCTCATGCTCGATCCGTTGTCGGAGGCCGAGGCGTATCCCGTGGAGGGGCCGCATCCTGTCCGCGCGATGGTGAATCCTCTTGCGGAAGGCGAGAAACGGATGGAAGTGCGCACGATGTTCGCCCACCGGCCTTTTTGGAGTTGGGTGATGGATGAAGAGCTCGTGGCGCCGTATTTTCAGGAATTTCTGGAGTCGATGGAAAGTCAGGTGGCGCTGGATGACAGACAGAAAAAAGAGCGTCTTCAGCAGATTGTGGAAAACTGCGCGAAAGATAGTTTTGAGGACAGGGCGTTGCGGGAGCGCATATCGGGCCAGTTGGAAGACAACGGGTACGTTTTCCATCAGGCGGGTGACGAGGCGATGGCCCGTGAATGCGTGACGCTGGCGGACGAAGTACGGGTGGATGCGAATGAACCCGCGCCGCTATTCGTCGAAATGTTCCAGTATTCGATCAACGTGATGCTCGAGCGGGTTATCCGCCAGGTTCGGGAGTCTCAGGGCGGGGAAGGGGAAATGCAGGAAGAGAATGTCGAGGATGGTGGTGTTTCGGAAACTGCGGATTCGGAAGATTCACCGATCATTATCACGCCGTAATCTCATTTTTGAGGGTTTCGATGGAATTTGGTTTTGATCATATTCACTACGTTTGCACAGACGTGAAGGCGTTTGCCGAGTATTTCGAAAACGTGTTCGACGCTGAAATGATACGCTACGACGAAGACTTCAAGGGCTCGCCCAACGCGGCGGTGAAAGTCGGCCGCCTGGTGATATTCGCGCGCGGCATCAGACCCGGGGAGACGCCGGATTCCGTGGGGCCGGAACTGGTTCAGGGCCTGGATCATTTCGGGTTCGGCGTTCCGGATGTGGAAGCCGCCGTCGAGTGGCTGAGGGGCAAAGGGGCGGAAATTATGGTGGAGCCCGTGCGCCGCGGGGTTGGCGGGCGCATGATCGCCTATGTCAGAGGACCCGGCAATATCCGCATCGAGTTGTGCGAGAACCCCGAGGCTCTTTAATATACGCTCGCATCCTGAAAACCGGAGAAGCGGAGGCGCAACAGCGGGCTTTCTTGACATGATGATTCGCGACTGAATCGCCAGGACAATTACCCTTGGAGGATAAAACCGATGGTCGATTTCCAGCTCACCCCCCGGCAGATGGAACTCAGGGATACTGCGAAAAGGTTCGCCACCGAAGTCATGATTCCCGCAGCGGAGGTCGCGGACCGCATCGAAGATCCTGAAGCATCCTTCAACTGGGAAGTCATTCGAGAAGGTTCGAGACGAGGCCTCAGAACGCTCACCGTCCCGAAAGAGTTTGGAGGTGAAGGCGCCGACGTGCTTTCCTGCGCCATCGTGGGTGAAACGCTGGCCTATGGGGATCTGGGACTCGCCGTCGCCTTTGATCAGACATGGAAGATCATGACGTCGATCGCCAACATGGCGGATGAGGAACAGCGAAAACGCTGGCTCCCCAGAATCATGGATGACGACGAGTGTATTCTGGCGACGGCCTGGACGGAACCTATGGCGGGAAGCGACAACGTATGGCCCAACCAGAATCCCGGGGCGGGAATTCAGTCGTATGCGGAAAAAAAGGGAGACCGCTGGGTGTTGAACGGCACAAAACGTTATATCTCGAACGGGGGGCTCGCCAAGGTCTACCAGATCGCCGCCCGCACGGATAAAGACAACCCCATGATGAACAGTCTCACGGCCTTCCTGGTGCCCTCTGACGCCAAGGGTTTTGAAGTCACGGAAGTGTGGGACAAACTCGGCCAAAGGTGTGTCCAGAACGGAACGCTGGAGTTTCACGATGTGGAAATTCCGGCGGAAGACCAGATCGGAGAAGTGGGCCAGGCTCTGCCGGCGCTGGCCAATTTGTTCATCAGGCACGGGAGCAACATCCAGGCGGGCGCAACCGTCCTGGGTGTCGCGCAACGCGCGTATGACCTCTCTTTGCAGTATGGGCATGCCAGAATCCAGGGCAGCGTGCCTCTGCTCGATCACCAGCTTCAGCAAATCAGGCTCGCGCGCATGGCGATGAAAATAGAGGCCTCTCGCTCTTATCTGTGGCGCACGGCGTGGTCCACGCAGCTTGAGGAGATGGACCGGAAGAATGCGATGCTGAGCAAGGTATTCGCATCCGAATCCGCCGTACAGGTCTGCCAGGAGGCGATGGAGTTTTGGGGCGCGGCGGGGTATATGCGGAAAAACCCCATCGAGAAACTCATGCGCGACGCCTTGAGTTTTCTGCATTCAGACGGGACGAACGACGTGCTGACGCTGAAAGCGGCGGGCTTTCTCGAAGATCCGCCGCAGGTGGATGACCTCATTTATTCCCCTCGTGTGGCCGAGGCGGCGGCGGGCAGGTAGGGCTTTTCGCTGGACGCTGGAGATTCGGGTTCGAGGGGGTAGTTTGGCGTGTAGTTTTTCTCCTCGGAGTCAGTTCCTGAAAGCGGTGATCAGAACTCCGCCTGTGACGACGCAAACGGTGGCCAGAACCGTTTTGCGGTTGATTGTTTCGAGTTTGCCCAGGAAAAAATAGCTCAGGATCAGCACCCAAATCGGTGCGATCCGGCTCAGGGGCAGAGCGGTGGACACGCTCGCCATCGTAAAGGCCGTCCAGAGCATAAACGAGCTGCAAATGCCAATGGCGCCTGCGCCTCCCACCCATATAAGACCTCTTTTCTTGCCGCGAATATCACTTTGGCCGGGCAGGATCGGTTTCGTAAGCAGAAGTAAACCGTTGGCTGTGGCGAAGGAGACGGCCATGCCGACGCTGGGCGTCATCTGGTGTGTATATGCGAGTTTGGCGAAGATGGGCGCTATCGCATAGGCGAGTGATGCAACGAGCGGAAATATGAGCGCTCCCCGGAACCAGCTTTTGAACGATTGAGATTTGTCGTCTTGTATCCCGAGAATGGATACCCCGATGACGATGCCCAGGGTGCCGAGTACGACCATGGTTGTCGGCGTTTCTCCCAGAATCAGAATGGCGAAAAAAGTTCCCCAGATCGGGGCCGCTGAGGATATGGGCACAGAGCGGCTGAGCCCGATACGGGAGACGCCCACCAGGTAGCAATATCTGCCTATGGTGGGACCCGCTGCGCCCACGGCGGCGTACCAGAAGATGGCTTCTGCTTTCGAGGCAAAAAGCGTGCCGTTCAGGAGTGACATGACGAGGCCGCCCAGGCTTACGATTCCATTGACTATCAAGGCGGCGGCCAGTGGCGATACGCTTCTCATTCCCTGTCTGAGGAAAGTTTGCGCTACCGAGAATGTGATGGAAGAGGCGATGGCGAGCAGCTCGCCCGGGCCGATCAGCTGGATCCAGTTCATGGGCTGGTTTGCTTTTGCGAAAGGTGCATTTCTCCGCCTTTGGATTTTCCCGGAATCTTGTCTTTATAGTAGGGGCACATTCGCCTCATATCGCAGTCGGCGCACTTGGGATTGCGGGCGGTGCAGATGGTGCGGCCAAAACGCAGCATGTTCATGTGTAATTCGTGAGCACGGCCTTTCGGGATGAGTGGCGCGAGGACTGCGTGAGATTTTTCAGGCGTCGTTTTCTCAGGAATGATGCCCAGGCGAATCATGATCCGGTGAATGTGAACGTCAATGGGGAACAAGTCCCGGTTTGAAGCCAACAACAAGGTGACATAAGCGGTTTTTACGCCGATGCCTTTGTGCCGGGTGAGATACTGCACGGCGAAGTCATCTGATTCATGGTGCAGGAATTCCAGGCAGAGTTGCCCCCGGTCCTCACGGAGCCACCTCAGGAAATCCCGGATTCTCCCCGCTTTCTGATTCCCCAAACCGGCCGAACGGATTGCCTGGGCAAGAGACTTTTGAGAGGCGTCGGCGATCTCATCCCAACTGGCGAAAGTCTTTTTCAGGGAATCAAACGCCATGTCGCGGTTATGATCGGTCGTGCTCTGTGAGAGCAGGGTTTCGACCAGGGAGTCCAGCAGGTTGCTTCGCTTTGTGCGTTTTGGCCTCCCGAAGCGGGACAATAGTCTGTCTGTGAGTTTCAGGATTTTTCGTTTTCGGGTGCCTGGTGAGGCGACTCTGGTCGGCATTCTAAGTCCTGGTGCGATGCGCTTTTAAACAAACGGGCCGGGTGGTTTCTTTGGATTATAAAATATAGAACTCAAGTCTGGTTTGGCAATAAGATTTCAGAATGACGCATCATTTCCATAAGCTGCAAGAAACACCGGCGTTGCTGAACTGGAACGAATCTTTCGGGTGCAAGCCCGGGGTACGGCCATTTTCCAGGAATTGTCCTGTCAGTTTTTTCCCTGAGTTTCAGGCAATTGACGGAGCAAGGCGGAAAGTCGGGAGGAATCATTGAAGACTTTCTCCGTTCTTTTGAGGCGCTCATACACTTCTATGATCCTCAGGATATATCGGCGTGTCTCCTGGAAAGGAGGAATCCCGTTATACCGCCGGATGTTGGCGGGCCCCGCATTATAAGAGGCCAGCGCCATATGCAAATTCCAACCGTATCGTTCGAGTAAATATCGTAGATACCGCACCCCGCCCTCGATGTTGTCACCGATGTCGAAAATATCGTTCAGGCCCAGATGTCTGGCGGTAATCGGGTTGATTTGCATCAGGCCTTTAGCGCCATTTTGAGAAACGGCTGTTGGGTCGAAGTTGCTCTCCACCTCGATGACGGCTCGCACCAGCAGGGGATCGACTCCATAGAGCTTGGCGTAATGATCTATGTGCCAGAAGATTCCACGATTCCCGGTACCGAAGCTTCCACCCGCCGATGAAGCTCTATCGTCGTCAGCATGAAGTTTCGAGGCGGGGAATGGAATCGCTTTTCGTTCTATCAACTCGGTAAGAGTCATCAGAGGTTGTTTGAAAAGAATGAAGGCGCCGGCCAGGACAATTCCGGCCAGCGGCAGTATCCGAATTCCCAATCCGGATTTCCGTCGACCACGGGATAAGCTCGCTAGCTCGAACATTGACAGCAGAAGGTAAATGGCAATCAGGGTGAAAATAACGAGATTCATATCAACTGCCCCAGGGATTGCATCTGAATGAGCATCAGTTGAAGGCTTCTCTTTTAGATTCCATCAGGCGACGACACGTAAGCGCAAGATCAATACCCTGCGCGAAGTGGAAATAATTCGGCGGGCTTGGATTGGTGCAATGCTGCGCTGCTGTTTCCTGACCAAAATAAAGGATAGAAAACCATCGGCAAGTGCGCAAGCGGCGGTTGGCGCATTATATCAGATCCAGAATATCCTCTAATTTTTCCAGATATTTATCCGGGTTTAATTTTCGTATCTCACTGTGCTGGGAGTATTTTCCCTTGATGATCCATGCCGGGATAGATGCGTTTCTGGCGGCTTGCAAGTCCGTCGTCGTGTCCCCGACCATGACGACCTCATCTGGTTTCACTTCCAGCGATTCGATGGCGGCGAACAGCATTTCAGGGTCCGGTTTCGGCGCATAGCCCTGACGGTGCCCGAATACCGTTTGAATGTAGGGCAAAAGCCCGACATGCTCTAACTGCTCCTTGCAGAAAAACCATGCCTTGTTCGAAACGCAAGCCATCCGAATGCCCCGGTGGGCGAGGGTTTCGAGTGTTTTTTTCACCCCGGGGATGATATGGGTGCCTGCAGCGTTATGAACCTTGTAATGGGAGCGGTAGATGCGCACCGCCTCTTCGGCCGTGTCCCCGCCCCATAGTTCGGTGAATCTGTCCTCGAGCGTGGGGCCGATGGATGCAAGGATTTCCGCTTCGCTCATTTCGGGCACGCCCAGGTCGCGGCACATGAGGCGCATGCATTTGGCGATGCCCTCGTAGCTGTCGACAAGCGTGCCGTCGTGGTCCAGAAGGAGCGCGCGTATAGCCATATGGTACTCTCCATCCAGGCGTGCATAACCATGTTATGATTCAAACCGGAAGCGAAATCGGCAAACCATAACACCATGAGCCCATCTATGAAACAGGACGTGAAATCAAAAATCGCAACACATCAGGCGGGTCTGCGGCCTGCCACCCGGCCTGTCGAGCTCGTCGGCATGGATGAGGAGGAACTCGTCTCCTTATGCGGGCAGATGGGAGAACCCCCCTACAGGGGCCGGCAGATATTCTCGTGGCTATATGCTCACGGTGTGAGCGAGTTCTCTCAAATGACCAACATTCCCAAGGGTTTTCGGGCAAAGCTTGGGGAAGCGGCCCGCCTGGAGGCTCTCGAACTCGACCGGGAGAGCAAAAGTGCGGACGGCACGGAAAAATATGTGTGGCGGCTTCGTGACGGCGCGCGGGTCGAGAGCGTCCGGATACCGATGAGAAACGTGAACGGCGTCATGCGGTGGTCTCTTTGTATATCTACGCAGGTCGGATGCGCGATGGGATGCGCGTTTTGCCTGACGGCGAAGATGGGTTTCATCAGGCAGTTGACGGCCGGTGAGATCGTCGGCCAGTTTCTCGCCGCAAGAAGGCTGCTCGCCCGGGGGGAGCGTTTTCACAACGTCGTGTTCATGGGAATGGGGGAGCCGCTCGATAATTTCGGCGCCACCGTAAAGGCGGTGAGAATCCTGACGCACCCGCGCGCGAACGGCGTCAGCGCAAAAAGGCTGACGGTATCGACGGTGGGGATTGTCTCGAGGCTTCGGGATTTCGTCTCCGCTGTTCCGGGCGTGGGACTGGCGGTATCGCTTCATGCGGCGGATGATGAAACCAGGGGAAAACTCGTACCGGTGAACCGCAAGTGGAATCTGAGGGCGCTGATTGATGAATGCCGGGAGTTGCCGGTCGGCGAACGGCGCCGCATCACTTTTGAATACGTGATGCTCCGGGGCGTGAATGACTCGAAACGAGACGCGAAGGAGCTCTCAAAACTCCTGGAGGGGCTCAAGTGCAAGGTAAACCTGATGCCCTGGAATCCGTTTCCGGGAACGCCGTTCGAGCGGCCCGGCGATGAGCGCGTCGAGGAATTCCGCCGCATCCTCCTGGCCGCCGGCCTGGTGGCCACCACGCGCACGGCCAAGGGAGTCGATATCCTCGCGGCGTGCGGGCAGCTGGCCGATAGCAGCCGCCTGGACGGCCCGGGCGGCCTGAAACAGCTTAACCCCTTATAGATCAATCGGTTAATTTCCGTGAAATTTATCGGAAAACCTCGTGAATTTATCGGTATTTATCTTATTTTTCGGAATTGTCCGGTTGAAACCAAAGATGCGGGAAGCGCCCCTTGCCCGCGCGCCCGGTATGTTGGTATACCTCTCCCCTGGGGAGACACGGGCGCGGCAATTGCGGGTTCATGCGCGACACAATGCAGCACGATGGATGCACCGACATGGCGGATGAAAATCCGGAAACGGCAGACCTCATCAAAGAGCTTTCCAGCGGCATTTCTTCGGTTCTCAAGAGCCATCAGGAACTCTCGGAAAAGTTCGATGCGCTCGAAGCGCGCGTGCGCCACATCGAAGAAGCAGGCTCCGCCGGCGCTCCCCGGGCGGAAGGGGGAGACGATGAGGAGTACGATTACCGCGTGCTGCTCCACGCCCGCACCTACACGATAGAAGACGTCGATGGCCGCACCGCGCGCATGGAGAGCGTGCGGCGCTGCCTGGCCCAGCGGGAGTTGTCCCGCGTGAAGACGCGCTACCACACGGGCAGCGGCGACAGGGAGGTGGCCTATTCCTGCCGTCTCCTGGAAGATGAGGAAGCCGACCCCCCCTGGACGCTCCTGGAATACCGGATCGAGAAGCAGGCGGGCGCCGATTATTCCGCCAGTCTCGCTCTGCCCGAGCCGATTCGGGCGGGCGCGCTCTTCGAACTTCGCCACGAACTCCTCCTGCGCGATTCGTTCACGTCGCGGAACGAGTGGGTCACCCTGGTCGTCGAATATCCCACCGACGAATTCCGGCTCGAAGTGCTCATCCCCCCCGGCCGCAAGCTGGTGGGCGCGCGCCGCGAGGAATCCCAGGGCGCGTCGAACAGCTTCAACAAGCGCCGCGTCTACCCCCGCCTTCTGAACGAAACCGGCCAGACCCGCCTGGAGTGGCGCGAAGCCGGCCCCGTCACCGGCAGGGCCTATACGCTGTTCTGGGATTGGTAGGGGGGGTATTTCGGGGCAATCCATTTTGTCTGTAGATGAGCCTGTTGCAAGAATTCAATTTTTGCAGGTAATCTCATAGACAAGGCGTTGTTTGTTTTCGAAAAAGACCTGTCTTATGGAGGGTCTCGGTCATGCAAGTGTTGGACAGGCAGATCGCGTATTTTCAGCAGCACCAGACGCAACTCGCCGAGGAGCATCACGGCGAATTCGTGTTAATCCACGCCGAGTCGGTAGAGGGTTTCTACGAATCGGAACTGGATGCTTACACCGCCGCCAAGCGCCGCTACGACGCCGGCGCGTTTCTCATCCGGCAATGCCTTAGACCCGAAGAAGAAACGACCCAAATGTTTCATTCCCGGATAGCGATATAACGGGTTTTTCCATCGGGCGAACCCCCACCCCCTTTCTCACCCCGTCCCCTTTCTGCTAGACTCCGCGCTTTCGCAGGCCCCGAAAGGGGTGTTTCGTTCATCACGTTTCAAGGGAGAATGCGCCATCATGCTGGAGCCTGAAATTTTTGTGGTCGACCTCACGGAGAATTTCGGCGGGGAAATCCTCGCGGACGGACGGGTGAAGACGACGCGGGAGCAACTCGAGGGCTGCGCCGCCAAGTTCGGCGCGAGCGTCTCGGTGAGCCATGCCAAAAACTTCGAACTCGGCGTCCACGTGCCGACCATCACGGTGCGTCGCCTCGAGAAAAAGGGCAGGAAGACCGAGACCGAACTCCTGTTCTTCTCCTACGAGGGCGAGGGCGGCGACATCCTCACCGACCCCGCCGAATGGGGCCGCGTGCCGACGCAGATATTCGGCTAGTCGGTATTTCGGGAGCATCGTTCCCGCTGCATCACGGAAATGGCCGCCGGGCATACGATGGTGGGGACAGGGCCGTAGCCTTGTTTGAAAGTTCATCTGGTTGTGTGGTTTCATAATGAGGAAGCCGGGCGTTTGCGCTCCTCACACATTTTCTTTCTAATGTTCACGAGATAACCTGAATGAGGACCCGGAAAGAGAGGATGCGGAAAGATGATCGATTTGCAGCCGATCAACACGGGAGACCTCATAGGCATCGCGCAATTCGCCGTGGGCGTTACGCAAAGCGCCTTGATCTGGTACGGCCTTTACACCATGCGGGAAGCAACGAGACAAAGGGAGAAGGCACTCGACGAGATAATCGCACAGGGTAATGAAGGCAGAGAAGCGTTGCGAAAAACAATGGAAAGTTTGGATAAAACGCTCGAACGTTTGGATAAATCGGACGAACGTCTGGAAAAATCAACCGCAGCACTGGGAAAATTACTAGAAGGTTCCGAAAAATCAAACGAAACTTTGGAGAAATTACTAGAAGGTACGCAGAGATCGAACGACTCTTTGGGAAAATTACTGGAAAGTTCACAAAGTTCGAACGAAGCCTTGCGGAAATCAAACGAATCCCTGGGGAAACTGCTCGAAGGTTCGCGGAGATCAGACGAATCCTGGGAGAAATTGCTAGAGGGCTCGCGAAGATCAAGCGAATCTTTGGAGAAATCCACCGAAGCCTTGGGCGTCCTGCTCAAAAGATCGGCGTAGGTTGCGGCATTTCGCGGAGGCTCTCCGGCCTTTCCGGGAAGGTTTCGTTTCGTCGTCGGTATTCCGTTGAATTCCTGGACTTTTTTCACGCGCACGACTCTCACGCGAGGCGCGCGCGTTTGAGGTGATGACGATGGGTCGCTCATGGACGAGAGAAGAGGTCGAGCGGGTGTTCCAGGCCCGCTGGCAGGGGAACTTCAACGACCTCCTGGGTTTCGAGGTCCTGGAAGCGGAAGAGGGCTTCGCCCGCGTCGCGATGCCCGTGGAGCCGAAACTGCATCAGCCCTTCGGTATCGTCCACGGCGGCGCGCTGGCCTCGCTGGCCGACACCGTGGGCGGCGTGGGCAGCTACGTGAGCTACCCGGTCGGCACCGAGGTGGTGACGGTGGAGATGAAGGTGAACTTCGTCCGCACGGTGAAGGAGGGAACCTTGGTCGGCGAGGCGAAGGCCCTGCACTTGGGAAGAAAGACCTCGGTGTGGGAGATACGCATCCTGGACGATGCCGAAAAGCTCGTCTGCTTCGCCTCGGCCACCTACATGGTTATAAAAGAGGCGTAAGGGCCTGTTGAAAAACCCCCGTCAAAGGAGCATCGCTTCTACCCCCCTTGTCAGGAGTTGTTGAAAAACCTCGATGCATGAGGGTTTGCGCTTTTTGTAGTTTGGGGCGGACCTGCGTGTCCGCCCCAAACGCTCAACAAGGTCCGTATCAACAACCGGGCGGACACGCAGGTCCGCCCCTACGGGAAACCCATTCCCTGCTTCCGGGGACTTTTTCCACAACCCCCCGTAAGCGGCGCTTTTTGCGCTTGAAACTTGGGTCGCCCTCGTCCTCTGCCCCTATCTGTGGTATTATCCGCAGGAGTAGAAAGTCGGTATTTCCGCAATCCAATATGATTCAATCGGTTACAGCTTTTGCCCTGAGCCGGCCTCCGGGGCCGGTTTCAGAAGCAACGAGCGCTTGACGGGGTGGGGGACGTTTTCCCGGTGGCTTCTCGGGGAGGCGGATTTCCCGTCCGAAAGAGGTGAAAGATGAGCAACAGCTTCAATGCCCGCGCAGAACTCGAGGTCGGCGGGAAAACCTATGAGATTTACCGGATAGACGCGCTGAAACACAAGGGCGACGTCGCGCGGCTGCCCTTCGCCATGAAGGTCCTGCTGGAGAACCTCCTCAGGAACGAGGACGGGCGTTCCGTGCGCGCCGCCGACATCGAGGCGCTCGCCTCCTGGGACGCGAAAAACCCCGAGGCGAAAGAGATAGGCTTCATTCCGAGCCGCGTGCTGCTGCAGGACTTCACGGGCGTTCCCGTCGTGGTGGACCTCGCCGCCATGCGCGACGCCATGAAGGACCTGGGCGGCGACCCCGACCTCATCAATCCCTTGCAGCCCGTCGATCTGGTGATCGACCACTCCGTGCAGGTGGACGAGTTCGGCACCGAGACGGCGCTCGAGAACAACGCGCAGCTCGAATACGATCGCAACACCGAGCGCTACGCCTTCCTGCGCTGGGCGCAGAACGCTTTTGACAACTTCCGCGCCGTGCCGCCCGACACCGGCATCGTCCATCAGGTGAACCTGGAGTTCCTCGCTCCGGTGGTGGGCACGGACGAAAAAGGAGGCGTCACGCGCGCCTTCCCCGACACCGTCGTGGGCACGGACTCGCACACCACGATGATCAACGGCATCGGCGTCCTCGGCTGGGGCGTGGGCGGCATCGAGGCCGAAGCCGCCATGCTGGGCCAGCCCTACTCGATGCTCATCCCCGACGTGGTGGGCTTCCGCCTCTCGGGCGATCTGAGAGAGGGCGCCACGGCGACCGACCTCGTGCTCGTGGTCGTGCAGATGCTGCGGGAGAAGGGCGTCGTGGGCAAGTTCGTGGAATTCTACGGGCCGGGTCTCGACAACCTGCCGCTCGCCGACCGCGCGACGCTCGCCAACATGGCGCCCGAATACGGCGCGACCTGCGGCATCTTCCCCATCGATGGCGAGACCCTCAAGTACATGGAACTCACGAACAGGCCGGCGGAGCAAATCGCGCTCGTGGAAGCCTACGCGAAAGCGCAGGGCATGTTCCGTGAGGCGGATTCCCCCGAGGCCGTCTACACCGACACGCTGGAACTCGACCTGGGCGACGTCGTCCCGAGCATCTCGGGTCCCAAGCGGCCGCAGGATCGCATCGTCCTCACGGAAGCCAGCGCCACCTTCGAGCGCGAACTCGACAAGATGCTGACCGAACTCGGCGGCGGCGAGGGCGGCGGCACGGCCGTGGCGCCCGCGGCCGTCACCGTGCGGGATGGAACGAAGACGTACGAGATAACGCACGGCGCGGTCGTCATCGCGGCGATCACGAGCTGCACGAACACCTCGAACCCCACCGTCATGCTGGGCGCAGGCCTCGTGGCGAAAAAAGCCGCCGAGCGCGGCCTGAAAGCCAAGCCCTGGGTCAAGACCTCGCTCGCGCCCGGCTCGATGGTGGTGACGGAATATCTCAAGAGCGCGGGCCTCACGCCCTATCTCGAAGCGCTCGGCTTTCACAACGTGGGCTACGGCTGCACGACCTGCATCGGGAACTCGGGACCTCTGCCCGCGCACATCTCCCAGGCCGTGGCCGAGGGCGATCTCGTTGCCTGCTCGGTGCTCTCTGGCAACCGGAACTTCGAGGGCCGCGTGCACGCGGAGGTGCGCATGAACTTCCTGGCCTCGCCGCCCCTGGTGGTGGCCTACGCCATCGCCGGCCGCATGGATCTCGACATCACGCGAGACCCCCTCGGAGAAGATCAGGACGGAAATCCGGTGTACTTGAGAGACATCTGGCCCACGCAGAGCGAGCTTCAGGACGTGGTGATGAACCACGTGAAGGCCGACATGTTCGAGAAAAGCTACGGCGACGTGTTCCGGGGCGACCTGCGCTGGCAGGGCATCCCCACGCCCGAGGGCGGCCTGTTCGACTGGGACGACATGTCCACCTACATCCGAAAAGCCCCTTATTTCGACGGCATGAAGGCCGAACCCGAGCCGGTCGAGGACATCGCAGGCGCGCGCTGTCTCGCGCTATTGGGCGACTCGGTGACGACGGACCACATCTCGCCCGCCGGCTCCATCAAGCGCGACAGCCCGGGCGGCCACTTCCTCGTGATGAACGACGTGCTGCCCGATAATTTCAACTCGTACGGCTCGCGCCGCGGGAACCACGAGGTGATGATGCGCGGCACCTTCTCGAACGTGCGCCTCCGCAACCGGGCGGCGCCGGGCACCGAGGGCGGCTTCACCACCTATTTCCCGACGAACGAGGTCATGCCCATCTACGACGCGGCGATGCAGTACCAGGAGGCGGGGATTCCCCTCGTCGTCCTGGGCGGCAAGGAATACGGCACGGGCTCCTCGCGCGACTGGGCCGCCAAGGGGTCGAGCCTGCTCGGCATCCGCGCCGTCATCGCCGAGAGCTTCGAGCGCATCCACCGCTCGAACCTGGTGGGGATGGGCGTGCTGCCGCTCCAGTTCAAGCCGGGCGATTCGGCGGAGGGCCTGGGACTCACGGGGCGGGAGACCTTCGACATCGAGGGTGTGGAGCAGGGAGAAGCCAAACAGGTGCGCGTCACCGCCACGCCGGAGAATGGCGGCGAGGCGATCGTATTCGACGCCACCGTGCGCATCGACACCCCCAACGAGGTGGCCTACTACCAGCACGGCGGCATCCTGCAGTACGTGCTGCGGCAGCTCCTGAAGAGCGGGGAGAATTAGGGGCAGGGCGACCCTAACGGGTCGATTGCCCTTCGTGGTTCTCTGTGTAGGGACAGGCCTCCGTGCCTGTCCTTATGATTGCACCTTGTTTACCGGGTTATATTCATCCAACGACCATTTTAGGGGATTGCTCTGGATGTATTCTCGGATGCGGCCCAGATCGTCATCATCGCGGATGACGTGATCGTAGAATGATCGTTGCCAGATGCGTTTCTCGAATGGCGGGAAACGCCGGGATTTCACCTCTTTGATATATTCATTCGTGGTCATCGTCTTGAACCATTGAATGATTTCCTGTAGGGGCGGACCTGTGTGTCCGCCCTGTTGATTTTGTTCTTTTCGTTCTTGTTCTATTTGGTTGCAATTGCTTGGTTTTATATTTCTGCGTTGCGGGCGGACACACAGGTCCGCCCCTACAAACGCAACGATTCCGTGAATATGATTCGGCATAAGGACGTATTGATCTAATTCGAGATGGGGGAATTTGTTCTCTGTTTCATGCCACCAATGGACGACCAACTTCCCTGCGTCGTTCAAGACCATCTCGCCTTCGATGATTTCACCGAACAGACATTGCCTGCCCTGCACACAAACCGTCACGAAATAACATCCCGCCTGGGAATAATCATAACCCTCCAACCGATATGAATTTCGTCTAATTCGGTTCACGTCCATGTTGAATGCTCCGGGCGGACATACAGGTCCGCCCCTACGAGAAGCGATTCACGAACCTGAATCCATCCCTCACGAAACAACCTCCACAAACCGCGCCCAGAGGTATTCCGCGTCCGCATCCGTCAGCGGGTCGGGGGAGATGTAGATCTCCGATTCACCCGATACGCCGACCTGCACCCGCACCTCGCACTCCCATAGTGAAGCGGCGATCTCATCGCGCGATTTCCCGAGCGATTCCTCATCGATTCCGATCACGACTTCGGGCAAGTCCTGCCCCAGGGCGTTGGGGCGTCTGAGGCGAGGAGATAACCCTTTCATCCCGGCAGTGCGCTCCATGAAGAACTCACACCATTTTTCGTTGTGGGCGTACTGGGCCGCCTCGCCCTCGTCCAGGTAATGTTCGAGTGCGCAGACCAGGCCCACGATGTCGTCGCGCCCCGCCTTCATGGGACGTCCGACCGAATACCTGGGGCTTCCCATCATGGCGCAGGCTTGGACGATCTCCTTTCTGCCGAGAATGATTCCAGTGTTCTGCGGCCCGCCGATGCTCTTCCCCCCGCTGAAGATGGCGGCGTCGGCCCCCATCTCTTTCGTGTAGCGCCAGAGATTGGAGGACGGCGGAAGCTGCGCCGCCGCGTCCACGATTACGGGCACGTTCCTCTCGTGCGCGATCTCGATGATGGTCTCCGGCTTCAGGATGTTCCGGCCCATGTACTGACCCGGGAAGTAGAAGACGCCCGCCGTCTTCTCGCCGATGGCCTCCTCAAGCTCCCAGGGATGGGTCTGGCGGTGCGAGCCGATCTCGACGAGCCGCGCCCCCGCCTGGCGGATGTTGATGTCGTAGTGGTTTCGCTGGAAGCGGTGGATGACGATCTCGTTTTTTAAGCCGTCGGTGAAGGGGAGCTTGTCCATGAGGGCCGGGTTCCCGCCCGTGATGCAGGCGGCAGCGCTTAGCGCGAGGCCTGCGGCGGAGCCGCTCGTAACGTAGGCCGCCTCGTTTCGCGTCATTTCGGCGATTCGCGCGCCCGCCTTGGCGTGCAACTCGTTCATGTCCACCTGGGCGGCGTTCGCCTCCCGCATGGCGGACCAGATTTCCGGCCTCAGTTTCGAGCCGCCGAAGACGGTCTGGCGGGTGCGCGCGCTGATGACGCGGCGGACGCCCAAGTCGTTCAGGAATTCTGGGTCTTGATGGGATTCGTTGATCGCCTTGCTCCTTAGCCGAGGGTGGAATAGCGCAGCGTCGCGCCTTGAAGAGCAGTCCAGGAGGCGCCTTCGGTTTTTCCGTAAAGAGAAAGCGTGTGAAAGCCCTCCTCATCGCGGGAGAATTTCCTCTCGATTTTGAGGTTGAAGGCCTGAGCCCGCCTTGAGCCGGGTGCGATCTCCACGTCTGCCGATTCGGGCGGCGCGCCGTCCAGCCCCACGCCCAATAGCAGCGGCGATGCGGCGTCCTCGCTCCGCACGCGGCCCTCGATCTCAAGACGAGCCGCCTCCTCTCCCCACACGAGAAAAGAGACGCTCATATCCGGCGATACCTCACGCCATTCGCCCGGTGAAACCGCCGCATCCTCGCGCAGCCTTTGCCGCCACTCGACCCGCTTCCGGTTGTGCCGGCTCAGGATGAGCGTCCTGTGCTCGGGCCTGTCCGCCCAGTGGTAGTGCCTGGGCCTGTTCTCGTAGGGCCTGCCCATGCCGACGAGGAGCGCCGCCGGCTCGCCGCGCATCACCTCCTCGCCGTCCAGGGTTTCATGCCCGGTCGTAGAGGCGACCAGCTTCACGCGCTCGCGTTTTTCATCCCACGTCGCGTAGACGTACTGCACCGTATCGACGGGAGGCCGCGAGGCCACGTTGGGCGGAGGTTCCTGCAGAACGCGGGGCTGTCCGCCGATACGGATTTCCTCGCCCCCGTGGCGCACGAGTTCGAGCTGGTGAAAGCCCCGGTATTCGAGACGGCACGGCTGGCTCATGGAGACTCCTCCACTGGATGCGCTTGGCGTGTGTTCGGTGTCCCATCATATCACGATGTGCGCGCGGGATGGATCGTGTATCATGACGCCGCGCCGCCGCCCGGCGGCGTTTTCTTTATCAAGACAGGAGTTCCGAGATGCGCATTATGACCACCCTGCCGATGGATGACCTGAAAAAAGCGGGTCCCGCAGCGCGAGAGATCGAGGCGGCAGGCTATGACGGCGCCATGACCATGGAAAACGCGCACCATCCGTTTCTGCCCCTGGCGGTCGCGGCGGTGGCGACCGAGCGCGTGGAGCTTCTGACCGCCGTGGCCATCGCCTTTCCGAGGAGTCCCATGGTGTGCGCGAACGCAAGCTGGGATCTGCAGGTCGCCTCGGGCGGGCGGTTCGTCCTGGGGCTCGGCCCGCAGATACGGGCGCACAACGTACGGCGCTTCAGCGTGCCCTGGAGCGCACCCGCAGCGCGGATGCGCGAATACGTGGAATCGCTCCGCGCGATATGGCGCGCCTGGCAAAGCGGGGAGAAGCTCGATTACAAGGGCGAACACTACCAGTTCAGCCTCATGACGCCCGCCTTCACGCCGCCCTCGGGCGGCCACCCGATGGCGCCCGTCACCATCGCGGCGGTGGGGCCGGGGATGCTGAAAGTCGCCGGAAGCCGCTGCGACGGCGTGCGGCTGCACCCTTTCTGCACCAGCCGGTATTTCGAGGAGTTCTGCCTGCCGAGGCTCACGGATGGGTTCGGGGAGAACGGGATTGAGCGTGAGAACTTCGAGATCACCGGCGGCGGCTACGTCGTCACGGGGCGCGATGAGGAGGCCATCAGGCGCGGGATGGACGAGGTGAAGGTGCGTCTCGGCTTTTACGGCTCGACGCCCGATTACTGGCCGGTTCTCGAGATGCACGGCTATGGCGATCTGGGCCGCAAGTTGAGGCAGATGACGCGCGAGGGCAAATGGGGTGAGCTGGCGGGCGAGATTCCCGACGACCTGGTGCGCCTTTTCGCCGCCGTGGGCGTGCACGGGGAGATAAAGCAGGCGATAGAGACGCGCTTCGGCAACGGCATCGATACCCTCTACGCGGGCATGCTCCCCACGGCGGATCGCGACCTCCCGCCCGACCTCATCCAGGATATGCAGACGATACCGGTGGCGTTCGAGGGGTTCGCGGAGAGGTAGGGTCAAACCCGACCAAGGAGGGGCTGTTGAAAAAGCCTTTGCCAAAGGAGCAACCCCCCCTACCCCCCCTTGTCAGGGGGGCAAGAAAAAGCAAAACCCCCTCAGCCCAGCGAGGGCACATCGCCTTTTTATACCCCCCTGACAAGGGGGGGTAGGGGGGGTTGCTTTTGTAGGGACAGGTCGCGACCTGTCCCTGCGGGGTGAGAGAACAAATTACCGGATGCCTACCCCCTGGGCCCGATCATGTTTTCGGGCTTGACGGCGGCGTCGAACTCCTCGCCCGTGAGGAGGTCGAGGGCGATGGCCGCGTCGCGCAGGGTGCCGCCCTCGGCAAACGCCTTTTTCGCCACCCTGGCCGCGTTGTCGTACCCGATGACGGGGTTCAGCGCCGTTACGAGCATGAGCGAGTTCTGGAGGTAGGCGTCTATCGCGGGGCGGTTGGGCTCGATGCCCACCGCGCAGTGCTCGTTGAACGAAACGCACGCATCGGCCAGCAGGCGCACCGAGTTCAGCAGGTTGAAGATCATCACGGGCTTGAACACGTTCAGTTCGAAATGGCCGGTCGCGCCGCCCACGTTCACCGCCACGTCGTTGCCCATCACCTGGGCGCACACCATCGTCATCGCCTCGCTCTGGGTGGGGTTCACCTTGCCGGGCATGATGGAGCTTCCAGGCTCGTTCTCGGGGATGAGCAACTCGCCCACGCCGCACCGGGGGCCGGACGCCAGCATGCGGATGTCGTTCGCTATCTTCATGAGCGACGCCGCCAGCGTCTTCACCGCACCGCTCGCGAACACGACCGCATCGTGCGCGGCGAGCGCCTCGAACTTGTTCGGCGCGCTGCGGAAGGGGATATCCGTCATCTCGGCGATTCGGGCGGCGGCCTTCTCCGCGAAGTCGGGGTGGGTGTTGAGGCCCGTGCCCACCGCCGTTCCGCCGAGGGCCAGCTCATAGATGCCGTCCAGCGACATCCTGACGCGCGCCAAGCCGTTTTCGAGTTGTTGCGCGTAGCCCGAGAACTCCTGGCCGAGTGTCAAGGGAACGGCGTCCATGAGATGGGTGCGGCCGATCTTGATGATCGAATCGAAGGCTTCGGCCTTCTGCGCGAGCGTCGTCTGAAGCCTCTCCACGGCGGGGATGAGTTTCTTCGTCATCTGCTCGCCCGCCGCGACGTGCATCGCCGTCGGGAAGGTGTCGTTCGAGGACTGCGCCTTGTTCACGTCGTCGTTGGGGTGGATCGGGTCCTTGGAGCCCATCACGCCGCCCGCCAGTTCGATGGCGCGGTTGGCGATGACCTCGTTCGCGTTCATGTTCGTCTGCGTGCCGCTGCCGGTCTGCCAGACGACGAGGGGGAAATGCGCGTCCAGATCGCCCGCGATCACCTCATCCGCCGCCTGATTGATGAGCGCGGCCTTCTCCGAATCGAGAATCCCCAGTTCTTCGTTCGTCACCGCGGCGGCTTTCTTCAGGATTCCCAGCGCGCGGATGATCTCGCGCGGGAAGCGGTCGCCGCCTATCTTGAAGTGAACGAGCGAGCGCGCCGTCTGCGCGCCGTAGTATTTGTCTTCGGGCACCTCGATCTCGCCCATGCTGTCGGTTTCGATTCGATGCGACATGCTGCCTCCTGCGGATGCGTGATGTGAAGGGTTTGTCGGTCTATGGTCTCACCGGGCCGGTCGCCTCACCACGTGAGCACGATGCGGCCCACCGGGTCGCCCGCGCGGAGGGCGGCCAGGGCGTCGTTGGCGTCGGGCATCGGGGCTTCCTCGGTGATGACGGCGCGCACGCGGCCGTCGTTCACCAGGCTCGCGGCATCGCTTACGTCGCGCACAGTGTGGTTGTGCGACGCGACGATCTGGATCCACTTGTAGACGAGCTGTGCGGGGTCGATCTCCACCTTCTGGCCGAAGGAGTAGCCGAGGATGACGAGGCGTCCGCCGGGTCTTAAGAGATCGATGCACTGCTGGAGCACGGGCGGCACGGCGGCTCCGCCGACGATCTCGAGCGCGATGTCGGCGCCGAAACCGTTCGTCATGTCCATCACGGCCTTGACCGGGTCGGCCTCCATCGCGTTCACGGTCTCGAACGCGCCCAATTCGCGCGCCTTGGCGAGCTTTTCCTCCTTCACGTCCACGGCGATCACGTTCACCCCCAGGTGGCGGAGGATTTGCAGGGCGTGCAGCCCCAGGCCTCCTACGCCGAAGATGACGGCGCATTCGCCGAGTTCGGGCCGCGCCATGCGGATGGCGTGGAGCGGGGAGCCGAGCGTCCCGCCGATGAGGGAGGCCGCCGCCATCGAGACGTTTTCCCCGATTTTGACGAGGTTCCGCTCCGAGACCGCGACCAACTGGCCGAAGCCGCCGTCTATCTCTATCCCCAGGCGTCCCGGCGAGTTCAGGCACATCTCCTCATGGCCGGCGCGGCACATGCGGCAGCGCCCGCAGGTCTGCTTGCTCACGACGACCACGCGGTCGCCGGGGGCGACGGAATCGACTTCTGAGCCCACTTCGAGCACGACGCCCGAGTTCTCATGCCCCAGCATCAGGGGCGTGGGGGCCGATTTGACGCTTCCGTCCACTATCTTCAGGTCCGTCGCGCAAAGGCCGTTCGCCTTCGATTCGACGAGCACCTGGCGGGGGCCGATCTCGGGCTCGGGCGCTTCCTCATAGACGAGGGGTTTGCCGAACTCTTTAAGGATCATGGCCTTCATGGGCGGTTCCTCCGCTTTTTGTTATCAAGGGACAAAACCTGCGGCGATTCTAGCAGGCCCGCCGAGGGGATGCCAGATGGGGTGAAAATTTCGGGGTGATGCCTCGCATTCCGTAGCAGGGACAACCCCCTGTGGTTGTCCCTCGTCAGGACAGGCACGGGGGCCTGTCCCTGCAAATCACATCCCAAGCCCGCCGTCGATTCGGAGCACGATGCCGGTCACGTAGCTCGCCTCATCCGACGCCAGGAAGACGAACCCGGCCGCCATCTCCTCGGGCTCGCCCCAACGACCCAGGCAGATGCGCTCGAGATACTTGGATTCAAAGCGCTCGTCCGTGCGAATCGTCTCTGTCATCGGGGTGATGGCCGCGGGCGAGACGCAGTTCACGGTGATGTTGTAGCGTCCCAGTTCGCGGGCCGCGCTCTGCGTCGCGCCGACGATGCCCATCTTGGCGGAGGAATAATTGATCTGCCCGATGGTGCCGCGAAGGCCCGCGCCCGAGGTGACGTTGATGATGCGGCCCTCTTTCCTTGGGATCATGCGCTTGGCCGCCGCGTGGATGCCCGTCCAGGTGCCCTTCAAGTGCACGGCGATCACCTCGTCCCACTGCGTCTCGCTCATCTTGTGGAGCATGGCCGCGCGCACGATGCCTGCGTTGTTCACCATCACGTGGATGGGTCCGTGCGCGGCCTCGGACGCGTCGAGCGCATCCTCGACTTCTTCCAGGCTGCTCACGTCGGCCTTGTGGAAGAGCGCCTCGCCACCGGCTTCCCGGATCAGGCGCGCCGTCTCCTCGCCGCCTTCCTCGTTCATGTCGACGACGAGCACCTTCGCGCCTTCCTCGGCGAAGCGTTGGCAGACAGAGCGTCCGATGCCCTGCGCAGCGCCTGTCACGAGGGCGTTCTTGTCTTTCAGTCTCATGGAATTCCTCTCTTTCTTAAGGATTTCAGTCCAGCCAGGCCTGTGCGCAGCCTTTGGTGACGACGCGGCCTTCTGAGTCTACCGCCTCGATCTCGCAGGCGGCGTATTCCCGGCCATTCTCTTGCGTGACCTCGGCCACGACGCCCCGGCAGGTGATGACCTCGCCCAGCTTCACCATGCCCTGAAAGCGGACTTCCAGCCGCTTGTAGCTTCCCGCGCCGAAGGCGGTTTCGACGAATTGCCCCAGAAAGCCCATCGAGAGCATCCCGTGGGCGATGACGCCCTCCAGCCCGCCCGCGCGCGCCGCCTCGTCGTCATAGTGGATCGAGTTGTAATCCCCGCTCGCGCCGGCGTATTTCACGAGCTGCGTCCGCGAGACGGGGTCCTTCACGAGTTCGGGGAGCGCGTCGCCCTTTTGGTAGCGCATCGTCTCTCCCTCAGTTCCTGAACCGCCGGAGCGACACCCACTTGCCGCCGCCCACGCGGGAGCCGTCGCGCGCGTCGAGAAACTCGTATTCGCGCTCGACGAATACCAGATCGCCCGTGCGGCCCGATTTTTCGGTGATGTCCACGATGGTGAAGGATACGTCCAACTCATCGCCCGCGCGGATGGGCCGCTCGACCTCATAGACCTGGGAGGCGTGGAGCCCCACGTCGCCGAAACCGGGCGGCAAGTCGGGGTAGGCGTCCCCGGGCCGGAAGGTGGTGGGAAACGTCGGCGGCGCGACCGCATCAGGTCCCCGGTAGGCGGGGTTATCATCCCCAACCGCGTCCGCGAATTTCTCGATTGCCCCCTGCTCGACCCTCACGCGGTAGGGGCCGTGCTTTCGCCCCACAAGGGCGCGTATTTCGGGCGTGATTCTCGTGCTCATGCGTGTCCTCTCGTCAGGGGTTCGTCTTTATCCGAACGTCCACGGCGATGCAGCCTTCCGCCGTAGCGATGAGCGGGTTCAAGTCCATCTCGGCGACCGTATCTTCTAATTCTGTCGCCAGTTCGGAGATTTTGACCATTATATCGGATACGAGCGGAATTTGAACGGTTGGCCCGCCCCGGAAGCCGTCGAAGATGACGCGCGAGCGAAGGCCCGACAGCGCGCGCGCGGCCTCAGTGGCCTCGAAAGGAGGCAGCAAACGGGCCACGTCGTCCAACGCCTCTACGTACACGCCGCCGAGTCCCGCCGTGACGCACGGGCCGAACGTCGGGTCGTTCGATACGCCGACGAGGAGTTCCAGGCCGCCCTCGATCATCTCCTGAACCAGAAGGCGGGCATCATAGCTGAGGGCTAGCAGTTTTTGAGCTGCGCACAGAACCTCATCAGGCGTGTTAAGACCTAAAATGACGCCGCCCGCTTCCGTCTTGTGCGAGAGGTTGTCCGATACGACCTTGAGGGCGATGGGCGCTTTATAATTTTCCCACGTTTTGAGCGCTTCTTCGGACGTTTCAACCAGGGTCTCCTTCGGTCTCGGGACGCCGTAGAGATCGAGAATTTCCGCACAGGTCTCGGCCGGAAGAAAGCCGTCGGGAGAGGGAATACTCTCTCGCATGAGTCGCTTCGCTTGCTCCGCCCGCGCCGTGTCGACCAAGCGGGGCCGGGAGGCGGCCGCCTCGCGCGCGTTTTTGAGAGATATGAGGGATTCAAGCCCTCGAATCGCGCGGGCGTAATCGCCGAAAACGGGCACGGAGGCTTTCCTGAGCGCGTCTATCTGCTCGCGCGGCCCAGTCATCCAGGTGAATGCGACGGGCACGCGTGAGGTTTCGAAGAGCGCCTTAACTTCCTGTGCAATCTGCTCGCCCACGTGGTGGTAGACGCCCATCATGAAGAGCAGGGCGTCCACGTTCTCATCTCCCGCCACGGCTTCCCCCGCCGTTTTAAGCGGCTGGCTCTCGGGCTTGCTGACCATGAGGGATACGAGGTCGACGGGGTTGTCCTTGGGCGCGTAGTCGGGCAGGACGCCCGCGAGTTTTTCCTGTGTTCCCTCCGCGAGAATGGGAAGCGCAAGCCCTGCCTCGGTGGATAAATCCGCTGCGAGTGAACCCAACCCGCCCGAGAAGCTTAGAACGCCCACTCCGTTTCCTTGAATCGGTCTGCTTCGCGCGAGAAAATCCGCTATTTCGATGAACGCATCCATGGATTCGAGCACCTGAATCCCGTACTGCGCGGCGAAGGCGTCGAAAACGTCGCTCGAAGTGGTGATGGCGGCGGTGTGGCTGCGCGCGGCGCGCGCGCCTTCTTCGGTCTTGCCGCCCTTGAGGAGGACGATGGGCTTATCCCGCTCCAGCGCGCGCAGGGCGGCTTGCTTCAGGCGCTCGCCGTCGCGCACGGATTCGAGATACCCGCAGATGACGCGCGTGTGCGGGTCGTCGAGGAAGTATTCGACGCATTCCGCGAAATCAACGTCCACCTCGTTGCCGAGGCTCACGAGGCTGCTGATGCCCGAGCCGCTCTCCTGAAAGCCCGTGAGCATGCACGCCCCCATCGCCCCGCTCTGGGTGACGATTGCCACCGCCCCCGGTATGAGCGGGTCGTCGTCGCGGATGGATATCGTGAACGTCGCCATGAGCTTCGAGCGCACGTGCACCACGCCCATGCAGTTGGGGCCGAGTACGCGCATGCCGGACGTATCGCGCAACTCCAGAATTTTCTTCTGGAGCGCCACGCCCTCTGCGCCCGTTTCGGCAAAGCCGGAGGTGATGACGGCGGCCGCCCTGACCCCGCGCTCCGCGCACTGGGCGAGGGCGGGCAGCACGTCTTCCCGCGGGGTGCAGATGAGCGCGAACTCGGGCGCTTCGGGGAGTGAGGTGACGTCGGGGTAGCATTTTAAGCCCGCTATCTCCTCGCGCCTCGGGTTGATGGGATAGATGGGGCCGGGAAAGCCGTAGCGCATCGTGAGCCGCAAGGGGATGCCGCCCAGGCGGTTCAAGTCGGAGGCCGCGCCCACCACCGCGAAGGATTCCGGGTGAAAAAGGCTCGTAAGGGATTCGTGTGTTCTCATCGGGTGGAGATCAGGCGAGCCGGGCGCCGGCAGTGCCGACCGTTACGGCTGCGCCGTCCTGGTTCGTGAGCGAAACGTCGAAGAGATAATGCGTGGCGCCCTGGTCGAGCGTTTTCTCCCTGAGCACCGCCTTGAGCGTCAGAATGTCGCCCGGGAATATGGGTTTTACGAAAGAAACGTCCACCTCACCGCCCGTGATGAAGCCGAAGCCTAAGTGATCGAGCATGAGTTCGGTGATGAACGACACCGGGTGTCGGCCCGTCGCCACCGCACGGGGGAGACCCGCTTTCCGCGCGACCTCATCGTCGGTGTGGATGTTCTTCGTATCCACGCCGCCGGTGACGTAGCGGTTGAATTTGAGGATGTCCTCCCAATCCACCTCGTGCGTCCGCTCGGGGAGGGCGTCTCCTGGTTCCAGGTTTTCGAGCAGCGTATCAGTCATCTTTTTCGTGCCTTCTCGTGAGGCTCAGGACGGAAGTGTGCGAAGAGGTGAGCAAAAGCTCCCCCGCCTCGTTCGTGACGCTTAGCTCGCTCACGATCCAGCCCTTCTCGCGCTTGACGTAGAGGTCGGTCACCGTGACTTTCTGGCGCACCACCTCGCCGACGCGCACGGGCTTGTGGAAGCGATAGCCGAGCTTGGCGTGGATGGTGCCGAAACGCTTGTAGTTCTCATCGTAAATGGCGAGCAGGTCGTTGATGAAGATCATGGGCGGCGCGATGGCCCCGCCCGCGGGCGATTCGCCCGTATACCACTCCCGCCGCGCGCCCACTGCCTCGCAGTGCGCGTCCACCATCGCCTGCGTCACCGTGAGGCTGCGCTCGCCGATCGTCATGCCGACTTGCAGGTTCTCCCAGACGAAATCGGGTTTTTCGTTCATGACTGACAGCCTCCTGAGTTCTCTTTATTCCGGGGCTGTTGAAAAAGCCCCCGAGAGGGTAATGGCAACCCCCTTGAAAGGGAAACCCCACAAAGGCAACCCCCCCTACCCCCCCTTGTCAGGGGGGCAAGAAAAAGCAAAACCCCCTCAGCCCGGCAGGGGCGCATCGCCTTGTTATACCCCCCTGACAAGGGGAGGTAGGGGGGGTTGCTTTTCCATTCGAGAGGGGCTTCTCTTCTACCCCTGAAATGTGGCCTTTTCCAACAACCCCTCAAGGAAGGAGTGAAGTCTCTTTCCTCCCCGACAGGCTCTACACGCCGAATCACGAAATCGAAGGTTTTTCAACACTTCCATCCTCAGACACTGGCCCCGGGAAGGTCTCGGGCCAGTCCGCCACCACCTCCGCGAGATAGGCTTTCAGGTTCTCGGGGTCCTGCCTGCGCCCGATGGTGATGCCGGATATCGTTTTCGGCTCGTCCAGCGGAATGCGCAGGGCGTCCTGGAAGCGGTTTCTCATGTTGAAGTAGGTGATGACCATCGTGAGTTCGACGAATTCGCGGTCGTCGAAGTGCCGCCGCACTTCGCAGAACACGTCGTCGCGCGTCTTGGCGGTATTGCGCGTCACATGCTCCGCCCACAGGACGGCGGCCTTCTCCCTCGGGGTCATCGTTTCGGAGTCCATATAGGCGTCCGAGCAAATTTCCTGCACCTGCGCTTCCGTCACCCCGGCGTCTCGACCGAGCGCCGTGTTGTGTCCGAGTCAGTAGTCGCACCCGTTCAGGTGGCTCGTCTTGATGACGGCGATTTCCTTGATCTTGGTGGGCAGCACCGTGCCCAGCCCCTCGCGCATGAGGGTGACGGTGAGCGGCAGGATGACCTTGGCCACGTGGGGCTGATAGGCCATGACGGCGAAGGAATTCGCCACGCGGCCGAGCATATTCGTCACGCCCTCGAATAGTTTCGCGGCTTCGCCTTCGGCTTCGTCGACCCGTATCGGTTTCATGTAGTTCACGCGCGCGTCCTCCGCTTTATTCGACCGGCGGCCAGATGCGCTTGCCGCGCGTCGGCGAGCCGGGGGCGTGGAGCAGGCGCTGGCATACGTGGTACGACCAGTCGTTCTCGCCGGGGAAGAGCTTGTCCGCGCGCGGGAAGTGCTCGAGAACCATCTCCAGCGAGGCGAACTCATAGAAGATGGAGTGCTTCGCCCATCCCGCCACCGAGACGAGCTTGCGGGTGCCCACGCAGCCGCGCATGTACTTCATCGCGGGCAGGCGGTCCTGCGCGTACCACGAACTCAGGTCGAAATCATCCTCGGGCGTGAAGCAGTTGAACGTGCCCATCTGGACGATTGGCGCGGGCACGCCGCCCAGGGCGCGGGTGGCGGCGGCGGGGCCGTTCACCCGGTCCACCTCGGTGAAGATGCCCGTGCGCTCGCCGATTCTCTTGGCGATCATCGCCTTCGTCTCATCGGAATACGTCTCCGCGAGCTGCGCGGGGTTGGGACTCAGGAACACCTCGGCGCTCGTGCCGCCTAAGAGCAGCAGAAACTCCGTGCCGTTCGGGATCGAGGGGTCGTCCGTGTAGGCGAGGTGGTCTTTTTTCTTCGATTTGGGTGATTCCCTGTCCACGAGTTCATAGTGGGCCGCCCACATGTAGCCGGGGCGCTTGAGCGCGTCCTTGATGTGGGTATGGTGGAGCCAGTCGTTGTATTCGGCCTCGTCTTCTTTCGGAAGGTCGTACCAGGTCGCCCAGATGCTTCTGTCCATGCGGTGTCCCCCAGGGATATCGAATAATGGATATTAAGCGTTCCGTTCTTCCAGGACGGCGCGGAGGCACTTGATGCCCATCATCAGCGAAGGGCCGCCGGCCGGGAAAATGAGGCACTGCACGGCCTCGAATATCTCATCCTCGGTGGCGCCCAGGTCCATCGCGCGGCGCATGTGGTTCTTGACGTAGGTTTCCACCTCCGTGCCGGGCAGGCGCACGCAGAGGGCGGTGACCGTGATGATCTCGCGCATCTTTTCAGAGAGCGCGCCCTCGCGCTTGAGGACGTGGTTGTACACCGCGCTTTGCCTGGCGTGGTATTCGGGGTCCTTTTCGATGTAGAACTCCTGTTCGGGCAGCGACCAGCCGCGGTCGGCGACCATCTGATCGATCAGGGCCTTCTTCTCGGCGTCGTCCATGTTCGGTCTCCATATTGGTGATCTGGGAGCGGGCCGTGGGTTGCCCGGCGCGCGAACCGGCCCCCTCCGGGGGCGGGCCGCATTCCCGCACGAGACGTAGTCAGGGCGTTCCTGTGAGAAATAGTATGAAACCCGAACGGATTCGGGATGGTTTGTAGTGTGCCGCCAGGGACTCGAACCCTGGACCTACGGATTAAAAGTCCGTTGCTCTACCAGCTGAGCTAGCGGCACAAGAGAAAAGAGATTTACGACGCGTCGGCTCGTAAGTCAAGCCGTCCGATGAAACCGCGAACGGTGAAAGGCGGAATTCGGCTCCTCGCGCCGCCGTTGGCTTGACGAAGGCGGGGGCGGTGTGTTCAATACCACCCTCATGGGGAACGCGAGCCTCACCAGGGTTGCATACTCCTTTCAGCCGACGTAGCTCAGACAGGTAGAGCAGCTGATTCGTAATCAGCAGGTCACCGGTTCAAGTCCGGTCGTCGGCTCCAACAGAATTCAATTCCCCTTCATCCATCCGAGGTGTCGCATGGCGAAACGAAAGAGCGTGGGCGTCATCGGTCTGGGCCGCATGGGCAATCCCGTGGCGCAGCGGTTCATCGGGGCGGAGATGCCCCTGATGGTCTGGGACGTCACAGAAGATAGGCGGAGGCCCTTTGAGGGGTCAGAAGATGTGACTATTGCCACGCCGCGCGAGATGGGGGAATCCTGCGCTGTCGTATTTTTCGTCGTGCCTTCATCGGAGGAGATAGCCGCGTGTTTCCGGGGGAAAGACGGACTGCTCAAGAACCCGGGAAAAGGCCTCGTCGTCTACGATCTCACGACGTCCGACCCGGCGAAGACGAAGCGCCTTGCGAAGCGCGCCGAGCGCGCGGGGCTGGGCTATCTCGACGCCGGCATGAGCGGCGGGCCCGGCAACATCCTGGAGGGCAGGCTGACGCTCATGATCGGAGGGGACGAAGCGCTCCTCAAGCGAACGAGGCGATACCTCAAGCCCTTCGTGGACCACGTCTTCCATCTGGGCGCGCTGGGTTCGGGCCACACCATGAAGCTCATCCACAACATGGTGCTCCACACGATGTTCCTGGCGACGTGCGAGGGCGCGCGCCTCGTCGAACGTCTCGGGATGCGGGTCGAGGACATGATCGACATCTTCAACGCGTCGACGGCTTACAGCTACGCGAGCCGCCACCGGTTTCCGAACAATATCCTCTCGGGTACCTGGAACGGGCAGGCGCGCATCTACAACCTGCAAAAAGACGTTGGCCTCGCCGTCGGCATCGGGCGAAAGCGAGGCGCCGACATCCAGTTGGCCGAGGGTACGCTCTCGTTTTTGAAAAAAGCCGTCGAGCGGGGGATGATCGAGGAGGACCTGACGCTTCTCTACCGCGATTTCGACGAGATCCAGAAGATGGACGCGCCCGAATAGGCGAAAGGCGGGCCGATCCCGACCGGGATGCGGTTTGACGCAGGCGATCCCTGAAAGTAGAATACGCGCGCTTGTGAATCAGGGCAGAGATACAATTTTACTCAACACGGAAAACTCATCCGCATCGTCTCTTGTCGCCGTTCACGCGATCCGGCGGTTTTGGATAATTTTTCGGGGCCGCGGCCCCGGCTGTTTGATTATTATCACCTGAATCGGAACATTCCATTCCCATCAAGGAGAAAACGAAATGGCATTTGAACTTCCCGCTCTCGATTACGACTACAGCGCACTGGAGCCGCACATCGACGCGCGCACGATGGAGATTCACCACACCAAGCACCACAACACCTACCTCACGAACCTGAACAACGCCATCGCCGGCACGGATCTCGAAGGCAAGAGCATCGAGGACATCCTCGGCAACCTCTCGCCGGATCAGGGCGGCCTCAACTTTAACGGCGGCGGCTACGACAACCACTGCATCTTCTGGAAGAACATGAGCCCGAACGGCGGCGGCGAGCCGGGCGGCGACCTGGCGGCGGCCATCGGCGATTTCGCGGCCTTCAAGGAGGAGTTCTCCACCAAGGCGGTGACCGTGCAGGGCAGCGGCTGGGCGTGGCTTTGCACGAAGCCGGGTTCGGGCAGCGTCGAGATCAAGCAGATGCCCAACCAGACGAGCGTGCGCACCGAGGGCTACGTGCCGCTTCTGGGCGTGGACGTCTGGGAGCATGCCTATTACCTCAACTACCAGAACCGCCGTCCCGACTACGTTGCCGCATGGTGGAACGTGGTGAACTGGGACGACGTTGCCGCGCGCTTCGCGGCCGCCAAATAGGAGGGTTGTCTCATGGCACTGAGCGTAGGTGATGCGGCTCCCGATTTCGAGCTGCCGAGAACCCTCGCCGAGGGCGACACGATCAAGTTGAGCGATTACCGGGGCAAGAAGAACGTCCTGCTTTGCTTCTACCCGTTCGATTTCTCCTCCGTGTGCAGCGAGCAGCTGCCCGCCTATCAGGCGGAGAAGGCGAAGTTCGACAATGCGGACTGCGAGGTCATCGGCATCAGCGTGGACAGCCCGTTCGCGCACGCCGCCTGGGCCGAGAAATACGGCATCGAGTTCCCGCTGCTGAGCGATTTCTTCGGCAAGGGAACGTGTGCGGCCTATGGACTCTTGAACGACAAGGGTTTCAGCAACCGCGCGGTGGTACTCGTCAACAAGGACGGGAACGTCGCCTATATGGAGGTGACGTCCGCTCCGCCCGAGAAGCCCGACGACGATAAGCTCTTCGCGGCAATCGAGGGTCTGGGCTAGGCCGGTCTTTGTACCTGATGTTCCTGGGCGCGGGGTGGACATGCCCCGCGCCCGTTTTATTGGGTCTCGCATACTGGCGGCGTCCGCCTGAGGGAGGAGGGAAGGGATGAACGGGTTGTCCGCCGTCATCGATGGCATCGTCTCCGACGGAGTGAGCATATCCATCGAGCTCTATCCGCCCAAGGGGCGCAAGGCGGTGGAGCGCACCCTGCGCGAGGTGGAGGCGATTCACGAGGCGATGGACGTCGCCTTCATCTCGGTGACTTACGGGGCGGGCGGTTCCACGCAGGAGGGCACGCTCGAGTTGGTGCTGGAGCTGGCGAGGCGCTATCCGCGTCGCGTCGTGGCGCACCTCACCTGCGTGGGCGCGAACGAAACGGAACTCAAGCGCCTGCTGGACGTTTATGGGGATAACCGGGTATGCGACTTCCTGGCGCTGCGTGGCGACATCCCGGAAGGCATGACACGCGAGGAGGCCGTGGCCGGCGGGTTCCGCTACGCCGCCGACCTCGTGCGGTGGCTCTGTAACTTCGACTGGCTCCACTCCATCGGCGTGGCCTGCTACCCCGAGGGCCACCCCGAAACGCCCGACAAGAGTGCGGATATGGATCACTTCATCCGCAAGGTCGACGAAGGAGCCAGCTACGCGATTTCGCAGTTCTTCTTCGAGGCGCACGTCTGGGAGCGGTTCAGGGAGCAGGCGGCGATACGGGGCGTCCCCGTTCCCGTGTCGCCGGGCATCCTGCCCGTGCGCGACCTGGGCCAGGTGCAGCGCTTTGCGGAAAAATGCGGGGCGAGCGTGCCCAAAAGCGTCGTCGATGCGTTGGCTCCCTACGAGAATGACCCCGAGGCCTTTCAGGAAAGTTCGGCCGATCTGGCGGCGTTCCAGATTTGGGAGTTGATGGAACTGGGCGTCAACCATTTTCACGTCTACGCCCTCAACCGCTCGGACATCATCCTGCGCATCGCGGACAGGATGGGCTGGCGCAGGTAGGTTCCGGGGCGGGGCACGATTCATCCGGGCTTGTTTTAGCGAAAAATCATGGAACCGCCATCTGTTTGTAACACCCCTCCTCGGGATTTTCTTTATATTCCATCCTGTAGCGGGCCGCGAGCGAAAACTCGAGCCTCGGCATGGATATTTTTCAGTTGTTGGCAGGCGTCTTCTTTCGCATCGGGAGGTGCCAATCTTTCTTGTAATCCATAGGAGATGGATGGGATGGGCTTGATGAAAAATTCCGTTTCAAATTTGAAGAGATGCCTCAGCGCGCTGCTCGGCGCGACAGCGCTGTTCGTGCTGACGACAGGCGCAGCCTCGGCGGAGAAGCCCCTCACCTTCGTGGCCCTGGGCGACATGCCTTACGGGAAACCCGCGAAGGTCTACGAACCGTTCAAGACGCTGATCAGCCAGGTGAACGCGCTGAAACCCGCCTTCACCATCCACATCGGGGACACCAAATCAGGCTCCACACCCTGTTCGGATAAGATGCTGCTCGATCAACTCGATTTCATGAACTCCTTCGATGCCCCGCTCGTCTACACGCCCGGCGACAACGAATGGACGGATTGCCACCGAAAAAAAGCCGGCCGCTTCGATCCGATCGAGAGGCTCGCCTTCTTGCGGAAGCACTACTTCTCACGCGGCCCGCGCTCGCTCGGCAAGGCTCCCATGAAGCTCGAGCGCCAGTCCGACCTGGTGAAGGAATTCGCCGGTTATCCCGAGAATGCACGCTTCGTGAAAGAGGGCGTTCATTTCGTGGTGGCGCACGTCGTGGGTTCGAACAACAACTTCGAGGTGCGCGACCGGCGCGCCATCGCGGAGTTCTTCGCCCGCGATAAGGCGAACGTCGCCTGGCTGAAAGCGGGCTTCGATAGAGCCATCGCCACGAAGGCCAAGGCGCTCGTGCTCGCGATCCACGCCGACATGTTCAAGCCGGGATTCTTCAGGGCGAAAAAAGAGGCGTTCTCGGGCGCATCGGGCTTCAAGCGGTTCGGCGATGCGCTGATTAAAAAGGCCGCCGCGTTCAAAAAGCCGGTCCTGCTGATCTACGGCGATAGTCACAAATACAAGATTACGCGTCCGCTCCCGAAAAAAGCGCCGAACGTCCTCGCCCTCCAGGTCTTCGGCGCCAAGCAGATGCACGCCGTCAAGGTGACGGTGGATACGAAGAAAACCGAGGTCTTCGGCATCGAGTCCATCAAGAACAAGGCGCTGGCGAATTAGGAAGTTTGGGTTTTTTGTGGACGGCATCGTAGCGCCCACGCAATAGAATCAACGAGCCCGGCAAGGGTGGACTTTGCCGGACTCGTTTTGTGAATAGCCCTATGAAATTCGAATTATTCCAGCGGGGCGGGCAGGTGGGATTCTCCCATCAGGTATTCGTCCACGGCGCGGGCGCAGGAGCGGCCATCGGCAATCGCCCATACGACAAGGGATGCGCCGCGCATCATGTCGCCCGCCACGAAGACGCCGGGCGCGCTCGTCATCCACCGCTCATCGCGGCTCACCGCGCCGCGCCCGGTGCGATCGAGGGCCAGCTGATCCAGCAGCGGGTGGCAGTCGGGACCCTGAAAGCCGATCGCCAGGAGAACGAGGTCCGCATCGATTTCCTCTTCCGTGCCCGGAATCTCGGTGAAGACGATTCTTCCGTCCTCGTCGTGGGATTCGTTGACCTTTACGGTGTCGATTTTCTTGACTTGGCCGTTTTCGCCCAGGAACTGGCGGGTCTGGATCTGGAAGATGCGCTCCCCGCCCTCTTCGTACATGGGCGCGGTGCGAAAGATGTTCGCATAGTTCGGCCAGGGGTCGTTCAGCGGGTCCCGCTTGTCCGGCGGGCGCGGGTGGTACTGGAACTGCCGGACGGATTTCGCTCCCTGCCTGTGCGCGGTGCCCACGCAGTCCGCACCGGTATCGCCGCCGCCGATGACGACCACGTGCTTGTCCTTCGCGGTAATAAACTCATCATCCAGTATATCCTCGCCCGCGAGCCTCCGGTTCTGCATGGTGAGGTAGCGCATGCCGAAGTGGATGCCGTCCATCTCGCGGCCCGGAATCTGCAAATCCCTGTGTTGGAGAGCGCCGGCAGCCAGGACGATGGCGTCGAATTCTTCCTGTAGTTCGGATACCTTGGGGTCGACGCCCACGTTCGCGTTCACGCGAAACGCAACGCCCTCCTCTTCCATCTGCTGCGTACGGCGGTCGATATAGGTCTTGTCCATCTTGAAGTCCGGTATCCCGTAGCGCATGAGCCCGCCAAGCTTGTCGTCGCGCTCGAACACGGTGACCTGGTGGCCCGCCCAGTTGAGTTGCTGTGCCGCGGCCAGCCCCGCCGGCCCCGAACCTACGACGGCGACCTTCTTGTTCGTGCGCACGGCGGGCGGTGTCGCCTCCACCCAGCCCTGTTCGAAGGCGTGCTCAATGACGGATTTTTCGATCTCCTTGATCGTCACCGGGGAGTCGTTGATCGTCAGGACGCAGGAATCCTCGCACGGAGCAGGACAGAGCCAGCCCGTGAACTCGGGGAAATTGTTCGTCGCGTGGAGCCGCTCGATGGCGTCTTTCCACAAGTCGCGGTACACCAGATCGTTCCAGTCGGGGATCAGGTTTCCCAGCGGGCATCCCTGATGACAGAAGGGAATGCCGCAGTCCATACACCGCGCGCCTTGTTGTTTCAGCGTCTCGTGCGGCGTGGGCAGATAGACGACGTCCCAGTCGTGGACGCGCTCTTCCACGGGCCTCGTCCTGGGCGCTTCCCTTCCGAATTCCACAAATCCCGTCGGCTTACCCATGGGCGCCCTCCATCACGGCTTCCTCCCACGGGATGCCTTTTTCTTTGGCCTCTTCCATCGCGGTGAGCGCGCGCTTGTAGTCGCGGGGCATCACCTTGGCGAATCGCGGCTGGTGCGCACTCCAGGCGTCGAGAATCTCCCTGGCCCGCGCACTGTCCGTATACTCGATGTGTTTCTTGATGAGGTCCTTGACTTCCTCTACGTCGTCGGGCGCCTGCAGCGGCTCGATGTCCACCAATTCCGTGTTGCAGAGCCTGGCGAAATCGCCGGCCTCATCGAACACGTAGGCGACGCCGCCCGACATGCCCGCGGCGAAGTTCCGGCCGGTCTTGCCCAGGATGACGACGCGGCCGCCCGTCATGTATTCACAGCCGTGGTCACCCACGCCCTCCACCACCGTGTACGCGCCGCTGTTTCTCACGCAGAACCGCTCACCGGCCACGCCCCGGAAATACGCTTCTCCCGAGGTGGCCCCGAAGAGCGCCACGTTACCGATGATGATGTTCTCCTCGGGCACGAAGCCCGCCCCCTTGGGAGGGGAGGCGATCAGTTTCCCGCCCGAGAGTCCTTTGCCCATATAGTCGTTGGCGTCGCCCTCGAGCGAGAGGGTCATTCCCTTCGGAATGAAGGCGCCGAAGCTCTGCCCGGCGGAGCCGGTGAAGTGAATGCGGATGGTGTCTTCCGGCAGTCCTTCTCCGCCGTGCTTGCGCGTTATCTCGGAACCCGTGATGGTGCCTACCGTCCGGTGCGTGTTGCGGATGGGGAGATCGAAAGCGACCGGCGTTTTGTTCTCGATCGCATCCTTGCACCGGGGCAGCAACTCCCGCATGTCGAGCGAGCGTTCGAGGCCGTGATTCTGCTTGGTGGTTTGGCGGATCGCCGCGTCGGGGCCGGCGTCGGGCTTATGGAGGATAGCCGAGAAATCAAGGCCCTTCGCCTTCCAGTGGTTCACCGCCTTTTTGGTGTCGAGCCTGTCCACGTGCCCGATCATTTCCTCCATCGTGCGGAAGCCGAGCCTGGCCATGTATTCGCGCACCTCGTCGGCGATGAAGCGGAAGAAGTTTTCTACGAACTCAGGCTTCCCGTCGAATTTCTCCCTGAGTTTCGGGTCCTGGGAGGCAACGCCGACGGGGCAGGTGTTCAGGTGGCACACGCGCATCATGATGCAACCCATCACCACGAGTGGCGCGGTGGAAAAACCGTATTCATCAGCCCCTAAAAGAGCGCCTATGATCACGTCGCGCCCGGTCTTCATCTGCCCGTCCACCTGGACGGCCACCCGGTCTCGCAGCCTGTTGAGCACGAGGACCTGCTGTGTTTCTGCCAGTCCCAACTCCCACGGGGTGCCCGCGTGGAGGATGCTCGTGATGGGGGAGGCGCCCGTTCCGCCGTCGTGGCCCGAAATGAGGATGGTGTCGGCATGGGCTTTCGAGACGCCTGCCGCCACGGTGCCGACGCCGACTTCCGAGACGAGCTTCACGTGAACGTCCGCCCGGGGGTTCGAGTTCTTGAGATCATAGATTAATTGCGCTAGGTCCTCGATCGAGTAGATGTCGTGGTGCGGCGGCGGGGAGATAAGACCCACCCCGGGGGTGGAGTGCCTCGTCTTGGCGATCCACGGGTAGACCTTGTAGCCGGGGAGTTGCCCCCCCTCCCCGGGCTTGGCGCCCTGGGCCATCTTAATCTGCAGATCGGTGCAGTTGACGAGATATTCGCTCGTCACGCCAAAGCGTCCCGACGCCACCTGGTGGACCGCGCTTCGCCGGAAGTCGCCGTTCTCGTCGGGCGTGTAGCGGTCGGCGTCCTCCCCGCCTTCGCCCGAGTTGGACTTGCCGCCAATGCGGTTCAGGGCGATGGCAAGCGCCTCGTGGGCTTCTGAACTCAAAGCGCCGTAGGACATGCCTCCCGTGCTGAAGCGCTTCATGATCTCCTCTACCGGTTCAACCTCTTCGATGGGGACGGGTGTTTCCGCCCAATGGAAGTCCAGAAGCCCGCGCAGCGTGGCCAGATGTTTGTTCTGGTTGTCGACCTTGTCGGTGTATTCCTTGAAAATCTCATACCGCCCCGACATCGTGGAATGCTGGAGCTTGAAGACGGTTTCGGGGTTGAACAGGTGGAATTCCCCGTCCCTGCGCCACTGGATATCTCCGCCGCCTTCGAGTTCCTGGGAACCCACGGGCCTCTCGGGAAAAGCGTTCCTGAGGCGCTTCAGGGTCTCCTCCGCCACGACGTCGATGCCGATTCCGCCGATGCGCGAGGCCGTCCAGGTGAAATATTTCTTCACGAAGTCGCGCTTCAAGCCGATGGCCTCGAATATCTGCGCCCCGCGATACGACTGGATGGTGGAAATACCCATCTTCGACATCACCTTGAGGATTCCCTTGTTGAGCGCGGTAATGTAGTTCTTCCGGGCCGCGTCGGCCTCGATGTTCTCGAGAAGCCCGTTTCTGATCATGTCGTCGATGGTCTCGAAGACGAGATACGGGTTGACGGCCTCGGCGCCGAAGCCGAGCAACAGGCACATGTGATGCACCTGGCGCGCTTCGCCCGTTTCGAGGAGAAGCCCGATGCGCGTCCGCGTTCCCTGCCGTACCAGATGGTGATGAACGCCGGCGGTGGCGAGAAGCGCGGGGATGGGGGCGTAGTCTTTCGACACGCCGCGATCCGATAAGACGATGAAGCTGTAGCCCTGTTCGATGGCGCGGCTGGCCTTTCTGCACAGATCGTCCATCGCCTGCCTGAGGCCGGCCGGGCCGTCCTCGGCCCGGAAGAGGATGGGCAGGGTGACCGCCTTGAGGCCCGGCTGCCGGATGTGGGCGAGCTTGTAGAAATCCTCGTTGCCCAGGATGGGGGAGTCGAGCCTCACTTGCTGGCAGGAATCCGGCTCTGGCGCGAGCAGGTTCCTCTCGGGTCCGATGGTGGCGGATATCTGTGTAATAATTTCTTCGCGTATGGCGTCGATGGGAGGGTTCGTCACCTGGGCGAAGAGCTGTTTGAAGTAATCGTAGAGAATACGCGGGCGATTCGAGAGAACGGCGAGAGCCGCGTCGTTGCCCATCGATCCCGTGGGGTCGTTTTTCAGGTTCACCATCGGGCCGATGAAAAACCTTAAATCCTCCTGCGTATAACCGAAGACTTTTTGTCTTTCGAGGATGCCCTGATGATCCGATTCGGGAAGTTGCGGAGCGTCGGGCAGCTTGTCGAGATGCAGCAGGTGCGCGTCGAGCCATTCCCTGTATGGATGCTCGGAGGCGTAGCGCGACTTGATTTCCTCATCATCGACGATGCGGCCCTCTTCGGTGTCCACGAGCAGGATGCGCCCCGGATGGAGGCGTTCTTTGATTTTCACGTTCTCGGGCGGGATGTCGAGAACGCCCACCTCGGACGCCATGACGAGCAGATCGTCATGTGTGACATAATATCTGGCGGGCCGCAGGCCGTTTCTGTCCAATGCGGCGCCGATGACCGAGCCGTCAGTGAAAGCGATGCAGGCGGGCCCGTCCCACGGCTCCATCAGGCTGGCGTGAAACTCGTAGAAGGCTTTTCGCTCCTCGCTCATGGATTCATGGCCTTCCCAGGGCTCAGGAATCATCATCAACACGGCATGGGCCATTTCCCGGCCGGCCATGTAGAGGAACTCCAGCACATTGTCGAAGATCGCCGAATCGCTGCCGCCCTCGACGATGATGGGCAGGATTTTCTCCAGATCAGGCAGGTGCGGGGATTCGCACAGCGCTTCTCTGGCCCGCATCCAGTTGATATTGCCGCGCAGGGTGTTTATCTCGCCATTGTGGGCTAGGTAGCGATACGGGTGCGCCAGGGGCCAGGAGGGGAACGTGTTGGTGGAGAATCGCGAGTGAATCAATACTAGGCCCGACTCCATGTCCGGGTCCTTGAGATCGGGGTAAACTTTCTCGAGTTGCTTCGCGGTCAGCATCCCCTTGTAAACCAGCGTGCGCGCCGAGAGCGAGGGAATGAAGAACTCATCCCTGTCTCGGATGTCCGACTCGCGAATCGCGTGCTCCACGCGCTTTCTGATCACGAAGAGCCTGCGTTCTATCCCCATGGAGTCGAGGGATTCATCGAATCCGCCGATGAAGACCTGGCGCAATTGCGGCGCGGCTTCACGCGCCGTGGAACCGAGCGAGGAAAAGTCATTCGGCACCGGCCTCCAGCCGAGAACGTCGGCGCCTTCCTCGTAGACGATGGACTCGAATATCTGCTCGCATTCGTTCACCTGGCTCGGGGATTTGGGGAGAAACACCGAACCCACCCCGTAGCGGCCCTCCGCCGGGATTTTGATTTTTTCCGCTTCGCATGTCTTGCGCAGGAATTTGTCGGGTATCTGCATCAAAACCCCCGCCCCGTCGCCCGTGTTGATTTCAGAACCCGTGGCGCCCCGGTGGGCGAGATTGCGCAGGATGGTGAGGGCTTTTACGATGATGTCATGGGACTTGCGCCCCTTGATGTCCACGACGAAAGCCACACCACATGCGTCGTGTTCGAAGGCAGGATCATACAGACCCTGTTTTTGTAAGGGTTTTCTCATTGTTTCACCAGCTTTCTTTCTAAGAGAGTTTCTCGGGTAATTCCCCGGTTGCCCATTCATCGGGGAACTCCTGAATGCGTCTTATGGACATCGCATGATGATTTCCATGAAACGGACTTCAAGTATAACACGCCCTGAAAAATAAGACAAACTAAAATTTTTAATGTATTGCATTAGATATATTTATATTGTAACCTTTTCTCATGAACATCGAATCCTTGAGACTCTATTGCCGCATCATCCAGGAGAGGAGTTTTTCCAAGGGGGCCGCTCAAAGCGGGGTGACCCAGTCCGCGGCGAGTCAGGCGCTTCGCCAGCTTGAGGGGGATTTGAGCGTCGAGTTGCTCGACAGGAGCAAGCGGCCATTCGGCATTACCGAAGAAGGCGCCCGTTTCTATGAGGCGTGCCGGAAACTTCTGGGGGAATTCGATCAGGTTTGTGCGGAAATATCACACGGCATCGGCGAGGTGCACGGAGAGGTGCACGTCGCGGCTATCTACTCGGTGGGGCTTCATCAGTTGGGCGCCTACATGCAGCGTTTCCGCTCGCTGTATCCCCAGGCGCGGGTTCGTCTTGAATGCCTCCATCCGGAGAAGGTGGTGCAATCCGTTCTGGACGATACGGCCGACGTCGGGGTTCTCTCCTATCCCCCGCGGGAGAAGGCGCTCCGTGTCGTGCCCTTCAAGGAAGAGCCCATGTTCTTCGTCTCTCATCCGGGGCATCAACTCGCCTTTCGCCACGCGGTGAGGCTCTCCGATCTGGCGAGCGAGCCGTTTGTGGCGTTCGATGGTGATCTAGCCATTCGCAGCGCGATCGACAGGGTCTTGCGCAAGGCTGGTGTGAGGGTGGACGTCGTCATGGAGTTCGACAACGTGGAGAGCATCAAGGAAGCGCTCTTCATCGACACCTGGGTGAGCATTCTCCCCGGCTCGGCCGTTCACAACGAGCGGGCTATGAACACGCTGGCGGTTTTGCCCTTCGAGGGCGAGCGCATCATCCGGCCTCTGGGCCTGATCCACAGGCGCGACAAGCCGCTCCACGGCGGCGTGAGGCGCTTCATCGAGCTTCTGGGCAGAGAGCTCGACTAGCCGCAACCCCTCCGTATCTCCTTTCTTATCAACGACTTGCACACCTCTATCCCCCTGGTGGATATTTCTGGATATTTTCCTTGACATAATAGTTATATATAGATATATTGCCGTTGTCTGATGTGTGAATAAGAATATCGCGCACAGGCGGATCAACGTGTTATCTGGTTGATATTGAATCGATTATGAAGAAAAAAGGAAATTCCATGAATTTATCGAAAAAACCCGTGAATTTATCTAAATTTATCGAATTTTACGGAAATTCGCCTTGCCCGGATGATCCGTCCCGCGAAATCCCACCTTCTTCCCCACCGAACACGGCGCATCGAACCGCCCGCGAGGCGCCCCCCTCCAATGGCAACGCACTTTCAAGACCGCGCGGGTCATCCGGGTCTTTATTGTTTCTTGCGAGAGAGGCCTCATCCGGATGTGGAGGAGGGACATTGTGAACGAAACCGCTTCTTTCATCGGAACCCATGAGCGCACGCTTTCCGACCTCGTGGACGAGGGGTTCGGCGTCCCAAAAGAAGGCGCGCTGCTCGTCTACCGCGACCGCACCCGCGAAAGGCGCGTGAGCCTCATCTTCCCGACGATAAAGTCCGCCCGCGCCCGCGCTGACGCCCTCGTCCGGGAGAAGAGAACCCGCCGCCGCGACCTGCTCCTCCTCCCGCTCGCCGAGGCGCTTTCCTGATGCCGCCGCGCAAGAATACCCGAGGGCGCAAGAGGCGCGAGAGGAGAACGAAACACGCCCCGCTCGATCCCAGAACGCCGCGCCGGATTCTCGAGGAAGAGGCGTTTCTCACCAAGCCCATGCTCGCCAGGGTGCTGGGCTACAAGAGCTACCGCACGCTCGACGCCATCATCGCCGAGGACTGCGCGAGCGACGCGCCCTGCCTCCGCCCCGTCTACCTGCGCCGCCCGCCCCCGCGCGCGGGCGCGAGGCAGCCCGAAGGCCACCCCTCCTTCAAGAGCGCGCGCTTTCGCCGCGAGGACGTGCTCGCCTACGTCGAGAAGATGACGGAGGATTTCCCCCACGACCTCGAATGGAAGTTCGGCGGGATGCGGGAGTAGGGTCAACCCCGACTGATTAAGGAGGGGTTTTTGTTTTCTGCAGTTCTAGGGACAACCCATTTGGGTTGTCCCCCCCCGTGGTTGTCCCTCGCTTTGTACAGGCTCGGGGCCTGTCTATGCCACTCCCCTTCGTATGTTCCCAACCATTGTCCCCTTGAGGGTCATTTCCGACCGATGAGGGAAGTAAACACGGTTACGTTTGTCCTTCTTATGCGTAGTGCTCAGTGGGTTACTCCAACCACTAGGAACCCCCAATTAGAATTTCGGTAACACTCCACGCCCCCTTCCCATTGTCGGTTGGTATATGGGGAGCAATATCAGCAACCGTCCGTATATGTAGAACCTTGGGATCTTTATCCATATTCCAGACATGGAAAAAGTAAGTCAATGAAGCCTGTTTGGCCTTGTTCCATTCGTTGCGTGTCACATAGAAACGAAGCGGGGAAGCAGTCGTAGACTTTACTTCAATCATACGATTAATCAGTCCGTGTGGCCCAAGATCATAAGATAGCACGTCGTAGCCTGCGTAGTTGTCATCGAGACCAGGCCATTCTGGTTCTTTTGTAATCGATAGACTGTTAAGACGCCGGCGTTCATGCTCTATCGTGAGGAGTTCAGCAGCGCGAGCTTGTTCCATTTTTACTTGGTCGATAATAAGACGGGCGTGACCGGAGACATCATCCCACCATTGGACCACTTCAATCGGCGGTGGGTTATCCATCAAACCGGCGGCGAGAAACACATCCTGATCATTCAAGTTGAGCGTTTGCACGAAGCGGGCACGTCCTGAACGCATTGTTTTTGACCAAATGGGCTGATGCTTAAGCAAAATAGCTTTGACGCAAGCTTGATAGAACGGCACTCCATCCACCGGGCAATCATCATCGACAAGTGTTCCAAGATGTGCTGAAGCGATCAGATCGAGGCTCTTTCCGTCAGCTTCGACACTCTCCACAAGTGTAATAAGATCGGTGATGCTTAGGTCGGGATGCATAGCTCCGTATTGCCGCAGAAGGCGAAGACCTTCGAAACACGACAAGGAGAAAACACGCTTGGTGGATATAAACGCAGTCACAGCTCCTCCAACGGCGTGTCTCCTGCAGTGCCTTCGAGTTCGGAAATCAGATCGAAAATATCTTGTAGTTCGACATCGTAGTCGATCGGGTCACCTGCTTCTTCTTCGTCGAAAGCGATTTCATGCAAATCCGGATCATCGAGCAATTCCTTCATGTTGATGATTTTCTCTATCAACCTACGGCTCACAGACATATCAATACTACCGATGGCTGGCGGTGCTTTCGAGCGATAGATGTGGATATGTGTTTCCTGCTCTGGAGGGAGGCCAAGGCGATGAATTCGGTCGATCGATTGTAAATAGTGTGTGGAGACATAACTGCGATCGGCATAGATCGCGTTATGGCAGATAGTGTGCAGGCTGATGCCTTCACCTGCGGTCGCTGGATTAGCAACGAGGACAAAACAACTGTTGTCTTCGTGAAAGCGCCGAATTTTACCTTCACGACTCTCTGGATCACTCTTAAGTCCCGAAGAAACGCCCCCATGAATGTAGACTGGGTTTAGGTCTGCAAGCGCTGAAACAAAGCTGTGAATAGTGTCTCTAAAGATCGTCCAGACAACTGATTTTTCCCCTTGTTTGGCTAGTTCGTGCGCATGATCGATTACAGCGCGCATCTTAGCGGAGTGCCCCTCCTCAAGAACTTGATCGACAACTGCCGATTCGATCTTTTCGTCATCATTTGCCATGGAGCTGAGTGCAAGAACAGGGTTCACAGAAAGTTGCAAAAGTCGCATGACCGACCGGCGCGCTTTGAGAAACTCCGCATGACCTCTATTGCGGGAAAAACGCTTGGAATAGTCGCGAAGAAACTCATTGCGAACGATAGAGTATAGAGACAATTGGCCCGGTTCCATCCTTACATCAATGAAGTGTCGTTCGGCTTTAGGAAGTCCTAGTTCTTTTTTGGTAGTGCGGGCATAAAGTTTGCCAAGGACATGCCTTGGAGACTTCCCCTGCATAATTTCAAGGCCAAGGCCGTGGCCCGGCCAAAGAAAATCAAGCTGGGACTCGATGTCAGCTCTCGCTTGGGGCATAGGTGTTCCAGTTAGAATGTCTCGGCGGATCGGAAGGGCGGCGATGTTGAGCAAGAATGCGCCGCGTTGCGACTGCCATCCCGCTTTCATGCGGTGAGATTCATCAAGTACCAAATGAGTGGGCGTCGTTGCAAAATGTAAAGCCAAAATTTTTTGCTGGCGTACCATAAGGTCATAGGAAATTATGAAACGAGTGGCGCCAGAAGCTAAAGCCTGACGTGTATCCTCTTCAAATCCATCCAGAACAGTAAATGGCTCGGTACCACTGTCCGGTGCGTCGTCTTCCATACATTCATCGACAACATCAATCCATACTTGTAAAGCAGCTTTAGGGGCAACAATAACAAGATGATGGCCCGGTTTACGTATGAGCGTATGGAGTGCAAACGTCACGGTGGTCTTGCCGGCGCCAGGAACAGAGAAATTTGCTCCATTTGCAAGTGAGAGAAGGTGCGACAAATCCCGAAGCTGAAAAGGTTTCAGTTCGCGCTTGGAAAACCCTGCTTTCTTAAGACGCTCTTGAATTTCTTCCAGCGGGAATTTAGCTGCTAATTTGGAACGTTGAGTTCGTGTTTCTTTTAGCTCTTCAGCGAACGTACGGAGCTTTGCGGCAGCATCGCCCATTGGCCGAAATCGGAAATTCAAACTTTGCTGATTGGCACGACTACCAAGTTCGCGGACTACGCTTAGGGTATCAAGCCATGAAAGCGTGATATCGCTGCCGGTCATGGTGTTGTCTAGCTTCTTTGAGCGTATCGAAAGTTTAAGTCGCGCCCAAATCGGTTGTTCAAGGGCCTCCGCCGGAACGGAAAATGTGCCAGTCTGATCGTCGTTGAAACGTATTTCAACAGAGGTGGGCACATCGCTCATCTAGGCTACTCCTCTGTTTTGTCATCTGTCGATATGTTTGCCTGGCGCTCCTTAATCGTTGTTTCTAGCTTGTCTAGTCCAATCCTGATCGCCTCTATTTGCTTCACTATTGCGGGCAAGGTAGTCTTCGCAGCCACGTTCACGTCTATTGCCGTGATTTTCGCATTGACTCGCGAGAGTTCCCTTAGGGCCGCCTGTTCGTTCCTCTTACCTTTGTCGAGTTCAATCGCAGTCTCACAAGCCTCAAGAAGTACAGTGAAAGTATCTTCTCTGGTTGTTTCGTCCTTCAATGCTTTGATGATTGGCGTGTAATCCTTGGCAGTATCGTCGCCATCAATATTGATGGAAAAATCTTCGTCATCCATCATGTCGATATCGTCATTTTTTTCTATAGCAATTTGATCTTCTAAGATATCCAGAACCTTTGGAGCCAGTTTGCCAAAAGCTGCATTCAGACTGTAGATTCGGCCACTGACACGTTCACGATTTTCGTAGATTGACCAAGCGATGGCACGACTGGCATCCTGAAGTTGTGGATCTTTCTTGGCGATGTTCTTTGGAATATCGCCAAATATCTGTTCGCCATCTTTCAGCAGATGATATTGCCCTGGTTTTCCAATCCATTCACTCAAGTACAGATCGGCCTCATCAAGTGATTGCAAAACATTCTCAATATCTGCTTTGCCACGGCGAAGTCGGTCGGCAACCTCTTTGGTAGTGCGGCCTTTGTCGACTTGACGGCGGATTAGCCGGGCATCACCAATCCAATCATAGTCGAGTTTGGTGTGTGGCTTGGCCTGTAGATCGGCTTCTATATCATCAATCTCGTCGCGTGTAGTATCTGGAGGAAGGACTGCGCATAGGACATTAGTGAAACGCTGATCTGCCGATCCGTCCTTTTTGCGCATTAGATCGCGCATAGCGCTCAGCCTTCGATTTCCGTTGACGACAACACCTGTGCTGGTGATCAAGAGAGGTTCACGCTGTCCCTCATCCTCAAGCACAGAATAGATAGATGTGACTGATTCAGAGTCCTGCTGGGCCAGTTCCAGTAGTATTTCCTGTTGAACCTGTTGGGCAGTCGTTATTTCCTGGCCTTTAGCAAAGAAATTTTTGTCTAGCCCCTTAATGGCGATTTCGCTCTGCTGCGCGCTGAAGGTGCGGCAGCTTTCCATGCGATAAACTGGCATATCTATCGGAAGAGAGATTACCTTTGGCTTGTAGATGCCGCTACGAAAGTCATAAATGGTTTCTCCTTCTTCCGTAGCATTTTTTAGACGATTCGTAATCGTTGTCTCTCGTTCAGCACGCGGTGTAACCCTAATTTGATAGGCCATTAATAACCTCTCTTTCATCATTCAAAAGCGATAACAAGGATCGGGACGCTGATCACTCGATCAAAGAGTTTTAGCTCGCTGATGACGCGCTCTGCGTTAGCAATATTATCCCCGATGGTCCGTGCGGCATTCTTGGTTGGTAGGGCGAGTGCGGCGGATTCGATACGCTGGCTCTGGAATAGAAACTGCATCTTGAGCAGATCATACGGTGCACGGCTCATATTTCCCGTCTGGAGTTGGAAGGCGAGATCGCCCTTCTCAGCAAAAATTTTGAGGCGATGTGCCTGATCAAGATTGACGTTGAGCGCCCAGCCTTCGCTCAGAAACTTGGTCTCAACATGTTCCCGGATTAAGGGCGTACAATGCGGTTTAATTTGGACCCCGGGTGCTTCGAAGACATCTTTGAGCCATTCCTTAAGCTCACGCTCGTCCCATTCGGTGCCCGCGCTGTGGTGGTCTTCATAGACGAATGCCAGCTTCATGGGCTCTACTTTGCACTGGGATCGTACACGGGCTTGTTCATGGGGCGCGTCCGAAGTGTTCCTGCACGAAGCTGATGGATACGTTCCCACGTGATCTCAATGTAATGTTGCTCTAGGTCGCATCCATATACATTGCGGCCATGCTTTAACGCGGCTACCGCCGAAGAGCCAACGCCCAAATAAGGGTCAAGGACGCTTTCCCTTTCATTAGTCAGTGCTAGAACAAGACGCTCGACAAGGCCAACGGGGAACTGACAAGGATGCTCGGTTTTTTCGACGTGATTAGATTTTACGTTAGGGATGTTCCAAACGTCAGAAGGATTCTTTCCTAGAGGATTACCAGATAGCTTGCCTTTGTTTGGCCCTTTGAAATATCTCTTGTTTGGGTATTTTGAAGGAATTCGGACGGGGTCAAGATTGAAGGTGTAATCTTCAGATTTCGTAAACCACAGAATAGTTTCATGCCTACCGGAAAAACGTTTCTGGCAATGTAGTCCGTGCCCGATAGTCCAAACAATACGGTTTCGAAGCTGCAAGCCGTGGTTCTTGAATAGAGGGTAGAGCAGGATGTCAAGCGGAAAGACTTCACCGTTGTGTACGTGGTTGCCCACCTGCCAGCAGATCGATCCTTTTGGGGCAAGTAAACGCACCGCTTCCGCAATACATGATGCCTGATCTTCAATGTACTTCTCATGTGATCGCCGTGTTTCGTATGACTTGCCAATATTGTAGGGTGGAGAGGTTACGATTAGGCCCATTGATTCATCTTGCAAGCCGCGCATGAATTTGAGGTTATCTTGGCAGACTATTTCTGCTGTAGCATCTCGTTTCAATCGCTTGATACGCGTCGACGCCTTTACCTCGCCCGATATTTTGGCAGTTTGCGCTCTGCTCATATAGTCCTCCTGCTATTTTTTCTTGAATATTTCTCAGGGCATCTTGCCTAATTGTATCGCAGAAGTGAAGTCTTGACGTCAATGTGCGGGTATCTCATTGAGGTTCAAGGCGACCATTAGAATAACAAGCACAAAAGTGGTAACGAGCGTTGAAAGCCATGCTGGATCTGCATTTATCAAGCAGCATTTTGTTTAATGCATACTGGCGATTCAAGTCGGTATTGGGCTAAATGATCCGAATAAATTTCAGCCATCACTAAATCCTGAGCCACAGTAATTATTTGCCGAGATTCGCTTGATGGTCTCGTGATGGTATTTCAGGATTTGCCGTGGATTGCCGACCTGAGAAACCGAAGGGGGAGCAGGCTTTATATTGGGCTTGAAAGTTTATGTCGAAAATGGAATAATTTGAACGGTTAGGTAAGTCTATAGCTATTCGGCCGCTGAAAGGAGACCAAACGATCTTCCGCACACACGACGAGGATCCCGGCTTCTAGGAAAAGCAAGCCTGAAACGAATCGCAGCCCCTCGGGGAAACCCGGGGGGCTTTTCATTTTGCAAATTCGCAATCCTTCTCTCAACACTCAGGATTGATCTATTTCACCCCACCCAGCCACGCCTCCTTCCACCGCCAGGCGGGTTTTCCCGTCTCTTGTTGAATCGCGGCTTCAGTGTCTTTTGCGGAATAGATTCGCATGAACTTCTCGACCCCCCACTCGCGCAGGAGATAGCCGGCGTAGGAACCCGAGAGGATGTAGAACATGCGCCGAACGCGCCTGTCTGAGAATCTCGGTATCCCGTTCTCGCCCACGAGGTCGAGCGCCTCCATCGCGGGCGGGAACTCGCGTCTCAGCACGCGGCCCGCGAAGTCATCCACGGATTCTCCGAAATTGGGAAAGGCGGTGTAGCCGCCCAACGCATCGTTCAGGTCAACGGCCAGGCCCTCCTTGAGCCACAGCGTGTTCCAGTCCCACGCGATGATGTGGACGATTTCGTGGAGATAGGGCGTTCGCTTTCCCTTGGCGAAAGAGAGGAACACCACCGGGTGCATGTATTTCCGCGGGCTGTAGCCCGTGATGGTGTGTGAGGGCGCGCGCCGGCTGTGGACGAAGAACTCGATTTTCTCCTGCCCGTAGGCCTCGCGGGAGAACGGAAGGCCCAAAAAATTCTCGACGGCCTCGATGCCGGCGTCGATCTTTTGGTGCAATTCGCCTGCCTCATCAGCCGAGAGATAGTCCGCCTCCACCCAAAGCGCCGAGCGCGCGGAAAAGCGTTTTTCGCCGTCGCTCTTGATGGAGCGTATGAGCCCGATGTCGTGGCAGCGCCCCGTGTATGGGCCGTATGAGCATTCCCTGGCGTCAGCGAGAGGGAGTCCTGCCGCGCAGAGCATCACAGCGGCGAAGATGAGTGATTGGACGAGAAGGTTTCTCGTGCGTCTTTTCGGCAAGGCGTTTCCAACGGGCGACGGCGAGGCGATTCTCCTGTAGGGGTGGTTCGTGAACCGTCCCTACGATTTCTTTCTCTGATGGGTGACGATCGGAAGCGGCGCGTTGCAGCCCTTCACGGCGGCGATCCGGCGGAGTGCGGCGTTTCGCCGCTCGAGGGCTTCCGTCTCGCCCGCCTCCTTGCCCTTCAAATCCATGTGAAGCCACGGCGTGATGAAGAACACGCCCGCAGCGCCGAGGATGAGGTTTTTGTTCGTCTTGTTCGTTCGTACGGCCGTCTTTTTCGCGATGTCCTTCCTGTTGGCCTTGATTTCCGCCTTGAGCGACGCGCAGTTCCGTTTTTCATCCGCAGGCGTGTAGCGCGCAACCGGGTTCGGCCCCGAGCCCGCGCACCCCGATACGAAGAACATGAACGCAACGCCAGCGCAGATTCGCTTCTTCATGGAACGCACCTCGTGGATAAGCCCGGATTATATCCATCAAGAAGCGTGAATTCCAGTCGGCCGGATTGGGCGGAGCGAGGCTAGTTTTCGGGTTTTTTCTTCGGCGGCGCAGGCGGTCTCGGCGGTGGTTTCGGTAAAGGGATGTTCTCCGGCCTTGGAGGCTTGCCTCTGGCAATGATTGACGAGCCGCCATTGCGAGTTTCAGGCGGCATATTGATCGGCCACGACCCTGTACGCCGCTTTCGCGCATTCTTCGTTCAGTTTCCGATTCTCCGGGATGTCGGCGTCTCCCGCCCTTGCGGTGACGTACGAGATTCTTTCGGCGAGCCGCCGGTTCTTCTCCCGAACCTCCGCGTCGCTCGCCTCGGGGTCGTTGGCCTCGTTCCACAATTCGCGCCATTCGATTTCCAGCAGGCCGCATTCGACGTTGATCGTATGGAGGACGGCGGCCTTCTTGGCGTAGTCGGACACGAAATCCCAGGCGACGAGGAGAGCGATGAGTCCCCCCGCGACGAGTTGGACAATCTGCGGAAGCAGGTCGAGCAGCGCGGCGATTCCGCCGGCCGCCGCGGCCAACAGGAGAAACCGGATGGCCGAATGGTTGCGGCGATGTCGGTCGGAAAGCGCCCCGTAGTAGCGAACGAGCCGGGTGACGTCCAGAAGTTCCTGCCAAACGTCGTTTCTCGTCTGATCGGAAACCATTATGTCGGCCCCCTTTCCTGAATCGCTACCGGCTTTCCCGGTCGCTCCACGAACGCACCATGTATTTTAGCCGAGCGACGCCTCGATGCAAGGCACCGCCCGAACTGCGCTTCCTCAATCTCGTGAGAACGCCTCTTTGCGCTCCGCCTAGTTGACGATCTTCCAGCTCCCGTCGGGTTGCCGGCAGGCGCGGCCGTAGGCGCGCTCGGTCTTGCCGCCCACGGTGATGGTCTGCTGGAACTCGCGGCAGTAACTGGTGGCCGAGCCTCTCTGGACCCGGTAGGTGCGCCTGGGCGTGATGGTGCCCCGGTTGCCCGTGTCCGGGTTCACCCATTTGGTGGCCACGTTCGTCTTGCCGCGCTCCAGTGTTTTTTGCGTGCTGCGCGACATCAGCAGGCGGTCGCGCTCGTCGAGCTGCGCCCCGATGGCACTGCCGGCGAGGACGCCGAGGACCGCGCCCGCGAAGGTCGCCGCCTTGCGGCCCCGGCCCTTGCCGAACTTGGACCCGATCAGACCGCCCGCGATTCCGCCCAGAATCGCTCCGCCGGTCTGTTTGTCCATCGTGCCGTCGGCGCGGCACCCGGCCAGCCCCAGGGTGAATACGGCTACGAGGAGGGTGGCGGTCAGTTTCTTCATGGTTCATCTCCTGTACTTGGCGGCATGCGCCCCTCGGCGCGTCGTCTTCCTGGCGGATTGAAACGCCTCTCGCGCGTCGCGAACGAAGGCGTCGAGCGGGCGCGTCCGGCGCTGCGGGATGCGCTTTTCCCCTCGCGGACGGGCGAGAGCGCATCACCCCGCAGTTGCCCGCATTTTCCGTCATCGGCCCGGGGGGATCAAGGCCTAGAATCTCTCACGTCGAGGCGCATCGCTCGGGAGCGGCGCGCGGGATTTCACTAACAGAATGTGAGGAGAGTCATGAGCGGGAAAAATGAAACCGAAAAACGAACGGACGCCGCCTTGTGGCGCTGGGCGGACAAGAAGCAGACCGTCTTGCGCCTCATCGCCGCGGGCGCGGGTCTGGTGCTGCTGGGCTTTTTTCTGGGGGGTGTCGTATGGCGGCCGTAAAGAACTCGAAATATCGTCCCGTCGAGATATTCCGGGACGAATCCGGGCGGCACCGCTTCCGCGTGCGGGCGCGGAACGGACGGGTCCTGGCGTCGAGCCGGGCCTATGCGGGCCGCTCGGGCGCGGGCAAGGGCGCGGCGGCGCTCGTTCGCCTGCTGGGTGAAGCGGCTGGGACGGGGAGCCTGCTTGAAGGGGAGGGCGGGGGATGCTCACGGATGAACTCGTAGAGGAGATCAAGCGCGAGGAGGGTTTCGTGCCGGTGGTGTATCTCGACGCCAAGGGCAAGAAGACCATCGGCTACGGAACGCTGATCGAAGACGGCATATCGGAAGCTGAAGCGGAACTGCTCCTCCGGCATCGGCTGGCTCTGATGGCCGGGGAAATCGAGCGCTCCCGCGTCGGCGGGACATACAGGAATCTTGAGCCCGGCGCAAAGCGCGCGGTCCTGAACATGGCCTACAACATGGGCGTGCCGAACCTCCTGGGCTTTCGGAAAATGTGGGCCGCGCTCACGGAAGGCGATTACGCGCGCGCGGCATTGGAGGCGCTCGATTCGGTTTACGCGCGGGAGCTCCCCGCGCGGGCGGGCCGGGTGGCCGAGCGCATGAGGAGCGCGTGATGGCCTTTTTGGAAAAGCTCATCGGCGGCGGCGTCATGACGGCTGCGGAGGGCGTCGCCAACGTCATCGACCGGTTCGTCGAGACGCCCGACGAGCGGCGCGCGGCGGAGGCGATAAAGCAAAAGCTGATGATGCGGCCCGCCGAAGCCCAGAACGAGATCAACAAGATAGAGGCCGCCCACCGCAGCGTCTTCGTGGCCGGGGGCAGGCCGTTCATCCTGTGGACCTGCGGGGTATCGCTCGCCTTTTACTTCATCCCCCAGTATGCGCTCGGCGCATGGCTCTGGACGCGGCAGGTGCTGATGAGCGGCGAACTCGCGCCCTATCCCGTCTCGGCGGAAGGGCTGCTCGAACTCACCCTGGGGATGCTGGGGCTTGGCGCGCTGCGCACGATGGAGAAGCTCACGGGCAGGGCGCGGTGAGGGCTCGGGGGTTGTTGAAGAAGCCCCTTGAAAGGGAAACTTCATAAAGGCAACCCCCCCTACCCCCCCTTGTCAGGGGGGTATGAAAAACCTAAACCCCTCGCTGGTGGAGGGGTTGCCTTTTTTTACCCCCCTGACAAGGGGGGGTAGGGGGGGTTGGTTTTCAAAGAGGGAGGCCGGAGTTCGCGTGAAAGCGCTGTATCGAAAGTTTGACCCGACCGAAGAGAGAGGGTCAAAAAGGTGTCTCCCGGCGCAATCGCTTCCGCATTGGGCGCGGTTGTCCTTCGATACAAACGCTCCTTTCTCAGTCGCGTTTTACCTTCGGCCGCTACTCAGGATGAGGCGAGGAGGCCTTTTCCAACAACCCCTCACGGGCCGCTTTTGCTTTTCGTCGTTTTCGTCTCGACGTGCTCCAGGGGATGGTCGTGCACGATCTTGATCTGCTCGGGCAGGATGAACGCGGCCGTGAACAGCACGCCGACGCCCAGGCAGGTGACGAGCAGCCCCGGCAATATCACCCTGAAGCCCGTGAATTCGGCCCGGGCGTCTTCCCTCGCCTCGGCGCGCGATTGCTGGGTGATGAAGGCGCCCATCGCCAGGATGATGCCGCCCACGATGGCGGTCGAGATCCGGAGCAGGTTGCGCTCTTCCGCCAGGTAGGCGAACAGGAGGATTTCCTCCTCCCCGTGGCCCAGCGCCGGCGCGTCGGGCAGCCACGCGAACCAGAGCGCGAATACGGCGAGCGTGGTGATGATTTTCCGCGCGCTTGAGCGCATCGAAGCCTCCTCCTCTGGCGGCATTGTGCAATCCGGAATGTATTTTCTCAACGCGCCCCAGCCCGCAGTTGCCCGCATTTCCCGGTCTGCCGGAGATGCAGCCGCATTTTATATTGGGAGAGCGTCCGCCTCACGCGGGGTGATCGGCGTTTCGGTATGAGAATCATCGAGGAGGTGTTTCAGTGCATGAGAGAGGTCCGGATATTGGCGAACGGCATCCGGTACACCGGTATGAGTGTCATCGGGGAGGTGTTCAGTGCGTAAGATAGGCTTGGCTCACGTCGAACGGCGTCCGGCGCGCCGGTATGAACGTCATCGGGGAGGTGTTTCATCGTGAACGATCTGGCGGCCCGCGTCCTGCGCGGCGACATTTTGAAGACGCTGTATTACCAGGATGCCTTACGCCCGGAATCGAGCGTGGGCAGCCTTCTCCTTTGGAGCGCGCTGCGCGAAGCGGGCCACCATGAAGACGGCGCGCCCCTGGGCCGCGAGACGCTCGAAGCCTTCGTGGACGATCTGGCCGGGCGGGGTTTATTGGAAAAGCGCACCCCGGGCGGTTTCGGCCGCCTGCTGACGGACTACGAGGCGCACCTGACCCGGAAGGGGCGCGGCCTGCTCGAAGGCGCCGTTTCCGCCTCGCCCGACGTTCTCGTGGGAGAGTTGTGATGGAGAGGAGGCGGGGGCGCAGGTCGAAAGTAGAGAAATTTGGTGCTGAGAAAATCGTGGACCCCCTGCTCGTCGAGGGGAAGAGCTACAGGGAGGTGGCCGATGCTTTCGAGAAGGCCACGGGGGAGCCGCTGTCGATCTCCTCTGTGGTCACGCGCAACAACCGCCTGCTCGAGGGCATCCGGAAGACCAGGCGGGTGGAAGCCATGGTGGATGAGCTGATCGAGGAAGTCATGGCCTATGACGGCGAGGGGAGGGACCCGGGCGAGAAGGTGGCCGCCGTCGCGCGGCGGATGCTGATGACCCAGGCGGTCGAGGCCGTCTCGCAGATGGGGAAAGAATCCTTCGAGAACCTGACGCCCGAGAAACTCGCCCAGATGGTGAACGGGCTCGAGCGCAGTCGCATTTCGGCGGAAAAGCTCAAGCTCGAATACCAGGACGGCTTCGCCGCGGCCAAGATGGCGATCGTAAAAGAAGTACGCGAGTCGTTCCGCGCGCATCCCGAGGTGATGGACAAAGTGTGCGAAATCGTCGAGGCGGCGACGCGGAAGCTCGAGGAAAGGATCGAGTGAGAGGGGGGGGGGATCAGGCGGGTTGAGATTTCAGCGATCTATGGCAAGATATGGCGATACTTTGTAGATTATGAGATAGGGTGTGGTTTTGTGAGATATTTCTCGCACCAATTCACTAACCGAAAAGGAGTGGGACATGAGTGCGTTTCCGTTCTTTTTTACCTTCTCTGACAAGGTGGAAGGAAACGGCTTCGTGGCGGATGTAAGAATCATGGGAACGGTCCTCGGGATGAAAGAGGATGATTCCACCTGGATGTACGGTGTACAGCCGGGTGGAATCGCTGCGACCGGAGAAAACGAAGATAAGGCTTTCTCTGCTTTCCGGCGGACCTACACGTCCGTCCTGTTCGACATGGCGGAGGAAGCTGACGATTTCTCGAAATTCAAACGGCAAGTAGAGACATTCTTCAACGAGATTTGCGAAGAGACGAAACGAGAATGGGATGAAGCCGTTGAAGCGGTGCGTCGGGGAGATATCGGAGCCGATGGACTGGAAAAGAAAAACGCAGACGAGCACCAGCCTTATGTGCAGGTGAGGACCATTAAGAAACCCACGGCGCGGCGCAACATGTTGGATGAACCAAGGGCCGTCGCCGCCTGAATGGTTTCGAGTGGTCGCGTACAACTAAAGAAAATTTGGGATATGCTTCAAGTGTGCGCGCCTGGATGCGACATCAGAGAAACCACGCATCACTACTGCATTCGATATGGGGGCCGGACCTATCCTTCATTCCCTAAGGGAGAGCATGGAAGAGGACGCCGGGCGGAGATCGAGATTGGTCATATCAGAAAGATGATACGTCACCTGCATATCGACAAAGTCTGTGCGAAAAATGAATTGCCGGAAGTTTATTAAGCCTAAGGTTTCGACCGTTTTCAATCCTAAGAAGTCAGCATTTTCTAAAGAAATCTCAAAACCATGTAAGCTATGTGTCTGAATTTAGCATGACTATCCCGGTACTTGGGTGAACACCCAAAGGAGTGCGCACGCCCATGGATTTCAACCACACCCTCCGCGTTCTGGTGGTCCGTGAAGACGCGAAATGGTGCGCGATTGCCCTGGATATGAGCCTCAGGGGTTATGGGGAAACGCAAGATCAGGCGGTGGAAAATTTGACCGAAGCGGTCGAGGCGCAGATATCGTTCGCCGTGCAGCACGACACCCTGGATGAGATATTCGTGCCCGCCGAGCCCTCCTATCACGCGCTCTATGAGTCGGTGAAGCGTGATAGCGTGAAACGGCATCTGAAATCGAAACCCCCGCATAGCCTTCCGGACATCTTCTCCTGCGATGTCCCCTTACCCCGGGTGGATCCGCAAAAATTCGCAGAGGTTTAGCGTTTCTCGTGTTGCCCGCAGGGCGCGCGAAGCAGAGTTCCAGGTCGTTGAAATTTCACGAATGTATGGCAGAATATGGCGAAACATCGCACGCTATGAGATAGGGTATGGGTGTAAGAGATACCTGTAACTCCGATACAGATAGCCAAGTCAGGTTCAAGGCAACGGATAAGGAAATCCCCACTTCAAAGTGGTTTAGTGTAGGCCGTGGTGGGAGTTGAACCCACATTTGTTGAGTGAGGAAAAAAAATGAGTTCAAATCTGACCTTTTATGTAAAAGCCACATGGGACGAAGAGGCGGAGGTATTTATATCTGAAAGTGACATCAAGGGATTGCACATTGAAGCAAAAACGATAGATGAATTTGAAGAGGTGATGAAAGATCTGGTCGGCGATCTTATAATCGCAAACCATATTCAAGGCCCCGATTTCACCACGAGAAAGATTGAAGACTTGTTTTCAACTGTAGTATGGGAACGTCCATTCGACGAGGAACACAAGACCCGTGAAGCTTATGCGCAATGACGGATATTTATAGGAAATTGACTCAGAAACTCAAGGACTCAAATTTTGTGTTTTGGAGGGAAGGCAAAGGCTCGCATGAAATATAGGTGAATATTGATACGAATGTTCAGGTGAGCGTCCCTAAGAACACAAAATCCAAGCATACCGCTAATGGTATCCTTAAATCTGCCGGCATAGATGACAAAATTTAATTCCACTGAATCCTTCGCGAGTAATTCCATCTGCGTAACCGTTTCCATAAGCCGATGATTGTGCTGCCTCAGAAGACTTTGCAAAAACACCACGGGCATTTTCAAACCATCTAATGATATGTTCTTTATGATCCGTTTTTCTGTTCCCGAATCGCAACGAACGAAAATGCCCGCTTAAGATTAAGAGGACATCATGGACGTTATGCAAGAAGACCTCTCCTGGTTTTATTCCGATGAGTGGCAGGCGATGGAAGACGAAGCGGACGAAGATTATAGAGCGGGCAGGATGAAGAGCTACGCTTCTGTGGATGACCTCCTGGCCTCTCTACAAAGCACATCATGCCGAAAGAAAGACGCTGCATCATCAAGTTTGAATAGAGCTTAAGACCCTCCTCTCGACATAAGAATCACCCCTCCCCATCTGGACGCCGCACCTCCCCTCGGTTATATTCCCTCCATCCCCAAATACATCACCGACGGTGATCCACTTCTTCACGGAAAGGCGAAACATGAGCGAGTACAAGAGCGAGGCAAGAGACGGGATGCGGATCGACTGGGACGTGCCTATCGAGATGGACGACGGCGTGGTGCTGCGCTGCGACGTCTACCGGCCAAACGACGATGGCGGGTACCCCGTCATCATGAGCTACGGCCCCTACTGCAAGTGGCTTCACTTACAGGACGGCTACCCCCACCAGTGGAATCTCATGGTGAACGACTATCCCGAGACCGTCATGGGCACCACCAACAAATACCAGAACTGGGAGCTCGTCGATCCCGAGAAATGGGTGCCCGACGGCTACGCCTGCGTCCGCGTGGACTCACGCGGCGCCGGCCGCTCGCCGGGTTATCTCGAAGTTTGGTCCCCGCGCGAGACGCGCGATTTTTACGACTGCATCGAGTGGGCGGGCGCCCAGCCCTGGAGCAACGGGAAGGTGGGTCTGAACGGCATCTCCTACTACGGGATGAACCAGTGGCAGGTGGCTTCGCTCCAGCCGCCGCACCTGGCGGCCATGTGCGTCTGGGAGGGGGCGGCCGATTTCTACCGCGACTTGGCCCACCACGGGGGTATCGCCTGCCGGTTTTCGGACACCTGGTACCGCCAGGCCGTCGTCCCCCGCCAGCACGGCAAGGGGAACCGCGGCATCAAGAGCCGCATCAACGGCGACTGGATTTCCGGCCCCGCCAACCTGAGCGAAGAGGAACTGGCTTCCAACAGGAGCGATTTCGGCCAGGACATTCTGGATCACCCCCTCGTGGATGATTACTGGAAAGAGCGCATGCCCGATTATTCGAAGATCAACGTGCCTCTTCTTTCCTCGGGCAACTGGGGCGGCGTGGGCCTGCATCCCAGGGGCAACACGGAGGGTTTCGTGCAGTCGGCCACGGAGGAGAAATGGCTGGAGATGCACGGGCTGGAGCATTTCACGGAGTTTTACACCGATTACGGCGTCGCGCTCCAGAAGAAGTTTTTCGGCCACTTCCTGAAGGGCGAGGATACGGGCTGGAAGGAGCAGCCGAGAGTCCAGCTCCTCGTGCGGCATCCGGGTGAGAAATTCGTGCCGAGAGCTGAGAACGAGTGGCCCATCGCGCGCACGCAGTGGACGAAGTATTACCTGCATTCGGGTTCTGGCACCTTCCGGGCGGAACCCCAGACCAACGAGCGGACGAAGACCTATGACGCCCTGGGCGACGGCCTGGTCTACGTCTCGCATCCCTTCGCCGAGGAAACCGAGATCACCGGCCCCGTGGCGGCCAAGCTGTTCGTCTCTTCCGATACCGAGGACGCGGACCTGTTCCTCACCCTGCGCGTCTTCACGCCGGACATGACGGAGATCGTCTACCGGGGCGCGAACGACCCGCACACGCCCGTCGCCATCGGCTGGCTGAGGGCCTCCCACCGGAAACTCGATGATGCCCTCACGCTGCCCTACCGGCCCTACCACACGCACGACGAGATTCAGCCGCTCACGCCGGGCGAGATTTATGAACTGGACGTCGAGATCTGGCCGACCTCCATCGTGATCCCCAAGGAATACCGCCTGGCGATCAGCGTCCGGGGGCGCGATTACGTCTGGCCGGGTTATGAGCCGTCAGCGCCCAAAATATCGGGCCGTGTCTACTACGGCGTGGGGCCGTTCAAGCATGATCTCAAAGAAGACAGGCCGACGGAGCTTTTCGGCGGAAAGGTGACGCTGCACACCGGCCCGTCGTGTCCATCCCACGTGTTGCTGCCGGTGATTCCGCCGAAAGGATGATTCCCGACAGGATGAGAGGTGCGCGATGAGAGGGCGTAAATCGGAAATCGCCGACGGCATGCGGATCGACTGGGAGGTTCCGGTCGAGATGGACGACGGTCTGGTGCTGCGCTGCGACGTCTACCGGCCTGTTGATGAGGGCCTCTATCCCGTCATCATCACATACGGCATCTACGGGAAGTGGCTCCACTTCGAGGACGGCTATCCCGAGCAGTGGCGCCGCATGGTGGAAGAGCACCCCGACGTCGCCCTGGGTTCTTCGAACAAGTACCAGAACTGGGAGGTCGTGGATCCCGAGAAATGGGTGCCGGACGGCTACGCCTGCGTGCGCGTGGATTCGCGGGGCGCGGGCCGCTCGCCGGGGTATATGGACCCCTTCTCCGAGCGCGAGACGCGCGATTTCTACGAGTGCATCGAGTGGGCGGGTGCGCAGCCCTGGAGCAACGGGAAGGTGGGGGCCAACGGCATCTCCTATTACGCCATCAACCAGTGGCAGGTCGCGTGCCTGAAGCCGCCTCACCTCGTCGCCATGTGCGCCTGGGAGGGGGCGGCGGATTTCTACCGCGACATGAACTACCACGGGGGCATCTACTGCACGTTCACGGAGAACTGGTATCAGAACAGGGGGCGCTCCAAGCAGCACGGCCTGGGCGAGCGCGGCTACAAGAGCCGGGTGACGGGCGATTGGGTCTCCGGGCCGGACACGCTGAGCGAGGAGGAACTCGGCGCCAACCGCTGCCGCCTGGGGGCGGAGATGCGCGCGCACCCGCTCGACGATGAATACTGGCAGGCGAAAACGCCCGACTGGTCGAAAGTGGAAGTGCCTTTCCTGTCTTCCAACAACTGGGGCGGGCAGGGGCTTCATCCGCGCGGGAACTGCGAGGCCTTCATGCGCGCGGCCTCGAAAGAGAAATGGCTGGAGAGCCACGGCATCGAACACTGGACGGAGTTTTACACCGATTACGGCGTGGCGCTCCAGAAGAAGTTCTTCGGCCATTACCTGAAGGGGGAGGACACCGGCTGGAAGGATCAGCCGAGGGTGCAGCTCAAGATTCGCCACCCCGGCGAGAAGTTCGTGGAGCGCGCGGAGAACGAGTGGCCCATCGCGCGCACGAACTGGACGAAGCTCTATCTCCATGCGGAAGGCCATCTGCTCGGCGAGGCCGCGCCGGAGGAGGCGGGTACGGCGGCCTATGCGGGCTTGAGCGACGGGGTCACGTTCGTCTCCCCTCCCCTGAAGCGTGAAACCGAGATCACGGGCCCCCTGGCGTCGAAGCTGTGGGTGTCCTCCGAGACCGAAGACGCCGATCTGTTCCTCGTCCTTCGGTTGTTCACGCCCGATTTCAGGGAAGTCACCTTCCAGGGCGCGCTCGACCCGCACACCCCGGTGGCCCAGGGCTGGCTCCGGGCCTCGCACCGAAAGCTGGACGAGGCGCTCACGCTGCCCTACAGGCCCTATCACGCGCACGACGAGGTGCAGCCGCTCACGCCGGGCGAAATATACGAACTCGACGTCGAGATATGGCCCACCTGCATCGTGGTTCCCAAAGGCCATCGCCTGGCTTTGAGCATCCGGGGCTGCGACTACGTCTATCCGGGCGGCGTCACGCAGGGGCTTCCCAACATGCCCGCCGTCTTCTCGGGCGTGGGGCCGTTCCGGCACAACGACCCGCTCGACCGGCCGCCCGAGGTGTTCGGCGGCGAGGTGACGATCCACGCCGGTCCCGAGCATCCCTCCCACGTGCTCTTGCCGATCATTCCGCCCAGGTAGGCAATTCCCGCCGGCGGCAGGAGACGGTCCGGACGGGAAGCCGATTCCGCCGGACTTCCCGGCACAGGGGCCAGGGGAGGGTTCATTGACACTTTCGGGAAACATACGATAGCATCGGTTATCTTGTTATCTCAAAACGATTCAGCATCTTATCGCGAGTTCGCGTTGCGTTGAGCGCGATTGCGCCTGTTTTCAGAGGAGGAGTCTTTTATGGCGAAGACTCTGGTGATTCTCGATCCCTCGGGAATACCCCCTCCGATGGAGAAGGTGCGGCCGGCCGCGCGCCCCGCCTCCCATGAGGGGGTTCGCCTGGGCCTCCTCGATAACACGAAGCCAAACTCCGACAAGCTGCTCCGCCGCCTGGAAGAGCGCTTGAGCGGGAAATACCCCATCGCCTCGTTCACGCACTACCGCAAGGGAGGCAGCGCGCTCCCCCTGGAGGAGGACCTGATCGACCGGATGTCTGCGGAGTGCGACTTCGTGGTGAACGCGGTGCCCGACTGAGGGTCCTGCACGCCGTGGAGTATCCACGACGCGGTCGAGCTCGAACAGCGCGGGCTCCCCACGCTCACCGTCATCACGGACATGTTCGAGGCCTTCGGCCGCAAGAAGGCGCGGGCCCTGGGCTTTGCGGGCCTGCCCATCGTCTCGATCCCCCACCCCATCACCGGAATCCCGCTCGATACGGTGCACGCCCACGCGGACGAAATCCTCGAAAGCGTGGCGGAGTCCCTGACGCAGGCGCCGCCGGATGACGAAGGATGAAGCTCGCCTCCACGCGCCACGAGGTGGCGGAATCCCCCCTGGAGTTGCTCGAATACGTGATGGAGCGCGGCTGGGGGGACGGGCTGCCCGTCATCCCGCCGACCGAGGAGCGGGTGGCGGCCATGGTGGAGGCATCGGGGCGGCCGCCCGAGGAATCCCGCGGCCGCATCCCCCACCTCTTCGGCGACGCCACGATCGAGAAGATCGCCGTCAACGCCGCCATGGCGGGCTGTAAGCCCGAATACATGCCGGTGCTCGTCACCGCCGTCGACGCCATCTTCGACCCCGAATACAACCTGCCGGGCGTCCAGGGGACGACGAACTGCATCGCGCAGCTCATCGTCGTCCACGGCCCCGCTCGCCATGCGCTGGGGATCAACTGCAGGGAAAACCTCTTCGGCCAGGGCTGGCGGGCCAACGCCACCATCGGCAGGGCGTTCCGGTTCATCCTCCAGAACATCGGGGGCGCCAAGCCGGGGGATACGGACCGCAGCACCTTCGGCCACCAGGGCAAGTTCTCGAGCTGCATCGGCGAGAACGAAGAGGCCAGCCCGTGGCCGCCGCTCCACGTCGAGCGCGGCCTCGAGCGCACCGACAGCGCCGTGACGGTCATCGCCGTCGACCCGCACATCATGGTCAACGACGCGGCCAGCACGGAGGGCGAGGGCGTGCTCACGTCCATCGCCTCGTCGATGATGCAGGCGGGGAGCAACAACGCGCTCTTCGGCGGGGAGATGGTGGTCGTCCTCGGCCCCGAACACGTGGACATGCTCGTGCGCGACGGCTGGGATCCGCCGCGGATCCGGGCCTTCCTCTACGAGCGGGGCAGGGTGCCGACGTTTCTTTTTGCGCCGGCGAACCTCGCGCGCGCGCGGGGACGCCGGGACGACCTCATGGCCCAGGAAGACCTCCAGAGCGTACCCGTCGTGGACGATGAGGAGAGCATCTGCCTGTTCGTGGCGGGCGGACTCGGGAAGCACAGCCTCGTCATCCCGACGTTCGGCAACACGCACAGCGTCACGCGAAAGATGGATTTTTCCTTCACCGGCTGAACGCGGGTCATACGCAAGAGGAGAACGGATTCCGGGCGCCGTATCGCATTCGACGAGCGCCCTGCCTCACCGACCCCGAACACCCGTTCGTCAGGACGGTGTTGCCGGTGGCCGAGCGGGTCACGGGCCGCCCCTGCACCCTCCCTCATGGCTGCGGCTTGAGCCACTGCCGTCATTCCGGCGAAAGCCGGAATCCAAAAAGAGACGGGGTGCGCATATTGCGGCATTTCCATTTCTCGATGTTCAGTTTGTAAATGACAGCATAAAAACGAAAGGCAAATGGATTCCGGCTTTCGCCGGAATGACGGCGGTTTTCCCACATCGGTCGGATTTGACCCCTTGAGAGCCGTCGCCAATTCACGGGAGTGAAAAGAACCACTCCCCCCTTGACGCCCTCATCCCGGGCAAGCGCCCCAAACCCTCATCCTGAGTAGGCGCGTAAGCGCCGTATGGAAGGATGGGGGGCACGAATTTCGCCCTTCGATACAAACGCTCCTTTCTCAGTCGCGTTTGACCTTCGGCGGCTACTCAGGGTGAGGAAAGTGGTGGGGACGACGGAGCCTGCCCCGAGCGAAGTCGAGGGAGCCTGTCCTGAGCCTGTCGAAGGGCCGCTACTCAGGGTGAGGCGGAGCGGCGGGCTGTGCAGGACGAAGAAGAGGATTGCGCCGCAAGAAGGCTTTTCAACAACCCCCTTCGGGCAGGATTGTATATAATTCACCGAATCAGGGTTCACCAAATTGCCTAACGGGAGAAAACGGATGATCGAAAAACAGGGGGCGGTCGCTCCTGATTTTGCGGCGCTGCGAGAAGCGTTTCCCGTCACACGGAACTGGACCTATCTCGACCTCGCCAACAAGGCGCCCCTTCCCCGGTGCGCCCAGGACGCCATTCCGGATTTCCTGCGGGAGATGAACGAAGGCGGCGTCCGGGAGGCCTTCTCCAGGCGCCGCGTGGAGGAGGTTCGCGCCTCGCTGGCGTCGCTGCTGGGCGTCGCGCCGGGGACGATCGCGTTCATCAAGAATACTTCCGAGGGGTTGAACATCGCCGCGCAGGCGCTGGATCTCAAGGCGGGAGACAACGTCATCCAGGCGGAAATGGACCACCCGAACCAGGTGTACGCCTTAAAGCGCCTGGAAGATAGGGGCGTCGAACTCAAGTGGGTGCGTAATGGGGACGGCTACCCCCCGACCGAGGCGTTCATCGAAGCGATGGACGAGCGAACGCGCGTCGTGGCGGTCTCCTACGTGACTTTTGGCACCGGCTGCCGGGTGGACCTGCCCGCCCTGGGCGCGGCCTGCCGCGAGCGCGGGGTCGTCCTGATGACGGACGCGATTCAGGGGGTCGGGATCCTCTCGGCGTCGCTGCCGGCCCTCGGGGCGGACATCGTGGTCTGCGGCGGGCACAAGGGATTGCTCGGCCTGCCGGGCACGGGCTTTCTCTATTGCCGTGAAGACCTGATCCCCGGGATGACGCCCCCTTTCTTCGCCCGCGCCAGCATGGCGCCTGAAGCGCGTCCCCGGATGGAGGTCGAACTCGCCCCGGACGCCGGCCGCTTCGAGATCGGAAACCAGAACTACCTGGGACTGTGGGTGCTCGGCCGCTCGGTCGAGTTCCTGGCGGAAGCGGGGCTCGCGCATATCGAAGACCGCGTGCGGGGGTTGACGACGTATCTGATGGAACTGCTGGAGAGGCGGGGCGAGAAGATTCTGACGCCTCGTCCCTGGGAGGAGCGCGCCGCCATCGTGAGCATCGAGTCGCCCGACCCGCCCAGGGCGGCGGCGCGCCTGCGCGAGAAGAGAGTCATCGCCAGCGCGCGGGGGGGCGCCCTTCGCTTCGCGCCGCATTTCTACAATACCGAAGAAGAACTGGAGCGGGTGGTCAGTCTGCTTTAGGGAAGAAGTTCAACGAGCCCGTCCTCGCGCCTTTGTTTGACATTCAGAACTTCTTGTCCGATCCTTTCTTCTACTGAAGAAACCACGAGGTCACAACCCCCAGCGACCCACCGAATACAGGACGTATCTCCATCCCCCTGGAGATGGAAAGGCAGGAAACTCGTCTCCTGAATCGTGATTTTTGTGGCAAAAGGCGCGACTGCTTCCGTGGCCGGGCGAATCGCCGCCTTTCTCGTCATTCGAGAAACGACAAAAACCCCGACGTCCCCCCGTCTCTGCCCATCCACTGGCATTTGACAAGCCGAGTGTCATGTCCGATCATTTTCTTGCCACAAAAACCACGGCAGTCAGCCCGCTCGGGCTGCCCGCCGAATACAACACGGCTTCCATTCTTTGGAGGCCGGAATAGGTGGGAAACCCATCTCTTCGATCGTGGTTTTTGTGGCAAACAGCCCGACTGCGTCCGCAGTCCGAGGGGCAACCCATTTCGTCGGATAATGAACCCGCCCGGTCATCTTCATCTCGTATCGCCGACCGAGGGTTTTCCTTGATTGTTGCTCTTTTTTCAAGAGGGGAAGAATCTGAAATTCAGAAAACTCTTATATAAAAGAGCAGATTTTTCCAGACTGTCAACGAAGAAACTGAAAAAAATTTGATTCTGATTAAACCCGAGCACGAAGAAGTCGCAAAACACAACCTGGAAAACGCCACCCAAATTTCCATCAGACGCGAAACGCCCGTCCCTCCACAACGGCAGTTTGTCCTTATGAATCAAGTGTTTGACACTCAATCCTTGATATCCTAAAATTATCCTGCCACAAAAACCGGAAACCGTAGATTCGGCTCCCCGCCGGACACAAGGCGGTTTCTATTAGCGAAGAGCCATCCTCTGGATTGAGGAACAAGGTGATAACTGCGTCTTCAATCGTGCTCTTTTATGGTAGAAGCCGTAGCTTCACCTGCGATTTGGCGAAGGGCCACTTTCTACTGCTTTGGAAAATAATCACCCGACTCAAAGAGGAACCTCTTTGATCGGATAACGGGCCCGCCCCGCAGCTTCATCCTGAACAGCCGATTCAAAAATTTCCCATGAATACGCGGGAAACCTGCTCTGGATTCTCACCATCCAAGAAGCGACAATCATCTCGCCGTCTTCTCCCGCTTTTGCTCACCCAAGTGTGTTTGACATTTCGGCTTTGATGTCCGATCCTTTCCCTGCCACAAAAACCACGATAGTCGATTCGGTAATCCCGCCGGATAGAAGTCTCTCTCCATCTTCTGGGGAGCGGAACGGGCGGGGTATCCATCTCTTCAATTATGGTCGTTGTGGCGAAAAGCCCAGTTTATCTGCGGCCGGGCGAATCGCTGTTTTCACAATTGAGGAGAGATCGACATGAGAAACGCGAAACAGCAACTCAAGGAAAAAACCTCTTTCTCGCTCATGCTGCTCACATTCGCGCTGGTATGCGTCTTTGCGCTTACCGGCTGCGGCGGGGGCGGTGGGGGTGGGGGTGGCGCCGCCGTGATGCCGGACCCGATGCCCGGCGGGGGTACAGGCGGTACGGGCAGCGCTTATACCCCTCCGCCTCGAATGCGAATGCTGGACGTGGAAATCCCGGCCTCGTTGGTCGACACGGTGATTGATGAGTTGGCAAACGATTTCCGGAGGACGGCAAGAAATCTGCCCGCCTTTGGAACGCGGGGAGGAATCGGCTACACCACGAAAACGTCTACCAACAATCACCCGGACATCCAAACACTTGAGCCATATTTCTTTGACGCCGAATATGACGCCAACGGGCAGTTGCAATTCAGCCGGACTCGTGAATCAACTTCCTTCACCGCCAGTACAACCGATCCGGAAGTATCGTTCAACAGGCTGAACGGCTCGCCTGCGGCGGGCTGGCAGGGCGTGGAGACACAGGCGGATTATTCCCCGGCCATCTTCTATTGGGACGCCTTCTCCGACATCGAAAATGCAGGTGATACCGACTATCTGTCCATCGGATACTGGGCAATCTATCTCAAAGACACGAACACCGGGGAGTTGACGGGCGCAACGTCCATGGGCGTCTCCGCGAACGGCAGCGATCCCTTCACCGCGAGCAACCTCGCAGGACTCACGGGCACTGCGACCTACGAAGGGCCGGCCTCCGGCGTATTGGCGGACAGAGTCGAAAACAGTGCGGATCCCTTCCACTACGTCACCGCGAAAGCGACCCTCGAGGCCAATTTCGGCGACGGGAATGCGCTCGGCACCATCTCCGGCAGAATCACCGAAGCGAGGATCGAGGGGGGCGAAGATTTGCCCGACATGAATTTGGGGGCAGCCAGCATCACCAACTCTGACAGCGGCGGGAACTTCCGTGGCGACACCAGCGTCACGACGAGTAGCGGCGAGACCTTATCGGGCTCATGGGGCGGGAAGTTCTTCGGCAACGGGGCTAGCGCGACCGACCAGCCGGGCTCGATAGCCGGGACGTTCGGGGCCACGTCGACGGATGGCAATGTAAGCGTCGTCGGGGCTTTCGGAGCGTACAAACAATAGCCGATCGCAAGGGCCCGCCTCCATTCCCCATATCATGCCGCAGCGGGCCGCACCCCCTCTCGCCGCTTCCGGTTCCCTCGCCGGGGGCGGCGGGAAGCCTCATGAGCGGAGGGGATGAGGAGGACGAATCAACCGAATCCAGGAGAGATAATATGAGCCGACCTGAAAAACAGTTTCTCAAGAAAAGCTCTTTTTCATTCTTGGCGATCTTTTTCGCGCTTATTTTTGCTTTGACGCTACCAGGCTGCGGCGGCGGTGGTGGCGGCCCGAGAGTGTCACAGCCACCGATGGTCATGCCGACGCCGGACTCGATGCCAGGCGGTGGCGGCGTGCAGATACCTGAAGCAGTGACCTCCCTGCGTGAAGCCGCGAGAGCCATCCCGCGACTCGGAAGAAGATCCGTTACGCAATCCGGCAACACGGACGGAAACAACGTCACAACGGACACGGCCGAAGCCGTGTTCGATTACGGGCAAATGACAATGTCCGTTACCCGATCCGATGGAACCCGGCTTACGCTGGACAGTATGGCAGATGCATCTTCAACCGCGCTTGGCACGCCGGTTCGGAATGGCCAGATTTCCCGTAAATGGCAGTTGGAAAAACAATTTTCCGGCAACACCGCAACTGTTCGGAGTTTCGGTGAAATTCCCGCCAGTGAATTTCCACTACGCGCCGTCCGGGCATCAGGAAATTATGCGACCAATGACACTGTAATTAAACAATGGGAGGCCAGTGGTCGAAGCAATCCCCTTGTACCCCAGAGCTATATCGATTGGCTGAAGAAGCTGCATGTGAACCTGGTCGGTTTTTCCGTATCTCTCCACTATGAAGACAGCATGGATAGCACGGTGGAACGCCTATATACCGGGGACACCGTCTTGACATACTCTGATGACGCTATCCGGCAATTCATCCGGGAATTCAAGCAACATGGCATTGACACTTATCTGACCCTGTCTTTCGAATCTGAGGATGCCGAAAACTCGAGTCGCCCCGTGCTCCGGTGGCAACTCGGAGATTCGGGCGAGCCGCAAACAGGTGTTCCACCAGACGATCCAGATGTTTTCGTGAGGATTTTGCCCGAAAACTGGCCCTGGAACCCAAACCACCCCGATCATAAAAGATTCGTCGCCGAATTCTGGAAAACTCTTACGGATCAAGCGGTGCATTTCGCCCGAATCGCGGAAGAAGAAGGCGTTCCTATATTCTCGCTGGGAACGGAAACCGATCGCCTTTTTCTTCGAACTCGTACAGGGGACTCTTGGCCCAACGATTTCAGGCAGGAACTACAAAATATGGTGCGCCGCGTGCGTGAGGTGTACAGTGGTCTATTAACCTATGACATGCACTACAGCGCACTCACATTTGACGAGCCCGGCGCAGGGTATGTCTGGGAAGATCTGGGCCTTGATATCGTGGGTGTCAGCGCCTATTTCGAAATGGCGGATTCGCCGCCGACATCCGTCATAAGCGTCGAAGATTTTGAAAAGCGTTACGAGGAGGTATTTCAAAAATACCTCAAGCCCCTGGCTGAAAGAAACCCTGGTCGACCAATCGTGTTCCTGGAGTACGGCACTATCGATACCCTCGAAGGTCCTGCGTCTCCGGGCGCGACCGATTTCCGGGCATTTGTATTTGAAGACAGGGATGGCAATGGACTCGACGACGGCCGGGAAAATCAGGCAAACATGTATCAGGCTTTGATCAACACCATGGCCAGATACCCTGGTTTGGTCAATGGCATTTTATGGACAGAAAGTTGGGTGGCGAGCGATGAGCTGTGGGCGGAATATTGGGCGGGACGCCGCCACTGGAATGTACGTGACAAGCTGTCGGAAGACGTCGTGCGGTTGGCTCACGAATCGTGGGCGGATTGGTTGACCGGAGGATACTGGATGCTTGTCGACGGAAACTCGGAAGTAACCGATGTAGGCGCGTTCGTGGACGGGCCGGAACTGGCCGGCGCCCCGACGCTCCCATCTCTTGGTACGGCGACCTACCAGGGGTTTGCAACGGGTGGGTATGCCGCTGTATACGGCTCCGACTATCCCAACGTAACCGCAGGGTCGCATGAAGTCGGGGAATACGAGGGTCAGCTGGAGCTGACGGCGGATTTCGGGACGCGCCGCATCAGCGGGCGGGTCCACTCGATATCCCTGAGCGGCATACATACGCCAACGGGAGGGTCATCCCGCCCGATCACGGATGTTGCGGCGCCGTATGTGTTCAGCCTTGGTGAAACCAGTTTCGATACCAGTGGGTTCACGGGAAATACGACCGTGTCATCGACAAACCCCGGAATCAGCGTCGAGAACTCAGCCGGCTCCTGGGGCGGGAAATTTTCCGTCGTGTCCGACGGCGATGGAAACCCGCGACTCGTAGCCGGAACGCATGGCGAGGAGTTCACAACTGCGGGGGGCACCGAGGCCGGATTTATCGGAGCGTTCGCGGGGGTTACAGGTCGATAGATACTGATTTTGCACATCACTTGACAGGAGTGCAGGTGCTCGTGCGTCAACGGCAATGCCGATGCGGCCGTCTTCTCCGCCATCGGGAACGCCGGGGATACCGACTGCCCGGGCCTGAAAAACCGGGTGCTCCATTTCTGGAAAGCTGACCCTTAGATTTTAGAGGTTTCACGGCAGACCCCTTTGGGGTCGGCGACGCCCCCTTCATCAGGGACGACTCCAGCCGAACTCCCGGATACGACGACTCGTCAAGGACAAGCGAGTGGGAGCTGCATGAGAATGGTGGATGCCAGCGCCGCCTCTCTTCGGGCAGCCAGGCTCGGAAGGATTGACGACAACGCATTTCCCCGCATTCGCCGTCGTCGGGCTGAACCTGCGCGCGCATAGATCACACAACGGGGTGCGCCGGGAGAGAGGCGGCGTTTTGCTCAACGGGAGCGAGACGGCGCTTGGCGAATGCCCCGGATGGAAACTTCGTCGCACGCCGGCGCTTCCGGGCAGTCGCCGGTCTCCTTTCTTGACGGGCCGAAGCCTGTGTGTGATGATTTTCCCATCACCACATTTCAGAGAATGCGATTGCACACTGGGCCATAGATCCAACCGGGGAGGGAAAGTCTATGAAGCGCATGATTGGAATCGTTATCGTGGCGGTTGCGTTCGCCGGGTTCACGTCGCCCGCGTTCGCGAAGGACATCAAGATCGGCATCGTGGTGGAAACGCTGGGGAACCCGTATTTCGCGTGTCTCAAGCGCTCCGCCGAGGCGGAGGCCAAGAACCATCCCAACGTCAAGCTCACCGTTCTGAGCGGCGCCCTGGGCACCGACCTGATCGGCGTCACCAAAATGATAGACGACTTGATCCAGAAGCGCGTGCACGTGCTCGCCTTCAGCGCCATCGACCCCAACGCGATGGTGCAGACGGTCAAGAAGGTGCAGAAAAACGGCATCCGCGTGCTCATCCATTCCGACGACCTGGCCAAGCAGGTGGCGCGGCACTTCGTCGGGCCGGATCAGTACTACGGGCAGTCCGCGGTCGCCAGGGCCGTCGCCGAGGAACTGGGCGGCAAGGGCAAGGTCGCGCTCATGGAAGGCGTGCCGGGCAACATGTCGAGCATCCTGCGGAAAAGGGGCGCCAGGGACACGCTGGCCAAGTACAAGGGCATCAAGGTGGTCGGCGTCTGGGCGGCCAACTGGGACCGCGCGCAGGGACTCAAGAAAGCCGAAGACATCCTGACGGCGCACCCCGACATCTCGGCCATCGTCGCCGTGAACGACGACATGGCCCTGGGCGCGCTGCAGGCCGTCAAGGCGCGCGGCAAGCTCGGCAAGATCATCGTCACGGGCTTCAACGGCGTCGAGGAGGCGATGCAGGAAGTGTACCGCGGCAACATGCTGGCGACCGTGCTGACTTTCTGCGACTCCGTCGGCAAGCAGCTCGTCCGCACGGGCGTCGACGTGGCGATGGACAAGGACGACAAGTCCAAGTACACGATCGACACCGGCACGATTCCGCTCGACACGAGACTGCTCCAGGCGGTCGGAAAGAACCTCAAGGCCGGCATCAAGTAAGAGTTCAAACGCGGCGCCGCGCGGCGGAGGCGGGGGTATCGACCTCCCGTCTCCCCGCGCGTCCTCGCCTGAGGGGACGGACATGCCCATTCCACGCGACGTGCTCCAGGCCGAAATCGACCGGCGGCTGGCGAACACCCGGCGGCTGATGGCGGAACGCGAATACGACGCCCTGATCGTCTACGGCAACAACAAGCTCTCCGGCAGCCTGCGCTATCTGACCGACTACTTTCCCGACCGGGCGGGCTGGATCAGCTTGACGGCCACGGAGACCTCCATCGTCGACGGGGGCGCGGCCTTCATCACGCAGAGCGACGATCCCGCGCTCATGGTCGATCCGGGCCTCATGCCGACGCGCGAGGTGTGCGTCCCGCGCATCGTGGCGGGGGAGGGCTTTTCGGCGAAAAAGGGCGACGGCCTCTCCGTCGAGAACCTGGAGATGCTCATCCGCGAGGCGGGCGACGTGAAGCGCGTCGGCGTCGAGACGTTCGACAAGTTCCCGGCCCCGCTCTACGCCGGAATGAGGGAGACGTTCCCCGACCTCGAAATCGTGCGCTCGACCATCGTGGAGGAACTCCGGATGGTGAAGAGCGATTTCGACCTGGAGATGATGCGCAAGGCGGGCCGCGTGGCGGATCTGGGGCATGAGACCGTCGCCGCCATCCTGGGTGAGGAGGGCGTCGGCACGACCGAACTCGAACTCATCCGCGCCGCCGAGCACGCGATGCGCTCGGCCGACCCGATTTACGAGGATTCGTGCAGTTCTTCGCCCAGCCTCATCTGCAGCGGCTATCCGGTGGCGGGCGCGCTGTTGCACATGCCCAGCCCGGGCAAGGCTATCGAGCGCGGCAACGTCGTGCACTGGGACATCTGCATGAGGTTCGAGGGCTATCCGGTCGACTCCTCGCGCACGCGCGCCATGGGGCCGGTGACGGATACCCACCGGCGCGCCTACGAGACGATTCTCGAGATTCAGCGGACGGTCATCGAGGAAGCGAAGCCGGGCGTCATTGCGAGCAGGCTCGTCGATACGGCCGAGGCGATGGCCCGCGACGCCGGGTTCGACTTGTGGGACAGGTTCCTGGGCCACGGCCTGGGGTGGGACATCCACGAGCGCCCCGACATGGGGATCGAGAAGATCCCCCTCGAGGAACATATGGTGCTCGCCGTCGAACCGCGCATCGCCGTCGACAACACCTACCTGTTCGGCAACGAGGACATGGTGCACGTCACGAAAGACGGCGGCGTCTCCTTTACGTCGTTTCCGAAGGAGCCGCTGGAGATATAGCGGCGCGTGGGGAGGATGTTCGCGCTCAAGGCCGCGGCGAACGCAGCATCGCTTGAGGGGGTTGTTGAAAAAGCCTCCCTGATAAAGGGGTGGGGGTTCACGGCGAGGGGGGAATGAGGGGTTCGGAGGGAATCACGCTTCACTCGTCCTTCCTTGGCTTGAAAACCAACCCCCCCTACCCCCCCTTGACAGGGGGGTATGAAAAGGCGAAGCCCCTCGACGATGGGGTGGAAGGAAAGCCCCCTGACGAGGGAAGTATGAAAAGGCGACGCCCGCCGCGGGTAGAGGGGCTTTTGTTTTTTCTTGCCCCCCTGTCAAGGGGGGGTAGGGGGGGTTGCTCTTTTGACAAAGGTTTTTTCAACAACCCCGACAAGGGGAATATAAAAGCGATGCCTCCGAAGAGGGGTTTTTCAACAGGGCCTCCTCGTTGGATTAGACCTCCCTCATCCCGAGTAGGCGCGCTTGCGCGCCATATCGAGGGCCGGACGCGCTCCCCTCGACAGGTTCGGGGCAAACCCTTCGATACGCGGCTTCGCCGCTACTCAGGGTGAGGTGTGGCGGGGAGTTTCGCTGCCAGGCGAGGTGAACGTATCCGCTACAGAAACAGGGTTTTCAACAGGCTCTTTTGCGCCGCCCGCTCCTCCAACTGCTCCAACTGGAAGACTCGCCCATGACGTCATCCCCTTTCCATCCGACCGAATCCCGGCCCGACGGCGCGGATGAGCGCCTCATCCTCGACATGCGCGGCATCGGCAAGCGGTTCCCGGGCGTCGTGGCTTTGGACGGGGTGGACTTCAGCGTGCGGCCCGCCGAGGTGCACGTGCTGCTGGGCGAGAACGGGGCCGGCAAGTCGACCATGATCAAGATCATCTCGGGCGTCGTCGAAAAAGATACCGGCGAGATGGAGTTCGAAGGAGAGGTGATCGAGAGGTGCTCGCCCGCGCTCACGCGCGAACTCGGGGTCAGCGTGATCCATCAGGAGTTGAGCCTCGTGCGGCTGATGGACGTGAAGAGCAATCTCTTCCTGGGCCGCGATTTGAGGAGCAAGAACAGATGGCTCGGGCGGCTGGGCGTGCGCGACGAGGCGGCGATGGAGCGGCGCTGCCGCGAGATTTTCACCGAACTTAAGATAGATATCGACCCGAACGCCCAAGTCTTGGGTTTGAGTCTCTCGGACATGCAGTTTCTCGAGATCGCCAAGGCGGTGGCCTTCGACGCCAAGGTCATCCTGATGGACGAACCCACCTCGTCCCTGGGTCCCGGGGAGAAGGAAGCGCTCTTCGAGGTCATCGAACGCCTGACGGCGCGCGGCATCGGGGTCGTCTACGTCTCCCACACGCTGGAGGACTGCCTCGCGATCGGCGATCGCATTTCCGTCCTGCGCGACGGGCGCCACGTCGGGACGATAGGCGCCGAGAACACCGGGGTCGACACCCTGATCCGCATGATGACGGGGCGCACCTTCAGCGAGCGCTACCCCAGGATTTCGGGAAAGGTGGGCGGGGAGGTTCTCGATGTCAGGAATTTCACGACGCAAGGCGTGTTCAGCGACGTGAGCTTCAAGGTGAATCGGGGCGAGATTCTCGGTTTCGCAGGTCTGGTGGGAGCGGGAAGGACGGAACTGTTCCGCGCGCTGTTCGGTCTCGACAGGCTGGACGGCGGTGAGTTGTTCATCGACGGCGAACCGGTGAGAATCAGGAAACCCCGCGACGCCATACGCCACGGGCTGTCTTTCCTGACCGAAGACCGCAAGAACCAGGGCGTGTTCCCGCTCCTCTCGGTGCTGGAGAACCTGCTGATCACCCTGTTCAACTTCGGCAGGGAGAGCCGCTCCCGAAGGCTCACGCGCCTGCTCGGCTGGGTCAACGGCTCGGGCGCGGATGGCCTCTCGCGCGATTACGTGGAGCGGCTGAGCATCAAGGTCGCTTCCCTCACGGATCAGATCGCCCAGCTCAGCGGCGGGAACCAGCAGAAGGTGCTCCTCGCGCGGGGGATATCCACGGGCGCGCGCATCGTCATCCTGGATGAGCCGACCAAGGGCGTCGACGCGGGCGCCAAGGTGGAGATTTACCGCATCCTCGAGGAACTCGCGCAAATGGGGGTGGCGATCATCGTGATATCCTCGGAACTGCCCGAGGTCACGGCGATCTGCAGCCGGATCATCGTGATGAACGAGGGCCGCATCACCGGCGAGGTTCTAAGAGAAGACGCCGACGCGGAGACCATCATGCGCTACGCGACGGGCACGGCGGCGTAAGTGAGATGGTGCGGTAAGGGAGGGGAGCAATGAGCAATGAGGTAACGACGGATAGCGGGCGCGGATCGGTCGCCGAAGCGAGGGAGGGATACAGCATCTCCTCCCTCATCGCGTCCGGCTTTTCCAGATACGGCTTGAACCTCGCGCTCGTCCTGTTGATCGTCTTTCTCTCCATCACGGCGGAGAATTTCTTCACCGTCTCGAACATGATGAACATCCTGCTCCAGTCATCGAACATCGGCATCATGGCGGCGGGCCTCACGCTCGTCATCATCTGCGCGGAGATCGACCTCTCGGTGGCCTCCATCCAGTCGATGGGCGCGGTCGTCGTCGCGCTTCTGCTCAAGGAATACGGCGTGCCCATCGTGCCCGCGGTGCTCGCCACGCTGCTCCTCGGCGTCGTGCTGGGCGCCGTGAGCGGAGTCTTCGTGGGCTGGTTCGCGATTCCCGCCTTCATCCTCACCCTGGCGATGGACAGCCTTGCGCGCGGCGGCGCGCTCATCCTGACGGGCGAGCAGTCCATCTTCGGCCTGCCCGAGGCGTTCAGCGTGGTGGGGCAGGGCTACCTGGGCCCGTTCCCCATGGCCGCCGTCATCATGGCCGTCGTCTTCCTGGCGGCGCACCTCATCCTCTCGCGCACCGTCCTGGGCACGAACATCTACGCCGTCGGCGGCAACAAGGAGGCCGCCCGCGTCGCCGGCGTGAACGTCTTCGCCGTCAAGCTGTTCGTGCTCGTCTTCAGCGCCTTCTGCGGCGCACTCGCGGGCGTGGTGATGGCCTCGCGCCTCATGGCCGCCCAGGCCATCATGGGCATGTTCGACCTGATGGACGTCATCGCCGCGGTCGTCATCGGCGGCGCCTCGCTGCTGGGCGGCGAGGGCCGCGTCATCGGCACCGTCATCGGAACGCTCATCATCGCGTGCATCCGAAACGGCCTGAACCTGCTCGGCATCGCCGCCGACTGGCAGCTGCTGGCCGTGGGCGCGATCATCATCCTGGCCGTCCTGCTCGACTACGTGGGGAAGAAGCGCACGGCGTAGAGGTTGTTGGGAAAGCCTCTGCCGGGAAGAATTCCTCCTTCCTCAGTCGGGATTCACCCCCCAACCCCCCTAGTCAGGGGATAAAGGCAACCCCCCCTACCCCCCCTTGTCAGGGGGGCAAAAAAGGCAACCTCTCCACCGGCGGAGGCGGGGTTTTGGTTCTTTTTACCCCCCTGACAAGGGGGGGTAGGGGGGGTTGGTTTTCAAGGCGAGAGCCTGCGCCTCCGCCCGGTTTCGGGTTTTGCCCGTCATTCCGGCACGGGTTGGAATGACGTATCAGGCAAAGAAGAGCCGGGTGGACGGATGGATGGTAGGGACAGGCCTCCGTGCCTGTCCTGACGCCCCGACAAAGGACAACCACGGAGGGTTGTCCCTACGGGGTAATCCCGTCTATGGCCATGCTCTGGTTCGTCATTCCGGAATGCGCCGGAATGCGAGCATAGGCAAAAGGGACGGGGTTTTTATAGTGACAGCCCTCCTCGGGGCTGCCCCGCAGGTCGCGACCTGTCCCTGCGGTGGAAGTCCCCCATGTTTCGGCTTTTCCCCGCGCGCGTGTGGTGTATACTGGCCTCTGGAGCCGCCGCCGGAGGCGTGAGCATGTCCCAGTCCAGCAGTGTCGAACCTGAAGTTCCAGCCAAGCAGGGGTTTTACTGCTCCATCGTCTTCAAGAGCCTCATCCTCGTCCTGATCATTCTCATCGTCGCCATCGTTCCGATGTCCTATCGCTACTACCAATCGAGCTACAACTACGAGCTCAACGTGCTCTCGGCCAAACTCGAGTTCATCGCCGAGCGCGCCACCTCGTTCATCGACGCGGAAGCCGTCCACAGCCTGAGGATTCCCGCCGACAAGAATACCGCCGAGTACAGGGAAGTGCTCGCCGCGCTCAGGCGCATCAAGCGGAACTCGGGCGTGGACAACGCCATCATCATGCGGAGGAAGCCGAACGGCAGCTACGAATACGTCGCCGCCGGACACGACAGCTTTCAGATTGGTCAGGACGTCCACTTGCACCAGTTATTTCCCGCCACCTTCAAAGCCACGAACGACACCTGGAACAAGGGCGAGATGATGCGCTCCCGGCTCTTCGGCGGAAAGGTGGGAGACCGCGAGTTTGACCAGTTCCTGCAGCTCAACACCCCCCTCAAGCTGGCCGGCGAGGTGGTGGCCATCCTCGTGCTCAACAAGCTCGCGAACCCCGTGGCCGAGCAGGTGGCGACGAACACCTTCAAGCTGCTGCGCTTCACCATCATCCTGGTCGCCCTGGGCCTCATCCTCTTCTGGCTCATCTCCTCGCGGATGCTGCGCCTGATCAGGAACCTGACGGGCGCGGCGGAGGAGGTGAGCCGGGGCAACCTCGACGTCACCGTTCCCGAAAAGAGGAGCCGCGACGAGGTGGGCCGCCTGGCCACTTCGTTCGAGGGCATGATCGATGGCCTGAAGCAGCGCGATTTCATCCGCGACACCTTCGGCCGCTACATCAGCAAGGAGATCGTGGATGAGCTCCTGAACTCGCCCGACGGCCTCAAGCTCGGCGGCGAGGTGCGCGAGGTGACCTTTCTGGTATCGGATCTCAGGGGGTTCACCGCCCTCTCCTCGCGCCTTGAACCGGGCGAAGTCATCGACGTGGTGAACCGCTTCCTCGAGCCGATGGTGGACATCATCACCAGGCACCGCGGCACGGTGGACGAGTTCCAGGGAGACGGGATTCTCGCGTTCTTCGGGGCGCCGCTCGCCGCCCCCGACGACTCGACCCGGGCGGTCGCCTGCGCCGTGGAGATGCAGCGCGCCCTCGTCGAAATCAACGAGGAGCAGCGCGCGCGCGGCATGCCCGACCTTCACATGGGAATCGCCATCAACACGGGCGAGGTGATCGTCGGCAACATCGGTTCGGAAAAACGCACCAAGTACGGCGCGATGGGGACGGCCATCAACACGGCCTACCGCATCGAGTCCTACACCGTGAGCGGGCAGGTGCTCATCAGCATGGATACTTACCAGAAGATGGCGGAATTCGTTCAGGTGGGCGAGACGCAGGATCTGCGCTTCAAGGGGCTGGAGGAGCCTGTCCGCGTCTACGAGGTGCGGGGCATGTCGGGGCCCTATGCGTGCGAGATGCCGGAAACCGCGCCCGAGGCGTTCGTCGACCTCGCTTCGCCGATAGACGCGCGGATTTTCGCCCTCGAGGGCAAGACGGTGTCCGATGAGGCGGTGGCCGCCGCCATCGAGCGGGTTTCCGAGAACTGCATAGACGTGGAGGCGGAAACCCCCTTCGAAAGAAACGCGAATCTGATGCTGCGGGTGGCGGAAGAGGCGGATGTCTCGGATATCTATGCGAAGGTCGTGGAGGCGGAGGGGAGGCGGCTGATGCTGCGCTTCACCTCCCTGCCCGATGACGCCAAGGCGTATTTCGAGCGGATCCGCGAATCGGCCGCGCAGTCGAGCGCGTAGGGTTATCCCGCTTCACACCGAATCGGGGTTGTTGGAGAAGTCCTCCTTGTCAGGGGATAAAGGCAACCCCCCCCTACCCCCCGTGTCAGGGGGGTATAAAAATGCGATGCGCCCCGCCGAGCTGAGAATGATTTTCTTTTTATTGCCCCCCTGACAACGGGGGGGAGGGGGGGGTGCTTTTCAAATCGAGA
>JAJDYR010000013.1 GCA_022825065.1 bacterium
CCAGAACGGCGTCATCTATCCCGAATACTTCTCCACCTTCGCGGGCGGCCTGCTGAACAACGGAATGACGGCCGGCGGCCTCGTCGCCATGATCATGACCCTGTTCGTCGAACTCACCGAACCGCGCCGCAGCCGGATGGAGGCGGCGTTCGACATCTCCGCCTTGCCGAAGATCAGGGAGTTTCTCGGTGAGTTCGCCTCGGCCAGCGGATGGGATGAGGCGATGGCGCACCGCCTGGACGCCGCGGGCGAGGAGACGCTGCTGACGCTCCTGCGCCCGGATGAAGCCGACGAGAGCCGCGAGCGGAGGCGCCTCCTCGTGGTGGCGCACAAAGAAGACGGCGGCGCGGTGATGGAGTTCGTCGCCGCGGGCGGCGAGGAGAACCTCCAGGATAAAATCGCGCTGCTCGGCGAGCAGACCGCCGGCGCGCCGATTGAGCGCGAAGTCTCGCTCAGGCTGCTGCGCCACCTCGCGTCTTCGGTTCGCCACCAGCAATACCACGACACGGACATCGTGACGGTTCGCGTGGAAGCTTCGGGAGCGGTGCGCGGCGGGGGGGGTTGAGGCGCGCGCCCGGGAGTCATCCCCAACGCGTCTTGCGGGACGGCCGCCTCCGAATCGCCTGCGCGTCCCCTCGAAAGGAGGCCGTAGGGGCGGCCCCCCGTGGCCGCCCGAGAGATCGGCCATGCGGGGCTGCCCAAAAGTCGTTGTCAAAGGAATACCCCCCCCTACCCCCCCTTGTCAGGGGGGTAAAAATAAACAAAGCCCGCTTGCCTGGGGGGTTGAAAAGGCGACGCCTGCCGCCGGGCTGAGAGGGGTTTGCTTTTTCTTGCCCCCCTGACAAGGGGGGGTAGGGGGGGTTGGTTTTCGAGTCGAGGGAAGGCCGGCAGGGAGGGCGCGGGCGCGTGAAGAAACCCTATCTCCTCCCTCGCGGGTGATGGTCGAGGCCGCGAAAGGCGTCGATGAAGGCGGTGATGCGCTTCTCGTCGAAGGCTTCCAGCGTGTCAATCTTGCCCCAGGCGGTGAGCGCGATTCTGTGCTTCATGGCGGGATACGGGGCGAGGATGACGTATTTCGGGTAGCCGCGCACCAGGTTTTCGAGCTTTTTCACGAGCTCGGGGCAATCGGTGCAGCCATACTGCACCAGCACGCCGCCGTCTTCGAGGTTATGCACCTGAAAGCCCTTGTCGATCGGCTTCCAGTGCACGCCCCAGGAGACGATGGTCGGGTAGTGGGGCCCCGAGGTGGGGGGGTTCGTGTTGTAGGAAACTGCGCCGCTCGTGCCGACGCGGATGTGGCGGTTGCCGAGGGAAGGCACGTCGCGCGCCTTGTGCGCGGATGCGGCGGTCAGGTAATAGACGCCGAATACGACCGCGGCGACGGCGATCGCCCAGACGAACAGGGCCGTGCTGTTGTTCTTCGAGCCTGCAGTTCCCGCCGGGCGCGGAGCGCTTCTGCCGGCGGTTCTTGCGCCTTTCTTTTTTCTTTTGGATTTTCGGGTCAAAGCGGGGATTCCTCTGGTGGTTCGCGCGTGGCGGCGCTTCGTCCATCAAGATACGCGAATGCGAGGGCCGGGACAACCGGGCGGCGGATGAAATTTTCGCCGCTTTGTTCACGTTCGGCGCGGAAGCGCCTCACGGGATCGGGAGGTCCGGATGCCCGCGGGAAGTGAAACCGGTGTGGACGAATCCGGCGGCCGAGCGGCCTCATGCCGGGCGCGGGCGCCGCTCAAGCCGCGGTTTCAGGGGGTTGCAGGCCGCCGCGCCGGTTCGTTCGGGCGCGAGGCGGAGTGAGAAATGAGTTGCGCGCCGCGTGAGTCTTATATACATTTAGCTGGAATTCAAAAATGCTCGCTCTTTGGTCGGATGAAGTCTAAGCGATGGAGAGACCCGGACGATGGATTCGTACAAGATACTCGTGGTCGACGATGAACCCGACCTTGAAGGCCTGGTGCTGCAGCGCATGCGGCGCGAGATTCGCAGCGGCCGCTATTCGTTCGTCTTCGCCCGCAACGGGGTCGAGGCGCTCGAGCGCCTGAACGACGACGATGGAATCGACATCGTCATCACGGACATCAACATGCCGGAGATGGACGGCCTCACGCTGCTCGAGCAGATTCCGGCGTTCGACCCCAAGCTGCGCTGCGTGATCGTTTCTGCGTACGGGGACATGAAGAACATCCGCACGGCGATGAACAGGGGCGCGTTCGATTTCCTCAACAAGCCGATCGATTTCGAGGACCTGCGGCTGACCATCGAGAGGTCTTTGGAGCATCTCAAGTCGATACGGGAGGCCTTCGAGGCGCGCGACAAGATGCTGGCGGAAGGGAGGCCGTGATGGAAGAGCCGCACAGGATTCTCGTGGTCGACGACGAGCCCGATCTCGAGCAACTCGTACTGCAGCGCATGCGGCGCGAGATTCGAAGGGGCCGCTATTCGTTCGTCTTCGCCCGCAACGGAGTCGAAGCGCTCGAACGCCTGAACGAAAACGACGGCGGCGATTCTATCGACATGGTGCTCACGGACATCAACATGCCGGAGATGGACGGCCTCACGCTGCTCAAGCAAATCCCCTCGGTCGACCCCAACGTGCGCTCCGTGGTCGTCTCGGCTTACGGGGACATGAAGAACATCCGAACGGCGATGAACAGGGGCGCGTTCGACTTCGTCACCAAGCCGATCGACTTCGAGGATTTGCGGATCACCATAGAGCGGACCCTGGAGCACCTCACCATGCTGCGCGAAGCTCTCGAGGCGCGCGACAAGCTGGTCGCGCTGAGAAGCGACCTCGACCTGGCCAGCAAGATGCAGCAGTCGATCCTGCCGACCCGGTTTCCCGAAAGCCCCCACTACGAGATATTCGGGGGCATGGAGCCCGCCCGCGACGTGGGGGGCGATTTCTTCGACGTGATAGACCTCTCCGACGGCCGCATCGGCATCACGGTCGCCGACGTTTCCGGCAAGGGGGTGCCCGCCGCGCTTTTCATGATGTCGAGCCGCACGCTGCTCAACAGCGTCGCCGTTGCGCGCGCCAATCCGGGCGACGTGCTCGGCGAGGTGAACCGGCTGCTTCGCCCCGGCGAAGTGCTCAGCGAGGTGAACCGCCTGCTCCAGGAGAACAACGACGCCGCGATGTTCGTCACCGTCTTCTTCGCGATTTACGATTCCAGTACCGGGGAACTCGTTTACTCCAACGGCGGCCACAATCCCCCGCTCGTCCTTCACGCCGACGGCTCCTCGAGCTTGCTTTCCCAGGATCCGGGAGTCGCTCTGGGGATCGCGCCTGATTTCAGCTACGATATGTACAACGCGACTCTCGCTCCCGGTGACGCCCTCATTCTCTACACCGACGGCGTGACGGAGGCGGAGAACGAGAAGACAGAACAGTTCGGTCTCGAGCGCCTTCGGGATATCCTCGGCGGTTCGCCGCCTGCCTCGGCCCGGGAAATCAACACGAAGGTTTTTGAGGAGGTGAAGGCTTTCGCGGGCAAGGCTCCTCAATTCGATGACATTACCTGCCTGACCCTTTATCGCCGCGGAGAGAGTGAATGAGCGCGAAACTATCTTTGACAATGGGGTTCGAAGCTGCCGACCTCCCACGCATTCAATCCGCGATCGGGGAATTCAGCCGGGAGCAGGATTGGCCGCCCGACATCGAATTCCAGGTCGACCTCGTGCTCGAAGAATTGGTGCTCAACGTCGTGAACCACGGAAGCCTCGGCGGAGAAGGTGAAATCAACATCGAACTCGTCTCGGACCCCGAGGCGGTGGTCATCCAGATCATCGACGACGGCCGGCCGTTCGATCCCCTGACCGACGCGCCCGAGCCGGACACGGAATCGGGCATTGAAGACCGCGCCGTGGGAGGACTCGGCATCCACCTGGTGCGGACGATGATGGACGATGTGACCTATCGACGGGAGGAGAACAAGAACCACATGCGCCTTGTCAAGCGGAGGAGTGAATGAGGCTTCCGCGACGAATCCGCCTGGCGTTCACCCTCCTCGCCGGAGTGCTCATCTGCGCGGCGTCGGGCGCGCAGGCGGCCGTGCCCGGCGTTTCCCCCCAGCGTATACATTTCGGACAATCTGCAGCCTTCACCGGGCCCGCGAGGGCTTTGGGCGAGGAGATGCGCCTTGGCATCGAAGCCGCTTTTCGCGCGGCGAACGTGCGCGGCGGCGTTCACGGGCGCCGGCTCGAACTCACCTCCCTCGACGATGCCTATGAACCCGAAGCCGCCATCCTGAACACGCGCCGGTTGATAGAGCAGAGCAAGGTCTTCGCGCTCATCGGGGCCGTCGGCACGCCCACCTCGCGCTCGGCCACCCCGGTCGCCGCAAAAGCGGGCGTCCCCTACATCGCGCCCTTCACCGGCGCCGCCTTCTTGCGCGACCCGAAATGGAAGAACGTGATCAACCTGCGCGCTTCCTACTTTCAGGAGACCGAGGAGATGGTGAACCGGCTGATCAATGACTTGGGCATCAAGAACATCGCGGTGCTCTATCAGGACGATTCTTTCGGCCTGGCGGGCTACCGGGGCGTTCGCCGCGCCCTGGAGCGGCGCAAACTCAAACCGGCGGTCACCGGCGTCTACCCGCGGAATACGACGGCGGTCAAGACGGCCCTGCTCGACATCAGGCGCGTGAACCCCGGAGCGGTGGTCCTCGTGGGAGCCTACAAGCCGGTCGCTTCCTTCATCGCCTGGGCGCGCCATACGGGCTTCAATCCGATTTTCGTGACGATCTCGTTCGTGGGCAGCAATGCGCTCGTGCGTGAACTCGGCCCCGCCGGCATCGGCATCTACGTCACCCAGGTGGTTCCTTTCCCGACGACGGAAAATCTCAAGATCGCGTCGGACTACCGGCGGGATCTGGAGGCTCACAAACCCGGCACGGTTCCCAGCTTCGTCTCCTTCGAAGGCTATATGGCCGGCAGGCTGACCATCCGCGCCCTCGAACTGTGCGGGCGCAATCCCGATCGCGCCTGCCTTCTCGAGGAACTGCGCCGCGTGGCCGCCATCGATCTCGGCGGATTCATGCTCCGCTACGGTAAAGGCGACAACCAGGGTTCGGACGCCGTTTTCATGACCGTCGTCGGAGAAGGCGGCCGCTACATTCCGACCGAAAAAATGCGGCGGCCGGAGAAGTGATGAAAGTCGCGCTCAAAAACCTCCTGGACAAACGCTACAAGATATCGACGCAGCTCTACCTCAGCATCGGCGCCGCCGCTTCTCTCACCGTCATCGCGAGCGTGGTCGCATGGGTTTCGTTCGGTTTCGTGGCGCAGGTGCAGAACCGCGTGAACGAGGGCACCGTTCCGTTCCTGGCGAGCGCCTTCGAGACCGCACAGAAAAGCAGTGGCCTGGTCGCCGCCGCGCCGCGCCTGGCCGCTGTCGTGAATCCCGACAACCTGGACCAGATAGCCACCGAGGTCGCAAAGGACCAGGAGGCGTTCGAGACGGCGCTGGCGTCGCTGATACGCCAGGGGGGCAACGAGGAAATCTCCTTGCGCATCAAAAATCTCGGCAATGTGCTGATCGAGAACCTCAACGCCATAAAGCGACTGGTGCTGCAGCGCTTCGACCTCACCGATCTGCGCGATACCCTCAAACTCCAGCTCACGTGGGTGCGCAAGGAACTGACCAGCGTCATGGTTCCCGCCATCGACGATCAGTTGTTCTTCGCGATGACGGGCTACCGGACAATGGACAAGGCGTCCGTCCCCAGAGAGAAACACTTCTCGGAGGAGGGGATTAACGTCTACCGCTACATCGCCGGTTTGCGGTCGGACGCCACCATCGCTGCGCAGCTTCTCGCCACCGCCTTCAGCGTATCGGACGCCGCCCTGCTCGAGCCGCTGCGCGAGCGGTTCGAGGCCACGATGCGCGGCATCAGGCGGCGCCTGGTCGCGCTCGGGAAGGTTCCGGTGCGCGACGCTCTCGAGCCGCTCTTCGAACAGATGATCGAGTTGAGCATCGGGGAGGAGGGGGGCTTCAACCTGCGCGCCCGCGAACTGGCGCTCGAGAGGAAACAGGGCGAGTTGCTCGCGTTCCACGAATCTCTGGAGGCGAAAATCCTTGCCGCTACCGAAACGCTGGTGAGCACGGCCCGCAAGAGCGCGCGCCAGGCCACCCAGGATTCCGCCCAGGCCGTCAGCACCGGAAGCAACATCCTGCTCGCGCTGAGCGCCATCAGCTTCATCGGCGCCGTGCTGATCGGGTGGCTGTTCATCGGCCGCGTGCTGTCGCGTCGGCTCGGGCGGCTCTCGGACCGCATGCGCCGCATGGCCGACGGCGACCTGGAGGAGAAAGTCGATATCGGCGGGCAGGACGAAGTCGCGGAAATGGCCGCGGCGCTCGAGATCTTTCGCCGCCACGCTCTGGAGGTGCAGCGCCTGAACCTGGTGGAGAAACTGGCCGAGGAGATCAAGGCCAAGAACGACGAGCTCGAAAGCGCGCTGGGCGATCTGGAGAAAGCGCAGGATCAGATCGTCATGCGCGAGAAACTGGCGGCGCTCGGTGAACTGACGGCGGGCGTCGCCCACGAGATCAGGAATCCGCTGAACTTCATCAAGAACTTCTCGGAAGTCTCGGAAGAGCTGATGGAGGAATTGAAGGAAGAGCTGGAGAAAGTATTCGATCATAGCGGCAACGGGCAGGAAAACGGACAGGAAGCGAAGGGGGAGGAGAAAAAACAGAACGAGGAGGATCCGGTCGAGATTATCAACGAGATCGGCGAAGACCTCACCGGCAACCTCCAGCGCATCCGCGAGCATGGGGAGCGGGCCAACAACATCGTGGAGAGCATGCTCCAGATGGGCAGGGGTTCGGGCGAAGCGCAGCCGACCAACATCAATACCCTGATCGAGGAGCACGCGCGTCTTGCCTATCACAGCGCCCGGGCGGCCGACCCGAATTTCAACCTCACGCTCGATTGGGATTTGGATCCGGATATGGTGGAATGCGATGTCATTCCGCAGGATTTGGGCCGCGTCTTCCTGAACATGGTGAGCAACGCCTGCTACGCCACCGACGAGAGACGAAAAAGTCTCGCCGCCTCAGCCGCCGAAGATGCGCCGCGCTACGATCCCACCCTGAAGGTCGTCACCAGGTGCAGGCCGGATGGCATTGAAGTCCGCATTCGGGACAACGGGAGCGGGATGCCGCCCGACGTCGCCGAGAAGATATTCAACCCCTTCTTCACGACCAAGCCGACGGACAAGGGCACCGGGCTCGGCCTATCGCTCTCCAGCGACATTATTCGTCAGCATGGGGGAAACATACGGGTCGAAACCGAGCCGGACGAATTCACGGAGATGATCATCGAGTTGCCGCGGTGATCCGCGCCGACTTCCAACCCCGGAAGATTTGAGAAAATATCGAGAAAGTTGAAGGATTGTTGCGGCCGCGCGGAGAACCGGGACGCGCGGAGCCGCAAGGCGAGGCGGCCAGGAAGGCGTTTTGCCCCCCTTAGCCTTCCGGCCCTCAGCTTGTGGTTGCGGCGAGCGCGTCTGCTTTCGACTCGTGGATCTGTATGATGCGGTCGAAACCGGATATCTCGAAAACTTCGCGCGTCAGTTCCCCGAGCGCGAACAGGGCGAACTTCGTATTGCTTTGGCTTAGCTGCTTGGCGACCAGCAGGACGGCGCGGAGGCCGGCGCTGCTGATATATGAGACACCCTCGAAATTTACAATGACGGCGCGGTCGCCATCGCTGATTACGTTCTTTATCGTACTCTCGAATTCAGGGGCGGTAGCGCCGTCGATTCGGCCATCAACCTGCACAACCAAGGTTCCGTTTTCCTGTTCAGTCTTGATTTCCATGCTTGGCTCTGCCTCCCAACAGCGTGAGATTTTTCGTTATAGACCCGATATCCCGAGAGTGTATGCTTAGGCAGCAAAAATAATATGTCTAGCGTAATGCCTCATTTCGTATGAACGCAAGCGCATCCCCTGATTCCCGGACAGACAGCGCAGTCATACGGAACTACTTCTCTGAGAAAAGCGCTCCACACCATATAGAATTTCTTCGTGTTTGGCAACTCATTGTTACATTTCTGTCACAATTCCGTTTTCGGCGTTCTGGACGCATGCTACCTGTGCTCCGGCGGGAATGGAAGTCCTGGAATTTTTCTTGACTGAATGATCCCGGTCGGCCATAGTGGTTAGACATAAAATCGGAAAATCCCGGTATCTCCGCTTTAAGCCAAGGTTTCTGGTGAAGGGAGTTGATCGAGGCGGAGCTTTGCGCCGGCGTCTTGGATTCACGGCGTATTTTAGTCGTTCTGGACGACAGGGGAGGCAAGATGGCGAGTTCCGAGAGAAGAGAGGCGTCGGGCTCGGAGATCAACAGCCTGCGTATGACGCCCGAGGCGATGCTGGACCTGGCCCACAGGGCGGCGGAGCTCCTTGTGGAGCGAATCGAGAATCTTCCCGGGGAGGGCGCCTGGGACGGGGATTTCCAGCAGGAGCTCGAAAAGCAACTGATGGCGGAGCCGCCCGAGGAAGGCAGCCCTGCGGTGGAGGTTCTGGAGCGCGCCGCGCGCGAGATACTCCCCCTCTCGGGGCGCAACGATCATCCCCGCTTCTTCGGATTCATACCCTCCACGCCCACCTGGCCCGGGGTGCTGGCGGACTTCATGGCCGCAGGCTTCCACATCAACCAATGCACCTGGCTGGTCGCGAGCGGCCCGAGCCAGATCGAACTCGTCGTCATCGACTGGTTCCGGCGATGGATCGGCTATCCCGAGGGCGCGGGCGGTCTGTTCACGAGCGGAGGTTCGGCGGCGAGCCTGGACGCCTTCGTCGCGGCGCGCGAAGCGGCGGGTGATCCCGACCGCGCGAGCGTCTACATGGCCGATCAGAGCCACAGCGCGCACGTCCGCGCGGCGCGGATCATCGGTATTCGGCCCGAGCGCATCAGGCTGCTCCCGTGTGATGCGCGCTTCCGCCTGGACATGGATTCGCTCGCTCGCGCCGTAGCCGAGGACCGCGCGGCGGGGCTCCACCCCATCGCGGTGTGCGCCAACGCAGGGGCAGTCAGCACGGGGGCTATCGACCCGCTCGGGGAGATGGCGGATTTCTGCGAGGCGGAAGGCATCTGGCTGCACGTTGACGCCGCTTATGGCGGCTTCGCGGCCGTCACCGAGCGGGGCAAGGAGCTACTCGCAGGCATGGAGCGCGCCGATTCGATCGGGATGGATGCGCATAAATGGTTCTTCCAGCCCTACGAGGCGGGCGCGCTGCTCGTGAAAGACGTGAGCACGCTCGAACGCGCGTTTGCGGTTCGACACGATATTCTCCAGGACACGATATGGGGCGCGAACCACCCCAACTTCTCGGACCGCGGCCTGCAGCTGAGCCGTTCGTTCCGGGCGCTCAAGGTCTGGATGTCGGTCCAGACCTTCGGGATGGACGCGTTCAGGCGGGCCGTCTCGAGGGGCATGGAGCTGGCCGAGCGTGCCGAGGCGCACGTTCGCGAGAGCCCGGTTCTGGAGATGCTGACGCCCGTCTCGCTGGGCATCGTGTGCTTCCGGGTCAATCCGGGGGAGGCGGACCTCGACGAGGAAGCGCTTGAGGAGATCAACAGGACGATTCTCGCCCGCATCTTCTGGGACGACAAGGCGTTCGTGTCCTCGACGCTTCTCAAGGGGAAGTTCGCGCTCAGGTTCTGCATCATCAACCACAACACGACCTGGGACGACGTGCGCGAGACGCTCGAGACGATTGAGCGCTTTGGGGGGGAGGCGGTGAATCCGGATTGAACGGCCCCGCGCCGAAGGGGCTTGTTGAAAAGGCATCCTCGGTCGGAATTGACCACAGCCACGATCAAAACCGCATTCGCCCGTAGCGGACAGGCTTCTGCGCCTGTCCGTGGCCTCCGTGCCTGTCCTGCCTTTCGGGGTTGTCCTTCGTGAGGACAGGCACGGAGGGCAGGACAACCCTTTTAGGTTGTCCTGCTACAAAACCATCGCGCCTGCGCCGCGTGAACCTCCATGCCGCCGACCCCGAAACAGGGTTTTTCAACAACCCCCGAAAGAGCGGAAGGCGTCTTCTATTCCTGAGGCATCACCAGGGCGGCGCGCCCGGTCACCAGATTTTCTTTCAAGCGCTCATGTACCAGATTGGCTTCTTCGAGCGAGTAGGTCTCGCTCACCAATGGCCAGACCTCGCCGCGCGCCGCGAGTTCGAGCGAGTCGACGACATCCTGTTTGGTGGCGTAGCGGCTGCCCATGATCTGCTGTTCCTCGCGGAGCAACTCGCGCGGGGAGAATGGGAACCGCTCTATCCGGTTCGCCCCCATGGCGAGGAAGCGTCCGCCCTTGCCCAGCCCGCGCAGGCCGCCCTCGACCCCCTCGGCGGTGCAGACGAAATCGACGACGACGTCGGCGCCCGCGCCCCCGGTCAAGCGCTTAAGCGCCTCGCCCAGGTTTTCCCGGGACGCATCCACCGTATCGTGCGCGCCCATGTCGCGGCATTTGCCCAGCTTGTCGGGCGCGATGTCGACGGCGATGACGCGCGCGCCCGCCCAGCGGGCCATCATCACCATGTGGATTCCCACGCCGCCGCCCGCGCCCACCACGGCCACGTTCTCCATCGGGCGGATTCCCGCGTGGCCGATCACCTTGTACGGTGTGGTCACGGCGTCGCAGATGACGCTCACCTCGGCGGGGTGCGCCTTGTAGTCCAGCCCCTCGGGCAGGGGGATGAAGTTCCGGGCGGGCAGCTTGATGTATTCGGCGTAGCCGCCGTCCATCTGGCGGCCGACCTGGCCTGCGAGATTCTCGCACAGCGTCTCGCGGTTGATGCGGCACCAGCGGCAATGCCCGCAGGTGAAATAGTAATACGCCGTCACGGGCGCGCCTTCCCGCAGCTCCTCCACGCCCACGCCCACCTGGGTGATCTCTGCGGTGATTTCGTGGCCTATCACGAGCGGGAAATTCCCGCCCATGCGCCCCGCCCGGGTGTGTTCGATCGTAAGCCCCGAGCCGCAGGCCAGCACGCGCGCCACGGCCTCGCCCGGCCCCGCCACGGGGATGGGCCGCTCTTCCAGGACGAAGGGCGCGCCCGGTTCCGCCAATACCATTGCCTTCATGTCTTCTCCCGCCGCAAATGGAGTAAAAGGTTTCCGGCCAGTTTAGTATATCGCGCCCTTGTGGGGGAACGCACAGGGAGGGGAAATCGCCGCAGCGCACGGGATTCGCTAGTCGGTTCGAATATCTTTCGCCCAATCGCGGTTGGCGGCGTACCACTCCACCAGATGCGCGAGGCCCTCTGCGAGCCTCACCTGCGGCCGCCAGCCCAGGAGCCTCTCCGCCTTGCCGATGTTCGCCCACGTGGCTTTTACGTCGGCGGGGTTGCTCTCCTCATAACGAATCCGGGCTTTTTTCTCCGTGAGGGCTTCGATGCGGGCGATGGCGTCGCTTAAGACGACGGGTTCGTCCGAGCCCAGGTTGATGATCTCATAAGAGAGCGGCTTGATGGCCGCGATCGTGCCACGGGCGATGTCGTCCACGTAGGTGAAATCGCGCGACTGCGTTCCGTCGCCGTAGACGAGCACGGGCTTTCCCTCCGCTATCCACTGGGTGAAGCGGAAAAGGCTCATGTCGGGCCGCCCCGCCGGACCGTAGACGGTGAAATAGCGCAGCACGCTCACGTCGATCCCGTATAGATGGTGGTATGTGTAACAGAGCGCCTCGGCCGCTTTCTTGGAGGCCGCGTAGGGCGATAGCGGCCTGTCGCTCGGGGCGTCCTCCAGAAACGGTGCGGGCGCATCCGCCCCGTAGGCGCTCGAGGTGGAGGCGAGTACGAATTTCATGACGCCGAAATCCTTGCAGAGCTCCAGGAGGTTCAGCGCGCCGGTGACGTTGGTCTCGAAATACGCCCCGGGGTCTTCGATGGACTGCCTTATGCCCGCGCGCGCGGCCAGGTTCAGGGCGGCGTCGAAAGGCGGCGCGCCGCCCCCGGCGTTTTCCGCGAACAGCGCGCGCAAGGGGTCGGCGCGAGTGATGTCGGCTTCATGAAAAACGAAACCGGGCCGCGCCTTGAGGCGCGCGAGCCGGTAGTCTTTCAGCCGCGTGTCGTAGGCGTCGTTCATGTCGTCGATCCCGACGACGGCGTGCTTCTCATCCAACAGGAATTCGCACACCCTGGAGGCGATGAAGCCCGCAGCGCCCGTGACGAGGTATCTGGCCAAACCGGATTTCTCCTTACAACGAACTCGTTTGCCCTGGAACTTGCGCCCAAGGCTATCAGGAGCGGGCGGTTCGGGCAAAACGAGCGGGGCGATTTCGGGTTTTGCCTTCCTCTTGCCGTCAGGCATTCCTGTTGTTTGGAATCACCCCCCTTGAGGGGTTGCTGAAAAACCCCCTGAGAGGGGAATGGCAACCCTCTGAAAGGAAACCCCATAAAACCAACCCCCCCTACCCCCCCTTGACAGGGGGGTAAAAAAAACAAAGCCCCCTCAACCCGCCGGGGCGCATTGCCTTTTCATACCCCCCTGTCAAGGGGGGGTAGGGGGGGTTGGTTTTGTAGGGATAGGCTCCCGTGCCTGTCCTGATACGCCGCCTGACAAGGGACAACCACGGGGGGTTGTCCCTACAACCCCGAATCTATGATGTCTGCCATTCCGGCAAGACACGGCCCGTGGTTGAAATCCGCGACGCAATCCGCAATGGTTGGTTTGATATGGGCGAACATATTCTCCATGCGGTTGGGGGAGCGGCCGCTTCATGTTTCTCGGGCCGCCTCTGGACTTCGTGTCCGGCGCACCCGGTTCTTGTAAGGATCGAGAATCCGAGATGGCGAACGTGCTGGTGACGGGAGGCGCAGGCTTCGTCGGCTCCCATGTAGCGGAAGCCTGCCTGGAGGCGGGCGATTCCGTCCGGGTGGTGGATAATCTCGCCTCGGGCGCGTTGGAAAACATCCCCTCGGGCGCCGTTTTTCACGAGGGGGACGTGGCCGAAGAGGCGCGCCCCGACGTCATGCACCATCTGGCGGCCCAGTCGAGCGTGACGCACAGCCTGGCCGAGCCACTTCGGGATGCGCGGGGCGCGACTACGTCTACGTGAAAGACGTGGTCGAAGCGTTCCTCACGGCGGGGAAGGGCGGTGCGGACGGCGGGGCCTACAACGTCGGCACCGGCGTCATCACCGAGGTGGAGGCGCTGCTCGAGATTCTCTCCCGCTGCATGGGGAAAAACCCCGTGAGCGTGGAAAAAGCGTCACTGCGCCCGAGCGAGGTGTTCAGAATCGGCCTCGACGCGAGAGCGTTTAAGCGAGAGACAGGCTGGCGGCACAGCTTCTCGCTCGAGGAGGGAATCTCCGCCTTTGTGGAATCGCTCGAAACTTAAGCCGGCAGGCGGCCGTAGACGCGCTCGGGCGTGACCAGCACGGCGACCGCGCCCTGGTCCACCATCGCCTGGTCGTATTCCTCCCAGTCGGGGTGGTCGGAATCTCCGCAGGCGCGGAACACCTCGCGGAACATCACGCGCATTTCCTCTTTTCCGGTGTTCTCGTAGTCGAAGAGCCTGGCCTTGCCCTCCACGCTCACCCAGGTGCGCCAGTCGGGGGTGACGTAGAGCACCGTGCACTGCGGGTTCTTGCGCAGGTTTTTTAGCTTGACCGACCAGCCGCGTACGATGACGAACGCGGCGCAGTCCCCATACGCACCGCAGACGATGATGCTCGATTGCGCCGTGCCGTCCGGCCTCAAGCTCGTGACCATCCCCTTGTGGTTTTTCTCCATAAACGGTCTTGCATCTTCGAAGTTCATGAGATACCTCGCTAGGATAAGAGAAGAGAATGTTTTCGCCATTGTAGCAAAATTTCCGGATGAACGACCCCGAGAGGAGAACCGCCGATGAGCCGACTCGCACCGCTTGAACCCGAGAACATGCCGCCCCGTCAACGAGATGCCTATGAGGAACTCATCGCCAACCAGCGCGGCGGCGTGCGCGGGCCTTTCGGCGTCTGGGTGCGCAGCCCGGGCCTCGTCATCGCCCTGCGCAATCTCATGAAGTTTTATTACGAGGAAAGCGTCATCACCGAGGACATCCGCGAACTCGCCATCATCATCACCACGCGCCACTGGGGGGCGACTTATGCTTTCTCCGCGCACGAGGCGCAGGCCCTGGACAGCGGTCTTACGCCCGCCCTCGTGGCCGCCGTCATGGCGCAGGAGACGCCGGAGGAAGGCACAGACCTCGAACTTTGCGTTCACAGGTACTGCACCGAATTGCTCGAAACCAAAAAGGCGTCGGACGCCGCCTATCAGGAGGCGTTTTCCCTGCTCGGCGAGAAGGGCGTGGTCGACCTCACCGCCCTCGTGGGCTTCTACTCGGCCATCTCCCTGACGCTCAACGCCTTCGAGATACCGCCGGTTACGTGAGAGGGTTGTTGAAAAAGCCCTTCTTGCTCGGAATTCACCCCCCCCACCGGGTCTGCTGAGAAACCTCTACAATGACGGCAATAGGATTCCGCCTTGCCGAAGGGAGTGTAGGGGCCGCATACATGCGGCCCTCGTAGTGAGTGAAAAAACAGGGTCGCATATATGCGACCCCTACACACAAATAAATTTTCCCTCTCCGACTTTTTCAACGGCCCCGTGGGGGGAGATTTCTCCCCGATAAAGGGAGCCCCCCGGTACTTTATGAAAGCCGAAGAGTTCAGGGGTGAAGCAGCGTAGCGCGCCGGGCCGATCTCACTCCGGCGCCCGGCCGCTGCGCTGCGTGAGACCTAGGAGTCTCTCCTGGATTTCTCCGTTCCATGCGCCCTCGCGCATCCGCCAGACCCAGTTGCCCTGCGGGACGCCGGGGCGGTTCATGCGGCCCTCGTTGCCGAGGCCCAGGACGTCCTGGGCGGGGATGACGGCGAGCGCGGCCCGTGATTTCATCGCCGCGCGGATCATCGACCAGTTGATGTCCTCGGGCTCTCCCCCGAAAGTCCTGAGCGCCGTGGCGCGCGAGATGGCGAAGCCTGCGGGCGTTTCGTTGCGGAGAATCGGGTCCGCGCCGTGGAACCAGCCGAGAGCCGTATCGTTATCGTGCGTGCCGGTGTAGACCACCGTGTTCTCGGGAATGTTGTGGGGGAGATGGGGGTTGTCCGGGCTGCCGTCGAAGGCGAACTGCAACACGCGCATGCCGGGCAGGCCGAAGCGGTCCCGCAGGGCGTGGACGTCGTCGCCCACCGAACCCAGGTCCTCGGCAATTAGCGGCAGATAGCCCAATTCCTCCTCCAGCGCGCCGAAAAAAGCCTCGCCCGGGCCCTCGCGCCAGGCGCCCTCCCTGGGGGATTCGGCATCCGCCGGAATCGCCCAGAAGCGCGCGAAGCCGATGAAGTGATCGAGGCGCAACGCGTCGAACCGCGAGACGTTCACGGCCATGCGCATCTTCCACCATGCGAAATTCTCATCAGAGTGCGCGGCCCAGTCGTAGAGGGGATTCCCCCAGTGCTGGCCATCCTCGTTGAAGTAATCGGGCGGCGCGCCCGCATAGGCGCTCGGCCGGCGTGATTCGTCGAGTTCGAACAGGTGCGTCCGCGCCCATACGTCCGCCGAATCGTGGGCGACGTAGATGGGGATGTCGCCGATGAAGCTGACCCCAATGCCTGCGGCGTAGTCTTTGAGCGCGCGCCACTGGCGGTCGAAGAGGAATTGCTCGAAATGCGCGTAGCGTATGTTTTTGTCAAAGTCGGGGTCATCGGGGTTTTTATGCCTCGCATCCTCGGGCCACTCCCACCAGGGAGCACCGCCGAATGCGCGTTTTAACGCACGGAACCTCGCGTAGTCGGCCAGCCAGCCGGCCTGCGCCTCGCAAAACGCCGTAAACGCCGCGTCGCGCGCCCCGCCGTCGTTCGAGAAGGTCTCGAACGCTTCCGCGAGCAGCGATTCATGGGCCTTGAGCGCCTGGGCAGGCTCGATATCCCCATCGTCGGGCAGGCGATGGTTCTCCAAATCTTCCGGAGAGAGGAGGCCCTCTTCGGCGAGTCTTTCGAGCGATATCAGCAGGGGGTTTCCCGCGAAGGTGGATGAGGAGACATAAGGGGAGCCCGTCTCGTCGGTGGGGCATACGGGCAGCATCTGCCACCAGCTCTGGCCGGAGGATGCGAGTTGATCGACGAACTCGAACGCTTTGTCGCCCAGATCACCGAAGGCGGCATCGCCCGGCAGCGAGGTGGGGTGTAGCAGGATGCCGCTTTTTCTTGCGTGAAAAGGATTTTCCTGGTTCATTCCAAGGCCCGATCACCGGATAAAATTTTGCGCCTTCGCTTCACCTCGTCCAGGGGGCGCCGGTCTCGCCGCCTGCATACAGATATGACACGGCGCGCGCCGTTTATTCAAGAATAAAAGCATCATTCCCTAGTGTCCCTCTCCCAGGGGGAGCTTCACGGCGTCGCCGGTGCGCGCCGATTCCTCCATGGCGATGGTCACCTCCAGGGTCTGGCGCGCGTCCTCCGCCGTGGCGAGATAGCAGGGCCGCCCCGTGGACAGGTGGTCCAGCCAGCTCCTGGTCTCATCGCCGATGGGGCCGTACATGGTGTCGAGCGCCCAGTCGCCCGAAGACGTGCTGCCGAGAAAGACCATCGGCAGGTAGTGGTCGGGGACGTAGGCGTGTGGATAGCCCTTCTCGGTGTAGAGGATGTTCTCCTTGTGGTCTTCGTCGAAGAGCATCACGCCGTCCGTCCCGATGACTTCCAGACGGATGCTCTGCCCGGCGGTGGGGTACTTCTCGGGCAGGGCGTAGCATATCCCCAGGTTCACTGTCGCGCCGTCGGCGAAGGTCATGATCGTCCAGCTCACGTCGTCCACCTTCGGATACCCCGCCTCCTTGAAGACGAAGCCTCCTCCCCGGCAGACCACCTCGACGGGCGGGTTTCCCTCCATGAACCAGCACATCATGTCGACCCAGTAGGTGAGCACGTCGAGTACGGGCGTGGCGTCCGCCGAGCGCTTCAGTATCTCGAACGCCTGCGCCCTGGTGTTGAACACGCGGCCCGTAGCACCTATCAGCCTCCCGAGGCGGCCCTGCTGTATCTGTTCTTTTCCCAGGAAATAACGCCGCTTGTAGCGCATGATGTAGCCCACGCGGAGGTCGGTCTCGTATTTTTCCGCCGTGGTGAGAAGGCGGTCGGCGTCCTCCAGCGTCATCGCGATGGGTTTTTCCACCAGAACGGGCTTGCCGAGCTCCAAGGCCTGGAGCACCGGCTCCACGTGGGCGAACTCGGAAGTCGAGACGATGACGGCACCCACGTCGGGATGGGAGATGACCTCCTCGTTGCTCCCGGACGCCACCTGTGCGCCCACGCGTTCGCCGAGCGCTTTGGCGCGCTCGGGCTCGGCGTCCGAGATCGCCAGAAAGCGGACGGCGGGGTGCTGCGCCGCGAGGCGCGAGCGGTGGGTGCCGATTCTTCCGGCGCCCACGACGGCGACGCCGAGTTCGGTTCTATCGAAAAGCGTCAACGCGAGCCTCCTCGATGACTTGGACAGGAACGACGAGCGGCATTCTACGCCCCGTTCGACTCGCCTTCAATCGGGAGCGAGTGTCGCAGCAGGCAAGTCGCCGCTTTGAATGTTCGGGAGTTTTCCGGTGATTGGTCTGGCGGGGCGGCGCGTCTCAAAGAAGCAGGCGGTCGTCCATGCGCGAGCGCGTCAGCACCTCATGTCCCTCTTCGGTGATGAGCACCGTCTCCTCGATGCGCACGCCGCCGCCTCCGGGCACGTCGGGCACCCAGATGAGCGGCTCGATGGCGAAGACCATGCCGGGTTCCAAGTCCACTTCTTCCGAGTCCGGGTCGGGCTCTCCGATGTAGGGAGGTTCGTTGGGGGATGTGCCCACCGCGTGGCCGATGCTGAGCGAGAACCAGTTCTTCCTCAAGCCGTATTTCTCGCCCGTCTCCCAGATGCGCTCGGCCACCTGCTTGTTGGTGAACCCCGGCCGGGTGCGCTCGAGACCCAACTCCAGGGATTCATGCACGGCGGTGTAGATCTCCTTTTGCCGTTTCGAGGGCTTTCCGCAGATCATCGTGCGAGCCACGTCGCCGAAATACCCGTTCCACTGCGCGCCGATGTCGATGAACACCAGATCGCCGCTGCGGATGATCTTGTCGCTCGCGAAGCGATAGGGCGGCGACATGTGCTCGCCCGAGGCGACGAAAGGGGAGACCAGGTGCGCCATTTCGCCCCCGTAGTGGTGGAGCACCTTCATCGCGTCCGCCGCCACGTCGCACTCGCGCTTTCCGGCGCGCACGCTGTCCATGGCCTCCTCGTTCACGGCGTCGGCGATCGCGCAGGCCTCGCGGATCATGTAGACCTCCTCGGGCATCTTGTGGCGGCGCACCTTGTGCATGAACGAATCGCCGTTCACGAACTCCACGTCGTCCAGGTGCTTCTGGTAGGCGCTGAACTGGATGAACGTCATGAGATCGAGACCCACCCGCTTGCCGATAAGGCCGAGGTCTTCAAAGAGGGGGCGCAGCGTCTCGCGGATCATCTTGTCCACGAGGGGCTGCTCCTCCATCTTCGCCAGGTGATGGAATTTCTCTATCCAGGGCATGTCGCGCGAGACGCGGGGAATCTCGCCCCCGTTGGTCATGACGTGCGCTCTTCCCTCCTGCGGGAGGATGACGGCGTTTCTCGTTCCCTCGCGGTGCGCCAGAAAAGAGGAGCGCATGCTCGTGAGGTAGCGTACGTTCTCCACCTTCCAGAGGAAAAGTGCGTCGATGTCCTGCTCGGCCATCGCTTTCTGCGCCTTCTCCACCCGCTTTCGGCGGAGTGCGCCCACGTCGACGCGCTCCTCGTAGTCGACGTTGAATTGGCCCCGCGCGAATCCCGGCATGTATTTCTTCTCCTCTGGCGGGGACGCCCGCGCGGCGAGAATGGCACACCGCGCTCAGCGACCCGAAAGTTTTTTTGTGAGGTAACGAATCGTTCTTAAGGCTCTTCCACCAGTTCGATCACGACGTTGTCGGGCGCGATGATGAAGGCTGTCCGCGAACCCAGAACGCCGTCTCCCGGTTTTTTCGTGAAGACGACGCCTGCTTTCTCCAGGCGTTCCGCCACTTCGTCGATGCCTTCGACCTGGATTCCGAAGTGATGGAGGCCGCGGCCCACCTTGGCCATGGAATCGTCCTCATCGGCCCTCAAGCCGCGAATGCGTATCTCCACCTCGCCCAGCATCACGCTGATGTAGGGGGAGCCGCGGTATTCGATCTCGGGCGTGAACAGCTCGCCGCCGAAGTGGTCGATGTAGAAATCCGCCGCCGCTTGCGGGTCCTTGGCGACGTGATGCACGTGATGGGTTCGTGATGCCACCCTTTTTCCTCCCTTGTTCGTGATGGTCCTAGAGTCCGTCACCAACGGCGACGTAGGCGCCGCCCGGCACGGGGTTTTCCTCCTCGCTCCGCGCGCCCCACTCGCCGGTGATGGCGTACATCGCGCGCACCTTCTTCATGTTGTTCCCGCCGTCGCTCGAGAACAGCATGTTGTGCGTGTCGCGGAACCATTTTTCGAGAAAATTCTCACGCTGCACGCCCACGCCCGCGTGTATCTCCATCGCCATTTTCGTGACGTCGCAGGAGATTTCGTGCGCGAAGGCGCTGGCGGTGAGCGTCATGGGCGGGTCGATGGGAATCTCGTGGCGCATGTCCTGACGCCACGCCGCGTAGTGGACGTAGGCGCGCGCCGCCTGGATTTTCGTGTACATGTCGACGAGCTTGATGCCGACCGACTGGTGGTGCGCGATGGGTCGTCCGCTCTGTTTGCGGTTTTGCGCGAATTCGAGCGATTTCTCATACGCCGCGCGCGCCACGCCGATCTGACCCGCCGCGTTGATGAGGGCGTCGCCGCGCAGGTGGCGCCGGATGTAGGAGACGCCGCAGTTTTCTGGTCCCAGGCGGTACTTGGCGGGGACGACCGCGTCCTCGAAGATGATCTCCGCGTTCTGGTTCAGGCGGTAGCCCATCTTGTTGTGCACCTTGCCCATCTTCACGCCGGGCGCGTCCGTGGGCACCATGAGGAGGGAAGCCCCCTGCTCGACGCCCACGTCGGGGTTCGTGCGCACGAACGTGAACATGAGGCGCGCCCAGCCCACGTTGGAGATGAAGTGCTTCTTCCCGTTCACGATGTAGTTGTCCCCGTCGAGCACGGCGGTGGTCTGGTATCCGCCGTCCGCCCCGTTGTAGGGGAGCTGGTTCTCGGAACCCGATTGCGGCTCTGTCGTCGCCGTGCCGATGAGGAACGTGGGGTCGCTCACGTACTCGCGCATCCAGTAGTCCGCCAGTTCCGGGTCTCCCAGCAGCTCGCTCGCGAGGATGTGGGCGATCTTCGTGGAGGAGAGCATGAACCCCGTGGCGCCCCTGTCGCCCCAGGAAATCTCCTCGCCCACGATGCAGTGCGTGAGCAGATCGTCCACGCCGCCGCCGCCGTATTCCTTGGGGATGCTCATCGTTCGGAGGCCCGTCTTGTCGAGTTTTTCGAGAAGATGGGGCATGTAGGCGCAATCCAGCGGGTCTTCCTTGTGATCCAGTTCCAGGCTGATGGGCCGGATTTCGTCCCGCGCGAATTCGTGCGCGATTCTTTTATACTCTTTTTGCTCGTCGGTCATTCGGTAGTCGTACATAGGTCTCCTTCCTTCCTGTGAAGGGCGGGTCTGCCCCGCCGCCATTTGCGTCTAATCGCCTTCTTCGAGTACCTCCGCCACTTCCACGGGCTCACCGCGCTCCCAGGAGCGCATGGCCGCCCACACGGCGCCCAGAACGTGGAGTCCTTCGGGTCCGCCCACCTCGGGCGGGCGGTTATCCCGGACGGCGCCTGCGAAATCCTTGAATTCTTCTATCAGGTAGTCTTGTCTCGGGTATTCCTCATACGGGATCTCTTCGCGCTTCTCCCCGTCGGGTCGCAGGATTTTGATGCCCTCCCACCTGTCGTGGTAGAGGTTCGCCTCATCCCCGTAGGCGTTCATGAAATAGGTGTAGCGCCCGTTCGGCGTGCGCGGACTGATGAAGCTCGTCCCCAGCGTGCCGAGCAGGCCGGATTCGAACTCGAACCACACGACGCTCACGTCGGGAATTTCCGATTTTGTCTTTATTTTGCTGAACGCCGCAGACGCGCGCTTTATCGGCCCGTAGAGATACAGGAGGTTGTCCACCTGGTGTATGGCCACCTGGAGGAGCGGGCCGCCGGGGGAGCCTTCCGCGTACCATTGCCAGTTGTCCGGCGTGTAGTGAAGCCCCCGGTCGTTCGAATAGTTGGTCTCGGCCATCGCCAGGGTGCCGATGGTTCCCTCATCGAGCAGTTGCTTGAAGAGGCGATGGCCCCGGAGCCATCTCGAACTCGCGCCTACGCCCAGGGTGACGCCGGCGTCCTCGCAGGCGCGGATCATCTTCTTGGCATCCGCGATGGAGGCGGCGATCGGCTTGTCGACGAGTACGTGCTTCCCTTGTTCGGCCGCCGCCATCGCGAGTTCGGCGTGCTTGTTGTTGGGCGCAGCGATGACCACGGCGTCCACATCGGGGTGACGCACCACCGCCTCGTAGCTCGCCTCCTCGCCGCATGAGAATTTTTCGCTGAACGCCTTTCGTTTTTCGGGCGTTCTGGTGAAGCACGTGGTGATCTTCATCCCGGGCGTTCTCTCGATGTAGGACGCCAGTGTGTTGCCCCAGCGGCCCAGCCCGACCACGGCCACCCTCAATGGATCGCTCATCTTGTTTCTCTCCTCATTCCGTAACGAACTCACACCGATTTCAAACGCGGGTCCAGCACGTTTCTCAACCAGTCGCCCACGAGGTTCGCCCCCAGAACCGTCACCGTAATCGCCAGACCGGGCAGGGTGACGACCCACCAAGAGGTGTAGAGGTGCACCTTCCCGTCGCTCAGCAGGCCGCCCCAGGTAGGCGTGGGCGGCGGAACGCCGAGACCCAGAAAGCTCAGCCCCGCCTCGATGATGATCATCCTTCCGAGATACAGGGAGGCGATGATGATGACGGGGGCCAGGACGTTCGGGAGAATATGGCGGACGATGATGCGGAAATGACTCCCGCCGATGCTCCGCGCCGCCTGGACGAACTCCTGCTCGCGCAGCGTGAGCACCTCGCCGCGCACGACGCGGGCGTAGATGACCCAGATGCGCATCGACATCACGAGTATGAGCACGACGAGGCTCGGCCCCACGATGGCGATGGTCGCCAGCGCCAGCAGTATGAACGGAAACGAGAGCACAAGGTCCACGAGCCGCATGAGCAGAAAATCCACCTTTCCGCCGAAATAGCCCGCCACCAGCCCCACGCAAAGCCCGAAGCATCCCGTGAGCAAAACGGCGAAAAAGCCCACCAGCAGCGAAATGCGCGCGCCGTAGATGAGCCTGCTCAGAAAGTCCCGCCCCAGGTGATCCGTGCCGAGCAGGTAGATTTGCTGGCCGTCCGACCACATGGGCGGCTTGAGATTTCTGTCCAGGAGTTGGGCCTGGGGATCCATGGGAGCGAGCAATGGTGCGAAGACGGCCATCACAACCACTGACAAGAGAATCACGCAGCCCAGGAGTGCGGATTTATCCTTCCACAAAGATGCCCATACCTTCGGGCGCTCGGGGAGCGCTTCGAGTTCCATCGTTTCCTGAATCGCGAGCGCTTGTTCTCTCATTCGTAACTGATCCGCGGGTCGAGATAGGCGTATACCAAATCCACCGCCAGATTGATGATCACGAACCCCGACGCCAGAAGAAACACGGCGGCCTGGACGATCGGGAAATCGCGGTTCGCGATCGAATCGACCACCAGCCGCCCGACTCCCGGCCAGGCGAAAACGACCTCGATGATCACGGTTCCCCCGAGGAGAATGCCCAAATCCAGTCCCATGACGGTCACGATGGGGATCGAGGAATTCTTAAGAGCGTGGACCATGAGCACGATTTTTTCGCTCAACCCCTTCGCCCGCGCCGTGGTGATGTAGTCCTGGCGCAGCACCTCGAGCATCTGGGAGCGCATGAGCCTTGCGAGCCGGGCGAGGTGATACGTGGAGGCGGCGAAAGCCGGCATGATGAAATGCTCCCACCCGCCGCGGCCGAAAGAGGGCAAAAGCCCCAGCGTCACCGAGAAGAACATGATGAACATGATCGCCAGCCAGAAATCGGGAACCGCCTGCATCAGCACCGTGATTCCCACGCAGCCCTTGTCGTAAGTCGAACCCTCTCTGAATGCCGCCAGGCAACCGAAGGGAATCCCGATGAGCACGGCGAAGGCGAAGGCGCCAACCGCCATCTCTATCGTCGCCGGGAAATGCTCCAGAACGAGGCCCATGGCCGATTCGCCGTGTTCGGTGGATTCCCCGAAATTCCCCTGCAGGGCGTTCGAGAAAAACCGCCCGTACTGCACATGGAGCGGCTGGTCGAACCCCATGAGTTTTCTCAGGTGCTCGATGTCTTCGTGGGTCGCATCGGTGTCGAGCATCACCAGGACGGGGTCGCCCGTCATGTGAAGCAGGAGAAACACGATGATCATGACGCACTTGAGGAGGACGATTGCCTGAATCAAGCGCTTTACGACATATCCGGCCATAGGTGTCTCTTTACACAAGGCGACCCGCCACTCGCATCAGAGGGGCCGCCTGATGGTGGACTGACGCATTCAACAGTGTAGATATTTTTCATTGCCAGCTACCCACGCTGCAAAAAGCGGTATTTTCGATGAATCGGGAGAAAGACATTGCGCTTTTTCAGCCGATGCCTGAACACCAAAGAGCTCCAAGAATTTCTCATAATCTGACCAGCCTGTTTGAGGCTTGGTTTGACTAAACGAATGCACGAGCATGACGGCGGCAACTGCGCGAAAACGTTCGCCTTCTATAATCGCCGAAGCGGCGCGATGCAGAAGCTGATAACGCACTTCATCAGGTGGTTTGGTGTGCTCGAGGCCGAGTTTTTTCAATATGTGTTTCAGTCGGTTTTTCTTCCCCGATGATGCATTCTTGCGCCATTTCCCCAGTTTTTCATCAAACGACTCGTCAACTTTCCCCTCAACCATGATGGTTATCAGCCCCTTACGGGACTTTGCCACGACGAATATGTCGTTTTGCGACGATCTAGTGCCACCAGGAAGAGGCACTTTGAATTCAGGTACGGCCAAGATCGGGGTTAGGTCATCAAGCAGTGGATCGGCGGTGGTATTGAACGCGGCTGATATCTCAAGCGGAAAACGATCTTCAGCGTTCTCCCAGCAATGAGCTAATGTTTTAGCCGAGTAACCAGTTTTCCAATGCTTATCTGGCTCTGCAAGGAACCATTTCCAATCTTCCGGTCCAGTTGTAACCCGCCAGGATGAACACTCTCGACCTTTCATCCAGTCAAGCAACCCTTCCCTATTTTCTGGTTTGGTTGTGGGAAGCAATATCCGCATGTAATTCCTTCTATGCTCTGTGCGTAAATTTCGATCAAGGCGCTTTATCTTACGAACGCCTCCGGCCAGGGCGTGGTTGATTCACGCCCCGGCCGGAGTTTCGCTTCGAATGATAAAATCGATCCTACTTGAGGCCGACCTCGGCGGCTATCAGCTTTCCGTCGGCGCGTGGTTTCCAGTCTATCTTCTTGTTCGCGCCGAAGATGCGGAAGGTCTGATACAGCGGAACGATCGGCACCTTCTCGTGACGCAGTACGCGGGCGATTTCCTGATATTTCTTCTCACGCGACTTGTTGTCCAGCGTCGAGCGCGCGTCGTTGATCATCGCGTCCACGCCCTTGTCGCGGAATCCGCCGTAGGCCGAACGGCTGCTGATGGCGCCGGCGAACATGTGCTCCGCGCTGAAGGCCGTGTTCATCCGAGCCAGATAGTACAGGAACGGTTTCACGTTCTTCTTGTACTTGCTGAAGATGATCTTTTTCATCGCGCCCCATTCCATCACGCGAACGTTCGCCTTGAGGCCGACTTTCGCCCACTGGCCGGCGATGCCCTCGAGCGCTTCCTTGCCCATCATGAAGCGTCCGCGGGGGATGTACACGTCGAAGGAGAATCCCTTCGCGAACCCGGCCTCGGCGAGCAGTTTCTTCGCCTGGGCGGGGTCGTAGGGATAGGGCTTGAGTTCGGGGTTGAAGCCGAAGCTCGCGGGACCCTGGATGATCGCCACCGACTTGGCGAAGCCCATCATCACGTTCTTGGTGATGGCCTCACGGTTGATGGCGAGGTTCATGGCCCGACGCACCCGCACGTCCATCCAGGGCGCGCCCTCTTTGATCACCATCAGGATGTAGTTGGTGCGCGGCGACTGCTTGGCGATGACGTCTGTCTTGCCGCTCGCGCGCACGCGCTCGCTCAGGGCCGGAGGCAGGTTGTCGATGACGTCCACGTCACCCGAGATGAGTGCGGAGACGCGCGTGGTGGACTCGGGGATGAACTTCACCACTGCCGTCTTCACCCTGGGTTTTCTCCAGGCGTTGGGGTTCGCCTCGTAGACGACTTCCTGGCCCTTGCGCCATTTCTTCATCACGAAGGGACCGCTGCCCACCGGGTTGCGAGAGAGGTGTTTTTTGTCGTGTTTCTTGTAGTAGTCGGGCGGCACGATGAAGCCGTAGATCGCCAGGAACGGCGGGAGCATGGGGTCGGGTTTTTTCGTGTGAATCCGGACCGTGTGCTCGTCGACCACTTCGAGTTTCGCCATGCTCTTGAAGTAGCGGTACTGCCTCGATTTCATCTTGGGGTCTAGGATCCGCTCGAAACTGAACTTGACGGCCGCCGCGTTCACGGGGTCGCCGTTGCTGAACTTCACGCCCTTCCTGAGCTTGAACTCCCACACCTTGGGACTCACCATCTTGTAGCTCTCGGCGAGCTGGTTCGTCATGGAGCCGTCGGGAGCGCGCGCGAGCAGCGTCTCGAAAACGTTCGGGTGATGCATCGAAATCGGCAGGGAACTGAAGGTGTGCGGATCGAACGTCGTAAGCGCACCGGCCATGCCCAGCACCACCTTCCCCTTGGGCGCCGCCTTCACTCCCACGGGGAGCAACAGCAGCGACAGAACAACCATCCAAAGCCAAAGCTTCTTCATCTCGTGTTCCTCCTCTCAGGTAAGAATCAAACAAGCCGTCAGAGACAAACCAATTCATCCGTACTCGTGTTCAGCGGTTCATAGCCACCATCCGTGACCAGATAGGTTTCACCCCAGAAAATCTGGCGGTTGGGTCCCAGGTTGAACATGGGATGCGTCGTCACCACCATTCCGGGTTCAAGGTCTCCCTCGGATACCGGCGTAATCATGTAATCCGTGAGGTCCAGGCCCGTGAGGTGCACCAGACCGTAGGGCCATACCTCGTAGCCGTGTTTCTCGAAAACGTCGTTCATCGCCGTGACCATGCCGACCATCGGCTTGCCCGGCCCGAGATGCTCCAGCGAAGCGTCGCGCGCCTCGCGCACCACCTGGTGGGCGTCGACCAGCCACTTCTCCGCCTCGCCCAATGCCAGAACACGCACTATCTGGTTCCAGTATCCCTTAACGCGCGGGGAGATTTCCAGCAGGACGGCGTCGCCCTGCTTGATGGGGCGATCCGTCTGGGGAATGACGTAGCCCCAGGGCGCTTCGCCGCCGTTCGCCATGCTTGCCAGGCCCATCATGTTGAAGTTCTCAACTCCCCCTTCGGGGATGATCACCCGGTCCATCTCGGCGCGCATGTCGAGTTCCGTCACTCCTTCACGTATGAAACCGCAGAGGTGATCCCACACCTTGTCGCCAAGCCGGGCCGCGTGGCGCGACATTTCGACTTCCTCATCGCTTTGCACGAGGCGCAGCTTCCAGATCAACTCTCCCGCTTCCACCCATTCTTTCGCGCTCACCTGATCCACAAGCTGCTGGTGCCAGGCGACGGGGATGATGGCGAGCGAGGAGATACCGATTCTGGAACTTGAGGAGGTGATTTCGTTCAGGTAATTGCATGCCTGTTTCGGAACGGGCGTCATGGCCTCACAGCGGGTGTCGGTGATCCATCCGTTTCGCAGGGATTCGATTCGCTGGTTCTCCACCCCCACGAACAGGACGGGCTCCCCCTCGCGCGGGAAGACCAGCATCTGCTGGCCGGAGAATGAGATGAAATTGCTGACGTAGGCCAGATTGCCCGTGCGCGGCCCCTGGCGGCCGCTGTTGCCGTAGACGACGAGAACGTCCAGATCCTCGCGCTCCATTTGTTCCCTTAGATTCGCGTGGCGGCGGTCACGCTCTTTGGTCGAAAATCCCAACTTTCCTCTCCTTCGCGTTGCGTATCGTTAAAAGATCACCTTGCCGCCCGAGACGGCCATGTTCACGCCCGTCACGTAAGCGGCCTCATCGCTGCAGAAAAACACCACGGCGCCCCCGACGTCCTCGGAGCGCCCAAGGCGCTTCATCGGGATGGCGTCGATGTATTCTCTTTGATAATCCTCCGCATGGAGGATGGGCCGCTCCGTTTCGGTGAGTCCCGGCGAGACCATGTTGACCGTGACGCCGTAGGGGCCCATTTCCACGGCCAGGTTTTGCGAGAAATACAAAAGGGCGGATTTGACGGCCCCGTAGGAATTCGTGCGTGCGCGCTTCTCGCCCAGGACGGTGGACAAGACGTTGACGATGCGGCCCCGGCCCCGCTCCCGCATACCCGGCAGCGCCGCCTGGCAGCAATGGAAAGCGCCTTTGAGCATCACCTGAACCTGGGGCTCGTAGTCCTCCTCCCAGCTCATCTCGAGAAAAGCTCTGCCCTTCACCAGTTGCCTCGCGTTGTTGACGAGGATGTCCACCCCACCCATGTGTTTCTCGCATTCTTCGAACATGCGCTCCACCTCGTCATGCCGGCTCACGTCGGCCTGTACGCAGAAGGCGCTGCCGCCTCCTTCTTGAATCGCTTTCGCGGTCTCCTGCGCCGCTGCCTCACCTGCGTGGTAGTGCACGGCGACGGTAGCGCCTTCGCGCGCCAATGCGTGGGCGATGGCTTTGCCAATACCGCGCGTTGCGCCGGTAACGAGCGCGGCGCGTCCTTCGAGTTTCATGCGGCACTCATCCAAAGGGTGAACGAAAAAACATCAATTATTGTAACCAGCGAAAGCAATTCTCGCCTCAAAACCTTAACGAAAATTGTGAATTAAATCTTGAATAATGGTATTATATTTAATACCATTAAAGATCGCAAGTGTTATTTTCGCGAAGATGCCCGTTTTCAACGAAGTTGCGATATGTGAAACTTGCGCCTTGCTTGAGACTTGAAGCCCGTCGGTTTACGAGGATGTGGAAAGTGAGGAGAGGATGCGGGAACTGATCGCCGAAAAACCGTTTTCGAACGAATTCATCCCTTACTACTACCAGATCGCGAATCTCTTGCGCGGCAAAATCGAAAGCGGAGAACTGTTCGCGGGCATGAAGCTCCCCAAGGAATTGGACCTTTCCAAACATTTCGGCGTCAGCCGGGTCACCCTGCGGCAAGCCCTCGCCATACTGGAGAAAGAAGGGCTCCTGACGCGCGAGCGCCGCAAGGGCACGTTCGTGAACCACGGGGGCGTGAAATCGAAGATGATTCAACTCACCGGCGTCGTCTGGGAGGAAGGCGCGGGCGGGGAGGAGTTGCGGGTCATATCGACGGAAGACGTAGATGCTGCGGCCCGGCTTCAGAAATTCTTCGGCCTGGGCGACGGGGAGAAGTTGACCAGGGTTCAGCGCCTGAGGATGGCGGAGGAAACGCCCCTTTGCTACGTGATGAACTATTTGCCCCGAAAGCTCGCTAAGGATATTCCGCTAGAAGATATCCGCACCCGCAGCATGCTCCACATCCTGAAGAGTCGGCTGAATATCCCGCTGGGCAAGATTCAGCAGACGTTCGAGGCGCGCATCGCCGAGAGCGACGTCGCCGACCATCTTTCCATCGGCGTCCTGGCGCCGGTTTTGTACGTGGAAACCTTCGTCTACAGCAAGAGCGGGGAACCCGTCGAATTCTCTCAGATCTATTACCGCGGAGATCAGCACCGATACAGAGTGGAACTCGTAAGCGAGTAGTCCCTCGCGTCTCCCGCTTTACGCTTTTCCAAATTATCTCTTGATGGGAGGGGCAAGATGCCCGAGAAGAAGAACACGATAAGAACCATCGGTTTCATCGGCCTGGGCCTCATGGGTCAGGCGTTTTCCAAAAACCTCATCGCAGACGGCCATCGCCTCGTGGGAACCGACGTGCTGGTGGGAGCGAGACAGAAGTTCAAACGCCTGGGGGGAGAGGTCCTGGAATCGCCCCGCGCAGTGGCAGAAGCCGCTGAAGTGGTATTCATCTCCGTTCCCAACTCGAAGATATCCCTTCAGACCGCACGGGGGAAAGACGGTTATCTGGCCTGCGCGCCCAAATCCGCTCCAGAAGTCGTTCTCGACACGACGACTTCGGATCCGGAGGATTCGAAAAAACACGCTGGACTTTGCCGGAAGAGGGGAATTCCCTACCTGGACGCCAGCGTGAGCGGCAACAGCGACTACGTGGCGAATCGCGAGGGCTTGTTTCTTGTGGGCGGGAACAGGAAAGCCTACGACAAAGTGGCGCCGCTTCTGGAGACGATGCTTTCCGATCAGGTTTACTGCGGGCCGTCTGGTTCCGGGGCCAAGATGAAAGTGGTCGTGAACTACATGACCTCGATGGGGCGCTGTGTCATCGCCGAAGGCTTGAGGCTGGGGATGCGCAGCGGATTCGGGAAGGATTTCTTGTTCGACACGCTCAAGAGAAGCCGCGCGGGCGACTCGAGCGGGTTCCATGGCCACGGCGGCATCATGGTGCGGGGCCGGTATCGCCGTCCCCGGAGCACCTTGAACGTCATCCGGAAGGACATCGGGCTTGGTCTCAGACTGGCCAGGAGAAACGGCGCCGTGACGCCCGTAGGCAACGCATGCGCGCCGCTGTACAGGGAAGGCGCGCGCGCAGGCAATGGAGAACTGGACAGCGCGGCCGTGTATCTCTCCTACCTGGAGCGGGAAAACAAGAAATAGGACATCTACTGCGCCGTCCTTTTGAATGGATGAGGAAAGGGATGCGCGCAATTTCAACAATGGGGGTGGCTGTTGCCGAGCGAAGCGCACGATTCAGCGGATAGAGAGTCCACGCTCGTCGTGGTGGGCGATATGGAAATCGACCGCCCCGAGCCCCGGAATACGTTCTCGGAGGTCGCCTCGTATCTGGAAGCGGCCGATCTGCGCTTCGGCGGCCTGGAAGCGTCGATGTCCCACCTGGGCGTCCCGGCCGGCGGGAAGATCGTGATGCGCCATGACCCGGAGATGATTCAGGGCTATCTCGAGGGCGGCTTCGATGTCCTGGCGTTCGCCAGCAACCATTGCATGGACTACGGGGTCGAGCCGTTCGTCGAGACGATGGAACTGCTCGAGCGAAACGGAATCGCGTATTCGGGCGCGGGCCGGAACATCCAGGAAGCGCGGACACCAGACGTTATCGAGCGAGGCGGCGTGCGATACGGGTTCTTGTCCTACGTGCTGGAACTCCCCCTGGGCTGGGGCGCAGGCCCTTCAAAGCCGGGCGTTGCGCCCATCCGGCAGGATGCGCTCTACGGCCCCCCGTATGTCAACGAAGAAGACTTGGCGGCGATGATTGCCGACGTCGAGCGCACGCGGCCGCGGGTCGATTTCCTTCTGGCCTCGTTCCACTGGGGCGCGAGCCAGAGCCGCACGCTCACGCTTTCCCAGCAGGCGGCGGCGCACGCGGCGGTCGAGGCGGGGGTGGACGTCGTCGTCGGCCACCATCCCCACATCGTGCAGGGGGTCGAGGTGTATCGGGGTCGGCCCGTTTTCTACGCGCTCGGCAACTTCGTTCTGGATCACGACCACCCGATGTTCCTGCCCACCGCGCGCGAGTCGATCTGCCTGAAGCTGACTTTGAGAGGCGGGGCGCTCAGCCGGGCGGCGATATCACCCGTTTTGATCGAAGCGGACGGCAGCCCCCGGATTCTAGGCGAGGAGGAGCCGAAATCAGCGGAGATCCTGGGCACGCTCGCATCGCTCTCCAGGAAGCTGGGGACGCAGATTGAGATCCTCCGGGGCGAGGGGGTCGTCTCGTTTTGAATACTCGGCATGTCCCTCCATTTGGCCGAAGTGCGGGAAGAACACCGTGGACTTGAGTGGAAAAATTTTCGTCATCACGGGCGCGGCCCGGGGAATCGGGGCGGACGCCGCGCGCAGGTTTTCGGGCATGGGCGCGAAAGTGGCGGCCCTGGACGTGGAAGAAGAGGGCCTGCGCAGGCTCGAAACCGAAGCGGGTGGCGCCATCCTCGGCGTGTGTGCGGACATCTCGAATGAGAAGGGCGTCGAGGATGCCTTCGACGCGGTGGTAGGGAAATTCGGCGGCGTGGACGTTCTCATTAACTGCGCCGTCATCCGGGGAAACGGCCCCCTGGCGGAGGTCGAGGAGGCCACGGTCGACTTGGCGCTCGCCGTGGGCCTCAAGGGGAACATCCTGTGCGCGAAGCGCGCGGCGGCCGAGATGAAAAAGCGCGGCGGCGGCGCCATCGTCAACATGTCGAGTTTTTACGCGCGCACGCCGGCCAGGGAGCGCGTGGTCTACGTCGCCGTCAAGGGAGGCGTCGAGGGCCTTACGCGCGCGCTGGCCGTCGAACTCGCGGATTCGAACATCCGCGTGAACGCCATTGCGGCAGGTCCGGTGCTGACGAAGCTCAGGGAATCCCAGGGAGACGGCGATCCCGAAAACTTGGCGGAGCGCTACCGCAAATCCCCCATGGGCAGGTTCGGCCGGGTGGATGAGGTGCTCGACGCGATAGAGTATCTGGTGACGCCGCGTTCGTCCTACATGACGGGCCAGGTCCTGGTGCTCGACGGCGGTTTGACCATCGTGTGATGTTTCGGGTTCTAGGTGGCGGGAACGCGTGGGAGTCGAACCCACCGACGAAGTGATTAGCCCCGTCCACTGGATTTGAAGTCCAGGCGGCACACCAGCACCGATGCGCTCCCAACGAGAGAATACAACGGCTGGGGATGGTTCTGAAAGCGCCGTCAACGGGTAAGACGCGCCGTAATATCCGAACCGCTCACCGGGGCGCTTGTCCTTAGGATGAGAAAGCCCTAAAAGGGAGCGAAATTCATCGCCATCATAGGAGAGAGAAAGATGTCGCAACGCGTGGGTATCGTGGGCATGGGGCTGATGGGCCAGGCGTTCATCAAGAACATGCGGGAGACGGGCTTCGAGGTGCAGGGCTTCGACGTGGACCCCGCGCGCATGGACGACTTAAGCGAAAAAGGCGGCCACCCCGTCGAGACGCCCGCGGCAGCCGCCAGGGACGTGAATTTCGTGATCACCTCCCTGCCCACCAGCGACGTCGCGCGGGAGGCCACTTTCGGCCCGGCGGGCATCGCCGAGGGTGCGAAGGAGGGCCTCTACCTTCTCGACACGACGACCTCGCGTCCCGAGGATTCGGTTCGCCTGGCAGGTGACTTGGCCGGGCGGGGGGTCCGCTTCCTCGATTCCGCCGTGAGCGGGACGAGCACGATGGCCGTGGCGAAGGATCTCGTCGTCATCGCGGGCGGCGAGGCGGAGGATTTCGACGCCTGCCGCGCCGTTTTCGCGGGCTTCAGCCGGGCGGCCTACCACATGGGGCCGGTGGGCTCGGGCGCGCGGACGAAGCTCGTCATCAACATGATCCTGGCGGGCAACCGGCTCGCCCTGGCGGAGGGGCTGATGCTCGGTACGAAGGTGGGCCTCGAGATGGACACCCTGCTCGAAGTGCTGAAGGACGGCGCGTGTTCCTCCAAGACGATGATAGACAAGGGCCCCAAGATGATCCACGCGGATTACTCGAAACAGGGCCAGGTGAAGACCTCCCTCAAGGATTCGCGCCTCATGCTGGAGCAGGGCCAGCTCCACGGCTCGCCCATGCTGTTCACGAACATCTGGTCGCAGGTCCTGCAGATGGCCTACGAGCGGGGCTACGCGGAAGAGGACACCGTCGCCTTCTACGAGGTGCTGCGCGAGATGGGGGGCCTGCCGTCGAGGATCGACAATCCCGACTGAGGAGGGAGGGATGGCGCCGCACCCAAATGCGGGCAGTTGCGGGGAAATGCGCGGGAGGCGAAAAACTTTTTTTGCCGCTGAATCTGAGTGCGCGGCGCTCATATTTATATGATAACTCATTGTATTAAAGCAGGTTAAACGGATAATAATTTTCAGTAATTTATCGAAAAACCCCGTGAATTTATCGAATTTTACGGGAAATATCATTATTTTCATCCCCATCGTCATTCCTGAATCCATGAGCATGATTTCTCTCCTCGAAACGATTCCCGCACATTATCTGATGACGGCGCGTGGGCGGCGATTCCCGCTTTCCTTCGCCGCGCGCACGATACCGGAATCCGTTGTTTCAGAGAGTACGGCAATTGCGGGGAAATGCGTGGGGAGGGCTTGGTTGGGGAAAAGTTCCGTACTCCGACTTTTAGGATGTTTTCGAGAGAAATTGACGTTTTTGAGCTGAAATAAGTGAAGGCTAAATCAAAAAACGGAGAAAAATGATTTCCCGCCCGCTTCCGCTGGTTCATCTTTGGTGGTGAACGTATAGGGGTGTTGCGTCATCCCCCCGCGAGCTTTGCGGCTTCGCGAATCGCGCGGGTCAGGCGGCCCACGGTCGTCGAAGGATTCCCGTATGGATTACCTCCCTGTTCTCGGTTTTCAAGTTGTCTTTCACCCCGTTCTTCGGCATCTTCTACTCGGTCGATCATCTCGTCGCAGTCGGGCGTTTTCCCGGAGTCTCTGTCATATTCTCGTCGTAGGGTTGCGAGTATCTTCTGCATCTCATGGCGACTTTCTGCCCGGTCGTAATCCTTCTCGTGCAGAATCAGCCAGAGTTCGAAACACGGGTTGGAGCGGCCGACGTGGACGCCGCCTCGTTCGCAAAGCGCCGCCGCTTCGTCGAAGTTAGGATGTTCATCTCTATCGAACACGGCCCAGACCTGGTCGCTTTCCTCGAACGACTCCTTTTTTCTCCGACTGCGCCGGTCGAGTCCCAGAGTTCGGGCGCGCTCGACGGCTTTTTCCGCGATGGTGTAAGGAACGCCCACGGCGGGGACTATTTCGACGGAGATTAGAGCGCCTCTATAGACGCGGCTGATCGCGCCAAAATAGGCGGGTTCCGTCCTCTCTCCCTCGCAAAACAGAATGAACCGCCGCTTCGGCTCCCGCCGATGACGGCGACGCCTCAGGTTCGGGGCGGCGCGCTTGTCGGCCCTAGTTCGACGCGCCAAGAGTTGAACCGGTAGCCGTGCTGGAATCGATGAAGGGAACTCCACCGTAGCGGCCCTGGAGGTATCCTTTCTCGATGTTGTCGCCCCTGCGGGTTCGGATGTCGGTCAAGGGATAGAGTCGGGTCGCGCCGTCTGTTTCTTTTTGAGTGAACCAGACCTCATCGCGCCGCAGTAGGTGTGAGGCCAGCAGATTGGTGTCGTGGGTCGTCGCGATGAGTTGCGCGCCCTTGGGGTTCGTCTCCCGCGAGCAGAACAATTTCAGTACCGCCTCGGCGGCCTGTGTGTGCAGGCTGGCGTCCAGTTCGTCGATGAACAAGGGCGCGCCTTCGTCGAGCGCGTGAAATGCGAGAGCAAGCACAACCAATAGCCGCCGCGTTCCGGCGCTTTCTCTTTCCATATCGAGATAAAACGGCGCATCACTCCGCCCACGATGGGCTAATTCAATGGTGGCCCACTTGGGTGGTTCTTCACCGGTTTGCTTCGCAAGCAACGTGAATAACTCCCGCGAAATTCCTAGGTCTTTTTCCGAAAGTTCGGATTCGCCTAGGCGGTAGTCAATAATTCCGGTATCGATTTTTCCGAGGAAGTCGATCACGCGGCCGTCCAGTTCTTTGCCGGTAAATCGCTTTGAAACTTCCTCCTCATTGGCGGCGGTATTTCGGTCCCCGCGTATCGAGCGAAAATAAGAGAACACTTCTGAAAGCTGTTCGTGGCCGTTTTGAGCCGCCGCAGATACGAACAGGCTGTTGGGTCTCGTCAAGCCCGCGATGACCTTGTTTTGTCCCTTCAATCTGCGTCCGAAACGAAATTCATCCCCGGTGCGTTCGAACAACGTCTGGCGATGGGACTTGGGAAAGGCGTACAGCCATTCGGACTCGAACGCCGTATCTGAGGCCTCGAAGCCGTAGTGGTGCCGCACGCCGTCGATGAGAAAATCGATATCGAAACGAGATGGCGACCGGGGGCCGTCGTCATCGAGCCTGAAAGGATGGCGCGGAACGCCGCCATCTGCTTCCCAGTGAGTTTGTGAGTGCAACACCATGCCCCGCATGGTGCTTATCGCGTCGATGAGGTTGCTCTTGCCCGACGCATTGGCGCCGTAGATGACGACCGCCGGTAAAACCGAGCCACTCGGCGCCGCCGCGCAGTCGATGAGTTCTTCTTGCCGCTCTTTCAGCGAAGACGCTGCAAGCGACAATTCCTGGTAATCGCGTATCGAGAGATGGTTGGAGACGCCGAAGCGAAGCAACATGTTAATTATCTCCTTTTCTTGACATTTAATATGTCAAGAAAAAGGTTAATTTGAAAAAATATAACATTTTTTCGGATAAAAATGCAATTTATCTGCATTTAACCCTGTAGCTTATAATCCAGCCCATCGAGTAGTTGCCGGAGGTTAGTCGCTCCCGAAGAGGGAGGGGAAATTGCGCCTTCGCAAGATTTTGCTCTTCCGTAGGGGCGGCTCGCGAGCCGCCCTTGCTCTTTCGAGGGCATCTTCATTCCGCTGTCATTTCCCACAGAGAGGGGAGTCGCCCGCCGATGAGAGGGAGCCGGTGCTACCCGGTGAGGAGCGAAGCGCCGTTTTCCCATTTTCGTATAGTTCGTGTCCACCTGATTCCTACTTTCCCGGATGAGATTCTGACGCATCGCGATGAGAGGCGATAACGGCAAATACGGAGAAATGCGGGGATGTACCCGATAGGGGAAAGGCGTTTTTGCTTCTTTTGGGAACACTATCGGGTGAAATTCACGTCGTTGAGGTGTAATGGGTGTTTGTGAATCGAAGATAGACTTGAAACAAATTCCTGTTACGCCCCCAGAGTCTTTGTCGGTAATTCCTTGATGATTCACACGCAGGCAGGGTATCAAGTTGCATCCAGCGCAACTTGGATATCGACGAATTGTTTCGAGCAAGCGTAAAGAATATAGAGAGGAGACTTCTCCCGTTCGCTTATCCGGACTCCGGCGGATTACCCAGGGATTCGAGGCGCGTCACCCATTCGTCAAACCGTTTGCATTCGGCGCGGATTGTTTCCAATCCGGTTTCCTCGGCTATCAAAGGGCCGTGGACTCTTTTTATGTAGCGGGGTATGAGTTGCATAATCCGTTTGCTCGGAGCCGTCTCGGGGTTGTCGTTGATGTTCTCAGGAGTAGGAAATTGCTTCCGAATACTCCGCAATTCCACAATGGTTTCTTGCGTTATTTCAATTGTTGTATTCGCTCGTTCAAAAGCATCCACATCAGAGAACAGGAGTCCTTCGAATTCATATTGTTGAACATACGGAAATACTCGTGTTTGATCCCAAGAATGATTTATCTTCTTGTCGACCAATTCATATATGTGTTGCTCCAAATCTTCACGATTCATCGATCCCTTATCTTGAAATCCGTATAAATCCACCAAGGAAGTGACGAAGTCGAAACTGTAAATTAGTACTTTCAAGTCAGATGCAAGACGCTCAACCGTTACGTTTCCATGAAGCAATCTTGCATATAGCTCCACACCCCTAGTTCGCAGGTGTTTGGCGAGAACCTGTTTGACGAATTCTGCTTCGGTATCTCCTTCCACGGAAATTGCGACTCGGATCAAGGGCGTCCTCCGAACACGTTCTTCTGCCAAAGCTCACCCGTGGTGAATCTCTCGTCCAGCCACGATTGGGATTCGTCCGTCTTGCACTTGTTGAATTTTGTTTGTCCATTCTCCAAATCCAGCACGAAAATCTCATCGAGGTCGAACGCATCGACGAGCAGGGGAGATTGCGTTGCCACGATTATCTGCCTGTCCACGGCGAGGCTCTTGATCATGCCGCCGACGAGGGAGACGGCCGCCGGGTGAAGGCCCAGTTCCGGCTCGTCCAACAAGAGTACGTCGGGCAACATTTCAGAAGGTAGATTAAGCAGCGTCGCCAGGGCGAAGAAGCGAAGCGAACCATCGGACGTGAGATGCGCGCCGAAGGTCTTGTCCGTATTTTGGGCTTTCCAGCGCAACAAAACTTTTCCGTAGCTTTCCTCGATCTCGAATCGGTCGAAAACCGGCAATATCCGTCTAATTTGGTTGTTGATCCATTCGAATCGATTTATGTCTTCCTGTTCCAGGCGATGCAGAATGGCCGTCAGGTTCCCGCCGTCGGAGCGGAGATAGTTGTTGTCCGTAACATCCCATCTTTTTTTGAAGTTGGAATAGTTGGACGTGTCGTGAAATTGATAGATGGAACACCCGCGAAGTAGGTTCACGATAACTCGTGCGGTTGTAGGGTTGAAATCTTGAGGTTCGATGGCTTGCGCCGCCTCGACGATCCTGGCTTCTTCATGCTCACTTCCCAAGGAATGCCATGGCGCCTCACCCGTATGGTCATTTCCGTTGAATCGGAAGCACTCCTCGCTGAAAAATAAACTATCGTATCGCCCATAGGAGAGCGTAAATCTATAATCGTTCCTACCTTTTTCGGTCCGCATTCTGATTTCGGCTTCGATGCGCGAGGTAACGCGGTTGCCGCCGAAGAGTTGATCGTCGGCTCCTCCTTGTATTTTGACGAACTCCGCGAGTCGCCGGGAGCGAAGCATCCAGCTCATCATCTCGAAGAAGCGGATGAAGTTGGATTTGCCCGAGCCGTTCGCGCCGATGAAGACGGCGGCATTGGGTATATCGTTCAACTCGACGTTCGCCAAGGATCTGAATCCGCGAATATGTGCGGATTCAATCGTCGTTCTGCTCATCGGTTGCAAATCCTCCATCGACTCATCCGGGCATCCTAGCGATTATACCCTGTAGACGCCAGTGGTTGTTTACACCCGAGGTAAACAGTGTAAATACGGAAGCGGCGTTTTTTGCACGCGCAGCTTGCGAGCCGCCCTACGACGCCTTTTCCCTTTTCGTGGGTGAGCCGCAATCCCCTCTCAATCGGAGCAATCCCTCCCTCCTCGGTTGGAATAATCCCTCATTCTTCAATCGGGATTACCCCCCAACACCCTCGGATAGGGTTCGAACAGCGTCTGCTTCTCCAGGTACTCCGAGCCGAAGCGCGTCGTCCAGTCTTCAAGCATATCGAGCGGCCCATCCAGCAGGATTTTCCCCGCGCGGTATTCTTCCAGCGCATCGAGAAGGCGCTTCTTTTCTTCTCCGCTGATTTTCTCAGATAGATGCCCCAAGGCGTGGGCGAGGGCGTTCACGTATGAGGCGCGTGAGGGCGTTCGGGCGAGGAGCCTAAAGAGCGCGTCTTCGTATAGGGCGGCGGCCTCGCCGAACGCATGTTTTTCGTGATTCGCCGCGATTCGCCCCATCTCGCGCATGGTTTCTTGATGGCAGGCCATGAACAGGAGCTTGTTCTCCGCATGGTAGCGGACGAGTCCGTTCATACTCCCTTGTATTTTGACTTCGCGGAAGGCGGCGAGTGTGAAGATTTTGGTGAGGAAGGTCGAGCGAGCGTCCGGCTCGTTCAGGCCGGCCTCATCCACGAAAGCGCGCGCACCGAATCTCTCCAGCGCGGCGCCTGCGAACAGGCCCGCTCCCAGGGCGGTATGGTTCGCGGAAGCAGCTGTGGGAAATATCTTCGCGTCGTCGATCGCGCACGACGGGGATTTCGCCTTGAGAATAAAGCCGTCGACTTCTTCGAGGCTCCCCAGGAATTTCTCGGCGAAGGCGTTCATCTTCCTGGTTAAGTGTTTGCACGTGCTCGGCTGGTAGAGGGCCTTCTGCTCGTCTTGCAAATAGATTCGAATCGGGTCCCTCGGCGTGCCGAGGCCGATCTCCACCTCGGGGCAGACGGGGCGAAAGCGCACGTGGGGTTTCAGCCGTTCGATGAAGGATGAGGAGATGCGCTCGCCGTTGTAGCGGCACGCCTCGAATTCGAGACACTTGCTCACCACGACGACGGGCTTGGGAAATGCGCGGCTCATCGCTCCTCTCCCCGTTCGATGGGCGCGGCTGCGATGCGCATCGTGAAATCCGGGGCGGCTAGCGGGCGCGCCTATTCGTAGTCATAAAAACCCTTGCCCGTTTTTCTCCCGAGCCATCCCGCCGAGGTCATCCGGCGCAGGATGGGCGGCGCGTAGAACCTGGCCTCGCCCAGCTCTTCGGCCATCGAATCGGCGACGAAGGTCTGCACGTCGATTCCCACCAGGTCGATGAGCGTGAGCGGCCCCATCGGGTGGCCGAGGCCCATGCTGATGGCCTTGTCCATGCTCTCCCTGTCCGCAAGGCCCTCGTCATACGCATGGGCGGCGTGGTTGAGGTAGGGCACGAGGAGGCGGTTCACCAGGAATCCCGGCCTGTCCTTGACGGGAATGGGCGTCTTGCCGATGCGGTTGCAGAACGCGATTCCGAACTCGGTGATCTCGGGCGCCGTCTGGACGGCCTCGATCACCTCGACGAGCCGCATGGCGTAGGGCGGGTTGAAGAAGTGGAGGCCCACCACGCGCTCGGGGGCTTTCGTCTTCGCCGCCATGGCGGTCACGGAGAGGCACGAGGTGTTTGACGCGATGACGGCGCCTTCTTTCGCGATCTCTCCCAGCTTTTCGAAGAGTTCGAGCTTGGCGCCCAGGTTCTCGACGATCACCTCGATGATGAGGTCGCAGTCGGAAAGCGCCCCAAGGTCGGTCGAACCGCCGAGGCGCGCGAGCGTTTCCTCTTTCCGCGCTTCGTCCATCTTGCCGCGCTTCACCGCGCCGTCCAGGTTCCGGCGGATGCGGGTGAGGCCCGCTTCGAGAGCCCCCGCGTTCACCTCGACGCCTATGACTTCCAGCCCTGCGGTGATGCAGACCTGCGCGATGCCCGACCCCATGGCGCCCAGACCGATGACGCCCACTTTCTTCACCGCGTCCGCGATGGGCTGGCCCCGGGAGAGGTCGCGCGCGTTCGCGGAGTCTTCTTCCGGCTCGGCGACGCCGAACACGCCGGCGGACTTATAGGTGTAAAACCCTCGTCCCGTTTTCGCGCCCAGGTGGCCCGCGTCTATCATGCGGTCCACGAGCGGCGGGGGGATGTAGCGCGGGTCTTTCAGTTGTTCGTACATCGAGAGCGAGACCGTGCGGTGGATGTCCAGCCCCTCGATGTCGAGCAGGCGCATGGGGCCCATCCTGTAGCCGAGGCCGAGCCGCAGGCCCGCGTCGAGGTCCGCCGGGTTCGTGTAGCCCGATTCGATCAAGCGGATGCAGTCGTTCTGGAACGCCACGAGGAAGTAGTTGAGCACGAAGCCCGGCCAGTCCTTGACCGTCACGGGCGTCTGCCCGACTTCTTCCAAGAAGGCGCTCGTCGCGCTCACGGTCTCATCGCTCGTGAGCAGGCCGGGCACGACTTCCACGAGCTTGTTGAGCGCGGCGGGCAGGCAGAAATGGGTGCCGATGGTCCGGGCCGGCCGCCCCGACGCCGCCCCCATGTGGGAGATGGAGAGCGTGCTCGTGTTGGACGCGATGATGGCGCTTTCGCCGAGCACGGCGTTCAGGCTGCGGAGCAGCTTGTTCTTCTCCTCGCGGTCTTCCGTGATGGCCTCGATCACCAGGTCGCAATCCCCGAGCCCCGAGAGCGAACCGGCCTGCGTGATCCGGCCCATCATCGCGTCTCTCTCTTCGGGGGTGGTCTTTCCCTTCTCGACGCCGGAGTCCAGGAACGAGCGCACCCGCCCCATGCCGGCCTCCAAGGCCTTCGCGTTCGCCTCGAATACGACCGTCTCCTTGCCGCCCCGGGCGCAGACGATGGCGATGTTCGAGCCCATCGTACCCAGACCGACGACGCCTGCCTTTTGCACCTTCATGGAATTCTCCCCTCGATTTACATGGACGAGGCGCGTTTCCCCGCCCGTATTTTGCAGTTTCAGACCGCATTTTCAGTATGAAAATTCTTCGAAGAGTGGCGCTTGCGCATCTCCAAAGTGTCCGCACGTGGGTTTCTTTGTAGGCTTCGCGCCGGAATCTTGTCAATCCGGCCTTGTGGGGGTTGTTGGAAAAGCCTTTGTCAAAGGAGCACCCCCCCTTGTCGGAGGATAAAGGCAACCCCCCCTACCCCCCCTTGTCAGGGGGGTATAAAAAGGCGATGCGTTCCCGCCGGGCTGAGGGGGCTTTGCTTTTTCTTGCCCCCCTGACAAGGGGGGTAGGGGGGGTTGGTTTTCAAGGCGGGGAGGCGAGCGGGGTTCGGCTGTGAACCTTCCTTCCCCGTTCTGGGCGGGCTGCGCAGGATGAGGAGGGGAATTGCGCCGCAAGGATTTTTTCAACGGCCCCTTGCAAGTTCTTCGATCCGGTTTATGATTTTCCCCGTGATGAACATGCCGCGAGAGAAGCTGGAGCAACTGATCGAAGAAGCCGCGCAAAAAGGCGAGCCGCTCTCGCTGGAGGGGGAAGACCTCTCCTGGGCGGACCTGAGCGGATGCGACCTCACGGACGCCAATCTGAAAGGGGCGAGCCTCGTGCGCGCGAACCTGGGCGGCGCCGACCTCTCGGGCGCGGACATGCGCGAGGCGGATCTGCGAAACGCCGATCTGGAGGGCGCCGTCCTGTGCGATGCGCTCTTGAGCGATTCGGACGTCGCGGGCGCGAGCTTCCGGGATGCGGATCTCGTCGGCGCCGATCTGGAGGGCGTGAACTTCGATGAGGCGATCATCGAAGGCGCGCGGTTTCTTTGAGGCGCGCATAGAGATTGTTGAAAAAGCCCTTGTCGGGGGACATTGCCTTTAGCGGGAATGCCGCTTTCGCGCGAACCCCAACCTCCCCCGACCTCCCTCTTTGAAAGCAACCCCCCCTACCCCCCCTTGTCAGGGGGGCAAGAAAAATCAAAACCCCCACAGCCCGGTGGGAACGCATCGCCTTTTTATACCCCCCTGACAAGGGGGGGTAGGGGGGGTTGCCTTTCAAGGCGAGAGCCTGCGTCGTCGCCCGTTTTCGGATTTGGCCGTCATTCCGGCCGAGGAGGACTTTTCAACGGCTCCGGATAAGTGGAAATCGGCTCAGCTGGAGATGAAAATACCAAGTTATCCTAGTAAATTAAAAGTCATACTTTTAATTTACTAGGATAATGGCCGAATTTGCCCGGTGGCGCTCGTCTCGGAGGGTTTCCTAGTCGAACACCGTGTCGTCGTAGTGCGCGGCGTCCACTACCGCTTCGATGACGGTCGGCCCCTCGGCCTTGAAGGCTTCGGTGAGCGCTCGCCTGAGCTCCTCCGGCGTTCGCGCGCCCACGGCAGGCACCCCGAAATAATGGGCGGGTGGGGCCTGGTATTCCTCGGCCTGGAGTTCGGTGCCGTAGCGGCCGTATTCGCGCCTGTCCTGTTTGACCTGGATGAGCGAGAGCCAGCGGTCGTCCAGCACGACGATGGGGATGGCGAGCCCCATCCGCTTGGCGACGGCCACCTCCCCGCACGTCATCTGGAAGCACCCGTCCCCGATGAGCGCGACGACGGGTTTTTCGGGATTCGCGAGTTTCGCGGCGATGGCGCCCGGCAGGCCGAAGCCCATCGAGGACCACCCGTTCGTGATGAGGAACGTGCGCGGCTCGTGCACCGTCCACTGGCTGGCGATCTGGTGGGTGTGGGCGCCCACGTCGAAGGAGAGGATTCCCTCTTTGGGCGTTACCTCGCGCACCACGTCGATGGCCTCGTGCGCTGCGAAGTGCGGAACCTGGGGGCGCAGGGCCTTCTGGTATCGCTCCTTGTGCCGCAAGGCGGCGTCGGAGGGCCACTCGTAGCTGCCCGGCGCCATGTCGTTCATGCGCTTTAAGGAGGCGTCGAGGTCGCCCACCACTTCGTGGGCGATCTCGACCGAGGAATCCGCGTCCACCGGGTCGATGTCCACGCTCACGAGGGGCACGTCCTTGATCCATTGCTCGTATTCCACCTCGACCACGTCGTAGCCGACCCCGAGGATCAGGTCGGCGCTTCTCAGGAACTCGCGCTGCACCTGGCGCTTGCCGCGCTCGATGCAGCCGACCGAGAGCGGGTGGTCCTCGTCAATCATCCCCTTGGCCATGGTGGTCGTGGCGAAGGGAAGCTGGTGGCGGTCGATGAAGGCGCGCAGAAGCGACGGGTTTTCCATTCGCATGCTCGTGGAGCCGAGGACGGCGACGGGGCGCCTGGCGTTTTGGAGAAGAGATTCCAGTTTGCCGAACGCGTTCTCGGGCGCGGGCCTGTGGCGCTTACCCTGGGGGACAGGGGGCATATCCTCGGTGGCGGGCGCCAGCGATACGTCTTCGGGCAGATCCAGATGAACCGGGCCGTGCGGCTCGCTGAGCGCGAGGCCCATCGCTTCTTCCAGCACGGAGGCGACGCGGCCTTTTCTGAGCGGATAGCTCGCCTTGGATATGGGCCGGTAGAGGGTGTGGTGGTCGATGTACATCTGGATGCGTCGCCCCAGCTGGTGCGTGTGCAGGTTGCAGGTCAGCGCGATGAGCGGGGAGCGGTCCAGATAGGCGTTGCCCACGCCGGTCGTGAGGTTGGTGGCGCCCGGCCCCAGCGTGGCGATGCAGAAGCCGGGCGCGCCCGTGAGGCGGCCCATCACGTCGGCGGCGAAGCTCGCCGAGCCCTCGTGCGCGGTCAGGACGAAGGTGAGCCCTCCCTTGCGCATGGCTTCCAGCATGGGCAGGACGTTTCCGCTCGGGATGCCGAAGCAGTGCGTTACGCCCGCTTCCTTCATGGTTTTGACGATCAGGTCCGCGTTGTTCATGGAATGTCTCCGGCTTGGAATGATGAATGACGATAAATGTTGATGAGGTCTTTGAGAAGTGCGGCGGCCGCGCCGCGCGGGTCGCTCTTGCCGCCCGCGACGGTGACGCGATCCATCGTGTCGCTCGTGTAAGTGATGCCCTTCTCCGCCCCTTCCACGCCCGCGAGGGGATGATCGGGCGGGAGCAGCGCGGGCGCGACCCGGGCCGAGACGCGCCCGGCCTCATCCCGCCTCGCGGCGCCCACCAGGCGCATGATCTTGCCCGCTGCGCTCGCGCTTTGCACCTCGGCGAGCGATACCCCGGCGATGCCCGTCCGCTCCACGTCTTCGGGCGTCAGGTCCGCTCCCATGCAGACGTTCGCGATGAGGGCGAGCTTGTTCGCCGTGTCGAAGCCCTCCACGTCGAGCGTGGGGTCGGTCTCCGCGATGCCGAGCGCCTGCGCTTCTGCGAGCGCCTCCTCGTAACTCCGGCCGTTCGTCCGCATTTGGGAGAGTATAAAATTCGTCGTCCCGTTCAACACGCCCTCGACCCTGAGAATCTCCGCGCCCGCCAGGCAGGTCTCGGCCACATCGATGGTCGGGAGGGCGGCGGCCGCGGCGGCCGAGATTTTGAGAGCGGCGTTCTTCTCCCTCGCCAGACCGGTCAGTTCCCGGTAGGCGCGGATGAAGGGCCCCTTGTTCGCGCTCACGACGTGGATGCCTCTCGCAAGCGCCACGCGGATGTGGCTCATGGCGGGTTCGCCCGTCCGGATGTCGGTGGGCGTCGTCTCGATGAGGACGTCGGCTTGTGCGGAGCGAACCAGGTCGAGTCCCTGCCAGTCCGCCTCCAGGTCCGGATGGCCCGCGAAGCCGCCGTCCCGCTCGAAGGCGTCCGCCGTTTTCGCCGCGTCGAGTCCGCCGGTGCGGTGCAGGCTGCCGTTCAACTCGCCTATGCCGACGATGGACGCCTCGAAGCCGTAGGCCGCCCGCATGCGTTCCGTTTTCTCGTGGACGAGTCTCGCGAACTCACGCCCCACGCGTCCGAACCCGCATACGATCACTTTTATTCTTCTGTCCAAGCGCCGTCCTTTTTTGTTGTCGATGCGGAATCTCAAGATTGCCCGCCCCTTCATGCCACGCCGGACGGCGGGCGGTCAACTCGGGGGTTTTCATGTGTGCAAGCACGCGCCTCGTTGCCGAGCGGGGAAAACTATGAGAAACCTTTTGCTCGTTCCATCATCATTGCAAAGATGTGCTTTCACAATGGAGACGCGAAAGGGGAGAAGATGCCGGATCTGGAGTTGACCGCGGCGTTCGGCGATTACGACCGCACCAACATTCTCAAGATGGGAGCCGTTCGCCCGCAGGGGGTGAACCTCCGGGTGCTCTCCCTGCCGCCCACCGAGATATTCTTCCGCATGTGCCGGTACCAGGAGTTCGATCTGTCCGAAATGTCGATGGGCGCGCACATGTTCCTGCTGGGTGAGGGAGACAGCCCCTTCGTGGGGATGCCCGCCTTCCCGAGCCGCGTCTTCAGGCACTCGATGGTCTACGCCAACACCGATGCGGGCGTCGACGAGGTGGCCGATCTGAACGGCAAGCGCGTCGCGATCCGCGAATGGGGGATGACGGCGGTCGTGTGGATCGTGGGCATTCTCGCCGAAGAGTACGGCCTCGACGTAAGTTCGGTGGACTGGGTGGCGGCCATCGAGCCGCGCGTGCCGATTCCGATGCCGCCTGGCGCGCGCATCCGCTACATGAAGCCCGGCCAGACGGTCTCGAACATGCTCGATTCGGGCGAGGTGGACGGCGCGCTGATCCACCAGGTCCCGGAGTGCTTCGCCAAGGGTTCGCCGCGCGTGAAGCGCCTCTTCCCGGACTACAAGGCCGCCGAGACGGCGTATTACAAGCGAACGGGCGTTCACCCCATGATGCACTGCGTCGTGCTGAGACGCGACGTTCACGAACAAAACCCCTGGGCGCTCGGCTCCATCTACCAGGCCATGTGCGAGGCGCGCGAGAAGACGATGGAATTTCTGAGCGACAACGGCGCGCTCTCGGCCATGATCCCGTTTCTGCCCTCGGTGATGGACGAGACGCGCGAGATTTTCGGCGATGATTTCTGGCCCTACGGGGTGGAGGCGAACCGCGCGTCGCTCGAGAAGCTCCTCTCCTACGCCCACGCGCAGGGCCTCACGCCCGGCCTGCTCGAGGTGGCGGACCTGTTCGGCGAGAGCGTGTTGGACACGTAAGCCGACGCTTCGGCTCGGGCGCGCTCCCGGGCGTCACCTCAAAGCATGACCGCCCGGGATTGTTGAAAAACCTTCCTTGTCAGGGGATAAAGGCAACCCCCCCTACCCCCCCTTGTCAGGGGGGTATAAAAAGGCGATGCGCTCCGCCGGGCTGAGGGGGCTTTGCTTTTTCTTGCCCCCCTGACAAGGGGGGGTAGGGGGGGTTGGTTTTCAAGGCGAGAGCCTGCACCGTCCGGAAACGCCGTCTGCGCCAACATCGCGGCCTCTCGCGTCCAGAGCCTCGAATCTCGCCGTCGAGTCATGTATATAGTTCCCATAACTTTTTGGGTGTTGCTTCATATTTCAAAACCGCCCGCCACCGTTGATATGGAACTCCCCATGGCGCAGGCCCCCAAAGTTCTGGTAACCGCTCCTTTTCATCATCTCGAATCATCCCTCGCGCCGCGCGTGCGCGGCCTGGGCTGTGGAGACCCGCTGGCGCACCGGCGGGTCGTCGTCATCTCGAACCGGCTGCGCGATCACGTCCAGAGCGTGCTCGCGCGCGCGGGCGGTTTCGCAGGGGTGGAGGTTCTGAGCATGATTGACCTGGCGCGCGAAGTGGCGGAAACCGAGCGCGCCCTGGCGGGATGCACGCAGCCCCATCCGGCCTTGGCCGAAATTTTAGCCGAGAAGACGTTCGAGGGCGCGTGGGACGAGTTCGCCTTTTTCAAGACCGCTACGAGAGGATACGGCGAGAGCATCTGCGCGACGCTGACCGACCTCGCCGAGGCGAACCTCTCGCCCGAAGCCTTGAGGGAACTTTCCGGGAAAATCCCGGGCCCCGACGCGGCGCGGTGCCGCGACCTGGCGCTTCTGGCCGAGCGTTTCCGAAGTTCGATGCGCGAGCGGGAGTATTATGACCGCTCCTCGCTTTTCCTGGCGGCGTGCGAGCGGGCGGAAGCCGCGCCCCCGCGCGTTCCCACCGTCTTCTACGGCTTCGCCGAGATGAACGCGCTCCAGCGCAGGCTGACGGCGGCGGTCTGCCGCGAGGCGGAAGCACAGGCCCTGGCGCCCGCGCAGCCGGAAGCGCCCGCGTGCGCGCACGCGCAGCCTTTAATCGACTGGTTCGAGCGGCAAGGTTTCCGCAGGGAAGATGCCGGGCCGATGGAGCCGAGGCCGCTCTCGGGCCTGGCGGGGGCGCTCTTCTCGCGCGATGAGGCGCATGCGGAGCCTGTGGCGGCGGACGCCCTGCGCGTCGTGTCGGCTCCCACGAGGGGTCGCGAGGTGTGGGAGGCATGCCGGGAGATTCTGCGGGCGCGAGAGGATTTCGGAGGTGATGACGAAATATGCGTCCTGATGACCGCGCGGGAGGGCTATCAGGATCTGCTCGAGGAGACGTTCCACACCCTGGAGATTCCCTGCCGGGCGGAAGAAAGAACTCCCTTGGCCGATGCGCCCGCCGCCCGCTTGTTCCTCCTCATGCTCCGCCTGCCGCTGGAAGGCTACCCGCGCGCCGGGTTGATGCGTTTTCTGGATGAGGGCGGCTTCACGGCTTCGCCGATGTTCCGGGAACTGGCGCGGCAATACGAATTCGAAGACGTTGCCGAAGACCCCGCCCTCGCGTCCGGATGGGAGTATTTTTCGAGAAACCTGCCCTACCTGAGAGGCGCGGACGCCTGGCTCGCGGCGCTCGATGACGCTCTGGAGAAGATGCGCGAGCAGGACGAGGAGCGTCCCGCCGCTCATTCCCTCGCCATGTCGATGGGGGACGTTTTCGCGCTCATGGAAAAAATTCCGGAACAAGGGCAGCCCTCGGTTTTCGTCGAGTCCGCTCTTAAGGCTTTCTCGGAGACGACGAGCGACTTTGATCTGGTAAAGGATGCGGTCTCCTCCCTGGCGGATTTGGACGGGATCACCGGCGAGATGACGCGCGAGGAGTTCCACGAGCTTTGCGAGCGCATTTTCGAGAAGAGCGCTTTGAGCAGGAAAGAACCGGAAGGAGGCCACCTGGCGAGTCTCTCCTCGGTCCAGAATGCGCGCGGACTTTCCTTCGACGCCGTCGTCCTCGCAGGCCTGGGCGAGGGCCTGTTCCCGCCCGCAGGGAGCGAAGACCCGCTCCTGCCCGATTCGGCCCGCGAGGCGGTGAATCGCGCCGCGCACGAGGCCTTCCCGGATAGTGAGATCGCGCTTCCGCTCAAGAAGTCGCGCGAGGGCGAAGCGCGCTTCCAGTTGTGGACGATCCTCCAATCGGCGCGCGAGCGCCTCATCCTCACGGCGACGAGCGCGGACGATGCGCCGAGGGAGAATGCGGCCTCTTTTCCGAGCATGTTCTGCCATTATCTGGCCGACGCGCTGGGGGAGGCGAGAGACGGCGCGTGGGGCCTTTTCGCGGAATCGCGAAGCCGAACCGCCGCCGCGACGCTGGATGCGGCGGCCATCGGCGGGAGTCCCGCTCACCTGCGCGAGTACGACCTGGCGCAGATGGCGGAGCAGATCGGCCGGCCCGAGGCGGGCGGCCTCTCCTGGGTGAACGATTTTCCGGGGTTTCTCAGGAGGCGGGCCGCCCTGAGCGAGCGATGGCGGCCGGGTGTTTTGACCGAGCACGACGGGATGCTCACGGCTCGCGATTTGCGGGAGATCATCGGGGCGAGGATTCACTCTTCCGCGCGTCCGCCCGGGGTCACTGCGGTGGAGGTATTCTTCGGGTGTCCGTATCGCTTCGTGAACAAGCGCCTGCACCCGCGTATGGAGAAGCGCGAAGAACCCCTCCCGCTTTTCACTTTGGACGGGATGAGCCGGGGAGAATTGACGCACCGGATTCTCGAACGCTTTCACCTTTGGCTGAGGGATGAGAACAAGCCGCTTCATGCGCTCGATGAATCGACGGCGCAGGATGCGCTTCGCGATGCGATTCGAAAGGCGATGGCCGAGGAGGCGGAAAAGGCCGAGTCGCCGCCCCTGCCCGATCTGCCATGGACGGTGCTCGAGGGCGCGCTCTACCGGCGCTTGCGGGGCTACCTGGAACTGATGCGCGTGGACGCATCGGGCCGGTTCCCGGTAATGGTCGAGGAGCGGTTCGGGGGCCGGGGTTCGGAGCCTTTGCGGATAGCGCTGGAGTCGGGGGAACTCGTCCTGAGCGGTCGGATGGACCTGCTCGAAGAAGACGGGGCGGGGGAATACCGCGTCGTCGACTTCAAGACGAGAGGGAGCAAGAGCTCGATTCCGGCCAAGGGAAAAATTCTCGATGGCGGCGAGAGCCTCCAGCTTCATCTCTACGCGCGGGGTCTGCGCGCGCGGGCGGGCGCCTTGCCGGAGGACGCCCGGGTGAGCGGCGCATACGTCTACGTCACCGAGGAGGAGGGCGTGGAAGAGCACGCGCGGTCTTGTGAAGAAGTCGAGGAGCGCATGGCGGACGTGGATGCGCTTTTGGACTATTTCCTCGCCTCGGCCGGGGAGGGGCGCTTTTTCCCGACGCCCACCGATACCGGGTGCAGGTACTGCGACTACAAGCTCCTCTGCGGGCCCGACAGGACCGAGCGCGCGTCGCGGAAGGAGGGAGATTCGCGGATGAGCGAGCTTCGGGTGTTGCGGGAGAGGGCGGTATGAACGCGCAGCCCCGCGATCAGGAGCAAAGGGTTGAGGCTGCGACCTGGACGGGAGGCCCCGTTCTGGTCGAGGCGGCCGCGGGCACGGGCAAGACCACCCTGCTCGTGGAAAGAATCCTGCACCTGATTCGGAACGAGGGTGTGGGCTTGGGTGAAATAGCCGCCATCACCTTCACGCGCAAGGCGACGGCGGAGCTCAAGGACAGGGTTCGCAGTGAAATTCTCTCGGCGGTCGAGCAGGAAGAAGACGACGAGGCGAGAGCGCGCCTGCAGGACGCGCTGGATAACCTCGAATCCGCGCGCATCTCCACCATCCACGGCTTCGCCCTCGATATCCTGCGGGCGTTCTTCGTGGAAGCGAGGCTTCGGCCCGACGTGGGCGAGGTGGATAAGGTCGAACGCGAGTCGCGGCGCGACGCAACCTGGCGCGACTGGCTGGCGCGGACGCTGAATGGCGAGGATGCGCAGTTGCGCAATTTCCTCGATCTTGGTTTTTCGGCAACCGATCTGGAGAGAATCCGCGACGCCCTGCTCGCCCTGCCCGAACTGAGGGAGCATTTTCCCCGTGCGGGGGGCGCGTCTCCCAATGAAATCCATGCGTCCATCCAGGAGGCGTTCGAGGCCTGGGCGGACTTCGGGGAGCGTCATTGCAGTGATGAAGAGGACAAGGCGCTTCAACAACTCGGAGAAGCCGAGAGCTGGCTGGAGGGTCTCTCTGGGCTTTCGCAAACCGAACTGCTGCGCGAGTTCTGGAATCCCGGCTTCAAGCTGAACAAGCGTGTGGGTTCGGCGAAAAATTGGGGAGATTCCACCGATGAGGGGAGAGCGAACCTCAGGCTCTTCCGCCGCGGGTATGATCGGTTCATGGAGGAAAGCGCCGCGACGGTCTCCCACGAGATGCTCGCCGGTCTGGTTCCTCTTGTCCGGGGTTTCGTCGAGTCCTTCGAGAAGGAAATGCGCGAAACGGGGCTGTTGTCCTATCAGGACATGCTCTTCCTGGCGGCGAAGCTCGTCCGGGAGAACGCCTTCGTGCGCGGGAGAATCCGCGGGAGCATCCGGCATTTTCTGGTCGATGAGTTTCAGGATACCGATCCCTTACAAGTCGAGTTGATATTCCTGCTCGCGGGTGAGGGGGACGCCTCCGGCTGGCGCGAGGTGATGTTGGAGGACGCCGGGCTGTTTCTCGTGGGCGACCCCAAGCAATCCGTCTACCGCTTCCGGCGGGCGGACATCGCCATTTATCACGAAGTGAGGGAGATGATTGGGGCTCTCCCGAATGGCCGCCTGCTGCATATCACAGAAAACTTCCGCAGCACGCCCGGCGTCGTCGATTTCGTGAACGAGGCGTTCTCGCGCGTCATCCGCCCGGAAGCAATGGTTCAACCCGAATATGTTCCCTTGGAAGCGCACCGCGAATCCGCAGATACGGCCGTTTTCCTGATCAGAAAGAATGAAGACGGGAATGAGTCGTCGGAGGGCGGAAATGAAAGCGAGGAGATGAGGCGAAAGAAAGAGGCCGCCTGCCTCGCCGCCGCGATCCGCAAGCTGGTGGAGGAGAAGAGGGGAGAAGTCTTCGATAAAGATACAAATGCGCGCCGCCCCGTCGGTTACGGGGACGTCGCCGTCCTGTTCCGCGCGCGCACGGGCTACGCCCGGTTCGAGGAAGCGTTCCGTGGCGCGGGCATCCCCTTCGTCACCGACGGGGGAAACGGGTTTTACGAAAAGTTCGAGGTCGGCGCGGTCGTATCGGTATTGTCCGCCGTCGCGCGGCCCGGCGACCCGCTGGCGCTTGCCGCCGCCCTGCGCTCTCCCCTGTACGGGTTTTCGGATGTGGAGGTCGCCCGCCACTTTCTGAAAACACAGGAACCGCCCGGGGAGTTGCGAGAAGCGGTACGCGAAATCCGTCTCCTCCACGGCATGAAGAGAGATTCGAGCGCGCGCGCCCTGTTGGAGGAGATATACCGCCGCACGGGGGCGTTCGAGTTGTTCCTGGCCTCATCGAGCGGCGAGCAGCGCGTCGCCAATCTCCTGAAACTCCTCGATATGGCGCATGAGTTCGCCGGGAACGGGAGGCGGGGCGTGGATGCGTTCGCCGCGCATCTGGAGGCGCAATACGACCTGGGGCGCGACGCCGGGGAGCCCGAGGCGTTTCTGGACGATCGGGGAGCCGAAGCGGTGAATTTCATGAGCGTCCACCAGGCCAAGGGGCTGGAATTCCCCGTGGTCGCCCTCGCCGATCTGGAGGGGCGGGTGGATTCCCGTCGATTGCAGGAGCAACCGCTCGTGGATCGCCGAAAGCGCGCGGTCGATCTGCATCTGGGTTCGGGCTCCAGGCGGCTCGATTCGCTGGGTTTTATGGATGCGCTCGAACGCGAAAAAGGGTTTCGAGAGGCGGAAATCAAACGCCTATGGTACGTGGGCGCGACGCGGGCGCGGGACTGTCTGCTCTGGCCGGAATCGGGTTTTCGCTCGTTCGTGAAGGATGCGGTGAGAGACGAGATGAGAAAGAAGATGAGAGGTTCGGAGCCGGACGAGAAGGCAATTGAGCAGGAGATCAGGAAAAAGAAAGAAGAAATCGAGCAGGAGACGAATGACGTGATGGACGAGGTGGTTCGGGCGGCTTCCGCTTCGTTTCTCGAAGTATCGCCGCAAGAGCCCGGGGAACCCGAGCCCATTCTCCGCATCAGAGACGATGTGTTCCGTCCTGTGAACGGCGGCTCGGCGCGCGTCCTCGACGGGCGCGCCGCCCTCGATGAGAAACTGAAGCGGCTGAAGAAGCCGGTCGAGACGAGAAAGCCCCTGGCTCCCAGCGGTCTCGTGAAGGGATTCGACGAGGAGGAGCCTGTCGCCTCATGGACGCTTGACGATGAGGATGCGCCCGAGGACATCGAGGTGCACGCGGGAGGCATAGCGTTCGGAAGCCTGGTTCATGCGATCCTCGCGCGGCTTGAGCCGCCCGAGCCCGAACGCCTGGAGAGTTTGCGCGAAGAGGGCGTCGCTTATGCCCGCACGTTCGGCTTGGGCCCCGAGGATGTGGAACACGCCATGGGGTTGATTCGGGACTCGATGGGGGCGGGGGGGATTCTGGCGCGCGCGGCGGCGGCATCGAAGCGCCGGCGGGAGCTTCCCTTTCTGTTCGAGTTGGAGGGCAGGATGCTCCGGGGGTTCATCGACCTGGTGTTCGAAGAAGGGGGAAAGCTCGTGGTCGTGGATTTCAAGACGGATAACGTCGCGGCGGGCGAAGCGGAGGATAAGGCCTCGTTCTATGAGAACCAGGGCGCCGCCTACGTCATGGGGCTGGAGGCGGCGACGGGTCTGGAAGCGGGTGAGCTCGTGTTTTCCTTTCTGCGTCCGGGCGTGGACGTTTCCCGCCCCGTCGATGATGTGTTAAGACAGCGCGTAAGAGAAGCCGTGGCGGAAGCGGGGTAAGGGTTTCGTAAGGGGAATCATATACGCGGCCCGGCAGTGGGTTTCAGGCTCCGGGGTGGGGAGGGGAATGAGGTAATCACTCTCCCCTTAAGGGGCTTGTTGAAAAGGGCCTCGTCGGGGGATATTGCTTTTAGCGGGAAGGCCGCTTTCGCGCGAACCGACGACCTCCCTCGTTGAAAGGCAACCCCCCCTACCCCCCCTTGTCAGGGGGGTATAAAAAGGCGATGCGCTCCCGCCGGGCTGAGGGAGTTTTGCTTTTTCTTGCCCCCCTGACAAGGGGGGGTAGGGGGGGTTGCCTTTAGGGGATTTCCCTTTCAAGGGGGGAGTGAAATCAAGCGCGCTCCTTCTGTGGGCTTTTTCAACATCCCCTTTGAGTGGGGAGCGAGAAACCCCCGAGCGGGAAAAAAGTCGTCAACGGAAGCGTACAATCCATTTCGCCGGGTTTCGGGCCGTTTTGAATGAATAGAGGGGGATTGCCGTGAAAGTCGAATCGGTCGAGGTGTTCCGCGTCGACATGCCGATGCGGGATTTTTTCAAGAACGCGAACCACAACCACAACGTCCAGCCCTCGGTCGTCGTTCGAGTGACCTCGGACGACGGCTTCACGGGTATCGGCGACGTCGAGCCCGTGGCGGGATATTCGGGCCTGAGCCGCGACGATATCGCGGACGCGGTGGAGCAGAAGCTCGCGCCCGCGCTCATCGGCGCGAACCCGAGAGCCTCGCGCGAGATTACGCGGAAAATGGATGAGGCCTGCGACGGCTTCGACGGGGGAAAAGGAGCCTTGTCGCTCGCCATGGCGGACCTCCATGCGAAATGCTTAAGCGTACCGCTGTATGAACTGCTCGGCGGCGCCGTAAAAAAAGAGGTGCGCTTCAACGCCTGGATCGGCATCAAGGCGCCCGATGAGGCGGGGCGCGAGGCGCGCGGTTTTTACGAGCGCGGCTGGCGGGCCTGCAAGGTGAAGACGGGGGGAGACGTGGCGTCCGACGCGGCGCGGGTGCTGGCCGTGCGGGAATCGACGGGAGATGATTTCGAGATACGGATCGACGCGAACGAGTCCTACGGGAACGTGGAGGACGCCATCGCCCTCGCGCGCGAGGTGGAAGGGGCGGAGATCCATCACTTCGAGCAGCCCGTTCCGAGAACCGACATCGAGGGGCTCGCCCGCGTGCGCCGCTCCATCAACATCCCCGTCATGGCGGACGAGTGCGTGTTCGGGCCGGAGAGCCTGCTGGAGATCATCCGGGCCGAAGCCGCCGATATCGTCAAGGTCAAGATCATGAAGCAGGGCGGCCCCCTGCGCGTCCGGGACATGGTCGGCACGGCGGAGGCCGCCGGCATGAAGCTGGTCATCGGCCACGGGTTCGGGTTGTCGCCCTACACGCTGGGGGAGATTCACGTGGCGGCGACCTCGAACGCATTCCTGGCGGCGATAGAGTCCGTCGGCCCCGAGAAGATGCTCGACGACGTCGTGGATTCTCCGGTCGACATGAGCACGGGTCGGCATGCGATTTCCGACGCGCCCGGACTGGGCGTCGCCCTGGACGAGGACAAGGTGGAGAAATATCTGACGCGCGAAGCGGTAAAGGTGTAAGTATCAGCGGAATCGGCTTCTCCGGTTTCGGTTCCGAGACGTCTTTCATCATTTCGAGCAGGTAACTCCGGTGCCATTTCCATTTCAGGAAGCGCTGTCATTCTCCGACCATCTCCTGGCGGCGGGGCTTTATTTTCTCTTCGCCCTGGCGGGCGCGTGCGTCTGCGGCGGTTCGGTTTTCACCCTGATCGCCGGGCTTCGCGCTTCGGAGAGCATGGACCCCAGGTGGGACAGCCTGGCCCTGTCGTGTGCGAAGACGACGCGCGCCCTTGCGGCGGGGGCGGCATGTCCCCTGGGTCTCGGCCTTTGGGTCGTCATGATGGCCCAGCGGCCCCGCATGATGGAACAGCTCCATTCGATTTTCCTCGCGCCCGCCCTGCTCGGTTTGCTGCTTTTTGCGGCAGGTCTTTGTTTTTCACATCAATACGTCGCCTCATGGGGGAGAGACCGCCATGAGAGCCGGCTTCATTCGGCGTGGGGGCTCATCTCGGCGGTCGGTTTTTGGGGTGCGGCGGCCGTTCTGGTTTCGATCTGCGCTTTTTCGGTGCACACGGGCGGGTGGGTGGCGAAGCCTACCCTCTGGAACGCTTTCTGGAATCCCGCCTTTCCCGCCGCCTTCTTGACGTGGGCGGCGGTTTCGATATCGGCCTTCGGCGCTTTCGGCCTGCTCTACGCCGCGGCCCGAAAGGACGGCGCATGGCGCGCCGCCCTGGCGCATGAACTGGGCAAGTGGATGGCGGGGGGAGCCGCCGCAGGCGTTCCCGGATGGATATGGTGGGGAATCAGCCTGCCGGAAAGCGCGAATCAGAAGCCGGTGTTCTGGTTGGTGGCGGCCGCGGTGGCGGCGACGGCCGCCCTGGGGGGCATCGCATACAGGTGGGGCGTCCGCGCTCCTGAAGGGCATGGTCGCCGGCATGCAGGAGCGGCTTCGGCGCTGGTTGTACTTCTCATGGCGGCGTTCGGGTGGGCCTACGTGGAGGCGAAGGGGAATTTCCAGATCCACCGGTATATGTACCGCAACGGAGTGATCATCGAAGAAGCGGAGGACTCGAATCGAACGGGCTTGTGGAATATCGTGAACCTGGGAGAGCCCGTGCCCGCGCAGGCCGAACTCGGCGCGTTCAGCTTCCGCGCGCAGTGTATGGCCTGCCATGCGGATTGGGTGAAGCCGCAGGACCCGGCCCGGCTCCCCCGATTCAGGCTCAAAGGAGACGCGCTTCGGTTTCTCGGGGAGATGCGCTCCAAACACCCCCCGTACCCTCTTTTGGCGGGCGCGCCAGAGGAGCGCCGCGCGCTGGCGGCGTATCTGGAAACGCTCATCGCGAAATCGGGCCGAACGCTCGCATCACGCCCCGAGCCGCCCGCCGGGAATAAGCCGGCGGCTCCTTCGGCGATGGATTCGATAGCCTCTCCCGGGGATGCGGAAAAACGCCCTGAAAACCCGGAGGCGGGCAAGCCGGAAGCGGTGGAGAAGGGCGCCGCCCTTCCTGTTCTCCCGTCCCCCGGCGCGGTGCAAGCCCCCAAAAGGGCACAAGAAGCCAAAGCGCCGGAGAAGGAGGTCCGCGCCATCGGTTCTCCCGCTCCGCCTGCCGTCGCGCCGAGTGCTGAGAAACCCGGAGAGGCAGGGGGCGTTTCCCCTGTTTCTTCCAGTCCGCCGGGTGATGGGCAAGACGCCGAAAGCGCATCGAAAGCCGGAACGCCGCCTGGGGAGAAAAGCGGAATCACCGCGCCTCCCGCACCCTCGAACAACGGCGCGCCCGACGCGGAAAGCCCGGCGGACGGGGAAAGTGTTTCCGCTGTTTTTAGTCCGCCGGATGACTCACCAGACGCGGAAAAACCGGAAGAGAAGAATTCGCCATGAACGAGATGATGGCCGAATCGAGCGAGTGGCTCGTTGTCCTTCTGGGCTCCGTCTTGTGGCTGTGCGCGGGCGTGAGCGTTTCGCTTCCGTGGTTTTCCGCGCATCTCGCGTACTGGGGCCGGCGCGAGAACAACGCCGCCGACGTGGAGTTCGCACGCAGCCTCTCGGGCCTGTGCCTGGCTTCTCTCGTTCCCGTATTTCTCATCGGGGGGGCGCTCTCCCTGCTGGCGTCCACGACCCAGCCGGCCGTTTTTTTCACTTCCGTGATGGCGTTGATTCGCCTGCTGGGCGCCTCCCTGCTTTTGTTGTTCGTCTTCTTGGTTCTCGCCTCCGCGCATTCGAGGGATTGGGAATGGCGCCTGAGATACCGGTTCGCGCACCTGGTGATGGTTCCGGCGGGCGTCCTGATGGCGTTATGCGCCGGGTTGGTCTGGGTATTCGCGCTTTCTTGTATGAATCCACACCTGCTCGATTTGGAAGCGGGGTGGGATCGGCGCTTCTGGGCGTATTCCTCTTTCTGGTGGCCCGTGGCGCATTTCTATCTTTCGGCGTTTTCGGTTGGCGGCCTCGTCCTCATGTTCCTGGGGGGGAAGGCTTTCAGGTGGGAGAGTTCCGCTTCGGTATCGAGCGGCGCGCGGTGGGTTCGTCTAGGCGCGAAGTTTTCCTTGTGCTTTCTGATGATCCAGGCGGGATTGGCGGGAGCCTGGCTCTTCTTCCGGGGGGCTGGTTTCCTGGGCGGCATGCTGGCGTCGGGCGGCTCGGCTTTCGTGACGTTTTTCGTCATCGGCGCCGTATGCGCCGTATCCCTGGTCGAGTTGCTGCTCCGCGCACTCAGACGGGGCGGGAACGCCCGAATGACCACTTCTTTCGCCATCTGTCTCGTTTTCATCCTGGCGGTGTTGGTGAATTCGGCGCGATTGACCTTGAACCAGAATGATTTCTCCATTTTCCGGCCGGACGCATCCGCCGGGCAGGCACGGGGGCAGTCGCGTTGATCGTCGATATCTGCAGCTTCCTGCCCGTCGCGGAGTCCTACCACGCCCGCCTTTCGGGCTGGGCCTCGATCCCCGGCTATCTGAAGATGTTCGCCAAGGGCTTGAGCGCTTTTTGCGGCGTGACCGAAGCGGAGTTTCGCCGCCGGGCGGTGGGGACGACGCGAGCGGAGATCCACGGCTTCATCGACGAGGTATCGGCGAGGCTCGGTCGGCCCGTTGATGAGTTCATCGCCCTTCTGGATTCAGCAGGCTATGACAAGGCGGTCGTCTTCAGCATCGACCAGGAGAGCACCACCGGCGTCACGCCGCTCGACCCGAACGTTCTGGCCCACGCGGTGGATGCGTATCCGGAGCGGATTCTGGCCTTTCAGGGCGTCGACCCCAACAAGGACGATGCGGCGGCCGCGCTGGAAAGGGGCGTGCGCGAACTCGGCCTGCACGGGGCGTTTCTCGTCCCTTTCCTTCACCGCCTGCCCGCCGACGCGCCGGAGTACCGCCCCATCTACCGAAAGTGCGTCGAGCTGGACGTGCCCGCATGGATCCACACCTCGGTGAACTGGGCGCCCGCTCACCCCATGGAGCTCGGCAGGCCCCTGGCTCTCGATCGCCTGTGCGGCGAGATGCCGGATCTCAAGGTCATCGCGGGCCACGGCGGCTGGCCCTGGGTGCCGGAGATGGTCGCCGCCGCCTGGCGGCACCCGAATCTCTACATCGATCCCTCGGGCCACCGGTGGAAGTATTTCACGACGCCGCATTCGGGCTGGGAGATGCTCCTTCATTTCGGCAATTCCACGATACAGGATAAGATTCTGTTCGGAACCGATTGGCCGCTTCTGCCGATATCCCTGGGGGAGATTCTCGAAGAAGCGCGGAGTCTTCCCCTGAAACCGGCCGTGATGGACAAGTGGCTGGGGGGGAACGCGGCGCGCTTGCTGGGGCTGGGGGAATGACCGGAGAAAACCCGGGTTGGCGCTCCGTATTGGGGGCGGCCTGTTTCATCATCTTCGCCGTTTTCGGCTCGTTGGTGTCGACGAGCGGACTCATCGGCTTCATCCGTGACGACCTGGGCCTGTCCTTCGGCGCGGGCGGTTTCCTGCTCTCCGCGCCGTTTCCGCTGATAGCGTTTTTCGCGATCGCAGGGGGCCGGCTGGTCGACCGGCTGGGCGTGAAGAAGATGGTCCTTTGCGGCGTTTTCCTCATCTTGCTGGGAGGCGCCGTCCGCCTCTCGAGCGGCGATTTCTGGTCGCTCGCTGCGGGAATCGCGCTCGTGGGCGCGGGCACGGGCCTGGTGTTTCCCGTCATGCCGAAGGTGGTGGGCACGATAGTTCCTGCTGCGCGCAACGCGTTCGGCTCCGCCGTTTACACGGCTTCCATCATCGCGGGCGCGGGTTTGGGCGTCGCGGCTTCGCACTATATGGCGCCTGCGGCGGCGGTTTTGCCCGCCGGGTGGGGAGGGGGCGTCTGGCGCGGCGGCTATCTGGGCTGGGCGCTCGTTCTGGTCCTGGCGTTCATCGTCTGGCGAAAAAATTCCGCATCGATTGCGGTAGACCTGGAATCAGAGTCCGCCCCGGCCGAAAGCGGGGTGGTGTACCGGCTGGCCGGCGTATGGGGGGTCGCCGCCTCCTTGTTCTTCAACAACATCGTATTTTATACGAGTCTGGGCTGGCTGGCCACGATTTTGATGACGAAAGGCTGGACGCAGGCGAGCGCCGCGCTCATCGTTTCGAGTTTGCCTTTGCTCGGGATTTTTGCTTCCCTGACAGCGCACAAAATGGCGCTGGCCGTAGGCGGCGAGCGGGTGATGATGGTTTTATGCGGGTTGTTCACGGCAGCGGCGCTCGCCGTGATGCCGGCGGGAGGCGCTTGGGTCGCGGCGATGGGGACAGCCGTTTTGGGCTTGACCACGAATTGCTGGTTTTTGTTTTGCCTGGCCTATCCCGCGCAATACGTGGAGAGAAGCCAGGTGGGCCGGGCGGGCGGGCTGATCATCGGCGTAGGCTATCTGGGAGGCTTCGCCGGGCCCTGGACGATTGGCGCGATACGGGACTGGGCAGGGTCGTTCGGTCCGGGATTCTATACGCTGGTGGTTGTGTCGATCATCGGGATTTCGTGCGCTCCGTTTTTCGGGCGACGTGCCGATCAAGGCGGGGGATAGAGCGTTTTGGATATGACGTCGAAACGATTGAAGCTGAGGCCCGTCGAGGCCATTCCTGCGGAACATCGCGGTCAGAGGATGTTGAGGCTTAGCGATCCGCTTCGTCTCAGCGAGGCGGTTTTGTTTGCGCCCATGGCGCTGGTTCCCGTGCTGAGCCTGCTCGACGGGCGCCACACGTTTGAAGACATCAAGGCGCAATGCAAATCCCGCCACGGGATGGATGTTACGGAAGAAAGCTACCGGGCGATGGTATCGAGTCTCGAGGAGGCCCATTTCCTCGAAGGAGACGGTTTCGCCTCCTGGAGCGCATCGCTCAGGGACGCCTACTTGAGCGATCCGGTGCGGCCGAATTTTCTGGCGGGCAAAAGCTACGATGCGGACCCGGCGCGTCTGCGCTCCCACATCGATGGTTTTTTCACCGGGGCTGACGGCCCGGGGATGCCCGCGAAGAATTCCGCCGCTCCGGCCAGACCGCTTCAGGGCGTGGTTGCGCCGCACATCGATTTTCATCGCGGAGGCGCCACCTTCGCATGGGCGTACAAGTCCATCGCGGAGCGTGCCGACGCCGATCTGTTCGTCGTCATGGGAACGGTCCACGCTCCGACGAAGTACATCTATACCCTCACGGACAAATCTTTCGAGACGCCGCTCGGGGTTTTGGAGGCGGACGCGGGGTTCGTGGAGGAACTGTCGAACAGGCTGGAGGTGAATTCCTTTGAGGATGAATTCGCGCATCGCGGCGAGCACTCCATCGAGTTTCAGGCGGTTTTTCTCCAGTATCTCTTTGCGGGTGTTCGGCCGGTCCGGTTCGTCCCCGTCCTGGTGGGCTCGTTCCACCCCTTTGTCGCCCGGGGGGAATCTCCCCGGGGAGATGCGCAGGTGGAGGCTTTCATCGCCGGGCTGCGAGAGACGATAGATGCGCACCGGCGAAACGGGGGAAAGGTCTGCCTGATCGCGAGCGTGGATTTCGCCCACGTCGGTCCCCAGTTCGGCGATGAAAAGCCCGTGGATGACGTGCGGTTGGAAGAACTCGCGGGTGCGGACGGGAAATCCCTGGAGGCGGTGTGCCGCGGGGATGCGGAGGCGTTCTACTGGAGCGTGGCGGAGGATGGGGACGCCAGAAACGTGTGCGGTTTGGCGCCCGTCTACACCATGCTGCGCGTTCTGGATGACTGCGAGGGAGAAGTGCTCCGCTATTCGCAATGGCCGGACCCGAACGGGACGGTCACTTTTTCGAGCGTTGCTTTGACTTGAAGTGTCCTGGTTTCTGGAAATCCTGAATCAAAGAGGAGAGAGGATCGTTGCTTTATTTGAGTGAGTCCGACGTCAAGAGTCTGGTGAACATGTCCGATGTCATGGACGTGGTGGAGAAATGCTTCAGGGCCCAGGGGGAGGGGCGCGCGCCGAATCAGCCGAGGCGTCGGGTTTTTCTCCCCAAGGGCACGATGCACGTCATGTTCGGCGGCATGGTGGATGAAAACGAGGGCTATCTGGGCCTCAAGGCATACACCACGTTTCCGGGCATCGGCGTGCGTTTCATCTTCCTGCTGTGGGACGCGAACACCTCCGAGATGCTCTCGCTCATGGAGGCCAATATACAAGGCCAGATGCGCACCGGGGCGGCGAGCGGGGTCGCCGCGAAATACATGGCGAGAGAAGACGCTTCGGTCGCCGGGCTGATCGGCACGGGCTGGCAGGCGAGGTCCCAACTCGAAGCGCTGTGCTGCGCGCGCGATCTCAAAACCGTGAAAGTCCACAGCCGCCGAGCGGAGAAAAGAGAAAAATTCGTCAGCGCGATGCAGGACAGGGTGAACCCGGAACTCGTGCCGGTGGAATCGGCGACCGAGGCGGTGAAGGGTTCGCAGATCGTCTGCACCATCACCACGGCGCGCGAGCCGGTTTTTGATGGCAACGATCTGGAGCCGGGCACGACGGTCATCGCGGCGGGTTCGAACCGCATCACGAACCGCGAGGTGGACGACGAGACCTTCCGCCGGGCGGCGGCGGGGAGAATCGTGACGGATAACCTGGAGGGCGCCGAGTTCGAGAGCGGCGACCTCGTCGGCGCCACACGGGCGAACGTCATCCAGTGGGGCCAGGTCTCCGAGATCGGGTTGATTGCGACCGGCGTCATGCCGGGGCGCGCGTCCGATGATGAAGTCAACCTGTTCCTGAGCCAGGGCGTCGCGATAGAAGACGTGGCCCTGGGCGCTGAACTCTACCGGCGCGCGAAGGCGCAGGGCGTGGGCGCGCAACTCCCCGTCGAGGGGTTTTTCAAGAGAGCGACTTGAGCCTTTCAGGGGGTTGTTGAAAAAGCCTCTGAGGAGGTAAAGGCAACCCCCTTGAAAGGGAAATTCCATAACGTCAACCCCCCCTACCCCCCCCTTGTCAGGGGTCAAAACCGACCGAAGTGGGAGGTTTTGCAAGACGATGTGTTTCTCGTCAATGGCTTATGCAAACGCTCGTTCATCACTCGCGTTTGACCCCTGACAAGGGGGGGTAGGGGGGGTTGGTTTTCGAGTCGAGAGGAACGTCCCTCTATCCCCTGAAAAAGGGACTTTTTCAACAGCCCTTTCAGGCGCGTTGCATCAGGTGCTGAGCCCGGCGGTTTTGTCGAAGAACTCGCGCACGGCGTTTTGGTCCACGTCGCCGAAGCCCATGGCCGACGTGGCGATGAAGACCTGCCTCGCCAGTGCGGCGAACGGCGTCGGCGTCGTCGCGGCCTCGGCCATCTCGGAGATGAGGCGCAGGTCCTTGCGCATCAGGTCGATTCTGAAATACGGCGTGTAGTCCCGGCTCGCCAGGGGGGAGCCCTTGATGGCCAGAATCTTCGGGATCGAGGCGTTTTTCAGGTAATCCATCATCTCGACGGGGTCGAGGCCCGAGCGCTCGCCCAGGGTGAGTCCCTCGGACACCACCGAGAGAAACACCGAGACGATCTGGTTGGCCACGAGCTTCATGTGCAGGCCCGCGCCGTTCGGCCCGAAATGGTTGATGGACTCCGACACCGCCTCGAGAACGTCGCGGTGTGCGTTCATCGCCGCTTCGTCGCCGCCCACCATCACGTTGAGCTCCGCGCTGATGGCGCTGGGCTCGCTGCCGCTCACGGGCGTATCGAGGAAAATAGCGCCCTTCTCCGCCGCCTGCTGCGCAATGTCCTGGCTGCCGCCGGGAGAGATGGTGGAGAAATCAAAACAGACGACGCCTTCCTTCGAGGTCAGGAGCGCGCCTTTTTCTCCGAGATAGGTCTCGTGAACGTCCCTGGTTTCAGGTACGGATGAGCAGATGACCTCCGCCTCCGAGGCGGCTTCCGCCGGGGAATCGAAGGTTTTCGCTCCCGCCTCCTCCGCCCGGGCGCGGGCCTCCGGCGACGGGTCGTATCCGTGAACCACGAAACCTGCCTTGAGAAGATTGTTGGTCATGGCTCCGCCCATGGTGCCGAGCCCCAGGTATGCGACGATTTTAGGCACTGTGTTCTCTCCTTCGACGTTTGGATTTCGGGATGACGCGGGCCTCGAAAAAACGCCTTGCGCTTCATCCGCTTCTCGATGAATCGGAACACGCGATTCTAGCGCATAAGAGACGAACAAAATACCTCTCGCGTCGCTTGCCTTTTTTCCCGTGGTTGGCTATGGTTGCGCTTCTTTTTGGACCCGGGACGCATGGAGTGTATCCCAAGACGTTGATTTTCTTTGAGGTTTCGAGATGCGCGAGAACATTCAGCTCGAATGCACGACTTGCAAGAAGATGCGCTACACCAGCACCAAGAACAAGCGCAATACGCCGGATCGGCTCGAATTCAAGAAGTACTGTAAATTCTGCCGAAGCCACCAGCCGTTTCGGGAGACCAAATAGATGAAAACCCACAAGAACACCGTGGCGCGCAAGCGGTGCGCCGTCACCGGCAAGAGCGTGATGTACGGCAACAACGTCTCGCATTCGCACAAGAAGACGAGGCGGCGCTTCGAGGCGAACTTGCACTTCAAGCGCTTCTACCTGCCCGAAGAGAAGCGCTGGGTGAAGCTGCGCGTATCGGCGAAGGGCCTCAAGATCATCGCCAAGCGCGGCATCTCCAGGGTGATGGCCGACATCAAAAAGCGCGAGCGCGCCCTCTAGCAACTCCTTTATTCCCAAGTATTTGCAAGTTCTACCCGGCTGCGTCGGCGGGTGTTTCTCCGCGCGCCCGCGAGGAGTTCGCGCGCATTTCGCCCTTGCAATTCCCTTCCAGAATTAATCGTCAATTTATCGAAAAACCCCGTGAATTTATCTAAATTTATCGAATTATTCGGAAATTCCACCCCGGCTCGAAGGGCCGATCCGCGGCGTGATTCTACCGCGCTCCCGGGCCTTCGCCATGACGGCAGATGCGGGGAAATGCGGAGCGCGCCCCGGAGCTCGAAGATGAAACTTGACTCATGAATGAGAGCCTGAGCCAACCGAAGAGGGGCTGTTTCAAAAACCCCGATAAGGGAGCGATTGCCGCTCGGGACGAGAGAGGATTCCCTCGGCGGCCGGACGGTCATCTCCGGGGGCGGGGGAGTTCATTTCTCCTTGAAAAGGGAGAGGCTCCCCTCGAGCGCCTTGTTGCGCCTCGCGTAATCGAGCGGCGTCCTGTTGGATTTGTCCTTTGCGCGCATATCGGCTCCCGCCCGGATGAGGGCGCTCACGACGGCGGGGCTCTTGCCGAACCACGCCGCGAGGTGGAGCGGCGTCCAGGAGCCGCGCTTGTCGCGCGCGTTCACCTCCGCCGTCCCCTCCGCGAGGGCGCGCACCACGGCGGGCGAATTCCCCTGGGCGGCCAGATGAAGCGGCGTGCGTCCGTAGTTGTCGCGCGCGTTCACCTCCGCTCCCGCTTTCACGAGCGCGGCCACGGTGGCGGACGAGCCTCCCTGTGCGGCCAGATGGAGCGCCGTGCGTCCGCTGCCCGTCTTCGCGCCCGTCTTCGCGCCCCCCTCCGCGAGGGCGCGCACCACGCCGGGCGTCTTGCCGAAGGCCGCCGCCAGATGGAGCGGCGTCCACCCGCGCTGTTCCCTCGCCTCGGTTTCGGCCCCGGCGGCGATGAGCGCGGTCACGACGGCGGGATTCCTGTTGAAGTTCACCGCCAGATGGAGCGGCGTCATGCCGTTCGCGTCGCGCGCGCTCGGCCGAGCGCCCGCCTTCGCCAGGGTTCTCACCAGGGCGGGCGTCCTTCCGAACCCCGCCGCGCGGTGCATGGGGGTGAGACCGGCCGCGTCGCGCGCGTTCGCGTCTTTCGTCTCGAGGCAGCGGGCGGCGTCAGCCGCGTCGGCGCGAATGAAAAAGGCGAGCGTGTTCCAATGCGCGCACGATACGGGAGCTGCGGCGGCGAACACCGGAATCAGCCAACCGGCGAGCGCGACCGCAAGCGCCGCTCGATGCGCTCTGGCGTGTAGCGTCATACTACAATTCCCCTCGTGGACCGGATGGTTTCTGGTCAGGTTGTAGTATTTTCTTGCCGTCCGATTCTACCGTCATTCCGGCGTATGTGGAATAGGGCTCGGAGCGTTCCGGGGGAGCGTCCATGTACGCATGTATGCGGCCCCTGCGCACCGGCTTGCGGCGCGCCCCGGATTTCGTATGATGGAAATGAAACGCGGGGATATCGTTAAAATGAGAGGCGCCCGAGCCGCAGGGGACCCGGAAAGAGGGTGGAGGAAGATGACGGCCTACGAATGGATATCCACGGTCATCGGCATAACGCAGTGCGGACTGATCGGCTACGGGCTGCGGGCCATGCGGTTGGCGAGCGAAATCCGCGACCGGGAGGGCGCGAGACGCCACGCCGAGTCGATGGCGGCCTTCGAGAAGAGCGAACGGGAAAGCGCAAGACGCCACACCGAAACGATGGCGGCCCTCGAAAAGCGCCACGACCAGTGGATGGAGACTTTCGAGGAACGCAACAAAGATAGCGACAGGCGCCATGCCGAGTCGATGACGGCCCTCAAGGCGCTCATCGAGCGCACGGATCGAACGAAGGCGTAGATTTCGGTACGTCTCCGCATGGACGGGCAGCCGCGCCCGCCCCTCATCTTCTTTCCGCCTTGGGTTTTTGTTCGTCGTTCCGGCGAATGCGGGTCAATTCCGGCCAATGAGGGGTTTGTCGGAAAAGGCCTATCCACCTCATCCTGAGTAGGCGCGCAAGCGCCGTATCGAAGGATGCCCTCTCGACTGGAAAGGCAACCCCCCCTACCCCCCCTTGTCAGGGGTCAAACGCGAGTGATGAACGAGCGTTTGCATAAGCCATTGACGAAAAACACATCGTCTTGCAAAACCTCCCTCTTCGGTCGGTTTTGACCCCTGACAAGGGGGGTAGGGGGGGTTGGTTTTCAGGGCGAGGGAGATCGAGGGAGCGCCCCTTCGACAGGCTCAGGACAAGCCCTTCGATACGCCGCCTTCGGCGCCTACTCAGGGTGAGGAGAGGGGCGTTGGCGGTTTGCGGAGGGGCAGACCAGGCTTTTTCAACAGGCCCCTCAAGGGGGGAGTGATTTCTTCTCTCTCGCCAGTTGCCTGAATCCCCGGAATCGCTTCCCGGCCTTTTTCAACAACCCTGCCTTGGTCGGCTCCGACACCGAAATGACGATCAAAAGCGCATTCACCTGTAGGGGCGGCCCTCCGTGGCCGCCCGAATCGAATATGTCCATCCCCGTGGTTGCGATTCAGAGGGACAGGCACGGAGGCCTGTCCCTACGGACTCCCTCCCCGCTCGGAATCGCCCCTATTTGAATCGTGCATAGACCGCATCGTCTCTGAGAAAGACGTTCTTCCCGGCGAAGTCACAGGGCGTCTTGCCGTCTTCGTCGCGCACCCCGGTGTTCGCGCCCGCGTCGAGGAGGGTGGCGACGACGGCGGGCGTCTTGCAGACCCACGTCGCCAGGTGGAGCGGTGTCCAGCCCCCTCGCGCGTCGCGCGCGTGGAGTTCCGCGCCCGCCTCGATCAGGATGCTCACGATCGTGGGCGAATCACCCTGCGCCGCGAAGTGCAGGGCCGTGCGTCCGTATTTATCGCTGATCCGGGGGTCCGCCCCTGCGGCGAGCAGCGTCTCCGTCTTCTCGGGCGTCAAGGCGTGCCGCGCCGCCGCATGCAGGGGAGGGCCGCCGTTCTCGTCGCGGGCGTTCACGTCCGCTTTCCGGTCCACCAGGGTTTTCACGACGCCCGGGATCTCGTTGAACGCCGCCGCGAGGTGCAAGGGCGTGCGTTGGTATTGATCGCGCGAGTCGACCTCCGCCCCGCCGCTGATGAGCGCCTCCACCACGGCGGGCCTCTCCCCTTGCGCGGCGACATGCAAGGGCGTGCGTCCGTACTTGTCCGCGGCCCCGTGGTCCGCTCCGGCGTCGAGCAACTCCTGCACGACCTCAGGCGACGGGGCGTGCCGCGCCGCCGCGTGCAGGGGCGTCGCGCCGAGGTTGTCCGGGGCGTTCACGTCCGCGCCCGCCTTGACCAGTGTGTCCACAATGCCGGGCGTCTCGTTGAACGCCGCCGCGATGTAGAGCGCCGTGCGTCCCTTCTCGTCGCGCGCGTTCGCGTCCGCGCCCTCGGCGAGCAGCGATTCCACGACGACCGCCGTCTCGCTGATGAGCGCCGCGCGGTGCAGACGATTGACGCTCCCCTCGTTTCCCTGGTCCTTCGTTTCCATCTTCATCCTCCGGCGAAACACCTGCTTGTTGTTCGTCTTTGTCTTGAAACGAAGAAAACGCAGGGGCCGGCCGCCTCTACGCGCTCTGGCAGGGACAGGTCGCGACTGTCCCTGGTGGTCCTTCATCCATCAGTCGGGCTTGTTGAAAACCCCCCTGAGAGGGTAAAGGCAACCCCCCCTACCCCCCCTTGTCAGGGGGGCAAGAAAGAGCAAAACCCCCTCAGCCCGGCGAGGGCACATTGCTTTTTTTACCCCCCTGACAAGGGGGGGTAGGGGGGGTTGCTTTTCAGTCGAGAAGGATCCCCCCTCTACCCCTTGAAAAGGGGACTTCTTCAACAGCCCCGATGAAGGAGCGTTCGCCGACCGGACAGGGAGAGTTTTCGCCGCCCTTATCACTCCTCCTCCAGCATATCGCGGTATTGCTCGTAGGAGGGCGGAAAGCCGCCCGAATAGTTGAGCCAGTTCGTCACCGGGTAGCGCGCCGCCCCCGCCTTGTGCGTGGCCTCGAGGCCTTCGAGAATTTCCCCGGTCGCCGAGAAGGGGAACGAAAACGCCACCTCGTGGTCCTGCACCTGCCCGAAAATCCTGTCTCCCGTGCAGGGCACGACCATCTGCGGCTCTCCCGTCGTGTGCGGCGCGATGGCCAGATCGGCGCAGTCGATTCTGCCGCGAAACGCGCTCTCGAGCGTCCCGCCCCGCTTCCAGAGCCACGCCTGCCCCAGCCGCATGATCTGCGCCCCGTTCCCGTAGATGACGATCGAGTCCGGCTCGAACGCCGCGCGGTGGAGCGGCGCGACGAGCACGCCCACGTATTTCCCCTCGGGCAGCCGGGGCACGCTTTCTTCGCTCAGGCGGCCGGCTTCGAGATTCTCCGTGTAGAGGTCGATGCACAGGTTGCCCTCGGTGTAGTGCGGCAGGCGTTTTTCGAGGCCGAGCGCCATCGCGCCCAGCACGCAGCTGCTGTCCTCGCGGCCCAGCGCGAGCGCCCAACCGTAGCGCCGCGCCATGGAGACCGCCTGGCAGGTGGTGAATTGATTTCCCAGGTGCTCCTTGGGACGCTTCGTCCTCGGGGGAACTTCCTCCCAGGAGTTGAGGAACTTCACCGCCACGGGAAACGAGGCGAGGCGCAGGTATTGATTCAGTTTCTTCTCACATTCGGAATTGTCCATCGGGTTCTCCGTTCGCGCCGCATGGGCAGCCGTACCACCAATGGTACTTGTCGTATAAAGGAAACTATATCATTAACGCGCGGGTCGATCACGAAACAAAAGAAACGAACGCTCCGGAAGACCCGGCCGGGGAAGGGGAAGATGAAGGCGAACGAGCGGGCCTCCCCGGCGCCGGGTTCACGCAAAGCGGACCGGCCCGCCGCGCCGCTCGAAACCGCAGTTGATCCTGCATCGAGGGGAACAAACCCCCTCGCTCCGTTTGTGAACGACAGGTAAAAAAGACTTGAATGCGCGGGGCCGATGTGGTAAATCAAAAATGATTTCATGATTATCGTTGCATCACGAACTCCCGCGTGAAACGCTTTCGCGCGAGTGGTTTCAGTCTCAACGATCATGAGAGTCGGGGAACACCGGGAAGTCGGGAACTAAGGAGAAAGGAGGTAGGATATCGGATATGGCTGTAGGAGGCTTGATACGTTTCATGTTCCGCTCGGGCAGTTCCAGGAACATGGGACAGGGGTCGAAACAAACTTTGACTCCATGGTCAAAAAGATGGTAATTTGATTTTCCAGCACCACGGGAGGCCTTCTCATAAGAGGCCTTATCACGACGATGCGGAGGACTCACTCAATGCTGTTGTGCGCCAACTGTCGTTCTGCACCAAAATACCCACCAGCAAATCGTGTGTTTTCGGATGACTTTTCCGTTCGCATGGCCATCGGGGCCAAGGTGGATTCTGACTCTATGCTCGGAAGGATGGCGATTTGATTCTCTAGTTTCACACGGGAGGCCTTCTTTCAGGAGGTCTCATACGGGGGCCTTCTCATGGAGGCCTTATCACGACGATGAGGAGGACTCACTCAATGTTGTTCTGCGTAAAAACACCCATCAACAAGTTGTATGTATTCGCAATGGCGCTCCTGCTCGCGGTGACCCTGGCGGGCTGCGGCGGTGGCGGCGGCGGCGCTGCACAGATGCCGGATCCGGTGCCGCCCCCGATGCCGACCCCGCAGGAGCAGTGCGAGGATGCGGGCGGCCGTTGGAATGCGGACATGACGTGCACCTCGGCCGAAGATCTCGAGGCGGAACGCAAGGCGATGGTGGCGGCTGCCACGAAAGCGGCCGAGACGAAAACCGAGGCCATCAACGCTGAGGCCACGGGGAGCGAGGCGTTTCCCTTCGACTCGCTGACCGCCGCCGAGAACTATACGGTCACCGCGGAACACGAGAACGGCGCCGTGGCCGTCGAGATCGCCGTTCCCGGGGCGGCCATGGACGACCCGGCGTTCACGAGGGCCGGCTCGCTGCCGGCCATCGAGGGCTGGGATGGAAGCATGCATACGCTCGGCCCCAATGATAACGGCGAGACGGAAATCGTGGGCGTCTACACCGACATCGCCGCGCCCAAGCCCACGGAGTTCGCCATGGTGTATCCGCTTGACATTAGCACCAACACGGACAACGATTCCCCGGCAGTCACGCAAGAAGCTCTCGTAATCACCAGCGGTGAGAACGGCAATGCCGGGATGCTGGCGTCTCCCAGTTTCAGCGCCAGCGGTGAGGCCGTGCTCACTTTCAATGCGAGAGTGGATGACAACGCGGCCACCACGGACGTGGACGAGACCGCCCCTGCCTTTGAGGCGATGGCCACGTTCGACGGCGCGCCGGGCACGGTCACGTGCAATGGCGGCAGCGGCACCAGTTGCACGGTCACGCTCGACGCGGACGGCAAGGTAACCAATGTCGGCGCCAACTGGGTTTTCACCCCGGCCGCAGACGCCACGGTCGACGTCCCCGACGCCGATTACCTCTATTACGGATTCTGGTTGAAGAAGACCGAAGAGGACGGCGCAACCACGTACAACGCCGTACAGACCTTCACGGGCGGGGTGGTAATCGATGTATTTCCCACTGGCGAGATGTCGAGTGTCGTGGGCACGGCGATCTACGAGGGTGGCGCCGCAGGCGTGTACGTGAAGAAAACATTCAGCGCCGACGGCACGATCGACACAGCCACATCGGGCACCTTCACGGCGAACGTCGACCTGACGGCGTACTTCGGGGGGGACGATGTGGCCCTCAACAAGCAATACTCCATAGAAGGGAGCGTTTCGGACTTCGCCTTGTCCGGTGGCGAGGACAACGCATGGAGCGTCAACCTGAAAGCCGATTTTGAGAGTGCCCAAAATGCATTCACCGGCACGGCCAATGGCGGCGGAGACGTAGCGGCGTGGAACGGCACCTTCTACGGTGCCGCGGAAGATACTCCGGCTGAAGACGATGGAACAGCCAAGCTGGGTCCGGCCTCGATGTTGGGTGAGTTCAACGCCAACTTCTCCAACGGGCACGTCGCCGGCGCGTTCGGCGCGCACAGGCAGTAGCAGCGGCGCCAGGAGTGCGCCCCGCGTTCGGGGGCGGAGCAATATGCAGGCAAGGGAGGGCGGCCACGCGGCCGCCCTCTTTTCGCCCCGCTCCAAACCTCCCGGACCCCCCAGGGCGAGAGAGGACGGGTGTGGGGGCTGGTTTCGGCCGCGAACCCTCCCTCCCCGGTCGGGTCCAACCCCCAACTCCCCTTGTCGGGGTTGTTGAAAAAGCCCGATTAACGAGGATTCGACGCGACCGTGGAGGGGGCGGTTTTTGTAGGGGACGCATAGTATGCGTCCCTGCTTTTTCGACGGCGGAACTCGGGCCGCATATATGCGGCCCCTACAATCCCTTCGGCAAGGCGGTATCCCATTGCCGGCATTGCAGGGTTTTTCAACAGGCCCAGGGCGGACAGGGGGGTTGGTTTTGAGCCAGGAGGCTGGAGAGTTGATTTTACGGGGCCGATATAGCAGACTTCGGCATCGTCCGTTCGGATGGGGTCCTCCTCGCCCGGGCGGCGCAATCGCGAACTTCGTCGCCAAAGGAGGTAGCGGACGAGAAGCGGACGCGCTCGTCTCACGCCGCAAATCATGAAAAAATCCATTCTGCTCATCGTCTGCATCATGCTCCTTGCGCTTGCGCACCTCACGGCGGGGGACGCCGTTGCCGCGCCCTCGCAGTCTCATCTTTCCAGTGACCCGAAGGTTCGGGCCGCGCGCGGGCTGGTCAAGCAGCGCCGCTATTTCGAGGCGCTTAAACTTCTGGGCCCCATCGCCAGAGAGTCGAAGGGCCGCGCCGACAGGACGGACGTGCTCTTCCTCTACGGCCTTTCGGCCATCGAGGCTTCCAGGCGCCTGCCTCCGGCGAAGGCGAAGGAGAGGACGGCGCTTCTCGATGCAGCCGTCTCCTCGCTCAGGGTCATCCTCATCGAGAAGCCCGCCCTCGTGCGCGTGCGGCTCGAACTCGCGCGGGCGTTCTTCTACAAAAATGAGGACGATCTCTCGCGCCGGCATTTCGATCGCGTCCTCGCCGGAAAGCCCCCCAAGGCGATGGTCGCCAACATCAACCGCTTCCTGCGCATCATGCGCGCGCGCAGGCGCTGGAGCGCGCATTTCGGCTTCTCCATAGCGCCGGACACGAACATCGGCGCGGTGTCGGATTCGGAAATCATCTACATCTACGATCTGCCCTTCCGCCGCAACAATTTCGAGGGCGAAAACTCGGGCCTCGGTTTCGTTTTCTGGGGCGGATGGGAATATCAGCATCCCCTGGGCCAGCGCCTGCGCCTGCGCATGGGGACGGACATCTCACGCAGGGAATACGAGGAGAGCCGCTTCGATCAAATGACGATCTCCTTCCACGCCGGGCCGCGTTGGTGGATAAGCCCCAACACCGAAATGAGCATGCTCGCCAGCGTGCGCCAGCGCAGAAGCGGCGGCTTCGTCCACAGCCACGAGTTCGGCGGGCGCTTCGAGGTCGAACACCGCCTCACGCGCCGCATCCGCCTGAGCGGGCGCGCCTCCCTGCACGAGCGCGACTATGAGCGCGACAAGCATTTCGAAGGCTCGCATCTGGATCTCGCGCTGGTGGGTTCGTGGGTGCTCACGCCGACGCTCCAGATCCGGGGCGGGTTCGGCTACGCTGCCGAGAATCCCGAATCCCGCACCTGGCGCAACCGCAGCCGGTGGGGACGCCTGGGCGCCTCGATCGCTCTCCCCTTAGGCTTCACCGTGGGAGGCAACGCGGAGCTTCGCGCGACGGATTATCAGGGCAACTGGTTTCCCTTCGTTTCCGACAACTCATCGCGCGAGGACGATGTGCGCATCTTCAGTGTTTCCGTATTCAACCGGGCTTTCACGACTTTCGGCTTCAGCCCCCAGCTCATCGTGGTGAACGAGGAGCGCGAGTCCAACGCCCAGCTCTACGACTACAAGCGCACCCGCGCCGAACTGCGCTTCGTGCGGCAGTTCTGATGCGCGAGGCGTCGGCGAGGGATTTTGGGGGGAACCCGAGGAAGGGCTTTGGTCGAGTTGCCTGGAAGCCGATTTCCCGTCCTGGTCGAGTTTGATCTGTAGTGGGCCGCACTTGTGAACGGCCCACGTTCTCGAACGGTCCCTGCCGGGTTCCGGCAAATTCTTCTTCTGCAGTCGCGTAGGGACAGGCCCCCCGTGCGACTCCTCGGAGTTTGTTGAAAAAGTCCCTGAGAGGGTAATGGCAACCCCTTGAAAGCGAAATCCCATAACGTCAACTCCCCCCCTACCCTCCCTTGTCGGGGTTATTGAAAAAGCCTGATGCGGGATCGGCAGCAAGGAGGTTCATGCGGCGCAGACGTGATGGTTTTGTAGGGACAGGCACGGAGGCCACGGACAGGCGCAGGGGCCCGTCCGCTACGGCGGACAATCTCGAGGGTCGGACAGGACTTTTTCAACAGCCCCTTGTCAGGGGGGCAAGAAAAAGCAAAACCCCCTCGGCCCGGCGAGGGTGCATCGCCTTTTTTACCCCCCTGACAAGGGGGGGTAGGGGGGGTTGCTTTCAAAGAGGGAGGTCGGGGGATCGCACGAAAGCGGCCTTCCCACTAAAGGCAATGTCCCCCGACGAGGGGTTTTTCAACAGCCCCTTGCCAAGAAAGATTTTTCCAACAACCCTCCCCCTCGGTCGGGTTTCGCCCTACGGCTTGTGGATGCCGCAGCCGAAGATGTGCCCCTTGTGGCGGACGACCCATGAGGACTTGGGCACGACCTTGCCCGTGAGGGGGTCTTTCCAGCCGTAATCGACCCATGCGCCCTTTGCCGTGGCCTGATCGAGAATGGCGCGGCCGATGCTGAGGCCGCCCGGGTCGATGAGCGTCGAGGCGTTCGTGCCGACGATCGATCGGCTTTGGGCGTGGGCGACGATGCGCGCGCCCTCCGCATCCTTGAGCACGAAAATGTAGAGGTCCAGGTGATTGAATTCCGCGCCCGGGCGGTTGGTGAAGCGGTCGAAAGCCGCTTTCAGGCCTTCCTTCTCGAACAGGGCGACGGCTTTCGCCACCATGGCCTGCGCCTGGGCGGGCGTGCCGCGCTTTTGCGCGTGTTTGTCGGCGAAGGCGGGCGAGGCGATGAGCAGCAGGGATACGAGAATCGTGATCGTTACGATGAAGGTTTTGCGCATGAATTTGAGTCCTCTGGTTTTCCGCTGAGTGGCATACGATAACCGCGCAGAACATAAAAGGGTTCGGGAGGGCTGTCAATTCTCGGGTGATATTTCGGCGCTTGCCCGGGGTTGACCTCGTTTGTCTCGCCCATGCGGTTGCCCTATTATCCCCGAAAGAGCGGTTACGCATCACCGGGAGGAAATGAATGTCCAAGACGGCAGTTGGTTTCGTGGGCCTGGGCCTGATGGGAAAGCCGATGGCGCGGCGGTTTCTGGCGGCGGGATATCCGCTGGCGGTATCGAGCCGCAGCCGCCCGCCTGTGGATGAGATCGCGGCGGAGGGCGCAAGAGCGTGCGATTCGCCCGCCGAGGTGGCGGCGCATTCGGAAGTCGTCTTCACCATGCTGCCCGACGCCCCGAACCTGAAAGACGTGGTTTATTCGGAAAACGGGCTTTTCCAGGCCATGAAGTCCGGCAGCGTTCTGGTGGACTGCACGAGCAACGACCCGGCCTTCTCCGCCGGGGTCGCCGAAGAGCTGTTCGGCAAGGGAGTCGGGATGCTCGACGCGCCGGTATCGGGCGCACCCGAAGGAGCGGAGCAGGGAACGCTCGCCATCATGGCCGGGGGTCCCAAAGACGTCTTCGCGCGCTGCAAGCCCCTGCTCGACGTGCTGGGGGCGAAGGTGGTGCACGTGGGCGAGCCTGCGGGTTCCGGCTGCATCGCCAAGCTCGCGAACCAGATTCTGGTGGCCGTCACTTTCCTGGGCGTGGGCGAGGCGCTCGTGTTCGGGGCCAAGGCCGGCCTCGACCCCGCCGCTCTGGTGGACGTGATGGGCGCGGGCCTCGCGCGCTGCGGGGGGCTGGAAGTCAAGGCGCCGAAAATCCTCTCGGGCGATTTCTCCCCCGGCGGGAAGATAACGAGCCACGTGAAGGATTTGCGATACGCGCTGGAGCAGGCGCGCGAGCGCGAAGTGGCGCTGCCGGGCGCATCGCTCGTCGCGCAGATTTTCAACTCCCTGGTGGCGAACGGGGAGGGAGAACTCGACCACATCGCCATCGTCAAGGTGCTGGAGCGCATGGCGGACGTGGAGGCGCGGGCGATTTCATAAGGCCGTAGAGTGTGGCCCCGCTAATCAGGTGGGGGGCTATTCGCCGAGCCTGGGTGATGAATTTGCTTTTATACATCCCCCGGCAAGCTTGTGTTCACGCGGTGTATTGGGAACCTGTCTTGCCATAGGCGGAGGGCTGTTTTACCAGGGCCCTCGACAGTTTTGTCTCAAACGCATACCAACGCCGCATAAACGAATACGATGGACGAGACGAGGAGAAGCCGTTGAAGCACGAACCCGTTTTGGCGAAGTTGAACGAACTCAGAAAAGACGCGCAGGGAGAGGGCGGCGTCGAGGAGAAGGCGCTCTACCACATGTTCTGCTTCATCTCTTATGAGGTGGGCCCGTTCGCGGATTTTGTGGAACAGGACAAGGCGCCGAGCGAGAAAAAAGACACCGCCGCAGGCCCCGGGGCCGAAGAATATCTCGACGTCCTCGCCGAACTCAGGGACGAGGTGGACGACGACCCCGACGACATGGAGTTCATCGCCCTCGACCGCGCCGTGGCCTTCATCTCGCAGATCCCAGGGGATTTCCAGGCCTACCTCAATGAGGCGGGGGAGGGGTGATGAATAGTTCCGAAGATAAGGTGCGGCGCCCAAGTCTCGACGCCGCTGAGGACGACATGACGAATAAGCGCAAATCCTTCCTGGAGTTGTCTCTGAAACTCCGGGAGAAGACGAAAGACCGCATACGGATACCTTCCGAAGTTCTCATCCGCGAAGATCGTGATAGCGGGTATCGGGAAATTTGATGTGTTTTAGAGTGGGTATTTCGGAACTATCCTCTCACCGCATCAGACCTCGCCTGTAGGGACAGGTCGCGACCTGTCCCTGCTGTCATCAGCCCCTCCTCGTTCGGAATTGACCCCGCCCGCCTTGTCATCCGTAAAATCGATGGTGTATTGTCATGGCTCCTTTCGTGGTTTCGCATGGACCCATTCGTCGGGAAACCGCATGAGCATTGAGGCGTTGGCCGGCCATCGCCTTGTTTGAATAGATGCACTTTTTCGAGGAGCAATAACGTGGCGCTTCCGCTCGACGGCGTTCGAATCGTTTCGCTCGGGGTATCCATCAGCGGGCCGGTGGGGCTGCGCCATCTGGCCGATTTCGGCGCGGAGGTGCTCAAGGTCGAGGTGCCCGGCACGGGCGACATGGTGCGGCTCTGGGACGACGCGGTATTCGGCGAGGGGGCGGTGCACTTCTGGGTGAACCCCAACAAGAAGAGCGTGACGCTCAACCTGAAAGACGAACGCGGCAAGAAGATTTTGCGGGAGATGCTCGAGAGCGCGGACGTTTTTCTCGAGAACTTCAGCCCCGGCGCGGTCGACAGGCTCGGCTTCGGCTATGAGGAAGTGAAGAAGATAAAGCCCGACATCATCTACATCCACACCTCGGGCTACGGGCAGGACGGCCCCTACCGCGACATGAAGGCGTTCGACGGTCTCATCCAGGCGGAAGCGGGCATCATGGAGATGACGGGCCCGCCCGAATCGCCCGCCAAGATGGCCCATTCCATCTGCGACGGCGTGACGGGGCTTTTCGTGGCCCTGGGCGCGATGATGGCGCTCAGGCAGCGCGACCGCACGGGCGAGGGGCAGGAGTTGGATGTTTCGATGTTCGACTGCATGGTGAGCATGCAGGGCTACTTTCATTTTCACTACTTCCTCCACGGAACCAAGCCGAGCCGGGTGGGGGTGGGCCATCACTTCCTCGCCCCCTACGGGGCCTACCCCGCCAAGGGGGGGAAGCTCATCGGCGTCGCGTGCGGAAACGAGAACACCTGGCGGCTGTTCGCAGGCGTCCTCGGGCATCCCGAATGGGTGGAGGACCCGCGCTTCGCGACCAACGCAGACAGGCACGAGAACAAGGACGCGCTGCTCGAACAGGTCCTGCCGATCCTCGCCACGAAAGAACGCGAGGAGTGGCGGAAGATTTTTCTCGAAGCCGGCGTTCCCTGCGGGGCGGTGAACGATCTGGGCGAGGTGTGCGATCATCCCCAGACGGCGCACCGCGAGATTTTTCCCGAAGTGGAAGGCGAATACGGGAGCCTCAGGATGTGCCGTTTTCCGGTGAAGTTCAGCGAGATGACGCCCAGGCTCGAACACCCGCCGGGCCTGAGCGCGCATACCGAGGAGGTGCTGGAGAGTCTCGGCTACTCCCCGGACGACGTGGCGGACTTGCGCAGCGGCGGTGTGATTTAATACTTGGCGGAAATTCCGGTTATTCCATTTCAGGAGGAAACATCCCTTGCATTTCCAGTTCACCGAGCTACAGACGAGCGTTCAGCGGATGATGAAGGAATTCGTGGACCGCGAGGTCATGCCCATCGCCATGGAATACGAACTCGCCGACAAGTACCCCACGCCCGTCGTGGAGAAGATGCAGGAACTGGGGTATTTCGGTTTCACGATACCCGAGGAATACGGCGGGAGCGGCATGGACGAGGTTTGCTACGCCATCGCCATGGAGGAACTCTCCGTCGGCTGGATGAGCGTGGCGGGCATCCTGGGCACGCACATGATGACCGCCTGGATGATCCTGAACTACGGGACGGATGAGCAGAAAAAGACCTATCTTCCCAAGATGGCCACCGGCGAGTGGCACTCGGGCATGGCGCTCACCGAGCCGGGCTCGGGCTCCGACGCCGCCGCTCTCAAGACGCGCGCGGTGCGGGAAGACGACCAGTGGGTGTTGAACGGCTCCAAGATGTTCATCTCGAACGCCGAGCACGGCACGATGTTCAGCGTGTTCGCGCGCACCGATCCGGAAAAGCCCAAGGCGAAGGGCATCTCCTGCATCCTCGTCCACAAGGGAACGCCCGGCTTTCAGGTGAGCCGGCACTTGAAGAAGATGGGCTACCGGGGCATCCGCACGAGCGAACTCGTGTTCGAGGACGCGCGCGTGCCGCTCGAAAACCTGCTGGGCCAGGAGAACGAGGGCTTCCCGATGATCATGAGCGGGCTCGAGGGCGGCCGCGTGAACGTGGCGGCGCGCAGCGTGGGCCTCGCCCGCGCGGCGTTCGAGGATTCGATGCGCTATTCCCAGCAGCGCGAGACGTTCGGCAAGCCGCTGGCGGGCCATCAACTGATCCAGGCGAAACTCGCCGAGATGGGAACGCGCATCCACGCGGCGAAGCTCATGACCTATCACGCCGCGAACCTGAAAGCCCAGGGCAAGCGGTGCGATCTGGAAGCCGGCATGGCCAAGTTCTTCGCTTCGGAGACGGCGGAGTTCTGCGCGAGCGAGGCCATTCAGGTGCACGGCGGCATGGGCTACATCCAGGAGTTGCCGGTGGAGCGCTATTTCAGGGACTCGAAACTCCTCGTGGTGGGCGAGGGCTCGAACGAGATTCAGCGCTTGATCATCGCCAAGAGGCTACTGGAGCAATACCCCGCATAGAGTTGGATGAGAAAGAAGATTCATCGCCCGCGCGAAGAGGGCGCATTGCCGGATAGCGTGCCTTGATGGTGGACGATAGCATAACGAGGAGAATTCAAATGCCGGAATTTCAGATGGGACGCTGGTATGAGGATTTCGTGGTGGGCGAGGTCATCAAGCACAGGCCGGGCCGCACCATACTCGAATCGGACAACACCTGGTTCACCCTGCTGACGAACAACACCCACCCGATTCATTTCGACGCCCACTACGCGTCCAAGACCCAGTTCGGAAAGCCGCTCGTGAACTCCGCCCTCACGCTGGCCGTCGTGGCCGGCATGACGGTCACCGATACGTCCTACCGCTCGGTGGCGAACCTGGAGTGGACCTACATCAAGATGCCCGCCCCCGTCTTCGCGGGCGATACGCTGTATTCGGAATCGGAGATTCTGGACAAGCGCGAATCGAAGAGCCGGCCCGACCGCGGGATCGTCACCATCAAGACGCGCGCCTACAACCAGCGCGGAGAGTTGGTGATGGAATACGAGCGCAAATCCATGGCCGCCAAGAAGGGCATGGGCGCCATTCCCGATTACGACAACATCGAACTGGACGGGGAGTAGGACGAGTCGATCACCGGAGTTTTCTGTTGGTCAATATAGGCAGCTCTATTTGCTTGTTCGCTCGATGAGGGTCCGCAGCGCGAGGCTGTCCTCCTCCGCTCGTTTCATGAGTATGTCCAATGCCTTGTCCCGCGCGATCGCAGCGCGACGCATGAAAAAAAGACCCAAGCCGATGAGCGCGCACTGCGCAAAACCCACCGCGCCGGCCATCCATACGGCGGCGTATTGCGCCGTGAGCATTGCTCTTTGTAGTTCCAAGGTCGCTACTTCGAATTCTGTCATCGTTCTGTTCCTTAAATAGTTTTCTTCCAGATTGTATGCCAATTCCCGAAACCACCTTAGGTTTTCACAAGATTCCCTGTCAACTCTGCTCACCCGAAGCGCCTCTCGCATCTTTCTCCATGGCGCTCGCGTGATGGTGCGACGCGCTTGAACATTCAGGCTTGAAGTGGTTTTATGGACGAAGCAAGAGGAAATGCGTTCTACACCCGGTTCAAGTTGCGCCGTCTCGGAAGGGATATTGAATTGAAGAGCGCAAACCAAGTCGCTCAAAACATCATCGGATTTTCATACGAGCACGGCGACCCCATATCGAACCTCAAGCTCCAAAAGCTGCTCTACTACGCGCAGGCGTGGCATCTTGCGCTCTATGACGCGCCTTTGTTCGGCGATTCCATTGAGGCGTGGGTTCATGGTCCGGTCGTTCCCTCGGTTTATGGGAAATACAAAGGGTGGTCG
>JAJDYR010000005.1 GCA_022825065.1 bacterium
GATCATGCCGCACTTAAAGTTCAAGGGCGAGGTGTACATTCTGACGAAAGAAGAGGGTGGTCGGCACACGCCGTTTTTCAACGGCTACCGGCCGCAGTTTTATTTCCGGACGACGGACGTGACGGGTCTGGTGACGCTGCCGGAGGGTCGAGAGATGGTGATGCCTGGGGACAACGTGTCGCTGGACGTTGAGTTGATTACGCCGATAGCGATGGAGCGCGAGCTACGCTTCGCGATACGCGAGGGGGGCCGCACGGTGGGGGCCGGCGTCGTCACAGAGGTCGTCGAGTAGAGCGATGGAAGGATAGCGGGAGACAATGAGCCAGAAGATTCGGATTCGACTGAAGGCTTACGATCACCGTCTGCTGGACCAATCGGTGGGCGAGATCGTCGATACGGTGAAGCGAACGGGAGCTTTGCTGGTGGGGCCGGTGCCGCTGCCCACTTCCATCAACAAGTACACGGTGCTGCGCGGCCCGCACATTGACAAGAAATCGAGAGAGCAGTTCGAGATCCGGACGCACAAGAGGCTCGTGGACATCATGGAGCCCACGCAGCAGACGGTGGATGCGCTCATGAAGCTGGAACTCGCCGCCGGTGTGGACGTCGAGATCAAGCTGAACTAGACGGGATGATGTGATGCAATTTTTACTTGGCCGAAAACTCGGTATGACCCAGGTGTTCTCGCCCGATGGCGGAGCGATTTCGGTGACGGTGGTCGAGGCGGGTCCCTGCACCGTCGTGCAGCGCAAGACCGAGGAGAACGACGGCTATGCGGCCGTTCAACTCGGGTATATGCCCCGAAAGGAGAAAGGTCTCTCGAAAGCGGCCCTGGGGCATTTCCAAAAGGCGGGCACACAGCCTTTTCGCTACCTCAGGGAAGTTCCGCTGGAGGAAGAGGACGCCGGGCTCGAAGCCGGCAGCCTCCTCGACGTGACGATATTCGATCGCGGCGACCGGCTCGACGTGACGGGCACGAGCAAGGGCCGCGGTTTCGCCGGGGTGGTGAAGCGCCATGGATTCGGCGGCGGGCCGGCCTCGCACGGCGGCATGTTCGATCGCCTGCCCGGTGCGATGGGGGCGTCCGCGTATCCCTCGAAAATCATCAAAGGCAAGAAAATGCCGGGTCAGATGGGGAACGAGAAGGTCACCACGCAGGGGCTTTTGGTGGTGGACGTCATCCCCGAGGAGAATCTGCTCCTGCTCAGAGGCGCGGTGCCCGGGGCGAACAATGGATTTGTGGTTTTGCGCAAGAGCGTCAAGGGCAACAGGGGCGGACTGGAAAAACCGAAAGAGCAAGCCAGGAGCCTGAATCCCCTGAAGGCTTCCAAGCGGGCCGCACGAGGGAGTTGAGGAACGAGATGCCCCAGATTGATGTGTATGACCTGGAAGGTCAGGTGGTGGAGCAGATGGATCTGCCCGAGTCCGTTTTCGACGGGGAGGTCAGGATGCACCTCATTCACCAGATGGTGAAGGCGCAACTCGCGGGGCGGCGCGCGGGCACGCACTCGACGCTCACGCGCAAGGAAGTGCACGGCACGGGCGCGAAACCCTTCCGGCAAAAGGGCGGGGGACGCGCGCGCGCGGGCGACGTCAAGTCCCCGATATGGCGCCACGGCGGGGTCACCTTCGGCCCCAAGCCGCGCGACTACAGCCAGAAGATGAACAAGAAGATGAAGAGCGGCGCATTGAGAAGCGCGCTCAACCTGAAGTGGAAAGAGGGGAAGCTGCTCATCGTGCGCGACCTCCATCTGCCCGAGCCGAAAACGCGCCTCATGGTGGAAGTCATCGGGAACCTGAACCTGGGGCGGAAGGCGCTGATCGTGGATGACGGGGGCGAGCGGAATTTTGAACTGGCGACGAGAAACATCAAGGGTGCGAAACCGATGAAACCCGAAGGCCTGAACGTATACGACATCATGGGCCACGAGCACCTCGTTTGCACCAAGGGCGCGCTCGACGGCATTTCGGAAAGACTGGCGGGCTAGGGCATGGAAAACACATCCATCATTCGCAGACCCTGCGTGACGGAAAAAAGCATCGCGAGCACCGAGGAGGCGAACAAGGTTGTCTTCGAGGTCGCCGTGGGCGCCAACAAGATTGAGATAAAAAAGGCGGTGCAGGAGCTGTTCGGCGTCACGGTACTGAACGTGAATACGATGCGGGTGCCCGGCAAGAAGGTTCGCATGGGCCGCTACCAGGGCACCAAGCCAGCATGGAAAAAAGCGATTGTGACGCTGCGCGAAGGCGACACCATCGAGTTTTTTGAATCTGCTTAGTTTTTGAGGCGAGTGCTATGCCGGTAAAAAAATACAAGCCGACTTCTCCGGGGCGGAGATTCCAGGACGTTCTCCTGAGAGAGGAGATCACGACGGACCGGCCCGAGAAGTCCCTGACCAAGGGGATGTCGAAATCCGGCGGAAGGAACAACCGCGGCCGCATCACCACCTACCAGAGGGGCGGGGGCCACAAGCGCCGCTACCGGGTGGTGGATTTCCGGCGCGAGAAGACCGGCGTACCCGGCAAGGTGCGCTCGATCGAATACGACCCGAACCGCTCGGCGCGGCTGGCGCTCATCGTCTACCTGGACGGGGAGAAGCGCTACATCATCGCGCCCGACGGCCTGGAAGTGGGCGCGACCGTCAGTTCCGGACCGGACGCGGAGATTCGCACCGGCAACGCGCTGCCCGTGGAGCGGATTCCGCTGGGCACCACGTGCCACAACATCGAGATGAAGCCCGGGCGCGGCGGGCAAATCGCCCGCAGTGCGGGCGTGAGCGCCCAGCTCATGGCGAAGGAGGGGGATTACGCCCAGTTCCGGCTCTCCTCCGGCGAGGTGCGGATGATTCACCTGTCGTGCTACGCCACGATTGGCGAGGTCGGAAATTCCGACCACAGCAACGTGAGCCTCGGCAAGGCGGGGCGCAAGCGCTGGCTGGGCCGTCGTCCCAACGTCCGCGGCGTGGCCATGAACCCGGTGGACCATCCCCTGGGCGGCGGCGAGGGCAAGAGTTCGGGAGGCAGGCACCCGGTGACCCCGTGGGGCAAGCCGACGAAAGGGTACAAGACGCGCAAGAAGGATAAGCCTTCTTCCAAATTCATCGTGCGGCGAAGAAAATCCAGGTAGCCGGATATCAGGGAGATTGGATAGCGATGCCACGTTCTCTTCACAAGGGCCCATTCGTAGACGCTCACCTTCGCAAGAAAGTGGAGGCGATGGACGAGAGCGGCGAGAAGCGGATGATCAGGACCTGGTCGAGGCGCTCCACCATCGTGCCGGATTTCGTGGGCCATACGTTCGCCGTGCACAACGGCAAGAAATTCATACCCGTGTACGTTACGGAGAACATGGTGGGCTTCAAGCTCGGGGATTTTTCTCCCACCCGCACGTTCCGCTCGCACTCGGGAATGACGAAGCGGCAGGTTACGCTGAAGTAGGCGTTGGCGGATAAGGCGAAACAGACAGGGAATGACATGTCCAAGGCGATTTTGAAATATTACCGGGCCAAGCCGCGCAAGACGCGCCAGATAGCGGACATGATCCGCGGCAAGCGGGTCGCAGACGCCCTCAACCTTTTGCGCCTGTCCACGCGTTCATCGGCCAAGGTGGTGGAGAAGGTTCTTCTCTCCGCGCTCGCGAACGCCACCGACAAGGGTGAACACGACGACCCCGAAGGCCTCATCGTGAAGAGCATTCGGGTGGACGTGGGGCCGACGCTCAAGCGGTTCCGGGCGCGGGCGCGCGGGCGCATCGGCCGCGTCAAGCACAGAAGCTGCCACATTCGCGTGGATATCGGCGAAGCGAGCTAGGGAGATACTATGGGTCAAAAAGTTCACCCCATCGGTTTTCGGGTCGGCATCACCAGAGGCTGGAATTCGCACTGGTTCGCCAAGCACAATTTCGGCGACCTGCTCCTGGACGATCTGCGCATCCGCAAATACGTGAAGGATCGCCTCTCGCACGCAGGCGTGAGCAACGTGGAAATAGAGCGCGCCAGCGAGCGTGCGCGCATCAACATCTGGACGGCCCGGCCGGGCATCATCATCGGGAAGCGCGGCGCGGAGGTCGACAGGCTGAAGGCGGATTTGCAGGAGCTCACCGGCAACCAGGTGAACGTGAACATCAAGGAAGTGCGCAAGGCCGAGATGGACGCCCAGCTCGTGGCGGAGAACATCGCCATGCAGCTCGAGCGCCGGATCGCCTTTCGCCGCGCGATGAAAAAAGCGGTGACCTCGGCCCTTCGCTTCGGCGCCAAGGGCGTGAAGATACAGTGCTCCGGCAGGCTCGGGGGCGCCGAGATTGCGCGGACCGAATGGTACAGGGAGGGGCGCGTTCCACTGCAGACCCTTCGCGCGGACATCGACTACGGGTTCGCCGAAGGCAAGACGACATACGGAATCATCGGGGTCAAGGTCTGGATATTCAGGGGCGAAATGATCCGCCAGGCGAGAAGAACTCCTTCCCAGACGCTGGGTTCGTAACGGGCGCTTAGGAGCGAGACATGCTGCAACCGAAAAGAACGAAGTTCAGAAAGATGCAGAAGGGACGCCTGGACGGCAAGGCCCAGCGCGGCTCGACGCTCTCGTTCGGTTCCTACGGGCTTCAGACTCTGGAGACGGCGCACATCACGGCGCGCCAGATCGAGGCGGCGCGTATCGCCATGACGCGCCACGTCAAGCGCGGCGGACGGATATGGATTCGTCTTTTCCCGGATAAACCCATGTGCAAGAAGCCGGCCGAGGTTCGCATGGGCAAGGGCAAGGGATCGCCCGAATACTGGGTGGCGCCCGTGCGCGCGGGCCGGATTCTCTACGAGATGGACGGCGTCGCCGATGATGTCGCCCGCGAAGCGCTTCGTCTGGCCGCCCAGAAGCTGCCCTGTAAAACCAGGATAGTAACCTCTTCCTGAGGGGGATGATGGCGTGAAATACAGCGAGGTCCTCGAGTTGAGCGATGATGAGCTCGAGTTCAAGGAGAAGGAATTACGTCAGGAGTTGTTCAACCTGCGCTTTCGAAAGGCGACGGGCCAATTGGACAACACGGCGCGCATCGGTCTGCTCAAGCGGGATTTGGCGCGGGTGCTGACTTCAAGGCGTGAGCGAGAGGGAGTGCAGGCCGCAGGTGCTGAGGATGAGGGATCTTAGATGAGTCAGGTTCGGGGCAGGCGGAAGGTTCGGGAAGGAAGGGTCGTAAGCGACGTGATGGACAAGACCGTCACCGTCGAGGTGGTGCGCATGTTCAAGCATACGACCTTCAAGCGCGTTGTGCGCAGGCGGAAGAAATACCTGGTCCACGATGAGGAGAACTCCCTGCATACGGGAGACAGGGTGCGCATCATCGAAACCAGGCCGCTCAGCCGGAGGAAGCGCTGGCGTCTTCTGGATGTGATTGATCGCAGCAAGTAGGGAACCGGGAAAATGATTCAGGTCGAAACAATGTGCGGCGTGGCGGACAATTCAGGGGCGAAGCGCGCCCAGTGCATCAAGGTGTTGGGTGGGTCGCGCCGCCGGTATGCGCGGATCGGCGACATCATCGTCGTGGCGATCAAGGAAGCCGTGCCGAACAGCCCCATCAAGAAGGGAGAGGTCAGGCGCGCCGTCGTCGTTCGGACCGTCAAGGAGACCGGGCGCGAGGACGGAACCTACATTCGCTTCGACGATAATGCCGTCGTCATCATCAATGAAGCGCGCGAGCCGATGGGGACGCGTATTTTCGGGCCCGTGGCCCGCGAGTTGCGGCGCAAGCGTTTCATGCGCATCGTTTCGCTCGCCCCAGAAGTTTTGTGAGGAACGAGATGGGTTCGAACCCAAGGAAAACACATGTGAAAAAAGGCGACATCGTTCAGGTGATCGCAGGCCGCGAGAAGGGAAAGACCGGCAAGGTGCTTCAGGTGCTCAAGCATGAAAACCGCGTGATCGTCGAGAAGGTGAACATGGTGAAGCGGCACACGAAGCCGAGTCAGGGGCAGCAGCAGGGGGGCATCCTGGAGCGGGAGGGAAAGATTCATATTTCCAACGTCATGCCCGTGGACCCGAAGACCAACCAGCCCTCCCGGATCCGGAGAAAACGACTCGAAGACGGCGCTCATGTGCGCGTAACGCACAGCAGCGGCGAATTGCTCGATACGGTGTAGATCAGGAGAAGGATTTTAATCGAAATGGCGTACGTGCCCAGAATGTTGCAGTTTTACCGTGACGAAATCATGGAAAAACTCCGCAAGGAGTTTGAATACGCCAACGTCATGCAGATTCCACGGCTTCTGAAAATCACGTTGAACATGGGACTCGGGGAGGCCGTCCAGAATGCGGCGACTCTTGAAAACGGAGTGGCTGAATTGACGAGTATTGCGGGCCAGAAGCCCGTGATCACCCGCGCGAGAAAGTCTATTGCGAATTTCAAGCTTCGCGAGGGGATGCCCATCGGAGCGATGGTGACGCTTCGCGGCGTGCGGATGTGGGATTTCATGGACTGCCTGGTGAACGTGGCGCTCCCGCGCGTGCGCGATTTCAGGGGCTTGAGCCCCAAATCCTTCGATGGCCGCGGAAACTACAGCCTCGGGATTCGGGAACAGATCATTTTTCCCGAGATCGATTTCGACAAGGTGGAGAGATCCCGAGGCGTCGGGGTCGTCGTGAACACGTCGGCCGGTACGGACGAAGAGGGCAGGGCGCTGCTTCGCGAGTTGGGCGTTCCCTTCCGTGTGAATTAAGAGGAAATACAGTGGCGAAAAAGTGCTTGATTGCGAAACAGAAGAAGACGCCCAAGTTCGGCGTGCGGGCGTATAACCGCTGCCAGCGTTGCGGGCGTCCGCGGGGCTACTTGAGGCGTTTCAAGATTTGTCGAATCTGCTTCCGTGAATTGTCGCTCAAGGGCGAGATTCCGGGCGTCACGAAATCGAGTTGGTAGTCGGAGAGCAAAGAATATGAGCATGACGGATCCCATTGCCGATCTTCTGACGCGCATCCGCAACGCGGTGCGCGCGGGCCATGAAAGCGTCGTGATTCCCGGCAGCGAGCTCAAGGCGCGAGTCGTCGGAATCCTGAAGTCCCAGGGCTACATCAAAGGCTACGACATCGAGCCCGGGCCTGCCGGACAGACGCAGATCAAGGTGGAACTCAAACCGCCCCAGGACGGCAAGCTGGTGTTGAGCGGCCTCAAGCGCGTCAGCAAGCCCGGTCTTCGCGTATACGTGAACAAGGAGTCGGTTCCCAAGGTGCTAAACGGCATGGGGATCGCCATTCTCACGACCTCGCGAGGCGTGGTGACGGATGAGGAAGCGAGAAACCTGGGTGTGGGCGGTGAAGTTCTTTGTGAAATTTGGTGAGGTGGTTTGAATGTCACGCATCGGAAAAATGCCGATTCCCATACCCTCGGGCGTGGAAGTGAAGCTCGACGGACGGCAAATCTTCGTCAAGGGGCCTCTGGGAGAACTCGATCTCGAGCTGCACCACAGGCCGAAGGTGGAGATTGATGACGGGAACGTCGTCGTATCGCGCGTCAGTGAATCTCGCCAGGATAAATCGCTGCACGGTCTCACGCGCTCGCTGATCGCCAATATGGTCGAAGGCGTGACGAAAGGCTTCGAGAAGGAACTCGAAATCATCGGCCTGGGATACCGCGTGGAGGAGAAGGGCAAGGGAGTCGTCCTGAACGTGGGTTTTTCACATCCGGTGAGCATCGAACCGATCGAGGGGATCACCTTCGAGGTGCAGAGTGACCGGACGCGAACGGCGATCAAGGTGAAGGGCATCGACAAGCAGTTGGTGGGCTGGGTGGCCGCTGAAATCCGCAAGGTGAAGCCCCCCGAGCCGTACAAGGGCAAGGGCATCCGCTATGCGGGCGAGACGGTTCGCCGCAAGGTCGGCAAGGCCGGCGTGTAGCGCGGGAGGTTTGAGAAGTGGGTCGACTGAGCAAGCTTGAGGCGAGGCTCAAGCGAAAGACGAGAATTCGCAAGAAGAGCCGCGGGACGAGTGAGCGACCGCGTTTGACGGTTTTCAGGAGCGGTGCTCACATCTATGCCCAGATGATAGATGACGTCACGGGCGTGACCCTGGCGGCGGCTTCCTCTCGTGAGAAGGATTTCGCATCCGAGGCGAAGGACGCCGAAAACGCGGGCGGGAGCAACGTGGCGGGCGCCGTGATCGTCGGCAAGCTGCTGGCTGACCGCGCGAAGGCCAAGGGTGTGGAGAAAGTGGTTTTCGACCGCAACGGCTATCTCTATCATGGCCGCGTGAAGGCGCTGGCCGATAGTGTGAGAGAAACGGGGGTAAGTTTCTGATGGCGCGAGAGGCGAGAAGAGGCCGGGACAGAGAGCCCGAGAATCCCGAGGAGCGTGAATTCATCGACCGGGTCATCTACGTGAACCGCGTGGCCAAGGTGGTGAAGGGCGGCAGGCGCTTCAGTTTCAGCGCCCTGGTGACCGTCGGCGACAGGAAGGGCCAGGTCGGCATCGGGATGGGCAAGGCGAACGAGGTTCCCGAAGCCATTCGCAAGGGCGTGGAGAAAGCCCGCAAGTCGATGGTGAAGGTGGCCCTCGACCAGGAGACCATTCCCCATCAGGCGATGGGCAAGTACGGCGCGGGCCGCGTGTTGCTCAAGCCGGCGGCGCGGGGAACGGGCGTCATCGCGGGCGGGCCCGTGCGCGCGGTGTTGGACGTCGCCGGGGTGCGCGACATATTGACGAAGTGCATCGGCACGAACAACCCGCACAACGCGGCCAAGGCGACGCTGCAGGGTTTGTCCTCGCTGCGCAACCGGGAGGAAGTTCTCGCGCTCCGGGGCATCGGTGTGGCCGACGAGGCCGCCGAAGGTGCAGAGGCGGAGGCTGTCGAGGCGGTGGCGGTGGATACAGAGGTCACGGCGGAAGATGCCGTGGACAGCGACCCCGCAGCCGAAGAAGCGGGTGACGACGCCGACGCCCAAGACAGCGTCGACGCCGAAGATGGCGGCGCGAAAGAAGAATAGAGGAAAAGATGGCGCAGGATAAAATTAAAATCACCTTGAAAAAAAGCTCGTCCGGCTCGAACGTGAAGCAGCGCGCCGTTTTGCACGGGTTGGGTCTGAGGCGGATCAACCAGACGGTCGTGAAAGCGGACAACGCCTGCATTCGCGGCATGGTGTTCAAGATCAAGCATCTCGTAGAAGTGGAGGAGGGGGCCTGATCCCCCGGGTTCATATGTCCGAGAACGACGCGAAGTCAGAAAATTCATATACGGGCCTGGGTGATTTGTCCTCCCCGGACGGGGCGGTGAAGGCCCGGCGGCGCGTGGGGCGCGGCGCAGGCTCCGGCAGGGGCAAGACCTCGACCCGGGGGCACAAGGGTCAGAAATCCCGCTCCGGCTACAGCCGAAAAGTAGGTTTCGAGGGCGGCCAGATGCCGCTTCAGCGCCGCTTGCCGAAACGCGGTTTCAACAACCGCTTCAAAAAAGAGTTTGCCGAGCTGAACGTGGGACGTTTGGGCGTTCTGGCGGCGGGCGCGAGCGTCGACGCCGACGCTCTCCAGGCGGCCGGCCTGATCCGGAAAATGGGCAAGGACGGCGTCAAGCTCCTGGGTGAGGGCGAGGTCGATCGCGCGGTTCACCTCAAAGTCCAGAAATGCAGCGAATCGGCCCGCCGGAAAATCGAGAGCGCGGGAGGCAGCGTCGAGATCGTGGCCCTGGCCGCGAAGCCGGAGGATAAAAGCGAGTGAGGGAAGGCGGCGTTCCCAGCATCTTCCAGGTACCCGAGCTGAAAAACAGGATTCTCTTTACGCTCGGTATTCTGGCGGTCTACCGGATCGGGGCGCATATTCCCACGCCGGGAATCGACACCGTGGCGCTGGCCGCCTTTTTCGCCGAGTTGAGCCGCGGCGGCGGCACGCTCATGCAGTTTTTCGACCTCTTCACGGGCGGCGCCCTGAGCCAGTTGACGATTTTCGCCCTGGGGATCATGCCGTACATCAGCGCCTCCATCATCCTGGAGTTGCTCACGGTCGCGGTTCCCCATCTGGAGCGCCTGAAAAAGGAAGGGGATTCGGGGCGCAAGAAGATCAACCAGTACACGCGCTACGGCACGGTCTTTCTCTCGACGGTGCAGGGTTTCGGCATCGCCATCGGCATCGAGCAGATGTCCGCCCCCACGGGAGCGCTCGTGGTTCCGGACCCGGGTTGGGGATTCCGGTTGATGACGGTTCTCACGCTGGTGGCGGGTACTTCGTTCATCATGTGGCTCGGAGAGCAAATTACCGAGCGCGGCATCGGCAACGGCATCTCCCTCATCATCTTCGCTGGCATCGTCGCCGGTCTGCCCGGTGCTATCATCAATACGTTCCGCCTGCTCGGCACCGGCGAGTTGCAGCCTTTCGTCATGATAGTGCTGGCGGTGGGGATGGTGGCCGTCGTGGGCCTCGTGGTCTGGTTCGAGGCGGGGCAGCGCCGAATCAGGGTCCAGTACGCAAAGCGGATGGTGGGCCGGAAAATGGCGGGCGGCCAGGAAACGCACCTGCCCCTGAAGGTCAACACCTCGGGCGTCATTCCGCCTATCTTCGCGAGTTCGATGATTCTTTTTCCCGCCACGATCGCGCAATTCTCGAACGTGGCCTGGCTTCAGCAGTTGAGCGCGGCGCTCACGCCGCCGAGCACCTGGTACGTGGTGCTGACGGTCGTGCTGATTTTCTTCTTCGCCTATTTCTATACCGCCATCATATTCAACCCGATGGACGTGGCGGAAAATTTGAGGAAATACGGCGGGTTCATTCCGGGGAGACGTCCGGGCCGGCCCACGGCGGATTTCATCGACCGCACCCTGAGCCGCCTGACGTTCCTGGGCGCCATCTACCTGAGCGCCATCGTCATATTACCCACGTATCTTATCCAGTGGTTCAACGTGCCGTTCTTCTTCGGCGGTACGGCGTTATTGATTGTCGTAGGCGTGGCTGTGGATACCCAGCGGCAGATCGAGTCTCATCTGGTGATGAGAAATTATGAAGGTTTCCTGCGCCGGGGGCGCATACGGGGGCGTGCGGGTTAAGCAAATGAAAATCATTCTTTTGGGTCCTCCAGGTTCGGGGAAGGGGACCCAGGGAGCCGAACTCTCGAAATCCCTGCACGTGCCCGAAATCTCGACGGGAGACATGTTGCGTCAGGCGGTGGCGGAGAAGACGGCGCTGGGTCAGCAGGTGGGAGATGTCATCAACCAGGGTTGTCTCGTGCCGGATGACCTCATCATTTCGGTGATTGAGGAGCGCATTTCCCGCTCCGACTGCGGGCATGGCTTCATCCTGGATGGTTTTCCCAGGACGATTGAGCAGGGCGAGGCCCTGGAGAAAGTCTTGCCGGACAGCGTGGATGTGGTTATTTATTTCAATGTGTCGAGCGAGGCAGTGGTGGCTCGCCTTGCGGGTAGACTCACGTGCAGGAAATGCGGCGCCGTTTATCCCAAGGTGGACACCTCGCTTTGCTCCGTTTGTGGAGGAGACCTCTACCAGCGCGAGGACGACATGACGAGCACCGTGCTTCGTCGCCTGGAACTGTATCGGGAGCATACCGAGCCGTTGGTGTCGTTTTATCGCGAAAAGGGCAAGCTCGCGGAGATCGACGGCGAGGGCAGCGTCGAGGACATCGCGCAGAGGGTGGAGGAAGGTATTGCCCAGGTGCTGGCTTGATGGCTATCATCCTTCGTTCGCGAAAAGAAATAGAGCGTTTGCGGGCGAGCAACCGGGTGGTCATGAGCGTCATGTCGGAACTCAGGGAAGCGATTCGGCCGGGCGTCACGACCCTGGAGCTGGATGCCCTGGCGGAACGGATTATTCGTGAACAGGGGGCGATACCCGCATTCAAGGGATACAGAGGCTATCGGCATACGATATGCGCTTCGATCAACGAAGAGGTGGTTCATGGGGTGCCCTCGGAGAAGAAGCTCGAGGAGGGGGATATCGTCAGCGTGGATGTCGGGGCGAAACTGTATGGCTATTATGGGGATCATGCCGTGACATTCCCTGTGGGCGAAGTTGATTCGGAGGCGAACAAGTTGTTGAAATGCTGTGAGGAGTCGCTTTTCAAGGGAATCGAGCAGGCCAAGCCGGGCAACCGGTTGTTTGATATTTCACATGCCGTGCAAAAGCACGCGGAAGGCGCCGGTTTTTCGGTGGTTCGCGCCTATGTGGGGCATGGGGTGGGGACGAATCTTCACGAAGAGCCCCAGGTTCCGAATTTCGGCGAACCCGGCACGGGGCCGGAGTTGAAGGCGGGCATGGTTCTCGCCATCGAGCCGATGCTGAACATGGGCGTTCACGACGTGAAGGTCTTAAGCGATGAATGGACAGTCGTTACGGCGGACGAGAAACTCTCCGCGCATTTTGAGCATTCCGTGGCCATCACCGAAGACGGCCCGGATATTCTGAGCCTGGCAGCATGAGGAGACCGCGCCGGGGAGGAAGCAGGAAACAGCGAAAGCGCGATCAGGCGGAGCGCGAGGAAAGAGCTCCCAAGGAAGGCGTGATCGAGGTGGACGGGATCGTCGTGGAGCCTCTGCCGAACGCGATGTTTCGCGTTGAACTCGAAGGAGGCCACAAGGTATTGGCCCATATCTCGGGGAAAATGCGGATGCACTTTATCCGGATTCTCCCGGGGGACAACGTCAAGGTGGAACTGTCCCCCTACGATTTGACGAGAGGGCGGATAACGAGTCGGTACAAGTAGATGTTTCCAGTGAGATTTGGAGTCAGGCCATGAAGGTGAGAAGTTCCGTCAAGCCGATGTGCGACAAATGCAAAGTCATCCGCCGCAAGGGTATCGTGCGCGTCTTGTGCTCGAACCCCAAGCACAAACAGCGACAGGGCTGAGGCGGCGACGAGGAAATAAAGGAGAACGCGTATGGCCCGTATAGCCGGAGTGGATATTCCCAACGAAAAGAACGTCAACATCGCTTTGACGTATATCTTTGGAATCGGGCGGACTTCCGCGAACAAGATAGTGGAAGAAGCGAACGTCAATGCCTTCTCCAAGGTGAAGGACCTCTCCGAAGCCGAAGTGCAGGCATTGCGCGAGATTATCGAGCGCGGCTATGCGGTGGAGGGCGACTTGAGGAGCCGGGTGACGATGAACATCAAGAGGTTGATGGACATCGGCACGTACCGGGGGCTCCGGCACCGCCGCGGACTGCCCGTTCGCGGGCAGAGAACCCACACGAACGCGCGCACCCGCAAGGGGCCGCGCAAGACGGTGGGCGCGAAGAAAAAGGACAACTGATTTTTTGATTTCGTCTCTCACAGGGTAGGAGATTTCAATTGGCGCAAGCGGGCAGAGGGAAGCGCGGTGGAAAGCGCCGTCGTGAGCGAAGAGCCATCGGCAAGGGGCAGGCTCATATTCTGGCGACCTTCAACAACACCATGATCTCGATCTCCGACACGGGCGGGAACGTGGTTTGCTGGTCGACGGCGGGCGGACAGGGTTTCAAGGGGTCTCGCAAGAGCACGCCTTTCGCCGCGCAGATGGCTGCCGCGGATGTCGCCAAAAAAGCGTTGGACCTGGGCGTGACTTCGGTGGAGGTATTCGTGAGCGGTCCCGGCTCCGGCCGGGAAGCGGCGATTCGCTCGCTGGCCGCTGCGGGTCTCGAGGTGAGTCTCATTCGTGACGTAACGCCTATTCCCCACAATGGTTGCCGTCCACGGAAACGGCGCCGGGTCTAGGTCAAGGCGAAGAGGGAGTTTGAATTTTGGCGCGATACAAGGATTCGGTTTGTCGGCTTTGCCGAAGAGAGGGGATGAAGCTCTTCTTGAAGGGAGATCGCTGCATCGGCGATAAATGCTCTTTCGAGAAGCGAAGCTTTCCGCCGGGGCAGCATGGCGCGGCGCGTTCGCGGGGAAAGGTGAGCGAATACGGGCTTCAACTTCGAGAGAAACAAAAGGCGCGCCGGGTGTACGGCGTGCTGGAGAAGCAGTTCCGGCTTTATTACAAGGAAGCGGCGCGGCGCAAGGGCGTCACCGGCGACAACCTGTTTTCACTGCTCGAATCCAGGCTGGACAACGTCGTTTTCCGGGCGAGTTTCGCGGATTCACGGAACCAGGCGCGTCAGCTGGTGATTCACAACCACGTCCGGGTGAACGGCCGGAAGGTGAATCGCCCGGCGTTCGTCGTGCGCAAGGGCGATGTCGTCGAGATAAAGGAGAAGAGCAAGAAGATTGCGCTGATCGTGCAGAGTGCTGAGAAAGGGAAAGTGCGCGGCGCTCCCGCCTGGCTCGACGTGGACCACGCCGATCTTCAGGCGCGCGTCCTGGAGCCGCCCAGTCTGATTGACTCACAGATCGATATCAACGCGCAGCAGATTGTGGAACTGTATTCCAAATAATTGACGTGCTTGTTTCGACCAACTTGTTTTGAAAAGTGGTCAACCGCCGAACGGAGGACCAATAGAAATGACAGCCATTGCTGATCTGGTCAAACCCACTGGCCTGGAGCCGCAGCCGGAAAGTTTGACCGATACTTTCGGCCGTTTTGTCGCTGAGCCCCTGGAGCGCGGGTATGGCGTTACGCTGGGCAATGCGCTCCGCCGCGTGATCCTGTCTTCACTGCAGGGAGCCGCTTTTACGGGCGTGCGCATCGAAGGGGTGTTTCACGAGTTTTCGAGCATTCCCGGCGTCATGGAAGACGTGACGGAAATCATCCTGAATCTCAAGGACGTCGTCATTGACGTGGAATCGGAAACCCTGCCGGTTCATATGCATTATCAGCATTCGGGTTCCGCCGGCGTATTCAAGGCGGGAGATATCGAAGCCCCCGGGGGCGTGAAGGTGCTGACCCCCGAGGTGGAGATCGCCAACATGAACGATGAGGCGGAACTCGAGGTGGAACTCGTGGCGAACATCGGCCGCGGCTACGTCCCCGCGGAGAGAAACGTGGATTTGTCCCTCGGCCCCCAATTCATCCCGATGGACTCCATATTCTCCCCCATCCGCCGCTGCACCTTCCAGGTGGAGAAAACCCGGGTGGGCGACATCACGGACTACGACAAGCTGATTCTCGACGTGGAGACGAACGGAACCGTCGCCCCCGTGGATGCGGTTGCCCACGCGGCGAAGATATTGAAGGACAACCTCCAGATATTCATCAACTTCGAGGAAGAGCGTGCGCCGCAGGCGCCCAAGGTGGATGAGCGCAAGCAAAGAATGGTGGAGAGTCTCGGCAGAAGCGTCGAGGAACTCGAGCTTTCGGTTCGCAGCTATAACTGCCTGAAAAACGCGCGGATCCGCACGCTGGGCGAACTGGTGCAGAAAACGGAAGCCGAGCTGCTGAGAACGAGGAACTTCGGGCGCAAGAGTCTGAACGAAATTCGTGATATCCTCACGGGGATGGGTTTGTCCCTCGGAATGGATTTGGGCTATATGAATCTCACGCCGCGCGAGGTGAGCGGGCAGGATGATTCCGAACAAGAATAGGAAATAGATAGATGCGGCACCGATGGCACGGAAGAAAACTGGGACGCACCTCGAAGCATCGCGACGCCATGACGAGGAACATGGTGACGTCTCTCATCGACGAGGAGAGAGTGCGAACGACGCTGGCGAAGGCCAAGGAGGTGCGCCGCCACGCCGAGCGCATTATCACCACGGGCAAGAAAGGCACGCTCCACGCGCGGCGGCAGGTCGCCTCTTATCTCAAGACCCCCGCCGCGGTCGCCAAGCTCATGGAGACCATCGCCCCGAGATATGCGGAGCGGCCCGGCGGCTATACCCGGATTCTGCGCCTCCCCCCCCGGCAGGGGGACGCCGCGCCCATGGCGCTCCTCGAGTTGATCGACAGGGACACCACGAGAGAAGAAGAAAGGCAGGAGCGGCGCCGGAAGAGAAAAGAGGCGCAAGGAGAAGCGTAGGGGCCCGAATAGGAGAGACTCCTGAAAGGAGAGCCGCCGAGGCTCTCCTTTTTTGTTTGGCCGAAACGTAACGGAGAGCGAGCCATTGTCTGATGCCAGAGGACGCCCGGATGCGGATGGCTGTTTCGTATGCGGACCCGCGAACCCGATTGGCCTGAAAATTACGTTCCGGCTCGACGGCGACGTCTGCCGCGCCGAGTTCACGCCGCAGTCCGTCCACCAGGGCTACGACGGCGTCACGCACGGCGGCATCGTCTTCAGCGTTCTCGATGACGTCATGGCGAACTGGCTTTTCCTCAAAGGGGTGCGCGCCTATTCGGCGAGAAGCGAAATCCGCTATCGCGACCCCCTTCCCGTCGGCACACCCCTGCTGCTCGAGGGAAGGCTCAAGAAGAAAAAGGGCAGGTTCGTCGTCCTGGAGGGAAAAGCGACCAGGGCGGAAGACGGCCGGGCCGTCGCCGAGGCGGAGAGCACGTTCCACGTCGTGGAAGAGGAGGCGGAGGGTTCATGAAAATCGGGCTGCTCAGGGAAATCAAACAGGATGAATACAGGGTCGCCTTGACGCCCGGCGCCGTTGAGGCTCTCGCGGAGGCGGGCCACGTTGTGATGGTGGAAAAAGGGGCGGGCCTCGACGCCGGCATCGCGGATGCGGAATACAGGGCGGTGGGCGCGCGGGTCGTTTCGACGGCTGAGGAAATCTGGTCGGAGGGGGAGATGATCGTCAAGGTCAAGGAACCCCTGGAGCCGGAATTTCCGCTGATGCGCGAAGGGCAGATTCTGTTCGCCTTTTTGCATCTGGCCGCCTGCCGGCCCCTTGCGCGCGCCCTCGTGGAGAGCGGAGCCTGCGGCGTAGCGTTCGAGACGGTGACTTCGCCCGAGGGCGTTTTGCCCATTCTGCAGCCCATGAGTGAAATCGCGGGCAGGATGGCCGTTCAGGAGGGCGCCAAGTATCTCGGAAAAAACCTGGGCGGACGCGGCGTTCTGCTGGCCGGGGCGCCGGGCGTTCCCCGCGGAAACGTGGTCATCCTCGGCGCGGGCATCGTCGGAAAGAACGCGGCCAAAATAGCGGTCGGCATGCACGCGGGCGTCACGGTCTTCGACATCAACCACGCGCGTCTCGAGTATATCGACGATATATTCGACGGCCGCGTCAAGACGCTGGTGTCCACGCGCTTTACCATACGCGAAGCCCTGCGGGAGGCGGATCTGGTCATCGGCGCCGTTTTGGTGCCGGGCGGGCGAACGCCGGTTCTGGTTTCGCGCGATATGCTGCGGGAGATGAACGCAGGCGCCGTCATCGTGGACGTTGCGGTGGACCAGGGCGGCTGCGTGGAGACGATACGGCCCACCTATCACTCGGATCCCACCTACCTCGTCGACGGCGTCGTCCACTACGGGGTGGCGAACATGCCGGGGGTCGTGCCCCGCACGAGCACCATCGCGCTCTCGAACGCCGTGCTGCCCTACGCCCTGGAACTGGCCAACTCAGGAATCAGGGAAGCGGCGATGCGCAATCCGCACCTCGCCGACGGCCTGAACGTGGCCGGAGGGCGCGTCACGCACGCCGGCGTGGCGGAAGCCCTGCAGATGGAGGGCGCAAGCGTTCGGGAGGTGTTCGCCTAGTCGTGTTCCGCGGCCGGGACGCTCGCGTTTTCAGGTGATTTCTTGATGAGGTCCAGCACGAATTTCCCTTGAATTTCCAGGTGCTTGATCACCAGACGTTCTGCGGCTCTCGCGTCGCCGTCGAGAATGGCATCGAGTATCTCCTCGTGCTCGGCCATGGAGCCTTCGAGACGCCCGGGCGCGTGAAGCGTCACCACGCGGGTCTTCATGATCTGCTGCCTGAGGTTCCCGATGAGTCCCTGTAGTCTCGAGTTCTCGCAAGCGCTCGTGATGTGGCGGTGAAAATCGCGGTTCGCCGCCCAGTAGGCGTCCACCTCGCCGCGCTCGTGGCGGCGTTTCAACTGCTCGTATAACGCATAGAGCGTTTCGTTCGCCCTTCCTTCGCGGAGATTCGGGGTCGCGAGGCGCGTGGCGAGACCCTCGAGTACGCTCGTGATCGTGTAGATGTCCAGGACTTCATCTTCGCTCACGAGGCTCACGTGCGCCCCCTTGTGCGGGACGACGGTGATGTAGCCTTCGGCCGCGAGTTCCCGGAAGGCTTCGCGTAGCGGCGTTCTGCTCACGCCCATCGACTCGGTCAGCGTCGTCTCGACGAGCTTGTCCCCCGGCTGGAAGATGCCGCTCAGGATGGCGTCCTTGATTTGCTCCGACACCATCTTGCTCAGGGATTTGGGTTTTTCGATCTGAACGCCCGGTATCCGCACCTCAATCCCCCCGCGAGCCCTTGCGAAGTCTGGGCGCCATGATGCCGGAGAAGTCTCCGAAGATTTTCATGCCCTCAAGCCTCACACCACGCCTTCTTCTCGAAGCGTCTTTCTTTGCGCCTCATCCATGCCGAGGACGGATTCGAGCACCTCTTCGGTGTGCTGGCCCAGCGTGGGCGGCGGCGTCCGCACGGCGCCCGGGGTCTCGGAGAGCTTGATGGGCACGCCGGTGACTTTCGTGGGGCCGGCGACGGGCACGTCGATGTCCACCACCATCTCGCGCGCGAGAATCTGGGGCTCGTTCAGCACCTGCTCGAGATTGTTTATCGGACCGCAGGGAATGCCCGCTCCCCGCAGGGTTCCGATCGTCTCTTCCACCGTCTTCCCGGCGAAGAAGGGGTCGAGAATCCCTTGGAGCTCCAGGCGGTTGTCCACCCGGTCCTTGTTGACGGCGAACTTGGGGTCTTCCTTGATGTGCTCCAGCCCCATGGCGTCGCAGAACCTCCGCCAGAGGCTGTCGTTCCCCACGCCGAGGTTGAAGTAGCCATCCTTGCACTTGTATGTCTCATACGGCGTGATGGAGGGATGCTTGTTCCCCCGCCTCGGCGGGAGCTTCCCGGTTCCGAAGTAGTTGTTCGCGTGGTAGGTGAGCAGGGCCACCTGCCCGTCGAGCATGCCGACGTCGACCATCTGGCCGACGCCGGTCTTCTCGCGGTGGTAGAGCGAGAGCAGAACCCCCTGGGCGGCGAGCATTCCCGCCGTGATGTCCCCAATGGATGCGCCGAACTTGCTGGGCGGACCGTCGGGCTCTCCGGTGATGCTCATGATCCCGCCTTCGCCCTGGATGACCACGTCGAATCCGGGCTCGTTTTTCCGGGGGCCGGTCTGGCCGAAGCCCGAGAGCGAGGCGAAGATGGCCGCGGGGTTGATGCGGTGGATCTCCTCCCACGAAAACCCGAGCTTGTCCAGCGTGCCGGGCCGGAAGTTCTCCACGACGACGTCGCCCTTGCGGATCAAGTCCCGCAGAAGCTCCTTCCCGCGCTCGTCCTTCAGGTTGAGCGTAAGGCTTTTCTTGTTGCGGTTAATGGAGATGAAGTACGTGCTCACCCCGTTCAGAAAAGGAGGGCCCCAGCCCCGGGTGTCGTCCCCGCCCTGGGGATGTTCGATCTTGATGACCTCCGCGCCCATATCGCCCAGCATCATGGTGCAATAAGGGCCTGCGAGAATGCGCGTCAGGTCGATGACCCGGATTCCTTCCAGTGGTCCAGCCATGAGAGTGTTTCTCCATCAAACTCGGATGAGTGAAATCAGCACGCCGGCCGCAATCGCCGAGCCGATGACGCCCGCCACGTTGGGACCCATCGCGTGCATGAGTAGAAAATTGCCCGGGTTCTCGTCGGCCCCCACCTTCTGGACGACGCGCGCCGCCATGGGGACCGCGCTCACGCCCGCAGCCCCGATGAGGGGATTGATCGGCGTACTGCTGACCGAAGCCATGATCTTGCCGAAGATGACGCCGGTGGCCGTGCCGATGCCGAAGGCGATGAAGCCGAGCAGGAGAATGCCGATGGTCTCCCACTTGAGAAACGTCTCCGCCGTCATCGAGGCGCCCACCGAGACGCCGAGGAATATCGTCACGATGTTGAGCAGTGCGTCTTCGGAGGTCTTCAAGAGCCTCTCGACGACCCCGCACTCTCGGAAGAGGTTCCCGAGCATGAGCATCCCGATGAGGGGCGCCGCCGATGGGAGGAGGAGGCCGGTGAGCAGCGTGGTGATGATGGGGAAGAGGATGCGGACGGGTTTTTCGATCTCCTTGAGCTGCATCATCTCCCGCGAGCGCTCCTCACTGTTCGTCAGCGCCTTCATGATGGGGGGCTGAATCATCGGAACGAGCGCCATGTAGCTGTAGGCGGCCACGGCGATGGGGCCGAGCAGGTGGGGCGCCAGCTTGGAAGCCGTGTAGATGGCCGTGGGGCCGTCCGCCCCGCCGATGATGCCGATGGCGCCCGCTTCTGAGAGGTTGAAGCCCAGGAATATGCTTCCGAGCAGCGTGGCGAAGATGCCGAACTGCGCCGCCGCGCCCAGGAGCAGCGTCTTGGGGTTCGCGAGCAGCGGGCCGAAGTCCGTGAGCGCCCCGATTCCCATGAAGATCAGGGGCGGAAACACGCCCGCCTTCACCCCGAAGTAGAAATAGTCGATGAGGCCTCCCTTATCGAAAATGCCGGTTTCGGGGAGGTTCGAGAGCAGCATGCCGAACCCGATGGGCACCAGGAGCAGGGGTTCGAACCCCTTCCGGATGGCCAGGTAGAGAAGCAGGCAGGAAATGGCGAGCATGAGGACGTCGCCGATATGAAGTGACGCGAACCCGGTGAGGGAGATGAAATCGGCGACCGAGTGGAACAGGCGGCTCATGAGACCTCCAGCAGCAGTTGAGAGGCTTCCACCTTGTCGCCTTTCGCCACGTGAACCGCCTGCACGACGCAGTCCGAATCCGCGAGAATCACGTTTTCCATCTTCATGGCCTCGAGGACCAGAAGCGTATCGCCTGCGCGCGCCGAATCGCCCGGGCCCACCTCGACGGAGAGCACCACCCCCGGCAGGGGGGCGAGTATCTTGCCGCCGACGCTCGTCGCCTTGGGCGCGGGCTTGCGCGCGGCGGGGGATGGACGGGGAGCGGCGGCCGCCTTCTCCTCTTCTTCCACCTCCACGCGGTGCGTTTGCCCGTCCACGGTGATTTCGAGATCGTTCGAGCCGGGGTCGCGCGCCACGCTCACCGCGTAGCGTTTCCCGTTGATGGTCAGATGGAAGTTTCTCACCGCCGCCTCCGCTGGCTGAGACGCCCGACGCGGGCGGACCGCGCCCAAAGGGAATTCGCGTTCCGACGCACCTCGGGAACGTACACATCAGGCGTTTCGGTTTCAAGGAAATATCCGGCGGCGGCCGCCAGGACGAGTTCCAGATCGTCTCCTTCAGTCGAAGGCTTCTGCTCCTGCGCGTCCACGCCTGTTTCCGCACTTCCCGAGCCGACGAACCACTCCAGGAGCATGATGACAGCCATCAGCACGATCAGGGAGCCGAAAACGACGCCCATGCCGATGATCGTCAGCATGATTGCGGGTATGAATGCGTCCACGGGGCAATCCTTATCCTTTACAGCGGTATGTTTCCGTGTTTTTTCCGCGGTCTGTCCTCGCGCTTGTGAGCGGTCATCTCGAGAGCCCGGATGAGCGCTCCCCTCGTGTGGCGCGGCTCGATGATGACGTCCACCAGCCCGTATTTCGCCGCCGTATAGGGCTTGGCGAAAAGGTTGCGGTATTCTTCTATCTTCTCCTGGCGGACCTTCTCGGGGTCCTCGGCCTCGCCGATCTCGCGCCGGAAGATGATGTTGGCGGCGCCCTCGGGACCCATCACGGCGATCTCGGCGAACGGATACGCCAGTACGCGGTCGTAGCCCAGGCCGAACCCGCTCATCGCGATGTAGGCGCCGCCGTAGCTCTTGCGGACGATCAAGGCGATTTTCGGCACGCTCGCCTCGCTGTAGGCGAAGAGCACCTTGGCCCCGTGGCGGATGACGCCGCCGTATTCCTGCTGGGTGCCGGGCAGATAGCCGGGCACGTCCACGAAGTTGACGAGGGGAAGGTTGAAGGCGTCGCAGAAGCGCACGAAGCGCGCGAGCTTGTCGGAGCTGTCGATGTCCAGGACGCCTGCCAGGTGCGTGGGCTGGTTTCCCACGACGCCGACGGGCTTTCCCCCCAGGCGCGCGAACCCGACGACGATGTTTTTGGCGAAATCCGCCTGAACCTCCAGGAAATCGCCGTCGTCGAAGACGTTGGCCACCAGGTCGCGCACGTCGTAGGCCCGCGTGGCGTCCGCCGGGACGACCCCGTCGAGTTCGGGGTTCTCATCCGGCGGCCACTCGGGCGTATCGGTACGGGGAGGGTCGTCCAGATTGTTCGAAGGCAGGAACGAGAGCAGTTTCTTCACCATCTCGAAGCATTCGCGCTCGTCTTTGGTGAGGAAATGCGCGTTCCCGCTCGTCGAGCTGTGCACCGCGCCGCCGCCCAGTTCCTCGACGGATACGTCCTCTCCCGTCACCGCCTTGATGACCTCAGGCCCGGTGATGAACATCTTGCTCAGCCCGTCGACCATGAAGACGAAGTCCGTGATGGCGGGCGAGTAGACGGCCCCTCCCGCGCAGGGGCCGACGATGATCGATATCTGGGGAATCACGCCCGACGCCTGGGTGTTGTTATGGAAGATTTGAGCGTAGCCGTGAAGCGCCAGGACGCCCTCGTGGATGCGCGCGCCGCCCGAATCGAGGATGGTGACGATGGGAGCGCCCGCCTTCATGGCGAGTTCCTGCATCTTCACGATCTTTTCGGCGTGCATCTCGCCCAGCGAACCGCCGAGGGCGCCGAAATCCTGCGAGGCCACGAAAACGAGCTGGCCGTTCACGTGTCCGCTGCCGGTGATGACGCCGTCCCCGGGGGAGCGCCGCGCGTCCATCCCGAAATCCGTGGCGCGCGTCTCGACGAAGAGGTTGAGTTCCGAGAAGCTGTCGGGGTCGAGCAGGAGGTCGATGCGCTCCCTGGCGGTCAGCTTGCCCTGCTTGTGCTGGCGCTCTTTCGCCGCCTCGCCACCGAGCGCTTGCGCCCGGGAGGTCAACGCTTTCAGTTCATCTATGGGATCCGGACTGTTCGGGTCGGGCGGCAATGCTCGTCTCCTGAAAATGTATATTGCATACAATCAGCTTTGGGCCGTAAAGTCAAGGGTTTTCAGATGCGCCGGAAGGGATTTTCGGGAGATAACCGGCGCGGTGGGGAGGAGTTGCTGACCTGGGAACGAGGAAATTAACTCCCCCTCTTGGGGGGCTGTTGAAAAAGCCCCTGAGAAGGTAATGGCAACCTCACTGAAAGGGAAACCCCATAAAGGCAACCCCCCCTACCCCCCCTTGTCAGGGGGGTAAAAAAAGGCGATGCGCTCTCGCCGGGCTGAGGGGGTTTTGCTTTTTCTTGCCCCCCTGACAAGGGGGGGTAGGGGGGGTTGCCTTTCCTTTAAGGCAGGGCCTGTTTGACCCTCCCTCTTCGGTCGGGTCAAACCCTCGATACAAACGCTCCCTCATCAGTCGCGTTTGACCTACGCGCCTGCTCAGGATGAGGAGGAGGTTTCGCACGGGTCGCCAGGCAACGAATCGGCAGGGACAAGTCGCGACCTGTCCCTACAGGATCGGCGGACAGGTGCGGGGGCGCGGACAGGCACGGAGGCCTGTCCCTACGGCGAACAATCTCGAAGGTCGGATAGGGCTTTCACCAACCCCTCAAGAGGGGAGTGAGGTTCTTCTCTCGTCGGCCTGCAATGATCCTTAAGCCTTAAGGAAATGTTGAAAAAACCGGCAATGCCGAGATTGCTGTCATTCCGGCGAAAGCCGGAATCCAGAGCCGATGGGTGTGGAGATACGGCGTTGCGTTTTTCTTCGATGAAGTGGGAATGTCGACTGAAAACAAAAAAGGCGAAAAGCAAAACCCCTGGATTCCGGCATACGCCGGAATGACAACCCTTTTTCTTTCACTGGCAGAACGGGCCGCATATATGCGGCCCCTACACACACGCCACCCGCCGGAGTCGGCTAGGACGCCATTTCCCACTCGGGGATGCCCGCGTGGAGGAGCTGCCCCGGAAGCTGGCGGTTCAGGATTTTCTCCGCGTGGGCGACGGCTTCCAGGAGTTTCGGCAGGTCGACCCCTGTCTCGATCCCCATCTCGTGGAGCATGTTGATCGTGTCCTCGCTCGCGATGTTGCCGGTCGCGCGCGGCGCGAAGGGGCAGCCGCCCAGGCCGCCGATGGACGCGTCGAACGTGTCGACGCCGACTTCCAGGCCCGCCAGCAGGTTGGCGAGGCCGGCCCCCCTCGTGTTGTGGAGGTGGAGCGCGTAGCGGACGGAGGGGAATTTGTTACGAATGTGTTCGGTCAGCTTCTTGATCTCGGCCGGGTTCGACATGCCCACGGTGTCGGCCAGGCCGATTTCCCCGCAGCCCATGTCCACGTATTCGCCGACCACCCATTCCACGTCCTCATAGGAGATGCGCCCCTCATACGGGCAGCCGAACGCGGCGACCACGCCGCCCCGGAGCTTGAGGCCCGCGTCCAGCGCCATTTTGGCGACTTCGCGGGCGACGCCGAGCATCGTCTCCCGGCTCGCGCGGATGTTCTTTAAGTTGAACGTCTCGCTGGCGGCGACGAACAGCATGACGCCGTCGAGTTCGCACTCGAGGGCGCGCTCCATGCCGCGCACGTTGGGGACCAGGGCTTCGTACTCGGCGTCGGGGCTGCGCTTGCAGCCCGCCAGCACTTCTGCTGCGTCTTTAAGCTGCGGGACGTGCTTGGGACTCACGAAACTCGTCACCTCGACCCTGCGGACGCCGGCGTCGGTGATGGTGTCCAGAAGCTTTATCTTGTCCTCGGGCGTGATGTACTGCTTTTCGTTCTGGAGGCCGTCCCGCGTGCCAACCTCGACGATATCGACCTTCGTGGGGAGACTCATCGCATTCATTCTCCTGCGAAAAAGGATTGTTTCCGTTATACGGCGGTTCTCGCCATCTTCTCGACGCGGGCGGGGATGCCGACGGCCCCGTGCCCGGCCGCATCCGCAAGCGTGAACGCCCCGCCGGAAATGGCGTGGCGCCACTCGGCGTAGGGCTCCTCATCGAGCAGATGGGCGAGTTCGTGCGCCCTGTCCGCCGTCTCCAGAGACAGGGCGAGGGCGAACCCCGCCGATTTGGCGATGTAGGATTCATAGGGCGAACTGAGCAGGGCGGGCTTGCCGGCGGCGTCGAACACCCGCGCCACCTCCCAGGCGTTTCTGGGGCCGCCGAATTTCGCGATCTTGATGAGGCCGACGTCAACGACCTCCGCATCGACGAGGCGGCGCGCGTCGTCGATCGAGAACAGCGATTCATCCAGGGCGACCTGCATTCCCCGGGCGCGTATCTCGCGGAAAACGTCGAGGCATTTCACTTCGGTGGGGAGCACGGGCTGCTCGAAGTGTTCGAGATCGATCTCGATCATCCTGTCCGTGAAGCGCAGGGCTTCCTCGGGCGTGTAGCCGCCGTTGGCATCCGTTCTCAGCTTGATATCGGGGCCGAACCTCTCGCGCAGCCTGACGATGCGCTCTGCGTCCGCCTCCATGTCGACGCCCGATTTCACCTTGAGGGTCCTGACGCCTTGTTCGACAAGCGGTTCGGCTTTCCTGACGGCTTCATCGGGTGGGAGGAGGCCGATGGGGGCGTCGAGCGTGACGGCGTTTCTCTTGTGCCCGCCGAAGACCTGTGAGAATGGCGCCCCCCTGGTCTTGGTCGACAGGTCGACCGCGGCGATCTCGAGCGCGGTGCGCGCTGCGCCCAGCCCGGTGAAATCCGCCACTTGATCGAGCGCGGCGAGGAGTTCATCCACCTCTTTGCCGCGTATCCGGGGGGCGGCTTCGCGGAGTGCGGCCGCCATCTCCGAGCCGGTCTCCTGCGTGATGTACATCAGCGGCGCCGCTTCGCCCCAGCCTTCTTCGCCTTCGTCGTCCGTCAAGCGGACCACGACGCGCTCCAGCGTCGTCGCGCCCCCGTAGCGGTTCCTCGAGCCCTGTTCGACTTCCACGGCGGTATCCCAGACCGTTATCTCCTGAATCGGCATGAACTTTGCTCCTTTGTGGAGAATGGAATTCTCATTCGATATAGGCTGATGAAATTACTCCTCCCTTGAGGGGATTGTTGAAAAAATCATCCTTGGTCGTAATGACGGCCAAAACCCGAACCCGGGCGGAGGCGCAGGCTCTCGCCTTGAAAACCAACCCCCCCTACCCCCCTTGTCAGGGGGGCAAAAAAAGCAAAAGCCCTCTATCGGCGGTGGGTATCGCCTTTTCATACCCCCCTGACAAGGGGGGGGTAGGGGAGGGTGCCTTTATCCCCTGAGGAGGGGAGCTTTTTCAACAACCGCCTCAAGGGGGAATTTTATCCCCTCCCTCCCCGGCTTCCGCCTGTTCGCCTCCTAACGGCAACGCTCACTCGGGCGCATAGATCCGGATGTCGGGCAGGGTGCGGTAGGCCTCGTCGCAGTCCAGGCCGTAGCCGACCACGAAATGATTCTCGATGGCGAAGCCCACGTGATCCGCATGGATATCGACTTCCCGCCTCTCCGGCTTGTCCATCAGCACGCACGTCCTGAGGGAGGCGGGGCGCTTGTCTCTCAGAATATCGATGGTTTTCGAGAACGTGTGGCCCGTATCGAGAATGTCGTCGATGAGCAGCACGTTCCGCCCCTCGACCTCGCCCAGGTGTCTGGCGTCGATTTCCACCCGGCCCTTGCTTTTCATGCCCGCGCCGTAGCTCGATGCCGAGAGGAAGCCGAGCGTGGTGTTGCGCCCGAGGGCGCGGGCGAGATCGACGCCGAAGACAATCGCGCCCTTCAGGATCATGACGACGTGAACCGGCCCCTCGGGCAGCGCCTCGTTGATCTCGGCGGCGAGTTCGGGCAGGCGGCTCTCGATTCGCGCCTGCGATATCAGAATCTCCTCGGCAGGCATCGTCTACTCGAGCACGGCCAGCAACAGGCGCTTCAGGTCCTCCTGCGTGGAGGGGACCGGGTTCGTGTTGACCTGGTGGCTCTCCGCCGCGTCCTTCGCCAGGACGTCCAGGTCCTCGTTCACCACGTCCGCCTCCCTCAGGCTGCCCGGAATGCCGATGTCCGTGTTGAGCTCGCGGATGGCGTCTATCGCCGCCTCGGCCGTATTGGCCGCGCCGTCTTTCAGGAGCGGCGCCATGCGCGCGTAGGCCTCCCGCATGACGGGGAGGTTGAACTCCATCACGGGCGGCAGGAAGATGCCGTTCGCCGTGCCGTGGTGCAGCCCGTGGTAGGCGCCCAGCGGATGCGCGAGCGAGTGCACGATTCCTAAACCTGTGTTGGTGAACGCGCGTCCCGCGAGCATGGCGGCCAGCGAGATGGCGTCGGCCGCCTCGGGGTCCGAGGGATCGTCCACGTAGGCCCTGCCGTGCGCCCCGATGCGCGCGATGGACTCGAACGCGAGCGCCTCCGTCCAGGGGTTGGAGGCAGGCGAGCCGACCGATTCGATGGCGTGCGTCAGGGCGTCCATCATCGCGCCCGCCGCGATATGCGAGGGGAGCTTGGCGAGCAGCGCCGAGTCGACGACCGCGAGCTTGGCGAACAGCGAGTCGTCTGCCAGGACGGTCTTGACCATGAGCTTCGTGTCCGTGACGATGGAGCTCATGGTGACCTCGCTGCCCGTGCCCGCCGTCGTGGGGACGGTGATGAGCGGCGGGCCGGGCTTCGTGGCCTTGCCGCGTCCGTAGTAGTCGCTCGGCGCGCCGCCGTTCGCGACGATGGCGAGGGTCGCCTTGGCGGTGTCCATCGTGCTGCCGCCGCCCGCGGCGATGAAGCCGTCGCACCCGTGCTCGCCAAAGAAATCGCGGGCCGCCAGGATGCTCGTGTCGGAGGGGTTCGCCTCGGCCTGATCGTAGAAAACGTACTCGAGAGCGGCGTCTGCAAGGCCTTTTATGACCGAATCGAGCGCTCCGCTCGACGCGAGCCCCGGGTCGGTGACGAGCATCGGCTTCGCCATCCCCAGGCCTTTCGCTTCCTCTCCGACCCGGGCGGCCTCCCCGCGGCCGAAGCGGACGCGCGGGCCGGATGCAATCTGGAACGCTTTCACCATGAATACACTCCTTCGCTGCTCTTATGAGGTTTATGGGAATTTACGAAGCATGCGTTCGTAATCTTCTTCCGTGTCGATGTCGAGAAAGATATCATCATTGGGCAGGCGGTGGAATACGATCTGCTCCGGAGATTCCGTTTCCAGCCTCCGGATGATCCCCCTGCCGCCCGCGTCTCCGCTCGCCCGGAGCAGTTCGTCTCTCAAGGATGCTGAGAACAGCGCCGGGTTTCCGCGCCTTCCCTCGAATACCGGCGCCGCGACCAGCGCACCGGGCCGGGATGTCTCATAGAGGGCGATCAGGTCGTTCACGATTTCAGGCGTCAGCAGGGGCTGATCGCCCAGGACGAACAGATAGGCGCAGGCCTCCTCACGCGCCGCCTCGATTCCCGCGATCATGCTCGTGCTCTGCCCCTCGGCGTAGCGGGGGTTGTGCGCGAGGCGCACGTCGAGACCCCCCACGGCCTGCTTCACCGCCGTTTCCTCATGGCCCGTGACGAGGATGATCTCGGTAACGGCGCTCGCGAGCACCGCCTTCGCCGTCTTGCGGAGGACGGTCTCATCCCCCAGGGGCAGGAGGAGCTTGTTCCGCCCCAGGCGCCTGGAGAGGCCTGCGGCGAGGATGATCGCCGTAATGCGGCGCGCGTCCGCCACCTGTGTTCTCCGAAAAGAAAGAAAGGACTCGAGTCTCGCCGGCATGGTAAGGAGGCGGGCTTTTAGATGTCAATTCCGGGCGGGCGCGGTTGTTGAAAAAACCCTCCAAGAGGGTAAAGGCAACCCCATGAAAGGGAAACCCCATAAAGGCAACCCCCCCTACCCCCCCTTGTCAGGGGGGTATAAAAAGGCGATGCGCCCCCGCCGGGCTGAGGGGGTTTTGCTTTTTCTTGCCCCCCTGACAAGGGGGGGTAGGGGGGGTTGGTTTTCAAGAGAGTTTTTGTAGGGGCCGTTCGTGAACGGCCCTCCCCGGAAAAAGCGGGCGGTTCGCGAACCGCCACTACGGGCGAAGGTGCTTTTGATCGTCATTCCGGTGTCGGAGCCGACCAATGCGGGAGGGTTTGACGCCGGAATGACGGACATGCGCCCTTCGATACAAACGCTCCTTTCTCAGTCGCGTTTTACCTTCGCCGCTACTCAGGGTTAGGGGTGTCGGGGGCGGCGGAGCCTGCCCCGAGCGAAGTCAAGAGGGCGGTTACTCAGGGTGAGGTCGATGCGCCGAAGCGCGTCATCAGGGGTTTTCAGCAACCCCCCAGGCCTTTCCGTTGACAACCCCTCACCCCGTCTCTAATATCGGAAGCGCTCAAAACCCACGACATTTCCCTCAAGAAACCCGGATGCGGGCAAGTCGTTTCGCCGGTTTTGGCCTGATTCAGAAGACGCGCTTCACCCAGCGAATCGCAAGGATTCGAACAGTTCACCAATAGCGGAATACCCCGAAGGAGAATCACCATGGCGTACAAGAATCACGAAATCATCGATCTCTCACAAGACATCTACCAGGGCCAGCCCGTGTTCGTGGGACACCCCGAGACCTGGCGCTGGACGAACATGACGCACGAGGAAAGCGCCGCCAGCGGACGCTTCCAGAGCGAGATGAGCTATTACTCGGGCATCATCCAGTTCTGCGAGCACGGCCCGACGCACGTGGATTCCATCAGCCATCTCGACCCCTCGCCCGACGCCCCCCACATCGACGAGATGAACTTCGATTCCTTCTACAGCCGGGGCATCGCGATTGATTTCGAGAACGTCGAGGACAACAGCTACATCGACGCGGACGACGTGAAGCGCAGGCTCGACCACTACAACTACGAGATCAAGCCGGGCGACACGCTCCTTTACACCTACGGGCACTTCAAGCGCCACCACCCGACGCCGCTCTACACGACGGCCTACGCGGGCTGGACGCGCGAGGCGGCCGAGTACGTCTACGGCGAGTGCGGGGCCATCAACGTCGGCACCGACGCTCCCAGCATGGACATGGCGACCAGCCCCGGATACCCCTGCCACCTCGTTTGCCGCGAACTGGGCCGCACCAACACGGAGAACCTTTGCAACATCGAGCTGGTGGTGGGCAAGGAGTTCCTCTACATCGGGCTTCCGCTCAAGATCCGGGGCGGGTCGGGCTCGCCGATCCGGGCGATCGCCGTGCTGAACGCCTGATGTCCCCTCGCGCGAAGCGGACATGAAAGCCCTGGTGAAACGGGCGCGCGGCCCTGGAAACATGGCGCTCCTGGACGTTGCGGAGCCCCGCGTGGGACCCGGGCAGGTGAAGGTCAAGATCGCCCACGCCGGCATCTGCGGCACGGACGTGCACATCGCCTCGGGCGAGTTTTTCCACTACTTCCCGCCCCTGGTGCTGGGGCATGAGTTCTCGGGCGAAGTGGTGGAAACGGGCGGGGGCGTCGAGGGAGTTCCGCTCGGCGCGCGGGTGACGGCCGAACCGACGAAATCCACGTGCCGCGTCTGTCCGCACTGCATCTCGGGCCGCTACAACCGGTGCGAGGAGCGCGACATCGCGGGCGTGGTGAGCGACGGCGCCTTCACCGACTACGTGGTCACCCGGGCGGAGTCGATCCACCGCCTGCCCGATAACGTGAGCTTAAAGGCCGCAGCACTCTCAGAGCCCCTGGCAGTGTGCGTTCACGGGGTGTGCGAGCAGTGCAGCGTGCGCGAGGGCGATTTCGTCCTCGTCATGGGGCCGGGCGCCATCGGCCTGGGGTGCGCCCAGGTGGCGCTCGCCCACGGCGCGCGGGTGATGGTGGCGGGCGCAGGGAAGGACGCGCACAGGCTGGCGCTCGCCCGCTCGCTGGGTGCGGAGTGGACGGTGAACGCCGAGAAAGAAAACGTCTTCGATCAGGTCTTGAAGGTAACGAAAGGCTGGGGGGTGGACTTGGCGGTCGAGGCGGCGGGCGCTGCCGCCGCGATGGAGGTATGCGTCGAGGCGGTGCGGAAGGGCGGGGAAATCCTCCAGGTGGGTCTTCCCGGCGCACCCGTTCCCGTCGATATGGACAGGCTGGCGTTCAAGGAGATCCGCCTCGTCGGCACGTTCGGCCAGAAGCGCTCCGCCTGGCACCTGGCGCTCGAACTGCTGGAGGCGGGCAGGGTCGACGCCGAGGCGATGGTGTCCGACATGCTCCCGCTCGATGAATGGGAACGGGGCTTCGACATCATGGCGCGCGGAGCGGGGCTGAAGGTGCTGCTTGCGCCGGAAGGTTAGGGGGTCAAACGCGACCGATGCGGGTTGTTGAATAAGTCCCTGAAAGGGAAACTCCATAAAGGCAACCCCCCCTACCCCCCCTTGACAGGGGGGCAAGAAAAACAAAAACCCCTCCTCGTCGGACGGGCGCCGCTTTTTTTACCCCCCTGTCAAGGGGGGGTAGGGGGGGTTGGTTTTCAGGGCGAGCGGGATGCCCCTCCACTGCCCGGAAAGGGGGCTTTTCCAACAGCCCCGATAGGCGAGGAACGGAGAACGACTGCGCTCTTCACCGGAAAAGGCGAACGCAAGGAAAGATGAGATATATTCGGACGAATCCAGGGTTTTCAATATAGAGGATGGCACACATGAGCATCGACGGAAAAGAATTCAGGACCGCCCTCGGCAGGTTCGCCACGGGCGTCACGGTCGTCACCGCGAAGACGCCCACGGAAGCGCGCGGCATGACGGCGAACGCGTTCTCCTCCCTCTCGCTCGACCCGCCGCTCGTCCTGGTGTGTTACGACAACAAGGCGTCGAGCCTGAAAATGGTGCAGGAGGCGAAGAAGTTCGCCATCAATTTCCTCTCGGAGGAGCAGAAGAGCACCTCCGACTGGTTCGCGGGCAAGGGGAGGGACGCGGAGGATCAGTTCGCCGACATCCCCCATGAAATCGGAGAAAACGGCTCGCCCGTGCTCACGGGAAACGTGGGCGTTCTCGAATGCGACCTGCACGAGGAGCTTCCCGGAGGCGATCACACCATCGTCGTCGGGCGCGTGACCCGCGTCGTGCTCGAAGAAGAGGTGCGCGCGCCGCTTCTGTTCTACGGCAGCGCCTACCGGAAGATGGACATGGACGGCTCCTACGACTGATCCCTGAAACCGGCTCGTATCTCACAAGGAGTTCCCTTGGCATCGTATCAAGCGGTTGCGTTCGACCTGTTCGACACGCTCGTCGATTTCGACATCAAGCTGTTCCCGGTGGTGGAGATAGACGGCAAGGAGGAGAAGACCACCTCGAAAGCGGCTTATGACGCGCTCTACGAGGGCGGTTTCCTCGTGCCGAATTACCCGGCCTTCCACCAGCTCTGGCTCCAGAACTCGAAAGAGGTGTGGGGCGAGCGAAACAACGACCCCGAATTGAAAGAGGTTCGCTCGATCGTCCGCTTCCGGCGCTTGATAGAGCTTCTGGTGGCGATTCCCGCGCAGGACAGGGAGCGCGCCGCCAAGACGGCCCTGAACGCCCACATGTACGGCATCGAGAACTCCGTGGTGTTCGACCGGGGCCGCCTCGACATGCTGGGGAGGATAAAAGACGCCGGTCTTCCGGTAGCGCTCCTGAGCAATTTCGACCACGCGCCCACCGCCGTGCGGATTATCGACCGGATGGGCATCACGCCGTATCTCGATACCGTGCATATCTCGGAGGATGAGGGTTTCAGGAAGCCTGCGGCGTCGCTGTTTCTCAAGGTGGCCGAAGAACTGGGGGTTGCGCCGGGGGAAGTGCTCTTCGTGGGCGATACTTTCGATGCCGACGTAACGGGGCCGCAGAGCGTGGGCATGCCGTGCGCCTGGCTTAACAGAAAAGGCGCGCCCGTGCCCGAGGGCTGCAAGCCGCCCGATTTCGAGATCCGGGATGTTCAGGACACGCTTTCGATTCTGGGGCTGTAGGGGGTGTTGGAATAGTCCCCGTCGGGGCGGGCGGAAAGGGGAAGGAAGATTCACGGCCGAACCCGGCCGCCGCTCGCTTCCCCGGCTGCAAAAGCAACCCCCCCTACCCCCCCTTGTCAGGGGGGTAAAAAAAGGCGACGCCCTCCGACGAGGAGGGTGGAAGAAAAGACCCCCCTAACGAGGGGAGTATAAAAAGGCGATGCGCCCCCGCCGGGCTGAAGGGGCTTTTGTTTTTTCTTGCCCCCCTGACAAGGGGGGTAGGGGGGTTGCCTTTATCCCCTGAGAAGGCGACCTTTTACACCAGCCCCCTTCCAGGCCTGCTTGATAAGAGGATATCCGGATGTCGGTTCTTGCGCTTCAGCATGTGGACGTGGAGAGGCTCTCGCTGCTCGAAGAGGTGCTCGCGGAGAAGGGGATTCCCTCGCGCTACCTGGCCCTCCACAAGGGCGAGTCTCTCCCGCATTCTCTGGGCGATCTGGAGGATGTAGGCGCGATTGTCGTCCTGGGCGGGCCGATGGGCGTTTACGAGGAAGAGAAATACCCCTGGCTGGCGGATGAACTCCGTTTTCTCCGTGAGGCGCTGCACGCGGGATTTCCCGTCTACGGTCTTTGCCTGGGCGCGCAGTTGATGGCTGCGGCGCTGGGCGCCCGCGTGTATCCGGGCGAGGGGAAAAAGGAGATCGGCTGGTTCCCGGTGGATCTGACGCCCGAGGCGGAAGGGGACCCGCTACTCGGCGATGAGGCGGCGAGCTTCCCGGTCTTCCAGTGGCACGGCGATACGTTCGACATTCCCGGCGGCGCGGTGCATCTCGCGTCTTCCGCGCGGTACCCGAACCAGGCGTTCCGGTGGGGCGCGCGCGCCTACGCCTTCCAGTTTCACCTGGAAATCTCGATGGAGGACATATCCACCTGGCTGGACGCGTTTGCGGGCGATATGAAATCCCCGCGCTCGGACGCGGACCCCGAGGCGATACTGGGCGAAGCGCACTTGCACATGGAGGCGTTGAACCGGCGGGCCGCCCGCTGGTTCGAGCGCTGGCTCGCGCTCTCGGGGCTTGTTGAGTCGCCTTGAGGATTGTTGAAAAAGTTCTTTCTGAGGGTAGACGCCCCTATCGACAGGAAAAGCAACCCCCCCTACCCCCCCATAACAGGGGGGTATGAAAAGGCGACGCCCCCCGACGAGGGGGTAGAAGAAACGCCCCCCTAGCGAGGAGGTATATAAAGGCGATGCGCCCCCTCCGGGCTGAGGGGGTTTGCTCTTTCTTACCCCCCTGACAAGGGGGGGTAGGGGGGGTTGCTCTTTTGACAAAGGTTTTCCAACAGCCCCTTCAAGGGGGGAGTGATTTATTTCCTCGTGGACTTTTTCCACATCCCGCCCTTGTCGGCGGGGGAGCGCTCCCCTAATATGCGGCGTCCCACTGTGGCCTTCATTTTCTGATCATCGACATAGAGGAACCTTTCATGGCGGAACCTGTACGCGGCGAAATCGTCGCCATCGGCACCGAGATGCTCCTCGGCGACCTCATCGACACCAACAGCGCCTTCATCGCAGACCAACTCAAGTCGATCGGCGTCAACATGTATTTCAAGACCACCGTCGGCGACAATCTGGACAGGATCGCGGGCGTCATCAAACAGGCGCACGAGCGCTCCCAGGTCGTGATCACCACGGGCGGCCTCGGCCCCACCGTGGACGACCTGACGCGGGAGGCCTGCGCCAAGGTGATGGGCGTCGAGCTCGAGTTCCGCCAGGACCTCTACGACTACATCAGCGCCTATTTCAGCCGCCGCGGCTTCCACATGAGCGACAACAACAAGAAGCAGGCCTACATTCCCGCAGGGGCCACGCCCATCGAGAACCCGCGCGGAACGGCGCCGTGTTTCATGTGCGAGGACGAGCGGGGGGTCATCATCGTGAGCCCGGGCGTGCCGCACGAGATGCGCTACATCATCACCCAGTGCGCGGTGCCCATCCTGCAGGAGAAATTTGATTTGGGAGAGGTTATCCGAACAAAAGTCCTCAAGACCTGCGGCCTCGGCGAATCGCGCGTGGACGAGATGATATCGGAGTTGTTTCGCGAATCCGTCAACCCGAGCATCGGCGTGCTCGCCCACCCCGGCCAGGTGGACGTGCGGATCACCGCGCGCGCGAAGGACATCGAGGAGGCGAACAACATGATCGCGGGTCTGGAGGTCAAGGTGCGTGAGATTCTGGGTTCCGCCGTCTACGCCACCGGGAACGCGACGCTGGAAGAGACGCTGGCGCGCGTGCTGGCCCAGAGCGGCAAGACCATCGCCATCGTCGAGTCGAATACCGGCGGGGCCTTGATCCAGCGGCTGAACGCCTGGCCCGAGCGCGTGCAGTTCTTAAAGCGCGGCGTCGTCGGCCTGCACGCGGAGGAGTTGGCGCGCATGTTCGGGGTGGATGAGGGAGAAGGCCCGGAGAGTTTCGCAAAAGCGCTCGCGAGGCGAATCCGCGAAGAATCGGGCGCCGACCTGGGATTAGCCGTCTTCGGCCCCAATCCGCCCGAGAACATCGAGCCCGAAAACTCGCGCCGCGCGCCCGCGCTGGGCGACACGCACATGGCGCTCGACACGGGAGGCGACGCCTTCACCTTCACGGCGAGCTTCGGGGGCAACGAGCAGTTCGTGCAGTCGCGCGCGCCCATCTACGCGATGGAGCTCGTGCGCCGCGCCGTGCTGGGTCTCGACCCGTTGGCGTGACCTGAAAACCGGAAATTTCTTCTGAACAATTCGATACACGGTCGGTTCTCAAAAGTCTCGAGCCCGACGCCAAAAGCAGTCCTGGACAGTGCTGTCATCGTCCTTCCCGAAAATACCTTGGAAACTGCGAAAAATTCACTAAAACACCCCCAATATTAGGGGGGCTGAAATGCCCGCGATTCCCTATATTTGATTCATTGTTTTCAGGTCTGAACATGCAGAACAGAAATGGGTAGGCGCCTCATCACCGATTTGCGTGCAGGAAAAGAGCATCGGCGAAATGGAACGCGATATCGTGTTTGTTCAAGAGTTACTGCCAGATGTTGTGTATGAGTTGAATTGAAAAAGGCGGCTCTGAGCCTGGTGCATCAGCTCGCCATGAGCGCCGAGAAGCGATGGGGGCGGCTACGCGGCTTGCGTCATCTGGCAGGCGTGATCGCCGACGTGAGGTTCATCGGTGGGGTGAACGTAAAAAGAAACCGGCAGGGAGGCCGCTGGACTCGGGACGGCCATACACCGGATTTGAACGTTCCGGACCAAGCCGGAACTTCCATACCACGATGACGGGATGAGTGAGGAGAAATACCGTTGCTGCGATTTGCCGAGGAAATCCTTCTCCTTATCCTGGACGACGTCAGCGGCGAGTTTGCGCGCGTACCCAAATGGCCGCTCTCTTGCGCCTTGGCGGGTGGAGTGCTGATGGATCTGGCGCTCGAGAACCGAATCGACACGGATTTGGAACGGCTTTTTCTGCACGACCCGACCCCTGTAGGGGATGATCTTCTCGATTCCGTGCTCACCGGTATTTCGGAGAGTCCCGAGACGTATGACGCCCGCTACTGGGTTCAGCATACGGCGGAAAACGCCGACCGGATTCGCGAGCGCGCGCTCGAGCGTCTCGTCGAGCGCGGCATTCTCGAACATCGGGAGGAGCGCTATCTATGGGTGTTCCGGTCGCGGCGTTATCCGGCCGTTGACGGGAAAGCCGACCGGGAAGTGAAACTGCGGATCATGTCGGTATTGTTCAGTGACGAGATACCCGACCCTCGCGACATTGCCATCGTCGGTCTCGCCGACATCTGCGGCCTGTTCAAGGTGTTACTGTCCAAGCGGGAACTTGAGCACGCCACCATGCGCATTGCGCAAGTAGGCAAGATGGACCTGATCGGTCGAGCCGTCTCGTGGGCGGTCCAGGAGCCCAGGACGCCGCGCGAAAAGCGGACCGCTCACGTCGTGGGTTCGGCCACGCAACTGCCTTCTCCGGGCAATCTGGCGGCGGTGTCCTCCGAAGGCAAGGAGTTCGTGATCGCCAACGTGGACGGGCGCTACTACGCCGTCGATGGTCTTTGCGAACATGCGGGCGCGCGCTTGATCGACGGAGGCCTGAAAGGTTGCCAGATTACCTGCCCGCGGCATCGCTGGACCTACGACATGAGTGACGGACGAATCGTCAAACCGCCTTTGGCTCGCCGCCGCACCCGCAGCTATTCGGTTCGTGTGAACGACGGCATGGTGGAACTGGTCCCGACGGTATGAGGCATGCCCGCCCGAGCCCGCCGAGCCGATATCATGAAACGGGACCTTCCGCCTTCTCCATACCCGAACAAATGACGGGCAAAGTAACTCCATTCATCTTCCATAACGTCAACCGAATCCTCGCAAGTGGCCTCCATCTTTCTATCCATGACCTGGAAGGAGTAATCATTCATGCGCCAACTATGGATTAATCTGCACCTCTGTGTCGCTGCATTTTTTACGCCGGTCCTTCTCATCATCGCTATTTCCGGCGGACTCTACCTGGTCGGAATCAAGGGAACGACAGTGAAGACGAACATCCCCATGCCGGCAGACTCGACGCTGAATCTCGAATCAGGAGATCTGAAAGGGGACGTGGACAAACTCCTCCGGGGAGCCGGGATCGACCATCGTTTCGAATACATCAAGCGCAGCGGTTCGACGCTCACGACAAGGCCGACGTCCCGGACGTACTACGTATTGAATGTGACGGAAAAAGGAGTAAAGGCAAGCCGTGTCGAACCCGACGTGCAGAAGCGGCTGATCGAGTTGCACAAGGGGCACGGGCCGCTCGCGTTCAAACAGTTCCAGCGCATCACGGCGCTCGGCCTGATATTCGCCATGTTCGCCGGACTCTGGCTGGGACTCTCGGACGCCGACCTGAAACGGCAAACCGCAATCGCGACGGGAGCCGGGCTGTTGGTGAGCCTCTGGCTGGCCTTTTTCATGTGAGCATCCGACTTTGAGACGCGCCACCTGCCCGTTTCGCCGCTTCGGTGTCGAGTAAAGAGGTCCGGCCCGTGACAGCTTGCTTGCGATGACTATCGGGCGGCGGCATCCCGGCTGTGCCCTGCGCCCCCACCCCCCTCGGCCCATCTCATGGCGGCGTAGGTCGCTGCGCCGAAGACCCCGAAAGCGGCGATCAGGGCGTACATGGTGCCATCGAAACTGTGGCCCACGAGCGCGCCGAACGGCACCGAGATGAAGGTGGAGAGCGTGGCGACCACGCCCGCCCCCACGCCGGCGATGTGGCCGATGGGTTCCATGGCGAGCGCGTTGAGGTTCCCGAAGAGGAGCCCGATGCAGAAAAAGACGAGGAGCAGGTAGGTCATGAACAGCCAGAGCGGTGGAAGTCCCTCGAAGGCGAAGGCCGGCGCCAGGCCGACGACCGAGATCAGCGTCATGGAGGCCGTCGCCCTCCGCGAGAGCCGGCGCATCCCGTACTTCATGACGAGCCACCCGTTCATGAGCGAGGCGCCTCCGAAAGCGAGCGCCAGCACGCCGAAATAGGCCGGGAAGAGCGCGCCGGTATTGTAGGCCTCCTGGAAGATTTGCTGGGAGGAGCTCAAGTAGGCCACGAACGGCGCGAACACGCATCCGGTGGCCACGGTATATCCGAGCGCGGCCCGAATCCGCAGCACCTCCAGGACGGCGCCGCCGATGGCGCGCGGGGAGAGGGGCCGCCGGCGGGCCGGGGGCAGGGTTTCGGGCTGTCGAAGTGAAAACCACGCGAGCGTGACCGCGGCGATGATGAAGAAGGCGGCGAATATCGCGCGCCAGCCGCCCAGCCACAGTATCCCCAACCCGAGGGCAGGCGCTACGGTGGGAACGAGAATGAACACGGCCATCGCAAACGACATGAGACGAGCCATCTCGCGTCCCTCGTATTGATCGCGCACCAGGGCGACGGTCACGATGCGCGGCCCCGCGATTCCGACCCCCTGCAGCACGCGGCCCGCGATCATCACCTCGAAGGTGGATGCGAAGGTGCTCATGACGCATCCCGACATGAACAGGACGAGGCCGGTATTGATGGCGGGCTTGCGTCCGATCCTGTCGGAGAGGGGGCCGAAAACGATCTGCCCGAGGCCGAGCCCCAGGAGCACGGCCGTGACGACGAACTGGACGTCGTTTCGGCGCGGCGCCCCGAGGTCGCTGCCTATCACGGGCAGCGCCGGCAGTATCGCGTCGATAGAGAGTGCGACGAGCGCCATCAGAAGGGCGACGAGGGGAACGAATTCGCCGGGACGAAGGGCGGGTCTGGCGGACGTTTTGCTCATTTTTCCTCCGGGGTCTCCATGCCGTTTGAATCCGCCTCGACTCTATCATGATCCGGCCCGCAACAGCTTGCGCGCGGCTGCGCTCAGGCGTCTCGCGGCCTCATCCGGATTCAGCGTCTCACCTTTCGCCGCGTGATGCGCCTTGAATAAGGCTCTGAATTTCCAACGCAACCTTCCGGGGTTGTTGAAAAACCCCGCAAAGGAGGATTGCAGGATATATGGTAGCAGACAGGCTTCTGCGCCTGTCCGAGGTCGCGACCTGTCCTTAAGAGACGGTGCGTTTTTGTTCGTCATTCCGGCTTTCGCCGGAATGACGGCGGTGGTCAATTCCGAGCAAAGGGCTGTTCCAACAACCCCCTTCAACTGGAGTTCCAATAAATTATCACTCGACTTCGGGGGGGCCGTTGAAAAACTCCTTCTCATCTCAAAGAAGCAACCCCCCCTACCCCCCCTTGTCAGGGGGGCAAGAAAAAACAAAACCCCTCGGCCCGGCGGGGGCGCATCGCCTTTTTTTACCCCCCTGACAAGGGGGGGTAGGGGGGGTTGCCTTTATCCCCTGAGGAGGAGGACTTTTTCAACAACCCCTCGGGGCGGCGAATACGGGAGGGAGTCCGTTTCCCCGTTCGCCAGTTCCCGGCTGCGCCTCTGTCGAGCCCGTTCTGGAAGATCGCGTCCGGCCGTAGTAGTCTTCACCGGAAAGAAGCCAAGCCGAGAAAGTCAGGCAACGCCGGCTTGCCGGCGGGGGTGAGGGTATTTGTCGTAGCCTGAGGAAAATCAGATGAAAAAGCGCATCCAGTTGGCGTTTGATATCTCGTGGACCGAGATAGAGACCAATTGGAGGAATCCGGGTTCGTGGGTGGACCGTCACCACCCCAATATCGGGATGTTCGAGGAAGTGGCGCGCGTCGCGGAGCGCGGCGGTCTCGACCTCATCTTCCTGGGGGACTCGACGGGCATTCCCGACACGTGGAAAGACTCGATTGACGATGCGGTCAGCTACGGCGTCGCATGGCCGAGATTCGACATGAGTCCGTGGATTGTCGCGATGTCACGCGTCACCAGGCATCTCGGGTTCGGCTTGACGTACTCATCCAGCTTCATGCACCCGTTTTATACGGCGCGCCTTCTGAATTCCATGGACCATATCACCAACGGTCGAATGGCTTTCAACGTCATCACCTCGGCGCGCCGTTCCGATTTTGCGAACTACGGCTACGACGGGCTGCCGGATCATGGGGAGCGCTACGATCGGCTGGAAGAGTTTATCGACGTCTGCCGGGCGTTGTGGAACAGCGTCGAGGCGGATGCTTTCCTCTGGGACAAGGCTTCGGGCCGGGTCGCCGACCCCGCCAAGGTTCATCCGATCAACCACGAGGGGAAATTCTTCAAGGTCAAGGGGCCTCTGAGCGTCGTTCCCTCTCCCCAGGGGAGTCCCGTAATCATACAGGCCGGAGGCTCGCCGCGCGGCATCCGGGGCGCCGCTCATGTCGCCGATCATGTTTTCGGCAGGACCAAGACGTTGCCGCTCATGGCGAAGCAAAGACGAGACCTCGATGACGCCCTCCTCGCCGAGGGGCGGGACCCGCTGGAGGTCGGCATCCTGTGGTCGCTCAGGGCCATCGTCGGTGAAACCGGGAAACAGGCGAATGCGCTGCGGGAAGCGCTGATTTCCGACGTGCCCATGGAAGCCGTCGGGGCATGGCTGTCGCACAATTCCGGCTACGACATGTCCAGACTTCCGCCGCGATTCTCCCTGGCGGAACTTCAGGAACGAATCGTCGCCGCGCAGGCCTCCCCGGTGGGTTTCGTCAACCTCCTGGCGCACAAGTACGGCGAGCACGCCGAGATCGATCGCGAGGAATTCTTTCGGCATGGACTCGAGGCGGCAACGGGTTACGCCACCGCGTTCACCGGTACGGCGGCGCAGATTGCCGATCGTCTGGAAGAGATGTTCGAAGCGACCGGGAGTCGCGGCGGCTTCATGGTCAAGCAGTCCCAGGCCGGGCCGCGCGAGATTATGCTCAACATCGTGGACCACCTGGTCCCCGAATTGCAAAGACGGGGGAGGTACAGGAAATCGTATGAGGGCAAGACGCTGCGGGAAAACCTCGCCGTCTGACCCCGGATACGTGTCGCAATCGGGAGTCCGTAGAATAAGGATTGTATATGACGAATCGTTCGGATGCGGGACCCGTCACCCTCGCCGGGGGCGTTCACGCGTTTATCGATGAGGGCGGGGAACCTGGGACTTTCGCAAAAGCGATCGCGAGGAGAGTTCTCGAGGAACCGGAAGCCGACTCAAGGTGAGCCGTCCACGGCCCGAATCCGCCGGAGAATATCGAGCCGGAAAATTCCCGACGCGCTCCCGCGCTTGGCCCCACCCGCATGACGCTCGACACCGGAGACGACGCCTTCACCTTCACGGCGCGCTCAGGCGTCAACGAGCAGTTTGCGCAGTCGCGCGCGCCTGTCTACGGGATGGAGTTCGTGCGCTGCGCGGTGCCGGGTCCGGACCCGTTGGCGTGATGCTGGAGAGCCTGAATTTCTAAAACAATTCGATAAATTTAGATAAATTCACGGGGTTTTTCCGTAAATTTCCGTAAATGATCGAGGGGAAATGCGGGGATTTGCGGGCGTGGGGTGCGCGCAGATGCGGGGAGTTGCGCGCGCGAAACCGGCTGATCTTCGAGCGGCCGCGCCTCATGCGCCCTTCCGGGTATCGTCTTGACGCAGATGTCCATCATCCGGCTGCCTTTCGCCTACGCCTGCCCGTAGCGGCGGCGGCGCCTGTTGATGTCCTCCAGCTTGCGCGAGAGCTTCTCGAGCGTGCGGTTGTCGCTCAGGTTCCCTTCGATGTGAATGTGGTAGACGTGGGTGTCGCCCCCGCCTCCGCCCATCTCGTCCCGTATCGCGTCGCGGATGATGGGCCGCACGCCGCGCTGAAAGAAATCAATGGATTGCGGGTGGTTCACGTTCATGATGTGCTCGGGCCCCGCCTCGCCCACGAGTCTGAGCGCCGAGCGCTTGACGAAACGCCCCGCCGCGTCGCCTTCTTCAATGGGCAGCGCCTTCAAATAGACGCTGTAAAAATCCTTGCCGAAATACCGCTTCACGCCCTCCTGGGGCGAGATGCCCGCTTCCCCGGCCGCCCGCTGGATGACCTGGAAAGCCAGACCGGCTTTTTCGAGCAAGGGAACGTCCACGCTCATCTTCCCCTCGTAGACCGCCTGGGGAAGTGTGAGGTACTGCGCTTTTTCCGCCACGCCCGTTTCGCGGAATTTTTCGAGCGCAAGATACAGCCCGGCCGCCTGCCCGAGATTCGCTATTCCCCGGGTGAAGGGCGTGGATTTTTTTCGCTTGAAACCGAGGAAAGAGAGCACCTGCTTGATGGCCCCTCCTTTGTTGAACAGGACGTCGGTAAGCAGAAAAGCGCCCGCCGCAGGCCCCAAGGCGGCGATGCCCGTGGCGCCCGAGAGCGCGGGGAGGGCGCCCGCAACGTTGATTCCCAGACTTGCTCCCCTTTTCAAGGTTTTAGGACCCCTCAGGAAGTCCAGCGCGGAGAAGGCGATTTGCAGGGTCGCCGCCGCCTTTGCGGCCGCGATCCGTGCGGCCAGTTCGCTGCTCGCCTTTGCGCCCGCGCCGGTGGCGACCGCCGTGCCGCCCAGGCGATTCGCCGCCTCGATCTCGGAGATGGATTTGAAAAGGCGCATGATTCCCGCCTCGCCGCCGATTTTCGCCAGCGGCACCACGAGTTCCGGCCCCGCTTCGCCGATCAGGCCCAGGGTGGGTTTTTTCACCAGACCGCCCTTGGAGAAGCCGAATACCTTGAACAGGCCCTTGCTTAAATCACCCAGCAAGCCCGTACCCAAACCCTGGAGAGCACTCACCGCCGGTTTGATGAATTGCGTGCTCGCCATCTCTGCGGCGGCGTTACGCACCATGTTGATGGCGTGGTTTTTCAGATCGCTGAACAGATCCTTGGCGCTGTCGATTTTGCCGCTGAGTACGCCCGAGAAAAATCGGGTGAGCGTCTGCTCGCCGGCCGAGGCGAAGTCGTTCACCGCTCTTCCGGCGATCTGAAAAGAGGCGGGCAGGTCCGCGGCTTTCCTTTTGACCTCGTCCAGGCCTCTGGCGAGTGGGCCGGAGCCGAGCCGGGAGCCGGCTCGTTCCGCATTCCGCCACAGGGAGTTCATCCCCTCGGCGGCATCCATGGACGAGGCGCCGACGCCCTGGAGGCGTTCTGAGGACCTCACGAAGGTGCGGCTCGATTTTTCGAGCGCGCTCCGCGACCCGCGCGTTTCGAGCTTGAGTTTTTCCGTGGCGATTCTGGCCTGTGCCGCCGCCTTGGTGAAACGCTCGAGCGCTTTCAGGCTGTTCCCGGAGTTCAGGTCTATTTTCTTCGTTATCGAGATTTTATGGACTTGCTCCGGCACGGGATCTCTCACTCCTGAGTATGATGCATGGTGTGGCTTGATGCCGGGCGCGCTAATCCGCCCAGGGGTTGATGAAATGCCACAGGTGGTTCGTGATGAGGCGCGGCTCGACCGCCGCGACGACGCACAATACGGCGGCGGCCGAGAAAAGCGCCGCGAGAAGATGGGGAATCATGGTTGACGCTCCTTGCTCAGGCGCTCGTCGAGTCTGGCGAGCGCGGTTTCTACCTCACGCAGGCGGCGGAGTATTTGCGCAAAGGTTTGCGCGTCCGCGCGCGTTTTTTTCACGGCAATCGCCTTCAGTTCACGGAATTTGAGATCGGCAATCGTTTTCGCCTCCCGCAACCGGGTTTCCACCTCCTGGAAGCGGACGCGCGCGCCCGCGTTTTTCTCCAAAAGCCAGGGGTGGCCCCGCTCGGCCATGTGGGTCGCCAGGCGCGCTTCCACGTTCACGATCTGGTTGTAGAGCGGCGTGTAGGCGGCCACCCCGAGGCCGGCGATGCTCAGGATGGACAGGAATATCTGGAGTCCTTTCCCGTTTCCTTCAGACGCCATCAGCGCACCGCATCGAACGAGGAGGCGGCTTCTGCGAGTTTCGCGTCCAGGGCGGCCACGCTGGTCGTGACGTCGGCATCCCGGGTGTCGCGCACGCATTCGTCGTAAATTTTAAGGAGAGAGGCGATCTTACCGAGCAGGGCTGTTCTTCGGCTCGCCCACTCGTCCACCACGCTTTGACCCGTCGCGTAGCGCGCCGGATAGGCGTCTTTTCTGTTTTTGATGAGCGCGAACGCCGGCTTCGCGAGTTTCTCCTCGTCTGAATCCTGCGCCCAGGCGTCGATGAGCCTCGCTTTTTCCTCGTATTCGGCCAGCTTGCCGCCCAGAGCGCTCACCGGCACGCCCACGATGCGCGCCTTGGCGGCGTTCAGCAACAGATTGAGTTTCTCCTTCGCCTCGTCGCGGTGGATTTGCGCCACTCCATCGGGCGCGTGCGCGGCATGAGCGGCGAGAATGGCCTCGCGCTGCGCCCGGGTGCTTGAACCGGCCACGTTGATGACCCACGTGTCCCGGCCGGGGCCATGGATTTCAGGACGGGCGGATTCCGTCTCGCCGGGCCCGGGCCGCCAGTCGGCGTCAGGCGTCATGGTCGTTTTCAGCCGGTGCGCGCTGCCCAGGTAGAGATGCGCGAGGCCGGCAGCTTCCAGTTCATCGCGAAAATGCGGCCCGACGGCTTTGGTCACTTCGATTTCCATGTTTGTCTCCTAAATCAGAACGACGCTTTGGAAGAGATAGTCGCCGATGTTCAGGATGGTTGAACCCGCCACGCGAAAGACGAACGTGGAGTGAACCTCGGCGAGCGCGCCCGTGTATATTCGCGTGCTCGCAATCGCGAAGTTGTCTTTCTCGCTGTTCGACAAGCGGATGATTTCGACTTCCGGATAGGCCTGCCCCGTTCCGCCAAACAGTTCGAGATTCATATCCAGGCCCGCCAGACCCGCGATGCTCGTTGAATTCACCCATCCCTGTCCGCCGGCTTCCTGGCGAATGACGTCGTGGCCCGGCCACATCAGGATTTCGTGCGTCGCGACGGAGGTCCAGTCGGTGGACAGGGTGGTGGCGAGCGTCCCTTTGGATTGAGCGGCGTATTCCGCCTTGTTCCAGAAGCTTCTGACATACACGTCGTTCGCGAGAACGAACTGGGACGAGCCGTCCGTTCTCGCGACCCCGGCGAGGGTGCGGCTCTTGTCGTCCGTTTTGTGCGCCAGCCCCGTGGCGGCGTCGAACGCCCAGCTTCCCGCCCTGTCGAATTCGAGTTTGAGCAAGCCCCCGTCGTCGTAGACGAAGACGGCATAGGAATTGTCCGCGGTGAGGCCTGCGTTCGTTAGCGTGATTCCCTCCCAGGGCAAATCCTCGTAATAGACGTCCTCCGACGCATCATCGATGAAGGGCACGTGGCAACCCGCCACGGGATTGGCGACGGCGGGATAGTAGGCGGAGTTGAGTGCCGGCTTGAACGCCAGGGTGGTGGTGTTCACGTAATCAAGCCTGCCCGCGCATTCGATGGGTTGTCTGTTGGCCCTGATTTTTCCGTCCGGGAACAGGGCGGCGAGGGCCAGGCGGTCGATGACGCGGGCTTTCGTGGGGTGGTGGCCGCCGATGGCTTCTTCGGTATAGCGGGCGGACAGGTCAGCGCCGATGGGCATGGTTTTCTCCTTTATGCGTAAGTGGCGACGTCGCGCTCGGCGCCCAGGAGCCAATCGCCTTCAAGTATTTTGGCGCCATCCAGAAGAGGGGAGGATGTCAGGAAAAAGCCGGTATCCCGGATTTTGAGTTCCATGCCCTGCTCTCCCAGGTCGTAATTCACCTCGATAACCTCCCCGATTTGATTCACGAGGGGTTCGAGTTTCTTCGAGCGCATCCAGGGCACGCTGAACGCCACGTAATCGTCCGGTTCGACTTCGAGCGCTCTCAGGGAGCCATCCTCGATAGTGAGTATGCGGGTGGGTTCGTGATAGCGCCCCACGATGCGCGATTGAACAGTGGCGGCCACGCTCTCGCGCCGGACCCATTCGAGCCTGAGCGGGCTTTCAGGAGGTCTCCTGACGCCGTAGAGTCTTTGGGAGGACCTGTTCTGGGTAGTGCCTCCATCGTCGTGTTTGATGTAACGCGCGTCTGGATAATTCCTCGCATAGAGCGCCGGAACCTGGTTGATTACGGTGTCGCGCGCTATCTCCGCTTCGATGTGCGATTGGCCGAAGCGGGGCAATACCTTTTGTGGAGAGTTCATGAAGGATTCTCCTCCGGCGATGTGAATTCTCAGGCGACCGAACGGGTCGATTTCGTATCGTCCGAGAAAATCGCCCAAAAGCGCGGTGAGAACGTCGGCGGGCGCATGGTCGTCCATGATGATTCCACCCGCCCGGTAGCCGAGCGCCTTTGCGCTGGTTGCCGCGCGCGCGAGGGCCTGCATGTCGACATCCTGCTCACTGAATCCCCAGACGCTCGCCATGAGGTCATGAACGATCTCGGCGGGGTTTTCGATGAGCCCGCCCGCTGCGGTTTTCCTGCCCTTGCATACGGCCGTCACTCGCCCTTTTGGCGGGGTGGTGAAAGCGGCTGTGGCGATGACGCCACGGCCCTGATAGTTCTGGGCGACCTCCAGCGTGTAATTATCCGCCTCGATGCGGCCATCGTCGTCGAACAGTACGACGCCGCCCCATATCTCGTGCCCGGCCACGCAGTAGACGCCGTCACCTGCGGTGTCGATTTTAGGCGGCGCGTAAACGCCTGCTTTCTCGCGCGAAGGAACCGTCAAATCCCCGTAGATGATGGGGAGGCTCTGGTCTTCGAATTCAGGGGCGGCGTACCTCGAAGCGCGGCCTATCTGAAACGAATCCGAGAGCCTGTCCGTCGTCGGGTCGGGCATCTAGTTTCCCTCGCATTCAATCGTGACCGATTCGATGCGCTCGGTGATCCGGCGGATGGTGAAACTCGCGATCGAGAGAACGTCGGATATGTTTTGTCCCGAAAACCCGACGCGCACGTCGACTCGCCCGCCCACGAACGGCTCCGTCGCGAGCATACGGCTCATACGCGGGTGACCGTCCATATCGGGAGCGTTGTTGATGGCTATCGTAAGGCCCGAGAGTTCTTTTTCCCTGAATGCCTCGAGAATGGAGGGGCCCTGGAACGCGCCGAGAGAGAAGCGGCCGCCGTCCTCTATCCAGTCATGGACGCCGAGGAGCACTTCCGCACCCTCTCCCAGCAGGAGCGAGCCGTCGAGAATCCGCGAGCCGTCGAGGAAATGGATTCTTCCGCCTTGCCCGATCAGGGAGTCGGGCGCCTGTTTGCCGCAGAACACGCGTTTTCCACCGGCGGTGGACAGGTGGTAGAGGACGAGCGCGGTTTTCCCTTCGTGTCCGGCGATATCCTTGACCGCCCGGTCCGTAGCGCGCTTCATGCGAGTCTTTCCTTAAGCACGAGTTCGAAGGAGAAATCATCCGGCCCCGTCTGGCGAGGCAGGAAACCGCCCGTGAAATGGGCGAGTATTATCGAGGCGGGGTCATCCACATCCATATGAACGAAGAGCGGATTGGCCCGCAGTGTTTCGACGTTCTTCACGGCGCGGTACATGGTGAGAAATTCCCCGCGCTGTTCATCCGATATGCGTTCATAGGGAAGGGTGACCGTGCGGCCTCGGTTCAGGAGCACCGGATGTTCCGCCATGTTTTCCGTGCGTCCCGCCTCCTCGAAGGATTCTTCTCCCACCACGTTTCCGAACCAGAAGTGATCGGCGGGCTCGAAATAACCGCCCAGATAAATTTCCGAGACTTCCAGATACGCATCCTGGTCGGCGGCGGCGCCCTCCATCACAAGACGCCAGTGGCGATATGAACGCGGCACTGTGGCGAGATAGTGGATGAGCGTGCCATTGCGCCAGGCGAGCCTTTCATCGAGGGCGGGCGCGCGCCAGTCTGCAGACCTGTTCGCCTGAATCCGGAGGCTTGTTCCGGGTGAAAAATTGTGGAGGTGGGCGATGAACACGTCGGGAGATTTCTCCGCGCCGAAATCGAGGGCGAGTGACCACGGGTCTTCGGGCGGCGAGGCGCTTCTCATCTTCGTGGCGGGGTCGAGATCATACAGTCTTTTCGGCGAGTAAAAGCGATTCGCCGTCGCCTGCCAATGATCGCCCAGGGCGAAAGCGGGTGAATCCGCGCCACCTGCGAAGCGGACCTTCACGCCTGAATCCAGGGCGATATCCGTCAGGGAGGTGGGGATGTTCGAGGCTTCCCAGCCGCCTGCGGGAGTCGACGTCTTGCGCCACTTGAAGCGAGCGCTTCCGACATCACCCGGGGCGTCAATTTCCACGGAGTAGACTTCCGGGTCATCTCCTGCATAGGCGCCCGAGAAGATCATCGAGCCGCCCGCGCTGGTGACCCGGGGAACGCCCGCGCCGACGAATCCCTTCTCCACGGAAGTGGCGGCGATGGCCGTCTCCTCATCGATGAGATTTTGATACATGAAACGATGTCCCATTCCACTCTCCTGGATGAGGGCTTCCATATCGGGAGAAGCGTTTCTCCCGCCGTGCCTTGGCATCACCCCGGTGCGAGAGGATGCCGATGTCGTGGAATATATGGAAATCGGGGAGGTGCGCTCGCCTCGCAAATGCGGGCAAATGCGTGGAGGAGACGTGTTTTGGGAAGAGATAGGGGTACCCTTGAGGGAAGATGATCCATGAATTACCGGGTCTGTTCATGTTCACGGAGAGGGGACAGGAAAATAAAAATTTGAGAAATCGAGAAAATCTGCTATAATTAATAGTTCAACAGTAAGATGAAGTTTTCTGTTGTACCTGCCGGTTTTATGTAGTGTCCGCCCGATGCTTCGAAAGGGATCGTGATGCGCAGGTTAATAGCGCGTCTCGTCGAGCTAGTTGGCTCCACACGAAAATCCGAGAGCAGCTTTGCGAAGTTCTGGGTAGCTGGCGTGCTCTTGGCGGTGGGCATCAGCGTCTTCCTGAATGTCCGCTCCGCGATGCCTCCTCCCCCCGATTCGTCGGAAAAATCCGCTCCGAGTCCTGTCGCGCGTAAAGCCGAAGAAGCGCGCAAAATTACGGCACTACGCGAGTTCCCCCAGGCATCTCAGAACCAGATTCGTCAGAAGCCCAGAGAAAATGCTTCGGAGAAAGCCGCCGAGGATCAGCCAATCAAGAGCCCGCCGAAAGAGGAAAAACTCACCACGGAAGCGGGCAAATTCTCCAGGGCAGACACCGTCATCGGCGTGCTGATGGCGCGTAAAGTGCGCCGGTCGGAGATTCAGAAAATCCTGGATAGCGTGCGTGAAAAGCGTATTTTTTCGCGCATTCGGGCAGGTCGCCGGTTTGAGGTGAGAAAAAAAGACGGCGAATTTCGCGAATTCGTTCTGCAACTCGACAATGAAAGTCGGCTCAGAATCTCGCGAACGCCGAACGGGGCGATGAGGGCCACGAAAGAGGCCATCCCCTATTCCATTGATGTGGTACGCATTCAATCCCGTATTCAGAGTTCCTTGTATCATGCCATCTCCGATGGCGGCGGCTCTCCCGTGCTGGTGAACAAGCTCAGCGATATTTTTGCATTCGTCATTGATTTTCATAAGGATTTACAAAGCGGAGACCAGGTGGAGGTCCTGGTCGAGCGAAAGCATATTCAGGATGAATTCGCCGGTTACGGACGGATTCTGGCGGCTGAGTTCATCGTGAGGAAAAGGCGGCACACCGCGGTGTACTTCGAGGGCGGAGGCGGCAGATATTACGATTTCGAAGGTGAGTCTCTGAAGCGCGCCTTTTTGCGATCTCCGCTTCGCTATACGCGGATCAGTTCGCGCTTCTCGAAGAGGCGCTTTCATCCCGTGCTCAAGCGCTACCGTCCCCACTTTGGCGTCGATTACGCCGCGCCCCGGGGGACGCCCGTCCTTGCGGTCGCCGATGGAGTCGTCGCCTGGGCGGGCCGAAAACGCCAAGCCGGCAAGACGATCGAGCTGCGCCATGGCGGCGGTTACCGAACCGCCTATCTCCATCTGTATCGGTATGCGCGCGGGATTCGCGCGGGCAGGCAGGTTCTCCAGGGCCAGGTGATCGGCTACGTGGGTTCCACGGGTTTGTCCACTGGCCCCCATCTCGATTACCGGATCACTCGCCGTGGACGGTATTTGAACCCCCTGAAGGCGAAACTCCCCAAAGGAATACCGCTTCCCCGTTCGCTGCGCTCGGCTTTCAAAAAGATTTTGGACGAGCGTCGAACGATGTTTGACAACTTGCCCCTGCTGAAGGAAGTTCAGGCTTCACCCGCGGCCCACGAGCCGTCATTCGGCGCCGCGGATCAGCAAACATCACGTCTTTGAGCTGAAAACGGAACAAGGGAGAAGGTGCTCATGTTGATTCCCTTTGAGGGAGTGCTGCCTAGAATTCATGAAACCGCCTGGCTGGCGGAAACCGCCGTCGTCATCGGTGACGTGGAGATCGGGGAGCACAGCAGCGTCTGGTACAACTGCGTTCTGCGCGGAGACCACATGCCCATCCGCGTGGGCAAGCGCACCAACATACAGGATGGCTCCGTTCTGCATATAGAGAGCGGCAAATACGACTGCGTACTGGGCGACGACATTACAGTGGGCCACATGGCCATCGTACATGGGTGCCACGTGGCAGACGGCGCTGTCATCGCGATGGGCGCCATCGTGCTCAACAACGTGAAGGTAGGCGAGGGCGCCGTCGTCGGGGCGGGCGCCGTCGTGCCCGAGAACAAGGTGATCGATCCGGGCACCCTCTGGCTGGGCGCGCCTGCGAAGTATGTTCGCGATCTCAACGATGAGGAAATAGAGCGCTTCAAGAACGCCGCCGTCTCCTATATGAACAACAAAGAACGTTTCAGAAATTCATGACCACACCGGAACTCCTCTTTTTTCATGTCTGAACATTCCCGCTCCGACGCCTCGGCCCCGCTTGCCGCGGTGGTGGATTTGGGAACGAACGCAGCCCGCCTGGCGCTCGCTACCATCGATAATGCGGGCAGGCTGGAATCGCATGGCCGCTGGCGTGAACTGATTCGTCTGGGCGAGGGGGTTCGCGAAACGGGCCTTCTCTCCGAGAAGGCCATGGCGAGAGGACTTGCCTGCCTTGCCCGGTTTGCGCAAATCATTGAAAAGCATCGCGTTCATCTCGTCGACGCCCTGGCGACCAGCGCGCTGCGCGAGGCGCGAAATTCGGATGTATTCATAGCGCGCGCCCTGCAACTGGGGATTGCAATGCGCGTTATTGCACCGGAGGAAGAAGCGCGCCTGGCGCTGGCGGGCGTTTTCGCCGGCGAGGAGGCCAGACCCGAGCGCGCGTTGGTGTTCGACGTAGGCGGAGGAAGTCTCGAGGTGATGCTTGCTGAGCATGACGAGGTTCGAGAGATGGCGAGTCTTCCCGCCGGCGTGGTGTATCTGACGGAGCGCTATTTGAAGAACATGCCCACGCCTCATGAACAGGTCCAGGTTTGCTCGGAGGCGGTGGAGGCGATGTTGGCGGACGTCCATTTCGAAGAGGCGGAACTGACGGAAATTCCCTTTATCGGTTGTGGGGGAGTGGTGGCGTTGGCCTGGTTTTTGACAGAAGGCAAGCCGCTGGGTGGGGGCGTGAATGGCGTCTCGCTGCCCGCTTCTTTTTTCGAGGAATGGGTCGGTCGGTTTGCCGGGTTGTCTTATGAAGAAAGAAGCGGGCTGCGAGGCTTCGAAATGGGGCGTGAGGACGTAGCGCTTGCCGGGCTGATTGTCGTGCGCGCGTTATTGCGGTGGGGACGAAAGAAGGAATTGGGCGTATCGACCGGAGGTGTTCGCGAGGGAAGGCTTCTGGAGTTATTGAAGTCAAGCGCGCAGAATCGTTGAAATCGATTGCGAGGCGTGTGTTGGTTCGATGAATCGCAGGACGCCCGGGTATACCTCCTTGTGCTTTGTTGTTTGACACTGCTTCGCCGCCTTTTTATATTTCAAAACAGGCTTATGGATAGGAGCCCGATGCGACGCGATGTCGCAAAACGCACCCGTCTTGCGGCGCACATCCTCTGGGGAAACGATATGGGGAAAATACTTCAATTTCCTCTCTCCCAAATTCCGGATAATGGCCTGGATGTCGCTCTGGATTTGGAAATGGATGATTTGGAGGAAGTCTGGTTCCGGGCTTCTGGATTAAAGCTTATCGGCAGGTTGGAAAAAACAGGCTCTGATGAGGTGAGTTTCCAGGGGCGGTTGAGCGGTCGGTTTTTGTTGGAATGCTCTCTTGGTCTGGCGGAATTTATTCATCCATTCGATGAATCTTTGGCCATCTATTTTTCGCAAATTCCGCAAGATTCCGGTTCAGAAGGTGAAGTTGAACTGAATGAAGAAGACCTCGAGGTCGCGTATATCGAAAATGAAACGGTGGATCTAACGACGCCGGTACGCGACCAAATCGGGCTGGCGATTCCCGTTCAGCCCAGATGTCCTGATAAATGTCTGGGAGAAGCGCCTGAAACTTGCCGGAAACTCGATGAGGGAGAGTCCGTCGGCGTGGGCGCGGAATCGGATCCGCGGTGGGGGCCGCTCAGTGGTTGGAAACCAGGGGGCTCCGCTTGATTTTTGAATGGTTCGTGTGAGGTGAATCTCAATTTTGAAATATGTGGTAGTATGTGATGTTTCTGTTTTCGGGTATGACGCCGAGAGGACATCGGCGGGAATTGCTCGTGTTTAACGTATTATTGTGAAAGGAGTACGGTGCTGTGGGGCTTCCCAAACGTCGGCACTCGCAGACGCGAGGCCGTAAAAGAAGAACACACTACAAGGCGGCGAAACCATCAATTGCGGTTTGCACGAACTGTAATAATCCGGTGTTGCCCCATCGGGTGTGCAATATCTGCGGGTATTACAAGGGCCAGAAAGTTCTGGAAGTGAAGGAATAATATTCCCACTGGAAGAGACAATGAAAATTGCGATAGATGCCATGGGGGGAGACAACGCGCCTTCGGCAATCATAGAAGGAGCGGTGGACGCTCACCGGGAAGAGGGTATTGAAACCATCCTGGTGGGCGTGCCGGAGCGAATCGAGGCGGAACTTGTCCGTCTTGGAGCTTCCAAGGATGTTTTTGAGATTCGCTCGGCGAGTCAAGTCATCGATATGGGTGAATCACCCACGAAGTCGGTGAAGACCAAGCCGGACTCATCCATGCGCGTCGCGCTTCAGTTGGTCAAGGACGGAGAAGCGCAGGGGGTATTCAGCGCGGGCGACACCGGAGGCGCCTTCGCCACGGGCCTGTCCGTCTTGCAGCGTATGCCGGGCGTTCAGCGGCCCGCCATTGCCGCTCTGGTCCCCACCCTTAAAGGATTTTCCGTTATGCTGGACGTGGGGGCGAATCTAAGTCCGCGGGCCCAGCACTTGTTTCAATTCGGCATTATGGGTTCCGTGTATACCCAGGAAGTGTTCAAGAAATCCGCGCCCACGGTGGGGTTATTGAACGTGGGTGGAGAAGATTCCAAAGGAACCGAGGTGTTGAAGGCGGTCCATGAGATTTTTGTGAAAAGCGATTTGAATTTTGTGGGCAACGTAGAAGGGAGCACTATTTTTCAAGGCGGCACCGACGTGGTCGTGTGCGATGGGTTCGTGGGCAACGTGGCTTTGAAGGTAAGCGAGAGTCTCAGTGAAATGCTGACGACGCTGCTCAGAGAGGAAATCGTCGGTTCGATGCGCAGCAAAATCGGGTATATGTTTTTGCAAAATGGGCTGAAATCCATGCGCCAAAGAACCGATTATTCCGAATATGGAGCGGCGCCATTGCTGGGCTTGGGTGGAATTTGTACGATTGGACATGGCCGGAGCAACTCGAAGGCCGTGAAAAATGCCATCCGTACGACGGCGAATATCGTCAAGGTCGATCTGAATGCCAAGATAGAAAAAGAGATTGACAAGCATATCTCCATACAGCGCAGTGGAGACGTGGGGTGGCGCTTGTGGAACCAAATACGAACGGGCATTTTTTACGAGAAGGTAACGGGGGACGAAAAGAAGGGTGACGATGAAGAAAAGCAGTCCTCTTGATATCTGACCCGGTTTTCGACTACGATCATACCCTAGCAGTTATCTCGCCCGTATAGGGAATCATATTGTGACCCACTCCGTCATATTGGGGACAGGTTCTTATCTCCCTGAAAGAGTTCTCTCGAACGCTGATCTGGAAAAAATGGTCGACACCAGCGACCAGTGGATTCGCGATAGAACGGGAATCAGCGAGCGGCGTGTGGCGAGGCCCGATGAAGCGACTTCCCACTTATCGATTCATGCAGCCAATCAGGCGCTGGAAGCCGCGGGCATGGGCGCCGAGGAAATTGACCTCATCATCGTAACCACCCTCACACCGGACACGATGTGCCCGGCCGCTGCCTGTTGGCTGCAGTCCCATATCGGAGCTCACAAGGCCGCGGCGTTTGACATGAATGCTGCGTGCACGGGCTTCGTCTACGGTCTTCAGGCGGCGGACGCCTATATCCGTTCGGGCATGATGAAGAACGTGCTCCTGGTTTCCGCCGACGTAATGACGCGGATGACGAATTGGGAGGATAGGGGCACTTGTGTCTTGTGGGGTGATGGCGCGGGCGCAGTCGTTGTGGGAGCGTCGGAGAACGGGAGAAGAGGCGTCCTGGATTCCAGGGTCTACAGCGACGGCAAAGGCGGGGAGATGATTCTGGTCCCGGGAGGCGGTTCGCGGTTTGCGCCGATGACGCCGAACGATGTGCACAACAAGGAGCACTTGCTGCAGATGAAAGGGAAAGAGACGTTCAAGACGGCTGTGCGTTATTTCCTGGAAGTCTGTAATGAAATGCTGGAGCGAAGCGGTCTCACATTGGACGATGTGGATATTTTTATTCCGCATCAGGCGAATCTGCGGATTATCGAGGCCGTGGCGAAACGGCTTGAATTCTCAATGGACAAGGTGATCGTCACGATTAACAAATATGGCAATATGTCCGCGGCCACCATCCCGGTTGCGCTGGATGAATCGGTGAGGGAGGGGAAAATCAGAAGCGGAGATAATGTCCTCATGGCTGCTTTCGGTGGAGGCCTCACCTGGGGTGCGTCTTTAGTCGAATGGAAGTGATGAGATGAACGCCTGGAAAGATTTCGCTCCACCCCCCGCCCTGTTTCATCAGCGAGCATAATTGATTCAAGCTTCGTCGTTCATGCCATAGGTAAGGGTTACTAGATGGCTGTGAAAATTGCGTTTTTGTTTCCAGGGCAAGGTTCGCAATATGTTGGCATGGGCAAGCAATTCTATGATGAATATCCTGTTGCGCGAGAAGCCTATGAGCAGGCGAGTGATATTTTGGGATGGGACCTCGCGAGGCTGAGCTTCGAGGGTCCCAAATCGGAGTTGACGCTTACTTGCCACACCCAACCCGCAATTCTGGTTCATAGCCATATCGCTTGCACTTTATTGCGTGAGTGCGGCCATAGTCCTTCTCTCGCCTTAGGGCACAGTTTGGGGGAATACTCCGCCCTTCTGGCGGCCGGGGCCATCGATTTTCAGACGGGTGTTGAGTTGGTGAAGAAAAGAGGCCGCTTCATGCACGAGGCTGTCCCCGAGCGGGGCGGCGCCATGGCGGCTTTGCTCGGGATAGAGAGAGAAGCGGCCGAAGCCATATGTGGGGAAGTGGGAGGCGTGGTGGAGGTTGCAAATTATAATGCCCCCGGCCAATATGTCTTGTCGGGAGATAAGGATGCGGTAGAATCCGCCGCGCGGCTGGCAACAGACAAAGGAGCCAGGAAGGTTATCATGCTTCCGGTTGGCGCGCCTTTCCATTGTTCTTTGCTGAGCGAAGCGGCCGAGCGGATGAGTGAAGTTCTTGACGAAGCGGATATTGCCGATCCTTCGATTCCCGTATATGCGAATGTAACCGCTCAACCCGTTCTGGAAGGAAAACTGGTAAGAGAGTTGCTCAAACGGCAGATTCGCTCTCCCGTTCGTTGGGAAGACTCTGTACGTGCGGCGGGCGAGGAGAAACCCGATGTGATGGTCGAGTTGGGCCCCGGGAAAGTGCTCTCAGGATTGAACAGGCGGATATTGAAGGGTATACCGGTGCATAATGTGGAAGATACGCGGAGCCTGGAGCAAACGGTTTCGGACTTGGGGGAGTTCAACTGAATTTCATCCCTGTGTATGATGGTTGCTGAAGTATAGTCGATAAAGAGCGAAAACAGGTTTTAGAATTCAGGTTGATCGCTCCGGTGAAGTGAAATGAGTATTGGATCTGAGTTCTTGCTGAAAGGATGACTCAATACCGGTTTTAGAGAAAGATTTTCGGAGGAATCGGCGTGACAGATGATATCAAAGCACAAATAAGAGAAATCATTGTTGAGCAGTTGAGTGTGGAGCCTGAAAAGGTGGTGCCGGAAGCTTCGTTTACCGATGATCTGGGAGCGGACTCGCTGGATACCGTAGAGCTGGTCATGGCTTTTGAGGAGAAATTCGGTATCGAAATCCCGGATGAAGAAGCGGAGAAAATCTCCACGGTTCAAGATGCGTACGACTACATCTCGAAGGTGCCTGGAGACTAGAGAAATCTCGTTGGTCTGCAAATCGAAGAGGAAGCATGAATAATCAAGATTTATTGAGTTCGGATGTCCGGGTTGTCGTCACGGGACTCGGCCTGCTAACGCCGCTGGGCTTGTCGGTAGAAGAAAACTGGGAAGCCTTGATGCAGGGCCGCTCCGGCATCGGTAAAGTTACCCGGTTTTGTCCGGATCGCCTGACGTCTCGCATCTGCGGCGAAGTAAAAGGTTTTGAACCTGAGAATTATGTTTCCCGCAAAGAACTCAAGAAAATGGATACTTTCATCCAGTACGTTCTTGCGGCCTCTCAAATGGCCTTCGATGATGCCGACCTGGAAGCTCCCGACGCGGAAATGGCACCGCGGTACGGCACCATCATCGGCGTGGGTTTGGGCGGTTTACCCGCCATAGAAGCCAACAAGGAATTATTGCTAACCAGAGAGCCGACGCGCATCAGTCCCTTCTTCATCCCCATGTTGTTGGGAAACCTGGCTGCCGGGCAGGTTTCGATGCGCTGGGGACTAAAGGGGCCGAACATTTGCACCACCACTGCGTGTGCGTCCGGGAATCACGCTATCGGAGACGCGATGAAGTGTATTCAGCGCGGCCTGGTGGATGTCATGGTGGCCGGTGGCAGTGAGTCTTGTATCACGGAGTTGGCCATGGCGGGATTTTGCGCGATGCGAGCGCTCAGCACTCGTAACGATGACCCCGAGAGCGCGAGTCGTCCCTTTGATACGGACAGGGACGGATTCGTGATGGCGGAGGGGGCAGGCGTCATGATCCTGGAGCGTTATGAACACGCTGTAGCGCGCGGTGCGAATATTTACGCCGAACTCGGTGGCTACGGACTCACTTCCGACGCCCACCACATCACCTCCCCGGACCCGGGTGGTGACGGGGCGGCCCGCTGCATGGACATGGCGCTCAATGACGCAAGACTAGAGCCTGAGGATGTGGATTACATCAACGCGCATGGCACATCCACTGGTGCGGGAGATAGACTCGAAACGACAGCCATCAAAAGAACTTTTGGCGATCATGCCTACAATCTGAGTGTAAGTTCCACAAAATCTATGACCGGGCATCTTCTGGGTGCGGCGGGAGGCGTGGAATCGGTTTTCACTATCTTGGCGCTTAAGAATCAGTGCATTCCACCTACGATCAATTTAGATACGCCGGATTCGGAATGCGACCTCGACTATGTGCCCAATTCTGCCCGGAAAGCGGACATCGACTGTGCCATCACAAACTCGTTCGGGTTCGGGGGAACCAACGCTTCGCTGTTATTCAAGAGAGCGGAAAACAACGCAGCTTAAAAAAAGAGGTTCTGCCAACGACAGAAACGGGAAACTCTCCGGTTTCGGCGCCAGGGGTGTGACCCTGGGTGAAATCGAAACCCAAGTCGGCTATTCGTTTTCGAATAAGGAACTTCTCGTTCGAGCCCTCACGCACCGTTCTTTTTCTCAAGAAAGTTCAACCCCCACTTCAGACAATGAACGACTTGAATTTTTAGGTGATGCTGTTTTGCAACTCATCGTGACGGAAAAACTATGGAAAGATTTTCCGGCGGACGATGAGGGTGTGCTGACTCATATGCGTTCAGAACGGGTGAATGGCCGCACTTTGGCGGGAGTTTTTAAGCGCCGTGGACTGGGAAACTTCATTCGTCTGGGCAAAGGGGAAGAAAAAACGGGCGGTCGGCAAAAACCTTCCATCCAGGCGGGAGCAGTTGAGGCGTTGGTCGGCGCCATATATCTTGATGCCGGTTACGCCCGTTGTACACAATGGGCGCAATCATGGTTCTGGGCTGCAGGTCTGAATGAAGGAGAAGTCCTGTCGCAGGATTTCAAAAGCCAGCTTCAGCGGTTGGCTCAAAAAAATGGCAACAAACCACCTGGTTATCGTCTGGTTCGGGAGAGTGGTCCTGAGCACGAAAAAAAATTCGAGGTTGAAGTTCGCCTCGGCCGTAAGGTTATGGGACGTGGGCAAGGCACGACCAAAAAAGCGGCTGAGCAGGTAGCGGCGAAAGAAGCCGTTTATAAGATCGGAGAAGCCTAGCGACAACGAGCTCTTGGAATGTAATATTTTGCTTTACGGATGCCGGGGAATTCTGGTAAGTTATTGATTCCTACCGCCCTGGTAGTGTCTTATACCGCCCCCTGAAAATGAAGTTCATCCGCCCGCCGAGGTGTTGAATTGCGATTCCAACGCTTGGAGATGCAGGGGTTCAAGTCCTTCGTTGAAAAAACCGTGATTGAAATAGGCGAGGGTCTTACGGCTGTGGTCGGACCCAACGGATGCGGCAAGAGCAATGTGTGCGATGCCGTTCGTTGGGTTCTGGGCGAACAGGCTCCCAAAAATATGCGCTCGAAGAAGATGGAGGATGTTATCTTCAACGGCAGCGCCGAGCGCAAGCAACTCGGGATGTCCGAGGTCTCGCTCACCATTACTGATCTCAAAGGCGTGGTGACCTCTCCCGCATTCAAGGATTTTGACGAGGTAGTGGTTACCCGCCGGTTGTACCGCTCCGGGGAGAGTGAATATCTCATCAATCGCAATCCTTGCCGCCTCAAAGACATCGTCGACTTGTTTCTGGATACCGGCGTTTCCCTCGATACTTTCTCCATCGTGGAACAGGGCAAGATAGAGACTCTCGTGAACGCGAGGCCACTGGACAGGCGGGTTCTGATTGAAGAAGCCGCCGGTATTATGAAGTATAAGAGCAGGCGGAACGAGGCGTTGAGAAAGCTGGAACTGGCGCAGGCGAATCTGCTTCGTGTGGCTGACATCATGCGCGAGAAGGAATCCCGTCTCCGCTCTTTGCGCCGCCAGGCGAGGAAAGCAACTTTTCACAAGGAATACCGAACCGAAATTGCCGATCTTTCCCAAAGAATCATGACGCTCGACTACCTCAAGCTTGTCGATGAACTTGTTCCCGCGGAAAAGGCGTATAACCGCATCAAAGAAACGGAACAAGCGGTATCCGCGAAATTATCTTCTCTAGATGCCGAAAGGGAAAACGGGCGTATTTTGATCACCGAGCGTTCGGAAGCATTAGCGGAATCCCGCCGCCGTGCAGTTGAAGTGGAAGGTTGCCTTCAGGGGCTGGAGAATCGGGTTGAGATGCTGGGCAGCCGTCTAAAGGAACTCGATACGGAAGATGAACGTCGCATGGAGGAGATCCAGGCTCTCGATGTTGAAACCACGACCTTGGAGAATGAGAGAATCGGGCTTGCTTCAACACTTGAGATGCTTACGGGGCAATCGAGTCTTGCGCGCCAGGAATATGACGTCGGCCTGGCTGAGTTAGCCGCCTATCGTGAGAACTTAAGAGAACACGAACGGGTTCTTGATGAGACCCGGAGCGCGCAAGAGGAAGAAAAAGAGCGTTTGAGCGCGACTCGTCAGCAAATCGCTTCCATCGAATCGCGACGTGAGGGACTGACCGAGTCCACTGCAAAGACTGGTGAAGAGCTTGAGGAGCTCAAGCGTCAGATCGAATTGACACAAACCGACGCAGATGATGCGAAAAGCCGGCTGGAATCGCTGACAGCATCTGAAATCCGCGCAAAACAAGAACTTGAACAGGCGAGGTCTGAGTGCGCGAGAACGTCCGAGTCTTTGAGCCGTCACGAAGAACTCGTGGCTGGAACGAGAGAGTCCTTGATGGAAGCGAAATCCGCTCTCTCGGCCCTGGAAGGTGTTTTGGGCTCCGACGAGAGCGGAATAGCGGATATGGAAGCGTTCCGATCTTGTGGCGCTCAAGTTCTGGCGTCTTTTTCCGATCTAATTCGCGTCGATCCGAAATTTGAAAAAGCCATTGAAACGGTCCTCGGCGATCAATTGATGGGCGTGGTTGTGGAGAGTCCGGGTGATGCGGTGGATGCGCTCCGCGCGCTGATGGGTTCGGAAATCGGGCGAGGTGTGGCTCTGCCCAAGGAAGTAGATGCTCAACCGGATGCCATCGTCCCGCTGGGGGAAGGTGTTCTCGGTGCGGCGGCGGATTTTGTTCGCTGCAAAGTGGATTATCGCCCTCTCATTCAATCGCTGCTCTGTAATGTTGTTGTGGTTGAGGACATCGATGCCGCGCAGGCGGCATGGTGCAATGGATCCCAAGGCATCGTCTGTGTGACTTTGAAGGGTGAAATTATTCATGCAAATGGTGCGGCCGAAGGCGGTTTGGGTCGAAATGAAGGTTTTTTGGAGCGTTCAAGAAGATGTGAGGAGGTGCGCCTGAAAGCGGAGCAGCTGGAGGCGCAAGCTCTTGAATTGGAACCGATATCTGAAAAATTGAGTGAGCAACTCACGAAAGCGGAACAAAGGAACCGCCTTGCAGTTGAGGCGAGTCAACGGGCGGCGGTAATGCGCGTGGAGGCCGAAGGAATCCTCCGTTCGACGGAAGATAAACACGAGGCATTGAAAAAACGGTTGGCCTCGCTTGAATCCACGCAAGAGGGGACGCGCACGGAGCAGATGCGCCTCGAAGAGACCCTCCGGGCGGCCAAGGATGAAAGTCTCCGCTCGGAAGAGGCGATTATGGAGATCACCTTGCGTGTCGAGGAGATCGAAAGAAAGGTCGGTGACGCCGGCGAGCGGTATTCAGAGATGGAGGTGCGTGTCACGGACAAAAGAATCGCCTTGACGGAAATAAATGGACAGGTGGCTGTTGGTCGGGCCGAAGTTCAGCGGCTGGAGAATGCGATATCCCAGAATTCAGCCCGCAAAATTCGAAGTGAAGAAGATCAGCTCGGGTCGAGCGATAAGAGAAAACGCTTTCAGGAAAACCTCGGGCAATGCAGAGAGGAAATTCTCACTTTTCAGGATGAGAAAGCCAGGGTGGAAGCCGAACAGACCGAGCGTGAGCGCGTTTTGCGTGAAGTGCAATCACGTGATGAGCAACTGGGTGATTCGATTCGCGAGATGAGAGAGAAGGCTTCACACCTGACCGGTGAGGTAAGTGAGGCGGCGGACCGGCGTACGAAGCTTCGTGTACAACGGGAATCCATGGTTGAATCCGCCAAAGTGGAGTGTCAAGTCAATCTTGAGGTAACTGCGGAGAGTCGGCGGGAAGAACTTCCCCAGTATCAGGAGATTGTGAATCGTCTGGAGATGTTGCAGAAAAGACTTGACCGCATGGGAGAGGTGAATCCCCTTGCCGCACAGGAATACGATGAAATCAATCAGGAATATGTGTTTTTACAAGAACAACAGCAGGATTTGGAAAATTCCATCGCCGATCTGCACACGACGATCGAGAGACTGAACAAGACAACGAGATCCCGTTTCCTGGCGGCGTTCGAGGAGGTGGGTAGTGCATTCGCGGACATTTTTGGACGTCTTTTCCAGGGCGGTGAGGCGCGTATGTACCTGCTCGACCCGAATGACCCCCTGGAGACGGGGGTTGATATAGAAGTGAGGCCGCCGGGCAAGCGTCCTTCGAACATCATGCTCCTCTCCGCAGGGGAGAAGGCGCTTACCGCTATTTCCTTGTTGTTCGCGGTATTCAGCGTCAGGCCGAGTCCGTTTTGCATTCTCGACGAGGTGGACGCCACCCTCGATGACGCCAATGTCGGACGTTTTCGGGAAGTGATTGCCGAACTTGAGGATCGGAGCCAGTTCATCATTATCACGCATAATAAAAAGACCATGTCGTTCGCGAATCAGCTCTACGGCGTGACGCAAAGAGAAAAAGGAGTTTCGGAGATTGTCTCCGTAAAGCTGAATCGCGAGGAGACGAGAGTAAACGGGGTGGGAGAAGCGGTATTGGAATCGCAGGTGTAGCATCCCGAATTTTCTCGAGAGGCCATGTTGAAGATGACCCCGGCGCACTGTCGCCGGGGTTGGTTTGTTTGGCGCAGGTTTGGGAAATATCAAAATGTCTGATCCCGGCAGGGAAGAGAACCCAGAGAGAGATAGTGGCGCAATAGGCTGGTTCGGCAGATTGCGCCAGGGTCTCTCGAAGACGAGAGGGGGTTTTCTCGGCCAGGTGAAGGGTTTGATCGCGGGGCGCATTGATGAGGATACGCTCGAGGAACTGGAAGAAGTTCTGTACATGGCGGATCTGGGGCCCCTTCTCGTTGAGTCGCTGCTGGAAAAGCTGAAAGCCGGAGAGGGCGCGGGTGCGGATGCGAAAGAACGCGTTCAGGAAATCATGCGCTCTTGCCTGGAAAACCCTGTATCTCCTGCTGCGTTCACGCCCCAGGATCCCCCTGCGGACGAGCCCAGAATCATTTTACTGGTGGGCGTCAACGGCGTGGGCAAGACGACGACGGCCGGCAAGCTCGCATCGCGCTACTCGGCCGAAAAACTCAAAGTCATGCTGGCGGCGGGGGATACGTTCCGGGCAGCGGCCGGTGAGCAACTGACAGTTTGGGCCGAGCGGAGCGGCAGCGAAATCATCCGCCATCAAGAAGGGGCGGATTCCTCCGCCGTGGTGTATGACGCCGTTCAGGCGGCGAAGGCGCGCGGCGCCGACGTATTGCTCGTGGATACGGCGGGACGCCTGCACACGAAACACAATCTCATGGAGGAATTAAAGAAGCTCAGGCGCGTCACGCAGCGCCTCATCGATACCGCGCCCCATGAGGTGCTGCTCGTACTGGACGCGACGTCCGGGCAGAACGTCCTCTCCCAGGTGCGAGAATTCGGCCCGGCCCTGGGCGTAACGGGCCTCGTGCTCACCAAGCTCGACGGCACGGCCAAGGGCGGCGTGGCGCTCGGCGCCACTTATGAAAGCGGTATACCGATAAGGTACATCGGCGTGGGCGAGTCGGTGGAAGACCTCCTCGATTTCGACCCGGATGCGTTCATCGAGGCCGTTTTCGGCGAATAGTCTTTTCGCGGCTTTTCCTGAAAAAACATGATAACCCCATATATATCAATTACATAAATTTAATAAATTTATCGTTATTTATCTGAATTTATCGAATTTTTCGGAAATTCGCCATTTTTGAAAAACGGACGGTCCATGGTATCGCAGGGCGATCCTGCCATGGGCCCGGGAAACCGCCGCGACGGCAAATGCGGGCAAACGCGCGCGTGAGAGTGTTCGGCGACGGGCCCGGCGCGTCCTGTGAGCGGGAGAGGCGGGAGCCCGCCTTCGATTCCGCCGTTTTCCGGAAGATCGGCGATGACGGCGTTCGCGCGCCGGAGACGGAATCCGGCTTAAGCCTGAAGCGTTCGCGATTGCGGCGAACAGGCCCTCCGAACCGAGGGCGTCCGCGTTTTAACCGCCGTTCAGCATCGCCGGCAGGCGGGATTTCTGCGGGCAAGGCTCCGAGGGTTCCGTACCTTCCACGAATGCTTCCAGTATCGGCTCACCCTCGCACCAGGCCGAGGGCAGTTGGCCGGAGCGCGAATCCACCTTCACCAGCGTGATGCCCGGCGGCGGCTCGGGATTCCGCACTTCCGACTCCCTGCCTTCGAGCCAGCCTTTCATCGTTTCGATCCAGATGGGCAGGGCCGCGCTGCCGCCCGAGGCCCGGTAGCCCATGTGCCTGTTGTCGTCGCGGCCGACCCAGACCCCCAAAACGAGGTCTTCCGAGAAGCCGATGAACCAGGCGTCCCGGAATTCGTTCGTGGTCCCTGTTTTTCCGGCCAGGAAGGCGCCGATCTCTTTGGCTTTTTTCCCGGTTCCGTTCGTGACGACGCCGCGCAGCAGCATTTTCGTCTGGTACGCCGTCTCGGGCGTGATGGCGAGGTGCGTCGTGGGAATGTTCTCCTCCAGTACCCGGTTTCTTCCGTCGGTGACCCTCGTGATCTCATAGGGCCGCGCATACACGCCCCGCGTCGCGAATGGGATGTAGGAAGCCGTGAACTGGTATGGCGACACCTCGATGGAGCCGAGCGCGAGCGAAAGATACGGGTTCATCTTCGAGCGGATGCCGAGCCGATGCGCGAAGGTGACGGCCTTTTGCGGCCCCATCTGGTCCAGCAGCTTGATGGTCGCCAGGTTGAGTGACTTCTCCAGGGTTCTTCTCATGGTGACGGGGCCATAGAACTTGTTGGTGTAGTTTCTGGGTTTCCAGTCCTTGAGCGTCCCCGGCATGCGGCGCACGAAGGGGGTATCCATGAGGATGTGCGCAGGCGTGTAGCCGAGGGAAAGGGCCGTCCCCATGATGATGGGCTTGAAAGCCGAACCCGGCTGGCGCCGCGCCTGCGTGGCCCGGTTGAACGGGAAACGGCGGAAGTTGGTTCCTCCCGTCAGGGCGCGAAGCGCTCCGGTTCTGGTATCGAACGCGATGACGGCGCCCTGCACGGTCTCCTGCCAATCCAGGAAGAGTTTTTTCGATGCGCGGTCCACCTTGATCACGCGGCCCAGAAGCAAATCGCCTTCCCTGAGCCTTTTGGGGTCGATGCGTCCGGGAAGAAGCATCTCCGCTTCGTAGTCCCCGATGATTCCGCTCACCGTCTTCCCGGTGATGTCCAGAACGTGGAACTGGAACCTGTTCCCCAGACGCGGTGGCCTCTTGAGTTCCGTTCCGGGTTTCTTGAAGCCGCGCTTTGTGTTGATTCTTTCCACCCCGCTGGTGAGCGCTTTGTGAGCGATTTTCTGCAGGCCGATATCAAGCGTCGTATGAATTTGCAGACCGCTTTTGTAAAGCGATTGCCCGAACCTGCGGCTGAGGCCGATGCGTGTTTTTTCGATGAAGTAGGCGGCTTCGGGTACGATATTCGCTACCCGGGGAACCAGTTGGAGCGGCTCTTCGCGAGCGGTTTTCTCCTGTTCCGCGGTTATGAACCCGGATGCCGACATTCTCTTGATGACCAGGTTGCGGCGCAGCAGCGCTTTGTCGGGATTGGTTTTGGGATTGAATCGCGTCGGGGCTTTGGGCAGTGCTGCGAGCATGGCGGATTCGGCCAGGGTGAGCTGAGCGACCGTTTTCCCGAAATAGATCTGGGCCGCCGCCTCTACCCCGTACGCCCCGCTGCCGAGGTAGATTTGATTCATGTAGAATTCGAGTATTTCATCTTTCGTGAAGCGTCGTTCGATCTCCAGGGCCAGCAATGCTTCCCGGATTTTCCGCTTGAGTTTTCTCTCGGGCGTCAGGAAGAGGACTTTCGCCAGCTGCTGGGTAATGGTGCTGCCTCCCTGCACGAATTTGCCCGCAATCATGTTCTTGACGAAAGCCCGGAAAATATCGGGATAGCTGACGCCCGGGTGATCGTAAAACCGGCTGTCTTCTATGGCCAGGAAAGCCTGCTGCAGCGTGGCGGGGATTTGTTTCAAGGGGATGGGTTTTCTTCTTTCCTGGTACAATTCCGCGAGCAGTTCACCGCCGCGGGCGTAAATGCGCGTGATGGTGTTGGGTTTGTAGTTGTGGAGACGCTCGAGTTCGGGAAAATCGTAAAAATACGTAAAGCTCGCGCCGATCCCCATTCCGCATAAAATGGCCAGGATGCCCAGTGTGAGAAGGGTCGTTTTTCCGCGTCCGGAACGGGGCAACAACGGATTGATCCTCTTGGGAAAGGCGAATTTTCGAAGCGCCTCTCCGCAAATAGCGGAGATGGGCAATTATAAGTTTGCAGTGCCGTTTTCGCAATGTAGTAACAGGGCAGGTGGCGTCTCACTTTGAATATGGTCTTCCAACGAGCGGTAGGATGCCGGCTCCAAACAGAGAGGAGTTGAAATCCAGGCCAAGTCAAAATTCGCTGCAAAGACGGCGACTAGATTTTGTTGTTGTCCCTGAGATATTGTTCGTATTCATCTTGCTTCATGTCACAATCGACCAGCCTTAAAAAATGATTCATATTCAAATGGCATTGCCGAGCCATTTTACCCAGCAGGCGCGTTTGGACAGTTTGATTGCTGCCATGACTCAATCTTGTTTTGATGTTTGTTTTCTTGCCGTCCAGGGTCATGTAAATGAGGTAGACATGGTGTCTATCGACTTGTTGAAAACCTTTTCGGGATAGTTGACTTCTAATTGCCCTGCTTTCTCGTTGTGCCATCAACTCATTTCAAATGTTTTGAGTAAACGCTTCTTTAATTCTTGAGCAGCAGAAGTCATATTCGCGTCATCTTCCAAGGCGTAAGATTCCCACAAAAACGCCATTTCCTCGTAGAGCATTTTCTCTAAATCCTTCAAGCTGTCCCCATAAACAGAGATATTCAATTCTTCATGTTCTATCTCGTAATAAGGTTTTTCATCGTTTTGGAAGAAATAGAATTTGAGGGATGATGATTTAGGAGTCAGAGAATCTCCATTCTCCAGGGGCACTTTCCTTACTTCGATTTGGAGACATGAACGTGTTGGTTCATCAGATTTTTCATTTTGGGTCGTCCAATTTTCCCAACCATTCTGTTCTATGCCTGAGGGGTACTCGATAGTTATTTTCATCTCAACTATCTCCTTTGCCGGAGTGATGGGTGTGATTGCACCACGCGAACGACATTATGGCTCAGGATGGTGTATATTGGATGCCCTTCCGCGTCCCATTGGTCTTTTGCTCTTATAACCCCGGAAACAACCAACTTGACCCGCAAGATGGTTCCGTCATTCAATGTGTATTCATTGAATTTCTCGTTAGAATTGTCGATAGGTATGTCTAATCCCTTGATGGGAGGATTGTTCGGGACGGGAATATTTACTTCATGGTACTCCATGGTGTACTCCTTTTAATCTCCCGGTATTCCTTGCCGGAAATGAATGGTTGCAACCGATTTTTGCCGATTAGCGCCAATCTATTGATCCGGGGATGTTCCGTCAATTAAAGACTTGAGAATACGCACGGATCAAACTTGGGTGATATGTCCTCTTCGCCATCAGCAGTACTCATATTCGATACGCAATTCACCCTCAAACATAGGCGCTGAGATAGTTGAAACCAATGTTGCGCCTGGAACGGGGCAACAACGGATTGATCCTCTTGGGAAAGGCGAATTTTCGAAGTGTCTCTCCGCGTTTTGCGGAGGCTTTTCATTATAAATTTGCGACGTCCTTTTCGCAATCACTGAAAAAAAGCAATTGCTCGTTGACAAGGGCGGGCAGGGTCTACATAAAGGGATGCGCAAACCGTGTGTGTATCCCGTCGCCCACTTGTCTCAAGGGGAGCGTATAGGGTGATCGAGCAATCGCGGGTTCTGGTGCTCAACCAGACGTATGAGCCGATAAACGTCTGCAACGCGCGTCGTGCGATTCGCATGATGATCAACGGAAAAGCCGATACCGTCGAGACGAACGGTTTGCTCGTCCGCAGCGAAGCGATGGAGTTTCACCTGCCCGCCGTCATACGGTTGAGAACGTATGTGTATGTTCCGCGCCGAAGCCGGATTCCGTTCAGCAAGAAGAACGTGATGCGCCGAGACGAGAACACCTGTCAGTATTGCGGGGCGAAAGGCGGGTATCTGACGGTGGATCATGTCTTGCCGCGTTCCCGCGGCGGCCGCTCCACGTGGGAGAACGTGGTTTGCAGTTGCCGGAGATGCAATGCGAAAAAAGGGGACCGAACGCCGGACGAGGCCGGACTGAAGCTGAAAAAACAGCCTCATAAGCCGAAATCGTTCATATTCCATCACCTGAATCATCGTTTTCCCCGTGCAGTGCAGCAAGTATGGGAAAAATACCTGCAACCCACGCCTCTCGTCTGACCCGCAAGGTTTATCAGCCTTCCTTTATCCGCTAAACTTTTACCCGCCCGTTTTTCGAGCGCCTGACCCGGAGGCAGAGGACCCTTCATGAGCAGCTTCGAGCTCCATTCGAAATTCTCCCCCACGGGCGATCAGCCCGAGGCGATAGACGCCATCGTCCGCCAGTTCGAAGAGGGCCAGAACCACCAGGTTCTCCTGGGCGTCACCGGCTCCGGCAAGACGTTCACGGTGGCGAACGTCATCGCGAAGATGGGGAAACCCACGCTCGTCATCGCCCACAACAAAACCCTGGCCGCGCAGCTTTACAACGAATTCAAGGGGTTTTTCCCGAACAACGCGGTGGAGTATTTCGTCAGCTATTACGACTACTATCAGCCCGAAGCCTACGTCCCCACCACGGATACGTTCATCGAAAAAGACGCCTCCATCAACGACGAGCTGGACTGCCTGCGCCACGCGGCCACGCGCTCCGCACTGATGCGCGAAGACGTCATCGTGGTGGCGAGCGTGAGTTCCATCTACGGGCTGGGCTCGCCGGCCGACTATTTCGATCTGCACATCGATATTTCCGTCGGCATGGAGATGGATCGTGAGGAACTGCTCACGCAACTGGTAAGGATTCAGTACCGGCGTTCGGACGCGGCTTTGCGCCGGGCCTCTTTTCGCGCGCGCGGGGATGTCGTCGAAATCATACCCGCCCACGAAGAGGAACAGGCGATTCGCGTCGAATTCTTTGGGGAGGAAATCGACAGCATCACGGAAATCGAACCGTTGCGGGGGATCGTTTTAAGAAAACTCGATCGGGTGGAGATTTACCCCAACAGCCACTACATCACGCCCGAGGAAAGGCTCTCGACCGCCATCGAAGCCATTCAGCGGGAGTTATGGGAGCACGTGGCGGAGCTCAATGCGCAAGACAAGTCTTATGAAGCGCAGCGCCTGCAGCAGCGGACATTGCAGGACATCGAGATGCTCCGCGAAGTCGGCTACTGCCACGGGGTGGAGAACTACAGCCTGCATCTCGACGGGCGCCTGACGGGCGAGCCGCCCGCGACCCTGTTCTCGTATTTCTCGCGCGACCATCTGGTGGTGATAGACGAGAGCCACCAGAGCATCCCCCAGTTGCGGGGGATGTACCGGGGCGACCGCTCGCGCAAGGAAACCCTGGTGTCGTATGGCTTCAGGCTGCCGTCGGCTCTGGATAACCGCCCGCTTGAAATGAAAGAGTTCGAGGCGAATCTCAAGAACACGATCTACGTTTCGGCGACGCCCGGGCCTTATGAACTGGAGAAAAGCGAAGGCGTCGTGGTGGAGCAGTTGCTGAGGCCCACCGGCCTGGTCGACCCCCCTGTGGAGGTTCGGCCCGTGCAGGGGCAGGTGGATGACCTGCTGGCCGAGGTGCGCCAGGTGGCGGCGATGGGGGACCGCGCCCTCGTCACCACCCTGACGAAGCGATTCTCCGAGGATTTGACGGAATACTATGAGGATCTGGGCGTCCGGGTTCGCTACATGCACAGCGACATCGACGCGCTCGAGCGGGTGCGCATCATCCGGGACCTGCGATCGGGCGTTTTCGACGTGCTGATCGGCATCAACCTGCTGCGGGAAGGGCTGGATTTGCCCGAAGTCGCTCTCGTGGCCATATTCGATGCGGACAAGGAAGGTTTCCTGCGCTCGGAAACTTCCCTGATCCAGACCTCGGGCCGCGCGGCGAGGCACATAAACGGCCGGGTCATCATGTATGCGGATCGCATCACCGACAGCATGCGCCGCGCGCTGGATGAGATGGACAGAAGAAGGGGCATCCAGATCGCCTACAACGAGGCGAACGGGGTTGTCCCCCGCTCCATCAGCCGCAGGATGGACGAGCTCCTGGAAGCCTCCGCCGCGGGAGGAGACGGCGACGCCTTCGCGTGGGAGGAGGCGGGCGCGCCGGAATTCTCTGAGCACGACGCGGCGACGCTCGATGAGCTTCGCGCCCGGATGCACGAGGCGGCCCAGAAGCTTGAATTCGAGAAGGCCGCCGGGATTCGCGACAGGATTCTCGCCATCGAGCGCCGCCAGCTCGGCCTCAAGCCCTCCAGAATCGCGTCATGAGTGATTCCGCCCTTTCCCCCAGTTCCGTTTCCCTGGGCGAGGACCGCTCGTTTTTGAAGTCCCTGCCCGAAAAACCGGGGATATACATTTTCAGGAACCGGACGGGGGACGTGCTCTACGTCGGCAAGGCCTTGCGCCTGAGAAGCCGGGTGCGCAGTTATTTCGCCAAAAGGGCGGGCCGGGGTCCCTGGATTCAGAAGATGGTGGAGGAATCATCCACGGTTGAGCACATCGTGACGGCCAATGAAATCGAGGCGCTCATCCTGGAGAGCAATTATGTCAAGAAGCACAAGCCCCGCCACAACGTGCTCCTGCGCGACGACAAGCATTTCCCCTACATGAAGCTGAGCACGAGTGAGGACTACCCACGCCTGAGCATCGTCCGCCGCCCCGCGGGTGACGGGGATTCCTACCTGGGGCCCTTCCCCTCGGCGAGCAGCCTGCGGCGCACGATTCGCTTCCTGCAGAAGACGTTTCACATCAGGCCCTGCACGGGCGGGCTGGAGGACAAGACGGCGAAGCGGTGCATCTATTTCCAGATGGGCCAGTGCCTGGGGCCGTGCGACGATCTGCAAAGCAAAGATGCGTACAGGGGCGGCGTTGACGACGCGCTTGATTTCCTCAAGGGGAAGAACCAGGAGCTGGTTCGAAGACTCAGGAAACAGATGCAGGAATACTCCGAAGATTTGCAATACGAGGCCGCCGCCAAGGTGCGGGATCAGATCCAGGGCATCGAGCACGTCACCGAGCGGCAGACCATGCTTTCGGTGAAGGGGGGCGATCAGGACGTGCTCGGCTGCCACCGGGAGGAAGAGAAAGCGACGTTTCGCCTGTTTTTCATCAGGGGCGGCAGGCTGCTGGGCGACCAGGGATTCCACGTCGCCGCCCGCGAGGGCGTTCCCGACGGAGAGGTCGTCTCCGCGTTCGTGAAGCAGTATTACGGGGGCAAGACGTTTTTTCCCGATGAAGTGCTCCTGCCCTCCGCCGTGGGCGACGCTTCGCTCATCGCGCAGTGGTTGTCCGGAAAGCGGGGGAAAAAGGTGTCCGTTTTTCATCCCCGGCGGGGGAACAAGCGCCGGCTGGTCGAGATGGCGAGCGAGAACGCTTCGCACGCCCGGGAGCAGGAAAACGCCCAGCTCAGCAAGGAACAGCAAACGCTGGAAGAGATTCGACAGGCGCTGGCACTCGAGGAGTTGCCGGTTCGGATTGAAGCGTTCGACGTATCGAACCTGCAGGGGAGCAACATCGTCGGCGCCAGCGTCATGTTCCAGGACGGGCGCCCGCTCAAGGACGGCTACCGCCGCTACAGGATCAGGAGCGTGGCGGAAACGCCGGACGATTATTCTTCCATGCGCGAGATCGTTTTCCGGCGCCTGGAGCGTCTGGTGAACGAGGGGGGCGAGATGCCCGACCTCCTGCTCATCGACGGCGGGAAGGGGCAGCTTTCATCGGCCGCCTCGGCGCTTGAGGAACTCGGGCTTGCGGACGTGGCGCTCTGCGCGATTGCGAAGGGGAGAAGTTCCGAGAACCCCGATTCGCAGGACGTGATTTTTCTGCCCGGCCAGTCGGACCCCATCAGGCTCCAGGAGGGAAGCGCGCCGAAGCTCATGCTTCAAAAGATTCGCGACGAGGTGCACCGCTTCGTCCTGACGTTCCACCGGACGCGGCGCAGACGCACCGGGATCAGGAGTGGCCTCGATGACGTGCCCGGCTTGGGCCCCAAGCGCAGGCGCGCGCTTCTGAGGACCTTCGGGAGCCTGCGGGGCGTTCTGGAGGCGAGCGACCTCAAGCTCCTGGAAGTGGAGGGCATCACGCCGAAACTCGTCGCCGCCTTGCGGGAAAAGCTCGGGGGTGAGAGCCCCCTCGCCGAAGGAGCCGGGAAAGGTGTTTCCCGGGCCAGCGAATCTTGAGAGCGAAGGACGTCGGCTATTCCATATTCTCGGGCCTTTTGGTGGCGTCTCTGTTCCCGCCGTTCCAGTTCGAGGTCCTGGCCTGGATCGCGCTCGTTCCCCTCTTGTGGGTCCTCGAGGGCAAGAAACCGCACGAAGCGTTTATGCTGGGGCTGGTGAGCGGCCTGGTTTCATTCGGAATCATCATCTGGTGGGTGAAGATTTCCATGGCCACCTACGGGGGGCTGCCGGCGTCGCTCGCGTGGCTGATTACCGCCGTCCTCGCGCTCTATCTGGCGCTCTACCCGGCGCTGTTCGCATTTTTCATGGTGCGCATCCATGCGGGAGGCTCCGTTCTCACTTTCCTGCTCGCCGCGCCGCTGTGGGTCTCTCTGGAGCTCCTGCGCGCCTATTTCATGACCGGCTTCCCGTGGGCGCTGCTGGGCTATAGCCAGTACCGCTACCTGCACGTCATCCAGATCGCCGATCTGGTGGGCGTATACGGCGTGTCGTTCTTCATCGTGTTCGTCAACGCGGCGATCTGGCATTTCTTCCGTTTTCCCCGGAAAGCGCCCTTCGCCCTCGCCATCGGCGTTTCGCTCGCCGCGGCGTTCGTTTGGGGTTATGGCTATCTGCGGCTTCATGAGGTGCCCATCGAGACGGCGGGCGCGGCGCGCGCGGTCGGCATCGTTCAGGGAAACGTCGATCAGTCCGTGAAGTGGGCCCCCAGGTGGCGGAAGGGCATTCTCGAGAAGATGGGGAAGCTGACGAAGAACGTGAGGGAGCGTTTCCCGAAAGCTGAATCGACAGCTCCCCCCCTCATCGTCTGGCCGGAGGCGGCGGCGCCCCTTGTTTACCAACGCCACGCTTCCGAGAGAAGGTATCTCCGTGAAATCGCGAAAGATACGGATTCCTATCTGCTGTTCGGCGTCCTCGGGAGGCGTGACGTGAAACAGGGCCCGAAATTGACGAACTCGGCCTATCTCCTCGGACCGGACGGCGTCGAATCCGGCCGGTACGACAAGATGCACCTGCTTCCCTTCGGCGAATATGTCCCGCTCGGCAAGTTGTTGTTTTTCGTAAAAAAACTCGTGCCGGTCATCGGGGCGTTCAAACCCGGGGACAAGCCTGAGATATTCGCCGCCGCAAAAGGGAAATTCGGCGTCCTGATTTGTTTCGAAGTCATTTTCCCCCGCGTGGTGCGGCGCATGAAGAACGCGCAGTTTCTCGTCAACATCACGAACGATGCGTGGTTCGGAAAGACGGCGGCTTCCGAGCAGCACCTGTCGATGGTGGCGTTCCGGGCGGTGGAGTTCCGGATGCCTGTCGTCCGCTCGGCCAACACGGGGATCAGCGCGCTCATCGACCCCACCGGAGCGATTCGGGTAAGAAGCCCCCTTTTCGAGGAGTGGATACACGCCGACGTCATTTCGCTGAAAAAAGATCGTCCCAGCATGTACGCAAGGGTGGGGGATACGTTCGCCTATATCTGTGTTTTCTTGTCCGTGGCGGCGGTTTTGTTGTTCCGCTCCAGACGGGGCTCCCGGATGTGATATGATGGCTGGAACCGCCCCGGTAGGCCCCATGCCTGGGGGTCATGAAGTTCGATTTCGAAAGATTGGAGATGCAGATGGAAGATTTATGCAGGAAATGTGAGCAACTGGAGGCGCGCCTCCTTGAACTGCGAGGGCGGCTTTGACCTCGATCGACTGGGAGCGGAATGCGCGAAACTCGATAAACTCGCCGGAGAAGAGGATTTCTGGAACGACCCCGAAGCCGCCCAGAGCACGCTGAAAAAGCGCGCTTCGCTTGAAAAAACGATCCGCAGCTGGGAGAACCTCAGCGGGAGGCTCAACGAGCAGAAAGAGTTTCTCCAGCTTCTCCAGATGGAAGAAACGTCCGAATCGGAACTCCTGAGCGAAATCGAAAATGCTCTTTCCTCTCTTTTCAAGGAGATAGAGCGCCTGGAGTTCCACCTGGTCATGGACTCCGAAGAAGACAGGGCCAACGCCATATTCTCCGTGAACGCGGGCGCAGGCGGCGTCGAAAGCCAGGATTGGGCCGAAATGCTCTTGCGCATGTACACGCGATGGGCGGAGGAGAAGGGGTATCAGGCGCGCCTCGTTTCCATACTCGGAGGGGAGGAGGCCGGCATCAAAAACGCTACCCTGATCATCCAGGGGGACTATGCTTACGGGTATCTTCGGGCGGAAGTCGGCGTGCATCGCCTGATCAGGATTTCACCTTTCGACGCCAGCGCGAAGAGACACACCTCTTTCGCTTCCGTGGATGTCGTTCCGGAAGTGTCGGATGACGTGGAAATCGAGATCGATGAGAACGATTTGCGCATTGACGTGTTCAGGAGTTCGGGCGCCGGCGGCCAGCATGTGAACACCACGGATTCCGCGGTAAGGATTACGCACATGCCCACGGGCATCGTGGTCTCATGCCAGAACGAGCGAAGCCAGCACAAGAACCGCGCGACGGCCATGAAGCTGCTGCGCGGCCAGTTGTACGAAATGGAGAAACGAAAGCGGGACGAGGAAAAAGAAGCGCAGCACGCCATGAAGAAAACCATCGGGTTCGGGAGCCAGATCCGTTCCTACACCCTGCACCCCTACCGGATGGTGAAGGATCACCGAACGGACGTGGAGCGCTCGGACGTGAACGCCGTATTGGACGGGAATATCGATGCGTTCATTGACGCCTATCTCCTCTCATTGATACAGGAGAAGGCGAATGCGCGCGCGTAATCGCCGCCGGCCGAGCCGGATGGATGCGAATGGGGAAATCACGGTTCTATGAACGCGGAAAGAGAGCATGGGAGGAGCGCCCCCGTGGCGGATGAAGCGCCATCGTCGCCGGATGAGCGGGACGATGAAAACATTTTGACCCAGCAGCGGAGGAAGAAGCTCGAGGGGATTCGGGCGTCAGGCGCCAATCCCTTCGTGAACCGGTTTTCGACGACGCACCAGGTTGGCGTCATCGTCGGGGAATTCCGTGACGTGCCGGCGGACGGTTTCGATGAGGCAAAAGAGGCGGATTATTCCGTGGCGGGGAGAATCATCGCCAAGCGGGTGCAGGGGAAGGTCGCCTTTGTCGATCTGCGCGACGGTACGGGACAGATCCAGCTGTTCATCCGGATGAACGAGATCGGCGAGGAGGCTTTCCAGTCCGCGAAGGATCTCGACATCGGCGATATCGTCGGGGCGGAGGGCGGGGTGTTCCGGACGAGGATGGGCGAACTCTCCATCTGGGTCCGCCGGATGAGCCTCCTGACGAAAAGTTTGCGGCCCCTGCCGGAAAAGTGGCATGGCCTGAGAAACGTGGAGGCCCGCTACCGGCAGCGGTATGTGGACCTGATCGCAAACCCCGAGGTGGTCGAGGTATTCCGGGTGCGAACCCGGATGATTCAGTCGATACGCCGCTTTCTGGATGATCTGAATTTTATCGAGGTCGAGACCCCGATGATGCAGGCCATCGCCGGCGGAGCGACGGCCAGGCCGTTCACCACCTACCACAATACCCTGGAAATGCCCTTGTTCCTCCGCGTGGCGCCCGAGCTCTACCTCAAGCGCCTGGTTGTGGGAGGGATGGATCGCGTCTACGAGATCAACCGCAATTTCAGGAATGAAGGCATATCCACGCAGCACAACCCCGAATTCACCATGCTGGAATTCTATATGGCGTATGCGGACTACAACGACCTGATGGCTTTGACGGAAAAGATGCTGGCGTCGCTGGCCCGGGAGATTCTGGGGGATGACGCGCTGAAATACGGGGACGAGGAAATCTCGTTTCGCCCGCCCTGGGCGCGGTATGAATGGCGCGATTCCATCGTGGCGGTGGGCGGGGCGCCGGACGACGTGTTGGAAGACCGGGAAAAAGCCCGCCTTTTCGCGAGAAAAATAGCGGAACCCAAGGGGTATCCCATACCGGACGAGATGAGCCACGCCCACATCCTGGAGTATCTGTTCGAGGAACTGGTGGAGCCGAAGCTCAGGCAGCCCACATTCGTCCATGATTTCCCGAAAGCCCTTTCCCCGCTTTCCAAGAGCAGGGAAGACGACCCGGATACCGTGGAGCGGTTCGAGCTCATCATCGCCGGGCGCGAGATCGCCAACGCCTACACGGAGTTGAACGATCCCGACGATCAGCGCGCGCGGTTCGAGCAGCAGGAAGCGAAGAGAGCAGCCGGTGATGAGGAAGCCCATGAGATCGACTGGGATTACCTGACGGCCCTGGAATACGGCCTGCCGCCTACGGCCGGCGAGGGGATCGGGATCGACAGGCTCGCGATGCTGCTGACGAACACGCATTCGATTCGCGACGTCATCCTTTTCCCCCTGCTGCGCAAACACCAGGACGGATGATGTCTTTATCCACGGAACTGTTCATCGGCTTCAGGCATTTGCGCTCGCGGAGCAAACTCGCCTTCGTCTCGCTCACCACCTGGATATCGGTGCTGGGCATCGCGCTGGGCGTGGCCACCCTCATCGTCGTCGTGGGCGTCATGACCGGGTTCCAGCGCGAATTCCGCGACAAGATACTGGGCACGCAGAGTCATATCGTCATCACGAGGTCCGGCGCTACCCTGATGCGCGAATGGCGCGATATCCTGCAGAAGGCGCGCGATCATGAGGGCGTGGTGGCGGCGAGTCCTTTCGTCTACGGGCAGGCGATGTTCTCGTTCAACAACCGCGTGCTGGGCGCGGTGGTGCGCGGCATCGTTCCGGATCAGGAAATCGACGTGACGGACATCAGAAGGTACCTGAAGGACGGTGTGCTGAAAAAGATTCTGGAGAAAACCAGCGCGGGCAGGCCCGGCATCATCATCGGGGCCGAACTCGCGAAGAACCTGCACCTCAAAGAGGGCGACACGGTGATGATGGTCAGCCCCGTGGGGGTGGTTACGCCGATGGGCCTGGTGCCCCGGACGAAAAAGTTTCAGGTGGTGGGGATCTTCCGCAGCGGCTTTTATCAGTACGACGCCGGACTCTCGTTCATCTCGATGAAAGAGAGCCAGGCATTCTTCGGGTTCGGCAAATCCGTGACGGGGGTGCATTTGCGCGTGCAGGACATTTTTTCGGCGGAGCGCATTTCCCGCAAGATTCAGGGAACGCTCTCGGGGAATTATTTGTCGCGCTCCTGGCAGGAAATGAACCGCAACCTGTTTTCCGCGCTGAAAACGGAAAAAACCACGCTCACCATCCTTCTTCTCCTCGTCGTCGTCGTGGCCGCCTTCAACATCATCGGCTCTCTGGTCATGGTGGTGATGGAGAAGGGGCGTGAAATCGCGATCCTGAAGTCGATGGGGGCTACGAGCGGCGCAATCCTGAGGATATTCTTCGTGCAAGGCGCCTTCATAGGCCTGTTGGGCGCTGTACTGGGAACAGGCGGAGGACTCGTTCTGGGGTGGAATCTCCATATCGTCGAGGATTTCCTGGAACGCGCCTTTGGTCTGGACATACTACCGCCCAGCGTTTACCATATAGAGAAATTACCGGTGCAGATGACGCCATTTGATGTATCTGTTACTGCAGTGGTTGCTTTTATTATCTGTTTGGCGGCGACACTTTATCCAGCGTGGCGGGCTTCTCGCGTCGATCCGGTAGAAAATCTCCGTTATGGTTGATTCGGGCACATTGGAGATGAGTGAGTCTGCTTCACCAGAGGGTGTGTTGCCGCAGGTCATCGTCACCAGGGGACTGGAAAAATCATACCCCATGGGCAGCGGCGAGGTGATGGCTCTGAGCGGAGTCGACCTCGAGGTGGGTCATGGCGAGATGGTGGCCCTCATGGGGGTCTCCGGAGCGGGGAAAACCACCTTGCTCCATCTACTGGGAGCACTCGACAGGCCGACGAAAGGCGAAGTGATTCTGGAGGGCAAAAGCCTCTCTGATTGCTCAGAAGCCGAATTGGCCCGGTTGAGAAATCAGCATGTGGGTTTCGTGTTCCAGTTTCATCACTTGCTGCCGGAGTTTTCCGGCCTGGAAAATGTTATGATACCCGGGCTGCTCCGTGGCGCCCGGAAAAAAGAGGTGGAGGAGCAGGCGAAGGAATTGTTGAGCCGGATAGGGTTGGCCGACAGGTGGAATCATCGGCCTGGAGAACTTTCCGGGGGAGAGCAGCAAAGGGTTGCTATTGCCCGCGCGTTAATTAACAATCCTTCTGTGGTGCTCGCGGATGAACCAACGGGGAACCTGGATTCATCGACTGCAGAAACGATCTTTGAATTGCTTCGGGAAATTAACGAAAGAAGCAGACAAACGATTTTGGTGGCGACGCACAATTCTTCGATGGCGGAAAGAATGGATCGTGTGATCGCCGTGGTGGACGGAAAAATAGCTCATAAAAAGTAAGGAGGGCCGTATGTTCAAGCGATTCACCGAGCGCGCCCGTAAAGTCATTATCCTCGCCAGAGAGGAAGCGGAACACTACCGGCACGAATATCTGGGAACCGAACACATACTGCTGGGCGTGCTGAAGGACGGAGGCGGGATCGCCATCGCCGTCCTGCAGAAACTGGGGGTCGACCCCAAGCAGCTTCGCCTGGAGCTTGAACGCAACTTGCCCAAGAGTTTGAGCGGCCCCGTGGAAGGGGATATTCCGTTTACCCCGAAGGCGAAAAAAGTCCTTGAATACGCCGTCGAAGAGGCCCGGCTGATGGGCCACAACTATATCGGCACCGAACATCTGTTGTTGGGTATCGTCAGAGAGAAAGACGGGTTGGCGGCGAAAATTCTGGCCAGCTTCGGCGTGAAGCTCCAGCAAACGCGGGAGCAGACCATCAATCTCCTCAGGGAGCCGGTGGCGGCGCGTTCCCGCGAGAAGAGCAAGACGCCCGCGCTCGATGAATTCGGGCGTGACCTCACGGAGTTTGCGGATGAGGGGAAACTCGATCCCGTCATCGGGCGGGAGCAGGAGATAGAGCGCGTCATCCAGATTCTCGCGAGAAGGACGAAGAACAACCCCGTCCTTATCGGCGAGCCCGGCGTCGGAAAAACGGCGATCGTCGAGGGTTTGGCCCAATCGATTATGTCCAAGGAAGTTCCCCAGATTTTGTACAACAAGCGCGTGGTTCAGCTTGATCTGGGCGCTTTGGTGGCGGGAACGAAATACCGCGGACAGTTCGAGGCGCGCCTGAAAGCCATCATGAAGGAGATCACGCAGAGCCAGGACGTGATTATCTTCATCGATGAGTTGCATACCCTGGTGGGCGCGGGCGCGGCGGAAGGCTCTATCGATGCTTCGAACATGCTGAAGCCCGCCCTCAGCCGCGGGGAAGTCCAGTGCATCGGCGCCACCACGCTTGATGAGTATCGGAAGTACATCGAGAAGAACGGCGCTCTGGAGCGTCGTTTCCAGACGGTCATGGTGGATCCGCCGTCGATAGATGATACGGTCAGCATCCTGAAGGGCCTGAGAGACAAGTATGAAAAACACCATCGCGCGCAATTGACGGATGACGCGCTTGTCTCCGCAGTTCGCCTGTCGTCCCAATACGTGTCGGATCGCTTCCTGCCGGACAAGGCGATAGACGTCATTGATGAGGCGTGCAGCAAGGTTCGCCTCGAGAAAGAAACTTTCCCGACCAACATCCGGGACCTTCAGCGCCAGATTGAAGAGACGGTTCGCACCAAAAAAGACATGATCGAGAAACAGGATTTCGAAAAGGCCGTCGAGTTGCGCGATCAGGAAGAGCAGGACAGGAGCAGACTCGACGAGTTGAAAACGGAATGGGAAGCGGGTCAGACGGATGAAGAACCGTATGTCACCGACGAGGACGTGGCTTACGTCGTCAGCCGGATGACCGGGATTCCGCTGCAGCGTATCGGAGAAGTGGAGAACGAACGTCTTCTTCGGATGGAAGAGGAGTTGAACGGCCACATCATCGGGCAGGAAGAAGCCACGCGCGCCCTGACGAAGGCGGTTCGCCGGGCGCGCGCGGGCCTGAAGGGGCCGAAGCGCCCGATCGGCAGCTTCTTGTTCCTGGGTCCCACGGGCGTAGGCAAGACCGAGATGGCCAGAATGCTCGCCCAGTTCATGTTCGGCGACCCGAACGCCCTCATTCGCATCGATATGAGCGAGTACATGGAGAGATTCAACGTCTCCCGCCTCACCGGAGCGCCTCCGGGGTACGTCGGCTATGAGGAGGGGGGGCAGCTCACCGAGCGCGTTCGCAGAAAGCCTTACTCCGTCGTGCTGCTCGATGAAATCGAGAAGGCGCACCCCGACGTCTACCACGTCCTGCTGCAAGTGATGGACGACGGTCTGCTCACCGACAGCTATGGCCGCAATATCGACTTCAAGAATACCGTCATCATCATGACTTCGAATCTGGCGGCCCGCTCCATCGAGAAAGGGACGTCCCTCGGCTTCCAGAAGGCGGACACGGGCCTCGGCTTCGACAAGATGAAGGACAGTATTCGTGATGAGTTGAAGCGCACCTTCAACCCTGAGTTTCTGAACCGGATTGACGATGTCATCATCTTCCGGCCGTTGACCCACGAGGACATCCTGAAAATCGTGGATATCGAAATTGCCAAAGTCAACGAGACGCTGAACGAAAAGGAAATGACGATTGAGTTGAGCGACGAAGCCAAGGACTGGATTGCCAAACAGGGGTTTGAGCCGGCTTATGGGGCGAGGCCTCTGCGTCGCGTCATCCAAAGACACATCGAAGATACCCTCAGCGAAGAAGTTCTGCACGGTAAATTCCAGGACGGGGGAACGATCCTGGCGAAGCTGGCCGGGGATGAATTGGTATTCGAACTGAAAGAAGACACGGAAGTGCTCAGTGTCCAGGACCTATAGTTTCACTGCAAAATTGAAACTTGTTTCCCCTTTTTTTTCAGGGGGTGGTCTTATGCGTTGCGCGGCGAAGGTGTCGGCCTGCGCCGTTTTGGCCTTCCTGTTTCTTGTTGCCGTTTCTCACGAGGCGATAGGGCAGTCGGCTTCACCGGCCATCACGGTACGGGCTATTGAGGTCAAGGGGAATCGCCGGGTCGATCGTTCCACGGTTCTTTTTTACGTTCGGCTGAAAGAGGGACAAAACTACACCAACACGGAATTGGTCAAGCAAATCCGCGCGGATGTCCGGGCCATATACAAGCTGGGATTTTTCCGGGATGTGAAAACCCAGGTGGAGTCTCTGGAAGGGGGGCTCCGCGTTATTTATCAACTCAGCGAAAAACCCACGATCAATCAGATTGAGATCATTGGAAACAGCAAACTGGACCTCGAGAAAATCCGCGAGGGCATCACAGTCAAAGTTCAAACCATTGTCAGCGAATCCATCCTCAAAGAAACGGTTCGGAACATCCGAAAACTGTATCAGGAAAGCGGCTATTATTTCGCGCGCATAGAAGCTGTTCTGAAAGAAAGCGGCCAGAACACGGTGGCCGTCACGTTCGTGATAGATGAGGGTGAAAGCGTAAGCATCGGAGCAATCAATTTTGAAGGCAACGAAAATGTCTCAAGAAGAGATTTGCTCAAAGCCATGGAAACCAGCGAGAAGGGGTTTTTCTCTTTTCTTACGAGTTCGGGGATTTTTAACGAAGATGAACTGCAAAAGGATTTGGTGCGGATTCGCTTGCTGTATGAGAGTCGCGGATACGCAAAAGTTCAGGTCGGGCAGCCCGTTATTCGCGAGGAGCGGGGAAGAGGCCGGATATATATAACGATTCCCGTTAGCGAGGGTTTGCGCTACAGAATCGCGAAAGTTGATATACGCGGTGGAGAGGATGTTATCCCGCAGGAAGAGATAAGAAAGAAGATGCTTCTTTTTGTTGGCGATGTCTTCAACAAAACCCGCTTGCTCTCTGATGTGCGAGCGATAACGGATCAATTTTCGAACCGTGGCTATGCGTTTGCGGATGTGAATAGTTTCACGAAAACGGACGACGAGAAGAAGACGATCGACGTTACTGTACGAATCAACAAAGGGCGTAGGGTATACATCGGAAAAGTGGGGGTAAAAGGCAACACCCGCACCCGTGAGAATGTAATCCGTAGAGATGTCCGGGTTATCGAGGGGTCTCTCTACAGCAAGAGAGGGTTGGATTTAACGCGTCAGCGGCTCGTCCGGAAGAATTATTTCGAAACGGTGAAAGTTGCTGAAAAGCGTCGCCCCGGCAGCGATGAAATACTCGACATCGAGATTGAGGTGAAGGAGAAGCCGACCGGCTCCATTACGGGTGGTATCGGCGTCAACAGCGACGAGGGTGTTTACGGGCAGGCTGAATTAAAAGAGTCGAATTTGTTCGGCAAGGGTTTGGTTGCTTCGATATTCACCAGAGTTTCCGCCGATCGCTTCGATCTGGTTACGGAATACTTTGACCCCAATTTCCGGGATTCAGGTTACTCGCTTGGGGGGAGCCTGTTTTTTGTCGATCAGGAATATGAAACTTTTGATAACCAAAGACAGGGTGGCCGGATAACGGTTGGCAAGGAGTTTCAGGAGTTCTTGAGAGCTTTCATCTCTTATGAGATCGCGGAATCCCAAATCAGCAACGTTGATGACACGGCGATAAACACGATTCTGGAGCAGGAAGGGGAAACTTTTCTCGAAAGCAGCGTCATTCCCAGGCTCGTCTACGATAGCTTGAACAGGCCCATTTTCCCGACGGATGGCACGTATTGGAGCATTGGCTCCACCATTTCTACTTCACTGCTGGGTGGCAACGTCGACGTATTCTCCGCTGAAGCGGATTTCAGGCAATACCACAACATCGGAGAGCGTTTCCGGATCCGCATTTTACGGGATTTGGTTTTGAATCTGAGGGGCAATGTCCGATACGTCGACTCATTCAAGGGCGAAGTGCCGGCATTCCGCCGTTTGTACGCCACCAGAAGGCACACCGTTCGAGGTTTCACTTCCAGCGACCTGGGTCCGAAGGATATGCAGGGCGACGCCATAGGTGGATTCTCCTCCGCTCTCGCCTCTGCCGAGTTGACGCATCCTTTCATCGGCCCGACTCAACTCGCGGTTTTCTTCGATATGGGAAATATCTGGGATGAAGACAACGCTTTTGATGTGGGCGAATTGCGGTATGGCGCTGGAATCGGTTTGCGCATCGTGACGCCAATCGGCCCCATGCGGCTTGATATCGGATACAAGCTGGACAGGAAACAGGACGAGCGCAGAAGAGAAGCGCATTTGGGGATCGGGGCTGCGTTTTAGCAGTGTTTGAGCCGGTATTTGTCTTAGGGATGGAGGATGTTTGACGTGAGGCGGTATGGCCCATCTGTTTTGATACTTTCGATATTTCTCGCCTTCGCCTGCGCAGGCCATGCGGAATCGGCAAGTGTGAAATACGGCGTCGTCAATATTCAGCGCGTATTACAGACTTCAAAAGGCGGACGCACCGCGAGTTCGTCTCTGGAAAGGGAGAGAAAGAGGCTCCAAAGCACGATACAGAAAAGGCGCGATGATTTAGCTCAAATTGCGAATAAAGTTCGGGATTTACAATTGGAGATCGATCAGAAAAGCGCGATTTGGCGGCAAGAGGAAAAAGAACGCAAGGCGTTCGAGTTGAGATCCCAGAGAAGAGAATTTACGCGTGAACAGGACAACCTGAGACGATTGGTGCGAGAGAGCGAACGAGACCTTCAAGATCGCCGGAGAATCGCCACAGAGAAGGTTTTGAAAGAAGTTCGTGTCATTGTTGAGGAGATCGGGAAGAAAGAGGAATTGGATGTTATTGTGGACAATGCATCCGGCGGCGTTTTGTTCGTCAACCCGAGAGTGGATCTCACAGAGAGGGTGATCAAGCTATACGACCAGAAGAAGAAATAAAATGCTTCTCGCAGACATCGCAAATCTGCTTGGCGGGGAATTGATCGGCGACGGGAACGTAGATCTGCAAGATGTAGCTTCTTATGAAGAGGCCTCACCGACAGATTTGAGTTATGTGGAGTCGGCGAAAAAGCTGAACACGCATTCTGATGCGGGCGCCCTCATCGTTCCCCGGGGCCTGGGGATTGGCCGCCCGGGTATTTCTGCAGAAAATCCTCGTTTGTCTTTTGCGCGCGCAGTCTTGTTGTTCCGCCCGCCTCGAAAATTCCAGCCGGGAATAGACGCCAGCGCCAGCATCTCCGAGACGGCCCGCCTGGGAGACGGCGTGTATGTAGGGCCATTCGCATCCCTTGCCGATGGTGTTGTGGTAGGGGACGGCTCCTGTGTCGGTGCGGGTGTCCATATCGACCATGATGTGAGGATAGGCTCTGAATGCCACATATACCCGAATTGTGTTGTATACGCTGATGTAGAGATAGGGTCTCGGGTGATCCTCCATGCGGGAGTCGTCGTGGGAGCAGATGGGTTTGGCTATGTTCCCGATGAGGAGGGACGTTTTTTCAAATACCCGCAAACGGGCAGGGTCGTCATTGAAGATGATGTGGAGGTCGGCGCGAACAGCACGATAGACCGCGCTACCTTGAGAGAGACGAGAATAGGACGCGGCACGAAAATCGACAATCTGGTGCAAATTGCGCACAATGTCGTGATTGGGGAGGATTGCGTACTGGCGAGCCAGGTGGGCATCTCGGGTAGCGTGAAAATCGGGCGTGGCGTCATGATGGGTGGCCGTGTCGGCGTAACGGATCATGTCGAAATTGGTGACGGGGCGATACTGGGAGCCGATACCGGCGTGCTGAAGAGTCTGGAGGGCGGGAAAATGTATCTGCACACGCCTGCGACGGAAATTCGTGATGCGCGCAGGCGAATCGCGGTTTTGAGGAATTTGCCGAGGCTGTCGGAGAGAGTAAATGAACTCGAAAAGAGGATTGGCAAACTGGAATCATGATGGATAGCCGGCGAATACAAGAGTTGATCCCGCATAGGGATCCGTTTCTTTTCGTCGATCAGGTGACATCAATCGACCCGGAAGAAATTTCTATTGTAGCCCAGAAGAGCATCACCAGGGACGAACCGTGTCTGGAGGGCCATTTCCCGGGCAACCCCATCATGCCGGGTGTATTGATCGTCGAAGCGTTGGCGCAAACCGGTTTGATTTGCCTGTTCGATTTGAAATTGATTGATCCGGACGGTGACTTTTTCTTCACGGGTATCGAGCAGGTAAAATTCAGGCGTCCGGTTGTCCCGGGCGATTTGTTGCAGTTGCGTGCAAAACTCCTGAAAAACAAACGGGCTATATGGAAATTTGAGGGACGGGCGTTTGTAGGGGAGCAAATCGCCGCCGAAGGTGTTTTCACCGCCTATGCCACTCCCCGCTCCCGATAGACATTGAACGCTATAGCCCCCACTTCTCATATCGACCCGGAAGCACAACTCGGGCATGGTTTGAAAATCGGTCCGGGCGCTTTTGTGGGCGCAGGCGTGATTCTTCGGGATGGATGTGAAATCGGGCCGAACGCGACCATTCAGGGGCCTGCCGTTATAGGTGAGGGATGCCGGATTTTTCCGAATGCCGTTATCGGCCTGGAAGCGCAAATTGTCGATTTGCCGCAGGATTCAGGCGGGGTCGAAATCGGAGCGGGTACGGTTATCCGTGAAACGGCGACAATCCACCGTTCCATGTATCAGGGTCAAAACACGGTCATAGGCGGGAAATGCTACATCATGGTCGGTGCGCACGTGGGTCACGATTGCCGCGTGGGCGATGAGACGGTCCTGGTGAACCATTGCTCTTTGGGAGGGCATGTGGAAGTCGGGGAAAAGTGTTTCATATCCAATTTCATCGGCGTGCATCAGCGGATGAAGGTCGGTGAGGGTTCGATTCTGGTGGGTCCCGTTGCGGTGAGGAAAGACGTGCCTCCGTTCGTCAAAATGGCGGGCGCCCCTTTCCGTATCGCTGGACTGAACGTGGTCGGTTTGCGCAGAAGAGGCGTTTCGCCCGAGGTGAGAGCGGACATCAAGAGGGCGTATAAAATTCTTTTTAACGAATCGGGTACGATAGCGCAGAAAATAGAAATCATAGAAGCGCAGGCGCCGTTAGGAGCGGAAATTCAATCCGTGGTAGAATTCGTGCGCAATTCGAAGAACGGCATCTATCAAGGTCGCGTATAAGGGCAGGTTTTTTAAGAGGTTAAAAGCCCATGCTGGATTCTCTGCGAGTTGGCGTCGTTGGTGTTGGCCATATGGGCAGCTATCACGTGGCTGCGCTTTCCGAGCTTTTGGATGTGAATCTGGTGGCTGTTTGTGACCTGGTTCCCAGTCGCGCCCGGGAGTTGGCTGATAGGTATGGAGCGGAGGCGTTTTCCGATCCTGCCGATCTGATCGGTCGCGTGGATGCGGTTACTGTCGCTGTTCCCACCTTGCAGCATTTCGAGGTGTCCCGGATATTCCTTGAAAATCGCATTCATGTATTGGTGGAGAAGCCCGTTTGTACAACGATGGAAGATGCTCGCAAACTGTTCGACATGGCCACCAGGAACAATTTGGTTCTTCATATCGGACATGTGGAACGCTTCAACGGAGCCGTTCAGGAGCTGGGCGACATCGTAGATGCTCCCGCCCTGATTGAATGCCGCAGGTTAGGGCCCTTCTCGCCGAGAGTCAGGGAAGACGGCGTCGTGCTCGACTTGATGATTCACGATCTCGACATCGTTTTAAGGCTGGTGGACGAGGAGATCGATTTGCTCTCGGCAACCGGCGCGAGTGTTTTCTCTGATCGGGACGACGTGGCGAATGTGCAGATTTGCTTTGCCAATGGATGTCTGGCGAACCTGACCGCAAGCCGGATGACGCAGAACAAGATCAGGACACTTTCCGTATCTCAACCGGACGCGTTTATTACGCTCGATTATGCGGACCAGGAACTCAGGATTCACCGTCAGGCGAAGAGCGAACACCAGTTGACCCGCGAGGAACTCAAATACCGCGAACAATTTCAGGTTGAAAGGGTATTTGTTCATAAAGGCAATCCGCTCAAGCTGGAATTGCGGCATTTCCTGCAATCGGTGCAGCTCCTGGATGTTGTTTCTGATCCGGAAAAAGAATTGCGGTCTCTGGAGGTTGCCCTTCGTGTCGTAGAGATGCTGAAAAGCACGATGCCCTCGACTCACTAACACTTCCCATGTCGGATACCCCGGAGAGAATTGGCCTCGTCGCAGGTTCGGGCGGTTTGTCTTCCGAGTTTGTTTCCTGCGCGAAAAAACAGGGCAAGCGTGTGTCCGTTGTGGCTTTGTCCGCTGAAATCGAGGAAACATTATCACGCGAGGCGGATTCCGTAATTCACATCCCTCCCACCCAGCCGAACAAAATCATCCGGTTTTTCAGCGATGAGGGTGTTGAAGAAATAGGGCTCGTCGGAAAGGTGGAGAAAAGCATTTTATTTCAATCCCTGCGCTTCGATCTGACCGTTTTGCGCTTCATGAAAAACGCCAGGAATACGGCCGATGCAACGGTCATGGATGCCGTTATCGAGTTTGTGGAAGAAAACGGAATGAAGGTCGTGCCCCAAACGGAGTATCTCGAGCATCTCATTGCCCCGCGCGGGAGCATCACGAAAAAGAAGTTGCGCCAAAATCAACGGAAAGACGCCGAGTATGCGTTTCAGATGGCCCGGAGCGTCGCGGCGCTGGATATCGGCCAGACCGTGGTGGTCCACAAGGGGACGGTGGTTGCCGTGGAAGGTATCGAAGGTACGAACGAGGCGATCCGGAGGGGATGCGCTCTCGCCGGGAAAGGGGCTGTTGTCTGTAAGGTCGCCCGTCCGGAACAGGATATGCGCTACGACGTGCCTACAGTGGGACCCGAGACCTTGCAGGTGATGCGCGAAGGCGGCGCTTCGGGGTTGATCCTGGAGGCGGAGCGGACATTTCTCATCGATCGCGAGCGCTTGATACGGGAAGCCGACGCAACGGGCATCATCGTTGTCGGCTGGTCGGAAAATGAACAGGGATGAACGTTCGACAAACGACGTCATCGTTGTCGCCGGAGAGCCATCGGGAGATGTTCACGCCGCGAATCTGGTGAAAGCGCTTGCCGCCAGGATACCCGACCTCCAGCTGTCCGGCATGGGTGGGCGATTGATGGCCGAGGCGGGTGTGGAACTATTTCAGGACATCGGCGATATATCTATCGTTGGTTTCGCCGGCATTCCCCGGATTTATCCCAAGCTGCGAAGAATCAAGAAAAATCTGCTGAGCAGGATCTCGAATCAAAAGCCGAAAGCAGTCATTTTTGTGGATTATCCGGGGTTCAATCTTTCTTGCGCGCGTTCCATGCGCAAACTGCCGCAAACGCCAAAATGCATATATTTCATCACGCCACAGGTATGGGCCTGGTGGAAAGGCCGCGCCCGCACCATTGCGAATGATTTTGACCTGGCCTTGAACATCTTTCCGTTCGAACCTCGTATTTTTAACGACTTGGGCGGGAAAGCCGTCTTCATTGGCAACCCCATCGCCCATGAACTTCGGGATGCGCCTTCGAAAGAAGCGGCCAGGCGCGCACTGGGCATACCGATGGGCGACAAGGTGATTTCGCTTCTCCCGGGCAGTCGCCTCAAGGAAATCGACTCTCACGTGGACGCCATGGTAGATGCGATACAGATCATTCATGCGGAAACGCCGGGTTTGCGCTTTTTGATTTCAGAGGCGATTTCGTTGCCTGAAGGGTACGTTTCGAACCGCTTGAAACCATCGGAGTTGGAAATACGGGTTGTCAGGGGTGATGCGAAAAGAGTGATTCGCGCAGCCGACGCCGTAGCCGTGGCGAGCGGCACGGCTTCTCTCGAGACGGCTCTTTTGGGTGTGCCGATGGTCGTTCTGTATGCCGCGGATATTCTTTCGTTTACGCTGGTCAGGTATTTTTTGCTTCAGGTGGATTTCATCAGCCTGGTGAATTTGTTGTCCGGCCAAGAGGCGGTTCCCGAGTTGTGCCAAAACCAGGTGCGCGCGCAGCCTGTTGCAAACGCCTTGAGGGAAGTGCTTTTGAATGATGAGGTGCGAGCAAGGCAGGCCGGTGTTTTCGAGAGGATTCGAAACGCCCTGGAAGGGATGAACCCCTATGCGTGCGCCGCGGCGCATATCGCGGCGGAACTCGGTTTTGAAGCGCAGGACGCGTAGCATGAATGAAGACTCCATCGCTTATGATGAATGGGGCCGGAATCCCGACGCGCCGCTTTCTGCGTGGCTGGGCGGGGTGGCCATCGCGGGTTATCTGAAAGCGGTCTGCGCCACTTCGTCGACCATTGTGCCGAAAACGGCATCGAACGAAAAAATGAGCCGCAGGCTTGATGAAAAATTCATCTGGGTGCTCTGGCATCATCATTTGGGGCTGCCCGCCTTTGTTGATCCGATGAACTATCGCCTCACGTGCATGGCGAGTCGAAGCCGGGACGGAGAACTGCTCGCCCAGGTGATGTCCCGGTTCAATACCCGATGCGTGAGAGGCTCTTCCTCCGCGCTGGATGGAAGAGACAAAGGCGGAGCCGCCGCGGTTCGGCAGATGGTCAGGGTGGCGAAACAGGGGGAGCACCAGCTCATCATCACGCCTGACGGCCCGAAGGGTCCTCCGCGGAGGGTCAAGATGGGGGTCATATCTTTGGCGAGTATTACGGGGTATCCGATTTGCCCGATCGCTTTTGCGGCGTCGCGCTTCTTCACCATCCCCACCTGGGACAAGACGATTATCCCTTTGCCGTTCGGGAGAATCGCCCTTTGTTGCGGAGAACCTCTGGAAGTGCCGCGGACCCGGGACAAGGAAGCGTTGGAGTCAAGGCGCGCAGAAATCGAAAAGCGGCTCATCCAAGCGAATGAGGAAGCGCAGTACTACCTGAAGAACGCGGGGGGGGAATAAGCCGCTCATGTTGTTTCTCTACAACCTCGTCATTCTTCTCGTCTCGCCCGCATTGCTCGTGTATTTTCTGTTTCGCCTGTGGCTTCGGGGGTTTGCTCTCGGGGCTGTACGCGAAAGGTTCGGGTTTCCGCCCGAGTTGCCCGATGCGGGGGGAGGGCGTCTTTGGCTGCACGCCGTCTCCGTGGGGGAAGTGGGTGTGGCCGCCGTCTTGATACCTGCGCTTTTGAAAAAGAAGCCGACGCTCAAAATCGTTCTTTCCACGGTGACCCGGACGGGCAGAAACGAGGCTGGAAAAATCTCGGGCCTGGAGCGTCTCATTTACCTGCCCCTGGATTTCCCCTTGACGGTCCGTTCCGCCTTGAAGCGCATCCGCCCGTCCATGATCGCGCTCATAGAGACGGAGATATGGCCGAATTTCGTGGCGGAGGCCACAAGGAGGAAGATACCGGTATCCATCATCAACGGGAGGCTTTCCGGGCGTTCGTATCATCGCTACAAACGCTTTCAGTTCTTTTTCTCTTCGGTTCTCGGGTGTTTCACAGATGTGCTGGTGCGTGGGGAAGGGGACGCCGAAAGGTTTCGGGGTTTGGGCGCGGCTTCCGTGCGGGTTTCAGGGAACATCAAATTCGACGCGCCTTTGCCGCTTCAGGAGCCCCCGGACGGGGCGTATGGCCTGGACGCGTGTCGGCACGTCATCGTGGCCGGCAGCACGCACCCTGGAGAAGAGAAGCTGATTGGAGAGGTGATGGCGTCCATTCACCGGAAAATGCCGGAAGCGGGTCTCCTCCTCGCGCCCCGCCATATGGAAAGGGTGGCCCAGGCAGAGGCGGACTTGCAAAACGCAGGTCTTTCTCCCGTGCGGTGGAGCCGGATTCAAGATTCGGGCGGTGAGCATCAAGTGGTCATCCTGGACGTGATGGGAGAGCTCGCAGACGCCTATGGGTGCGCGGCGATGGCGATCATCGGTGGAAGTTTTATTCCCCATGGCGGTCAGAACCCGATAGAAGCGGCGCGCTGGGCGGTGCCATGCCTGTGCGGCCCCCACATGGAGAATTTCGCCGAGGTCATGTGCGAGATGGTCAAGCAAGGCGGCGCGATTCAACTGAACGGGCGGGAGAATCTGGAGACGGCCGTCATGAAATGGCTGGACGACCCGGAATCGCGGAATCGGGCAGGTGAAGCGGCCCGCCGGGTAGTGCAGAACAACCAGGGCGCCTCCGAGCGAACCGCGGAATACATCGTCCAGGTTCTGGCGGGTTCGGATGAGGGGGCCGTATGAGTATTCGGCGCGCAGTCCTGCAGGCCTGGGAGGGCAATCCCTCGTCTCCCGCCTGGTCCCGCATGTTGACGAAGAGCCTCGGCCCCCTGGGAAGTCTCTATGGCGCCGCAATGGCGCGTCGACGCCGGCGTTATGAATCCGGGAAGGCCGGTGTCTCGAAAAACCCCGTACCTGTCATTTCGGTTGGCAACCTCACGCTCGGGGGGACGGGAAAAACGCCCACAGTCGCCTGGCTCGTGGAAAAACTGGCCTTGGGAGGCCGAAAGCCCGCTGTCGTGAGCAGGGGTTACGGCGGGAGGCCCAGGGATGTGATGGTCGTGGGCGACGGGAAGGGAAGCCTGATGGCCGCGCCGCCGGCCGCCGATGAGGCGGCGATGCTTGCCCGAAGCTATCCCGGCCTCCTCGTGTTGACGGGAGCGGACCGCTCGTTTGTTGCGAAAAAGGCGGTAGAGGAATTCGGGGCGGATGTTGTCGTGCTCGACGACGGGTTTCAGCATCTGGCTCTTCACCGGGATATGGACGTGGTGGTTTTGCGCGGAGACTCTCCTTTTGGAAACGGCCAGGTGGTTCCCGCAGGCGTCCTCAGGGAGCCGGTTTCGGCCCTGAAGCGCGCAGACGCCGTTTTGGTGACGGGCGAATGCGCCGACCGGACGAGACGGGAAATCCAGTCTCTCATCCCGGATATTCCGATGTCCACAGGCCGCCTCGAGCCCGACGCGCTCCTGGACTCACAGGGCGGGAGAACAGGCTCACCGGATGAATTGAATGGCGCCAGGGTCGTTGCCGTCAGCGGCCTGGGTAATCCGCATGGTTTCGAGAAAATGCTTGAAACGCTGGGTGTCGAGGTCATGGCGCATCACGAATATCCGGATCATGCCCGTTACGCTTTGGCGGACGGCGTGCGGCTCGTTTCCTCGCTGCGGAAGACCGGGGCCGATTTCATCCTCACCACGGAGAAGGATGCGGTGAAGCTGTCTCCTTTGTTGAGCAAAGCGCCGCTTCGTGTCCTTCGCGTGGTGATGAAGATCGATGATGAGATGAATTTGGCTGGTTTGATCGAAAAGAAAGCATTTTCGTCTTGAGTTGGCGCGTTATCCCCTGATGGAGGCGAGAAAGTAAGTCCCTCCCGCGAGAAAAATCGCATTGGGCCCCCAGGCCGCCAGGATGGGCGGCAGGCGTCCGGCATGTCCGAACGAAAGGCTTGCATGGAAGAAAACGAGATAGATGGCGCCGATTCCGATGGCGATGGCGACTCCCAGGGCGACCCCTCCGCTTCTGCTGTTTCGAACGCAGAAAGAAACACCCACGAAGGCCAGTACGAAACTGATGAATGGCGCAGAAATTTTTGCCCACATATCTACGATGTAGCGGGTCGGGTCCACACCGTTTTTACTCAGGCTTTTAATATAGCGAGTAAGTTCCTGGTAGTTCATCGTTTCCGGGTTTCTGCCTGTTTTTTTGAAATCATCGGGTTTTTCCTCAAACGCGAAAACCTTTTTCTCAAAAATTTCGCGGTTGATTTTCCCCTCTTCAGGAAAGTCATGGATTACGCCTTTGCGGAATTCCCAATGCTTTTTCAAAGGCGCCCAAACCACCTCGTCCGCGTCAATGCGTTGCGTCAGGCGATTGTGCGGACCCATTCGGTACAGGGTAACGCCCCTCATTTTTTCTGAAGACGGGTCATAGTGCGTAATGTGCCAGATTGTGTCGTTTTCCGAGCGATACCAGACTTTGTCTCTCTGGACATGCGTTCGCAAGCCAATTTTCTGGATCTTGACCCGCCGGATGTATTCTCCGCGTTTGTTGGCGAGTGGAACGATGTATTCATTCGCCAGGAAGGTGAGGAAGCTGATTCCCAGGCTGGCGATGAGGATGGGCGCAATGATCCGGTAGAGACTCAGGCCCCCTGCGCGCATGGCGAGAACCTGGTTTTCTCTGGAGAAGAGAATCAGCGTGAACGTGCTCGCAAGCAGGGTGGTGAGCGGTATGGAGAGAAAAACGAGATGGGGTATCTTGTACAGGAAATACAGGGCCGCGTCGGTCAGGGTCGCGTTCGCTTCGATGAAATCATCGATGCGCTCGATAAACTCCGCTATCAGAAAAAGGGTGATGGCTCCCGACTGACAGAGAAACACCATTCTCAAGAACTGTTTCAGGATATAGCGGCTCAGTATGGTCATGGCGGGAATTTATGATTTGCTTCGGCCGAAGGGGGAAAAAGGTTTGAGGAACAGACCCCGGATGTCGATGGTGTTGCGCAATCCTGCGGTTCGCACCAGATATCCCGCAAGCAGGGCCAATAATACGTTCGGGCTCCAGACGGCGACGGCAACGCCGATTTGCCCGTTTTCCGCCATTCCCTCGGCGAAGGTAACGAACAGGTAATAGAGGATCAGAACGCCCAGGCTCAGGGCGAAGCCGCCGTGCCGTCCCGAGCGTCTGTTCTGTACGCCCAGAGGCGCCCCCAGGAACGCCAGAATGAGGCAGGTGAACGGCACCGCGAATTTCTTGTACAACTCCACGAGAATGGCGTTGTACCTGCTTGTTCCCGGCTCGTGTTCCATGAGTTTGTTTCTGAGTTCATGCAGTGGATAAGATCGCAGGCTTCTCCGGAGCGCTTTCGTTTTCCCGATGGTTTTCGTGAGATCGAAATTGAGATCGTAGTTTCCGAAGCGCGCGATTTGATAATTGTTTCTGGAGCGAGAAGAGCCGTCATGCGCGCCGGTTTTCCTGCTTGAGACCTGCTCGGGTTCGCTGATCGTGTGGACGGTCCCCCTGGTGAGGCGCAGCCATACTTTGGCGGATGTTGCGGATTTGATCAGCATGCCGCGGTCGGCAAAGATGACCCGGTTTTTCCCGGCCTCCCTCGTGTCTGAAACCATGATGCCTTTCATTGCCTTGCCCGACGGTTCGATTTCACGCACATAGAACATGATTCCATCGAAACCGTCATGAAAAACCTGCTCTTGAAGGTCGAATGTAGCGACTCGGCTATGAAGCATCTGCCGGCGGACTTCCAGAGTGGTGTCTTGACTCCAGGGAAGCCCGAACATCATAAGGAAACCGCTCAGGAGGGCGGTGGCTATTCCCACCACTCCCACGGGGATGAGTTGAGAATAGAAGGTCATGCCTGAAGCGGTCATCGCCAGGGATTCGCTGTCGCTCGAAAGGCGGCTGAACACCATGATGCTCGAAATCAGAGTGGACATCGGCAGGGTAACGAGGAGAAGGACGGGCAAGGCGGCGAAAAGAAATTGCGCCACGATTGATAGCGGGATTCCGCGGTTCACCACCAAATCCGTGAACTGGAGCATTTTATGAAGCAGGAGTATGAATGTAAGGAAAAACAAGGTGATGAGGAGATAGGACACCAATTCACCCAGGATATATCGGTGCAAAGTTTTCAAGGGAAATCCTCTGGGAGATGGGTACTCGATGCTCTTGCATCACACTATATGAGGGTTTGCCGGATTGCAAAACGTGTTTTCGTGCTCATTGACGCCCATGACATCGGTTGATAGCGTTGAAAAAAGGGCGGTTTTGGTTGCTTTTCCCCGTGACTCAAGGTGCGGAGACGCATCGGGGAGGAATGGAGTTTGTCCGGCGATGCCCATCGGGAGGAGTTGCACCTTGTAGTGGCGCCCACATGGATAGGTGATACGGCGATGTCCGCTCCTTTCTTTTCATCCTTGAGGCGAGCACACCCTGGGGCGAGAGTGATGGCGGCGGGGGGGCCCTGGACTTCCGGGCTGCTCCGCAGTTTTCCCTGGATCGACCGGGTCTTGCCTCTCGATGCGGGGAAATGGAGCAGCTTCTTTTCTTTGAGGAGAATGCTGAGAAACGAGCCGGTGGATTATGCGTGGATTCTGCCCAATAGTTTTCGCGCGGCCCTCATGGTGAAATGGACGGGAGCAAGGCGGCAGGTCGGATACGGGAGCGATAGTCGGGGCTGGCTTTTGAGCAACCGTGTGGCTCCTCCGGGAGGTGTTGCTCATCTGGCGGATCGGTATCTTTACCTTCTTCAGGCGGAAGGGCATCAGACCCGGGCTCGGGTCGATGATTACTCCATCAGGCCGGAGGCGCAACGATTCGCGGAGAATTTATTGATAGCGCATCACGCGAGGAAGAATGCGCCTTTGGTGGGGATTCATCCCGGGGCTTTTTTCGGTGAATCCAAGACGTGGCCGCTGGAATACTACAAAAAACTCATTCACCGGCTCGTGGATCGCGAGGGGGCGCAGGTTTTCATACTGGGCGGGCCGGGTGAACTGGCGCTGACGGGGAAACTGGATCGGATGTCCGGGGGACGGGCGGTGAATCTGGCCGGAAAGGATACTCTGGAGACGCTGCCCGCCCTGCTCTCTCGCCTGGATGTCTTCATCTCCGGCGATACGGGTCCGCTTCATGTAGCGGCGCTCGCCGGGACCGCGACGATTGCGCTGTTCGGTTCCACGGACTATCGTCGAACGGCGCCGAGAGGCCCCTGGAACCGGACCATTCACAAGGATCTCGATTGCAGCCCGTGTTTCGCGAGAAAGTGTCCTCTCCGCCATCACAACTGCATGAAACAGATTACGCCCGAAGAAGTGGCAAGCGAAGTCACCGGGTTGCTGAACAAAAAACAAAGGATCGGCAAGGATGGAAACCGAGAAAAGCGCCGCGAAGAGGCCGGCGGTATTTTTTGACAGGGACGGAACCCTGAACCGGGACGTGGGCTATGTCACTCACCTCGACGTGTATGAGCTCCTTCCCAGGGCGGCGGCGGCCGTCCGCAAGGTAAACGAGGCCGGGTGGCTCGCCGTTTTGATCACGAACCAGGCCGGCGTGGCGCGGGGTTACTTCTCCGAATCCATGATCGAAAAGGTGCATCGCAAGCTTCGGGATGAACTGGGCGGCAAAGGCGCGCGTCTCGACGCCATCTACTATTGCCCGCACGTTCCGAACGGAGACGACCCCGAATATGCGATTGACTGCAAGATGCGGAAACCCTTTCCCGGCATGATTCTGAAGGCGGCGGCGGAGCACGGCGTCGACCTGGAAAAATCCGTCATGCTGGGGGACAAGTATTCCGACCTGGAGGCGGGCTGGCGCGCGGGTTGCAGAGCGGGCCTTGTGCTCACGGGGTACGGGCGGGGAGAAAGAGAGCTTCGTGGAGAACAGTGGCCCCGACAGCCCGATTTCGTGGCGCAAGACGCCTATCATGCGGTGGAGATCATCTTGAATGAGAGTGGGAAGCGCTAATATGAATTCATCGCTGGAGAAATATATTCAAAGATTCCCGTCTGTCCATGTGGCGGTGATAGGCGATTTCATCGCGGATGAATTCATTCACGGCGCCACTTCTCGCATCAGCAGGGAAGCGCCGGTTCTTGTTCTGGATTTCATCCGTCGCGAGGTCGTTCCCGGCGGCGGGGGCAATGCGGCGATGAACGCGGCGGCCCTGGGCGGTAACGTTACGGCCATCGGCGCGTTGGGGACCGGTGAAGCGGGCGAGGAACTCCGCCGTACGATGGGGAAACATGGCATAGATTCCGGGCTGTTGTTTGAAGATTCCGGGCGCGTCACGCCCACGAAGACGCGTGTGATGGCGGGAGGCAGAAACACCAAGCGCCAGCAGGTGATTCGGGTGGATCACGAAATGAAACTGGATTTGAGCGAGACGCTAGAATCTCGGCTCATCCGTGAGATCGAGAGGGTGGCGAATGACGGCCTGGATGCTCTGTTGATTTCAGACTACGGCCTGGGCGTCATTACGAAAGGGGTCAAAGAGGCCATTCGGGAATTATCCACCGAACTCATCGTCACGGTGGACAGCCGCTATGCGGGAGATTCGTTTCCGGGGGTCACGGCCGTCACGCCCAATGAGGAGGAAATGGCGGGCCTTCTGGGTTATTGGCCCGATGAGGAACGTCTCGATGAAGCGGGAGCTTCTTTGCTCGAAAAAACGGGGTCCCGGGCGATATTGCTCACCCGGGGAGACGAGGGCATGAGTCTCTTTGAAAGAGATGCTCCAAGGGTGGATATTCCCATCTACGGGTCGGATCAGGTGCTCGACGTGACCGGGGCGGGGGACACGGTGATTGCGGCGTTCACGCTCTCCCTCGCTGCTGGCGCCTCGATGCGCGAGGCGGCGGAACTCGCGAATCGAGCGGCGGGGTTGGTGGTGATGAAGGCGGGAACGACGGTCGTGGAACCCCGGGAGCTTCTGGCGACGTTCGAGAGGGAGGGCGCGTGAGCACCCGGGAAAAGGCTTGTCGGTGGAGATGGATGCGGGAGGATTTCCCGAAACCGGCTTCGGAGAAATCGAGCGGAAACGGCAGGCGCATCGGGAGAGTGGTCGCGGATGGGTGAGCGAATCCTCATCATTCGTTTGGGTGCGATTGGCGATGTTGTCCATACGCTGCCCCTGGCGTCGGCCATCAAGGATGCGCGGCCTGATTCCCATATCACCTGGGCGGTCGAGCCGGCCCCGCGAGAGGTTCTGCTCGGAAATCCGGATATAGATGAAATCTTGACCGTTGACACAAGGAGGTGGCGGAAAAACCTGCTCTCCGGCGGATTCTCCGCTCTGAGACGCGACCTGCTCGCCGTCAGGAATACGGGCGCCGACGTAGCGCTGGATGCCCAGGGGCTGATCAAGAGCGGTTTTCTGGCATGGGCGTCGGGAGCGCCCGTTCGCATAGGATTTGGGCATCGTTATTGTAAAGAAGGGATGAACGTTCTTTTCACGACGCATCAGGTGCCGCCCCCGCAAACCCCCCACCACGTGGTGGAGAAGAATTTATCTCTTCTCGATCCACTGGGTTTGCCGATTCCGCCCAGGGAGCAATACCGCTTTCCCCTTCATGAAACGCAGCAGGAGAGGGAGCAGGCGGAAAAGTATCTTGAGAACGCGGGCCGGCGGGACGGGCGTCGGCTTCTGGTGATCCATCCCGGGGGCGGGTGGGTGACGAAGCGCTGGGCGCCGGATCGTTTCGCGCAACTCGCCGATGATTGGCAAGAGAATGGCGAGGGGGACGTTCTCCTGGTATGGGGCCCGGGAGAGGAAAAGATGGTGGAAGAGGTGATGGACGCCATGAAAACGCGGCCTCACGTTTCGCCTGCGACGAGCATTCGCGAAATGATGGCCTTGATTCGGCGTGGCTCTTGTTTTGCGGGAGGCGACTCGGGTCCCATGCATCTGGCCGCCGCTATGGGGGTTCGATGTCTGGCGATCATGGGGCCGACGGAACCCGTGAGAAACGGCCCATGGGGGGCAGGGCATGTGGTTTTACATCATCGACTCGCTTGTAGTGGTTGTTATGCGAGAAAATGCCCTGATATCGAGTGTCTGGAACGCGTGAAAATCGCAGAGGCGGTAGACGGGCTGAACCGACTATGCCTGGCCCATGAAAAACATGGCGAGATATGCGAAACTAACTGAGTTTATTGAAAGAAGCAGTCGATGTTTCAGTTTTCGTAGTGATGCAGCCAATGACTTCGAAGTGTGATTTCCGTTTCTGGAGTTCGGTTGAAAATTGGAGATGAGCGTAAGATGAGCGTGGATAAAGAGTTGCTGGAGATTTTGGCATGTCCCGTCACCAGGACCCCGCTTGAATTAAGCGGAGACGGGAATTTTTTAATCGCCCGGGAATCGGGTCTGGTTTACAAAATCGAAGATGGCATCCCCATCATGCTGGTGGACGAAGCCATCCCGCTCGATGAGTGGGAGAAAGCCCAGGGGAAAGGCTAGAGAGATGTCTGGCTTGGCGGAAACATCTGCCGAAGCCGGCACGGAAAGGAAGCTTGTCTCCAGATCGGCAAGGAAACCGATCAGCGTCGCGATTGTCGTCCACAATGAAGCGAAACGCATCCGTGCGTGCATCGACAGCGTTTCCTGGGCGGATGAAATTATCGTTATCGATGCAGGCAGTACGGATGGCACGCAGGAGATATGTCGAAAACGCGGCGCGCTGCTCATCCATCATCCCTGGCAGGGCTATGCGGCGCAAAAAAATTTCGCCGTCTCGAAAGCGAGTCATCCCTGGATATTGAGTTTGGATGCGGATGAACGCGTAAGTCCCGGGCTTGCAAAGGAAATTCTCTCCGTTTTGTCTTACGATGCTCCTGTTGCGGGATACCGGATACCCCGAAAAAACATATTCTTTGGCCGCTGGCTCCGCCATGGCGATCTTTGGCCGGATTATCAGATCCGGTTATTCCGGCGCGATGCGGGAGTGTTTCGGGACAAAAGCGTTCACGAGTCCGTGGCGGTTCAAGGGCAAGTTGACGTATTTTCATCCCCCCTGGAACACTACAGCTATGATTCGCTTTTCGATTTTTTCCAAAGACAGGTGAAATACGCCAGGTTATCGGCGGAAGAACTGTTTTCCAGGGGAGCGAGGCCTGGAATAGGTGATTTTGTCTTTCGTCCACTTTGGCGTTTTTTCAAAAGCTACATCCTGAAAATGGGCCTCCGGGATGGCGTGAACGGATTATGGGTATCAGTCGGCTCCGCCTGTTATGTGTTCATGCGCGCCGCCTTTTTATGGGAGCTGTGTCGGGAACGTGAACGCTCTTAGTGTTGCAGATACAGAAGCCTTTCCAGCGGGCGTGGCTTTCGAGCCGGCCTGGACGACACCGGAGTTCTGTCTTGAGGAGAATCCGGGATGAGCCGCACCCGGGTTTATCTCAGGCTCCTGAAATATTTGCGTCCGTACCGTTTTCGGTTCGGCATCGCAGTCGCCTGCACAATCGTCGTGGGCGGTCTGAGTGCTTATCCCGCGTACCTCATTCAGCATGTCATCAATGACATTCTGATCTCGAAGCGGGCCGACATCGTCCTGTTGATTTGCCTGTCTCTCGTTGCCGTCTATCTGGCAAAAGGCATTGCGGCTTATTTCCAGACCTATTTCATGCACTGGGTTGGCCAGCATGTGGTGATGGATATCCGAAACGAGCTTCATCGGCATCTTCTGAATTTGCCGCTTCGGTTTTTTGAGGTGAAGACGACCGGAGAACTGATGTCGAAAGTCATTTATGACATCTCTTTGATGCAGCATGCGGCGACAGACTCCGTGCGGGACTTGCTCCGGTATGGCTTCACCTTTATCGCTTTGCTTTGTGTGGCCATTTACCAGAGTCCCAAAATGGCGGTGGTATTCATCCTGATCGTTCCCTTGGTGGCGTTTCTGGTTTTGACGATGGGAGAGAAGATTCGTCGAATTACGCGGAGAAGCCAGGAGCGCATGGGCGACATGAGCAACTTGATGAAAGAAACCTATGTGGGCATTCGCGTCGTCAAAGCGTTTGGAGCCGAAAGTGAGGAAAGAAGCCGTTTTGGGCGGGCCACCCGCTCCTTTTTCGACACTGTAATGCGGGCCATGCGGGTTCGCTCGCTCGCGCCTCCAATGGTGGAGATCATCAGCGGTGTTCTGGGGGCGGGGATTTTGTGGTTCGGAGCCCGGGCAGTCATCCAGGGGAGTATGGATCCGGGCAAACTCACGAGTTTCGCGGTCGCTCTTGGCATGGCTTATGCCCCGCTGAAATCCTTCACTCGAGTGTTTCACAGCCTGGTGGAGGGGATTGCGGGCGGCCAGTCGGTTTTTGAGATCATGGACGAGCATGTTCCGGAGAATAAGAATCCCGATGGCGAGGAGATGGAGCGGCTTTCCCGACATGTTCGATTCAAGGATGTGCACTTTTCCTACACGGATGAGGTTACGCTGGAGGAAATCGACGTCGAGGTGCCGGCGGGTTGCATCCTGGCCGTTGTGGGAATGAGTGGAGCGGGAAAAAGCACGTTGCTGGATTTGATTCCGCGCTTTTATTTGCCCAGCCGGGGAAGCATTTCCTTCGACGGGAAAGAAGCGTCTGAATATTCACTGAGCAGCCTGCGCGCCCAGATCGCCGTAGTAACCCAGCAGGTGATTCTGTTTAATGATACGGCGGAGAACAACATCGCCTATGGTGCGAAGAGTCCTGTCAGCCGGGAAGAAGTCATCTCGGCGGCCAAAGCGGCCAATGCTCATGATTTTATCATGGAGCTTGAAAACGGGTATGAGACCATGCTGGGTGAAGAGGGCGTACGCCTTTCCGGCGGCGAGCGGCAGCGCATCGCCATTGCGCGCGCGATTTTGAGGGATCCTTCCATCTTGCTGCTCGACGAAGCCACGAGCGCGCTCGACACGGAAAGCGAGCAGTTGATTCAGGAGGCCCTGGAGCCTTTGATGAAGGGCCGCACCACGTTCGTGGTGGCTCACAGGCTCTCCACGGTCCGCAACGCTGACTTGATCGTCGTGCTGGATGGAGGACGAATCGTGGAAAGGGGGACGCACGATGAGTTGATGAAGAGGGGAGGCTTGTACCATAGACTCTACGAAATGCAGTTCGTGAATGAGGAAATGTCCCTTTCCGGTGAAATCAAAAGCGCAACGAATGGCGGGAATATATCGTAAGCCGCCGGCGCGATGGTTCATGTAATCGGGTAAAAAATTGTCCGGCGTCCCGAACCGGCTATTGGGCTGAAGAGTTCTATATAGACATCCGTTATGTATCCTTATCCTGAATTTCTACCAACCAGTCTTGATTCCATATATCATCCCGAAGGAAGCGGGTATTTTTTCGCTCGGAAGAAGCGGCCAGATTCTTTTGGCGCCGAGGCGAGAGAGCAGCTTGATGAATGAGTTAAAAGGCTCTTTCATAGAACTGGGCGGGCGCCTCAGGAGACGCTCAACTGCCTCCCGGGTGGCGTTCGGCGGGCTTTTGGGTTTTGTCGTCAGTGCGCCTTTCTCGATATCGATCGCTCAAATTTGCGTGTTTACCGCCGTGGTGGCATGGCTGGCTTCCATGACCAGGACGGCGCCCTTGCTGACCCAGAAATTTCCGTTGTGGGGTCCCTGGCTCCTTTTCGCGCTGTTTACTCTCGCCAGCGCCTTTCACGCGCCGGATTCGCTTGGCAGCCTGATCAAGTCGAGAGAATTGACGCAAATCATGATTTTTTATTTGGCCATGAACGTCGTCCAGGATGACCGGGAAGCGCTTTGGCTGGTGAAAGCGCTCTTCGTGGCCGCGAGCGTGGCCGCTTTGTACGCCTTGGGGGTTTCGCTGCAGGGAGTGATATCTCTGGCAAATCGCCCGTCGGGCTTTTTCAGCATATACATGACGTTCGGCGGTTTTTTGCTGGTGGTCGGCCTTTTGGCGTTCACGTACCTCCTGGTGCCGACTCGGGAACGAAAGAGCGGGTGGGTCTATGCGTCGGCCCTCCTGATACTCGCTGCACTGATCACGACTTTGAGTCGCAGCGCCTGGGTGGGCCTCCTCATCGGGGTGGCGGTTGTCGCAGTTGCGAGCAGGCGCAAGATGGTGAGTTTGTGTTTGGCGCTGGCGGTGGTGCTTGCGGTATTCATGGCCCCTCATTCCATCCGCCAGCGCGTGAAGAGCATTGTGAATCCACGGGACAAGACGGCAGTGGAGCGGATCGACATGTGGAAGGGCGGCATCAAAATGTTCGCGGACAAAACACTTCTGGGTTTTGGCCCCGGACGAATCAAAGACAATTACGCCCGCTATGCGGATCGCGATGCGGACCGGAAATCACCGTCCCATCTCCACAACAATATCGTTCACTTGGCGGCGGAGCGGGGGGTTTTCGCTCTGGGCGCCTGGATTTGGGCCTGGGTCGGATATTTCGTCCTGGTGAGCAGGCGGCTCCGGGACTCGAGAGACGCGCCTTTCGGAACGCGGTTTCGCATGACAGGCGGTTTGGCCGTGGCTGCGGGTTTCCTGAGCGCCGGGATGTTCGAATACAACTTCGGCGATTCCGAGGTGGTGATGCTCGTATTCATGGCGACCGCCTTGCCTTTTATGGGCAGGGCGAGTGAGATTCACCAGGAGTAGCGGGTTGGATACGTGCGTTTAGCGGAACCGGAACAAGGATTGGAAAAAGCCTAATTTTTTAACCGGCTCAGCGGCTACGAGGTCTACCCCGCCGAGTTTGTCGCCTCCCAGTTCATACGTGACGCGGCCCACCTTTTGACCGTTGCGGACGGGTGCGGGTATCTCTTCGGGCAAATCCACTTTCATCGATATACGCTTTCCGTCGCCCCTCTTCACCAATGCCTCGACGCTTTCCTTGAGACGGATGCGCACCATCCTTTTCTGGCCCTTCAGGACCTTGATCTGGCGGCGTTCCGGTTTCTTGATTTGGCTCAGATCAACCCAGCGGTATTGAGTGAACCCCCAGGCGAGCAGGCGCCTGGCCTCTTTGAATCGGCGTCTGGAGTGACTCGAACCCATCACGACGGCGATGAGCCTCAAGTTTTTGCGTTTGGCCGTGGCGACGATGCTGAACCCGGCCTTTCGGTGGTAGCCTGTTTTCAGGCCATCCATTCCGCGAAACCGCCCCAAAAGAGTGTTCGTGTTGGTAAGGATGAAGCTCCCGTTCCGGAAAGGAGCGTTCTTGGTGGCGCTCCACTTCATGATGAGTGGATACTTGATCAACTCGCGGGCAAGAATGCCGGCATCTCGCGCGCTCATCTGGTTGGTCGGCTTGTTTCTGCCCGGGGGAAGCCCGTTGACGTTGACGAAACGGGTGTTCGTCATGCCGAGTTCTTTTGCGCGCTGGTTCATCAGATCGACGAATGCTTCGGCGTCTCCGGCAATGTGTTCCGCCACGGCGTAGGATGAATCGTTTGCGGAACTGATGATGATGGATTTCATCAAATCTCTCAGAGAGAATTTTTCTCCCTGCTTCAAATACACCTGCTGGCCTCCGATTCGGGAGGCGCTTCTGCTGGTGGTGATGATATCGTCGAGGTGGATGATGTTTCTATGAATTTGTTCCATGGCGATTAAAGCGGTCATCATTTTCACGATGGAGGCGGGTTTGGTGGGGAGCCGCTCGTTTTTTGCTTTCAGGGCTTTGCCTGTATTCGCTTCGAGCAACAAGATCGAGCGATAGGGGATGACCGCTTTACGGGAGCGTTTCCGGCGCGCGGAAGCCGAATCGACGCCGAGAATCAGAGGAAACGTGAACAAGGTGACGAGGGCTGTGATGACGGTTAAACGGGATCGCCGATGGTGACCCAAAGCGAATAACATGCGCTTCCCTTGCAATCAGACGATGTGGGCAGGAGGGTAAAGCCCAAGGACAGAAAATGATCTCCTTGAACTTGAACCAATTAAAAACATTTTCCCTGTACTTGTCAAAGCGGGAAGACGATGGAGTCCCGGGAAAGTCCCATGATGCGAGTGTATCTCGGTTTTTGACGGCGATTTTTCAGTCCGTGCGGCATCCTTAAATTCCATTTCTTGCGTCTGTCGGGTTGCTCTGATAGGATTTGCGCTACCAAAGGGATATGGAATCGAATCCTCGGTTCGCAATGGAGACACACGTCAAGCGTGCCCTGTATGAAAATGGGGTATGACATTCTTTTTTGCCGCACAGGCGGAAAGAGAAGGAGGTCTTCTCATGTTTAAGGGTTCTTATGTCGCGATGGTTACGCCGTTCCGCGACGGAAAGCTCGACGAAGAGGGCATCCGCTCTCTGGTGGAATTTCACGTTGAAAATGGAACGCACGGGATTGTGGCGTGTGGAACCACGGGAGAGTCCGCCACGCTGAGCCATGAAGAGCACGACCGGGTCGTAGAGTTGGTGATCGAGCAGGTGAACGGAAGGATCCCGGTCATCGCCGGCTCCGGTTCGAACAGCACCGCAGAGGCCGTTCAGCGCACCCGGTACGCCATGCGGGCCGGCGCGGACGGCGCTCTCCTGGTGGCGCCTTACTACAACAAGCCTACGCAGGAAGGCCTGTATCAACATTTCCGGGCCATTGCGGAATCCGCTGACATCCCGATCGTTCTCTACAACGTGCCGGGCCGCACGGTGGTGCAGATAGCCCCCGACACGGTGGCGCGCCTCTCGGAGATTCCCAACATCGTGGGTATCAAGGAGGCGACCGGGAATCTGGCGAACTGCTGCGACATCGTTTCCCGCGTGCCGGACGATTTCATCGTGCTTTCAGGCGATGACTTCGTCACGCTGCCCATGATGGCGATGGGAGGCGTGGGGACGATTTCGGTGACGGCGAACGTGGCGCCTGCGGACGTGGCCCGGATGTGCCAGGCCCAACTCGATGGGGACACCGCCGCGGCGAAAGCGCTGCATTACAAGATGTGGGAACTCAATCACATGATGTTCTGCGAGACGAACCCGATTCCGGCGAAAGCGACCCTGGCCATCATGGGACGCATCGCGCTGGAATACCGGCTGCCGCTTTGCGCGCCGTCTGACGCCAATATGGCGAAGCTGGAGGCGTTCGCCAGGGAATACGGTCTGGTCGAAGAAGCGGTGGCGGCGACGTAGACAATCCCGGAACGACAGACTCGGAACGAAAAAGCGGGAGCGGCCAACGCTCCCGCTTTTTCTGTTTTTGAGATTTATTCTTCCAGCCCCAGGACCTTGAGAGCGTTTCCGCCGAACCAGCGTTGTTTCACGTCGTCTTTCAGCGGGAACTTGTCGAACTCAGCCAGACTTTCCCCGGGGCTGATCATCGGCCAGTTCGACGCCCAGAGAATCTTGTTCTTGAGCACCGAGTTCCCGTAGCGCATCAATGGCTCCCAGCCGGTGTCGGGCGTGGCGATGTATTTGGGCATCGTGCCGCTGACTTCGATGTACAGATTGGGGTGCCGCCAACTCACGGCGATCATCTCCAGTATCCACGGCCAGCCTCCGTGGACCGCCACGATGCGAAGCTCGGGAAAATCCCTCGCCACCTCGTCCAGGTAGATCGGACGCCCGAAATCGAGCAGGTTGGAACTCGAGAGGTTCATCGAAGTGTGAAGCAAGACAGGGATGTCCAACTCCACGCACTTGGCATAAACGGGATAGAACTTCTTGTCGTTCGCATGAAGCCCGAGCTCCCATGGCCCCATGTTGACGCCCCGGAGCCCGTATTCCTTCACGTCGCGCTCCAGGTCGCGCAGCGCGTCCATGCCGCGAAAAGGGTCGCACCCGGCCGTTCCGATGAGGCGATCCGGATAATCCTTGATGTATTCGTGCAAGACGTCGGCGGGAAATTTCGTGCCCGAGATCGTCGTCATGTCGGAAGTCTTGATCACGGCCTTGTCCACCCCCTGCTCGTCCAAAAAGGCGATGAACTCCTCCGGCTTCATGTAGCGGTGTTCTTCCGTATTGCCAAAAACCCTGTCCCCATAATGTTTGGCGTAATCCGTTAAGCGGCCCGTCGGTTTCAGGTATCTGTCCAGACCCTCGGGAATGGGGCATGAGACTCTGAAATCAACGATGGGTGTAGACATTTTCAATCTCCAGATAATTTGAACCACAAAGCGGAGAATATATCAGGATGCTCCGTTTCGGATAGTCGGGAGGGGGAAAGCCCGCTCCCTCGCCAGAAGGTATCGAATCCTTTATCCTCTTTTTCATTCTGGAATCGAGGGATTTTGATGGCGAAACGCGGCGGAACATCAACCCATTGGCTCTGGGCGATTTGCGCGGCGCAGGTGCCGATGATGTTCGTCTATGCGAATTATGTGGCGGCGCTGCCGTTGTTCAAGGCGGAATGGAACCTGACGAACGTGCAGGCCGGCACGATTTATACGGCGTTTTACGTGGGCTACATCCTCGCCGCGGCCGTGCTGGCGACCGCAACGGACTACATGAGCGCGAAAAAGATATATCTGGCCTCGAGCCTTTGGCTGGCGCTCCTGAATTTCATGTTTCCTCTCCTGGCCGATGGCTTCATCAGCGCATCGGTGTTTCGGGGGCTCACGGGCGTGGGGCTTGCCGGAACGTATGCGCCCGCGTTGAGGCTGGTGGCGGAGTACGCCCCGGAGGGGAGACGCGCCCGGATGGTGGGGGTGTACACGTTTTTTTACACCGTGGGCGTCGCCACCTCGATCTATGTGACGGGTGCGCTGGTTGCGAATTTCGAGTGGCGCACCGCGTTCGCGTTGACGTCTCTGGGTCCTGCAATCGGTTTTCTTGCCATGATGTTTTTTCTCCCGCCTCTGCCCTCGCCGAGAGGGGATGGTGACGCCGGATTTGAGTTCCCCAGACTGCCGGCTCCCGTGTGGGTGCTCATGGGCGTTGTGGGCGCGCACAGGTGGGAGGTGTTCGCGTTCAGGGGCTGGATAGTCACCTTTCTGGCAGCCTCCCTGGTGGCGGCGGGAACGGAGACGCGCGAGAGCGCCCTCCAGGTCGCATCCTCATCCGCCGCCCTGATCATCGGGCTGAGCGCGGTTTCGAAGCTCATCGGCGGCTGGTTTGCCGATCGCATCGGCAGGCCGCCCACGATAATCGCGAGTCTTTTTCTGAGCGGTCTCATTTCGGTTTCCATCGGGCTTGCTTTCGGGGCGTCTTTTGTAACTCTTCAGATTCTTTGCCTGATATGGGTGATCGTCATGCACGTGGACGCTCCCGTACTGGTGGTGCTGACCACGGAACTCACGCCCAGACGCCACCTCGGCTCCGCGTTGGGAATCCAGTCGGGCTTGGGCTTTCTGCTGGGTTCCCTCGCGCCCATGGTGGTGGGGAAATTCCTGGACATGAGCAACGACTCGACAGGTGGCGCTCTTCCCGTGAACTGGGACTGGGCGTTCATCGGGCCGGGAGTCGCGGCGATCCTGGGAGCTGTCGCCACCGTTTTCGTCGCCCGGCGTTTCATCGCCGGTGAAAAGCCGGAAGAGGGCGAGGCGCAGGTTTCCCGGCCATGACCCCATGCGCAACTGTTTGCGGTCTGGTGCCGCGATATTGACTGCTTGACGATGCACGCAATTTTGATATGATTCGCTTTACCTTTTGAAAAGAATGGAAATCGTCGACTGCATGTAAACCGAGTGTATTTTGAAGAGAGGGTTTCTTCGCACTCTTTTGAACTGCTACTTCACGAGCAGAGGAGAATGAAAATGCTGAAAGGAATCATTGCTGGTCTGTTGGCGGTGGCTTTTCTGAGCGCACCGGCTTTCGCGGCGGATGAGGCGACCATGCGCGCCGCCAAGAAAGAGGGGAAAGTCACCTGGTATACCTCCATTACGCTGAACATCGCGCAGGATCTCTGTAACCGTTACAACAAGAAAAAAACGGGCGTTCAGTGCGTCGTGCATCGCGACGGTTCGGGCAAGCTCTATCGTCGTTATCTGCAAGAGCGCAAGGGCGGCATTTACGTAGCGGACGTGATTCACACGTCGAACCTCGGGCATTTCCTGAACCTGAAAGCCAAGAAAATCATCACGCCCTACAAGCCGGCCGGAACGGACAACTTCAACGAGAAGTTCGTGACCAAGGACAATTCCTGGACGATCCTTCGCGCGGGCGTGTTGATGCCTTTCTACAACACCAAGAAAGTCAGCGAGAAAGACGCGCCCAAGACGTATGCGGATTTCCTCGATCCCAAATGGAAGGGAAAAATCGTTCACTCGCATCCGAGTTACAGCGGGTTCGTCACGAACGGCATGATCAACATCGTGAACAGGTTCGGTTGGGATTATTACAAAAAGATGGCCAAGCAAAAGCCCAAGATCGTGCAATCCGCGGCCGGCAGCATCCCTCTCGTTGCGCGCGGGGAAGCCTGGCTGGGAGCGGGCACGACTTCCTATTCGCTGCTCAAGCTGATGCAGAAAGGCGAACCGCTCAAGCCCGTCATCCCACCTGCGGGTTTGGCTTTGGTAACATCGCCTAACGCTGTATTCACGAAGGCGCCGAATCCCAACGCCTCACGCGTTTTTGTCGATTACCTCTTCAGCCGCGAGGCCATGCAGCTTCTGGCGGACTACTTCCTCTATGTGGGTGATCCCGGTGTGAAGTATCCCAAGGGACTGCCTGCGCTCAAGGACATCAATCTGATGGCCATCGGTGGTGACGAACTGAAGAAGAAGAATAAGCCGACGCGCAAGATGTTCAAAAAGCTGTTCGGCGTGTAACGAATATGAGCGGGGGCGGTTTCTGGCATAAATCGAGAAACCGCTCCCGTTTCGTTGCTTTGATGGTTGTATTGCTCTGAGAATCACTTAGCGCCTGGAAGGATACGAGCCCATATGACGCAAGATGCGCAACAACTACCCGGAACGATATCGGGAGGTGAGCCCTCGGCCACCAGGAAATTCGACTATACAGTCATCGTTTGGGTAGTACTGCTTATCCTGCTAATTATCCTGGTGGCGAATCCCATCTTCCAGCTCTTCAAGGAAAGTTTCTTCGTTTCTGAGGATGAAGCCGGCGGTTTCACCTTCAAGAACTATATCGACGCTTTCGAAACCGATGAATACTACAAGCCGATGTACATCACGATGATGCTTGCCATCTCCGTCGGCTTCATCTCCCTCGTAGTGGGAGCCGTGATGGCCTGGGTGGTCAGCCGCACGGATGTTCCTTTCCCGAATCTGATCAGGAACGGCATCCTGGCCTCTTTCGTGACGCCTCCTTTCCTGGGCGCGATCGCCTGGATATTCCTGGCGGGCCGAAACGAAGGGTGGTTGAATAAATGGATTCGCGGGTTATTTGGCTTGAGTGAGGAGTTTTATCTGTTCGACATATTCACGATGAAGGGCGTCATATTCGCCATGTCGCTCTACACGTTTCCGCTCGTCTTCATCGTCGTTTTAGCAGGCCTGAACAATATCTCATCGGACGTGGAGGACGCGGCCAACGTGGCGGGGGGCGGCACGTTCCACACCATGTTCAGCATCACGTTGCCTCTGGTGGCGCCCTCTTTGTTCGCAGGATTCATTCTGGCGGCGCTCGAGGCGATGATCCTTTTCGGCATCCCGGCCGTTTTGGCCATCCCGGCAGGCCAGCACACCATGACGACCCAGCTTCGCGCTTTCATGGTATCGGAAGACGATCTGTTAGGACTCGCCTCGGCCTACGCGATGCCCATGCTGATTCTGGCGGTTGGCATGGTCTGGACGAGAGGAATTGTTTTGGGCCGCAGGGGCTACGCTACCGTCGGCGGCAAGGGAGGGCAGAGGCGGCCGCAAAAGCTGGGCGTCTGGCGAATCCCGATATTCGTTCTCTGCCTGATCCCGCTCGTATGCGCGATTGTGCTTCCTGCGATGGCTTTGCTGACTACGTCGTTCATGAAAAACCTGGGCGGCGGACTGGTATGGTCAAATCTCACTTTATGGAATTATCATTTCATCTTGACCAACGATGCAGTGAGAGAGTCCATATACAATACCATTATGCTCGCCATTATGGCGGCGACCGGCGCCACCATCGTAGCCGCGATTTCCGCTTTCATCGCGCAACGCAAACTCATCAGGGGCCATGAATATATTGGATTCATGGCGACCGCGCCCATCGGGATACCCGGCATCGTCCTGGCGGTGGGTCTGTTCGCAGCCTATACGAAACAGCCTTTTGTGCTGTACGGGACGCTTTGGATCATGTTCCTGGCGTATCTCACCAAATACCTGCCATTGGCCTACCAGACGTCGAACGCGGGCCTGACGAGCATCCATCCCGAACTCGAGGAGAGTTGCCGCATCATGGGCGCGAATCGGCTTCAGGTATTCAAGGACGTGACTGTGCCCTTGTTCAAGACGGCCGTCATCGCGTCATGGATACTGGTGTTCATGCCCTCTCTCAGGGAATTGAGCGCCTCGGTTTTGCTTTGGACGACGAATACGAAGGTCATCTCGGTCGTCATCGTCGATTTCTATGAAGAAACGCTGTTGGGTCCCATATCGGCCTTAGGCGTCTTGCTCTTGCTCATTACTTTGGTGGCGATTGCGGTCGGTTTCCGCCTGGTAGGCAGGGACTTCATGCGTTCCGCTGGATAGATAAGGGAGATTTACGTTGGCTGTCTTGGACTTAAAAGGCCTGTTGAAAATATTCGGCACCGACGTTCGGGCGGTGGATGAAATCGATCTGCACATCGAACACGGGGAGTTGATCTCACTATTGGGGCCTTCGGGTTGCGGTAAAACCACCACATTGCGCCTCGTAGCGGGCTTCATCGATCCGAACGCCGGTGAAATCGTCATGGATGGGGATGTCGTATCGAATGCCAGCAGCGTCATTCCGCCCGAGCGCCGCAACATGAGCATGATTTTTCAGAGCTACGCCATCTGGCCGCACAAGACGGTGGCCCAGAACGTGGGCTATGGGTTGAAATTCCGCGGTATCACGGGCGCCGAGGCGGACAAGAGAGTGAAAAGCCTGCTTTCCGTCGTGCAAATGGATCATCTGGGCGCCCGGTACCCGTCGGAACTCTCGGGTGGCCAGCAGCAGCGCGTGGCTCTGGCCCGCGCCCTCGTGGTGGAGCCGGCCGTATTGCTGCTCGATGAGCCGCTCTCGAACCTCGACGCCAACCTGCGCGAGGAGATGCGCTTCGAGATCAGGCGTCTGCACGACGAGTTCAACATCACGAGTATTTACGTAACCCACGACCAGGCCGAGGCCATGGTCACCAGCGACAGAATCTGCGTGATGAACAGCGGCAAGATCGAGCAGGTGGGAAAGCCGTCCGATATATACGACATTCCGGCGACGAAATTCGTGGCCGAATTCGTCGGCGTGACGAACTCGATTCCGGGGAAAATCAGCGATCCGGAACTTTTTGAGGCCAACGACGGCGCCAAGTTCATGATGAACGCAGACGGCGGGAAAACGGGAGAACTCGTTTCCATCAGGCCCCACCGCATTCAGGTTCATGCCGAGAATGCGGACGTGGGCGGCGTCGATGCCCAGAACGTGCTCGATGGCGAGGTGACGCGCGGCTACTATTTCGGCAGCACGGTGGATTACCTCGTGAAGGTGCCGGGTCTGAATGAGCCGCTTCGCGTCATCGGCGACCCGCATCAATTCTTTGGCGTGGGCAGCAAGGTCCGGTTGACCATCGAAAAAGCGGCGGTCATTCTCGTGAGCGACAGTTAAAGCCTCATCGATGCAAATCGTTATTCCAGACGATTGTTTCCGTTTGTTTGAAGGAACCGATGCTCTCGGGCGATTGCGCGCCCTGGGCGACGTCCACTATTACACCGACAACGCCGAGAGCGAAGAGTCGCTCCGCGACCGCCTGAAAGACGCGGAAATCATCCTGACGACCAGGTATCAGACCGACTTCAAGACGACCGATTTGCTGGATCACATTCCTCGCCTCCAGATGATTTCCGTGATGGGCACGCGCCCGCGCATGATCGACATGGCTCGCGCGAACGAACGCGGGATCGTGGTGAGCACGACGCCTGCGGCGAGCGCCTTTTCTGTGGCCGAGCACACGATGATGCTGATCCTGGCGTTGGCGAAAAGAATGCCGGTCATGTTCCCCGCCATGAGAGAGGGCGGCTGGCCCCAGGATCCAGGGGTCGAACTTGCCGGGAAGACATTGGGACTCATCGGCTTCGGTCACATCGCCCGCCTGGTTTGCCGCATGGCCCTGGGTTTCGGCATGCGGGTCATCACATCTTCTCCTTCGATGACGCCCGAGCGCGCGCAGGCGGAGGGGGCGGAAGCGGCCTCTGTTGAAGAATGTCTCGCGTCCGACGTGGTGTCGCTCCAGCTTCATTTGCCGGCGGACGCAGCACCCTTCATGACGAGAGAGAAATTCGCGCAGATGAAGGAAACGGCGTTTTTCATCAACACGGCGCGCGCTCAGTATGTGGATGAGGATGCGCTGCTGGACGCCCTGCGAAACAGGCGCATCGCCGGTGCGGGACTCGACGTTTTCGAGCCTTTCGAGCCGTTGCCGGAGGATTCAATTTATCGCTCTTTGGATAACGTCGTCATCACGCCGCATTCGGCGTGGATTACGGATGGCACCTATGCGAGGTTCCGCGACGTGCCGGTAGCGAACATCGAAGCGTTTTTGAGGGGTGCGCCTACGAATATCGTCAAAGAAAACGCGTGAGTCACCACACGAAATAGCCCCGGCAGTTGACAAGTGCCGGGGCTATTTTTTCTTTTTACTCTTTTTTAATCAGTATGTTGTTGTACACGAGCGCGGCTGCCACACCGCCGATGATGGGCCCAATCCAGTAGACGAGGTGGTTGATGCCGTCGAAACCGCCTCCGGCCAATGCCGGGCCGAACGTGCGCGCCGGATTCATGGATGCTCCCGTGAGCGGACCTCCCATCAGAATGTCTGCGGCGATGGTGAGGCCGATCGCGAAACCGCCCACGTCGGGGTGCCTGTCGTCCACGGCGGAGCCCCAGATAGCGGTGACGAGAAAGAACGTGAGAATGATTTCGATCAGAATCCCCATGCCGAAGCTCACGTCACTCGCCAGCGTCGGTGTTCCCAGATTCACCTTTTGCCAGACGTCGGCGGCAAAGATGATTCTCAGCAGGATGCCGGCCACGGTTCCGCCCACGAGTTGGCTGATGATGTAGGAAATGCCCGTGCCGCCGTCTGTCTTCTTGGTCACCATGAAGCCGATGGTGACGGCTGGATTGAAATGACCGCCCGAGACGTGTCCCATCGCGGAAATCATCACCGAGAGGATCAACCCATGGGCCAGGGCGATGCCGATTAAACCTACGGCTCCGCCCGTCTTCTGATTCAAGATGATGGCGCCCGCGCCGATAAAGCACAGCGCAAACGTGCCGATGGCTTCCGCTACGCAGGCCCTTCCTGTAGGACTCATTTTCTTCTCCTTATTCGTTCGGGCGAAAGAATCGGAGGAAAATTCATGCCGCTATTGATTCGGTTCGAAGGACTCCAAGCGAAGAAAACAGTCTGTCTATATGCCTCATTATAGCAAATCATGATGGATTCACCACATTTTGCGGGTTGCCCGAGAGTGCGGCGGCAATGTTTTCCACCGACATCAAAAGCCCCGCTTCCGTCACCTCGGGCGTGATGCCCGCATTGTGCGGGGAGAGAACCACGTTGTTCAGTTTTCCGATCGGATGGTTCGCGGGCAGAGGCTCCTGCTCGAATACGTCGAGACCCGCCGCAGCCAGGGCTCCGCTTTCCAAAGCCGCTATGAGCGCCGCTTCATCCACGATAGGTCCGCGGGCGGTATTCACCAAAATGGTATCCGGCCCCATGCGGGAGAACGCCTCGGCGCCGATCATACCGATGGTGTCCGCCGATTGCCGCACGTGTATCGAGACGACATCGGCCCGTTCATACAAAGTGTTCAAATCGACGAACTCCAGCCCTGCCTCCGCAGCGAAATCATCGTCCGGATGAAACGTCCAGGCGATGAGCTTCATTCCGACCCCGGCGGCGATGCGGGCCGTCTGGCGGCCGATGGCGCCCAGGCCGATGAGGCCGAGCGTTTTTCCGTGCAATTGCGTCATCTGTCCCCGTGGCCACTCGCCCGCCCGCATGGCGGAATCGTTCCCGGGTATCTGACGCGCCGCCGCCATCATGAGGGCCAGGGTGTGTTCGGCCACGGAAACGGCGGCCACGCCCGGCGTGTTCGATACGATGACGCCTGCGTTCCCAGCTGCCTTCAAATCGACATGATCCGTCCCCGTGCCCCAGATCGAAAGTACCTTGAGACCGTCGCAATTCGAGAAAAAATCCGCGTCGAATTTGCAAAAAGCCCGGATGTTGATGATTCCATCGGCCCCGGAAACGCGCCGTAACAGCTCTTCGGACGTTTGCGGGTTTGAGGTATGGATTTCCGCATCCCCGACCTCCCGCAGCCGGGTTTCAGCGGTGCTGCCCATGAAAACGGAAGGGTAGTCGTCTGGCACGGCGATTCGGTTCACAAAATAGCCCCTTTTAATCACGAGAAAACGAGTGCTCCGGCGGTTCTCTTACACCGCCTTTGCGTGCATAATAGCGTCTTTCTTCTGCCATTCTTATGACACCAAAGGAGACAAGACAAGTGGAACCACTCGATCCGCGTAAAGACAGCACCGTTCCCGGTGAGCGTGCCATCGACAAACCCGAACTCCCCACACAGGGCTATGCTTTCACCATGTCCGCCGACACCGAAACGATAGAGGGCAAGGGGCAACTCAAGCTGGGTACGCACAGGCACTTCGAAGTGTTTTGCGATGAACCGCCCCGCATCGGCGGGGAAGATTCCTACCCACAACCGCTTTGCTACATTGCCATGGGGGTGGGGTTCTGACTCCTCACCCAGCTTGCGCGGTACGCGCACATGATGAAAGTGTCCTTCACGCACGCCAAGGTGCACGTGGATTTCGATTATTTCCTGCGGGGTTCCGTTCTCAAGGGAACGGTGAATGCCGGGTGCAACGAGGTCCGCACGCACTTCGAGGTGGAATCCGATGAGCCGGCGGAAAAAATACTGGCGGTCATCAAGAATGCGAAGCAAGGATGTTTCGCCGAACAAATGGTGACTGACGCCGTTCCTCTGAAAAGCACGATGAGCCTGAACGGCGAATCGATCTCTATGAGCGGTATTACGGCGTAAAGCGCCTTGCTCATGACATGAAACAGGTCATCACCGCCGGGGTTTCTCGTCGCCCGTCGCGTGAGCCGGTAGAGGAGCGCCTCGTCCCTTAAAAACAGGGGGATTTACGCGGAGACCGCATTCGCCCCGGCGGCGCGCTGCCCCGCTGCGGTGCCCGCCAGACGGCCATAGACGGAGCCCAGAGTCAGCCCGGCGCCTCCCGGGTAGTTGAAATAGTAGACGCCGCCCACGAGTTCGCCCGCGGCGAAGAGCCCGGGGATGATCTCGTTTTCGGTGTTCATGACTTCCGCTTTCGGCGTTACGCGGATACCGCCGAAGGTGAACGTGATGCCCGTGGTCACGGCGAAGCCGAGATAGGGCGGCTCATCGATGGGAAGCGCCCAGTTCGATTTCGGGGGGTCGATGCCCTGTGTGCATTTGCCGTCTTTGATCGCCGGGTTGTATTCGCCCGGCTGTATGGCGGCGTTGTATTCCTGAACGGTTCTGACGAATTCATCGACGTCGATCTCGAGTTGACCGGCAAGTTCTTCCAGCGTGTCGGCCTCGGCCTTGGTGACTTCGCGGATGCGATATTCGTCGCGCAGCATATGGACCGTTTTCTGGTCGAATATCTGAAAGGCTGCCCGCTGGGGCTGCTGGAGGATGTTCCGGCCATATTTGGCGTAGGTGTAGTTTCTGAAATCTGCTCCCTCATCCACGAAGCGCCTGCCCTCGATGTTCACGATGATGCCGAACGGATAGGAGTGTTTCTGGTAGGACTCTCCTACCGTGAGGTCGCCGAAGGGCGGGGCGTTCAAGTCCCACGCGACGGCGTGGCAGCCGCTCCAGTTGCCGTAGGGCTGCGCTCCGATATCGAGCGCCATCTTGATGCCGTCGCCCGTGTTGTAGGGAGTGCCGCGCACTTTAGCGAGTTCCCAGCCCGGACCCAGGTAGCGGCAGCGCATCTCGGCGTTCGCCTCGAAACCGCCCGACGCCAGAACGACTCCATGCGTCTCGATTTCATAAGGGCCGTCGGGGCCTTTGACTTCGACGCCCGTCACGCCGCCCATCGGGTCCGTGATGAGACGCATTGCCTTCGATGCATAGCGAATCTCGACCCCGGCGTTGTTTGCTGCATCGAGAAGGGAATCGATGAGGCCGCGTCCGCCGCCCACGATCTCGAGAACCAGACCACCCCAGAAGCGCATCTTGCCGTCGACCTTGAATGCCTGTCGGCCGCTTGCGAGGATAAGCCGCAGACCCTTCGACTGCATCCATTTCAGTGTCGGGAACGACTCGTGAATGAGGACGGAGGCCAGGTCGCCGTCTGTCTGGTATTCGGTCAGGAGGGCGAGATCGTCAAAGAATTTTTCCGATGTGTAGGGGTCGATCTCGATGTTTTCTTTCTCGGCGTCGGAAAGATCGGGCACGAGCGAGTAGATGTCCTCGATACTGTTGAAGGCGAAACGGAACAAGCCTCCCGAAAAAGCCGAATTGCCGCCACGCCATGCCTCGGGCGCTTTTTCGAGCACCAATACCTTTGCCCCCTGGTCTCTCGCCGCAAGCGATGCGCAAAGAGCGGCGTTTCCGCAGCCCACGACGACGACATCGTATTTCTCCGTAGTATTCGGCATTTCTCAAAACCTCCTCGAAGCTTTCCGTAAAAAGCAAATCATGTTTGCGCGGATGTAGGGATGAGACCGTTTCCATGAGGGTTTTCCGTCCCTCAAGGAGCCCGGAAAACTGGCTCTTAACTAACATATTGGAAGGGTGGGGTCAAAAACTCCCGGGATGAGACGGCTATTCATGGCATCGCGCTATCTCGATAAGTGCGGTTCCTGCCGTCATCTGATTGGTTGACCATGCCGGTCGGCTCCCATAGAATTTTCTCCTCACTTTCATTAAGGAGAACCATGGAAACTACGGCCTACCAGAGTTTCATGGAAGAGCGAATCTCCCATATCACCGAAGCCTGTACGCATTGCGGGAAATGTTACGAAGTCTGCCCGATGGTCGAGTATTCACAAGCCAAAGGTGCGGAGCCCGAAAGGGTGACGAAATCCGTCCTCGACATCATCAACGGTCGTCTTCATGAACCGGAAGGGGCGCTTTGGGCCAGGGCCTGTCAAAAAAGCGGAGTTTGCATCGAGGCCTGCCCGGAGGACGTCAACCCGCGTGAAATGCTCACCTACGCCAAGCTCAAGCTCCAGAACCTCGAATCAGAGAAAGCGGACATCCAGGAGGCCGGGCGGTCTTATTTTCAGGACTTGAGTCGCAAGATTCGCTTCATGGCCGCGCTACAACTCGAGCCCGAGCTGTTCAGGAATCTCACCGCCGTCAGGGGTTCGGAGGCGAACACAGTGGACGCGGTGTTTTATTTTGGATGCAACATCCTCCAGACGCCTCATATCCTGCTCTCCTGCATTGATGTTTTCGACCGGCTCGGGCTGGACTATGAGGTCGCCGGCGGCGTGGGCCATTGTTGCGGCATCAACCACATCAGGCGAGGGGATCTGGAGGCGGGGGCGGCGATGGGCGCGCGATCCCTGGATCATTTCAAATCATACCGGCCGGAAAAGGTCATCACGTTTTGCCCCACTTGCCAGATGCAGTACTCCGAATATCAACACCTCTACACCGGGAAGCCGCTTCTGCCCATGGCGGGTGATTCGAAAAATAGCGGGGAGGAAATTCTGCCGTTTGTCCACATCACGCAATATCTGGTGGATAATCTGGAGACTTTAAGGGGAGAATTCACGAAAAAGGTCGAGAAGCGCGTGGCCGTGCATCTACACGGCGGGACGGATGGCGTCGAGGAAAACGTGGTGAAAATTCTCCGGGCGGTTCCCGGTCTTGAATTTGTCGAGATTGAACAACTGGCGGATCATGCCTATCAGTGCCCCACGCTCGTCATTCCGGAAGCGAAAGAGGCGATGCGCGGGAAACTTTTCGATTCTGCGCGCCGCGCCCGGGTGGATTCGCTGCTCACCGTTTATCATAGCTGCCATCGTGAACTATGCGATCTGGAAAAGGGTGAGTCCTTTGCGATCGAGAATTTCATGACGATTCTCGGCCAGGCCATGGGGTTTGAATATCCCGACTACACGAAGACGTACAAAATCTATGAGGATATCGACCGGGTCATTCATGAGGCGGAGGACACGCTGCGGGCTTTTGGAGTGGCGCCCGAGAAAATGCGTGAGCAGCTTCAAACGGCGCTCTACGGCTGAGAGCGGGGCATTTCAAGTTATTGAAAACGTGCGGATTCTCCTCACTTCCGCACCAGAACGATGTCGAAATTTCCCAACTCAAACGTTTTTCCCAGGGAAATTTTCCTGAGCGGGATGATCAAAGAGGGCCTCGCGCGTTCATGGTCGCCCAGTCTCGGGTCGCCCCGAAAATACAACTGCGTCACCAGAGACTGGTAATCGGGATGGCGGATATAGAAATGAATGTGTGACGGCCTCGCCCAGAAGCCGAAGCCGTAACGTCCCGGATGCACGGTTTCGAACTGATACAGGCCGCGCCGCGAGGTGCGCATACGCGCCCTGTAGAGATAATTCTCCTTCTCGTCCATGCCGTGGTAGCTGCCGCTCGCGTCCGCCTGCCATACGTCGATAGTCGCGCCCTCGAGCGTTTTCCGGGTGTCGTGTCCATAGACGCGGCCGCGGATGATCATCGGCGTGCCCGGCGCGTCCCGGGGCATCAGATAGCCGCGGAAAGGAGCCCCTTCCTTGTAATAGGGTCCCATGGAGTCCGAATCAGTCGGTTCTCGTGCTGGAAGCGGAGCCTCATCCGGCTTTTCGCCTCGCGCGATCAGGAATTTTCCGTATTCCCCCAGCTCCCCGTAAGCGGGCGTGGGGGCGAGGGTTTCCCGAAGCGCGAAGGCCCCGGTGCCGAGCGCGGTCAGACCGAGCAGGGAGTTTTTCAGCAATTCCCGTCTGTTCCATTTCTCCATGGCGAAATCCCCGGCGGCGGGATACGTTTCTCAGGCAAGACTACCACTTCATAGCGAGCCGATGCCAGTTCTCGAAATTCACCCGCCTCGCGTCCAGCGGGCCATAAGTTCGGCATCGCCGGAGGGTGAATGAAAACAATACCATGCCGGGATAGTCATCCCTGCGGATATGTGTCGTACGGAGTGAAGAAATCAGCCGCGCTGGGCCATCTCGATGCTGATGTTGTCGGGCCCCTTGATGAAGGCGATTTTCACCCCCGGACGTATCTCCCAGGGTTCGCAAATCCACTCGGCGCCCTTTTCGGTCAACTCTTTTTGCGCTTCGTCCATGTCGTCGACCAGGAGTCCGAAATGATCCAGCCCGTAGCGGGGTTCGGAGCCGGTCCGCACCGGGTCTTCTCCCTCCGCCCTGCCCGAGACGAGGAACACCATGCCGTTCAGGTCCATGTTGAACGACGGCGCGCCGCCCAGCTTTCTTTCTTCCAGGACGGTGGCGCCGAACATGTCGATCCAGAAATCGCGGGCGGCGTGCGGGTCTTCGCTCCTGAAGTGAAGGTGGTCGTATGAGAATCTGGCCATGCGGGAATCCCCTCTCGATAAGCAGTAAACCTCGGGTTTGATGACGTGTAAGGTTGTCTATCGGCTTGATTCGTCTTGGATTGTAAGGATTGCGGCCGGGAGTGGCAAGGGGCCTGAAACCAGGCCTAGCCGGGCCCGCCTTCTTCTTCCTGTATGAGTTTTTCCGCCTCGGCCATCTCGTGGAAAAGCTCGCAGGTGGCCGAGAAATCCCTTTCCAGCTTGTCGAAAAGCTCTCTGATCTGCTCGGGCGAAATGACGCTGCAGAGTTGGTTATATACCGCCTGCCAGGCGAGCGTTCCGTGCTCGCCGCGCTTGAAATCAACCTCTTCGCTCGCCGTGATGGCGTCGTATCTCTCGTGTTCGTGCTCGAGTATATCCCGGAGCACCGGCTCGTAGTTCGGGTCGTTCGAGTTCATGTAGCGCATGAGGTAGTGCCTGAACCCGGGCTCTTTTTCGACCGGCTGCGGGTCGGACATCTCGCGCATGATCCGGCAGGTGGCGGAGAAATCCTGCTCCAGGCGCTCGAATAGCTGTTCGATGTGGAACGGGGTGAGAATGTCCGTAAGTTCCGTAAAAACAACGTGCCACATGTGGGGAAGCCGCTCGCCGCGGGTCGACTCGGCCCCCTCGCCGACGGTGCTCTCGTCGTAGATCAAGTGCTCGTGTTCGAGCAGATCCATGAGCACCGGCTCGTAGTTCGGGTCGGCCGAATGGAGGTAGCGCATGAGATAGGGCTTGAATTTCCGCACCTTATGGCGTCTGGGCATCGCGGTTTCCTCTTATGAAAGACTACCGGATATGATGACGCCATTATATCACCAAACCGGGCCGCCACGCTATGGATTGTTCCCCGGCGGCGGAGCCCGGCCTCCCAAGTTGTTGAATTACAATAAGATACCACTTGTGAAAGACGTTTTTGATCGCCCGGGAGCCGGCCTGGGCGGCGAGGGTGCGAAAATCCCCGCATTTGCGCGCATTTGCCGTCGCCGATGGAGTCGCTGGCCGCGGCAGGATTCCCCTGCGCCCGGATTCCGCGGCGTCATTTCCAAAGAAAATCTTTCCGGAAATACCCCGTCAATTTATCTGAATTTATCGAAATTTACGGAAATTCCTTATCTCCGGGCGAAGCGACCGGCTCCGCCATGATACCCGCGTTCTCCCCTTCTCCCGTCCCCGCAATTGCGGGCAAATGCGGCGGCCGGCCCCGAGCGGGAAGCGCCCTTGCCCCCTTGAGGGGGGTGTTGAAAAACCCCCTGAGAGGGTAATGCCAACCCCCTTGAAAGGGAAACTTCATAAAGGCAACCCCCCCTACCCCCCCTTGTCAGGGGTCAAAACCGACCGAAGAGGGAGGTTTTGCAAGACGATGTGTTTCTCGTCAATGGCTTATGCAAACGCTCGTTCATCACTCGCGTTTGACCCCTGACAAGGGGGGG
>JAJDYR010000025.1 GCA_022825065.1 bacterium
CGTAGCTGCGGGCCAAGGTGACCGCGCGAGCGGCCTGTCCGTCGCGCTCCAGGGACGACACTGTGCGCTCCACGGCGCCGAGGAGGCGTTCGACATCCAAGTCCATGGCTTCTCCGTTTCGTCGAGCAGGCGATTATCCAAGTACATGCCACTGCGTACAGCGAATCAAGCCGCGTGGACGATGGCTCGGACCGTCCGACAACAGCAAGTCGGAAGCCCGCCCTATGGCGACACGCCTCGACGAGCACGAGCGCCGACAGATGGCCCGGTACTTCCTTCCCCGCAACTGTCACCCGCGGTGCGGCGACCGTTGTGCGATCTGATGGCCGCTTCCCCTTTGCGCCAATGTATACGTTTCCCAGCACTTCGCGCCCGAGTCAACGAGTCCGGCGGCTGTCATGCCGCCCCGCATTGTCTTGTTACCTCGTGCTTCCTATACTGCCGCCTGGAAGCCGCGCGACGGTTCGGGACGTGTTCCCGCAAGTGCGCGGCGGGCGCTGCCGCTCAAGCGCCGCTCGGGCTAAATGCCCGGCCTGCAACGGTTTACAGTGAGCGGTCGCTTGGTTGGCCAGGAAGCGGGTTGACGACGCCCTTCGGCGCGTGGTTCTCACACCCCACGCACCTGCGATGCCCTTCCAGTCGGCGTCCAGCCGTGAGCCTTGGTAATACGCTTTAAATGGGTTTCCCCATCCTTGCGAGCGAAAACGTTTAGCGGTTCAGCCCTGTTGCGCCAGACGCCCGCCCTGTCGCGAAATCCCTCCCTCATCGCTCGAATTAAGCCCAAGAATTTGATTCCGCGTTTAGGATGGGTTACATGATGGAAAACCGGCACGGCGGTAGTGCCGGTTACGCGTCCGTTTCACCGGGGAACCTCTCATGGCCGTTCTGGAAATCCTCAAGTATCCGGCACCCGCCCTTCGCCGGAAATGCCTGCCCGTCGAGCGCGTCACGGAGCAGACGGCGGAACTCGCGCGAGCGATGCTCGCCACCATGCACGATGCGCCCGGCGTCGGCCTCGCCGCCCCCCAGGTGGGGGAGAACGTCCGGCTCATCGTGGTCGACGTCTCCGTCGGGAAAGACCCCAAGCAGGTCCATTTTCTCGTCAATCCCGAGATCGAAAGCGCCTCCGGCGAGCGAATCGTGGAGGAGGCCTGCCTCTCGCTGCCGGGCGTGAGCGAAAAAATCCGCCGCCGCGAGGCGGTGCGCGTGCGCGCGCTGAACCTGGACGGCGAGGAAGTGGTTCTCGACGCCCGCGAGGTTCTCGCCTTCGTCTTACAGCACGAGATCGATCATCTCGACGGAAAACTCATCCTCGATCACCTCAACAAGACGAAGCGCGACCTCGTGAAGCGCCGCCTCAAGAAACAGGCCAGGGCCGCCTCTTAGGAATCCCCGTTTCGCTCGTGCTATATTTTTTGCGTTGATCCGCGCGCGTTTTGTCGGGCGCGGCGGTTTTTACCGGGAGGAATCCATGCGGGCTGTCTTTTTCGGCACATCCGAATTCGCCGTGCCCACGCTTCGCGCGCTGACGGCCTCGCCCGTCGAGGTGGCGGCCGTCTTCACGCAGCCGGACAGGCCCGCGGGCAGGGGCCGCAGGCTCACGCCGTCACCCGTCAAGGCCTGCGCGCTCGAGGCCGGCCTTCCCGTGCTTCAGCCCGAGCGAATCCGCTCGACCGACGTCGCGGAATTCCGGCCCGACTTAGGGATAGTGGCGGCCTACGGGCAGATTCTGGGCAGAAAACTCTTGAATGTTCCCCGGTTGGGGCTGTTGAACTTGCACCCCTCGCTTCTCCCGCGCTGGCGGGGCGCCGCGCCGATCCAACGCGCCCTTCTCGAGGGAGACGCCGAAACGGGGGTCTGCGTGATGCGGGTCGCGTCCGAACTCGACGCCGGCGCCGTGCTCGCGCGCCGCTCGCTGCCCATCGGGCCGAGGGACACCTCAGGCTCCCTGCACGACAAGCTGGCGGAGTTTGGAGCCGGGCAGATGGTGGCGACGCTTCTCGCGCTCGAAAAAGGCGAGGCCACGGAGGAGCCGCAGGACGAATCCCTGGTCACCTATGCGGAAAAACTCCAGAAAGATGAGGCGAAACTCGATTGGCGCCTGCCCGCGAGCCGTCTCGATAGACTGATCCGGGGACTCAATCCCTGGCCGGTGGCCGAGACTTCATGGCCGGAGATAGAGAACGGCCCGGTGCGGATATGGCGGGCCTGGCCGGTTGCGGAAGGGTCCGGCGGAGCCCCCGGTGAGGTTCTGGGACTCGGTGAATCGCCCGAGGGCGCGGGAATCCGCGTGGCGACGGGCGAGGGTGAGTTGGTGATCCTCGAAATTCAGCCGCCGGGCAAGAAGAACATGGATGGGGGCGCATTCGCGAGGGGATATCCCTGCCGGCCCGGCCTCGTTCTCGGAGAGGGCGCGTGAGCCGGAATCTCGCGGTGCGCGGGAAAAGCGCGCGTTCCGCCGACCTCGTCCGCCGGGCGGCGCACGCCGCTCTCCTTTCTTTCGAGAAAACACCCGTTGCTGCAGACCTGCTGGTCGAGCGGTTTTCTTCGGTGGACTTCGACGCGCGCGACCGCGCGTTTCTGCGCGAGTTGGTCTATGGCGTCCTGAGGTGGCGGGGACGTCTCGATTTCGTTTTCGGCCATTTTCTGAACAAGCCGAACGTGGCCCCTCCCGTGCGCGAAGCGCTGCGATTGGGGACGTATCAACTTTTATTCATGGACCGTGTTCCCGCGCACAGCGCGGTGGACGGCGCGGTTTCCCTGCTGGGCCGCCGGAACCTGGGCTGGGCGAAGGGATTGGTGAACGCGGTTTTGCGCAAGGTAGGGGAGCATGAGGTATCTCCGCCCGAAAGCAGCGAAGATTACCTGACGCTTTGGGAGTCCCACCCGAGGTGGCTGGTGAGACGCTGGATGCGAGGGCTGGGGGAAGAGGAGGCGCTCAGGCGTTGCCGGGCGAACAACGAGGAGGCTCCCGTCGTCTTTCGCGTAAATACGCTGGCGTCGGACGCCCGGAGTCTGATGGCCGAACTTGAGAGCGAGAGCGTCGCCACGCGGCCCGGATGCGTAGATCCGGATTGTCTGGTATTTCTGCCGGATGAGAGCACGCCGGGTGCGCGCTTCAGCGATACGGCGGCCTGGCGAGAGGGTAAATTCATCGTCATGGATGAGAGTTCGAGCCTGGTCTCGCGTTTCGCAGGCGCCGCCCCTGGAGAGAGGGTTCTCGATGTCTGCGCGGCCCCCGGCGGGAAAACGGCTTGTCTCGTCTGGGCGGCGGGGGAGAAAGGGCGCGTCGTAGCGGGGGAAAGGTCGCTTCGGCGCCTCGCTCTTCTCGGGCGTAATTGTGCTAGGATTCGGGCGGACGTTCGGCTCTTGAAGATGGATGCGATGAAGCCGCCGTTTCATGAAGCATTCGACCTCGTTCTCGTGGATGCGCCGTGCAGCGGGCTGGGGGTTTTCAGGCGGCATCCCGATGCGAGATGGCGGCTTGAGGAAGAAGATCTGAAGGCGCAGGCGCGTCGACAGACGGCGATTTTACGGGGTGCTGCCCGTGCGGTGCGCCGGGGCGGCAGACTGGTGTATTCGGTTTGTACGAACGAGCCCGAGGAAACCGGGGAAGTGGCGGCTTCGTTTCGAGAGCTCGGATTCGTACCCATACGCGATGGGGGCGCTCTCCCCGAAGGCGCGAAGAGGTATCTTGAGCCGGACGGCAGCTTGAGGATAACGCCGGGAGACGGGCTTGACGGCTTTTTCGCCATGAGTTGGCGCAAAGAGGGCGGAAATTGCTGACAGGGATACTGAAGGGCATATTCTGGGTTGCGCTCCTGGTCGCGTTGGGCGGCGCCGGGGGTGCTGCGGGCCTTTACATCTTCAGGGGAGGAGAGGGCGTCTTTCTGCCCCGGGTTGTGGGCCTCGACGTGGTTCGCGCGCTGGAGATGCTGGGGGAGAAGGGAATACCCATGCAGGTCACCGGGCGCGCCTTCAGCGATGCCGTGTCCATGAACCACGTCGTCAGCCAGAATCCTCCCGGTGGACGCCGCATACGCAAGGGAAGAAGCGTGTCGCTCGTTCTCAGCAAGGGTCGGCGGGACGTGGCTGTGCCTGCGGTGGTGGGCAAGAACCTGATCCGCGCCGAGAGCCTCATACGCCTGGAGGGTCTTCGCGTCCGGCTGGTGGAGCGATTGTATGATCCCGAACGCCCCATCGACCAGGTTTTGAGCGTCTGGCCGAATGAGGGTGAAAACATCAGGCGGGGAGAGGGCGTGATTCTATTCGTCAGCCAGGGCCCCCGTGAGCGGGCCTACGTCATGCCTTCGCTCATTGGAGAGCCCGTCAACAGCGCCCTCGACAAGGTTCGCGCGCTTGGCCTGACGGTCGGGCGCGTGCGCTACGTGGACCGCCCGGGATCGCTCAGGGCCTCCATCGTTTCGCAGATCCCGCCGCACGGGCGGCGTGTTCTGGCCGGCCATCGGGTGCACGTGGACGTGGCGCGCGGCGCGGACCAGATGGCGGGAAATTTCATCGTCCTGCGCTACCGCGTGCCGCACGGAAAACCCAGGCGGGCGCTTCGCGTGGAACTCGAATCGAACGGCGAGACGCGCGAGGAACTCTCCCGCGAAGTGAGCGCGGGCGAGGAGATTCACCTGCTCGTGCGGGTGAAGGGCGCGGCGAGAGCGCGTATATTCCTGGATGGTCTTCTGGTCGAAGAGCAAACGCATTAGGGAGTTGTTAAAAAAGCCTCGTCAGGGGCGGGCGGTACCGGGGGTTACGCGGCGATTCATCTTTCTGGGCCGCGTAGGTGGCCATAAAACCTCATCCTGAGTAGGCGCGAAAGCGCCGTATCGAAGGATGGGAGGCGCATCTCTCCGGTGGGCGCGAATTTCGCCCTTCGATACGCGGCTTCGCCGCTACTCAGGGTGAGGGGTGTCGGGGAACGGCGGAGCCTGCCCCGAGCGAAGTCGAGGGGCCACTACTCAGGATGAGAGAGATGTGAGGGTTTTTTAGGCAGCTTCATTAGGGAAGGAATCGACATGCCCAAGCCGGATATGGCGCCCGGCGAAATCCGGGTTGCGCCCTCTCTGCTCTCGTGCGCTTTCGAGAGGATGGGCGAAGAGATAGCGGCGGTGCGCGGAGCCGGGGCGGACTGGCTGCATTTCGACGTGATGGACGGTCATTTCGTGCCGAACATTTCCGTTGGGCCATTGGGCGTCGAGGCGGCCAGGCGAGCCGCGCCCGATGGGGTGCTCGACGTGCACCTGATGATTGCGGATCCGGATCGCTACATCGAAGCGTTCGCCGATGCGGGCGCGGACATCCTGACGGTTCACGTGGAGGCGCCGAGGCACATCCACCGAGCCTTGCAGCGCATTCGCGGGCTCGGCCTGGGCGTCGGGTTGACGCTGAACCCCGGAACGCCGCTTTCGGCGGTGGAGGGCCTGCTCCCGGAGGTGGATATGGTCCTCGTCATGAGCGTCAATCCGGGATTCGGCGGCCAGAAATTCATCCCGGCTTCGCTTGAGCGGATTCGCCGCCTGAGAGAGATGATCGAGGCGGGAGGGCTGTCGGCTCTGATAGAGGTCGACGGCGGCGTGACGCCTGAGAATGCGGCAGAAATACGCGCGGCGGGCGCGGAAGTACTGGTGGCCGGTTCCGCCGTATTCGGGGCGAAAGACTATGCCGAGGCCATACGCGGCATCCGGGGCGGGTGAAAAGGCTTTTGGCAAAGGAGCAACCCCCCCTACCCCCCCTTGTCAGGGGGGTATAAAAAGGCGATGCGCCCCCGCCGGGCCGAGGGGATTTTGCTTTTCCTTGCTCCCTTGTCAGGGAGGTATGAAAAGGCTACGCCTGCCACCGGTAGAGGGTTTTTGTTTTTTCTTGCCCCCCTGACAAGGGGGGGTAGGGGGGGTTGGTTTTATTCCCTGAGGAAGGGGTCTTTTTCAACGGCCCCTTGAGGGTAGTTGCCGACCCATGAGTGAGGAAATCAACTCCCCCCTTGAGGGTCGGGCTTCCCGAGGGGAAAGCCCGACGAGGAAGCCGAGCGGTTTGTGCGAAGGCTGATGCGGTGGGGGGAGCTTTTTCTGTGGCATGTCCCCCCTCCGATTCGCTTGCGGGCTTACGCCCTTAGCTCATCGACTCCCCCTCAGGGGGGGAGTTGATATCTTCTCTCTCGTCGGTTGGCAATATGTTCTCGCCGGTGGCGCGCGGTATGGCGGATTACGCGGCGGTCCTCCTTTCTACTGTGCGGGTGGCCATAAAACCTCATCCTGAGTAGGCGCGTACGCGCCGTATCGAAGGATGGGAGGCGCATCTCTCCGGTGAGCGCGATTTCGCGCTTCGATACGCGGCTTCGCCGCTACTCAGGGTGACGGGTGTCGGGGAACGGCGGAGCCTGCCGAAGTCGAGGGGCCGCTACTCAGGGTGAGGCGCAGCGGTGGGCTGCGCAGGACGGGGAGGAGGATTGCGCCGCATCGCACTTTTTCAGCAGCCCCGAGAGGGCTCCCCCATCCACATGTGGTTGACACTCGCCGCATAAAATCCTTATAAGTTGGGTTTCCTCACCCGGCCTTGCGGGCGGAAAATCGAAAACATATTGAATATCAATCAGTTGGGGTGTTCGATGTTTGACGGCTTGAAAGAGCGCCTGGGCGGGATCTTCAAGGATTTGAGAAGCCGGGGCGTTTTGGGAGAAAAAGAGGTCGATTCCGCGCTTCGCGAGATCCGCCTGGCGCTTCTCGAAGCCGACGTGAACTTCCGGGTCGCCAAGGATCTGGTGGCGAAAATCCGCGAGGATCTGGTCGGCGCCGAGCGCGTCGCGCACCTGGACCCCTCCCAGCAGGTCATCAAGGCGGTCCAGGGGCGTCTCACGGAACTCATGGGGGCGAAGAGCGCTCCGCTCGAGCGCGCCGCGAGCGGCGTCACCACCGTGATGCTCGTCGGTCTGCAGGGTTCGGGAAAAACGACGACGGCCGGCAAGATCGCCCTGAAGCTCAAAGGCAAGGGATTGCGCGTTCTTCTCGTGCCCGCGGACGTCGCGCGGCCGGCGGCCATCACCCAGCTTGAGAGGCTGGCCGAGCAGACGGGCGCCGAAGCGTTCGATTCGGAAGGGGTGCCGGATCCTGTGGAAATCGTCCGGCGGGCAGCGGAACGCGCCCGGCTCGAGCATTTCGATTACTGCATCGTGGACAGCGCGGGCAGGCTGCACGTCGATGACGCCTTGATGGACGAGTTGAAGCGGATGAAAGAGGCGGCGCGGCCTGATGAGGTGCTCCTGGTCGCGGACGCCATGACGGGCCAGGAAGCGGTGAACTTAGGGGCCGCGTTTTCCGAGCGAATCGGCATCACGGGCGTCGTGCTGACGAAGCTCGACGGCGACGCCAGGGGCGGCGGCGCCCTCTCACTGCGCTCGGTGACGGGCGTGCCCGTCAAGATGGCCGGTGTGGGCGAGAAGCTCGACGCGCTCGAGGAGTTTCACCCCGAGAGAATGGCCTCGCGCATCCTGGGCATGGGGGACGTCATGTCCCTCATTGAGAAGGCCGAAGCCGCCATCTCCCCCGATGAGGCGCAATCCATGGTGGAATCCCTCGGCAAGGGGGCGTTCACCCTGGTGACGATGAAAGAGCAGATCCTCCAGATGCGGAAGATGGGCTCGATGGGCGATGTCCTGTCCATGATACCGGGGCTGGGAAACAGGATGCCCGACGTGGATATCGACGAGACAGAACTCACGCGCACGGTGGCCATCATCGATTCGATGACGCCGGCCGAGCGCACGAAGCCCGAGATCATCAAGGGCAGCCGCAGAAAGCGCATCGCCGCCGGGAGCGGAACCCGGGTGCAGGACGTGAACCGGCTGCTCAAGCAATTCGCGCAGACACAGAAACTGATGAAGCAATTTTCAAAGGGCGGCAAGAAAAAACAGATGCAGAGAATGCGTCAGATGCTTAATTTCTAGGGAGATATACTTTGGCCGTAAAAATCAGACTTGCCCGCGGGGGTATGAAAAAAGCGCCGCGCTATCGCGTCGTCGTCCAGGATGAGCGCATGCCGCGCGATGGTCGTTTCATCGAGAGCATCGGCCGCTACGACCCGTCGCAGGACCCCGCATTCGTTCATATCGATCTCGAGAAGGCGAAGGCCTGGATGGAGAAGGGCGCCATCCCGACCCGGACGGTCAGAAACCTTCTCGACAGGGCGGGCATCAACGATTAGGAAAACCCCGTGAGCGGCAAGGTGGCCGTGGGCGTCGCGCTCAGGCCGCACGGCATCAAGGGAGCCGTTCGGGTGGAACCCTGGCTCGACGACGCGGGCGTCTACGGGCGAATCGAAGAAGTGTTCTCTCAAGATGAGCCCGTGCAGAGGTTCGAAGTGGCGGCCTGCCACCAGGGCGGCAAGGGAGCCGTCGTCTGGAAGTTCACGGGAATCGACACCCCCGAAGACGCCGAGGCGCTGCGGGGGACGATTTTTTTGGCGGACAGGAAATTCCTCGACGGCCCCGAGGAGGGGGTTCTCTATTTCGAGGATTTCGAGGGCTGCGAGATCATCGACGAGGAGGGAAGCCCCCTCGGGCGCGTAGTGGACATGTTCGGAGCCGGTGGAAACGACGTCATCGTCATCCGGGCGCCGGGAGGCGGGGAGTTGCTCGCGCCCGCAACGCGCGAGGTCGTGTTGAGGCGCGAGGGGGACTGCTGGGTTTTCCGTCTTCCGAAGTTCGACCACGAGGATTGAGGAGGTCTCATGCGCATCGACGTTCTTTCCGTGCTGCCCCGCATGGTGGAAGAGGCGTTCCGGGAGGGCGTCGTGGGGCGTGCGGTCGAGGGGGGCGTTCTCGAATTCAAGGTCTGGAACCTGCGCGATTTCGCCGAGGGGAAATACCAGCAGACCGACGACGCGCCCTTCGGCGGGGGGGCGGGCATGGTGATGAAGCCCGAACCCATCGTAAAGGGCGTCCGGGCGATTCGCGAAGACGGAGATGCAGAACCGCTCAAGGTCCTGCTCACGCCGCAGGGGCGGCTGTTCGATCAGGCGACGGCCCGCAGGTTCTCGGAGGCGCCTCGGCTGCTCCTCATCTGCGGAAGGTATGAGGGCGTGGACGAGCGGGTGAGTGAGTTGTGCGTGGATGAGGAGATATCGGTCGGCGATTACGTGCTCTCGGGAGGAGAGATTCCGGCCATGGCGGTCATCGACGCCGTCGGCAGGCTCATCCCCGGCGTCCTGGGCAACGATGCTTCCGCCGCCCAGGACAGCTTCACCGACGGCCTTCTCGATCATCCCCACTATACGCGGCCGGCGGAGTTCGAGGGGGTCCGCGCGCCGGACGTGCTTTTATCCGGCGACCACGAGGCGGTTCGCCTCTGGAGAAGGCGCCAGGCGCTCATAAGAACGCGGGAGAGGCGCAAGGACTTGTTCGAGCGGGCCGGTTTGAGCGATGAGGATATGCGCCTGCTGGAATCTTCACGGACCTAGAAGGGCTGCGGGGTATTGGGCAACGTCTATCTCGCGCTGATTCACCATCCGGTGCTCAACCGCGCGGGCGGCTTGGTGACTTCTTCCGTTACGAGCCTCGATTTGCACGATCTCGCCCGCGTGGGCCGCACCTATGGCGTCTCGGGCGTATTTGTGGTACATCCTTCTGCTCCGCAGCGGGCGTTCGTCGAGCGGGTGATAGGTCATTTCACGCAAGGGCCGGGCCGCACGCTGCACCCGCAAAGGAGCGAGACGCTTGAATTCCTCGAAGTTCTGCCGTCACTGGATGCGCTCATCGAGTGGGTGGAGCGCAAGGAATCCAAAAGGCCGCGATGCGTTGCCACGACGGCCAGGCGGACGCCCGGCGCCGTGGGGTATGAAGCGCTGCGCGGCGAGATGAAGGAAATAGACGTCCCGCACGTCATTTTGTTCGGCACGAGCTGGGGTCTCGCGGATGAGGTTCTGGAGATGTCCGACGTGGTTTTGCTGCCCGTGGAGGCGCAGGCCGATACGGGATTCAACCATCTCTCGGTTCGTGGTGCTGCGGCAATTGTGGTGGATCGCATTTTCGGCAAAAGAGAGGTATAGTGCCGGTTTTTCAGGACAAGGAGCAGGCAGGTGAACATTATCGACAAAATTGAGCGCGAGGGCATGCGCAAGGACATTCCCGATTTCGAGCCGGGCGACACGGTGCGTGTTCACGTGAAAATCGTCGAGGGTGACAAGGAACGCATCCAGGTGTTCGAGGGCACCGTCATCGGAAGGCAGGGCGGTGGGCTTCGCGAGCGCTTCTGTGTCAGAAAACTCTCATACGGAATCGGGGTGGAGCGCATCTTCCCGGTGCATTCCCCGAGAGTCGACAAGATAGAAGTTACCCGAAGAGGACGCGTGCGCCGCGCGAAGCTCTACTACCTGAGAGATCGCATGGGCAAGGCCGCTCAGGTGAAAGAGCGTCGCTGGAGGTAGGTAGAAGCGGAACCTCCGTTTTCGGGCCTCGATGTACTCTTTTTCTTCTTCGCCGTTGATTCTGCAACATTTCCGCCCATCACATACCGCACTGGAAGGGACGTGGCTGAAGCGCGCGCTGCTTCGGCATGAACCCTTACTGAAAGGGGATGTGAAATGGGACGAACCCTTGCGATTCTCTTAACGACGATTCTTCTTTTCGGATGTGGCGGCGATGATAAAAAATCAGAGCCCCCCGCCACCATGCCGGAGACCGGCTCCACCGAAGGCATCGTGCTGAGTGAGAATGCGGCGCTCTCCATCAGCAACAGTTACCTTCTCGTTCAAGCCGTCCCGGGGCTGCCGCCCGTGGAATCGACGCTCGAAACGGATTGCGAGGGGCCAACCTGCACGTTAACGGAACCGAATACGGGTATCGGTGAGCCCGTGTCCCTGCAGGATATCCAGGATACCGATACGTCTGACATAGAAAATCTGAGACAGGCGGCGAAGCTCATCCTCACGAGAAACGGCGTCCCCGTCTATGGCGGCTCCGTCACCTTCGCATTGGGGGAGGACAGCACCGTCAGCGCCACGGCCTATGGCGGCTGGATGGTCCATAACTTTTTCCTCGCGGCCTGGGGAAATTATTCCGGTCCAAACATCCCCTCGGCCGGTTTCGGCACGGGGCTTTCGGTCGGCAACGCCACCGGAACGCATCCCGCCGCGGACGCCACCTACAGCGGCGTCATGCTCGGCGTGATCACGGCGGAAGGAGGCGCCCGGGGGAACGGCGTGGAAGGAGACGCGACGCTCGATTTCTGGGCGGCGAATCCCGGAGGCGCCCAGATGGACGTTTCCTTCACCAACATCACGAATCGAGAAACGGGTGGCGCGCTTTCCGACATCACATGGGACGATATTGCCGTTCGCGCCGACGGTACTTTCGACACGGGGAATATCCACGGACTTTTCTACGGGTCGAATCACGAAGAAGTGGGCGGGACCTTCAATAAGGACAATGTCGCCGGCGCTTTCGGGGCCTTTGAAAATACTTCTCAATAACAGAGAGGGAATTTCTCAATCGACGTGAGTTTATGAAATGATTCCCTCCTGAGGGGAGGTGTTGAAAAACCTCTCCTCGCTCGGAATTGACCACTGCCGTCATTCCGGCAAAGCCGGAATGACGATCAAAACCGCACCGCCTCATCCTGAGTAGCGGCGAAGCCGCGTATCGAAGGTCAATCGCGCCCAATGCGGAAGCGATTGCTCCGCACGGCGCGAGCCCCCCGCCCTTCGATACAAACGCTCCTTTCTCAGTCGCGTTTTACCTTCGGCGGCTACTCAGGGTGAGGAAAGAGGCGTTGGGGGTTTCCAGGGGACGCATACGAGGCTTTTTCAACAACCCCCTCAAGGGGGGCTTTATGGGGTTTCCCTTTCGGTGCCGGCGTTTCTCTCCGCTCAACCCTCCAGGAAATTCTGAACTTCGTTATATAGAGCCTCGCGGCACCATTCGTACTGGGCGAAGTGCGTGGCGTCTCCCAGCGTGATGGAGCGCTTCCCCCGGCTGTTCACCAGCGCGCGGTACACGGCGGCGAAGATGGGGTCGGTCGAGCTTCTGTCGTGGTCTCCCCGGATGGTGAGGACGGGGCAGGTGATTCTGCCGGCGTCATAGAGCGGCTTGTTTCGAGAGCGGTCGTAGCTGTCCGCCATCGCGCCGTTGGGCACGCGGACGGCGGGGACTCTTCGCTTCGCCCCTTCGGGGTCGAATTTCTGCTGCTCGCTCCAGAAGCGTTTGATGGCTTTTTCGGTTCGCCATTTCGCGTGCCGCCCCCTGGGGATGCTCCCGTCCCAGCGCTCGCGCTGGTAGGCTTCGGTCACCCAGCGCCATGCGCCCTTGCGGGGGTCCCAGCGTCCGGGCCGCGCCGGGTCTTCCCAGAGGGCCGCCGCCTGGGGGTTGTCGTATGCGTAAAAGGGCGCATAGAGCGCGAGGCGGCGGACGCGAGCTTGCTTTCCGGCGGTGAAGGCGGCCGTCGTCGTCGTGCCCCACGACCAGCCGAGCAGGTTCAGCTTATTGATGCCGTTTTGCTCGCAGATGAACCGCACGGCGGCGTCGATGTCGCGCACGGCGGTGATTCCCCGCACGGCGGGGGGTTGGCCTTTGGGGCTTCTCAGCATCTCCGGCGGCCGTGTGGAGGGCCCGTAGCCCCGGATGCACAGCGCGTAGACGTGAAAGCCGCGCGCGGCGGCGAAGTCCATCCAGGAGTAGCCGGGCAAGGGGAGATCGAAGGCGACAGGGGCGGGGGTGCTCTGCCCGTGCACCATGAGCAGCGTGCCCGCCGCATCGGATTTCTTCATCCCGCGCGGTTTTTTCTCTCTCAGGTGCAGCCTGATGCCTTCGTCGTGCGAGTCGATGAGATGGTCTTTTCGGAACAGCTTGGGCTTGGCCAACGTAGATTCTCCAGTCAGTTTTATTGGTTCAAGGATATCCCCATCTTCTCAGATTTTCAGGCCGCTCCCAAGCCGGATGGCCGATCCCTGCCCCGTCGGCGGACTCGCCTCTTGAGGACGCCCTGAATCATCGATATATTGGAGAAATCTACCGCCCTTATTGGTCTTTCATGTATTCCATCGAACGCGAACTCGCGAGCGCAGGCGCTTCGCCCGTCGCAGGCGTGGACGAAGCCGGACGCGGCCCCTTGGCGGGCCCGGTGGTGGCCGCCGCCGTGGTGCTGGACCCCGAGAATCGGGTCGTCGGCCTCGACGACAGCAAGAAACTATCCCCGCGCCAAAGGGAGGCGCTGTTGCCCGAGATTTTGGCGAAAGCGCACGCCGTCGCCCTGGCGGCGGCAGGCCCGCGCGAGATTGAGAGAATCAACATCCTGCAAGCCTCGCTTCGCGCCATGGCGACCGCCGTGGGAGGCCTTGGGCTTGAGCCCGCCCACGTACTCATCGACGGAAACAAGAGGATTCCCGTCCCGCTCCCGCAAACCCCTCTGGTGAAGGGGGATTCGCGGTGCGCCTGCATCGCCGCGGCGAGCGTGGTCGCCAAGGTGTACCGGGACCGGGTGATGGCCCGGATGGACGGGCGTTTCCCGGGCTATGGTTTCGGCAAACACAAGGGGTACCCCACGCGGGATCATCTGGCCGCTCTCGCGCGGTATGGCCCCTGCCGCATTCATCGGCGGACTTTCCGGGGCGTGCCGGCGGCGGCCTGCGCATGAGGACGCCGTGAGCCGCGAGAGCGGGAAAATCGGAGAAGACGCCGCCGTAAAATTCCTGCGCAGACACGGCTATGAGATCGTCGAGCGAAACTACCGTGGCGCGCGCTATGAGGTGGACATCGTCGCGCGCGAAGGCGGGGTGTTGTCGTTCATCGAGGTGAAGACCCGCGCGCCGGGCAGGTCCTCGAGCGGGGCGGAGTCCGTGGGTCGCGAGAAACAGCGCAGAATCGCGCAGGCCGCGCAGCACTACCTGATGACGCACCCCGAAGAGCGCTCATCCATCTGCCGCTTCGACGTGGTGTTGCTCGAAGCGGAGGCGGGGAGAAAACCGAAGGCGAAAGAACTGATTCGGAATGCGTTTCAGTAGCGCCTCTTTGCGGCCTTCTCCCTCCGGGTCCTTTGGGAAAGCCCTCTCCGGGGGAAAGGCGATGCCCTCCCGTAGGGGCGGTTCGCGAACCGCCCCTGCAGTTGGAGCGCCTCTTGCATTGTAGGCGCGAATACCTACGCGGTTTTGATCGTCATTCCGGCGCATGCCGGAATCCAGAGCGGAGCAGGGTGGGGGTATTCTGGTTTTCTATTTCCTTTCCGATTGGAACGGCATGACGGAAAAAACGAAAGGGAAAGCGAAAAGACAAAATCCCTGGATTACGGCATGCGCCGGTATAACGAAGAAAAAACCACACCGCCTCATCCTGAGTAGGCGCGTAAGCGCCGTATCGAAGGTCAAACGCGATTGATGAATGAACGTTTGCTCTCGCCACGGCGCGAGTTCCTCGCCCTTCGATACAAACACTCCTTTCTCAGTCGCGTTTGACCTTCGGCGGCTACTCAGGGTGAGGAATGAGGCGTTGGCGGTTTGCGGGTGCAGGTCAGGACTTTTTCAACAACCCCTCAAGAGAGGAGTGATTTTCTCTCTCGTCGGTCGGTGTTGCGGTTGTAGTAGGGACAACCCTTTGGGGTTGTCCTGCCCTCTGTGGTTGTCCTTTTTCAGGATGGTTCGAGTAAGGACAGGCACGGAGGCCTGGCCCTACGGGGCGTCCCTCGATACGGCCCCTTCGGCAGGCTCAGGGATTTCGCTCGGCGATCAGACGCAGACCCAGCAACGTCAAATCGGGATTGGTCGTGTCGAAACCCCCTTCTTCTTCACCCAGAGCCAGGCTCTGCCCGCCCGTTGCGACGACTTTGGTGTCGCGTCCGAGTTCTGTCTTCATGCGGTCGACGATTTCCCGGACAAGGCCCCGGTACCCGTAGGCGATGCCTGCCTGAATGCTGTGGACCGTGTTTTTCCCGATGACCGACGGCGGCACGGCGGTTTCGACCCGGGGAAGCCGGGCCGTTTTATCGATAAGCGCCTCGAGGGCGATTCCCAGGCCCGGCGAAATGGCGCCGCCCAGGTATTCTCCCGAGGCGGATAACGCGTCGAAAGTGATGGCCGTTCCGAAATCGACGATGATCAAAGGCCCCCCGTAGAGGTGGTACCCCGCGACGGCGTTGACGATTCTGTCCGCCCCCACCTCGCGGGGATTGTCGTATTTGATGGAAATTCCCGTCCGTATACCCGGGCCGACGACCAGCGGCTTTACGCCGAAATAGCGTTTCGCCATGTCCTCCAGATTCGGTCCCAGGGGAGGAACGACGCTCGCGATCACGACACGACCCACGTCCGACATCTGGTGACGCCCAAGCCGGAACAAGCCTTCCATGAGAATGGCCAGTTCATCCGTCGTGCGGCGGGCCACGGAGCCGAGCCGCCAGCTCGAGACGAGTTCTTCCCCGTCGAAAAGCCCCACGACGGTCTGCGTGTTGCCCACGTCGATGGCCAGCAGATAGGAGCCTTTGTTCATGTGAGTTCCACCTCGCCGGAGGTTATTCTCTCGATGGAGCCACCCGGTTTTTCGAGCAGCAGGCGGCCCGCCTCGTCAATCCCGTTGTTTTTTCCAATCAAAGCCTCATCCGCGACGCGGACGGACACCATCTCGCCCAGATTGTCGCACAACCTGAGCCACTGATCCCGGACGGGCTCGAAACCGCTCGATTCATATTCCTTGTACCAGAAAGCGACCCGCGCCAGAAGGAGATCGAGGAGACCCTCCGCGTCGGGAACCTCTCCTCCCGAGAGAAGAACCGAGGATGCCGACGCAAGCAGCTCGAGGGGAAAGTCGGCTTCGCGCGTCGTGAGGTTGACGCCCAATCCTGCGACGATGGCGGGGGGCTGGTTCGGAGGCTCCAGGTATTCGCACAGGATTCCGCCGATTTTTTTGCCGTTCACCCTCAGGTCGTTCGGCCATTTGAGACCGACCCGGAGGCCCGTCGCCTCCGTGAGTCCCTCTGCGGCGGCGACGCCGAGCAGTAGCGTCAGGAGGGGTGAATTTTCCGCTTCGCCACCTGTGCGAAACAGTATGGAGAAATAAAGTCCGCTCCCGTGTGGTGAGAACCAGGAGCGCCCCCTTCTGCCGCGTCCTTTTGTTTGGGAAATCGCGCGTATGACGAGGCCGCCCGCTTCGCCCGCTCGCGCGCGGGCGGAGACCAGATCGTTGGTGGAACTTGTCACCTCAACAGTTTCGACCCGCCAATCGAGTGTTTTTTCCTCGGCGCCGATGGGGTTCATCTAGTTTTGGAACTCTGCGATCCGCTCCGCGCTCTCGCGGAGCTTTTCCGCGCGCTCCAGGGTTTCACGCAGGCGGGTTTTGTCCTTTTCCACGATTTCGGCGGGCGCGCGTTCGATGAACGAGGGATTGGCGAGTTTTTTCTCAAGGCCGGAAATCGTATCGTTCGCGTCGGCGATTTGTTTGTGGAGGCGCTTCAGTTCCTCTTCGACGTCGATGAGTCCGCCGATGGGAACGAACGCCTGCCCGTAGCCGAAAACGGTGTGGGCCGACGCCTTGGGCCGCTCCACGTCGGGGCCGACCTTCCAGTCGGGCGCGATTCTCGCCAGTCTCCGTATCCATTCGGATTCTCGCATGATGACCTCGAGTTTCCCGGGGTCCTGCACCTGAATATGCGCGGGCATCTCCTTGTTGGGAGAAATGTTGAGCTCGCCGCGAATGTTTCTGATGCCGCCGATCATGTCCATCAGGGCCTCGAATTCCGATTCCGCTTGCGCGTCGTCCCACCCCTCCTGGGCTTTCGGCCACTCGGCCATCATGATGCTCTCGCCCGTGCGGTTCGGGAGTTTCTGCCAGATCTCCTCGGTGATGAAGGGGATGACCGGGTGCAGAAGACGCAGCGTGCGTTCGAGCGCTTCGGCGAGCACGGCTCGGCTGGCGTCGCCCCGCTCGCCGGAGATGAGGGCGGGTTTGATGACTTCCAAATACCAGTCGCACAGTTCGTGCCATGTGAAGTGGTAGAGCGCCAGGGCGGCGTCGTTGAAGCGGTATTCCTCGAGCGCTTCGTCCACCTGGCGCGTCACGCCGTTCAGGCGGCTCAGTATCCACCTGTCCCCGAGTGAGAGTTCTTCTCTCGGAGGCATGGGGGGAACGCTCTCGCCCAGGTTCATCAGGGTGAAGCGGGCCGCGTTCCAGATTTTGTTGCAGAAATTCCGGTACCCGGCGATTCGCTCGGTGGACAGGCGAATGTCGCGCCCCTGGGCGGCCATGGCGGTAAGGGTGAACCGCAGAGAATCCGTTCCGAATTCCTCGATGATCTCCAGCGGGTCGATAATGTTCCCGCGCGTCTTGCTCATCTTGTGGCCCTGCTCGTCCCTCACCAGCGCGTGGATGTAGACGTCGCGGAAGGGAACGTCGCCCATGAACTTGAGCCCCGTCATGATCATCCTCGCCACCCAGAAGAAGATGATGTCGAAGCCGGTGACGAGGACGGACGTGGGGTAGAAGTATTTCAGGTCTGCGTTCTCATCCGGCCACCCGAACGTCGAAAAAGGCCAGAGGGCGGAACTGAACCAGGTGTCGAGCACGTCGGTTTCGCGTCTTAAGTTCGGGTCGCCCGGATCCTCGCGCGAGACGACCACCTCCCCGGTTTCGTCGTTGTACCAGGCGGGTATCTGGTGGCCCCACCAGATCTGGCGGCTGATGCACCAGTCCCGGATGTTGTGCATCCACTCGAAATAGGTGGATTCCCACTGCTTGGGGATGATCCTGATTCGCCCGTCCTCGACGGCGCGAATCGATTCCTCCGCCAGCGGCTTCGCGCGCACGAACCATTGCTTCGAGAGATAAGGCTCCACCACCGTGCCGCAGCGGTAGCACCCGCCTATGGCGTGGCGATGGGCCTCCACCCCGCGCATCAGCCCCTGCGTTTCCAGGTCGGCGACGATGCGCTTTCGAGCCTCGAAGCGGTCCAGCCCCTCGTAGGGGCCTCCGTTTTCGTTGATCTTGGCATCCGGCGTGAGGATGTTGACTTGCGGGAGGTCGTTTCTGAGTCCCGCCTCGAAATCGTTCGGGTCGTGCGCGGGGGTGACCTTCACGGCGCCGGAGCCGAACTCGGCGTCCACGAAAGAATCCGCGATGACGGGGATTTTCCTGTCCAGTAGAGGCAGGCGCAAATGCTCGCCCACGAGGCTTTTGTATCTCTCGTCGTCGGGATGAACGGCCACGGCCGTATCGCCGAGCATGGTCTCGGGGCGCGTCGTCGCGATGGTGACGCCGTCCCCGCCGCTCCAGAGCGGGTAGTGGAAATTCCACAGGTGGCCGTCGTGTTCTTCGTGCTCGACTTCCAGGTCGGAAACGGCCGTCTCGCACCTCGGACACCAGTTCACCAGGTAGTTGTCGCGGTAGATCAACCCCTCTTCATAGAGCCTCACGAAGGCCTCGCGCACAGCGCGGGAGAGCCCCTCGTCCATCGTGAACCGCTCGCGCTCCCAGTCGCACGAAGCGCCCAGGCGGTGAAGCTGGCGGATGATGGTTCCGCCGCTCTCGGCTTTCCACTTCCAGACGCGCTCGATGAATTTCTCACGCCCCAGGGATTCGCGCGAGAGGTTTTCCTCGGCGAGTTGGCGCTCCACAACGTTCTGGGTGGCGATGCCCGCATGGTCGGTGCCCGGCATCCAGCAGACGCGCAGGCCGCTCATGCGCTTCCAGCGGATGAGGATATCCTGCAGGGTGTTGTTCAGGGCGTGGCCCATATGGAGCGAGCCCGTCACGTTCGGGGGCGGGATGACGATGGAGTAAGGCTCATGGTTCTCGCTGGGCGCGCCGTGAAAATATCCGCGCTTCAGCCACTCGGCATACCAGCGATCTTCGGCCCCTTTCGGGTCGTAGCGGGGTTCCAGCAAAACTTATTCTCCGCGTTTGATTTTTTCGATTTCTCGAATGACGATTTTCTCTACGATATAGGGGAGCTGTTTTACCACGGCGTCTTCGATGTGGCTGAGCAACGTGGGGGCGATCCTTTCGGCGGCTTCTTCGAGATGTTTCTGGATGATGGGAGCGAGTGTTTCGCTATCGAGTGCGGGCGGGGCATCGAATGTGGGCCGTTGCTCCTCTTCAGCGGCGGAAGCCTCTTGCGATTCTTCGGATTCTCCTGTCGTGTCCTCAGAAGGGGAGGGCGCTTCCTCCGCAGTTTTCTCGACCACCGTTGCCGTCGGGGAACCTGGCTCCGCCTGCGTTTCGGGCTGTGATGTCGATACGCTATGTCCAGGGCCGATGATGCGCTCCACTTCGTCCGTGAATACCACCGGTTTGAACGGTTTTTCGATGTTCGCCATCGCGCCCACTTGCTGGATTACCTCATCGCTGACGCTTTTGCGCGTGCTCGTTAAAACGAGAAGAGGGACCTGGGAGAGTTCCGGTTTTTCGCGCAGGCGACGGCAAAATCCCAAGCCGTCGGAACCCTCCATGTCCAGGCTGGCGACGACGATGTCCGGCGCCGCATTCTCCGCCATTTCAAGCGCTTCGTCTGCATTCTCCGCTATCTGGACGTCGACTCCCCTATCCCTGTAGGCCAATTCCACGACGCGTTGCACCAGGAGGCTTTCATCGAGGAGAAGTAATTTGGTCGTCATATGATCGGTCCTCGTCCGGTCGTTCGCTGGATGAGCCGAAAGGACGATAAGAGCCGGCAGTCTGCGCTCAAATGTCTTTGTAACTCTTAAGCCTTCTTGCGCCGGGCAACTGGTTGACAATCATGCCACCACCGCAATTCCGGGGTCAACCAGTTTCTATTTGCGCTGGTACCGGTTTACGGCGCGGCGGTGTTCTCGGTACGTGCGGGAAAATCGATGGCCGCCGGCCTTGGTGGCCACGAAATAAAGGTATTTCACCTTGGCGGGGTTCAAGGCCGATTTGATGGATTCCAGCCCCGGACTGGCAATGGGGCCCGGGGGAAGTCCCCGGTGGAGGTAGGTGTTGTAGGGTGAATCGTATCGTAAATCTTTTTTTGTGATGTTTCCGTCGAAATGGGGGAGTCCGTATATGACGGTGGGGTCGCTCTGGAGGCGCATTCTTCTTTTGAGCCGGTTGATGAAAACGGCCGCGATGAGCGGACGTTCGCTGCCGAGAGATGTCTCTTTTTCGATGATCGAGGCCAGGGTGAGCGCCTGGTGGATGGTGAATCCCATCGTTTTCGCCTGTTCTCTGAGGGCGGGCGAGAATTTTTTCCGCATCGTTCGAACCATGAAACCCAGGATTTTCTTCGTTTCCGTGCCCACCGGGAAATGATACGTGTCGGGGAATAGATATCCCTCGATGGAGGCCGCGGAAATATCGAGTTCTTCCAGAAAGGAAGGATCGCGGGAGAGCCTGAGAATTTCTTCTTCACCGGCGAGTTTCGCGCGCTGGATGGTTCGAGCGATTTCCCGGACGTTGTAGCCCTCGGGAATGGTGAATGTGCGCCGGGCGACTCTGCCCTCAGATAGATGCCGGTATATCTCCCGCGGCGACATGGATGCTTTGAGCGCATAGACGCCGGCTTGAATGCTCTTGGCGCCGCCCCTGAGTCTGGCCTGGAGGTGGAACAAGCCGGGGTTTTGAATCAAGCGGCTTTTCTCCAACAATTCGAGTATCCGGGCGAAGGACATGCCGGAGCGGATGTGGACGTGTTTCGTTTCATCCGCTTTGGGGTTCGCGGGCCGATTGAATTCACTGTCCAGATATTGATAGCCGAGAAAAGCGCACAGGATGATGGAGGAAAAAAGTACGATGAGGATTTTACCGAGCCGCCTCTTTTTGGCGGGAGACGCCGGCTCCGGCGCCTCGCTTTCCTGGACGGAATTTTCGTTTTCACTCATGGGAAGTCGGGCGTTTCGCGTTTTGATGATCCAGGTAGGCCTGTAGAATGAGTTGCGCCGCGATGACGTCGCGCTTTTTCATCTTCCGGCTCGGCTTGGTTTCCATTTCATTCAAAACGCGGTCCGCCTGCGTCGTGCTGAGCCGCTCATCCCATTTTTCGACGGGAATTTCGAGGTTGTTCCGCAAAAATTTCACGAACCTCCTGGTGCGCTTCGCCATGGACGTATCGCGGTTCGACAGTCCGACGGGGTGCCCCACGACCAGAAGATGAACATGATGCTCACGGATGATGTTCCTTGTCTCGTCGAGCAGTTGCGCATCGCTTTGTCTTTCGATGAGGCCCAGTGGTTGGGACGTCAGACCCAGCGAGTCGCTGATGGCGAGCCCGACCCGCTTTTCGCCGAAGTCCATTCCCAGGATTTTATTAACTTTTTTATGCCTTTTATTATCAATCATTTAGCCTAAACCCTTGCTCTTCCCTACTAGCCAGTTGATTCACCCCCTTTTATACCCTTTCCACTATATCTAGTGCCAGCCATTGCACGCACCAGCCATTTCGACGGATTATAATAGTAATGTTATGGTAGTTTTTAATTCATTTTGCGCGGCTTCTAGGGTGTGATGCCTAAATTCTCCTGATCATGAAGTGGCGGTTCTACTAACGGCGTCCCCTTCTTTCGTGATGGTGGAGGGGGCTTTCTGTTTTTGCAAAAAAGTAGTGTCTCAGTTTGAAATTTTCGAGATTATATACCTTGCTAAATTACTAACACATAGGAATCAATTATGGATATGGAACTCGTCAAGCAAATCCTTTTGAGCGCCGAAGAAAACGAGGACGGATATATCAATCTTAAATCTCTAGGGAAGTACAACAGAAAAGAAGTTACGCAACATATTAAGCTTATGGAAAAAGAAGGCCTTATCGAATCTCCACTAACTACAGGCACAGATGAATCTTTTAAAGGATTCGCTAGCAGGGAAAGTAAATTGACGCAGAAGGGCCGCAATTACCTAGACGAAATGCGTAAAGCATAATCTCATTTTAAGCTGAGACACTTCCCTTCTTTCGGAATGATTGAAGGAGTTTCCCTTTTTTGCCCTTCCTCACGGGCCTGACTTTGAAAAGCTGGATGATCAGTTACCACCCTGTTCTTGCTCTTCATCACCCTTTTTTTCTGCTATCTTATATCCCTTTGACTTCATACATGCGTCTATTAATGCTTGAACTTCTTCATTTCTCGTAAACATATGCAATAAAGCCCTACCAGAACCTCTAGCGTTCCGTCTTGCAAAAATCTCACAATTCGCTTTGTCTATATCCCATTGAGAAGTTTTATGTGGAGCTTCATGAGCCACTTTGTTTCTTTGCTGAATATCACGCACTATCTTGAGGCAGTAATCTCTTTTGTTATTTTGCGCGATGCACATAGACAAAAAGATAAAGGATAAATATTCATTCTGCGCGGATAGCAAAGTGTTCTGTTTTTCAAGGGCGGCCAATATATCATCGGCTGGATTCTTCTGCGCTTGAGCAGCATGAGAGACGTCATAGAAACTAAAGGCCAGTAACAACAAAACCGAGATAATACCGCAACGCATAATGTAATCTCCCAATAGCCGAAACTTACGAAGTGCTCTCAGCAAGTTATGACATAAGAGGGTAAGCTCACAAGCGCGACTATACGCGCACCGAGTTGCGCACCATGGCCGCATTACTTCCGTTTCTGTCATAGTCTTCCCGCGTTGATTTCCATGGATTCGGTCAAACTGGAAATTCCGGCGCATTCATTTCAAAGCCTAGATCATCCCCGATTCGGGCGCATCATGTCGATCATGGCCGGAGGCCAGCCAAAAGCCCTAGATAACACGGGAAAATGGGTAAATTAGGGGGTCAATTCTCGTAATCCTTGGAGTATGCAGCAATATCAAGGATATACGCGCATCCCTGAATTCAGAACAATGATTCGGGGATGATTCATTTTGTGGTTGGTTTCGCCTTGGCCTCGCCGGGATAGAACATTTCGATCTGGAACCGTTCGAGTGTGGAATGCGTCGCCCTATCCAATGAGGCGAGAGACTTGTGATAGTCGATGAGCGCCCGGGTTTCCTGCGTCAGGGAGTTGGCCAGCCTTTCCTGGTCTTCGAGAATGTCTCTGCTCGTCGAGAGCCCGACCTTGAATTTTTTCTCCTGGGCATCGAGACGCTCTTCCGCCAGCCTTCTGGCGACGCGCGTCGCCTCGATCCTTTTTACGTTTACGCGGACTCTGCGCGCGTTGCGGCGAACTTCCTCCATGATGGCCTGCTGCGTTTTATGGTAGGAGGCCACCGTTTTGGCGTGCCTGAGTTGCGCCTGGCGGTAGTCCGCCTTCGCTCCCCTGTTTCCGATGGGTATACGGAACGAGACGCCGCCGGAGAATGAGTATCTTTCGTTTTTGAATTGCTCCTCGAAGGCTCTCCCTTCGCTTTCCGCAAGAGAGTTGTTGGATGCCGACGCGTTCAAATTGACTTCGGGCAGCAGGTTTTGTTTCGCTACTTTCATATCGATTTTTCTTTTGTCGATTTCCAGGCGCGCATTCTCCAGTTCCGCATGCTTGCGCAAGGCGTCGAGTGTGAGTTGCATCTCATCCACTCGTACGTTTCTGAACCTCGGCTTGTCTCTCGGCAGAATGCTGATGCCCCAGGCAGAGGGCTCCTCCGCTACGTTGAGCAGCATTTTCAGGGTGTCTTCCCTGTCCTTGATTTCGCGTTCCGCTACGAGAAGGGCTTCTTCCCGGGAGGCGACGGTGGCTTCCGCCTCCGTTATCTCTATCGGGGCGAGCGTGCCGACCTCGACTTGAATCTTGTTCCGGCGCAAGAGGTCCTTCGCGAGATCGAGCGACTTTCGCCTGAACTGGAGATTTTCGATGGAGAAGACGAGGTTCCAGTAAGCCTGTTGAACGGCGTCCACCGTCTGGATAACCCTGCTTCGATACGCATGAAGCGTTTGTTCTTTCGTGGCCATGGCCACCTTGATCCTGGCCCGGTTGATATCGATGCCGAAATTTTTGAACAAAGGCTGTTCGATGGTGAAAGTGAGACTGGTTTGGTAACTCGGGTCGAATACGTTTTGCGGGGAATTCGTCGATTCCCTGATGTTTCGCAGGATGAGTGAATACTCCGCTCCCGTGATGATTCGTTGGCGGATGCCGGCCGCGATACCCAGGGAATCGGCTTCCCGTATTCCCCCGGTCCTGTTGAATGCGCTGTTCGCAGAGCCGAGCTTGGATTTGCTGACGCTCGTGTCCACGAAGGCCTGGGGGTCGAAGGCGGAGCGTTCTCTGGTGACGTTGCTTTCCGCGATGTCGGGGTCGAACCCGGCGATGGTGATGTCGAAATTGCGCGCAAGGGCGATGCTCACGGCTTCTCGCATGGACAGCGCGAGACGAGGGCCTCTTATACTTGGCGGCGCCACGCTGCTGCGCGGACGCTCGAAGGACGTTTCCGCAGACAGGGTGGATTTCGGGGCTGAGGCTGCGTCCGGGAGAGGGGGTGAGAATAAAGAAACGAGAATGAAAGGCGCAATAATGCGGATAGAAAATAATTTGGGCGGTCTCATGAAAAACCTTGCTCCACGTTACTGGCGGCGTTGATCGTAGGTCGCTTGTACCGTGAATCTACACTTCATTCTCCCGGTCCAGTTTTCCGGCTTCTTGAGAATATACTACTCGCATCGAGGTGAAAAGGGAAATGAGTTTTTGTTTTTTCATCGGTTACTCTTTGTAAATGTGGGAGATAGAGCGTTGCCCTTTCTTTTCTTGCGCAAGTGCGCGACGCTCTGCTAGAAAGATTTTCGAAAGAAACCTTTGGTTCGTAGTTGCTTTTCATAAGGCGCGATTCTTTTGAGGTGAGCGAACGGTGGAAGTTTTTGAGGGAGTAGACGCCTATGATCCTGAGGATTCTCCCTCGATATTGAGCATCGGGAATTTTGACGGCGTTCATCTCGCTCATAGAGAGATTTGCCGGTTCATCAAAGAAGAGGCCGCCCGGCGCGGAGGCCGGAGCGTCATACTGACGTTCGAGCCGCACCCTCTCTCCGTGGTTGCTCCTGAAAGACGCCCCCCATTGATGACGACCCTGGAAGAAAAACTGGCCCGCCTGGAAGACCGGAACGTCGACGCCGTGGTTATTGAGAAATTCACGCCCGCTCTGGCGCAGACCGAGGCGAGGGATTTCGTGCGGCAGATTATCGGCGAGGGCCTGAGAGCTTCGCTCGTGGTGATCGGCTTCAACTTCCGTTTCGGGAAAGGACGTGCGGGAAACGTCGAACTCCTGCAGGAAGAGGGGGCGAGCGCCGGGTTCGAAACGCACGTGCTGGACCCTTATCTGTTCGAGGGAAGGCGGGTCAGCAGCACGGAAATACGAAAGCTGTTGCTGAGCGGAGCGGTCGAGGAGGCCGCGCGCCGGTTGGGGCAGCACCATATGATAGAGGGACGGGTGGTTCGCGGCGACGGGCGGGGCCGGCAAATCGGCATACCGACGGCCAACTTGGACTATCCCCCCATCCTGATTCCCGAAAACGGGGTGTACGCCTCTCGGGTGCAGATTGATGGGCGGGAGGGCCGCCGATATCCCGCCGTGACGAACATCGGAAATCGTCCCACGTTCGATAAAAAGCAAGTAACTCTCGAAACCCACTTATTGGATTGGGAAGGGGATCTGTATGGGAAATCCATTCGAGTAGAGTTCGTCTCCCGCTTGCGCGAAGAGAAAAAGTTCTCGGGCCCCGAAGAACTCGTGCGGCAAATTCATGTCGATATTGAAAACGGGCGGAAAAAATTGAGCCTCTAGGCCATAAGTCCCACCAGGCCGTCGTAGATGAAGAAGACCCCGAAGCCCAGCATCACCCACGCACAGCCTTGTTCGATTCTCATCCAACCGGTTTCACTGATCATGCGGCTCCCCTGGTTCGACGACCATGTGATGAAAACGGCCCATACCGCATCCGCCAGCAGGTGAACGAAAATCATTCCCGCCAGACCGGCCAGCCATCCGAATTCGCTCGTTCGCGAGATGAGGCTGGCGCCGATGGTAAGCCACCACAGAATCCAATACGGGTTCAAGAGGGTGAGCAGAATGCCGCCGGTGAGGGAGTTGCACTCGAGAACGCTATTTCCCTCGGGGGCGGATGCCCGGAAATTCTTGAATACGCCGCTCCCCAGATAGAGAAGGACGCCGCCACCCAGCAGGGAGACGCCTTCGCGTATCCCCTGGATTTCAAAAAAAGGCTGTAGCCCGGCATATAAGGCGATGATCAGGGGAACTTCGGCCAGGGCGTGGCCGAGCGTGACCCGGATTCCCGCCCACGGGCTTTGCCTGCCGCGCGCGATGAGGAATGCCGTGAGAGGTCCCGGCGACATGACGCCGCTAAGCGAGATGACGGTGATGAATCCGTAGAATGCGAGGAGGTTCATGCCTGCGGTTCTGTCTCATCGAGCAGGCGGCGCAATCGCTTGACGTCCAGGTGAAATTTGAAAACCTTCGTTTCCCCCAGATAACCGACCGGCACCTCCTCGCCGTACTGGAGGATTAGCTCGGGGTCGGTATCCACGTCGACCTCATCGATCACGAGATTCGGGAAGTGCCGCATCATCGCCGCTTTCGCCTCATCGCATAGATGACACTCGCTTCGCGTATAGAGCGTGATTTTGGGCATCTCTTCCCCTGGTTTGCCGGGTTCAGGTTCGAAGTTGTCTCCCCTTCCTCGGACTATAGCAAATGACGAGATAGTTTGATTCATCGGCTCGAATCCTTGACAACGCATTCGCCCCCCGATATAGGGAATGACTACCAATCTTCTCGCCGGAGTGGCGGAACTGGTAGACGCGCTAGATTCAGGTTCTAGTGGGCTTCGGCCCGTGGAGGTTCAAGTCCTCTCTCCGGCACCAGTAAAAAATGAAACCGCTTGAGGTAAAGCTCGCCTTTTTTCCTGTCCGGGAGGCTTCATGAAGATCGTCGAGGATAAACTTTCCAACGGGGTTCGCGTGGTGACGGCGGAACGCGCGGAATCGGCGGCCGTGGCGTTCCATATCTATTTCGGCTGCGGCGGCAGGCATGAGCGCGATGAAGTGGTGGGCGTTTCCCATGCGCTGGAACACATGGTCTTCAAGGGCACGCCTTCGAGAACGACGCTCGACATCGCGCGCGAGATGGAAGGCAACGGTGCTTCCATCAACGCGAACACCGCGCCCGAGCGCACCTGTTATCACTTCACGGCGCCGGCCGAAGCGTTCGCCACCGTCCTGGAAGTCTATGCGGATGCGGTGAACAACTGCCTGCTGGACAAGGACGAGTGGGACCGGGAGCGGATGGTCATCCTCGAAGAGTTGAAGATGTATGAGGACATGCCGCGTATCTGGGTGTCGGATATGCTGGAGACCACCGTCTACAACCTGCAAATGGGCGTCATCGGGGACCGGGAGACCATCAACGCGATAGAACCCGAGCATATGCGCGAGCTGATAGAGAAATGGTATACCCCCGGCAACACGGTGATATCCGTGGCGGGCGGCGTGAAACACGAGGAGGTGATGGCGCTCTCCGAGCGATATTTCGGAGAGCGAACCGGCAGCGAGGAGAAGCCTCTCTCTCCCGGCTTGCCCGGGGAGAGCAAAGCCAAAATCGTGGATCAGGCCCGCCAGACGGATCAGGTGAATCTCGCACTCGGGTTTCGCGCCTTCGGCCTCAATCACGAAGACGCCGGCCCGCTTCGCGTGATGTGCAACATACTGGGCGGCAAGATGAGCAGCAGATTATTCACCGAAGTGCGCGAAAAGCGGGGTCTTGCCTACAGCGTGGGCGCCGCGCCACACCGCTACACCGATACGGGCATGATTGAACTGAAAGCGGGCGTGGCGCTTGAAAAGGCGGTGGAGGCGACCGAGGTGATGCTCTCCGAAACGGGAAAGTTCAAGACCGAACCCGTAACGAGTCAGGAATTGGCCGAAGCGAAGCGCTACATCAAGGGCAATCTCCAGATACACGAGAGTTCGCAATACCACGCGGGCCGAAACGGCTCGAACCTCATGCTCAAAGGCAAAATTTACCCCGTGGAGGAAGAGTTGGCCGATATCGACGCCGTGGGTGAGCAGGATATCCAGCGCGTGGCCAATGAAGTGTTTCAGGAAGACCGATTGACGGGCGCCGTGATCGCGGAGCGAGAACTCGGCACCGAACTCGAAGCTGTGCTTAAAATTTAGCCTTCCAAATCAAACCTGCGAAACGCTAGCGAGTCGCCCCTTCCACAGCGGGACGGGGGCTGCCAAGAAGGATGACGGTTCGTCTGTTTCTGGCGCGGCCCTCTTCGCTGTCGTTGTCCGCCACGGGACGGTAGAACGAATGCCCGGTCGCCGACATGCGCGCGGGCGATATGTTTTTCGATTCCAGGAATTTGACGATGGCGATAGCGCGTGCGAACGAAAGCTCCCAATTCGATGGGTAGCGATCGAGCAGGTTGCCTTTGATGGGCCGGTTGTCCGTATGCCCTTCTATGCGGATCATCTTGTCCGTTTGTTTCTGGAGAAACTCCGCGATTTTCGAAAGCGTTTCGAAGCCTTTCTCCCTGAGCGTGGCGCTGCCGGAATCGAACAAGAGGCTGTTTACGATGGTGAGGCGGAGCAGATCTTTGGTCCGCTGGAGGCTGACGTGTTGTTCCTTGAGCTTGCCGCTCATTTCGCTCAGGTCCGATTCCAGCCTTTTGGCTCGTTCGGCTTCTTCGAGCGCTCTCTTTTCCAGGACTTTCGAGCGCGCGATAGCCAGCGTGTGTTTCTTGATCGTTTCCGACAGACTCAGATTCGTCTGATCCAGCTTGTTCTTGATTAGCTCGGCCACGGAGGTTTTCTCGCCGATCAGCTGGCTCATCTCCTGTATCTGCGCCTTTTGAAGCTCCCTGGCTTTCGTGAGGCGCCCTATCTCTTCGGCTCTTATTCTCGCGAGTTCTGCATTCCGCGCATTCGCTTTTTCCACCTTCGCGCGCGTCTGGCGCTCATTATCCAGGCTTGTGCGGATTTGGTTGAGCGCGAGTTCCAGATTTTGCGCTTTCGTTTTCTCTCGCGCGATCCCGGCGTTTTTCTCCGTAATCATCCGGCCCATTTCCTGAACCTGGGTTTTGAGGAGTGCTCTGGTTTTTTCGAGACGGGCTATTTCCTCGGTTCGCTTCCTGGCAAGTTCGCCATTTAAGGCTTTTACTTTCTCTGTTGTTGCTGTTGTCTTGGATATAGCGGTGATATCATTTTTTTTCGCTTCTTTCTGCTCGGACGCGATGAGCTTGTCCATTCTCAGAACCTGGGCTTCGAGAATGCCCCGGACGCTTTCGAGACGTTTAATCTCTTTGGCCCGCTCGGCTGCGAACTCGAGGCTTTGTTTGCTCAATTTATCAACCAGCGCCTGTGTTTTGCGGTCGCTCTTGAGGTTCGCCTGAATTCGTTTGAGGGCGATTTCGAATTTTCGGGCTTTCTCTTTTTCCTGCTCGACAGCGGCGCTTTTCTCCGCGATGAGTCGGCTCGTCTCTTTGGTCTGGGCTTCGAGTCGCTTTATGTCTTCGGCCCGGCTGGCAGCCAGCTCAATGTTGGCTTTGTTCGCCTTTTCGGCCTTGGCGCGTAATCTGCTCTGGTAATTGAGGGAGGCTTCGATGATGTCCGCTACGGCTTTGAGGTTTCGGATTTCGGCTTTTTGCTGTTTGATCCCCTCGTCTTTCTTCGCAGCGAGTCGGCTCGACTCTTCGGTCTGCGCTTCGAGACGCTTTAATTCTTCGGATCTTGCATTGCGTTCGCTCGCAAGAGTTGTTTGATTTTCTTTGAGAGCGGCTTCGAGGCGTATTATCTCTTCGGCTCGACCGGCGGCGAGTTCGACGTTTTGTTGGTTTGATTTTTCAACTTCGGCGCGCGCCTTACGCTCGTTATCGAGGGCGGTCTGGTTTTCCTGGAGCGCGGCCTCAAGGCTTTGAATTTTCGCTTGGTCCTGCTCGATAGCGGCGCTTTTCTCGGTGACGCGCCTGTCCAGCTCTTCCATCTGCGTCTTGGCGGAGGCAACCTCTTTTGCGAGCTGGGACTCCAGACTCTTCATCTTCTGGTCTATGTCTTTGAGGCCCTGAATTTCGCTTTTGAGCTTGGCGGAACTCTCTTTTTCTGTTTTGAGTTCGGCTTCACGCTGTTGGAGCAGATCTTTTGTCGATTGGGATTGCTGGGCGAAATATCCTGTCCCGCCGAGCAGAATGGCGATAATCGCCCCTATGGAGATGCGAAGCCCCACGGTTATTCTCCTGCCAGGGCGATGGTAGGTGTTACGTCTTTCATAATTCTGATTATATCACTCATTGTCGGGAAATTGGAAGAGACAAACCATAGTTGCGGTGCTATCAAGGCAATGCCGGGGCCGAAGCCCCGGCTTTGTGGATGGGTATGGTTGCCTTGCTCATTCGCGTGAAGCGCCCAGAAGCTGCGTGAGGTAAATGAACATCATGATGAAATCGAGGTAGAGTTCGAGCGCCGCCATGATGGAGGCGCGCCTGCCCGTTTCGTTGTCCGTGTCCTGGGTGTAGGCGTATTCCTTCATCTTCTGGGTGTCATAGGCCGTCAGACCCGCAAAGATGAGAACGCCCAGAACACTGATGGCGAAATGAACGGCGGAACTGCCCACGAAGATGTTGACGACGCTCGCGAGGATGATGCCGATGAGTCCCACCATGCAGAAGTTGCCCACGCCCGAGAGGTCTTTTTTCGTCACGAAGGCGAAGAGGGTCAGCCCGCCGAACGCGCCGCCGGTGACGAAAAACGCCTGGGCCACGGAGGTGAACGTGTAGCGCAGGAGCAGGGTGGAAACGGTGACGCCCAGCGTCGCGCTGTAGAGCAGAAACAGAACCGCGCCCGCCTGCCAGCCTTTGCTGCGCATCACCGGCCTGATGGAGAAAACCAGGGCGAGTTGAACGCCGATGACCAGAAATACCGAGATGGAGCTTCCGAATATGAACTGGATGGCGGCGGGGCTGGATGCGACGTAGAGCGCGCTGAAGCCCGTAACGAATAGCCCCAGCGTCATCCAGCCGTAGACGCGCTGCATGAACGCGGCGGCGTCTTGTGCGATGACGCGTTGCCCGGTCGAGCGAGTGAAGTCTTGAGAGCGCATTTCAGAAATCCTCCTGGATTATCCAATCATTTGGTATCTTAGGCGAAGCGGCCGAAGTTTATTCACGAATCGGTGAATTCATATCCTCCAAACGCAAGGATATTACCGTACAACCGCTAATATATCCCATTTGATGAATGTTTCAAGACCCGAAATTGTGGTTTCTTGCATCGGCGGCATGTTCAATCAATGCTCAAGAAACATCCGTGAGGAAGCGCGGGTTGACTTGGATTGTAAGGCCCCATATAATTAGGCCCCATAGCATTTTGTTCTCGGAGCAAACCCATGTTCTATATGAAAGAACTGCCGAACGAGGAAGATTTCAGGCCTCTCGTGCCGGAGTATTCCTCTCTGGATACATCCTCCGTCATGTTGTTTTATCTTTTCTTGCAGGTCGGCAGTGATATGCTTACTGCCTTTGAAACGTACCTGGCCAATCACGGCGTATCGCAGGGCAGGTTTATCGTTTTATTGCTGCTGCTGCGTTCGCAAATGAGAAACAACGGTTCGGGCCTCAGCCCGTCGGAGTTGGCCGGGCAGGCGGGCGTGACGCGCGCGACGATGACCGGGTTGATGAAGGGACTTCAGCGCGACGGACTCATCGAGCGTTTCAGCCACGATGGTGACAGGAGGAAAGTCATCGTGCGCCTGACGCCCAAGGGAAAAGAGAGCCTGCACGCCATTTTCCCGGACTATTACTCACGCATAGCGGATCTCATGAATGATTTGGAGGACGATGAAAGGGAGAGGCTATCCAGGCTTCTCCATAAAGTGAAAAATAAAATGAATTTATCTAAACAAGCGCTGGCCTCCGGCGCCCGAGGGTGAAGAAAATCTCTGTCGAGAAAGGAGAATAAGGCGATGGCAAAACCCAAAGTGATCATCCAGCTATACCCCATGCTGCCGACGGAAAACCGGGAGGAGCGCGAGCAGAAAAGGCCCCTGGCCAGGGACAAGGATTTGTACCATCACGTGCTTCATGAATGGGTCGACATCGTAAAGGCCGCGGATGAGATGGGTGTCTGGGGCATCAGCACCATCGAGCACCACCTGCATTCGGAGGGTTACGAGGTAGGTCCCAATCCGGGCGTTCTCAACGCCTGGTGGGCCAATCACGTCAAGAATGCGCGGGTGGGCGCGCTGGGTTACGTCATGGCGACGCAGGATCCGATTCGCGTGGCCGAGGAGACGGCGATTCTCGACCACATCACCAAAGGGAAGTTCTTCTGCGGCTTGGCGCGCGGGTACCAGTCCAGATGGTCGAACGTCCTGGGGCAGTTCAGCGACACCCGGGCCACCGTCTCCGACGCCCTCGGCGGGGCCGACGACGTGAAGAACCGCGACATTTTTGAAGAACGCGTCGAGATGCTCCTGAAATTCTGGCAGGAAGACTCGGTGGACGTGAAGGGGAATTACTACGAGATTCCCTACCCGTATGAGGATGGCATCGATTACCCGGCCTGGAAGAGCGCCCGGGACGCCGGCGGAATCGGCGAGATCGGCGACGACAATCGGGTGCGAAAGGTGAGCGTCGTTCCCAAGCCCTATCAGGATCCTTATCCGCCCGTGTTCCAGGCGGTGAGCGCGAGCCCGGATTCCATCAAATTCGCGGCGAGGCACGGGTTCCGGCCCGTGTATTTCACCAAACTGGAAAAGATGGAGGAATTCTCCCACCTCTACGTGGAAGAAGCGGCCAAGGCGGGCCACAATTTCGCGCATGGCGAGCGGCAGTGCGTCTGCCGGTGGATCCATGTGACGGACACCGAAGAAGAATACGACGAGAAGCTCAAGAACTACGATCAGGACATCTACCAGAATTTCTACGTGCCCTTCTTCCCGCAGTTCCCGGACGACACGGAGAGCATCGACTGGATCCAGAACATCAAGGAAAGCGGCATCTTCCTGGGCGGTCCGGTGGACAGGCTCAAGCGAGAATGGGAGGAAACGTACGAGAAAGTGCCCTCGGAATTCATCACGCTCATCTGGCACTACGCGCAATGCCCCAAGGAAGAGGTCATTTACGAGCTTGAGACGTTCATGACGAAGATATGGCCCGACCTCGAGTGTCCGGTGTCGAACGGCGTCACGGTCGGCGGCGTCGCCTGATTTTTGTTGACGATGAAGCTCCCGCATTCACGTGCGGGGGCTTTTCGGATTGTTTGTTGAGGAGACGAGCATGTACGAAATTATCGATCTGAGCCAGGAGATCTACACCGGCGCACCCAGATTTCCCGGACACCCGGCCACCGAAATCGAATACGTCGCCCGGCACGAAGACGCGGCCAATGCGCCGATCAAGCCCAAGGACATCACGTATGCGGCCATGATGCTCCACATGTGCGATCACGGGCCGACGCACACCGATTCGGTCAGCCATATCGATGAGCGCGAAACGGCGCCCAATATCGATCAGGCGCCACTCGAATGGTTCATCACCCGGGCGATCGCGCTGGATTTCACGGGCAAGGTGGAGCCGATGGAGGAGATATCCTTACAGCTCTTGCAGGATGAGCTTTCGGCGACGAATCTCACGCCCCCCAAAGACGGCACGTTCCTCTTCACGGGCGGGCATTTCAAGCGCACCTATCCGACGGACGATTACCTTAACACCTACCCGGGTCTGGGTTACGACGCCGCGAACTTCCTCTATCGCGAATGCGGCGTGGTGAACATCGGCCAGGATGCGCCCAGCATCGACGCCGGCGTGAACACCATAGAGCTGACGTTCCCCTGCCATGTGCTTTGCCGGGAACTTCAGCGCCACAACACGGAGAATCTCGCGAATATCGAAGCGGTGGCGGGGAAGGAATTTCTCTATGTGGGACTCCCGCTCAGGATTCGCGCGGGCACCGGCTCTCCCATCCGGGCCGTCGCCGTCATGAACCTTTAATCAGGCGGGGAAATCTTCGTTTTGTCATGCGTTAGCCGGGGGCGAGCATCCCCCGAATCGCTTTGCCGCCATCATGGTTTTCGAGCGAGAGGGTTTCTCGTTTTGTGAGGAGATTCTGAGACATGTCCAAGACAGTGGATTGGTACTACCATCGCTCCGGCTGAAAGACCTGCGTCAAAACGCAAGCGTTTCTTGCGGAAAATGGTATCGAGGTATCCGAGCAGGCCAGTTCCAGAAAAGACGTGGTGGATGAGAGCAACGTCGACTCGGTTCTGGACGGCGTTACGGACGTCTATTCGACCAGGAGCAGAAAGGTGATTCACCTGAATATCAAAAAGGAAAACCCTGCGCGCGAAGACGTGCTGGCTCTTTTGATGGGCCGCTCGGGCACGCTCAGGGCGCCGGTCATCAAACATCGAAACGCCCTCATCGTCGGTTTCGACGCGGAAACGTATACAAAGGTTTTGACGTAAATCTTCTCTTGATATCTCAGAGGGCCAACTGGCCCTGGGTGGGCTCCGCTCAGCAGAACCACGATTCGGTCAGACGGGGCGGGCGGATTCGATCGGGCGCGAAGGCGGCCTTTGGCTGCGCCTGATCGGGACGTTCGAGAATATCGGCCGCCAATTCGCGAATCTTGGAAAAAGTCACGGCGGCGTCCTCCTGACGCGCTGCCGCATCTTCGGCGAGGAGGAGCGCCTCCTGGTGTAGCTTGTCCATTCTCTCATCCGGATGTTCCCAGCGGTAGATGAAATTCTCTGCATCGAGTCCGGTGATGTATCTCTTCATGTGGGGTGATTCGAGCAAATGGGAGCCCGGCGGCACCAATAGCCGGATGGCCATCTGTATGGGGTCGACCTCGTCGATCAAGGCGTATTCTTCAATGAAATCAAGCAGATCGAAATAATCCTGCGCGCTCGTCCACGGCGTGAATGCCACCAGAGACGGCCTGATGGAAACACGCGCCTCCCGGGCGGCTTTCACCAGGTGGAAGACGTCTTCCCGGTTGTGTCCTTTCACCAGATGACCAAGGACGATGTCGCTTAAAGATTCAACTGCTGTGACGAAAAACGCGCATCCGTATTCTGCGAACTCCGGCAGAAGCGCCTCGTGCTTGATGAGGTGCTCGACCTTGGCCGTGAAGTCGAAGGTGAGCGAGGGAAACCGCTCGTGCATGGCGCGGGCGACCCGAAGCGCATGAGCGGGGCCGTTCAGGAAATCCGGGTCCGCAAAGGTGATGTGGCGCGCGCCTTGCGCCGCCAGGTCTTCGATGTCTTCCAGAACCTTCTCTTGGGGCACGATGAAGAAACGGCCCTCGTAAACCGGCGGAATGGGGCAATGGAGGCACAAGTGCTTGCAGCCTCGGCTCGCCTCGACGGCTCCCGCAGGATAATGCTGCCCCTCCTTTACGAGGTGGGCGTATGCCTGAAGCGCGGGCAATCCTTCTCGGTCGGGCTTGAGCAGGGGGATTTTCTCGAGATACGGGCCGGATGTTCGCTCTCTCGTGGCCGCGCCGGCTACTTCGATGTTCCCGGAGGCTTGGGACAGTTCTTGAACGAGCCTCACGAGCGGCAGTTCGAACTCGCCGCCGACCGCCGAATCTCCCCCGTTTTCAAGCAGATAGTCCTTGTTGAGCAGGCCGTAGAGGCCATAGAAGCAGATATGGCACCCCGGGTTCGTCTCGCGTATTTTCGCCGCGACTTCCACGCCGAGCCTGAGCGCGGTGTGCATCGGTACGCTGATGCCGACGAATTTCGCGTTTGCGATTTTTTCGGGCGAGAAATCCTCCGCCGCGATGTCCATCGCCCAGGGACGGAAGCCCGCTTCGCGCAAAAAAGCCAGGGGCGAGGCGACGGCCAGGGGCTGGTGGCCCAACTCGTAGCAGGAGACGAGGACGACGGCGCCGGGCGCTCGCCACGCCGAAGCCTTATCGGTTCGGTTCACGGCGAAATCTCTTGTTCGGCACAAAAAAAGCCCCGGGCGCGTGATGCCCGGGGCAGGTAAAGCACTGTTTTATCACGTAGTGAACGATTTTCCGCAGCCGCACATGCCCATGGCGTTGGGGTTGTTGATCTTGAAGCCGGAGCCCTGGAGGCTGTCGACGAAATCGATTTCCGTACCCGCGATGACGGGGTAGCTCTGGGGGTCCACGAACACGTCGAAGCCTTCGGCGGAGAACACTTTATCCTCGGGGTTGGCGGCCTCTTCGAAATAGAGACCATAGTTGTAACCCGAGCAGCCGCCGGCGGTGACGGCCAGACGCAGCCCGTGGCCGGTCTTGCCTTCCGCCTCGAGAATCTCGCTCACCTTCTGGTTGGCGAGCGCCGTAACCGTAATGCCTTCAAGGGCTTGGGGTTTCTTTTGGGACTGATCGAACAGCGTGACCGTTCCATCCGACATCGGTTGTTTCTCCTTGACCTTGATAAGGGCTGTTGAGATTTATCGACTTGTCGTTATGACCACATACCAAATATACCTCATTTCGCCTTTTTTGCAAAGGCTGATCCCCATATATCTTTGAAATACAGGCTTGTTCATGAATGAAGCCGCTTTTTCCCTCCCGAGCGGACAGGGAACCCCTCTGGCGCATATCGAAAAATTATACATGATGTATCTTATAAAACTTGACAATAAAAGACTAAGATATTATATTTTTCTTGCGTCTATAAGCCTCGGCCGCCTCCGGTTTCCGGGATTGACGAGGTTTCAGTCGCGGGGAAATTTATCGAAATACGGTGGAAATTTATCGAATTTTACCGATATTTATCGAAATTTTCATCAATTCCACCGGGAAATTCGGAGCGCACTTCCATGAATTTTGAGCAATTCACCCACAAGACGCAAGAGGCCCTCCAGCATGCCCAGGAGTCGGCCCGGACGAGAGGCCACCAGGGCGTCATGCCCGCGCACGTCATCCTCGCGCTTCTGGATCAGCCCGAAGGCGTGCTTGCGCCCCTGATCGAGAAGGCGGGGCTGAAGGTCCACGTCTTGAGCCGCGAACTCGAAGCCTCCCTCGAGAAGCTCCCGAAGGTCGCCGCAAACGACGGCCCCATGTATGTCGCCCAGGAGCTGGCGGCGCTCTTCCAGGCGGCCCAGCGCGAGGCGAAGGCCATGGCCGATGAATACGTGAGCGGCGAGCATCTGCTCCTGGCCGCATTGGAGAACGGCGACGCGGAGATCAGGAAAATCCTGCGCGCGGCCGGGCTCGACCGCGAGGCCGTCCTCGCGGCGCTCAAGGATATCCGAGGGAGCCAGCGCATCACCGATCAGAACGCGGAGAGCCGCTACCAGGCGCTCGAGCGGTTTGCGATCGACCTCACCGGCCAGGCCCGCGCGGGCAGGCTCGACCCCGTCGTGGGCCGCGAGGAGGAGATCAGGCGCGTCATGCAGGTGCTCTCCCGGCGCACGAAGAACAACCCGGTGCTCATCGGAGACCCCGGCGTGGGCAAGACCGCCATCGTCGAGGGTCTGGCGCAGCGCATCGTGGACGGCGACGTGCCCGAGGGTCTCAGAGGCAAGCGCCTGCTCACTCTCGACATCGGCTCGCTCATCGCGGGCTCCAAGTTCCGGGGCGAGTTCGAGGACAGGCTCAAGGCCGTGCTGAAGGAAGTGAGCGAATCGGCGGGCGAGATCGTCCTGTTCATCGACGAGCTTCACACCGTCGTGGGCGCGGGCGCCGCGGAGGGGGCGGTGGACGCCTCCAATCTCTTAAAGCCCGCGCTCGCCCGTGGGGAACTCCACTGCGTGGGCGCCACCACGCTCGATGAATACCGGAAACACATCGAGAAGGACGCGGCGCTCGAACGGCGCTTTCAGCCGGTGATGGTGGATGAGCCGAATATGGAGGACGCCGTCTCCATCCTGCGGGGTCTCAAGGAGCGATACGAGATTCACCACGGCGTCCGCATCCTGGACAACGCCCTGGTCGCCGCCGTCGCGCTCTCGCATCGCTACATCAGCGACCGCCATCTGCCGGACAAGGCCATCGACCTGATCGACGAGGCCGCGAGCGGCCTGCGGCTCGAACTGGACAGCCTGCCCAAGGACATCGACCGGCAGGAGCGCGAACTCCTGCGCCTGCGGATCGAGGAGCGCGCCCTGGAGAGCGAAGAAGACGAGGGCAGCCGGGAGCGGTTGGCGCAGATACGCGAGCAGATATCCGCTCTCGATGAGCAGAGCAGCGCCCGGAGAAGCAAATGGGCGGAGGAGAAAGAAGAAATCTCCCGGGTGCGCGAACTCAAGGAGCGCATCGAGGAGCTCAAGGCCGAAGCCCAGCGCGCCGAGCGCGAGGGAGATCTGGGCCGGGCGGCGGAGCTTCGCTACGGCGGGATCATCGCGGCGGAGAAGGAAATGGCCGACGCGGAAGAAGACCTCGAAAAAAGAACCAACGGCCGCATGTTGAAAGAGGAGATCACCGAGGACGACGTGGCCGCCGTCGTGAGCCGCTGGACGGGGGTCAACGTGAGCCGGCTGCTCGAGACGGAGCGGGAGAAGCTCCTGCAGATGGAGGCGAACATCCACAAGCGCGTCGTGGGCCAGGACAGGGCGGTGGAAGCCCTCTCCGAAGCCGTGCGCCGCGCCCGCGCGGGCATCATGGACGAGAACCGCCCCGTCGGCTCGTTCATCTTCCTGGGCCCCACCGGCGTGGGCAAGACAGAACTCGCCCGCGCGCTCGCGGAGTTCCTGTTCGACGACGAGTCGGCGATGGTTCGCGTGGACATGAGCGAATACATGGAAAAACACGCCGTCGCCAGGCTCATCGGCGCGCCTCCCGGCTACGTCGGCTACGAGGAGGGGGGGCAGCTCACCGAGGCCGTCCGCAGGAAGCCTTACTCGGTAGTGCTGCTGGACGAGATCGAAAAAGCGCACCCCGAGACCTTCAACCTGCTCCTGCAACTCCTCGATGACGGACGCCTCACGGACGGGCACGGCCGCACGGTCGATTTCCGAAACGCCGTCATCATCATGACGAGCAACGTGGGGACAGAAGAACTTTCGAGAAACGAGATCGGCTTCGCCGGAGGCGGCGTGGAAGAGGCCGATCAGTCCAATGGATTACTCGCGGCGCTCGGCAGGGTGTTCCGGCCCGAGTTCCTGAACCGCGTCGATGAGATCATCGTCTTCCGCGCGCTCACGAAGGAGCAGATCGCGGAGATCGTGGAGATCCAGTTGCGGGAACTCGAAAAACGCCTGGAAGCGCAGAAGATCAGGCTGCGTCTCACGGACGCCGCCAGGAGCTTCCTGGCCGAGCGCGGCTACGACCCCGTCTACGGGGCGCGGCCGCTCAAGCGGGCGATCCAGACTTATGTGATGAACCCGCTCAGCAGGAAGCTTCTCGCCGGAGAATTCGAAGCCGGAGAAACCGTGGAGGCGGACCACCCGGAGGGAGCGGATGCGCTCGCCTTCGCCGTACTCATGGAGGCGGAAGCGGTGGAGACTTGAACCCCTTTGGATGCGGGGTTGTAGAAAAACCCGCGGAAGGAGGGTTTGGTTTTGTAGGGGCCGCATATGGGGTTGTTGAAAAAGCCTTTGTCAAAGGAGTACCCCTCCCTTGTCAGGGGATAAAGGCAACCCCCCCTACCCCCCCTTGACAGGGGGGTAAAAAAGACCGACGCCCCGGCAGGTGGGGGATATGAAAAAAGACGACGCCCGCCGCCGGGCCGAGAGGGTTTTGCTTTTTCTTACCCCCCTGTCAAGGGGGGGTAGGGGGGGTTGGTTTTCAGGGCGACGAGGGGAAGCTCGAAGTCGCGCCGGTGGGGAGAGTGAAAAAAGCCAGGCACGGGAGAGTCGTTTTGTAGAGGGAAATATGAATTGATCGGCAGGGAAGCCGTCAACTCTAATATATAATTCGCGTTCGAATAAGGAGAAAGATTGATGTCGAAGGTAATCGGAATTGATTTGGGCACCACCAACTCGGTCGTCTCCGTCATGGAGGGTGGACAGCCTACGGTCATCGCCAACCAGGAGGGCAACCGCACGACGCCCAGCGTCGTGGCGTTCACCGACGACGGGGAGAAGCTCGTCGGCCTCGTGGCCAAACGCCAGGCGGTGACCAACCCGACCAGGACCATCTATTCCGCAAAACGCTTCATGGGCAGGCGTTTCGCCGAGGTGCCCGAGGAAGTCACCATCGTGCTCTATGAGGTCGTGAAGTCGGACAGCGGCGACGCGCGCATCAAGATCGACGGCAAGGAACACGCTCCTCCCGAGATTTCGGCGAGCGTGCTGCAAAAGCTCAAGCAGGCCGCGGAGGACTACCTGGGCGAGCAGGTGACCGAGGCGGTCGTCACGGTGCCCGCGTATTTCAACGACAGCCAGCGCCAGGCGACGAAGGACGCCGGAAAAATCGCCGGTCTCAACGTCCAGCGCATCATCAACGAACCCACGGCCGCCGCCCTCGCCTACGGACTCGACAAGAAGGCGGATCAGACCATCGCCGTGTACGACTTCGGCGGGGGCACGTTCGACATCTCCATCCTCGAGGTGGGGGACAACGTGGTCGAGGTGAAGGCCACGAACGGCGATACGCACCTGGGCGGCGACAACATCGACCACCGGATCATCGAGTGGATGGCCGAGGAGTTCAAGAAGGATCAGGGCATCGACATCTCCGGCGACCCGATGGCGCTTCAGCGCCTGCGCGAGGAATCCGAGAAGGCGAAGATCGAGCTTTCGAGTTCGATGGAGACGACGATCAACCTGCCGTTCATCACGGCGGACGCCTCGGGCCCCAAGCACCTGAACCTGAAGCTCACGCGCGCGAAACTCGAGCAGCTGACCGGCGATCTGGTGGAGAAGACGCTGGGTCCCTGCCGCCGCGCGCTCGATGACGCCAAGGTCCAGCCCGGCGACATCGACGAGGTCGTGCTGGTGGGCGGCTCCACGCGGATGCCGCTGGTGCAGGAGACGGTGGAGAAATTTTTCGGAAAAGAACCCCACAAGGGCGTGAACCCCGATGAGGTCGTGGCGGTCGGCGCGGGCGTTCAGGGCGGCGTGCTCGCGGGCGACGTGAAGGACGTGCTGCTGCTGGACGTCACCCCGCTCTCGCTGGGTATCGAGACGCTGGGCGGCGTGTCCACCAAGCTCATCGAGCGCAACACGACGATACCCGTCAAGAAGAGCGAGACCTTCTCGACCGCGGCGGACAACCAGCCCTCCGTCGAGGTGCACGTCTTACAGGGCGAGCGCGAGATGGCCTCGGGCAACCGCTCGCTGGGCAAGTTCCATCTCGTCGGCATTCCCGCTGCGCCCCGGGGCGTTCCCCAGATCGAGGTGACCTTCGACATCGACGCCAACGGCATCGTGAACGTCTCCGCCAAGGACCTGGGCACAGGCAAGGAGCAGGCGATCACCATCACGAGTTCGAGCGGTCTCTCCGAGGATGAGATCAACAACATGGTGGCCGATGCGGACGAGCACGCCGAGGAGGACAAGAAACGGCGCGAGGCCGTCGAGGCGAGGAACATGGCCGACAGCATGGCGTACAGCACGGAGAAGATGCTCAAGGAGAACGAAGAGAAGGTGTCGGCCGAAGACAAGAAAGAGATTGAGGACGCCATCGCCGCGCTCCGGGCGGTTCTCGCGAAAGAGGACGCGACGGTGGAGGAGATCAAGGAAGCGCAGGAAAAACTCGAGGCGGCCTCGCACAAGCTCGCGCAGGCGATGTACGAACAGGCGAGCCAGGCCGGCGACGGCGCCGAGACGCCTGAGTCCGGCGGCGGTGAGAACGGCGCGCCCGCGGGCGACGTCGTGGATGCGGAGTTCGAGGAAGTGGACAAGGACAAGTCCTAAGGGTTCTGCCCGGATGAGGATGGTATGGCGAAGCGTGATTATTACGAGGTGCTGGGGATTGACCGGAGCGCCTCGGAAGCGGAACTGAAGCGCGCTTTCAAGAAGCTGGCGCGGACGTATCACCCCGACGTGAACCCGGGGGATGCGAAGGCCGAGGAGCGCTTCAAGGAGATCAGCGAGGCCTACGCCGTCATCTCGGACCCCGAGAAGCGCAGAAAATACGACGCCATGGGGCATGCCGCCTTCGGCGGGGGCAGTCCCTGGGGCGAAGGCGCCCCGCCCGGCATGGAGGACATCCTGCGCGAATTCGGCCTCGGCGATATTTTCGGCGGGATTTTCGGCGGCGCGCGCGGGGGTGCGGCGCGCGGCGGCTTTCACGCGCAGCCCCAGGCCCCCCGGAAGGGCCAGGACGTGAACTACTCGATGGAGATCGGTTTCGACGATTCCCTGAAGGGACTCAACACCACCATCACCGTGCCCAAGACCACGAACGAGAACGGGAAAATCCAGCACACCACCGAGCGCATTCAGGTGAAGATACCGCCCGGCGTCTCGAACGGATCGCGCATCCGGCTGGCGGGCAAGGGGGAAACCTCGCTGAACGGAGGGCCGCAGGGGGACCTCTTCATCGTCACAAAGGTGCGCGAACACCCCTTCTTCGAGCGCAAGGGGGATAATCTGTACCTCGAGCTTCCCGTCAGCCTCGGCGAGGCGCTGCTGGGGGCGCGCGTGGAGATCAACACCTTCGAGGGGGTGACGAAGATGACGATTCCCCCTTCGACCCAGAACGGCCAGGTTTTCAGGCTTTCGGGAAAGGGCGCTCCGAAACTCAAGGGCTCGGGCAAGGGCGATTTGTTCATCAGGGTCCAGGTCTTGTTGCCCGATCAGATGGATGAGGAGAGCAGGGAGATCGTCCGCGAACTCGAACGGCGAAACCCCACGTCGCCGCGCGCGAACATGACGGGCGTGAGCATGTAGTCATGGGCGGATGCGGGCGTGGGCAGACATATGACGAGAGGCTCAGGAGAGGATAATGGCGCGTAGAGGCGTGAGAGACGGGCGCTACACCATCAGCGCGGTGGCCGAGATGTTCGAGATTCACCAGCAGACGCTCCGGATGTATGAGCGCCAGGGTCTCATCGAGCCGAACCGCAGCGAGGGCGGGACGCGCTATTACTCCGAGGAACATATCGATCAACTGGAAGTCATCATGGCGCTCACGCGGGACATGGGCGTGAATCTGGCGGGCGTGCAGGTCATCATCGAGCTTCGCGATAAGCTGATGAGCGCGCTCGAGCGCCTCGGCGAACTCGAGGAACTGATCGAGAGCCGGGCGTTCGAGGAATTCCGCGAGCAGATGAACAACGCGACGCCAGAGATGCAGGCCATGATACCTTCGGTCGCCGCCAAACTCGTGCGTGTCAGGAGGAGGCGGTTGTGAGCACGAATTCCATAAAATCCTTTTTGCTGCTCGGTTTGTTGACGGGGCTGATTCTCCTCATCGGGAATCTCCTCGGCGGGACGACCGGGCTGGTCATCGCCCTGGTGCTCGCGGTGGGCATCAACGGCTACAGCTACTGGTATTCGGACAAAATCGTCCTCGCCAGCACGGGCGCGAGCGAGGTGCTCCCCGAACATGCGCCCGAACTCTACGGCATGGTGGCGGACCTCGCTCGCCGCGCGAACCTGCCCATGCCGCGCGTCTACGTCATTCCCGAAGATGCGCCGAACGCGTTCGCCACGGGCAGAAACCCCGAGAACGCCGCCGTCGCCTTCACCGAGGGAATTTTGCACGATCTCAACCGCGAGGAACTCGAAGGCGTGGCCGCGCACGAACTCGCCCACATCAAGAACCGCGACATTCTTCTGAGCACCATCGCCGCCTCCCTGGCGGGCGCCATCATGTATCTCGCGCAGATGGCGCAGTTCGCCGCGTTCTTCGGCGCCTACGGCAGGGACGACGACGAGGAGGGCGGCGGGGGCGGCCTGCTGGGCATCATCGTCGCCGCGATCGTGGCGCCCATTGCGGCGACGCTCCTGCAGATGGCGGTGAGCCGCTCGCGCGAGTACCTCGCCGACGCCACGGGCGCGCAAATCGCGGGTACGCCGGTGGGTCTTGCGAACGCCCTGCATCGACTGGACGAGGCCGCCCACCGCGAGGAGCTCCACTGCGCGAGCGAGGCGACCGCCCACATGTATATCGTCAACCCGCTTGCGGGCGGGGGCCTGGCGAATCTTTTCAGCACGCACCCGCCGATGGAGGAGAGGATTCGGCGGCTGATGGAGATGAGATACTAGGATCCGGGAGGAAGTCGTTTCATGAAAGCGAAGGACGTAAAGGTCGAGACGGATAACGGCGATGGCGCGAAGGCGGAAGCTGCGGCCGACGAGTCGGTCGAAGCGGTGGACGCGGAGGAAGAAGCCAAGGAGAAGCCGCGCGTCGTGGACAGGCGGCGCGTCCGCGAAGACGGCGAGGTGAGTGAGGAGAGTGAAGCGGAGGCCGAAGATATCCCGCGCGTGCCCGCCTACGTGGAGCAGCTCCAGGCGAAGGTGGCCGCCGCCGAGGAGAAGTTCAGGGAATATGTCGAGAAAATCGACAAGGATACGGCCGATTTCAGGGCGCGTCAGGAACGCGAGATGGAGCGAAGGGCCCAGGAGGTGAAAAAACAGGCGGTTTCGGGTTTCCTGGGCATCGCCGACGATCTGGCGCGCGCCACGGCGGCCGTCGATGGCGGAACCTCCCAGGGGGAAAAAGGCAGCGCGCTGGATACCCTCGTTCAGGGCGTCCGGATGATTCAGGGCCGGTTCTTTCAGGAACTCTCGAATCTGGGGGTGGAGCCTCTCCCGGCGATGGGCGCCGCTTTCAACCCCGAGGAACACGAGGCGGTGCGCATGGTCGAGGTGGACGATGAGGCGCAGGACGGCCTTGTGGTCGAGGAATTGGCTTGCGGCTACAGGCTGGGCGATACGGTATTGAGGCCCGCGCGCGTCTCGGTGGGCAAGTACGCCGGCCCGCAGCCGGACGCGCGCCCTTGAACCGGATGCGCCCTCATAGTATGTTCGCGTGTTTTCGATTTTAGGAACGAAGGGAAAACATGAGTAAGCGTGACTACTACGAAGTGCTGGGTGTGGACCGCAACGCGAGCGACGCCGAGATCAAGAAGGCGTATCGAACGCTGGCGATGCAGCATCATCCGGATCGCAACCCCGGCGATGCGAAGGCCGAGGAATCGTTCAAGGAAGCCTCCGAGGCCTACCAGGTGTTGAGCGAGCCCGAGAAGAGGAGCGCGTATGACCGCTTCGGCCACGACGGGCTTCGGGGGATGGGGCATCAGGGGTTTTCGAGTTTCGACGACATCTTCTCCTCGTTCGGGGATATTTTCGGCGATCTGTTCGGCGGCGTGTTCGCAGGCGGACGCTCCCGCCGCGACGGGCCGCGGCAGGGTCGCGACCTCGCCTATCAGATGGAGATGACTTTCGAGGAGGCGGCAGCGGGCGTCGAGCGTGAAATCGAGTTCGAGCGGCCCGTGGAATGCGTCTATTGCGGCGGCAGCGGGGCCAAGTCGCCCGATGCGATTCGCGAGTGCCCATCCTGCGGCGGCAGCGGCCAGATGTCCTACCGCCAGGGCTTCATGACCTATTCCACCACTTGCTCGGATTGCGGCGGCGCGGGCAGGCGAATCACCGAACACTGCGCGGAGTGCGATGGGGCCGGACGCCGCCTGGAGCAGAGGAACATGAAGGTGAAGATTCCCCCCGGCGTGGACGAGGGCGCCAGGCTGCGTCTTCGCGAAGAGGGAGAGGGGGGCGCCAAGGGCGGTCCGGCGGGCGATTTGTTCGTCATCGTCTCCCTGCTCGCGCATGAGGAATTCGAGCGCAACGGGGCGGACGTGGCGAGTGAGGTGTACGTTTCGTTTTCGCAGGCGGCGCTGGGCGATACGGTGAAGGTGAGGACGCTTTACGGGGAATCCGAACTCGATATACCCAAGGGGGTGCAGTCCTCGGACGTGTTGAGACTCAAGGGCGAGGGATTCCAGCGCCTCGGCAGGAGAGGGCGCGGCGATCACATGTTCCTGGTGCACGTCCGGACGCCGACGAGATTGACGTCGGACGAGGAGAGGCTGTTCGGCGAATTGTCGGAGATCGAACGTGAGAAGGCGGAGAGAAACGGGACTGGAGGAGTCGCGGGAAACGGAGCCGGAAAAAAGGGCATTCTGGGCAAGTTGAGTTCTCTTTGGGGATAGGCGTCTATTCGGGCGGAACGAGGAGAGGCGGGGTCCGATAGCCCCGGCACCCGGCGCCGGAGGGTAAGCGATGGAAGAGGAAAACGCAGAAAGCAAGGGATTCAAGGTTTCCGACCGGAGATTCTCCGTAAGGGGATACGAGGATGAAGAATCGCCTGCTTCGGGAGGTGAAGGGCAATTGCTCTCCCCGGATGCGGCGGATGAAGAGACAGGTCCGCAAGCCGGCGCGGTTTCGGCCGAGCCCGAGGTGATGGAACCGGAGCCGGCTCCGCCCCAGGAGGTTCCGCAACCGCAAGCCGAGGAAAGAGCGCAGCCTCCTGCCGAAGACGAGGACGAGGAGGAAGACAAGAGTTTCGAGATGCTCATCGCCATCGTGCAGCAAAACGCTCTGGCGGCGATGGGCATTCATCCGCAAACCGGAGAGCGCATCGGGGCGGCGGACCCGCGAAGTTCAAAAATTTTCGTCGATTTGTTCGCAGCCCTCAAGGAGAAGACGGAAGGCAATCTGTCTGAGGAAGAGGAACATCTTCTGAATCAGGTTCACTCCGATTTGCAGATGATATACGTTCGGGAAGTCGGGTTCGGGTAGGTCCGAAGGATCGGCGAGGCGCCGGTTCGATGCGCGTCGTCCCCGATCATCCTTTTTGTTTACCTCATGCGGGGGAATATATGGCCGTGGCTACGTCTTATGACGAGATGTTCGAAGAAGCGCTCGGTGTCGTGAAGAATCGTTTTCTGCTTTCGGTGCTGCTCGCCAAGCGGGTGGCCCAGCTCAGGCGGGGTGCGGAGCCTCTGGTTCCCTCACAATCCCACGAGACGCCCGAGGAGATCGTGTTTCGCGAGATCATCGAGGAAAAACTGGAGTGGCGAAAGACCGCGTCGGCCCTCGATATGACCGATGTGGAACAGGGCTTCATGGATGTCGGGTTCGACGACGAGGCGTAGTTTCGCCTGAGAGCGCAAGCCGGCCGCTGCCCGGTCCGCCGGGCGGCGGTTTTTGTTGGTGATGAAATCTTTCGGTTGAAGACTCCTCTATGCCTGTCGATTCATCACCCTGAAAACCAACCCCCCCTACCCCCCCTTATCAGGGGGGTAAAAAAAGGCGATGCACCTTCGCCAGGCTGAGGGGGTTTGGATTTTTCTTGCCCCCCTGACAAGGGGGGGTAGGGGGGAGTTGCCTTTATCCCCTGACAAAGACTTTTTCAGCAGCCCTAAAGGGGAGCGATTCCATCATCCCCTTTTTTGCCGCTCCCTCAGGAACGCCCCGACTCTTTCGAGGCCGGCTTCGATGTTTTCGACCGAGTTGCAGTAGGAGAACCGCAGGAACCCCTCTCCCCCCGGCCCGAAATCCGCTCCCGGCGCTACGGCCACGCCGGTGGCCTCGAGTATTTCCCTGGCCAGTTCCAGGCTGTCCGCCCCGTATGCGCGCGCATCGGCGAAGGCGTAGAACGCGCCCGTCGGCTCATGGCGCATTTTGAGGCCGATGTCCTCCAGGCGCGCGAGCATGATCTTGCGCCTTTCGTCATAAATCCCGCGCATGCGCTCCGCTTCGGGCACGCCTTCTTTGAGAGCGGCGATTGCCGCGTACTGGACGAAGGAATTGGGCGAGACGAAATAGTTTTGCTGCAGTATCTCCAGCGGGCGGACGTACTCGGGGGGCACGATGAGATAGCCGACCCGCCAGCCCGTCATGGCGAAATACTTCGAAAACCCGTTGATGACGAAACAATCCTCCGTGAAGTGGAGCGCCGTGTATTCCTCATCCTCGTAGCTGAGTCCGTGGTATATCTCGTCCGAAATGATGGGCTTTCCCAGTTCGGCGAGCGCCGCCATATCCTCGCGCGAGAGCAGAGCGCCCGTGGGGTTTGACGGCGAGTTGATGAGGATGGCCCTGGTGTCAGGGGTGATGAAACCGCGGACGGCATCGGCCTCGAGCGCGAAGCCGTGCTCCGCGCGGGTGGGCACCCGCACGGGCCTCCCGCAGGCGGAGAGGATGAAGGCCGGGTAGCAGGCGTAGTGGGGGTCTGAAATGATGATCTCATCGCCCGCATCCACGAGAACCGAGAAGAGCATCAACAGGCCCGGGCTCGTGCCGTTCGTCACCATCACGCGCTCGGCCGATACGGATACGCCGTATTTTTTGTTGTAGAAATCCGCGATCGCCTCGCGCAGCTCGGGAACGCCTAAGGCCGCCGTGTAGTGGGTGTGGCCGGCGCGCAGGGCGGCTTCGGCGGCGCGGGTGATGACCTCGGGCGTATCGAAGTCGGGTTCGCCTACCTCCAGGTGGATCACCTCGCGGCCCTGGGCCTCCAGTTGATGGGCGCGCTCCATGATGTCCATCACCAGGAAGGGCTTGATACCCGAGATGCGCGCCGGGACGGAGAGTTGCTTCATGTTTTTTTGACCTTTCAGGTTTCCGGTTGTTTTTTAATTGGTTGCTCGCCTGCAAGGCTAGTGGTAAAGTGTATTTAACTCAAGAGGTTACCGACATTATTAGTTGTTGCGGCACTAAACCGCAGGAGACTTTTTCGTCCCGGATTATATTCTGAACGAGGGGCGAGGCTCTGCGGAAGGGGGGAGTCCTTTGACGAAAATCGATATCATCAACCTCGTATCGGACGATACGGGCCTCAGCAAAGTGAAGGCGGAAGAAGCGGTAGAGACGATCATCCAGACCATCAAGGAATCCCTCCAGAATGGCGAGTCCGTCATTTTGAGGCGCTTCGGTTCTTTTCAGGTCAGGGAGAAGAACGCTCGCGTGGGCCGCAACCCGAAGACGGGTCAGGAAGCGCCCATCAGCGCGCGCCGCGTCGTGCGCTTCAAGGCGGGCAAGTACTTCAAGGATGCGGTGAACGGCGCCGACGTGAAATTTCATTGATCCGGTGAATCTCTCGGCCCCCTAGCTTATCAGCATGGCGTCCCCGTAGCTGTAGAACCGGTATCCCTCCTCTATCGCCCCCGCGTATGCGCCCAGGATTTTCTCCCTGCCCGCGAACGCCGCCACGAGCATGAGCAGGGTCGAGCGCGGCAGGTGGAAATTCGTCAGCATCATGTCCACGGCCTGAAACCGAAAGCCCGGCCGGATGAAAAGCCGGGTGCTGAATTCTCCCGGCTGAAGCGTCCGGCCTCGGGCGGCCGCCTCGATATGCGCCGATTCCAGCGCCCGGACCACCGTCGTGCCCACGGCCAGGACGCGGCCGCCGCCCGCTTTGGCCTCATGGATCGCGGCGATCGCCTCTTCGGTGAGAATGTAGCTTTCCGCGTCCATCTCGTGTTCTTCGATGTTTTCCGCCCGAACGGGCCGGAACGTCCCGGCGCCCACGTGAAGGGTGAGCCTGGCGATGCGCGCGCCTGCGGCCGATATGTCCGCGAGCAGCGTTTCGCTCAAATGCAGGCCCGCCGTGGGCGCGGCGACGGCGCCGGGGTTCCGGGCGAAAACGGTCTGGTAGCGCTCCCTGTCGACCGCCTCGGCGCATCGCCCCAGATAGGGCGGGATCGGCATCTCCCCGAAAGATTCGAGCCACTCGTCGAGGCCGTCCGGGGAGGAGAATTCGAGTTCTCTCTCAAGCCCCTGGGGCCCGAGCGTGGCGCGGTGCGCCTCGTCGAAGACGATTGCTTCGCCTTCGGGCAGCGGGCGGTTGGCGTGCGCCATGGCGCGGAATTTTCCCGGAGAGAGCTGCTTGAGCAGCAAGACCTCCACCCGGCCGCCGCTCTCCCGCTTCCCGTGAATCCGCCACGGGTTGACCTTCGTGTCGTTGATGACGAGCAGATCCCCCGGACTTAAAAAACGCGGCAGGTCGGTGACCTGAAGATGCGCGAGCCCTTCGCCCTCTCTTAAGAGGTGGAGCAGCCTCGCGTCTTCGCGCTTGGGCGGCGGATACCGCGCGATGAGGTTTTTGGGCAGGTGGTAGTCGAAGTCGTCCAGTTTCATGCGTTTCACGCTCTACGGGATTTTCCTTCGGAGTGATGCCCGAAGTCAGTCTTCCTCATTCGCTCCGCCCGGGCGGGACGAGACGGCGGCCTCATCCGGCCCGTCTTTTTCTCCGGGATGCAAGAGTTTCCAGATCGCCTGCCGCAGCACGCCCCGCATCACCCGGACCTCCCTCTCGTCCGGCCCCAGCCTGTCGAGCATCTTCCGGAACGTGCGGGCCACGCGGTCCGGGTCGTTGTGGGGGACGAAGCCTATCTGCTCCATGGATTCGAGGAGGTGATCCACGAGTCCCTCGATCTCCTCGCGCGATGCGGGCTCGCCCTCGTTCGCGCGCTCGCGCTTCGCCTCGCCGACTCCGGGCGGGGTGTTCGGCTGGTTCCGGCAGAACAACTCCCACAAGACGATCAGCACGGCCTGGGAGAGGTTGAACGACTCGCCGTCCGGCAGCGCCGGGATGAGGAGCCTCTCCTGGCAAAGGCTCAACTCCTCGGTGAACAGGCCCTTGTCCTCCTGCCCGAACACCAGGCCGACCTTCACCCCCGATGCGCGCGCGAGCAGAGCGTCCGCGTCCTCCCTCGGGCGCATGGTGGGCTGTCGTTTTCTGCCGAGGCGCCTCGACGTCCCCACCAGCCAGCCGCAATCGTGGGATGCCTCGCGAAGGCTGGCGAAATGCTTCGCACCCGCCAGCAGGGGCTGCGCGCTCATCGCCATCGAGCGCGCCTCCACGCTCTTGACGTCGCACCCGGGCGAGACGAGGCGCAGGTCCGATACGCCGAAATGAGACATCACGCGCGCGATGGCGCCCACGTTGCCGGCCCCCCTCGGGCGCACGAGGATGACGGCGAAATCGGCGTTTTCTTCCAGAGAAACGGGTTCGTCCATGAGGTGTAATCACCATCTTGCGAAACGGGAATCCGGCGGCCGCCCGCTCCGGGCGCGGCTTTCGTCCATGCCGCCCGGCGCAGACCATGCCCTTTCCCCCTCATAGCACGAAGCGCCCCGGCCTGTCATAAACGAATCGGGTGTGAGCGCCGGGTTTCGGGTGAATCGGTGGTTGCGAGTTCGTGTCCTGCGCTTTTTGCAGGTAGAGGGGATACCCCTCTCGACTACAAAAGCAACCCCCCCTACCCCCCCTTGTCAGGGGGGTAAAAAAGACCGGCGCCCCGGCAGGTGAGGGATATGAAAAAAGGCGACGCCCGCCGCCGGGCCGAGGTGGTTTTGCTTTTTCTTGCCCCCCTGACAAGGGGGGGTAGGGGGGTTGCCTTTATGGGGTTTCGCTTTCAAGGGGGTTGCCATTACCCCCTCCGGGGGTTTTTGAACAACCTCTCAGGGTGAGGTTGGTATGGCGGCATGTAAGACGATGGTTTGACGCGAGCGTGTTGTAGGGGCGGACCCGTGTGCCCGCCCAATTTTCGTTACAGAGGGGCAGGGCGGACACACGGGTCCGCCCCTACGGGTGAACGTGGCTTGGATCGTCATACCGGCGCATGCCGGAATGACGGTGACCTGCGGGTCGAGGCGGCTTAGGGGTGGCCCCCCGTTGCCATATTTACCCCGATAGAGGACAGGTCGCGACCTCGGACAGGCGCAGGAGCCTGTCCGCTACAAAAGCAACCCCCCCTACCCCCCCTTGACAGGGGGGTAAAAAAGACCGGCGCCCCGGCAGGTGAGGGATATGAAAAAAGGCGACGCCCGCCGCCGGGCCGAGGTGGTTTTGCTTTTTCTTGCCCCCC
>JAJDYR010000023.1 GCA_022825065.1 bacterium
ATACCGTCCGGGACCGGGACGCCTCATGGGGGCTTTACCTTCCCCGACCCTTGCAACCCGGTCATTCCAGCCGCGAATGGCTTCTGGGGGAGAACCACTACGACGGCAGGATTCTGCTCTACACCGTCGTCTCGTGGAACGACGAGGACCCTTCCGACTACCTCGCGGCCGGTTGGTGGCTCGTCTACCCCCCCGGCGCACCCATTCGTGCTTTCGAATCCGCCAGGCGCGGCGTCTTCATCGACGGCCCCGAACTCGACCCCGCCAACCCGCCCGAGATGCCGCTTTCGGGCACAGCCACCTACGTCGGCGGCGCGGGCGGCCTGTATACCTACAACTACGGACGTGAGTGGGGTGATTTCGCAGGGACGTCGGAGCACACCGAATTCGCAGGGACCATGGAGTTGACCGCGGACTTCGCCGGCAGGCGCATCACCGGCTGCATGGGGTGCGCCGGAGCGATCGAGACCGCGCCCGGCCGCCACCTCTATCCGATCTTGACCTGGCGGACTCCCGATCCTGCCGCGTCGCCGGCCGACTATGTCCTGCGCTTTGGCGCATCCTTTGCCTTTGACGCCAAGGGCGCATTCGAGGATACCGAGATCACCGTCACGCATCCAGAACGCGAGATCACGCAAGCCGCCGGGACGTGGCGCGGGCAGTTCTCGAACGTATCCGATTCCGGCGGCCACCCCCGCCGCGTAGTCGGATCGAGCGACGTGCACTTTGCCGAGGCGGACGGCTCGAGCGGACGCTTTACGGGCATCTTCGATGCGCTTACGCCCGCAACGCTCAATCCCGCTGCGGGCAAAGCGGACTGAAACACGCCTGCACCCCGTCGCCAGGAGGGCCACGAAGCGGTCATGGGGTGACGTGCGTCAGGAATGTATCAGCCCGAAACGAATACGTCGCGATATACCGATAACTGCCTCTGGCGCCTACGCTATTGTTATTCCCGCGGCACGGGTAAACGGCAAGGTGCTCCGGGTCGTGTGCAGGGTGTGAGGAATACCGCCGGGAGACTCTATATTCACCATTGCCCTCTCTTCACCGGATGCGTATATTCATTGCACCCGCCCGAATGAACGAGTTGAACCCGAGTGAATCTTTTTATGCTTTTTCCCTGCTCTTCCCGTGAAAATCACTTTCAACACCCGGGCGTCGGGAACGACGGGCTGCATCAGGCAGCCCGGCTCTCCTCTGCAAAACCACAGGTAATCTTCCGGTGAGCGGGCCGATGAGCGCCGCGCGAGGGGTGCTGGCCGGGACGTTCGGCTTCAGCGGGTTCCGGCCGGGCCAGGAGGACGTGATCGAAACGCTGCTCTCGGGGCGCAACGCGCTCGCCGTGATGCCGACGGGTTCGGGCAAGTCGCTGTGCTTCCAGATACCGGCGCTCGTCACGGGCGGGCTGACGGTCGTCGTATCGCCGCTGGTGGCGCTGATGCAGGATCAGGTGGCGGCGCTCAGGCTCGCGGGCGTCGAGGCGGAGTGCATCAATTCCGGCAACGGCCGGGCGGAGAACGTGGCCGCCTGGAAGCGCGCGGCCGAGGGCCGCACCCGTCTTCTCTACATAGCGCCCGAGCGGCTGATGACCGAGCGCATGCTCGCGGCGCTCGATCGCTTGCCCGTGAAACTGTTCTCCGTCGACGAGGCCCACTGCATCTCGCAGTGGGGGCCGGCTTTCCGGCCGGAATACGCCGACCTCTGCCGGTTGCGGCAAATCTTTCCGGGGATACCGCTCGCAGCGCTGACTGCGACCGCCGATGCGGTGACCCGTGAAGACATCGTCGAGCGGCTCTTCGGCGGCCGCGTCCGGCAGTTCGTACTCGGCTTCGACCGACCCAACATCTCTCTCGCCGTGGAGATGAAACAGAACTGGAAGCGCCAACTCGGGAGTTTCATCGCACGCCGTGAGGGCCGGAGCGGCATCGTCTACTGCCTCTCGCGCAAGAAGACGGAAGAGGCCGCCGCCATGCTCGCGGCCGAGGGGGTACGCGCATTGCCCTATCACGCCGGGATGGACGCCCGGGAGCGGGAACACCACCAGAACGTCTTCATGACGGAGCCAGGCGTCGTCATCGTGGCGACCATCGCATTCGGGATGGGAGTCGACAAGGCGGACGTGCGTTACGTCTTCCATACCGACCTTCCGGGCAGCATGGAGGCCTATTACCAGGAGATCGGCCGCGCCGGAAGAGACGGCCGCCCCGCCGAGGCGCACATGCTCTACGGGCTGGGTGACATCCGGATGCGCCGCCAGTTCATCGAGGAGGAAGACGCAGGCCCGCAGCGCAGGCGTCGGGAGCACAAGCGGCTCGACGCGCTCCTCGGCTATTGCGAGGCCCCTGCCTGCAGGCGGGTGGCGCTGCTCGATTACTTCGGAGAGAGTATCGAGCCTTGCGGCAACTGCGACGTCTGTCTCTCGCCGCCCGATCTCATCGAGGGCACAGATGAGGCGCTCAAGATACTCTTGGCGGCCAGCCGGTCGGGGGAGCGATTCGGCGCGGCGCATCTAATCGAGATTCTTCGCGGGAGGGAATCGGAGAAGATCGCGCGTTTCGGGCATGATTCGCTGCCCGCCTTTGGAACTGGTGCGGACCGGAGCGCGAACGAGTGGCGCTCCCTGATCCGCCAGATGATCGCGGCCGGGTTCCTGAGGCTGGACATCGGGGGCTATGGCGGGATCGGGATCACGGAGAAGGGCCGCATGCTGGAAAACGGCGAGGGCGAATTCATCTACCGGATGGATACGGTGGCCGCGCCGCAGGCCTCAAGGACGCGGGCGCGCGGCGGCGGGGAGGCGGAGCCGCATCTCAGCGAGCGCGAAACGAGGCTGCTGGACGTCCTGAAAGCGCTCAGGCTCGAAATCGCCAGGGAGCGCGGCGTGCCCGCCTATATCGTGTTTCACGACCGCACGCTGATCGAAATGGCGCGACGCCGTCCGCGCACCGAGGCGGAGTTCTCCGAGATCGGCGGCGTCGGGGCGGCCAAGCTGGAAGCTTTCGCGGAACCTTTCCTGGCCGCTATCGATGAAGCCTCCTCCGGTGCGGACGAAAGCGCCGGGGTTTCCGGGGACGACATTATCGAGGAGGCGAGTGGTTTCTCCACCCTGGCTCAAGGTGAGTGATATAAGACGTGTTCAATAGACGTGTGAAGCGCCCTTTGGCGCTTTCGCCCGGAACCGCCCTCACCGGGCAGGGCTCGGGTTTCTACAGGAGCAAATATGGATCCAGGGATAGCGTTTCTTGTGCTTTGCGCATACCTGCTCGGGCGAAGGCATGGGCGAAAGAGAATCTTGCGAGGCATGGCAAACGACTCGATTACGAACAAGCAATAAGCTGACATCAGGCGGCTGTGCCTTGAGGCCGGCGTGGATAAGCCCAACATGGCCGGCATCAGCCGAGCGCAAGCGTCTCTGCTCATTGATCTCCTCAAAAAGGGCAGATGATGACACCGCCGCGCCGCCTGCGGATGGCCAATGCCGTGGCAGTGGGTATCAAACCCAAATAACCGGCGGTCTCAATCGCAGTCTCCCGCAGCGTGTACCCCGTACATATTCCGGGGAAGTCTTTTATGAGAAAACCTGGAACCTAAAACCACATCGGTAATCGAAACCATCAGAAATCTGCTTCAGTCCCTGGATACACCGAAAGCGCCGATGATCGATTGCCGTTCGAACACTCCGCCTGCTTCTTGATGGCGGTCCCCGTAGAATCGTCCTTCGAGACTCCTGTTATCCGATATGAAGGCGCCATCGATAACCGCTACGTCTTCCCATGTCATATCTTTCAGGACTACATCCGAGCCCCGGATCCGCGTAAACGACACATCCACCTTTGAAGCAGAAAAACCATCGAGTTCGATCACCGCGCTTCCGGTCACGACCTTGCCGCTAAGCATGTCTTTCCCCACCATGCGTCCGGACCATCGCGCACCGCCGTCAAGTTGCTTCGGGTTCGTCCCGGGGAAGTGAGGCGCCCACGAAACGCCTGCCACCGTATCGTCTCCAGTCAACACATAGAAAGATGTCCTGCCCACCCACGCCCCATGGACATTTGCATTCGGGAGGACATCGAGGGCGGGCAGGTCAATCTCTCCTGCCGGTTCTTCTGATGGAACCAGGTACTCGGGGTTGATATTCGTATTACCCGCTACAAGGATGCCGGGTGCGGCATCGCCAAGGCGGTCGCCGCTGCGCCAGTCCCATGGCGTGAGGTAACGGCCGGCATGCATGCCTCGCCCCTGTTTTCTCGCTTCTTTTTCCTCGGCGGCGTAGCTGGGGCTGTAGCGGGGTTCGTTCACGGCAAGGCCGGCCATTACGAGAACGGCCCCTGCATCCTTTTCACCGGCGGAGCAGGAACCCACGATGCGACCGTATCCGTTTGTTCCGGAGCCGCTGCAAGTCAAGGCGCCCGTAGCGGCAAGGCGTTCGAGCTCTTCGGTTGCCGCCTGCCCGCAGGCCCATTCATCATCACCCGAGTCGCGGCATTTTTGATGTCTTTCGGGGGCATCGAATCCTGACAACCGATAACGCTGCTCGTTGATATCGATGGTGTCGCCGTCCACCACGCGGACCCTCTGCTCGAGGACGAAGGCCGGCGGAGCGTCCATGACGGCTGATTTTTCACCTCCTCCGCAAGCGGCCAGAACGAACACCAATACAGCAGCACCTAATGGATTCCTCGTGTTATTCAAAATCCGGTCTGCTCCTTATTCGTAAGTGCCGACTCCTGGCAGATCCGTCAGCGCGAGATTGTATAGATATTGGAGTGCAAACGAATCTGCAAGCACAATTCATGGTCCTTTGGCGTCTATACAGCTTTCGTGACTCCTGCCGGGGAACTGCCAATCCGGGCGTGACGGCTCGCAGGCTTTATTCCGATAACCATGCGCTCTCGAGTGAGTTCTGCCGCCGCATCGGCCTGTTCAGGCCCGGCGGCGTACTTAGGGATATGATGGCCAAGTGACAATGCCCGCCGGAATGTCGTAGGGTATTTTTCTGTTACGAGATGGCGTCCGCCGCCCGGGCCATGAGGACCCACCATGCCGCCTGCGTCGTAGCAAGTGAAAGGGGGGTAGATGCGATGGATTGGCTGAATTCGATGATCAGTTCCGTGAACGCCTTCGCCTGGGGGCCGCCGATGCTCGGCATGCTGGGCGTGACGGGCGTGCTGCTCACGCTGGGGATGGTCTTCATGCCCTGGCGCAAGGTGGGCTACGGCTTCCAGCTGCTCTACGACACGGACGGGGAGGTCGGCGAGGGCGAGGTCAAGCCCTTCAACGCGCTGATGACGGCGCTCTCCGCCACCGTCGGCACCGGGAACATCGCCGGCGTCGCCACCGCCATCGCCCTGGGAGGACCCGGGGCCATCTTCTACATGTGGCTCATCGCGCTCTTCGGCATGGCGACCAAATACGCCGAGGCCGTCTGCGCGGTCACCTACCGCGAGGTGGACGCGGCGGGCAAGTACGTGGGCGGGCCCATGTACTACTTGAGAAACGGCGTGGGCGAATTCGCGCCCGAACTCGCCAAATATCTGGGACTCGCCTTCGCCGTGTTCGGCGCGGTGGCGGCCTTCGGCATCGGGAACGCCGTGCAGGTGAACTCGATGGCGACCGCGCTTGCCGACAGCTTCCTGATCCCCACCTGGATCACGGGGATCGTCGTGGCCGCGCTGGTGGGCTTCGTCGTCCTGGGCGGCATCCAGCGCATCGGCGAGGTGGCGGGCAAGCTCGTGCCCGCGATGATCGCCCTCTACGTCGGCGCCGCGCTCATCATCCTCCTCATCAACATCGCCTCGGTGCCGGCGGCGATCGCCCTCATCTTCACCCACGCCTTCACCCCGGCGGCGGCGGCGGGCGGTTTCGCGGGCGCGGCGGTGGCGGCGGCGGTCCGCTTCGGCGTCGCGCGCGGCGTGTTCTCGAACGAATCGGGGCTGGGTTCGGCGGCCATCGCGCACGCGGCGGCGCAGACGAACAGCCCGGTGCGCCAGGGCGTCATCGCCATGCTGGGCACCTTCATCGACACCATCGTGGTCTGCACGATGACGGCGCTGGTCATCCTGACTTCGGGCGCGTGGGTATTGAAGGGCGCGGACGGCGCGGGTCTCACGGGCGTCGTGCTCACCTCGGCAGGCTTCCAGAGCACCATCGCGGGCGGGCGCTACATCGTCACGGTCGCCCTGGCCGTCTTCGCCTTCACCACCATCCTGGGCTGGTCGTACTACGGCGAGCGGTGCTGGCAGTATCTCTTCAGCGAGAACAGCCTGATGGTCTACCGGGGGCTGTGGGTGCTGGCGGCGCTCGGCTTCGCGAACGTGAAGGTGGACTTCGTCTGGAACTTGTCTGACACGCTGAACGGGCTGATGGCGGTGCCCAACCTCATCGGCCTGCTCCTGCTCGCGCCGATGGTCTTCAAGGTCACGCGCGAGTATTTCGAGGCGTAGCAGTTTCAGCAATCCAGGGCTGCTCTCGCGGGTGTGGGATTGCCCGTGAGAGCGGTCCGTTTTTTCATGAAATCGGAACTGACATGCGTTGGTAACGGGGTCGCTAAAAAGCTCCTTCCTGTGATTTTCTATAAGTATGTTCAGCGACAAGAAGTGAATGTCACAAGAGATGCCGGGATGCAAGAAGCGTGAGCAGCTGAAATTTTTCGGCGACGGTTTGCTGGAAAGCTGGCTCCGAAGGGTCACGTCCTGTACCACGTGAATCGTGCATTGGACCGGAGTTGGCGGATTGCTATTGCGCGGACAATGGTCGTCCGGGGATCGGCCCGGAAGTTGCGGTTCGCTTGATGACGGCGGGTCTGTTTCCTGGGGTCACGCACGACCGCTGCATGCTTCGCGAGACGCAGGTGAACTTGGATATCCGGTAGTTCATCGGGTATGGGCTGCACGAGGAGTTGCCGGAACGTTCGAGCCTGATTCGGATACGGCAGCGGTGAGTGAATCTTGCCGAGAAAATTCAGCGCGAACGAGGAAAGCGGAAAACCCGTCTCGGAACAACTGAAAAACTCTTTGCGCAGTGGATGGATTTAATAATATATTCAAGAAATTGCAAAAAAACCGAAACAAATAGTTGCGGGTGAGGGTTCAAGAAAGTGTCTTAACGGCTTTTCGAACGTTTACTTATCACTTTGTTCTCGCAGGATCCGACAAGTAAACGAAATTGGCCTTTTCAGCACTCTTCAGTCTTCGTTTCTCCAGAGGTTCGTGAAAGCCGCTGAATGAACTTACGAGGAGACCTTGCGGCGATGCAAATTCCATCCGCCTACGCTGAAGGCTACGAGCAAAAGGCCCGTCTCCACGATCAGGAGCTGGCGGACCTCTACATCCGGCACACCACCATCGGCGACCCCGTTCTCGACCCGATCATG
>JAJDYR010000042.1 GCA_022825065.1 bacterium
TGAGTTCGACGAACAGGGTCATGATCATGGCGACGAGGCCGCCGGCCGTCATTCCGTTGTTCAGCAGGCCGCCCGCGAAGGTGGAGAAGTATTCGGGATAGATGACGCCGTTCTGGAAGCCCACGCCCGCCCAGAACGCGATGCCCGCCACCAGGCCCTTTCGGTAGTCGATGCCGTCCTGAATGACCATCCGCATGCCGACAATGAAGAGCATCGCCAGCAATACGGTCATGTAGGCCGCGGCGACCGGACCCGGTATCGCCAGCACCACGGCGACGAACTTGGGCAGAAACGCCAGGGAGAGGAACACCAGCCCGGCGGCGACTCCGACGCTGCGCGCGCCGACGCCGGTGAGCTCGGTGACGGAAACGCTCGTCGAATAGGTCGTGTTCGGCACCGTCGCCAAAAGGCCCGAGAGCAGGTTGCCCACCCCGTCGGCGGCCACCGCGCCCTGCACCGCCTTGAAATCCACCGCCCGGGGCCGCCGCCAGGATACGCGCTGGATGGCGGCGCCGTCGCCCACGGTCTCGATGGCGCCGATCAGGGTCACGAAAATGAATCCCGGCAGGAGCGTCCAGAACACCGGCCCGAAGCTCAGGTCCAGGCCGGGCCATGCGCCCTGGGGAAGGCCGATCCACGGAGTCCCGGCGACGCGGGCCGTATCGTAGATGCCGAAATAGAGTCCGACGAACGAGCCTGCGGCCACGCCGATCACCGGCGCCCACAGGCGCAGCGCCCCCGCCGCCTTCAGCGCGATGCCGAGGATGACGGCTACGGTCGCCAGCGCGCTCAGCGGGGCGGCGAGCGGCGGGCTGCCCTTCGGCACGTCATCGAGCATGCCGAAGATGATGGGCATCACCGTCACCGCTATCAGCATGATGACGGTTCCCGCCACGGTCGGCGTCAGCACCCGCCGGAACAGGGAGAGCCGCTCGGAAAGCACGAACTGAAACAGCGAGGAGGCGAGGACCAGCGTGGCGAGCATCCCCGGCCCTCCCCGAGCGAGCGCCGCGATGCAGACGGCGATGAAGGCGCCCGAGGTGCCCATGATGAGCACGTAGCCCGCGCCGAAGCGGCCGATCCGGCGAGCCTGGAGCATCGTGGTCGCGCCGCAGATCGCCAACGCGGCGAACACCGCCCACGAGAGATAGTCCTCGGTACCGCCGGCGGCGCGCACCACGATCGCGGGCGCGAACACGATGCCGCCCGCACACAGGGCGGCGAGTTGCAAGCCCAGGCCGAACGCGAGCAGTGGCGGCGGCTTCTCGTCGGCTTCGTAGCGTACGTCGGTGTTCGTGTGCTGGTCGGAATTCTCGGCGTTCAATATCGCATCCTTCCCGGCTGGAAAACGGGTCTGTGGTGGGGCGGAAACCTGCGTCCGGCGCCCTCGCAACGGAGCGGTAAGTTTCTCACACCTCTTTCGGCCCCTCAAGAAAAAAGCCCGGCGCAACCCGTGGACGGGCGAAAACCGGCGATACGGTATGATGCCGGGGAGTTTCGGAAGAGGATCACTTTTTGTATTTTTCCGGCGAAAAGTTGCATTTTTGTTGACGAAGCGGCTTCGGTACATATATTTTGGGATGTTGTTTCTTTTGCCTGAACGGAAAATCGGCAACGCAGCCACGCTCACCCGGACGCCGGGGCACGGAGCCACGGCCAGGGAAAGAACGGAACACTGCCTGCTTGCGGGCGGGCCCGGCTCATCACCTGGAGAACTCGAAGCAGTGAAAACCGTAGAGGAAATACGCGAGGATATTATCAGAAAAGCAAGCGAGAACGAGGCATTCCGCGCCGAATTGCTGGCCGACCCCAAGGACGCCATCGAAAAGGAACTGGGGGTCACCATTCCCGAGGGGTTCAAGATCGGCGTTCACGAAGACAACATCATGAGCATCAACCTGGTGTTGCCTCCGGCCGAGTTGAGCGAGGCGGACCTGAGCGCCGTCGTGGCCGGCTCGCAGTCGTGGCAAGACTTCGCCAACGCCTGGAACAGCTTGAACCAGAACTCCTGATGCGGTATACCGAAAAAGTTCCATAATCTACTTGACAGGTTTGCCGAAACGCCCCGGGGAGAGGGTTGGTTAAGGATGCCGTATTGTGGGTTCGATCGGCTCTGTGGCCCGCTTCGCTGAAGAGAGGCCGGGGAGCCGGACCCGGTCATCACCGCCTTCCCCCCAATGTATGTATCCCGTTCAGGAACAGGGTTCGATGATGTCTGAGAATTTCGGGGACGTCTTTCCAAGGTTGCGCCGCTTCGTTCCACCGGCCTTGCTCGATGGCCCGTGGTGGGAGCGCCTGGTGGATCGCGTCGGGGAGCTCCCGAGCTGGCTGACCCTGAATTACGCGGCCTTCGAGTTCCGGCTGGGAGACGCTGCGCCCGCCGCCGACTATTTCGTATCGGTTACGCCCGATCGCCCGTCCATGGAGTATTACGTTCGCCTGGGCGAGGACGCAAAGCCCGGCTCCCCGGAGGCGGCCCTCGGCCGGGCCTACGCCCTCATGAACGGGGCGGGTCCCCCTTCCGAATCCTCTCTCGCCGGCTGGTTCAGGGCGTCGATGCTCGAGTACGACATCGCGGAGGTCCCCTCGAACCTGACCCCGGCTCCTGGCGTGTTCCTGGCGCTCAAGCCTCAATCCGAACTGGATGAAGGGGTCGCGGGCTCAAGAACGCCCCGCCGCCTGGCCGCCACCATCGCGAGCGCCGTGGGGTGGGAGGAAGACGAGGAGGAGCGCCTCGCCGTGGAGCGGACCTTCGCCGCCCTGCCCCGCACCGGCGTGGTGGACCAGATCGGCGCCGTGCCCGAGCGCGGGCCGCGATCCATCCGCCTGATCGTGGACGGGCTGAAACTGCGCAACGTGCCCGCGTTCCTGAAGCGGCTGAAATGGGACGGCTCCACCCGGAAAGTGATGGACACGCTGGAGGAGATGCGCGACATGACGCCCGTCTTCCGGCTGGCGCTGGACGTCGCGGCGAACGGCGTGGGGCCGCGCCTGGGTCTCGAGATGTACAGGCCGAGGAAACCCTCGAACTTAGACTACTGGCTCACGTCGGGGCGCAACGCCTGGCGTCCCGTCGTGGACTACCTCGAGCAGATGGAATGGTGCCTGCCGGAGAAAGGAGACGGCCTCCGCGCCTTCCCGGGAATCGAGCGGCTCTTCGAGGAAAAGGGCATGTCCATCCTGTATAAGGGAATCAACCACTTCAAGCTCTCGATCGAGGGCGACGCCGTGGAAGCCAAGGCCTACGCCGCCCTCGCCTACTTCCGGCTCTACGCGGATTCGGAGGGGGAGGCGGGGGCTGGGTGATCTGGGGGGCTTGACAAGAAAACCCCGATAGCGTAAATTATACGAAAATAAACAAAGCTAATTTTCCCCGTCATCAACTCAACCAACAAGAGCACCTTACAGGGGATTCATTCATGGCACGTGAATCTTGGGGCAAAACGTACATGGATGAGCATACTTCCTGCCAGGATATGCGCGGATTTGACCTTGACTCCTTGAAGCACGGCGTCGGTGGTCATGCGAAGAATCAGACCCATACGTATGGCGTAGAGTCATTATGAGCCATGCTCAAGCAAACCCAAGACGCCGTTTTTCACTGGATGGGTATGAAACATTTTGCGCGATTAATCACTGAGTATATGAGCCGTCAAAAAACCGTCCCATGGACACCTTGAAACAAATTGTATTCTTTTTCTCGGCATGGGCAACAGAAGGCTCCACTACAAAGACTTGATTTCATAACGCACTCTGACAGAAACTAAAGGGGTCAGAGAGGACTAAACAACATGGCTACGCCGGATAAAATTCCTACCGACCTTACCATTGACTTGGGAGACGACTTGTCCCCCAACGATTTTGTTGCGGCTATTCGCAATTTTATGGGTTACGTCGCCGAGATTACTGATTCGCAAAAAGGCGATGGGGCTGACATTACATGGACTGTTCGCGTTCACGAAGGGAGTGCATTGGTTGGAGTAGAACCAGACCCATCTGCACCGAAATCTAGGTTAGCAATGATTTACAAGAAAGCAAGACATGGACCAACAGCACTAGCTAACGGCAACATTGAAGATGCGGGTTTATCTGAAAAGGCGATAGATCATTTGAAAAATTTATCTAACTTGGTTGGGAAGCATCAAAACGGTAAGGGTGTCAATCTTTGGGTTGAGAAGAAACCGATAAATATAAGCTCCGGAATAGCGAAGGTTATCAGAGAGGATTGGAGAAGCGATTACTACGACTTTGGAACGGTTGAAGGCAGGTTGGAGGCCATTCTAGACGCCGGCGGTGGATTAAAGATCAGAGTCAGAGATTTCCTTTATCCGCGTGCTATCAATTGTGTTGTACCGGAGAGCCTGATTAACAAAGTACTTGACAACTTCCGGCGTCGTGTCGAAATAGAGGGGCGTATCCACTATCGTCGTAATGGCACTCCCATGAGTATTGAAGTCGAAGTGATCCAAGAATTGCCGGAAGATGATGACTTGCCTACAGCGGATGATGTGCGTGGAATAATGGCAGGCACATAATGGTCGAAAAGATTTATTGGGACAGTGATTGTTTTCTTGGCTACTTTCAAAACGAGGAAGGGAAAGTAGAAAAATGCGATGGAGTGTTGCAAAAGGCTGACAGAGGAGACGTGATCATCGTCACATCGGCTCTTACGATTGCTGAAGTCTTATGGAAGCGTGGTGCTCCACGGCTTACGAAGGACAAGGCTGAGATAGTGCGAAGATTCTTTCGACGCAGCTACATACGTGTTTACAATGTTTCGAGGAAAATCGCTGAGTCAGCACAAGATCTTGTTTGGGATCACTCCATCAAACCAAAAGATGCCATTCATGTTGCGACGGCAATTAACCTCATGGTAGATGCTCTTGAAACTTTCGATGAAGACTTAATTGGAAAGAGTGGCACTGTTGGAACGCCACTCCTTCTTATTCGAGAACCGCAACCATCAGCACAAAGGAGACTTAATTTCCCAAGACCAGGAGAGACACAAACTTAAACTAGGGGAAAATTGTACGAAAAAATATTCCGCCGAACCGCCATGTCGAAATAGAGATGCCATCACCGATACTGGCCACCTAGAAAACGTAGTCTACGCCATCATCCTACGCCCGCCACAGTAGCAATGGTACTACCTAAAGAAACCCGGCAAGTAAGGCGGTGTGAGTCAAACCTTATATAGTTTCCTAAAATCAAACTCTAACTCCACACCCTGTAGGCTGAATTTAACCTAGTATTTAGTACTCTGAACTTTGATGAGATAATAACAGGCTTGTGCGACGCACTTTTCGTTCAAGATGCAAGGCTTCTCCCGTCGCATCATTATCCGCTTCGATAGTGAGCATGTACACGCCGCCTGACTCACCAACTATCACTGAATGAGGGAGACCCCGCCATGCCCATGAAGAATCCGCCGCATCCCGGCAAGGTCGTGCGCGTCTCGTGCCTGGAGCCGCTGGGGTTAAGCGTGACCGAAGGCGCCAAGGCGCTGGGCGTCAGCCGCCAGGCGCTCTCGAACCTGGTGAACGGGCGTGCGCGGGTGTCCGCCGAGATGGCGATACGCCTCGCCAAGGCGTTCGGCTCGACGACGGAGACCTGGATACGCCTCCAGACGGCGTACGACATCGCGCGGGCGCTCGAGCGAGAGGATGAGATCGAGGTGGAGCGCTACGAGCCGCAGCCGGCGTGAGGCGCGCCGAATCGCCGCCCCCTCCTACAAGGAGAAATGCCGCGCAATCACTCGTCTTGCTCTCCCTCGTCCTCCCCGGCGAAATTCGTGATCGTGACGCTGCCGCCCGGAAACTCGGCGGTGATGTTCAGCCGCCCGCCCATCGCCTCGATGTAGGAGCGCAGGTTCGAGACGTACATGTCCGCCCGCCGCTCCAGCTTGGCGACCGCCGGCTGGTTCACTTTCAGCTTCCGGCCGAGCGCCTTCTGGGTCATCGCGCGCGCACGGCGCAACTCGTGAAGGGACATGGCGCGGCGAAGCCCGGCCTTGCGGGAGTCCACCCTCTTGCGGCGTTCCACCGGAAAATCCTTCGTTAGGTCGGTGAAGGCGCGGCGTCTGCTCATGGAATGCGAAAATCAGGCCTTGTTTTCAAGCGCCGATTCCCCCGCTACGAGAACGATATGATCGGACAAGACTCGCTCGCGGAAGCGCTCCGGCATGGAATCCCACATGAAAACGTCCACGCGAAACGGCAGGTTGCTCTCCTCGAAGGCTTCCTTGAGATCGTAGACTCCGCGGCTCCGGGCATGGCCAGCGAACACGACCATATCGAGATCGGAGTTGGGACGCGCTTTTCCCTTCGCGCGGGAGCCGTACACCCAGGCGGCGGTGTTCGGCAGATGCTCATCGAGCAAGGCCAAAATTTGCGTGCGCTGCGCTTCTGTGATGTCGACCCGTCCGCTCATTCCCAACTCCGCCCGCTCATGGTTCGGTAAAGCCCCGCCGCGTCTTTGATGAAATCGCCGACAATCTCCAGGGCGGCTCGCGCCTTCTCGCCGCTGCAGGCGTGGGCGGTATCGACACGCCTGTCCGCATAGCCCAGCCAACGCTCCACAGGCGCGGGAATCAGGTCGTTCTCGAAGGCGAGCCTGAAAACGGGCTTGGGGCTGTTCGGAGAATCCGCGATTCCCAACTCTTCGACCAGGTATCGCTTGAGCACCTTCCACAGGCAATCGTAGCAGGTCTCGAAGCGCTGGATGACCGACTCGGCGACGGCTTCGCGGAGCAGTTGGGGCAACGCCTCGTCGAGTTCGTTGTGATTCTCGTATTGCTCCTCGAGGCGCTTGAGAGACATCCGAAAATTGTCGTACTCAACCATCATGCGCCTCATTACGCCGGGAAACAATCATTCGCATCAAACCCGGCCATCATCCCACAAGACATGGATTCGTCAACGAATCGACACCCGCATTACCCCGCATTTGCGGCGCGCGCGGGCGGGGGAGGCTCGGGTAAGTTTCAGAAAGCGTTTTCCGGGAGGGCGCACGATGGCTGCGGACATTCAGAGGACGCGCTTCCCGGAATGACGCATGAGGAGCGCGAGAATCCATGATAACTCAAATAATCATATTTTCGATAAAATTCGAGAAATTCACGGGGTTTTTCGATAAATTTCTGAAAATGTATCTCTTCGTAAATGATTGTAATATAAAGAGTTTACCGAAATACCTGAGCGCCGGGCGCTCAGATCCAGCGCAAAAAAAGTTTTCCGGCTCCCCCGCATTTCCCCGCAGCAGCCCGCATTTCCGCGCGGCGTAAAAACCCTAGAGCGCGCCCGCGAAGGCCTCTCCCGCCAGGAGCCTGCCGAGCTTCAGGCGCGTCGTGTCGTTCAGCCCGTCGATGTGGTAGCACATCATCGCGTCGCGCAGGTGCCGCTCGGCCGGGTGGGTGTCCATGTAGCCGTTGCCGCCGAAGATGTTCATCCCCTTGATGCAGACCTGGGGCGCCATCTCGGAGGCGAACAGGGCGGCGCGCATGCCCTGCTTGTGGTCGTATTCGTCGTCCGCAGCCGTGTCCGCGTGCCAGGCGGCGTGCCAGACGGTGTCCCGCGCGACGGTGATGCTCACGTACATGTCGGCGAGAATCTCGCGAACCCGCGCGTGCTCGATGATGGGCTTGCCGCCCTGCACGCGCTCCCTCGCGTAGGTCATGGCGTCCTCGAAGGCTGCGCGCGCGATGCCGACGCCGAAGGTGGCCGTGGTGGGCGAGTGGCGCGAGAAGACGCGGGCCATATAGGGCAGGCCGCCGCCCACCTCGCTGAGCCGCCATTTTTCAGGCACTTCGGCGTTCTCGAAGATGAGCTCGCCGTTCATCAGAAGACGCGCGCCGAGCTTGCCGTGGGTGATCCCGCGCCGGAAGCCGGGGATCTCGTCCGTCATGATGAACATGGTGGCCCCCTCGTTCACGGGGACGTCCGGGTTGGTTCTCGCCACAATGAAATTGATGTTGCTCATCGACGCGCAGGCGATGAAGTGCTTCTTGCCGTTCAGTATCCAGGTATCGCCCTGCCTGACGGCCGAGAGCTGCGCTCCGCCGTCGACGTTCGTGGCGGGCATGATGTTGTCCGTGCCAGCCTGGGGCTCCGTCATGCCGATGGCCATGGTGGAGGTGTCCACGTCCATGTAGCGGGGCAGGAACTCCGCGCGCTGCTCCCCGGTGGTGAAGTGGCAGAGCATCTTGGCGAGCTTCCAGTTCTGGTGGATGACGGAGGCGAAACCCGCCTCGCCCTGGAACAGCTCCTCCAGCAGGACCACGTGCGCGAAAATGCCCAACCCCTCCCCGCCCATCTCCTTTGGCGTCGTGAGCGTCCGGATGCCCGCCGCCGAGGCTTTTTTGAGCGCATCCATGGGAAACGGACTCGTCGGATCGATCCCGTTCTGCCGGTCCCACTCGGCCGCGTAGGGCCTCAATTCGTTTTTCGAGAATTCGGCGATCTTGCCCTGCCAGGCTTTCAGTTCGTCGTCCAGAATGTAATCCACCATGTCGGCTCCCCCGCATGAAGGTTCACGAACCTGAATTCCGCTCCGTCTCCGTCACGAAACCTCGTTTTTTCGACTCCGGTACAACCGAATCAATGCCTCGTCCCGCACACGCGCCGCCTCGCGGGCCGATTCCGCCGTCCACTTGTAAAACCCCTCGCCGCTCTTGATGCCGAGCAGGTTCTTCTCCACCATCTCGTCCATCAGGGGACCGGGCTCCGCCCGGTGATCGAGCGTGGGCTGGATATTGCGGTGCACGTCGCGCAGCACGTCCATTCCCGAGAAATCGTTGAGCTTGCACAGCCCCAGCGCCGGAAAGAGCGGGGCGATAGAGCGCCACACGGCGTCGACGTCCTCGGGACGCGCATAGCCTTTCTCCACGATGTGGAAGGCCTCGCGCCTGAGCGCCGTCGTGAGCCTCACCCCGATGTGCCCGGGCACCTCCCGGCACACGATGGGCTCCTTGCCCGCTTTCTCGAGCAGTTCGCACGTGATCCGCGTCGTATCGGGACTCGTCCGGCGGCCGGCCGCCACCTCCACGACGGGTATGAGATGAGGCGGGGTGTAATTGTGGGTGACGATGCAGCGTCCGGGGTGCTTCGTTCGCGCGGAAATATCCGTCATCCCCAGGCCCGAGGTCTCGCTCGCCAGTATCACGTCGGGCGGGGCTATCGCGTCCATCTTCTCGAAAACGTCTTGTTTGAGCGATAAAATTTCACTGACCGCCTCGACGACGAAATCACCGCCTCTCACGGCTTCCTGAAAGTCCTGCGTCAGCGTGATGCGCCCAAAAACATCGCGCGCATCGCCTTTGTCCAGCGCGTCCGCATCGACAAGAATATCAAGGCTTTTCTCGAGCTCGGCCCGTGCGCGCGCAGCGCTTTCGGGGCTTCGGTTGAACATCGAAACGCTCAATTTTGCCTGGGCGAACTGCAGCGCAACGCCCCGGCCCACGTATCCACCCCCGATGACGGCGACGTTTCGGATATCGCTCGTCTCGCGCATAATGGCTCCCGGTATGGAATGGACTCGAGGTATGAGTGAAAATATATCACAGGCGGGTTCCCGAGACCATGAAGCCACCTGGTAGCTTCCTGCTGAAACGCCTGAATCCTCAAGGGTGCAAGATGGGAAAACGAACGATTCTCTGTTTCTTGGTTGGCATGACCCTGGCCGCGTGCGGCGGCGAGGGGGATTTCTCCCCGGCGGGGAACATGAACGCCCCCCGGCACGGGCATACGGCCACAAAACTCGAATCCGGCGAAATTTTCATCGCCGCGGGCCTCACGAAAACCTCTCCTTTAAGTGATTTCGAGATATTCGACCCGGCCCGGGGAACCTTCAAACCCCACAAGATTCAAGGCTTGAGAACCCGCGGCTGGCACAAGGCGCTCCTCTTAAAAGACGCCGTGCTGATTACCGGTGGCTGGACAACTGGAGGAAAAGCGCTCAGAGACTCTTTCCTCATACAACCCGGCGGAAGAGTCCGCGCACGCGCCATGATGAAGTATGGCCGCTATGATCACACCATCACGCAACTGTCCACCGGGAACGTGCTCATCGCGGGCGGCAACGACGGGAAGCGCGCCATACGGCATCTGGAAATTTACGCGCCCGGCAAAAGGCGCTTCCTCCCGGCGCGCAGACCCATGCTCATGGCGCGCCAGCAGCACACCGCCACCGCGCTATCCGGAGGCGACGTCCTCATCATCAGCGGCGCGGAAGGAAAAGGGGCGCGGTACGCGGAGCTCTACCTGCCCTCTCAAAGAAGAACACGGCTGGTTCGAAGCCTGACGACGCAAAGGAGCCGCCACACCGCCACGCGGCTCAAGGACGGGAGGGTGCTCATCGCAGGCGGTCTGGGCAGAGAGAAAACGCTCGACAGTGCTGAAATCTACGACCCGGCGACGGAAAAATTCACTCCCCTGAAAGGCAAGCTGCACGTCAATCGCCAGCAGCATACCGCCACATTGATGCCTGACGGCAGAGTCGTCCTGCTCGGCGGGTGGGGCGGCGAGGGGCGTACTCTCGCAAGCGCGGAAGTGTTCGAACCCGATAAGGGATGCTTCTGGTCCTTGGGCGTCGAAATGAAGTTTCCCAGACGCCTCCATACGGCCACTTCGCTCGGAGGAGGACGTGTGCTCATCGCAGGGGGCGCAACCGACAACGATGTCCTGAATTCAGCGGAAATCCTCACCATCACGAAGGAAGGAAAAAGCGGATGCTGAGTTTCAAAGTATCCCGATGAAGATGGACAATCATACAACCTGATCAAGCGAGGATGAATACATGTCTCTGAAACACGTTCGCCGCCGCGACAACCAGCAATGGATTCTGGATTACATCGCCAAGACGGCCGGAATGGTCCAGAACTTCGAAGACGACAAGTTCGAGCTTCCCAAGGGCGTGAAGAACTACAAGATGATCAGCAAGCTCCAGGGCGAGGACGCGCAGCACAAGGAAGAGATCGCCCGGGCGGCGGAAGAAGCCGGGATGCGGGAAACGGCGCTCGAACTCTACGTCCAGGCGTCGGAATCATACCGCAAAGGACAACACGTGATTTTCGAGGACGATCACCCGCAGAAGATCAAACTCCACGCCGGTCTGATCCGCTGCTACGACCGCGCGATGGCCCTGGCCGATTACCCCGTGGAGCGGGTCGAAGTCCCCTTCGAGGGCCGGGAGATTCAAATCATCCTCCACCTCCTGCCGGATAGAAGAAAATCCCCTTGCATCATCTACATTCCCGGCATGGACCAGACGAAAGAGTTTTATCCCTACATCCTCCAGAACGACATGATCCGGCGGGGCATGCACGCCTGCGCCATCGACGGCCCCGGACAAGGCATCTCGAACATGCGCAAGATCCGCGTGACCGAGAATAACTATGAGCGCGCCGTATCGGCGGTCGTCGATTATCTGGTGACCCGCGAGGAAATCGACCCGGAAAAAATCGGCGTTTTCGGGATTAGCATGGGTTCTTACTGGGCGCCGCTCGCCGCAGCGATCGACGAGCGGATCAAGGCCTGCGCGGGCGGCAGCGCCACCTTTTCGGACAAGCACGTGATCTTCGGCGAAGCGTCTCCGCGCTTCAAGCAAATCTTCATGTACATGGCCGGATACGCCGACGAAGACGCCTTCGACGAGATGGCCGCAAAGATGACGCTCAAAGGCTGCGGGGCGAAAATCGCCTGTCCGACGCTGCTGGCCACCGGGGAGTTCGACCCGCTGAGCCACCTGGGAGATGCTTTCCGCTTTTTCGAGGAGATCACGGCGCCCAAGGAGTTATGGGTGCTGGAAAACGAGTTCCACAGGGTGTGGGGAATGCAGGGGCTCGGCAACCTGGACCTGAACCCCTGGGCCGTGGACTGGCTGAAAAAAGCGCTACATGGAGAAATCCCGGACGATCACGACAAGACCGTCTACATCAGGCAAAAATCGGGCCGCGGCGCCTTGAGCGGCCCCATCCCTGATGATCATCCCAGGCGGTGGTGAACGGAACAAGGCGCATACGTTCTTTCTGTACACCCACTGGTTGAGCGCATGGCTGCACGTTCGGAATACTTCGAACTCTTTGCGCATTCATTGTGAATCGACGATGGTGTAGTGTTCACGACAAAAAGCGCCGGGCGCGTCCTTGAAAGCGGGCCGTTCCGATTCAAGACCGGTGGAAAACCCGGCGCGCGTTTACCATTCAGGAGTAGACTTGGCCGTTCAATTTCACTGGGCTTTGTGCTCGTTCAACGCAGGCGACGGCCATCAAATCAACCCCGCCGTGCCCGAGCGTCCCGCCACGCTGGATTACCTGGCCCGGGTCACCCAAGCGGCCGAGGACGCGGGGTGCGTCAACATTCTGGTACCGACGGGCACGCATTGCGTCGATGCCTGGCAGACGGCGTCCGCCCTGGCGACCCGGACGAAGAAAATCAAGTTTCTGGTCGCCTTCCGCCCCGGCCTGGTGGGTCCGGTCTACGCCGCCCAGCAGGCGAACACGCTGGATTACTTTACGAAAGGCCGCATTTCCCTCAACATCGTCTCGGGCGCGAACTCAGCGGATCTCAGACGCTACGGCTACCACGCGCCTCATGATGAAAGATACGAGGTGACCGAGGAATTTCTGGACATCGTGCACCGCCTCTGGCGCGAAGAGGGACCCGTGAATTTCAAGGGCCGCTTTTTTCACGTGGAAGACGCCCATGTGTGGCCCAAGCGTTATTCAAATCCCCATCCCACTATCTTCCTGGCGGGCAGTTCCTCTGGCGGAAAGCGCGTCGCCGCGCGCTTCGGCGACGTTCACGTCTACTTCGCCTATGAACCGGAAACCGTGACGAAGGAAATTCAAGAGGTCAAAAAGCTGGAAAACGAGTTCGAGCGCGAGGCTCCTCTCGAATTCGGGGTGCGCCACTGCGTTTGCGTGCGGGAGACGAAACAAGAAGCGAGGCGCACCGTAGAGGGCTGGCTGAACGACAGCGACATCGGCAATACAGCGACATGGGCGGACTCGGTTCGCCTGAGCGAATCCACGAGCCAGTCGCGAATCAACGAGATGGCCTCAAGAGAATCCCTCTGGCTCACCGACACCATCTGGATGGGCGTGAACAAGGTGCGCGCAGGCGGGGCCACGACGTTCGTGGGCACGCCGGAGATGGTGGCGAATCAGTTCCGTGAATACATCGACGCCGGCGTGACGCATTTCATCATGCACGGCTGGCCGTATCTGGAAGAAGCGCAGATTTTCGGACGCGAGGTTCTGCCGCTGCTCGAAGACGTGGCGCCGGTGATCTTGCCCGACCCCTGAGAGACAGAATAAAACAAACATTGGCATGTCTTTCGAAAATGCGTAAAGCTGGGAGTGAATTGAAGTTCTCTTTTTTCCAATCCCGCAACAAGTGATGATAATCCATACAAGGAGGTTGTAATGCCAGGCTATCCTGTGAACAGCAACTTGGAGCCCACCACCGAGAACTGGCGGATTTCCCAGCATTGTTTCTCAGACGAAATCCGCTCGCAGATGACGCTTCCCGAGAAATTCCAGCTTTGCGACATCACCTTGAGGGAAGGCAGGCAGTTGCCCGGCGTGTCCCTGAGGCGCGATGAGGTGATTCGCATCGCCGATGCGCTCGTCGACGCCGGGGTGAGCATGGTGCAGATGCACCACGACGACCCGCTGGAGATGGAAGAAGTCAAAAAGCGCCATCCCGACCTCATCGTGGAGGCGCTCGTGCATCCCACCGCGGTGCTCAACCCCGAACTCGCCAAGGTGGAAGTCGACCTGAACGTGGAGCACGGTGCGGATTACACGACCCTTTGCTTTTCCTTCTCGCCTAACCAGATGTGCCTGTTCGAATCGATGGCGGGCGACCCGGACATCACCATCGAGCAGGCCATAGAGCGCGCCTGCGGCTCGGTGGCCTACGCCCGCGAGAAATCGGGCCCCGACAGGAAGGTGGGCTGCCTGATCCAGGACTGCACGCGCATTCCCATCGAGCGGCTCGCCGAGGTGTGCGGAAAACTCGTGGACGCAGGTGCGGACATGATCAAGCTCGACGACATCAACGGCATGGCGATCACGCCGGTCTACACCTACGTCGTCCGCGAGATGAAGCGCCTGCTGCCCGGCACGCAGATCGGCCTTCACACCCACAACGACATCGGCCTGGCGTGCGCCGCCCTGTATGCGGGTCTCGAAGGCGGAGCCGACCTCATCGACGCCTGCGTGAACGGGCTGGGTGAGCGCGCCCACATCGCGCCTCTCGCCGAAGTCGCCGCCGTGATCCAGCTCTACTACGGCATCGACTGCGGGATTAAGCTCGAAAAAATGTATGAACTCTCGAGACTCGTCTCCGACATCATGAAGTGGCCCATGACCGACACCATGCCCTTCGTCGGCAAGACGGCGTTCTCACACCTGGTCGAGGTGCACTACTGCGTGCCCGACACGGAAGAGGGCTTCTGGGCCTATTCGTGCATGAAGCCCGGCATGTTCGGAAACGGCATGCACAACCTGCTTGGCCATTACTCGGGCGAGTGGGCCATCCGCACCAAGGCGCGGGAGCTGGGTCTCGACCTCCCGCAGGAGAAGGAAAAAGACGTGGTCGAGCGGGTGCGGGCGGAAATCCGCTGGCGCAAGCGGCAGCTGGGGAACGAGGAGTTCGAGGCCATCGTCAGGGAAGTCTGCTGAACGACAGCGCCGTTTCTATGAAATACGCACAAAGTATCGGTAACGAGCAACCTGACAAGGAGAGGATATGAAACTCGAAGGCAAAGTCGCATTCATCACGGGCGCATCGGGCGGCATCGGCGGCGCCATCGCGCGCACCTACGCTAGCGAGGGAGCGAACCTCGCCCTGGCCGCCCGCTCCGTGGACAAGCTCGAAGCGCTCGCAAAAGAGATAGAAGCCATGGGTCGGAAGGCGCTCGTCTGCCCGTGCGACGTCATGAAGGATCAAGACATCCTGGATTCGCTGCGCAAGACGGTCGACGTACTCGGCCCGGTCGACATCCTCGTGAATAACGCAGGCATCGTGAGTTTCGAGGCCGTGCACGAGCTTCCCGATGCGGTGTGGGAGCGCACCATGCAAATCAACGCGAAGGCGCCGTTCACGGCGATCCGCGAGGTGCTGCCCTCGATGCTCGAGCGCAAATCGGGAAAGATCATCAACGTGGCGTCGGTATCGGGTAAAATCGGCCTGGCCTACCGGAGCGCCTACGCGGCGTCGAAACACGCCGTCCTGGGACTCACCAAAGCGCTCTCCGCAGAAGTCGCCCCCTTCGGCATCACGGCGAACTGCATCTGCCCCACATTCGTCTCCACCGGAATGTTCGAGGAGAGCATCCAGAAATGGGCCGACGAGACGGGCAAGACTTTTGAGGAGCAGTCGGAGGAGTTGCGGAACAGGGTGCCGATGAAGCGCTTCATCGATTCGGAAGAATGCGCTCCGCTGGCGCTTCTTCTGGCGTGTGAGGATTCAGGCGGCATCACCGGCCAAGCCATCAACGTGGACGGCGGCTTCGTCCAGTTCTAAACGGGAGATCCCCATGCGGCTGAAGGAGAAGACAGCCATCATCACCGGAGCCGGAAGCGGCCTGGGCGAGGCCATCGCCAAACGCTTCTCGGCGGAAGGCGCGTCCCTGCTCGTCTGCGACCGAAACGCGCAAGCCGTGGAAACCCTCTCGAACGAACTCTCCCCCCACGCACCCGGCGTTCTGGCTTGTGAGATCGACGTTTCGGACTCCGCATCCGTTCAAGAGATGGCCGAATCCTGCCTGAAGGCGTTCGGCAAAATCGACATCCTCATCAACAACGCGGGCATCTCTCCCAAGAAGGAATATCTCGAATACACCGAAGACGACTGGGACGCCGTGATCGACGTGAACCTGAAAGGCGAGTACCTCTGCGCCCGCGCCGTCTCCGAGCACATGATGGAGAGGCGCTATGGCCGCATCGTGAACCTCTCTTCCTCCGCATGGCGTTCGGGCGGCTTCGCGGGCGGGATTCCCTACACGTCGGCCAAGGCGGGCGTCATCGGCCTCACACGCTCGCTCGCCAAGACGCTGGGGCCTTACGGCGTCACCGTGAACGCCATCGCTCCCGGCCCCACGGCCACGCCGCTCACCGACGAATGGCTCCCCGCCCGCCAGGAAGAGATAGTAAAACAAATCCCGCTCGGCCGCGTGGGCAGGCCGCTGGACGTGGCCAATGCCGCGCTCTTCCTGGCCTCGGACGAGGCGGAATACATTACGGGCGTCTGTCTGGACGTGAACGGCGGTATCGTTATGGGCGGTTGATACAACAAGATGAGGTGTCAACTAGCTTTCGGCAATTATCCCGAATAGTTTGATACTTAAGAGAAATCTTCCGGCGAAATTATCTGCTGCTTCTAGTTCTCTGGAGGAGGTGACGCGTGCCGCCCTCCAAAATAAAAACCGACAACGGAACCGGCAAGAGTGCCGAAAGCGGTAATGACCTGCTCGAAATGCTTAGGAAACACCGCTGCGCCAAATACGAGAACATTCACGAACGAGCCGACAATAAACAACGCCAGCATTGCCCGCACGGAACCTCTGGGAAGGTTTAAGCCCCGAAGAGACTTTGAAGATTCATCTGTTCGCCGTGCCCATTTTGAATAAATCGGTGCCCCAATCAAAACTAATCCCACTAACACTATTTCAATCCAAAAAATCGGTTCGTGGAACCACATGATTTCAGCAGCCTTAGCCCCTGATTCCACTTGTTGTGTGGCGGCGTGCGCAATACTCGTAAACATGAGAAATCTCCTTCTCATTCGTTCTATTCAATCGAGCAGTATTGTCGATGAAGTGTTGCGCCAATTCAAGGATGCGATTCCCTCTGAATAAAAGTGGCCAGTTCAGGGCTTTCTCTCATTGAATAAATGACCGAGAGTAAAGTGCACTCCAACGCTCCGCTTGCATTTTTGCGCCCTGCATGACACCCTTTTTCGGTTCATGAATCATTGTTCGAGCGTTGGTCGAGACTGCGCGTTTTCCGTTCCCTGATGGGTTTCCCGAAAGACGAGTTTCCGCATGTTCTCGACATAAATAATGAAAACCGAATGCGAGATTTCACATATTCGAGAGGAAACCGCCATGAACCTGCCCTTTGATGACAACAAGCTCAGCACCCTGATGGAAGACCAGGGAGCGGACGTCGTTCTCGCCACTTCGAAGGAAAACGTCCGGTATCTGCTCGGTGGCTATCAATTCTTCTTTTTCGCCCACAAGGACGCCATCGGCGTCAGCCGCTACCAGCCGATAGTGGGCCTCCCGAAGGGCGCGCCCGACAAGGCGTTCTACATCGGGAACATCATGGAAGGCTGGCAGCAGGAAGTCGAACCCCTGTGGGTGCCCGAGAAGCGAAACAACCAGTGGCACACCGACCAGGCCGGCAAGGACGCGGCCGATTTCATCCGCAAACTCGGCCACGAGAAAGGCACCGTGGCGGTGGAGAAATGCTTCCTCCCGGCGGATTCCTACGAGGCGCTTCAGGAGGAATTGCCCGACGCCAAGTTCATCGACGCCGTCTACCTGCTCGAGGAACTCCGGGCCGTGAAGCAGCCCCACGAACTCACCTTGCTCAAGGAAGCTTCTGAAACCATCGTCGAGTGCATGCTCGACGTCATGAAGAGCACGCCTCCGGGCACCACCATGTACGAGGTCGCCGACGAGATGAAAAAACTCGAGACCCAGAGAGGTCTCGACTTCGAGTACTGCCTCACCTGCACGGGGCCGAGCTTCAACCGCGCTCCCTCGAACGCCACCTGGGATGAGGGGAACATCCTCTCGCTCGATTCGGGCGGGAACAAGCAGGGATACCTGGGCGATCTGTGCCGCATGGCCGTCATGGGCGAGCCCACGCCGCTCATGGAGGACTTGCTCGGCGAGATCCAGGCGGTGCAGACGGCCGCGCGCGCCGTGGTGCGTCCGGGCGTCACGGGACAGGAAATCTATGAAGCCGCCCTCAAAGAGCAGGCCAGATGCGAGCATGACGACCAGATGGTCTTCCTTGCGCACGGCATGGGCATCATCCAGCACGAAGCGCCGCACCTCACCTCCTCGGGCGTCGTGCCCTACCCCGCCACCTATGAGACCAGAGGCCTCGAACCCGGCATGGTGGTGTCTATCGAAACCGACATGAAAAACCCTGAGGTCGGCTTCGTGAAACTCGAGGACACCGTGGTCGTCACCGAAGACGGCTCGGTTGGCTACGGCGACGAAGGACGGGGCTGGAACATCGGCGGCGCGTAGATTCCATTTCGTGAACGGTAAGGAAGAAGCAGGTGGATTTTCGCATCAACCCTGAAAATGAAGATTTGCTCGAACGCGCGAAAATCTACGCGAAGGAAATCCTGGCCCCGAGAGCCGAGAAAATCGACCAGGAAGGGATTTTCCCCCGCGAGAACTTCAACGATCTGGCGAGAGAGGGCTTCACTTCCCTGACGCTTCCGAAAGACCAGGGCGGCAGAGACCTCTACGAGGACACCGCCACCTACTCGATGGTCCTCTACGAACTCTCCAAGGGCTGCACGAACACGGCCATGCTCTTCCACATGCACAGCTCCATCTCCCACGTCATCACCTACCTGGGAACGGACGAGCAAAAGCACAGGTACGGCGAAATCATAAGAAGCGGAAAAATCATCGCGAGCTACGCGAGCGAGAACACCTCGAGCCTTCACGGCGTCTGGCGCATGGAGACGAAGGCGATTCGCGACGGCGACGTCTACCGGATCAACGGCAGGAAATACTTCTGCTCCATGGCCGGCGAGGCGGATTACTACGTGCTCTGGGTGCAGCTCGAAGACGAGGAAGACCTCACGAAAAGCCTGGGGCTTCTCATCGCGCCCTCGGACAACCCCGGCTTCAAGATAGACCAGGAGTGGAACTCCTTCGCCATGCGCGGAACGGTGAGCCACTCGATGATTTACGACGACGTGAAGATACCGGTGGAGGACCTCGTGGGCCGGGGAGGCGACCCTATACGCCCCGACGTTCTGCCCAAGTTCGGTTTCGGCTATTCCGCCGTCTACCTGGGGGCGGGCGGAGGCGCCTTCGACTGGGTGGTCAACTACGCGCAAACCCGGAAGCTCATGCCGGACAACGTGCCCATCGCCACCTATCCCGCCATACAGCGCCAGATAGGAGAGATGAAAATCGCGCTCGAGGGCGCGATACTCATGCTCCAGAGGGCGGGCTGGATGATCAACGCCCACGGCGCGGACAAGGCGTACGGCGCCATCAACGAGGCGAAATACGTTTGCGCGGAAGCCTCAGCCTTCATCACGGAAAAAGCGCTCAAGGTGGCCGGCGGCCCGGGACTGTTCCGGCACAACCCGCTCCAGCGCTTCCACCGCGAGGCGAGAGCCGGACTCATCATGCCGCCCAACACGGAAAAATGCCTGGAGCTCACCGCAAAGACCGTGCTCGAGGGCAGTGCGAACGTTCTGGGCTCATAACGGATGGAGGAACAACGCCGATGAGTGAAAGCGTCAACCTTCCTCCCTATTTCCGTCCCCCGCTCGAATATCCCGATTACGCGTTCCACGGCCTGCTCAAAACCGCCTGCGCGCGCCGCCCGGACGCCGTCGCCCTGGTGGACGATGATATCCATATGAGTTTCCGGGAACTCGACGTGCTCTCGAACGCCTGCGCCCGCGCCATGCTGGCCTCGGGCATCGGGATCGGGGACCGCGTCGGCCTGTTCCTGCCCAATTCGGCCGAATTCGAAATCGCCGCTTTCGGCGCATCGAAGACAGGCGCCGTATTCACGCCGATGAACCCCGCCTACAAGGAAGCCGAGGCCGCGCATCAACTGGGCGATTCAGGCGCGAAGATTCTGATCACGACATCTGAGGGCGCCGCCGTGGTTCGGGAAGTGCAGAAAGAACTCCCGATGCTCGAAGCCGTCATCGTCACGGACGGCGACGAAGGAGACGCCCGCTTCGGAGACTGGATAGGAGCGCAATCGGCGGAGAATCTCCCCGAACCGCAAATCGACACCGCGGAGGATTTAATCGCCCTGCCCTATTCGAGCGGCACGACGGGCCTCCCAAAAGGCGTGATGCTCACCCACAGGAATCTGGTGTCGAACTACCACCAGTGCGTGGCGAACCATCACATCACCGACCGGGATTCGGGCCTCCTGTTCCTGCCGCTCTATCACATTTACGGCGCGCTGATCATGGGCGCGCTGATTCTCGCAGGCGCCACCCACGTACTGATGAAGCGCTTCACCGTGCCCGACGCCCTGCGCCTCGTGCAGGAACACGAACTCACGCTCTTCTATGGCGTGCCGCCCGCGCTCCTGGCCATCGCCCACCATGAGAACCTGGACGATTACGATCTCTCTTCCCTGCGCTACATCATGAGCGGAGCCGCACCCCTGCCGCCCGAGGTAAGGCGCGTCGTGCAGGAGAGAACGGGCGTGCTCACCTTCATGGGCTACGGCCTCACCGAAGCCTCCCCTCTCACGCACATGAACCCGCCCGCCGAAGCCCACATCCGGGAGGAATCCGTGGGGCCTCCCGTCTCCGATCAGGAGCAGAAAATCGTGGACGTCGAGACGGGAACGACGGAACTGCCCGTGGGCGAGGCGGGCGAGTTGATCATCAAGGGTCCGCACATCATGAAGGGCTACTGGAACGCGCCTGAAGCCACCGCCGAGGCGCTGCGCGACGGCTGGCTGCATACGGGCGACATCGGGCGGGTGGACGAGGGGGGCTACGTCTATCTGATGGACAGGAAAAAGGAGATGATCAAGTACAAGGGCTTCGCCGTCGCGCCCGCTGAACTCGAAGCCTGCCTGCATCTGCATCCCGACGTTGCGGACGCGGCCGTCGTCCCCCGCGAGGATCCCGAGGCGGGCGAGATTCCCGTGGCCTTCGTGGTGCCCAAAGAAGGCGTCCAGGTCGACAAAGAGGCCCTGATGGAATTCGTGAACGAAAAAGTCGCGGGCTACAAGCACATTCGCGAGGTGGCTTTCATCGACGCCATCCCGAAGTCGGGCAGCGGGAAAATACTGCGGCGTTTGCTGAAAGAAAAAACGTAAAATTCGTTTTCATTTTCGAACTCTTTAACGAGAATTCATGGACTTACGCATAAACCCCGAAAACGAGGCCCTGATTGAGCGGGCCAGAGAACTCGCCCGAGACGTACTGGCTACCTGCGCGGACGAATGCGATCAGGAGCAACGCTTCCCGAGAGAGAGCTTCGACGCCTTGATCCGGGAGGGCTTCACGCGCCTCACGCTGCCCGAGTCCTATGGGGGCCGGGCGCTCTGGAGCGACCCCGTCTGCTATGCGATGGTGTTCCACGAACTGAGCCAGGGCTGCACGAATACCGCCATGACGCTCCACATGCACAGCTCGATTCTCTACTTTCTGCTCACGCTCTCGGATGAAGAGCAAAAGCACCGCTTCGCCGAGGCGGCCCGAAACGGCGCCATCTTCGGCAGCCACGCGGGCGAGGCGGCCTCCAGCCCCCAGTGGAACCGCACCATCACCACGCGCGCGCGCAAAGAGGGCGATGAATACGTCATCAACGGCCAGAAGTATTTTTGCTCCATGGCCGGGGAGGCGGATTATTACGTGCTCTGGTGCCTGCTCGAAGGCGTCGAGGAACTCCAGGCCGGCCTGCGCTGGGCGGTGCTAGACAAGAACTTGGGCGGCATCACCATCCCGAGCCGCTGGGACGCCTTCGCCATGCGGGGCACGGCCAGCCACTCGCTCGCCTATGAGGACGTGCGGGTCCCGGCGCGCAACATCGTGGGCACGGGCGAGGGCATCCTCCAACCCGATTTCGTTCCCAGGTTCGGCCTCGGCTACGCCGCCGTCTACCTGGGCGCGGGCGCCGCCGCGCTGGACTGGATTGTCGACTACGCGCTCAAGCGCAAGCTCCTGCCTGATAACGTGCCCATCGCGAGCTACCCTGCGATTCAGCGCCAGATCGGGGAGATGAAGATCGCTTATGAGACCGCGCTCATCATGATCCAGAAAGCCGCCTGGGTGCTGGAGACGCAGGGAGCGGCCAAGGCCATTCCCTTCATCAACGAGGCGAAATACACCGCCTCCGAAGCGGCGGCCTCCATGACGGAAAAAGCGCTCAAAATCGCGGGCGGCCCCGGCCTGCTGAACGACAAGCCGCTCCAGCGGTTTCACCGCGACGCCAGGGCCGCGCTGGTCATGCCGCCCAGCACGGAGAAGTGCCTGCAAATGGCGTCGAACTTCGTTTTGAGTCAAAATGAGGCGGCATCCATCTTCTAACCTGGTCTAAAAATTTCTCGCGAGGGAGCGCGCATGAATAGCGGAAACGGCTCGGACCTTTTTTTGGAAACACTCATCGACGAGGGCGTCGACTGCATGTTCGGCAACCCGGGCACCACCGAACTGCCCCTCATGGACGCGCTGGTGAACGAGAGCAGGCTCGATTACATCCTCTGCCTCCAGGAGTCCGTCACCATCGGCGCGGCGGAGGGTTACGCCTACGCCACCGGCGGCGTGGGCGTGGTGAACCTCCACGTCGCGCCCGGCCTCGGCAACGCCATGGGGATGCTCTACAACATCAAGCGGGCCGGCACGCCGCTCATCGTCACGGCGGGCAACCAGGGCCAGCGCGGCCAGCTCTCAGAACCCGTGCTCTGGGACGATCTGCCGCGCATGGCGGAGCCGCTCACCAAGTGGTCCTACGAGGTGCGCCGGGTGGAGGATCTGGAGCAAAGCGTCCGCCGGGCGATCAAATACGCGCTCACGCCGCCGACGGGTCCGGTCTTCCTCTCGCTTCCCGGCGACGTCATGCTGGCGGAGACGGGAGGGCTTACGGGCCGCCCCACAAGGCTTTCGAGCGCGTTCCCTGCGCCCGCGGAATCCATCGAGCGCGCGGCGCAGACCCTCGCCGAAGCCGAGAACCCCTACATCGTCACCGGCTCGCGCGTCACCCGCTCGGGTGCGGTGGGTGAAGTCGTCCGGCTGGCCGAGCGCCTCGGGGCGAAGGTGTTTTCTGACAACCGCCCGAACTCCCTCTCGGTCTCCCTCACCCATCCCCTGTATGCGGGAGAACTCCTGAACACCATCGAGCCGCTGCTGGACCAGATAGAAGACGCGGACGTCGTGTTCTTCATCGGCACGGAGACCTACACCTTCTCTTTCCCGCCGGAGGGGCCGCTTGCGCCGCGCGGCGCGCGGATCATTCATCTCGATCTCGATCCCTGGGAGATCGGCAAGAACTTCCCCGTCGACGTCGCCATGCTGGGAGACCCCAAGACCACGCTCACAGAACTCACCGGGGCGGTGGAGAAGAAAATGGGCGAAGCGGGCCTTAAAAGCACTGCCGAGCGACGCGCGTGGATCGAGAAGGAACTGGCGGCATCGAGAAGGGAGATCGCCCCCAAGGCAGGCGACGATGGCGGCCCTCTCACGAAAGAGACCTTCCAGGCCGCATTCGGAGAGGCTATCCCTCAAGGGACGGCGCTGGTGGATGAATCCCTCACCATGGGGCACGGGGGCGGCCTCAAGAGCGCGGTCGCAGGCAAGATAGATTCGCTTTTCGGCATGAAGGGAGGCGGCATCGGTCTCGGCCTGCCCAGCGCGCTGGGCGTCAAGAAGGCCCTGCCCGATACGCCCGTGGTCTGCCTCTCGGGAGACGGCTCCGCCATGTACGCCATTCAGGCGCTCTGGAGCGCCGCGAAATACGATCTCGACGCCGTGTTCGTGATCCTGAACAACAAGAGCTACCGGATCCTCAAAGAGCGGGTCCTGAGGCTCGACGGCAAGACGCAGGAGCACCGGCAATTCGTCGCCATGGATTTCAAGGAGCCCGAACTCGATTTCATCCAGATGGCCGGGTCCATGGGCGTGGACGCCGTCCGTGCGAAGACGCCGGCGGAACTCAAAGAGGCCATGGGGAAAGGACTGGCGGGCGGAAAGCCGTATCTCATCGACGCCCACATCGAATACGAACGCCTGGAGAACTAACGGGGCTTAAACCACGCCCATCTTCGCGCCATAGGCTTCCAAGGCCTGCTCGAAGCAGGCGAGCGGCGCGCGAACGACGCCCGCGCCCACCTGGCCGACGCCGGGTTCCTTGTGCGCGATACCTGTATTGATGACGGGCGTGACGCCGAGCTTCACCACCCTGGTGATGTCTATCCCTGTGGGAACCCCCTCAAAATCGAGGGCGGGAATCGTCCACTCCGGGTTCCGGCCCTGGGTGATTTCGTACATGGCGCGCGAATAATTCAGCGCATCCGCGGCGCTGCCCGCACCCACGAACCCGACGACGGCGGGCGCGGCAGCCATGGCGAATCCCCCCAGCCCCATCGTCTCGATGATCGTGGAATCGCCCATGTCCGGATTGGCGTCGTCCTCGCCGAAACCGGGGAAATACAATCCCTCGGGCATCTCCACCGGCGCGGTGAACCACGCATCCCCCGTCGCGCTCACCCGGATCCCGAAGTCCGTTCCGTTGCGGCACATCGCCGTGACGATGCTCGAAGCCCCGATGCCGCGCACCGGGTCCATCACCGCCTTGCCGGTCGCCATCGCGACGTTCAGGAAGAACTGATCGTTTCCGCCGATGAAGGACAGCACTTCTTCCAGCGCCTTGCCATCCCCCACGACGCGCGCGAGCGCGGGAGCCGCCTCGCGCATGAAGAGGCTGGTGCAGGCCACGTTGCGCTGGTGCATCTCGTCTCCCATCGAAAGCCCCCGCGCGATGATGCTCTTGAGCGGCAGCCCGCCCATGCTCTCAAGGGCGTCCGAGAGCGCGGGCGCCAGGCGCTCCGCCAGCCAGCGAAGCCGGTTCAGCACCTCCTCGTCGTTCCCGCCGAAGCGCATCACCTTCCCCAGGCCCTCGTTCAGGGTGCAAAACGCGCGGTTCCCGAATTTCGCGTTCTCCACGATCATCACCGGCATCGAGCGCGTGGTGATACCCGTCATGGGGCCGACGGCGTCGAAATGATGGTTGGGGTGGAACGCGACGCCGCCCGAGGCGGCGAGCGCCTCGCCCGAGGCCAAATCCTCCGCCCAGCCCTCCAGGACGGCCGCTCCCGCGATCGCCCCGCGCAGGGGGCCGCACATCCGCTCCCACTCGATCGGGGGACCGGCATGAAGGAGAACGCCATCCTCCAGACCCGGTATCACCTCGCCCGCCGGGCGCACGTCCACCAGGACGGGGTCGGCTTCGGTGATGCGGGAGAGCGCCTCCGCGTTCGCGTCCGTGATCACGCCCATCTATTCCATCTCCCGCCAGGTCGTCTCCGAGACGTTCTCCACGACGATGCGCCCCCCTTTCACCACGAATCTCTTCTCGGGCTGATCGATGAGGACGTCGTCGAAATTCACCGAATCGAGAACCACGAAATCGGCCGCGCAGCCGGATCGCAACCCGTAGCCCTCCTCCACCCCCAGCGCCTTTGCGGCGTTCGTCGTGAAAAGCCCGGGAACCACAGCCCTCTCCGCTGCGCCGCTCATGTGGAGCGCATGGGCGAGGAGGAGGCCGATTTCGAGCAAATCCCCGCGCCCCGATGGCGTGAAGGCGTTTCTGATGTTGTTCGAAGATATGGCGACGTTGACGCCCGCGCCCAACAGCTCCTTGACGGGGGCGAGGCTCCTGAAGCGCGGCGGCTCCTCCCCCCTGCCGCCCAGGAACAGATCCGTCGCCGGCAAGGGGAGGACGGAGATGCCCGCTTCGAGAATCTTCTCGATGATTCGCGCGGCATCATCTCGCGCCATGGCGCCCGGGGAGGTTAAATGGCCGACGGCCACCCGGCCCTGCAAGCCTGCGGCCACCGTGCGGGCGGCGACGGAGTCGATATTCCTCACCCGGGGGTCGTCCGCGAAATCGAGATGAAAGTCCAGGCCGCAGCCGAACGCCTCGGCCATTCCGAAAACGATGTCCAGATGCCGCTCGGCGTCCAGGTCGTTGTACGGGATTCCGCCCACCAAATCCCCGCCCATCCGCATGGCCTCGCGCATCAATTCCTCCGTGCCCGGCTGCTGCTCGATGCCTTCCTGGGGGAAAACGACGAGTTGAAAATCCGCCAGGCCGGCGTATTTCTCCTTGAGCGACAGGGCGACTTCCACTCCCTTGAGGCCGACGATGGGGTCGACCTCCACCTGCGCGCGAAACCAGGTGGCGCCGTGACGGATGCACATGCGCAGCGCGCGCTCGGCGCGCTCCATGACGTCTTGTTTCGTGACGCTTTTCTTGAGCGCCAGCGTGATGGAAATGGCGTCTTCGAGCGTGCCGGAGAGATTGGGCTCGCGCTCTTCCAGAAACGCCTTGTCCAGGTGGATGTGGCTCTCCACGAACGCCGGCAGCACGACACGGGCGCCCAGGTCGATCTCCTCACAGCCGGAATCGTTGTCCAGACCCGGCGAAATTCTCGTAAACAGGCCTCCGGCGACGCAAAAATCCACCAATGGGCCGCCCGAGTCGATTCGGGCGTTCCTGAAAATTCTGTCGTCCGTCATCTCTGCGCACATGGCCATTTAACCGGTATGAAATAGCAACTCAACAGAAACGAAACGCGCATCGCCCATCGTCGTACAATGGAAAATTTCGATATGGCGAACTCTATCGTCCTGCGCCGGTTTTCGCCAGTGAAAAAGAAGATGACGGGAAATACCCCGCATTCCCGTCAACTTGACCCGCACCCTGAATCGGGAACATAATGCGCGCCTTAAAGTTTAATGCCATCTCGCATCCCGCACGTCTTCACAACCCGGTGACGAGGTGGCGTTCGGATACGCGGCGCGTTGCTCCGATACTAGCGTTGCTCCGGTACTAAAAGAGAGACATGAATGACCACCCTAAGCTTCACGAACATTGTCGTTCTCAGTTTTAACTCCCTCTCCTACGCCGCGATTCTGTTTCTTCTGGCGAGCGGGCTCTCGCTCATTTTCGGCGTGATGCGCATCGTGAACCTCGCGCACGCCGCTTTTTTCCTCTTCGCCGGCTATCTCGCCCTCGAATTCTACAACATCATTTTCGGCACCCTGAGCCTGATGCCGCGGATCATCCAGCTCGTCTCGTGGACCCTGCTCTATTTCGCATGGCGGGGACTCACGGCCTACGTCGCTCCCAGACACGCCGCGCTGGCGCTGCTTCTCGCCTATGTCGTACTGGAAACCTTGTGCAGCCTGGTGTGGGGCTTCAGGTTCTTCGAACTTTTCTTCCCGCACGTGCCCGTCAAACCCGTGGACAGGATCAATTTCCCGGGCATGATGGCCGCCATCGTCGTCGCCCTCGCCATCGCGGCGCTGTGCGGGATGTTCATCGAGCGCTTTTTCCTGCGCCGCCTCGGGCAGGACACGCTCTCCCAGGTGCTGGTGACCATCGGCTTCGCGTTCATCCTGCAAGACGGCTCGCTCTACACCTGGGGCGGGGACAACTTCATGCTCAAACAGCCCTGGCCCCTCAATTTCAGCGCCGTCGTCTGGGGGCTCTCGCTGCCCCAGTACCGAGGCTTCATGATCGTCATCGCCGTCGTGGTGGCCGCGGCCCTCTTTCTCGGGATCGAGCGCACCCGCCTCGGCGCCATCATGCGCGCGGCGGTGGACGACCCCGAGATGGCGCGCGGCATCGGCATCAACACCAACGTCGTGCAAATGGCGATATTCGCCATCGGGGCGCTGCTGGCCGCCACGGGCGGCGTGGTGGGCGGCGCGTTTTTCGGCGTCTACCCGGGGCTCGATTTCGAGATACTCCCCTACGCGTTCGCCGTGGTGATCATCGGAGGGCTCGGCAGCCTGGGTGGGGCCGTCCTCGGCAGCATCGTGGTCGGCTTCATCGAGAACTTCGGGACCGCGCTGTTTCCCGAACTCTCCTATTTCGCGCTATTCGCGCCCATGGCCATCATTCTGGCGATCAAGCCGACCGGCCTGTTCGGAAAGGGTTGAGCCATGCTGGAGAGCCTGGCGGAAAAAAGAAGAGTGCTGATCGTACTGGGCGTATTCGTCGCTCTCGGTGTCGTCACGCCGTTTCTCGACCTCTTCATGCAGAGCCTGGTGACGGAAATCCTCGTGTTCGGCATTCTGGCCATGAGTCTGGACCTCCTGCTGGGGTTCACCGGACTGGCCTCTCTGGGGCACGCCGCCTACTTCGGCGTCGCCTCCTACACCACGGCCATCATCATGACGAAAGAAGACTGGACGTGGACCTTCGCCGCCTTCCAGTGGGCGGACTCACTGGGGCTGGGCCTCTTCTACATCTTCATATTCGCGCTGGTCGTGGCGATGGCCTTCGCCGCGTTCTTCGGTTTCCTGGCGATTCGCGCGGTGGGCGTGTATTTCCTGATGATCACCCTCTCGCTCGCCATGGTCGTCTGGGGTCTGGCGTACCGCTGGAGCGCCGTGACGGAAGGAGACAACGGCATCATCGTGCTGGGGAGGCCGTCCCTGTTCGGCATATCTCTGGAATCGGAAATCCCGTTCTTCTACTTCACGCTCACGGTGTTCCTGATCTGCCTGGGGCTGATGTTCATGTTCGTGAGAAGCCCTTTCGGAAAAACCCTCGTCGGCATCAGGGAGCGCGAGGAGCGCATGCAGATGCTCGGCTACAACATCTGGCTCCACAAATACCTCGCGTTCATCATCGCGGGCGTTTTCAGCGGCGTTGCGGGCGTAATGTGGACGCTGTTCAACCTCTTCGTGAGTCCGCCGGACATCGAACTCATCACCTCGGCCGAAGCGCTTTTCATGGTGGCGCTGGGCGGGCCCGCCACCCTGATCGGCCCGGTGATCGGCTCGGCCATCATCCGCTCGCTCCAGCAGTTCATCAGCATCTACGTGGAACGCTGGCCGCTGATTCTGGGCGCCATCTACATCATCACCATCATGCTGGGACGCCTCTACGGCGTCGAGGGAATTCTTGGATTGTTCGGCAAGTTCCGCAAACCCGCCGCACCGCCGGACGCCCCGGAGGGCTGAGGACGGCGCGGCACCGCGTCTCCCGAGGGAGACGAAACGAGGGAGGAAAAAACATGAAACGGAAATTCATCACCATCGTGGCAGCACTCGGCATCGCCTTCGCCGCCGGATCCGGCAGCGCTCAGGCCGCCGAAGTGCGCATCGGGTTCATCGCGCCGATGACGGGCATCTTCGCCCAGATCGGCAAGGACATGAGCAACGGCTTCAAGATGTACATGGCGCACACGAAGAACAAGATGGGTCCCCTGGACGTCAAGTTCATCCTCGAGGACTCGACCGGCAAGCCCGCCGTGAACGTGCGCAAGGCGCTCAAGCTCATCAAGCGCGACAAGGTGCACATGTTCATCGGCGGCCTGCTCGCCAGCACCGGGTACGCGCTCGCGCCGGTGGGCGATCGTTTCAAGACGCCCTACATCTCGCCCGTGCCGGCCGCGGACGACCTCACCCAGCGCAAGCTCTTCAAGTACTTCCTGCGCAGCGGCTTCACGAGCAGCCAGAACAGCCATCCTCTCGGCGAGTGGGCCTACGACCAGGGCTACCGCAACGTGGTCACCATAGGCGCTGACTACGCGTTCGGCTACGAGACCGTGGGCGGCTTCCAGAAGGCCTTCGAGGCGCGCGGCGGCAAGGTCGTCAAGAAGATCTGGGCGAAACTCGGCACGAAGGACTTCGGTCCCTATCTGCCGCAGATACCCAAGGACGCCGACGCCATCTTCACCCTGATGGTCGGCCCCATGTCCCTGGCTTTCCCGAAGCAGTTCCGGGCCGCGGGCTTCAAGATGCCGATGCTCGGCGGCGTGACGAGCGCGGACGAGTTCATCCTGCCCAGCATGGGCGACGAGACGCTCGGCTACGTGACGGCCGCGCAGTACAGCGCCGCCCTCACGACGGACAAGAACAAGGCGTTCGTCAAGGAATACCAGCAGCGCTACGGGAAGATGGCCTCCTACTATTCGGAGACCTGCTACACCACGGGCCAGTGGGTGGACCTGGCGCTCAAGAAAATCGGCTACAAGCCGGACAACAAAGATGCGTTCCTCAAGGCGTTCAAGGAAATCCGCATCGACGCCATCAGAGGGCCGGTGTATCTGGATAAATACGGAAACCCGGTGCAGAACAGCTACATCCGCAAGGTGACCCGCGTGAAGGGCGACCGCCTGGGTCTGGGCGTGAAGCCGAACTCGCTCTGGAATATGGTGATCAAGACCTACCCGGCCGTGGGTCAGTTCTGGAAGTGGTCGGATAAGGATTTCCTGAAAGACCCCGTGTACAGCAAGACTTTCCCGCCGTGCACGCATTGTAAGTAAGGGCGAATTCCCCGCCGCCCGGGCTTCACGCTCCGGGCGGCGGATTCGCGCCGGGCTCCAGAGGAGCAATCGAGTTTTGTCGAACGAACAACCAGGGCTGGAACTGGACGGCGTTACGAAACACTTCGGCGGCCTGCACGCCGTCGAGAACGTGAACCTGCGCCTTGACCTCGGCGAACGGCGGGGGATCCTGGGGCCGAACGGAGCGGGGAAAACCACGCTGTTTCACCTGATAACGGGCGTGCTCCCGCTCACCTCGGGCCGCATCCGCCTCTTCGGGCAGGACGTCTCGGGGTGGCCCACCCACAAGCGCGTGGCTTTGGGGATGGCGCGCACCTTCCAGATCACCAGCCTGTTTCCCAAACTCACCGTGCTCGAAAACGTCCTTCTCGCCGTACAGGGCCTGCGGAAGATGAAGATGGTGATGTTCAAACCGCTGTTCAGGTACAGGGACGTATACGAAAAAGCCGAAAAGCTGCTCAGCGACGTGAACTTCTGGCATTTGAGGGATCAGGAAGTCCGCAATCTCTCCCACGGAGAGCAGCGCCAGCTCGAGATCGTCCTGGCGCTGGCGAGCGACCCCAAGGTGTTGCTCCTCGACGAACCCTCCGCCGGCCTGGCCACGGGAGAATCCCACGAGATGGCCGATTTCCTGAAATCACTCGACCCCGGAATCGCCATTCTCCTGATCGAACACGACCTCGACGTCATATTCGAGGTCGTCTCCCACATCAGCGTTCTCCACTACGGAGAGGTTCTCGCCGAGGGACCCAGCGACGACATCCGCAACGACCCCAAGGTGCAGGAAATCTATCTCGGAAAGGCGGAGTGACGTGTCGACCCTTCTGAGCGTGAACGACATCCATACCTACTACGGCGATTCCTACGTCCTGCAGGGCTTGAGCATTCACGTCGACGAGGGAGAGACGCTGGGCATTCTCGGCAGAAACGGCATGGGCAAGACGACGCTGATCAACTCGATCATGGGTTTCGTGCCGCCGAGGCGAGGCGCCATCCATTTCCGGGGGGAGGACATCACGGCCGCGAACAGCTTCGACATCTCCAAAATGGGAATCGGCCTGTGCCCGCAGGGAAGGCGCGTGTTCCCGACCCTCTCGGTGCGCGAAAACCTGCTGGTGGCCCAACAGGAGCACGACGTGGGCTACCGCTGGGATTTCAAGGAAGTCTACGAACTCTTCCCCCGCCTCGGCGAGCGCGCCGGCCAGCGGGCGGGCTCGCTCTCGGGCGGCGAGCAGCAGATGCTGGCTGTGGGCCGCGCCCTGATGACCAACCCGAGTTGCCTCATCATGGATGAACCCTCCGAGGGGCTCGCGCCCATGATCATCCAGGACATCGGCAACGCCATTCAATCGCTCAAGGCCGAAGGCCTCGCCGTCGTGCTCGTCGAGCAGAACGCCGCCTTCGCCGTCAAGACGGTGGACAGGGTATGCGTCATCGCGAACGGGAAGGTCGTCCATGAATCCTCGCCGGGGGAACTGTGGGCGAACGAGGAAGTCAGAAAAACCCACCTCGGAATCGGCTGAAAAACCCTCGCGCAACAGAATCCATTCGTAGTATTCTTCGAACAGCGGTAATGGAAAGTGAATCGGCGAGCGGAGAGACGCTTCAGAGAGGATGTTTTCCGGGTTTGACTCAAGGGTAGGCGTTCGGACCCCGGCGCACCTCTCCCCATCACCTGACGAAATCCCGGTCCGACGATAGCGCCGGGGGCCGGAAACGACGAACCTGCCGCCGCTCCCGACCATGACGCCAAGGCGATAACTCTCATGCTGTTGGACCGTTATATCAACGCCGTTCTTCGTCATCGTTGGCCGGTGATTGTGCTGGCCGCGTCGATCATGCTCATCACGGGAGTCGGCGCGCTGTTCATCGGCGTCACGAACGACTACCGCATCATGTTCAGCGAAGAAAATCCACAATATGTCGATTTCAAGGCGCTCGAGAACATTTTTTCCACATCCAACATGGCGTTCATCGCCATCGAGCCGCGGGGAGGTTCCGTTTTCACCCGCGAGGCGCTCGGCGCGCTCGAGGAGTTGACGGAAGCCGCCTGGCGAACACCCCATTCCAGACGGGTCGACTCCCTGACGAACTACACCCATAGCCGGGCCAAGGGAGATGAGCTGATCGTCGAGCGGCTCGTCGATGACGCGCGCTCGCTGAGCAACGCCGACCTCGCGCGAATCAGGAAAATCGCGCTCGAGTCGCGCGATCTGCCCGGACGCCTCGTTTCCCGGAAGGGGCACGTGGCCGGGCTGGTGATCACTTTCGTCCTGCCCGACGACATGGACGCTGCGGTGGCCTCGATAAACGACTATCTGAACGCTCTGTTGAAGAGAGCCGGCGCGAAACACCCGGAAGTCGCCTACTACCTGAGCGGCGACGTGATCAGCAACCGCACTTTCTCCGTGGCGACTTACAATGATTTCGTCTTCCTGGCTCCAGTCGTGTTCCTCATGATCGTCGTCATCAGCACGCTTCTCCTGCGCTCGCTTCTCGGCACGTTTTCCATTATCGTCGTGATCGGGTTCGTCATCCTGAGCACGATGGGGATTGCGGGCTGGCTCGGCACGGTGTTCAGCCCCGTCAACGCCGGCGTGCCGACCATCGTCATGGCGACATGCGTCGCCCACTCTATCCACATCATCACGACCACGCTCTTGGGCATGGGCCATGGGCTGGACAGGGACAAGGCGATTGCCGAATCGCTTCGGACCAACGCATGGCCGGTGTTTCTGACTTCGATCACGACCGCCATCGGGTTCCTGAGCCTGAACTCCTCGGATTCACCTCCCGCCCGTATCCTGGGGAATCTCGTGGCGCTCGGCGTGCTGTGGGCCTTCGTCTTCTCGATGACCCTGCTGCCGGCTCTGCTTTCGATTCTGCCGTTGCGCGCGCGCCGGATTCCCACCGACAAATCCCCTTTTTTCGTCCGCTTCGGCGCTTTCGTGGTCAAGCGCCGCGCGTTTCTGCTCTGTTTCGTCGCCGTTCTGACGGCTGTTCTCATCACGGGCATTCCCCGCAACGAGTTGACGGACAGATGGGCGCACTATTTCGACGAGCGCTACCGTTTCCGCCGCGATTCGGATTTCATCTTCGATAACCTGAACAGCATGAATTTCCTGGAATACGCGCTGAAATCGGGGCGTGAAGGCGGCATCACCGATCCGGAGTATCTCAAAAAAGTCGAAGCCTTCGCGAAATGGTACCGGGAGCAACCGGAAGTGAGCCACGTCCAGTCTTTTTCGGACATCATGAAGCGTCTGAACAAGAACCTGCACGGCGACGATCCGGCTTTTTATAAACTCCCTGAAAACCCCGAACTCGCCGCGCAATATCTCCTGCTCTATGAGTTTTCCCTGCCGTTCGGCATGGACTTGAACGACCGCATCGACGTCGCCAAGTCCACGACGCGAATGAGCGTCATGGTCCGCAGCCGCTCCTCCAGGGACCAGCGTGAACTCGACGAGCGCGCCAAAGCCTGGCTCCGCGCCAACATACCCGAGTTCGCGGCGGAAGCGTCGGGCATCACCATGATCTTCGCGCATCTATCGCTCAGAAACATCCACAGCATGCTGCGCGGCACGATCATCGCCATGCTGATTATCTCGTTACTCCTGATCTGGGTTTTCAAAAGCGTGCGTCTGGGCCTCATCAGCCTCGTGCCCAACTTCATCCCCGCCGCCATGACCTTCGGCCTGTGGGGCTACCTGGTCGGCCAGGTGGGCTTTGCCGGCTCGTTGATGACCGCCATCGCGTTCGGAATCATCGTGGATGATACGATTCACTTCATGAGCCGGTACCAAAAAGCCCGCCGCATGGGCTTCCCCGCGCCCGAGGCCGTGCGCGCCGCCTTTCGAATCGTGGGCCAGGCGCTGTGGACGACGACGGCGGTTTTATCACTCAGCTTCCTGGTGTTCGCCACGTCGGGTTTCCACGGGAGCAGGACGCTCGGCCTGATGGTGGCGATCACGCTCGTCTTCGCGCTCCTGGCCGATTTCCTGCTCCTGCCGACCCTGCTGATGGCCCTCGACCGGAAGAAGTGATGGGCCGTCTCATTTCACTCCTGGAACAAAGGGCTCAAGAACACGAGTGAATCTTCTTCCGGGATTGTGGATAAACGAGGAAGTCAGAAAAAACCATCCGGGAATCGGCTGAAATATCCCTTGCGCAGTGGATGGATTTGACAGTATATTCAAGAAATTGCAAAGAAACAATAAAGGAAACTGAAACAAATAGTTGCGGGTGAGGGTTCAAGGGGGTGTCTTAACGGTTTTTCGAAAGTTTACTTATCGCCGTGTCGGCGGGACCCAATAAGTAGACAAAATTGGCTTCTTCTGCACTCTTCCGCCTTCGTTTCACCGGAGATTCGTGGAAGCGCCGAATAAACTTTCGAGGAGACCTTGCGGCGATGCAAATTCCATCCGCCTACGCTGAAGGCTACGAGCAAAAGGCCCGTCTCCACGATCAGGAGCTGGCGGACCTCTACATCCGGCACACCACCATCGGCGACCCCGTTCTCGACCCGATCATG
>JAJDYR010000033.1 GCA_022825065.1 bacterium
GCCTTCGAAATCGACGAAAAAGCGCCGCTCGGGCGCCGTGCGTCATCGTATCATGCCGACGAAGAAGGCCGCCTCCCGAATCAAGCCGTCCACGACTTCATATCAGGCCGTTCCAAAGACTTGGTGAAATATCCGGGCTAAGCTATAGAGCCCAACATTATACAAGGAGTAAAAGGGATCGGATGATTTGAAATACTTGCGATAGCCTGAACGCCCTCGTAGCGTACCACGCAAGGGTTTCTTGGGATCGCCCTCAAACTGCTTCAAGTAAGCGAAGGTCTTGGGACATCGACGCTTCATTTCAGTTTCGGGAATGCCTTTTCTCGCCTGCGGGTCTTGCGCAAGGATAATATATCTCGAAGATTGGGCGCGCCATCGCTGAATGTCGCGACCCCGGAGAAGGGGATAAACCAAGTCTGGCTCAATAACCGCCTCCACTTGCTCGACCTTGAGATCGCCAGCATCATGCAAATTCCTTATTACCAACTCGTTATTAGGAAGTGTTTTCAGTATTTCGATCCAGTAGACGCCGTTTAGCCAAGTACAACAACCCGCGTATGCCTTGTATTTACTCACTCCGATGACTTTTTTAATGCCGGGAAGCGCCTGCTCTGGTACAGTGAGCCAAGGCGATGATTCTTTAGTAGGGATAACTGGTATAGCTCCCATTTTACGCTGACTAGTCATATTAAAAACGCTTTCGAGCGATTCGTCTTGTGCAATACGCGACGGCCCGGTCCAAGCCGCATAATGAACTGGATAGCTAAAGGGGTGGTTTGTCTTTTCACATAAGAAGATCGCGCTACGATTGGTCGCACCTTCAAAAACCTGTATCGCGCTCAGGTCATGAACGATGAATGGATTAAGATACCATGTCCCTTTAGGCGTCTCTTGAGTATACCGAAGCCGCCTAAACCCGTCGCCTGCACCCTGCGTTTTGAATACACTCTGAGTAATGACAAAGCCTAGTTTCCCATCTCCTTCTAAATAATTATCCAAAGTGGAATATGTGAAAAGCATGGACAGGTCTTTCTTGCCTCCACCCAAACGACCCTCAGACCCTGAAAGGGTAAACAGCCTATATCTCTGCCAGAGTGATTTCGTGGCGTCGCGGTAGCCGTCAGGTAGATGTTGCCAATTCACCCAAGGCGGATTCCCTGCCACGTAATTCACCTTACCAATGAACAAAGGTGCGAAGGCGTTCTTAATAATTCGCGCCCAAATGCCGTTTTTATTGTCGGCGTCGAGTTGCTGAAGATCACGATAAAGTTGCTTGTGGATTTCAACTTCGGTTACGGGTATGACTTCAGATTCACAACGCTCCAGGAACTCTTCGGGCGAATAGCCATTGCGAATACAAAACTCAAGTGTATCGGCATAGCGACCGATATAATCGCGGTTTCCGGTAACTTCTGTCGGGATATTAAAATCACCGGCGCTTGTTTTGAGCTGTTGCGCACTACCCAACTTTCCAGCAGATAAGCCTCCATATTCCGAGGGGGTCATAATCGAATCGCACAGATAAACGGGAAGCTCAATATCACCGACATGGCGTCGCAGTTCGCGAATGGCCATCAGATAATTAGTGCGAGCAGCCATGACGGCCAGAGGATTGAGGTCGAAGCCGATTATGTTGCGCAGGATTTTCCTCAATAACTCGTCTTCACGAAAACCGCATTCATGGCGATGATCATCAAACCATTGCTTGACGCGGTTTATTGCCATCACCAGAAAAGTGCCCGAGCCGCAAGCGGGGTCGAGCATACGCTTGTCCGGGTCGCCGTCATAGCCTAGTTCGTCGAGCACGAGTTCGGCCAACCAGTCGGGCGTGTAGTATTCACCAAGATCGTGACGGACGGATTTGGGAAAGAGTTGCTGGTAGAGTTGCTTGAGCAAATCGCGGGACTCGGCAGGCTCAACGCTGAGCGTAGTCGGGTCGAATTGGTCGAAAGATAGCGTCATAGCTCGAACAGCCGTCGCGCAGTCCTCGTCCCAGGCGTCGAGATACCACGAGAAGAGGTCGCCCTCCAAGAAGTTGCGTATGCCGAGTTGCGACCAGATGCCGCCTTGTTCGAGGTTTCGCAGTTCGTCCCGCAATTTGGTCGAAGTAGGTGCGGAGGCGAGTTGCTTGAGCGTGGATGTCCCCAAAGGTGAGAAGGAAGATACAATCTCGGCCGCCAGCATTTTCATGAATATGGCGTAATAGGTATGAATCGCGAATAGGAGTTCCGCCGGATGTGCGTCGGGTACATTATAATGTTCGGCCAGTTTCCTGATCTTCGAGCTCTGGCCGGATATGTCATAGCCGCAAACCTCACCGAAAAGGATCTGCCATTGGCGAAAAAAAGTCTGCGACTTTGGACTTTGTGTCGTTCGGATAAGGTTGTGGATAAGCCTGACACCATTTTGAGCGCTTAAGCTTTCAAAGCCGAAATGCTCAGCTAGTCTCTTGGGGGTGAATGAAAGCCCACGCGCGCCCAACGACACGATTGACCGCAGCAATCGCTCGACAGTATGCGATGTAACCGGCTGGGGATCCCCGATATCAAATTTAGCCCCACGCCTCCGCACGAATACGAGCGTGTCGCCATCGCAGCCCACACCGAAGATGCGTTCCATGCCAACATGCTCTTTCGCTTCGAAATCCTGAAAACGTTTTTTGAGTTGCTTGATGACGGCTTGCGTGCCCGGCGCGTTCTTGTTCTCAGTAATTCTGCCCGCGCCCTTCGGGTCCTTGTATTCGATGATCACGCCACCGTATTTGGAATCGACAAATCCACCCGCCAAGCCGTATTCATGACGACCCCTGATGTCCAACCCTGCTTCCTGGATGAAATCGTCGATTAGCTTGTTACACTCATGGCGAACGTCTTCCTCGGAGTGGGCATCCCGAGCCGCCTCAACCATCTGGTCGGCCATGTTAACGGAGTGGGTTTTTATCAATGTTTCGAGGTCTGTATTCATCCGTCTCGCAACCTTATTATTTACGGGAACCATAAGAGTTATTGACAAACCACCTCATTTCAATCCCCCGCAATTTCCATGCTAACAGGCGTGTCATTTCTATCAAAAGCGCTTAAATTCATGAAACAGCAATCCGTTCACCAGAGACTTTCGAACCCTTTCATAGGTTTACCGGGGGAGCCCCTCTCCCCGCCCGATCGGCGAATCGACGATATGGATGGTCGAGGCTCTTAATTCCGCGCGGGAAGACGGGAGGCGACATTGCTCTGGAATTGGTATAGGTCTGATTCAGGCGAATAATTTACTTGTTCGAGAAATTCGATATCGCCCCGCCAAAAGGTGGAGACAACGTGTAGTGGGGCTTTGTGTCTACTCCGAGTTCTTCCAGTTTCTTTTCCAACTCTCGATATTGTTCAACAACCAGCTTGGATACTTTCGGATTGCGCTCCAGTACTTTCTCGTGTCTTTCATCATCGACTGTTCTCGTTTCATTTGGCATCATCAGAAATACTCCTTCGTATGCACAAAAGAAATCAAGTTTTCCCGATCCAAGTAATCAGTTAGCAGATCGAAGTAATCTCTTATGCACTTGCTTAATTCTTCCTTTCCGTTTTCCGAATAGTCGTCAATTTTGAGTTTCAATTCATACCTCAACGTATCAATACTAATACCTCTTCCATGAGAATGCCATCTTTCTGGATCGTTTAACAGATGGGCAATTTCTTTCGCTCGTTCCCGCTTCATATCTTCTGTAACCGGTATTTCTCTAGTCTCCGTGGTATCCCAATCCTTGAATTTGTATTGCGACAACCATGTGATTAGAAGTTCCACCGAAAGTTCACGTGCTTGTTCGAATTGATACAACTCAGCCAAGTCGAGCTTTTCAAGCATTGCATATTCGGCGGTAGTAAGGTTGCCCTCCTCGGCTTTTTTGTTCAGTTTTTGATACTGATTCAAATAAGCCAGCGCCGGCACAAGTTTACCATCTTTGAAAATTTGAGGGTCAATCGGTCCCAGTCGAGAAAAATAGTCCATCATTATATTATCGGCACTCAAAGCGAATACCGTTCCTGCAGACATTGCCGCATCAGGCACAATGACGATCACCTCTGTATAAAAATTCCTGATGACCCCGACCATTCGTTCCACAATTTCAACAACACCACCAGGGGTTTGCAAAACGATCGCTAATTTGTCCTTGGGACTGCCGTTCATTTCAACCGCATCCCTGACTCTTTTATCAAGCCCAGGTACTATGGGACTAACTATTGTCATTGTGTCGACATTGCCTAATTGTTCACCAATACCGGCAATTTGGTCATTAAGTTGATCTTTGATATGGCCATCCAGCGGTCTCATAATTTCTACCTTCTTCCCTGCCCTTTCACAATTCCAATCCATTCATATCCACGCTGTTGTAAATTTCCGAACAAACCCACCCTCAAATCTACCAGACATCATCCTGGAAACCGACTGTTCAGGTCTGAGGACAGGTCGCGACCTGTCCCTACCAAAAACCCGGACTCTCGATCCTTCCACAAGTTTTCCGGGCGAGCCCCCCCTACACACTCACCCCCAGCGCCTTTTTCGCGGCGTCGACGACGTTGGCGGTGTTGGGGAGCACGAAGTCCTCGAGGCGGGGCTCGAAGGGGATGGGCGCGTCGAGGGCGGCCACGCGGCCGATGGGGGCGTCGAGGTAGTCGAAGGCTTCCTCCTGGACGGCGGCGGAGATCTCCGAACCCACGCCGCTCCTCAGGTGCCCTTCCTCGACGATGATGCAGCGGTTCGTCTTGCGGACGGATTCGGCGAGCGTCTCGGTGTCGAGCGGGGCCAGCGTCCGGGGGTCGACCACTTCGGCGCTGATGCCTTCCCCGGCGAGTTCATCCGCCGCCGCCAGGCAGTTGTGCACCTGGTAGCCCACGCCGATGAGGGTGATGTCCGAGCCTTCGCGCTTCACGGCGGCCTGGCCGAAGGGGGTGACGTGCTCGCCCTCGGGGACGGGCCCCTTCATCTTGTAGAGCATCTTGTGCTCCACCATGAGCACGGGGTTGTCGTCGCGGATCGCCGCGCACATGAGGCCCTTCGCGTCCGCGGGGTCGCTCGGCGCGGCCACCTTGATGCCCGGTATCTGCATGAACCAGGCCTCCAGGCACTGGCTGTGCGTGGGGCCGTACTGCACGCCGCCGCCGCCGGGGGTGCGCACGACGAGCGGCACGCTCAACTGCCCGCCCAGCATGTAGCGCAGCTTGGCCGCCTGGTTGATGAGCGGGTCCATCGCCAGCATGATGAAGTCCATGAACATGATCTCGACGATGGGCCTGTAGCCCGCCATGGCGGCGCCCACGCCCGCGCCCACGATGCCGAGTTCGCTGATGGGCGTATCGCGCACGCGGTCTTTTCCGAATTTCTCCGCGAGGCCCTTCGTCACGCCGAACACGTAGGCCAGTTCCACGTCCTCGCCCATGACGATCACGCGCTCATCCCTCTCCATCTCCTCGTGATGGGCTTCTGTCAACGCATCCACAAATGTGATCTCTCGCATCTCATTTCTCTCCAGTGTTTTCACCGGGCGCGCCGCGCCACGGGACGGGGTTTTCCAGGGGAATTATATACTTCGGTTGACAACTTCTTTTTGCCGATCAATTCATCATTCCTTCTCGAAAACCACTCTCCGCTGCTTGGGCTTTTTTCACTCCCCCCTTGAGGGGGTTGCTGAAAAAGCCGGTGTACGTCACCTGCGGCGATCTCTCTCCACAAAGAGCATTTCAAATCAACTCCCCCCTTGAGGGGGAGTCGGCAAGACGAGGGCGAAGCCCGAAGTCGCGCCGGTGGGGGGACATGCCACAGAGTAAACCTCCCCCCACCGCATCAGCCTTCGCAAAAAACGCTCGGCTTCTGTCGGGCTTTCCCCTCGGGAAGCCCGACCCCCTCAAGGGGGGAGTGAAATCTGCTCTCATCGGTCGCGTCAACACCTCGTTCATCAGGACTTTTCAACAACCCCCTCAGGGGTCAATGATTCCACCATCCCCTCTTTTAGGCATACACGTCTTCGAGGGCCGATTCGAGCGTGGCTTCGGGGCTTCCCTCCGCGAAGTCGATGGCGTCGTTGAGCTCCTTGTCCACGGCCTTCAGGTGCGCCTTTTTCTGCGCTTCGGTGAGGTTCAGCATGTCGGCCGCGATCGTGAGCGGATCGCGCTTCCTCCACTCGTCCACCTCTTCTTTCGTGCGGTAGGGGCCGAACTGGGGGTCGCCGCGCGAGTGGCCGAAGAAGCGATACGTCTTCGCCTCGATGAGGCTCGGGCCGCCCCCCTCGCGCGCGCGGCGCACGGCCTCGGCGGTCGCCTCGTAGACGGCCACGACGTCCATGCCGTCCACCGTCACGCCCGGCGAGTCGTAGCCCTGCGCGCGCACGCTGATGTCCTTGACGGCGGTGGAGCGCTCCACGTGGTAGCTCACCGCGTAGTGGTTGTTCTCGCAGAAGAAGATGACGGGCAGCTTCCAGATGGCGCACAGGTTCATCGACTCATGGAAGCTGCCCTGGTTCGAGGCGCCGTCCCCGAAGAAGACCACCGCCACGCGGCCCGCGCCTTCGAGCTGGTAGGCAAGGCCCATCCCCGTCGCCATCGGCATGTTCGCCCCCACGATGGAGTGCGCGCCGTAGTGGCCCTTCGAGATATCGGCGATGTGCATGGAGCCGCCCCGCGCCTTGCAGAGCCCGGTGGACTTGCCAAGCAACTCGGCCATCATCTCGGGCATCCGGGTGCCCTTGGCGATGGAGTGCCCGTGGCCCCGGTGGGTGGTGAGGATGGCGTCCTCGTCGTTCAGCGCCGTGCAGACGCCGACCGAGCACGCCTCCTGCCCGATGCTCACGTGGACCGCGCCCTTCACCCGGCCCGCCATGAAGAACTCGTCCGTCTTCTCCTCGAAGCGGCGGATGCGCAGCATGTTGCGGTACATCGCGTTCAGGTCCTTTTTCGTCAACCTCTTCGGCTTCGCCGATCTTCCCTTCTTCGCCCTGGTGGCCACGGCCTCCCCCTCCCGGCGATGACAACGGAATACGCCTTTTGAAGTATTGCGAGTAAATGAATTCTAGACTCCCATCACTACCACACGGGGCGGTGATGGTTCAATCGGCGCGGTGGGGGGCTGGTGAAATAGCCTTTGCCAAAGGAGCAACCCCCCCTTGTCAGGGGATAAAAGCAACCCCCCCTACCCCCCCTTAACAGGGGGGCAAGAAAAAGCAAAACCCCCTCAACCCGGTGGGGGCGCATCGCCTTTTCATACCCCCCTGACAAGGGGGGGTAGGGGGGGTTGATTTTCAAGAACGACACTTTCCCAACACCCCCGGTGCGTGATGCCTCACTCACGCTTCGCCTTGTAGCGCAGGAACAGCTCATCCCCCTCCCGCCGGACCTCCTCAAGCGTCAGACCCAGAAACTCGCCCGATCGAAACCCCGGCCCGTCCATGAGCGTGGGCGCCGATGCGCCACCCGCCAGCCACGGGGTGAGCGTCACGTGAAATTCGTCGATATGACGGGCGAACTCCCATACCAGGGAACCCCCGCCCTCTATCAGCACGTTCTTCATCCCCCGCTCACCGAGATAGGCCAGCACCTGGCCGGCGAGGGACTCCGCTTTATCCAGAACGACGATTTCAGCGCCTGCTTCCCGGGCCGCCCCTAAACGCGATGCCCCCTCCGGCGCAGTGAATATGAGCCGCTCGATCTCCTCGGCTGAAAACCACGGCAGCGTCTCAGGAAAATCGCCGCTTTTCGTGATCAGAGCGTTCGCCGGATGCGGCGGGAGGCCGCGCTCGACCCGTTCGCTCACCAAAGATTCCTCGCGCACCCGCGCGGGATGCCGCGCCGTCCTCAGCGTCTCGCCGCCCCATATCACGGCGTCCGCTTTGGCTCTTAAGCGATCCATCTCCAGGCGGTCCGCTTTCGAACCAAGCGGGAAATCCTCTCGGTCGAAACTTGCGATTTTCCCGTCGAGCGTCACCGCCAGGTTCGCGTATACGAAGGGTTCGTCCATGAAAATTCTCAACTCAAGGTTGTGGTCTGCCCGGTTAAGGCAGTAAAGTTTCCTGTCGCCCCGTCTTCATGAACGCCGGCATTCATCAGACAAAGGAGAGAAAACGACATGGGTGAATTCGACCAGAGAGTGGACCTTCCCGCTCTCGATTTCCAAAAACTCAACATCGGCCCCTACAGCAACAACGTGTACGTGCTGACGTGCAAGGCGACGAAGGAGTGCGTCATCATCGACACCTCCCATTCCGCCGAGCCGATCCTCGCCGCGTGCGAAGGCGCCACGCCCAAATACATTCTACAGACCCATTGCCACGGCGACCACATCGACGCGCTCGATGAGGTGCGCAGCCGCACGGGCGCGCCCCTGGGCCAGCACGCCGAAGACGCGAAGGAGTTCGGCATCAGCCCGGATTTCACCATCGCGGACGGCGAGGAGATCACTTTCGGCGAGATCACGCTCAAGGCCATCCACACGCCCGGGCACTGCAAGGGCATGCTGATGTTCTACTACCCGGGTCATTGCGTCTGCGGGGACACGATTTTCCCCGGCGGCCCCGGCAAGACCTGGAACCACGGGCAACTGCTGACCTCGCTCGATTCCATCGAGAACAAGGTATTCGCCCTGCCGGATGAGACGGTTCTCTACCCCGGCCACGGGGCGAACAGCACCGTCGCGCAGAGCAAGGCGGAAGTCGCCGGGTTCCGCGCCGCGGGAAGACCGGGGCCGGATGAATTCGGCGACGTCACCTGGGATAGCTAAACGATAAAACGAGACCTGAAAGGGTTCAAAGAGACAGGAGCCAAGCAATGAGTTCAGCCAGCATCGTATTCGATCACGTACACGTCATCAGCAAGGACCCCGAGGCGAGCGTGAACTGGTTCGTCGAGAACCTGGGCGGCGAGCGCGGAGAAGGCGGCGTGTTCAAGGGCGCGCCGCAGATTCCCGTAAAATTCAACGGCGCCACGGTCATCGTCCGCGGGGAGAGAACGGGCGAGAGCGCGGGCGACAAGGGCGGTCTCGAATGGGGGACGGATCACTTCGCCTTCGAGGTCTCGGGCGATTTCGACGCCTATTGCGACGACCTCAAGAAAAAGGGCGTGAAATTCACCGTCGAACCGGTACAATTCAACCCCAAGACGCGCATCGCCTTCATCGAGGCGCCCGATGGCGTCAGCATCGAGTTGCTGAGAAGAATGTGACGCCGGAGTATCTTTGATCCGCCCTGCCGGGCCGCCCGGTTCGAAGGGGAATACCGTGTTCCATCTCGCGCGAATCGCAGCGCTCTGCATCCTGATTCCGGCGATCGGATGGACGCCCGCGCCGGTTTCGTATGCGCAAAACGCGCCTGCGCAGGAAGAACTCCCCCCCGAGCCGCCGCTCGGCCTCGACGACGTCCCCGTGCCCGATGACAACCCCATGACGCGGCCCAAGGTCGAACTCGGAAGGCTGCTCTACTTCGAAAAACGCTTCTCCGGCGACGGGAAGGTCTCCTGCGCGACGTGCCACATGCCCCGGCGCGGATTCTCGAACGCGCGCCAGTACGGAACCGGCTTCGGCGGCAGGCTCACGCTCAGGAACGTCCCCACCGTCATCAACGCCGCCTACAACGAGTCCCAGTTCTGGGACGGGCGCGCCGCGAGCCTCGAGGAGCAGGCCAGGGGGCCGATTCTCCACCCGAGCGAGATGGCCTCGAGCGAAGAGAGAATCATCCGGACGCTCGGGGCTATCCCGGAGTACCGGGAGCGATTCGAAGCGGCGTTCGGGAGCCCCAGGGTCAACCTGGAACGAGTCGTTCAGGCCATCGCCACCTTCGAGCGCACCCTGCTTTCGGGGAATTCCCCGTTCGACCGCTGGAAATACGGAGGGGATCAGTCCGCGCTGTCGCCGCGGGCGATCCGGGGGTTCGAGGTCTTCAGGACCAAGGGAAACTGCGTAAAATGCCACCTGGTGGACGAGTTCAGCGCGCCCTTCACGGACGACAAGTTCCACAACTTAGGGATAGGGATGGACAAGAAGCCCCTGCAACTCGGGCGGGAGGCGATCACCAAAAAAATCAAGGACCGGGGCAAGTTCAAGACGCCCACGCTTCGCCACATCACCCACACGGCGCCCTACATGCACGACGGACGCTTCAACACGCTTGCGGAAGTGGTCGATTTCTACGACAAGGGAGGAGAGCAGAACCCGAACCTCGACCCGGACATGAAGCCCCTCAAGCTCACGAAAGCAGAAAAAGAGGACCTGATCGCCTTCATGGGCGCGCTCACGGGCGATCTGCCGGAAGTCAAAACCCCCGAGTTGCCGAAGTGAGGCTTTTTCGGCAAACTCCACCTCGCCACCGCCCGAGCCGATTCGAACCTATCGAGGACGAACCGGATGAAGCGCATGAAAAAGACATTTCCCCTCGCGTTCGCGGGCGTTTTATCTCTCCTGCTCACGTGCGCCCAATCCTACGGGGCGGAGGTTGACGAGGGCAAATCCCTTTTCGAGCGAAACAACTGCGGAAGCTGCCACACCCGGAAAGGCCCTGAAACCAGGATGCCCCCGCCTGCGCGCCACGGAATCAAAGGCCCCACGCTCTGGTATGCGGGAAGCAAGTTTCTGCCCGGCTTTCTGGCGAAATGGCTCGCGGAACCCGAACCTTTTCGCGGCGTCGTCTACGGCACCATGAAGCGGGGGAAATACCCGCATCCCGCCCTCACGGAGAAGGAGGCGGCGAAGGTGGCGGCCTATCTCGAAAGCCTGAAGGACCCCGAAATGCCGGCCGGCGTCGTTCCGCGCTGGAAGAGAGTCCCCCGGAAAGTGCTCAGGCGGGCGCGGATATTGTTCCAGAAAAAACAGCCGTGCTATTCCTGCCACATGGTCTCGATTCGAAAGACGGTGTACCGGACGCGAATCGAGGTGGGCGGGCACAGCGCGCCCCATTTCAAAGATGCGGGGCGCAGGCTGAACCCCGATTTCATCGTGGCCTTCCTCAAAAAACCTGCGCGCTACAACCCCAACGGCAGAATGCCGGTGTACGGGGATAAGCCGTTCACGAAGCTGAGCGAGAAGGACTTCATCGCCCTCGCCGCCTACATCGCGAGCTTCAAATGAAGTTTCACTCTCTCGGGAGAAGGCTGATTCTCGCCCTCGTGGTGGCGACGGCGGGCGCCCCGCTTCCTGCAGGCGCGGAAGAACCCGCAAGCCGCGTGAGCGCTGCGGAGAATTTCCGCTGGTACTGCATCCAGTGCCACGGCCCCAAGGGAGACGGCAAGGGCGTGAACAACACCGAGAAGCTGCCCGTGAACCCCCGCAACCTCACCGACGGCAAGGACATGGCCCAGTTTTCGGATGAGGACATGGTGCGCACCATCACCCACGGAGGCGGGGCGAGCGACCTCTCTCCCATCATGCCGCCCTGGGGCAACGTGTTTACAAAACGGGAGATTCGTGATTTGGTGGCCCTGATCCGCAAGATGTGCAATTGCCGCTTCGACCCCAAGGCGAAAGAGGCGTTTTTGAAGCAACAAGGCCGGTAGGTGCCTCCATCATGCGCGACCTCATGCTCTCTCTTGTCGTTCTCGCTCTTCTGCTCTCGTCTCCCGCGCCCGCGCTCGCGGCGGGAGAGCGGATTCTCGTCACGAACACGCGCGACGGCACGCTGAGCGTCATCTCGCGCGAAACGCACGAGGTCATCCGGACGATCCCCGCGGGCAGGAAGGCGAACCGCCTCTCCCTCGCGCCCGACGGGCGCCACGCCTACGTCATCAACGACGGCAGCGCCTTCGTGCGCGTTTTCGACACGCACACCCTCAAATTCATCCGCCGCGTGCGCGCTGGGCGCGACCCCTACAACCTGGCGTTCTCCCCCGACGGGGCGCGCGCCTATTTCGTGAACACCTATTCGGACAACGTGACGATCCTCGACGTCGCGGCGCGCAGGATCATCGGCTTGATCAAGCACGGGGGGAACAACCCGGTGAACATCAAGCTGAGCCCCGACGGCCGCTTCGCCTTCGTGGCGAACGAATTGAGCGAAGACGTCTCGGTGGTCGATCTCGAGACGAGAAAACCTATCAAGCAGATCGAGGCGGGCCACTACATCGAGGGCATCGACGTGACGCGCGACGGCAAACGGCTCTACGTCATGAACGGGGAGCGGAACTCCTACAGCGTGGTCGACCTCGATACCCTGGAAATCATCCGCACCATCAAACTCTCCGGCGAGCCGCACGACGCCCTCATCACGCCGGACGGGAAGTTCCTCTACGTCACCCTGCCGCACAAGAACAGGGTGTCGGTCTTCTCACTCCCCGCACAAAAGCGCGTCGCCAGCGTCAGGCAGGGAATCCGGCCCGACCTCATCGCCTTCACGCCCGACGGCGCGCTCGCCTACGTGACGAACCGCGATTCGAAAGAAGTGTTCGTGATGGACGCGAAAACACACCGCAACATCAGGAAAATCCGCGTGGGAAACGGCGCGCACGGCGTGCTCGTCGTCCCCCCCGCGCCGACGAACTGATTGCGGGCTTCCTCAATGGCGCGTGATGCCTTCAAGAAAGAGGCCCGGCGGTGATTCCAACGAAATGAAGCCATCGTCCATGCCAAAAAGGCGGGATGACGCAGGCAGGCGCATGGTTGCTTTTCCTTCGCCCGTGCGCCATATTCGAGAGGCGACTCCACTCCTGCCAGATACCCGAGGAGGGGAAAAGATGACGGAATTTCAAATAGCGACGCTCGAACTGTCACGTATCGGCCTCTGGATTTCGGCCATACACGCCCTGATCTCGCTTGTCGTGGGCAGCGTTCAATGTTTTCTCATTTTATATGGTCTGAGACAGATGAACCGCGCTTCTGCAGCCAGAGACAAGCAGCACGAGGAAACCATGGCCGCCTTGGATACCCGCCACCGCGAAGCCATGAGAGCGTTGGAAGCCCTGATTGAAAGAACGTCGAAGTGAACGGAGAACCAAACCGGCGCTCCGCCTGATTTCCCTCGTCATTTCCTTGATGCACGCCCTCTCGCGGCGCCGCTGCACCATCCCGGCGCAATCCGCTCCACCGGAGAAATCCGAACCAACGGCGCGGGCGACGCCAGATGTTGCTTTTCCCGCCCCCGTGCGTCATATTCGAGAGGCGACTCCACTCCTGTTAGATACCCGAGGAGGGGAAAAGATGACGGAATTTCAAATGGCGACACTCGAACTTTCACGTGCAGGACTTGAGGTTTCACGTATTGGCCTCTGGATTTCGGCCATACACGCCATGATCTCGCTTGTTGTGGGCAGCGTTCAATGCGCGCTCATCTGGTACGGGCTGAGACTCATGCAGCGCGGCACCGAGAGAAGGGAAGAACAAAACAAGCGGCTGCACGAGGAAACCATGGCCGCTTTGGACACCCGCCACCGTGAGAGTATGGGAGCTCTGGAAACCCGCCACCGCGAAAGCATGAGAGCGCTGGAAGCCCTGATTGAGAGAACGTCGAAGTGAACGGAGAACCAAACCGGCACACCGCCTGATTTCCCTCGTCATTCTCAATAGAGTCGCGAACACTTTGTTGGTGGAAAGCTGAACTTCCCCTCACAGACCAGTGAGCCGTACGACTCCGGCCGTATTAGCCACCCTCGCCCGTGGCGCAGCGAAAGCCGATCTTGTTGTTCGTATAACGGGGCGGGCGGTGGTAGCGGTTGTGCGCCGTGGCCCAGGCGACGGGGCTGCCCCAGGAGGCGCCGCGGACGACCCTCGTTTTCCCCTTCGCAGGCCCGTGCGGGTCGCGCTCGGCCATTTTCTGATAGGCCCTCGAACCATAGCGGTCGGCCACCCATTCCCAGACGTTGCCCGACATGTCGAGCGCCCCGAAGGGGCTCGCGCCCTTAGGGAAGCGGCCCGCGGGAGCGACGCCGGGGAACCCGTCCTTGCCCCCTTTCAGGTTGGCTCTCATCGCGTCGCGTCCCTTCCCCCAGGGGTAGCGCCTTCCGTCCCCGCCGCGCGCCGCTCGCTCCCATTCCGCCTCGGTGGGCAGGCGCCTGCCCGCCCACCCGCAATAAGCCTCCGCATCGGGCCAGCTCACGTGCGAGACGGGTTGCGTCGGCGTGGTCTTCCAGGTGGATTTCGGGCCTTCGGGCCTGCGCCAGTTCGCCCCCTTCGTCTTTCGCCAGCCGCCCTTTCCCTTCCTGAGAGAAGCGTCCCAGGTCCAGGACCAGTTCCGCTTCTCGGCCGTCGTCTTGTAGCCGGTCTGGGCGACGAAGCGCGCGAACCGCTCCGCCGTCACTTCCGTCTGACCAATCCAGAAGCCTGAGACGAAAACTTTCCGGGGCGGACGCTCGTCCTTGTCGCCGGACTTGCTGCCCATCACGAACCACCCCGGGGGAACGTGCACCAGCGCGGCGCCGTCAAACCCTGATGTTTTCTTGCGGACCTTCTGCGCTTGTGCGGAAGAGGCGGTGACACCCAGGAAACAGACGAGGAGCAGGCAAACGAGGAATCGTGGGGAAAACATGCGCGAACTCACCTCCTCATTCTCGGGCGATGACGGGCGGACAGTGAGCACCCCCCCTGAAGAGCGGATAACTAGTCCCTTAACGGGTCTCTGGGATCGTCCACGAACGTCGTGCCCGCCGCTTCCTTGTTGGGCATCCCGCCGTAGGTGAATATCAACTCCGCCGGTTCGTCCGTGCTCGGATTCTCCTGCCCGTGGATGCAACCACAGGGGAAATAGACGAAATGGCCGACGGGTATTTCCTTTCTTGCGATCTCCCCGCCCTCTTTCCAGTAGATGTTGACGGGGCCTTTTACCACGTAGATCGTGGTGTCACAGTTTTTATGAAAATGCAGCGCGTTGCGGCCCCTGGGCGGGATGATGGTTCTGCCCATCGTGATGGTATCCGTCCCCGTCGTCTCGCGGTTCACGCCCCAGCGGATGTCATAGGGCGGCTCATAGGCCTTGTCCTCGTCTACGTCCAGGGAATTTACGACTTGCGGTACAGGCAAATCCGCCATGAGAGCACCTCCAGAATGTGAATGAAAACAGGTAAATTATCGCTCTGGCCTGCGCCCTACCCTTCGGGCGGAGCGGCCCAGGACACGATGTTCTTCTCTCTCAAGTCCTCGAGTTCATCTTCCTCCATCCCGAGGAGACCGCCCAGAACCTCTCTCGTGTGCTCGCCCAGATACGGCGCCCGCGTATATTTCATATCCGCGCCCGGCAGCCTGATGGGCGGCCCGAGCACCTTCATGCTCCCCGCCTCGGGATGCTCCAGCTCGACAATCATGTCGCGCGCCAGGATCTGGGGGTCCTCCATCGCCTGCGCCACGGTGTTCACAGGCGCGAAAGGCACATGGCCCTGGAGCAGGTCGGTCCACTCGGCGTTCGTTTTCTCCTGAAACGCCTTCTCCAAGATATCCAGCAAAACTTCGCGGTTCTCGAAGCGGTCCTGCGCCAGCTTGAAGCGCGGGTCCTCGGCCAGTGCCGGCAGGCCCATGCGCTCGACGAGGATGGGGAAGAAACTCTGCTTGAGGCAAAGCACGCTCACCCAGCCGTCTCTGGTCTCGAAATTCTGCGCGGGCACCATCGAGGGGTGCGCGCTGCGGGAGAATTTCTGCGGCACGTAGCCGCAGTTGAGCGCCCAGGTGGCCATGTACGCAAGCTGAACCAGGGCGCCGTCCATAAGCGCCACGTCGACGTCCCTGCCCTTTCCGGTGCGGTTCGCCTCCCACAGCGCCGCCAACAGGCCCACGAGCGATATGAACCCGCCCGAGAAATCGACGAAGCTCACGCCCGCCTTGGTCGGGGGTCCGTCGGGTTCTCCCGTCAGGTCCATGATGCCGGCGTAGGCCTGCATGAGGTAGTCATAGGCCGGCTCGGGCGCCCTGGGGCCCGTCATCCCGTAACCCGAGAGAAAACAGCACACGATTTTCTCGTTGTAGGGACCCAGGTGCTTATACGTTAATTCGAGCTTCTCGGGCGCATCGCCCCGGCAGTTCGCATAGAGCGCATCCGCCTTGCGCGCGAGCCTGCGCAGTATCGCCTTGCCCTCGGGCGTGCGAATCCTGAGCGCGACGCTCTTCTTGTTCCGGTTGAAAGACTGGAAATAGTAGCTGTCGTTATTCGGAAGCGCATACGGCGGGACGGGCCGCGCGGAATCCCCGCCCACGGCGTGGTCCTCGATTTTTATGACCTCGGCCCCCATGTCCCCCAACAGTTGCGAGGCCAGCGGCCCCGCCCCGAACTGCTCCACCGCCAATATCCGAAGCCCTTCCAGCGGGAGTCGACCATCCATCCATCAAGTCCTTTCCTGAATTCCCGTCCGGGATTTCCCGGCGCGCGGAGCAAACCAATTGCCCCAAAGCCGATCATTCACCCGAAGCTTCAACAATTTCAATACTTTCCCGGTATTTTGCAGCGCTAATCCTTCATCCGCGCACATGAGATTATTACAAAACATCACGAAAGTATAATTGCGGTTTCTCTCTCACCGCGTATTTGCTAGAATCAGCGTGCTTCGGTTCGATTTCAATTCACTCGAAAGGCTAAGTCTTTCATCATTTTTGGGAATACTTTTATTTATGGTCACTAAAATATCGATACAAAACCTGAGAAAAATCTATGACACGCCCGAAAGGCGGGTCCACGCTCTGGAAGGCGTGAACCTCAACATCGAGGACGGCGAGTTCATCTGCCTCGTGGGGCTTTCCGGCTGCGGGAAGACGACGCTGCTCAACATGCTCGCCGGCTTCGTCGAGATCACCGCGGGCACCATCACCATGGACGGGAAAACGCTCACCCAGGACTACGACAAGGGCGTCGTTTTCCAGGAATACGCGCTGTTCCCGTGGCGCACGGCGAGGCAGAACGTGGAATACGGCCTCGAAATCAGAAACGTGCCCGAGGAGGAGCGCAGAAGAATATCCCTCGATTTCCTGCGCCTCGTCCGTCTCGAGGAGTTCGCGGATTTCTTCCCGCACAACCTCTCGGGCGGCATGCGCCAGCGGGTGGCGGTGGCGAGAGCCATGGCGTTCGACCCGCAAATCCTCCTGATGGACGAACCCTTCGGCGCGCTCGACGCCCAGACGCGCGAGGAGTTGCAGGAACTTACCGTCGACGTATGGCAGAAGACGAAAAAGACAATTCTCTACGTCACGCACAACCTGAGCGAAGCCGTCTACCTCGGGAACCGGATCGTCGTGTTCGTCCCGAATCCGGGGAGAATCCGCGAGATCGTAAAGGTCGATCTTCCCAGGCCCAGAGACGACCTCGCGCCCGAGTTCATCAAACTGCAACGACACGTGAACGATTTGATTCGCGATTTTTAGAGAGGAATAATCCATGCAGACATCCGAGGCAGCATCCGCTCCGCCGTCGCTGGACGAGAAGAAAAAAAAGGTGAGGTCAACCATTTGGGTGAAGTTGAGGCCGGTCTACCCGTTCATCGTCATCCTCGCCATCTGGCAGGTCGCCGCCATGCAGGCCCAGGGCAACCAGGGCAGGCTCTTCCCGACCGTCGACGCCATCGTCTACCGGGCCTGGGAACTCGTGACGGGTCCCATGTTCCGGGCATTGGCCGAGAACCCCAACCTGGGGCTTTTCGATCAGATTTGGAAACTCGGTGAGAGCCCGATTCTGCTCCATACGCTCAACACCGCGTGGCGCCTTCCGTTCTCGTTCTTCATCGCGGCGATCGTGGGCACCATCGTGGGCATATTGATGGGCCGCTTCGCCTTCTGGGAATCGTTCTTCGTTCCGCTTCTCTCGGTGCTGCTGCCGATTCCGGCCATCGCCTGGACGCCCATCGTCGTCATCTGGTCGGGCATCGGGGACCAGACGGTCATCGTCATCACGGCCTTCGCCTCGTTCCTGCCCATCGCCATGGCGGTCTGGACGGGCGTGAAAACCGTGAACCCGGTATGGATACGCGCGGCCCAGTCGATGAACGCGGACAAGATGACGATATTCCGCACCGTCGTCCTGCCCGGCTCGCTGCCGATGATCCTGAGCGGCATGCGCATCGGGCTGGCGCGCGCCTGGCGCGCGGGCGTGGGAGCGGAGGCGTTCGCGGGCATTCGCTGGGGGCTTTCCGCCGGCATCTTCGACGCGCAGGAATACCTCGACATCGCGTTCATGATGGTCGCGCTCTCCGTCCTCGGCCTGTTCGGCTTCGTGCTGGAGAAGGTGCTCTTCCAGCCCATCGAGAGCCGCACCGTCATCCGCTGGGGCATGATGGAGGCGATGGGCGCGCAGGACAAGAAGGTATAATCAGAACAACAACAAACACTTACAAGCCGGGCGCGGCGAGAGTCGCGCCCGGTTTTTTGCGTCTCGGGGGATGAGCGATACGCTTCGCTGCCGGCCCCTCCATCCGAGGGCGCAAGAAAAAGCCCCCCTGACAAGGGGTTGTTGAAAAACCCCCTGAGAGGGTAATGACAACCCCCTTGAAAGGGAAACCCCATAAGAGCACCCCCCCTACCCCCCTTGTCAGGGGGGCAAGAAAAACCAAAACCCCCCTCAGCCCGGCGGGGGCGCATCGCCTTTTCATACCCCCCTGACAAGGAGTTGATGAAAAACCCTGGAACTCTGGATTTGTCATATGTAACCGACCGACGAGAGAAAAAATCACTCCCCCCTTGAGGGTCTGGCTTCCCGAGGGGAAAGCCAGACGAGGAGGCCGAGCGTTTTTTGCGAAGGCCGATTCGGTGGGGGGGAATGCGTTTTATCGCCACCCGAATTATCCCCCCACCGAGTCAGCCTTCACCTGTCGGTTCGGCTTCCTCGACTCCCCCTCAAGGGCTTGTTGAAAAACCCCCTTCCGCCTCATCCTGAGTAGCGGCGGAGCCGCGTATCGAAGGATGCCCCCTCACCCGGCGCGAGGCGTTCGACTCTCCGCGCCCTTCGATACGCCGCCCTTCGGCGGCTACTCAGGGTGAGGAAAGAGGTGTTGGCGGTTTGCGGAGGGGCAGACCAGGCTTTTTCAACAGGCCCCTCAAGGGGGGAGTGAATTCCTTCACTTCGGCAGGAGGGGACAAACCCCTCAAGGGGGGAGTGGTTCCTCTCTCCTCGGGGTTTTTCAACAACCCCGCGCCCGGCCTCGAAATAAAAACCCCCGGGAGCCCGCGCCCCCGGGGGTTATTGGTGTTGCGTCTTGTCCGTGCGCCTAGTTGAAGCCGATGTCCTTCGCGGCCCTGCGGAGGATGGAGTCATCCAGGAACGGACTCTTGGTGAAGTCGGGGCGGCTCTTGATCCAGCCGAGCTTGATCTGCTTGTCGCCCATGTCGTTCAGGTAGCTCTTCACCCGGTCGGTCAAGTAAACCTCTGTCTTGAGTTTCTTGAGGGCCTTGAGCGTGGTGCTCACCTTGGCCTTGTCGCCCACCTCGTTCAGCGCCTTGGTGTAGACCGTGGCGTACTTTTTGGGGTCGTTTTTCAGCAACTGGTGGGCCTTCAGCCAACCCTTGAAGTACTTGTAGATCAGATCGGGATGCTTCTTGATGGTCTGGGGATTGCCCACGTGCATCATGCTCGTGTTGTCGTACTTGCACAGATCTTCGAGGTAGCGAACGATGCCCTTCTCGCGGGCGATTTCACCCTGCGGCTCGCCGATCATGGCCGCCTGGGCGGCGCCGGATACCAGCGCGGCGATGCGCTCGGTGGTGCGGACGCTCAGGAGCGGGAAATCGGAGCTTTTCAGGCCATACGCGGGAACGACGTAGGACTGGAACGCGAAGTCCGTGCTCGTGCCCTTCTTGTTGGCGAACACCGAGCCCTTGAGATCCTTGAGGCTCTTCGCTTTCGAATTCGCGGGTACGATGATGTTGACGGCGGCGCAGATGTTCGCCGTCACCCCGATGGCCGTCACCCGCGCGCCCTTGGAGATCGCCGTGGTGAAGGGCGAGAACCCCGTGGTGCCGGTATCCAGGTTATTCTGGATGATGGCGTTGCGCATCAGTTTGCCCTGCTTGAAGTGGCCGATCGTGTACTTGAGGCCTTCTTTCTTCCAGTAGCCCATGCGGTCGGCGAGGATCTCGTAGGAACCCCACATGCCGCGGTGCGCGCCGATGCGCAGCGTCGCCGATTCGGCCGGCGCAACCACCACGAACGTCCCTGCTACGAACGCGGCGGCCAGTGCGAAACCAACAAGTCTTTTCATGCTTGTTCCTCCTTCGAGTGAATGAAGACTTACATGGATAGTCCAGAGCGTTACAACAAAACGCAAGATTTGCGGCGCAGAAATATACTCGACGCCGGAAACCCATTCGCCAGTGGTACGATGCCCTCCTCTCAGATCAGAATGAGAAAAGAGAGATTCCGCCCCAAACAAGACTTATTTTCATATCGCTATGCTTCTATTATACATCATGCGGGAAAATTTCACAAAAAAACCCCCGGGAGCAAACTCCCGGGGGTTTTCGTCTTGCGTATTGCGTAGTCGTCTAGTTGAAACCGATGTCCTTCGCGGCCTTGCGGAGGATGGAATCATCGATGTACGGACTCTTGGTGAAGTCGGGGCGGCTCTTGATCCAGCCGAGCTTGATCTGCTTGTCACCCATGTCGTTCAGGTAGTTCTTCACCCGATCGGTGATGAAAACCTCGGTCTTGAGCTTTTTGATGGCTTTGAGCGTGATGCTCACCTTGGCCTTGTCGCCCACCTCGTTCAGGGCCTTGGTGTAGACCGTGGCGTACTTTTTGACGTCGTTCTTCAGCAACTGGTGCGCCTTCAGCCAGCCCTTGAAGTATTTGTGGATGAGACCGGGGTGTTTTTTGAGGGTCTGCGGGTTGCCCACGTGCATCATGCTCGTGTTGTCGTACTTGCAGAGATTCTCGAGATAGCGGATGTAGCCGGCCTCGCGGGCGATTTCACCCTGTGGCTCGCCGACCATGGCCGCCTTGGCGGCGCCGGAGAGAAGCGCTGCGATGCGCTCGGTGGCGCGTACGCTAAGAAGCGGGAAATCCGAGCTTTTCAGCCCATACGCGGGAACGACATACGACTGGAACGCGAAGTCCGTGCTCGTGCCCTTCTTGTTGGCGAAAACCGAGCCTTTGAGATCTTTCAGGCTCTTCGCCTTCGATTTCGCCGGCACGATGATGTTGATGGCGGCGCAAATGTTCGCCGTGACGCCGATGGCCGTTACCTTGGCGCCTTTGGCGATCGCCGTGGTGAAGGGCGAGAAGCCCGTGGTGCCGGTGTCCAGGTTGTTCTGGATGATGGCGTTGCGCATCAGTTTGCCCTGCTTGAAGTGGCCGACTGTGTATTTCAGCCCTTCCTTCTTCCAATAGCCCATGCGGTCGGCGATGATCTCGAAAGAACCCCACATGGAGCGGTGCGCGCCGATTCTGAGCGTCGCCGATTCGGCCGGTGCGACCACCACGAACGTACCTGCTACGAACGCGGCGGCCAGTGCGAAACCTACTAACCTTTTCATTCCGTTTCTCCTCGAAGTAGAAGAAGACTTCCTTGAGACGGCTCAAGGAATCGTGAAAAGACGCAAAGCCCTCCACGCCGGTCCATCTTCGGCCTGATCAAGCCATACGTCCATAGATCGATAAAGATTCGCTTACGATGTAGAAAAGCGAAATTTCATATATCAATAGAAATAAATTCTAAGCATTAAAATTCATTATACAACAAATTTCCGTCGAGAACCAAAGCCCACCCAATCTCTGACGCCGGGACAAGGCGAAACGGCATCTACTCCCGTGAACTCGAAGAAAGCAAAGATTCGGGGCCGCGATGAAAATGGCGGGGCTGACGGGACTCGAACCCGCGATCTCTGGCTTGACAGGCCAGCGCGATAACCAAACTTCGCTACAGCCCCCATGAAAAAACTCTTCAAAACCGCCCGAAGAATGTCGGTTTATAGCCCGCTCTCGGGGCGTAAGTCAACACGAGAAGTCCACATCCCGCTTTGAAACGGCAATCATCACCCCTCCGGACGAGGAGAAGCAGTTCAACCCGGGATCGAGCCGAGAGACTCCCCTTCGGCGAGGCGAACCAATCCCCGCTCCGTCACCAGGGCGTCCACGAAGCGCGCGGGCGTCACGTCGAACGCGGGGTTATAAACGCGCACGCCCTCGGGCGCGACGGGTACGCCGCCGAAGGAGCGGACCTCCTCCCCGGGGCGCTCCTCGATGGGAATGTCCGCGCCGCTTTTCGCCTCCATGTCGATGGTGCTCGTCGGCGCCGCCACGTAAAAGGGCACCCCGTGCTCTCTCGCGAGCACCGCGAGGCCGTACGTGCCGATTTTGTTGGCGACGTCCCCGTTGGCGGCCACGCGGTCGGCGCCCACCACGATCGCGCCGATCCTCCCCAGGCGCATGCAATGCGCGGCCATGCTGTCGGTGATGAGCACGACGGGAATGCCGTCGCGGCTCAACTCCCAGGCGGTGAGGCGCGCTCCCTGCAGGAAGGGCCTCGTCTCGTCCACGAAGACCTCCCGCACCCGCCCGTCCCGGAAGCCGCTGCGGATCACGCCGCCCGCCGTGCCGTAGCCTGCGGTCGCCAGCGCGCCCGCGTTGCAGTGCGTGAGAACGCTGCTCCCCTCCGGCAGAAGCTCTGCGCCCAGGTCGCCTATCCGGCGGCAGACCGCGGCGTCTTCCTCGTGCATCGCCTCGGCCAGGCGGAGGAGTTCCTCAGCCAGCGCTTCGGGCCCGGAGGCGCTTTTGTCGACGTGCGCCATCATTTTCCCAATCGCCCAGAAAAGATTCACCGCCGTGGGGCGCGTGGCGCCCAGCACCCGGGCCGCCCGTTCGAGCGCCTCGCGCTGCGCACCGGCCCCAGAACCCGCATGGCGGGCGGCGGCCAGGGCCATGCCGTAGCTCGCCGCTATCCCGATGGCGGGCGCGCCGCGCACCACCATGGTCTTGACGGCCTCGGCCGCCTCGTCCTCCGTGCGGCATTCGAGATATACCTCTTCGCGGGGAAGTTTCCGCTGATCGAGAAGCACGAGCGCGCCGTCTCGAAACGCGATGTGGTGAAAATTTCCCTCAATCTCTTTTTTCCCGCCCATCCGGATTCTCTCGTTCATGGTTGCGCGCGAAGGGCATGGCTCCCTATGCCAGGCCGTTCAGGATGTTTTTCATCTCCTCGACGCCCAGGCCCAGAATTTTCAGGCGTTTCCTGCGCGCTTTTGCGCCCGAGGCGATTCGTATGGCGCGCTTTGGTATCTTCATTTTCCGGGAGAACAACTCGATGCACTGCCTGTTGGCGGCCCCGTCGACGGGCGGCGAAGTCAGCCGCACCCGCAGGACGCCGTCTTGAATTCCGCTGATTTCCGTTTTGGATGAACGCGGCTGGACCCGAACCTCAAAGCTGACGCCGTCCGCCTCCTCGCGGAGGCCGATCACGACGCATCGCCCTCCGCTTTCTGGTTCAGCTTGATGACGTTTTCGCTTTCCTCTTCAGCAACTTCTTCGCTTTCCTCTTCAAGGAGCCGGGCGAGGTCCACCCCCATGCGGACGCCCTCGGTTTCGAGCGTTCGAATCTGGGAGAGAAACGTCTCGTACAAATCGGTAAGTATCTTATCCCTCTGCGTTGTTAATCCCTCTATCTCCTCGCGCAGCTTTTCGATATCCTTTTCGGCTTTCGCGCGAATCCCCTCCGCCTCGGCTTCGGCCTTCCTGATCGTCTCTTCGGCGTCGGTTTCCGCTTTTTCCACCAATTCGTCGGACCTGGCCGTGGCCTGATCCCTGAGCTCATTCACGGAGATGAGGATTTTCTGCAGATTGGCGTGCTCTTCCCTCAACCTGTTGTATTGATCGAACAGGTCCTTGCATTGCAGGCTGAGCTGTTCGTTCTTCCGCACCGACTGATCCAGCCAGTCGGCCACCTTGAACAGGAAGGCATCGACTTCGAGACGATCGTAGCCCCGCATCTTGCTCGAAAAGCTATGGCTTCGAACGTCGTTGCCGCTGAACTTCATCGCAGGCTCCCCGGGTGAAAATCAACGCAGCATGCTTGCCAGGTCAAAAATACTCTGAACCAGAAAACTTTGCAAAAAGAATATGATCAACAATACCACAATCGGACTCGCGTCGATGCCTCCGATGTCCGGCATCCGGTAACGCACGGGCGCCAGCACCGGCTCCGTCAAACGGTACAATATCTGGACTATCGGGTTGTAGGGGTCCGGGTTCACCCACGACAAGAGCGCGCGGATGATGATGATCCAGATGTAGATGGTCAGCAGATAGCTGAGGATCACGCCGATCCCGTTCATGAAATTCGATATCAGAAACACGGCCGAACCCTCGTTTGGAGAAACGGGCTAGCCACGGCCCAACTCCTCGCTCCTGCGCGCGGCGGCGCTCACGGCGTTCATGACGGCGGAGCGCAGCCCCCCGTTTTCGAGCGCGTGCAGCCCGGCGATGGTCGTTCCCCCGGGCGAGGCCACCATGTCCTTCAAGCGGCCCGGATGCTCTCCCGTCTCGATGAGCATCCGCGCGGAGCCCAGAACGGTCTGGGCCGCCAGCAGCATCGCCTCCTCACGCGGCAGGCCCGCCCTCACCCCGCCGTCCGCCAGCGCTTCGATGAACTGGAAGACATACGCGGGGCCGCTGCCCGACAAGCCCGTCACGGCGTCCATCAGCGACTCGGGCAGAATCACCGCCTTGCCGACGGATTCCAGAAGCTGTTTCGCTTGCGACAAATCCGCCTCCGACGCTCCTCCGCCCGCGCAAAGCCCCGCGGCGCCTTCTCCCACGAGGGCGGGCGTGTTCGGCATGACGCGGACGACGCGCGCTTCTTCGCCCAGAATCCCCGTGAACCGGCCCGTGGGCGCGCCCGCGACGACGGAAATCAGGAGCGGGCGGTGCGCCAGGGCGTGTTCAAGCCCACCCAGAACGGCGTCCAGCACCTGGGGCTTCACGGCGATGACGACCTTTTGCGCCTCGGGAGCGGCTTCGGCCCCGTCGGGCACGACCTGAAACCCCGAGGATTGCCTGAGATACTCGGCGCGCTCCGCCAGGGGTTCCGCGATGACTATGTCGCCTACTTTCGCATAGGCGGAATTCACCATGCCCATGGCGAGCGCTTCGCCCATGTTTCCACCACCGATTACAAGGATTTCCGCCATGATCCAAGCACCTTTCGCATGTGAGCCCGAAACCGCTCCGAACGCCGGAGCCAGCCCATCCTACTGAAATGATTGGCCTGTTTCAAATTCCACTCAGTTCGTTCCCCTCGGCCCGAAAATGGCCGTGCCGATGCGGACGAGCGTCGCTCCCTCGGCTACCGCGACTTCGAAGTCGTTCGACATGCCCATCGACAGCTCCCGGACGTGCGGGTACCCGGCGTCTCGCGCCTCATCCCTCAGCTTCCGCAACAACTGGAAATGGGGGCGGCTCTCCTCCGCTTCGCGTCCCAGGGGAGGAATGCACATCAAGCCGACGACCCGCAAAGCTTCCAGCCCGGAGGCTTCCCGCACGAGCGTCACCGCATCCGCCGGGGCGACCCCGCCCTTCTGGGCTTCTTCTCCGGTGTTGACCTGGATGAACACGTCCAGGGGGTCTCCCCCCGCGGCGTTCACGCGCTTGTTCAACTCACGCGCCAGGGCGAGGGAATCGACGGATTCCACCACGTCGAACAGCCCGGGCACGGCGCGGGCCTTGTTCCTCTGCAGGCTGCCGATGAGGTGCCACCTCGCCCTGCCCGCGACTTCAGGGTCGATCTCGGCCCTCTTTCCCTGGGCTTCCTGCACCCGGTTCTCCCCGATGATGTCGACGCCCGCCTCGATGGCCTCGACCACGCGCTCGGGGGGCTGGGTCTTGCTCACGGCCAGAAGGCGAATTTCATCCGGTTCCCGGCCACAGGCGCGGGCGGCATCCGCCACGCGCCCCTTCACCGTCTCGTATCGCTGCCCGATATCACTCACCGTATCCCTCAGGCTCTTATCCATATCGCCGAGAGCAGCCTCCCCGTGGGCGGTCCGTCCCGGCGGTAGGAAAAAAATGTCGATGATTCAGAGTACGTGCAAGGCCCCGGCGCGCCAATCCGGTTTTCGGGAATCCCCGCCGAGATCAACTGAAGCCTCGCCGCCTGGGGGAGATCCAGCAGCCACTTGTCCCGCCCCAGGGGGGTGGTGAACTCTCTCCAGTTGTGGTGCCGTTCGCGAAAAGGCGGCAGGCACTCCTCACCCACCTCGTAGCAACCCCCGGAAATGGCGGGGCCGAGAGCGGCCCGCATGTCCACGGGGTCACAGCCGTATTCCTCTTTCATCCGCTCGATTGTCGCGGGCAAGACGCCGCCGGCCACCCCCTTGCGTCCCCCATGCACGGCGGCGACGGCCATTTTCCGCGTGTCTGCGATGAGCACGGGAATGCAATCCGCCGTCTGAACCGCTACACCCAGGCCCGGGACATTCGTGACCAGGGCGTCGCCGCGCGCTTTTTCTTCAGGGGAGATGCGCTCGGCCACGAGAACATCGCACCCGTGCACCTGTTTTACCTCCACCAGGCGTCCGGGCGGAAAATCGGCGGCATCGAAAAAGCGCCTTCTGTTTTCCGCTACGTTTTCGGGAACTTCACCCCTGGCGCGCCCGAGATTGAGCGATCGGAAGCGGCCCTCGCTCGTCCCGCCTCTCCGGGTGCTGAATCCGTGACGCAGGAAACCGAGTTCTTCCAGCAAGGGTGAACTGAGAAATTCAACGCCGCCGGATTCTTGACGCTCCAGAGAATTCATCCGCAACCCATCCCGGACGACGGGAAATCATCGAACACCTCTGTGTGAAACCTCTCGCCCGTCTCTCATTATAAAGAGAGGTCCGTGGCGCTACAAGAAACGGGCCATCCCCTCGGGAGAGGCGGGGCTGGGGGAGAATGCTCTCCCCCAGTCGCGTCCATGGGGAATGCGTCGTCAGGCGCGAGAGAGGCCCCCTCGACCGGACGACGTGGGGGGTTAGTCCACCTGCTTGCGCAGGAAAGTGGGTACGTCCAGATCGTCATCCTCCAGGTTGTCCGGCATGCCGGATTGTGTCTTGTTGTTTTTCAGCCGGATATACGCGGGAACCGATATTTTCCCGCCCTCGGTGCCCGTGGCTTCCGATTCCAGAGGGGGAACCTCGCGAATCGATTCCCGCCCGAAGCCCGTCGCGATAACGGTCACGCGAATCTGGTTGTCCATGTTCGCGTCAATCACCGAGCCGAAAATGATGTTGGCATCCTGGTGCGCCTTTTCATGGACGAGTTTGCAGGCCTCGTTCACTTCGAACAGGGAAAGGTCCTTTCCGCCCGTGATGTTGATGAGCACGCCCCGGGAACCCTCGATGGTCCCCTCCTCGAGCAATGGGGAGTTGATGGCGTTTTGCGCGGCGATGACGGCCCGATTCTCTCCCTGGCCCGTCCCGCTGCCCATCAGCGCCTTGCCGCCCATGTCGCGCATGATGGTGCGCACGTCGGCGAAATCGAGATTGATCAGGCCGGGCGTGGTGATGAGGTCGGCGATTCCCTTGCACGCCTGCAGCAAGACGTTGTTCGCCTTCTGGAACGCCTCCATCATCGGCGTGGAGCGCTCGACCATTCCCAGCAGGCGCTGGTTGGGGATGGTAATGAGCGTGTTCACGGCGTCGCGCAACTCGTCTATCCCCTCGTCGGCCTGGCTCATCCGGCGCGGACCCTCGAACTCGAACGGCTTGGTGACGACGCCCACCGTCAGCACGCCCGCCTCTTTCGCGATCCGCGCGATGACGGGAGCGGCGCCCGTGCCCGTGCCGCCACCCATGCCCGCGGTGACAAACACCATCTCGAGGCTGTGCATGAATTCGGAGAGACGCTCGGTGTCCTCCAGGGCGGCTTTCCGGCCGACATCCGGGTTTCCGCCGGCCCCCAGTCCGTTCGTCAATTCCTGTCCGAGCTGAATTTTCACGGACGCGAGAGAACGCTCCAAAACCTGGGCGTCCGTGTTCGCTGCCACGAAATCCACACCCTCCATCCCTGCGGAAATCATGGTGTTGACGGCGTTGCCGCCGCCCCCTCCTACGCCGACGACTGCGATCCTCGCGCTGCACGGCGGCTCCTGATCCAGTGTGAAAAACGTCGTATCACTCATTGTTCCCCCCCTTTGATCCCGGGAAGCGCCTCACGCCTCCCTTTGCGATCATTTGAATACACTAGCCAAAACATGGCGGATTTTTTGCGTTGTTTGTCGGATGGGGCTGTGCGACACCCCGTTCGTGAGACCGCGGCGCCGCGGGGCGCCCGTTTTCATGGCATACATCACGAGGCCCACGCCGGTGGAGTACATGGGTCCGTTGACCATATCCACCAGCCCGCTGATGCCGCCGGGAACGCCCAGCCTCACCGGAAGCTGAAGCACGTTCTCGGCCAGTTCGTCGGCGCCCTCGATGATGCTCGCCCCGCCCGTGAGCACCACGCCGGCGGGCAGGAGATCCTCCATGCCGCTTTTTTGTATCTCGCGGCGGATGAGCGTCAAAATCTCCTCCATGCGGGGCTCGATGATCTCGGCGAGCATCTGCCGGCTCAATACGCGCGGCGGGCGGCCTCCCACGCTGGGGACTTCGATCTCCTCATCGTTCGATACGCGGGCGGCGAGCGCGCAGCCGTGTTCCTGCTTGATTCTCTCGGCCTGGTAGTCCGGCGTCCGCAACCCTATCGCCATATCCCTCGTGATGTGGCTGCCGCCCACGGGGATGACGGCCGAATAGTGCAGCGCGCCCCCGCTGATGACGGCGACGTCCGCCGTACCGCTCCCGATGTCCACGATGGCTACGCCCAGGTCGCGCTCGTCTTCGCTCAGCGCGGCCAGGGAGGAGGCGAAAGGCTGAAGCACCAGACGCTCGACGCTCAAGCCCGCCCTCTCGACGCTGCGGGTGATGTTCTGGATCGCGGGAATCGCGCCCGTCACGATGTGCACCTTGCACTCCAGGCGAACGCCCGCCATGCCCGCGGGTTCGGTGACGCCCTCCTGATCGTCGACGATGTACTCCTGCGGCAGCACATGAATGATTTCATGATCCGTCGGCATCGTGACCGCGCGCGCCTGCTCGACGACGCGATCGATATCCTCCTGCGTCACAATCTTGTTCTTGATGGCCACGATTCCGTTGGTGTTGAAGCTGCGGATGTGTCCCCCCGCCACGCCGACGAATGCGGAGCGGATCGGCGAGCCGCTGATGAACTCCGCCTCTCCCACCGCCGTCTGAACCGACTCCACCGTCTGATCGATGTTCACCACCGAGCCCCGGTTGAGCCCTTTCGAGGCGGTTTTTCCCAAACCCACGATTTCAAGGGAACCGTCTTCGTTCACCTCGGCCACGACCACGCAGATTTTCGAGGTGCCGATGTCCAGACCCACCAGCACATCGCCATGTTTGCTCATCCTATAGTCCCTCCATCCTTTGCGAGCGGCCGAACGATAACCCTGCCGGGAAATCTCAGATCCAACTGGAGACCGCCCGCTCCGAATTTCTTCTTGCGCAGAACGTCATCCGCAACGGCCCGGAGCCGACCGGCCTGACGCTCCATCCTCTCTTCACTGACCATAAGTTCCACCTTTCCCCCCGAGGCGCGAAGCCGGAGTTGACCCGATCCGGTGTTTTGGACAGAAATGCACTCGCCGCGGATCACCGGTGAATCCTGGAATAAAAAGACCGCCTCCATGGAGCGCGCCAGACGCGGATCGCGAACGACGTCGCCAGGCCTCAGACGCCGCGATTCGAATCCCTCGACCATGGGCAGGCATCCCGCAAGCGGGGTCACGGACTTGCCGAGCACGGCGCCGTCTTCATCCACCACGAGTGTTTCAGCGCCCATGATGAGTGCTGCGGGTTTGCGCTCCAGAATGTCGACCTGAAGAAAATGGGGCGGACGCATGCGTACGCTTGCGCGTTTGATCCACGGATGAGAGGCCACTCGCTCGCGTACGGCAGCCAGATCGGCGTCGAACAGGTTCGTCCCCGGCTCGACTCCCACGAGTTTTCTGATATCTCCGGCCCGAAGCGTCCGGTGTCCCGTCACCACCACCTCGCTCAACTCGAAATGGCTGCTGCTCTTCGCCCACCGGACCGCGTGACCACCCAGGAGAAGCACCTCTACGAAGACCAAAAACCCGATTGCCGCCCATAGCCAGTTTGCGCCGGCTCTCTTTTCGTCATTCCGCCTGACGCTTTTTCTGCCGTCCCGCCTGACGCTTTTTCTGACGACCCCGGGATATTCGGCCGTCTGGGCGAGATTCAGGAAAACTTCCCGGCTCTTGGCCTTCCCTCTCCATTTGAAAGACAAACGCCTCACGCCGGCTCCTCCCCGACGACGTTCAACTCCAGGGTCAACTCGATACCCTTTTGCTCCCGAATCGTTCTCTGCACTTCGCCGATGAGCGTCAAGACATCCGCCGCCGTGGCCCCGCCGAGATTTATCATGAAATTCCCGTGCACCTCGCTCACCTGCGCGCCGCCGACGCGCATCCCCTTGAGACCCGCCGATTCGATGAGCACGCCCGCGCGCTCGCCGGGCGGATTCTTGAATATGGAACCCGCGCAGGGCACCCCCCAGGGCTGGCGCTCCCGCCTTTGAACGGCGCTTCGCCTCAATTGCTCCCGCAACGCACCGGCGTCCGCCGGCCGGAGCAAGAAGCGAACGGAGAGCACCACGCCCGGGGCGGGCAGATCGGTGCGGCGGTACGAGAAACGCAAGTCCTTCGCGGGGAGCCGCCCGGGAGCGCCCCCGTCCAGAGGCGCCCAGCGAACGCTCTCCACGGCGTCTTCGATGTATGATTCGGCGGTTCCCGCGTTCATGGCCAGAGCGCCTCCCACGGTGCCGGGAACCCCCGCCAGGCATTCGGTGCCCGCCCAGCCGCGCTCGGCGGCGAAGCGCACCAGCGCCGGAATCTTCTCTCCCGCCCGCGCTTCGAGCAGCACGCGCTCCGCGCCCTCTTCGACCACCTCGATTCCCCTGAATGCCCTGGGAAAAGCGACCACCACCCCGCGAACGCCTCCGTCGCGCACCAGGGTGTTGGCGCCGCCGCCCAGAACCGTGACCGCCAGCGCCTCGCTCCGGCATCTCTCGATCAATTGAACCAGTTCGTCTTCCGTCTCGGGCAGCGCGAGGGCGTCCGCCGGGCCGCCCACCTGAAACGTGGTGTATGCGGCCAGCATTTCATCGAAAAGAATCTCGCAATCGAGATCTCTGAGCTTTTCCGCCATCTCCAGCGCCATGACTTCCTCCGCCGTCCCGACCCTCATACCGCTTCCTCTGATTCGCCTTCTCTGTGCTCGAGTCTTCCGAGCAACTCCCGGCCTACCTTCCAGACGTCGCCCGCGCCCAGCGTGAGAACGATGTCGCCGCTCCTCGCCTCCTCGAACAGGCGTTTCGAAGCATCCTCCAGGCCGTCCACCGCATCGCAACTCCTGTGACCGTGCGCCCTGATCCCCTCGGCGAGTTTTTCTGCGCTCACGCCTTCGATTGGCGCCTCGCCCGCGGCGTATATGGGCGCGACGAGCGCCCTGTCGGCGTCGTAAAAAGAGGTGAAGAAGGCTTCTTCGAGATGATGCGTTCTCGTGTAGCGATGCGGCTGGAACAAGACCACCAGACGGTTCTCCGGCCATGCCTCGCGAACGGCCCGGAGCGTGACCTTGATCTCCTGCGGGTGGTGCCCGTAGTCGTCGAAAACCGTGACGCCCGACGCCAGGCCGACCCGCTCGAGGCGGCGCCCGATGCCGTCGAACTCGTGGAGTCCTCTTTGAATGTCCGCGAACGAGACGTCGAGTTCCATCGAGACGGCGGCGGCGGCCAGGGCGTTGTCCGCGTTGTGGCGGCCGGGCATGAGGAGGCGAATATCGCCGAGGCGCTCCCCGCCTCGCTTGACGCCGAAGACCGCCTCGCCGTTTTCGTAGCGGAACTCCTCGCCCACGTAATCCGCCTGTGTTCCGAACCCATAGGTGAAATACTGCTTCTCCACGTGGGGAATAATCTCCTGAACCGCGGGATGATCCAGGCACAAGACCGAAAAGCCGTAGAAGGGCACCTTGTTCACGAACTCCAGGAACGCGGTCTTGATGGCGTCGTAATTCTCATAGAAATCCAGATGCTCCTCGTCGATGTTCGTGACGATCGCTATGGTGGGAGTGAGCCTCAGGAACGTGCCGTCGCTCTCATCGGCCTCCGCCACCAGATACTGGCCCTCGCCCATCCGCGCGTTCGAACCCAGGGCGTTGATGCGTCCGCCCACGACGACCGTGGGGTCGAGGCCGCCTGCCGCCATGGCGGCCGCGATGAACGACGTGGTGGTCGTCTTGCCGTGCGTCCCCGCAACGCCGATGCTGTATTTCATCCGCATGAGTTCGGACAGCATCTCCGCGCGCTTGATGACGGGGATTTTCCGCCGCCGCGCTTCGGCGACTTCCACGTTGTCGCCCGTAACCGCCGAGCTGTAGACCAGAACGTCCACGCCCGTCACGTTTTCCTTCCTGTGTCCCAGCACGACCTTCGCGCCCAGGCCGCGAAGCCTGAATATCGCCTCGTTGCTCGCGATGTCCGAGCCGCTGATCTCATAGCCCAGGTTCAGCAAGACCTCGGCGATGCCGCACATGCCCGTCCCGCCGATGCCCACGAAATGAACGCGGCTCGAGTGCCTGAACATGGCGTGTGTGGCGTATGGCCGCGCTATCATTCCCGGGCTCCTTTCCTCATCACGCCGCCATCGCCTGCTGACGGCACAAGGCGGCCACCGCTTCGGAGGCGTTCGCGCGGGCCAGGGATTTCGTGCGCTCCGACATGGAGACGAGCTTTTTCCGCTCCGCCTCGTATTCGAGCCAGATATCCGCCAGAACCCGGCCGCTCAAGTCTTCCTGAAGTATCATCCGCGCCGCCTCGCGCTCCGCGAGATAGCGGGCGTTCGCCTCCTGGTGTCCGTGGGTGGCGCTAGGAAACGGAATCAATACGGCCGGGAGTGACATCGCGGACAATTCCGCCACGCTCATCGCGCCCGCGCGAGAGAAGCACACCTGCGCCCAGCGGTAGCGCTCCGCCATGTCGTACAGATAGGGCGCTACGTCCGCTTGTGCGCCGACTGCCTGATAAGCCGCCTGCACGCGGGGGAAATCCGCCTCTCCCGTCTGATGGACAAACCGCATTCTTTCGAGCGCATCGCCCATCAGGGGCAGCGCCTCCATCACCGCCTCGTTGATGGCCCGCGCTCCCTGGCTCCCGCCGAATATGAGCACCTTCAAAGGCCCGCTCCAGGAATCCTCCCCTCGTTCGAAATTTTGGGAAAACTCGCTCCTGAGCGGCAGGCCCGTCTCGACGATTTTCCCGCGGGCGAAGCCGGCGTCGCGCACGGGCAGGCCCACAGCGACCTTCGAAGCGAAGCGGGACAGCAAGCGGTTCGCCAGACCGGGAACGACGTTTTGCTCGATCAGGACAATCGGCTTTCTCCAGAGCCCCGCCGCAGCGACGGACGGGACGCTCGAATAGCCGCCCACCCCCAGAACGACGTGGGGGCGAAAGCGCCGGAAAATTCCCATCGCCTGGCAGAATCCATAACTCACCATGGCCATCGCCCTGGCCCTCTGGCCAAGCGACCGCCCCAGCACCCCGGCGGAGGAGATCGCCTGAAACGGCAGGTTCTCGCGCGGCAGCACCCTGGCCTCGATCCCGCGGGCGGTGCCCACGAACAAGACCTCGTTCGCCTCCCCGTCCGCCAGCCAGGCCCTGGCCACCGCAATGCCCGGGTAGAGGTGTCCGCCCGTGCCGCCGCCCGCAACGAGGAGTCTCATGAGCTCGCCCTCCTGCGTAAAGCCGGCTTGCGCGCGCGCGAAATCCAGCCGACCGCCGCGTCGAGCGGACTCCCCGGTCCCGGCTGCCTGGAAGCGTGATTCGATGATTCGATGGAAATCAGCACTCCCAGAGAGATGAGCGTGAACACCAGGGACGAGCCGCCCAGGCTGATCAGGGGCAGCGGTATGCCCGTCGTGGGCAGCAGACCCGCCGCCACCGCCATGTTCAGGAAACCCTGCGCGACGACCAGAAACGTCACGCCCGCCGCCAACAGGGCGCTGAAGAAATCTTCGCAGCGCGCGGCTATCTGGAAGCCGCGCCACAGCAGGACCACGAACGCCGCCGCAACGCACAGGGCGCCGATGAGGCCCAACTCCTCGCCCACGACCGCGTAGATGAAATCCGTGTGGGGCTCGGGCAGATAGAAGAGTTTTTGCTTGCCCTCGCCCAGGCCCAGACCCGCCAGGCCGCCTCGCGCGATGGCCAGCAGGGACTGAATGAGCTGATAGCCCGCGCCTTTCGCCGCGGCGAAGGGATCCCAAAAGGCGAATATCCGCTTCATCCGCCATGGCGCGAATACCACCATGCCCGCCAGGACGGACCCCGTCGCGAGCGCGCAAACGCCCAGGTGGGAGGGCCGCGCGCCCGCCAGGTACAACAAAACGCCGACCACCGCGGCGGTCAGGGTGGCCGTGCCCAAATCCGGCTGAACCAGCATGAGACCCAGAATGATTCCCGCGAATCCGACCGGCGGCAGAAAACCGAACAACCAATGATTCAGGCGCTCGCCCTTGAGCGCTAAAAAATGCGCGAGAAAAATCACCAAACCCAGCTTTGCGGCTTCGGCCGGCTGAAAAGAGAAGGGACCCAGCATCAGCCACCGGCGCGCGCCGCCCGCCTCTTTTCCGATGCCCGGCGCAAACACCAGCAAAAGCGCGAGAACCGAGGCGATCATCACGGGAAATGCGATTTTACGGAGTTGGCCGGGGTCCGTTTGGGAAACGGCCAACATGCAGGCGAACCCGAGGATCGCCCATAGAACGTGGCGTTTCACGAAGTAGAACGCATCGCCGTACCTGTCCAGCGCCAGAATGTGGCTCGCGCTGAACACCATGACGACGCCGAAAGCCACCAGCCCCAGCGAGACGAAAAAGATGACGGGGTCGATACGTTTGTGGATCAAGTTTCCGCCCTCCCCGTCAATCCCCGCGCCATCTCGCGAAACGCATCGCCCCGGTGGGCGTAATCGCGAAACTGATCGAAGCTCGAACAGGCGGGCGAGAGGAGAACCGTATCGCCCTCCCGCGCTTCGGCGTGCGCGATGCGCACGGCTTCATCCAGCGTATTCGCGTAGACGATCGGCGCGCATCCATCAAAAAAACGTCCAAAGCGCTCCGCCGCCTCGCCGATCAGAATCATGCGCCGGACCTTCTTCTCCACCCCGGCGCGCATGGGCGCGAGGTCGCTCTCCTTGTCCACGCCCCCGGCGATGAGGAGCACGTCTCCCGCCAGGCTCTCCAGGCTCATCGCCGCGGCGCCCACGTTCGTCCCCTTCGAATCGTTCACCCAGCGGACGCCCCCCGCCTCGCCGACGACCTCCATGCGGTGGGGCAGTCCCTCGAAGGCGCGCCCCACGCGCGCCATCGCCTCCGCGTCCGCACCCAGGAAATGCGCCGCCGCGCATGCGGCCAGAAAATTCTCCAGGTTGTGGAGACCGGGAACCAGAAGCTCGCTCGCGCCGCAAACGCGGGTGGAGCCGGCCTCATCGGCCAAAAACACATCACCGCTCTCGAGATAAGCGCCCCGGCGCACCCGCCCTTTCCGGCTGAACGCCAGGACGCTCTGCTGGCCGGGGGTCATGTAGCGCGCCGTCAGCGGATCGTCGGCGTTCAGGATTTTCGCGTCTCCCTCCCCCTGGTTGGCGAACAGCCTCGCCTTGAGGTCCGCGTACGCATCGATATCCGGGTGTCGATCCAGATGGTCGGGCGTCACGTTGGTCATCACGCCCGCTTTCGGCCTGATCGTGGGCGCCCATTCGAGTTGAAAGCTGCTCACCTCGCCGACGACGAAATCGGCTTCATCGCCCTCGGCTTCGACCACCTCGACGAGCGCTCTTCCGATGTTTCCGCCCACAGGCGCGCGAAAACCGCTTTCTTCCAGAATCCGCCCCAGCATCGTGGTGACCGTCGTCTTCCCGTTCGTTCCGGTGACGGCGGCGACGGGCGCGGAACAAAGCCGGCAGGCGAGTTCCACCTCGCCGATCACCTCGGCGCCCGACGCCCTCGCCAGCGCGATGTAGCGATTCGTCGCGGGAATTCCCGGACTCACCACCAGCAGGCCGCATTCCTCGAAACTTGCCTCCCGGTGGCCGCCGAGTTCGAAAACCACGCCCGGTGGCAGGCGCTCTCCCAGACCCGGAACCTCTTCCAGGTCCGTGGCCACCACCCTCGCCCCCAGGCGCGCCAACGCCCCCGCGGCGGCAATCCCGCTCCTCGCCATTCCCATGACGAGCGCCCGCCGCTCAGGCAGCGCTTCTATCCACGCCGTGGCCTTGTTGTCCAAAACAGAAGTCCTCATCTCAGCTTCAGCGTCGCCAAACTCATCAGGGCCAAAACGACCGCCACTATCCAGAAGCGGACCGTCACCTTCGGTTCGGACCAGCCCTCCTCCTCGAAGTGGTGGTGCAGCGGCGCCATGCGGAACACGCGCCGGCCGGTAAGCTTGAAGGAGATCACCTGCACGATGACCGAGAGCGTCTCCAGGACGAACAAACCGCCCACCAGGAACAGGAGGAGTTCCTGCTTGATCGACAGCGCCACCGTGGCCAGCAAAGCGCCCAGCGAAAGGGCGCCCACGTCGCCCATGAAGACCTGCGCCGGATACGCGTTGAACCACAAGAATCCAAGCCCCGCGCCGAACATGGCCCCGCAGACGATGGCCAGTTCTCCCGCGCCCCGAACGTGGAGAATCAGCAGATATTTCGAGATGCCCGCATGGCCCGAGACATAGCTGAAAACGAGATAGGCGCCCGCCGCGATCAGCAGCGGGCCGATGGCGAGGCCATCGAGACCATCCGTGAGGTTCACGGCGTTGCTCGTCGCCACGACGACGAGGGCGGCATAGGGCACGAACCAAATCCCGATGTCGGGCTGCACGTTCTTGAAAAAGGGAAGCATGACGACGGGCTTGAAATCCAATCCCACCAACCCGCTGTAAAGGGCGTACCCCACGGCGAGGCCGATGATCCCCTGGGCCAGGAATTTCATGGAGGGCCTCACGCCGCTTTTATCCTGGAGCATCACTTTCCTGTAGTCATCCCAGAAGCCCAGCAGGCCGTAGGCGAGCAGAACGAAGAGGGCGAGCCATATGTAGCCGTTCGCGAGGTCGTTCCACAGCAGAACCGGCAACGTGACGCACAGGAGGATGAGCAGCCCCCCCATCGTCGGCGTTCCCTTTTTCGCCATATGGCTCTGGGGGCCATCGTCCCGGATGACCTCGCCGATTTGACGCTCCTGCAGATAACGGATGAGGCGGGGCCCCAGCAACAGCGACATCACGAGGGCGGTGAGCACCGCCATCGCCGTCCGGAACGTGATGAAGCGAAACACGTTGAACGCCGAAACCGTCTGGCTCAAAGAAATGAAAGCGGAATACAGCATCAGATCTCGAGTCCTTGAATGGCGCGCTCCATCATCATCGAACGCGACCCCTTCACCAAAACCCAGTCGCCGGAGAGGAGCATATCGCCCAGCGAGGAAGCCGCCTCCTCCGGCGTGTCGAAATTCATGATCCGGGCGCCGTCCATCCCTGCGCGGCGCGCCTCATCGGACGCGAACCTCATCAGGGGCCCCACGCCCACGAACAGGTCCACGCCGCATGCGGCCAGTTTCCGGCCCACTTCCCTGTGCGCGCTCTCGGCAACCGGCCCCAGTTCCGCCATATCGCCGAGGACCGATATGAGCCGCCCGTCGCCGCTGAGGGCGCTTGCGGTCTCCAGCGCCTGCGCGACGGACTCGGGGTTCGCGTTATAGGAATCATCCAGCAGGCGCACGCCCGGCCGGCCGGTTACCTCGCGCGCCTGCAACCGCATTTTCGGAAGAACGGCCCGCGACAGCCCGTCGGCCATCTCACCCAAACCGACGCCCAGCGCGGACGCACAAGCCGCGGCAGCCAGCGCGTTCAGGACGTTGTGCCGCCCCAGCGCCTCAAGCCGAACCTCGCTCTCGCCGTATGCGCAATGGAGCGTAAAGCGCGTCCCGTCGGCGGCGATGCGAATCTCATCTGCCCGGAAGTTGCTTTCCCGCGAAAAACCGAAGCGAATCACGCGCCCGCCCTTCGACTCGTATCTCCCGGCCAGGACGCGACTGTGCTCATCCTCGTTCGAGAGCACGGCCACGCCGCCCGGGGGCAGCGCTTCGAGTATCTCGCCCTTCGCGTCACGCACCGCCTCCACGCTGCCCAGCCCCTCGATGTGCGCGGGCCCGACGTTCGTGATGACGGCGATTCGGGGCCGGGCGATCTCCGCGAGCCTGCCGATTTCACCGGCCTCGCTCATCCCCATCTCGAATACGGCGCTCTCATGCGCCTCGCTCAGGCGGAGAACCTGGTGCGGCAGACCCACCAGGTTGTTCAGGTTCCCTTCGCTCCTGCACGTCCCGCCTCTTCTGGAGAGCAGCGCCGCTATCATCTCCTTCGTCGTCGTCTTCCCGTTGCTGCCGGTCACTCCCACGACAGGAATCTCGAAGCGGTTGCGGTGCGCGCGCGCCAGATCGCCCAACGCCCGCAGCGTGTCCGCAACCTCGACGACGAAAGCCGCGCTCCCATCCGGCGCATCCGCGCCTTGCTCCACGACGACGCCCGCCGCTTCTTTCTCCATCGCCTGGGCGAGGAACTGCGCCCCGTCGAAGTTGGGACCCTTGAGCGCGATGAACAGCTCGCCCGCTTCCAGCGTGCGCGTATCCGTGCTCACACCCGCGGCGTGGGCCGAGCCGTCCCCGCGGATGAGCCTCCCACCCACGGCCGCCGCGATTTCATTTGCGCTGAAAACAGCCGCCATCGATTCCGCCCCTATCATTTCCCGTATCCCGCGAGGCGCAGCGCCGTGCGGGCCTCTTCGCGATCGTCGAACGCGGTCCGCTCGGCGCCCAGTATCTGATACGTCTCGTGCCCCTTGCCCGCGATGATCACGGCGTCTCCCTCGCGCGCCTCGGCGACGATGGCCCGAATCGCCTCGCGCCTGTCCAGAATGCTGCGCCAGCGCCCGTCGCTCCCGGGCGCGAGAGCGGCGCCGGATTCGACTTCTCTCAGGATCGACGCGGGGTCTTCGGTTCGCGGATTGTCCGACGTCATCACCACGTAGTCGCTCGCCCGCAGGGCGGCGGCGGCCATGAGGGGACGCTTTTTCCTGTCCCTGTCGCCCCCGCACCCCATGAGGGTGAGGATTCGCCTTTCCGTGACGGGCCGGGCGAACTCCAGTACGCGGGCGAGGGCGTCCTCGGTGTGCGCGTAATCCACCACCACCAGAAAGGGCTGGCCCATGTCGACCTTCTCGAAGCGCCCGGGTATGTTCTCCAGAGACGCGACCCCCGCCGCCACTTCTTCGGGCGTCAGGCCCTGGGAGAGACACGCCGCCGATGCGGCCAGGATGTTGCTCAGGTTGTGGCGGCCGATGAGCGCCGTTTCGACCCTCACCCCGCCGGCGGGCGTGAACATTCGGAATTCCATTCCCGCAGATGAGTTCGAGAGGCTCTCCACGCCGAGGTCCGCCCCGGCATCCAGCGCATACGTCCAGACGCGTCCCCTCGCTTCCGCGGCGATTCTCCTCCCGTAGGCGTCATCGATGTTGACGATGGAGTTTTCGGGCGAAAACTCCTTGAACAGCTTCAGTTTCGCCTGGAAATAAGATTCCATGTCGCCATGAAAATCGAGATGGTCCTGCGTGAGGTTGCTGAAAACCGCCGCCTGGAACTCACAGCCGCACAATCTGTCCAGGGCCAGTCCGTGGCTCGAGACTTCCATCACGGCGTGGGAAGCGCCGGCATCCGCCATGCGGCGCAGATACCGCTGAAGGTCGGGGCCTTCCGACGTGGTGCGCGGCTCCTCGAACACCTCATCGCCCACGCGGTAATGGATCGTCCCCATCAGGCCGGTGCGCCTGCCCGCGGAGCGGAGAATCGCGTCGATGAGAAAAGCGGTGGTCGTCTTTCCGTTCGTGCCCGTGACGCCGATGAGCGCCAGCTCTCCGGAGGGATGCCCGTAAAACGCATCGCCGACGCGCGACAAGGCCTCGCGGCCGGAAGACGCGACGAACTGCGGCACCTCGGGGGGGATGCCCTCTATTTTCCTCTCCACGACGAGTGCGGCAGCACCCCCGTCTACCGCGTCCCTGGCGAAATCGTGCCCATCCGCCTGGAAACCCGCGACCGCGACGAAGACGTCGCCCGAGCGGACGAGGCGCGAATCGTACGCCACGCCGGTGATTTGCGCGGAAAAGTCTCCCGCGGCTCTCTCACCGGGCACGGCCCGTGTCAATTCCTCGAATGAGGCGCTCATCTCACCCACAGCCATCACCCCGCTCAACGCGTCGCATCCCATGAAGCCGCCTGCGCCCGGTCGCCGTGCAGATAGCGGCGCACCTGCCTTGCGGCGTCCAGAACCTTCTCGCCCATCGTTCGATCCCCGTTCTCCGGATCGGCCCCAGTGCGAACCCGGGGGCGCGAATCCGCCACCTGCAGGACCCTGGCTCCCTGCGGAGGCACGCGCATGTAGCGCAGCGCCTGCCAGGCGATTCGCCGCCAAACCGGCGCCGCGACCGTGCCCCCCCACGCGCCTCCGGGCGCCTTGCCCTCATCGAAGATGACGATGAGGGCGAAGCGAGGGTTCTCGTAGGGAGCGAAACCCACGAACGACATGATGAATTTCGATCGGCTGTACCCTCGCCGGCCCGGCAGAACCTTCTGCGCCGTGCCCGTTTTCCCGGCGGCTCCATAGCCCGGAATCTCGGCCCTCCTCCCCGTACCCTCGGCCACGACCTTTCTCATCAAGGCGCCGAGACGCTCCGCCACGGAGCGTGAGAGAACGCGCCTGAACTCCGTCCCCTGGGCCGCGAGCGCCTTCTTGCCGTCACGTTCGATGGAATCGTGCAGAACGGGCCTGGGCATCCGGCCGCCGTTCGCCACCGCCGCCACGGCCATCACCATCTGAAGCGGTGTGACGCCCACTTCCTGCCCGATGGCTACCGCCGCCAATGAGGTTTTCGACCACTTCTCCGGCGATCTGAGCACGCCCCGGGCTTCTCCGGGGAAACTGATCCTCGTCTTGCGGCCAAAACCGAAGCGTTGCGCCATGAAGTGGAGCTGGTGCTTGCCGATATCTCTCGCCATCTTGAACGCGCCGATGTTCGATGATTTCATTATCACCTCTTCGGCGGTGAGCCAGCCGTATTTTTTATGATCCCGGAGGGTGTGGCGCCCCTTTCCGTACCGATAGGAGCCGTTTTCGGCAAAATACTTCTTCGAGAGCGACTCGCCGGCGTCCAGATAGGCCGCCGCCGTGACGATCTTGAACGTCGAGCCGGGCTCGTAGAATTCCTGGATGGCGGGCTCTTTCCAGAGGGATGCGCCGTAGAGTTTGTATGTATTGGGATTGAACCCCGGCACGGACGCCAGGGCCAGAATTCTTCCGCTGCGAGGCTCGACCATCACCCCGATGGCGCGCCGCGCGCCGACGCGGCGGACCTGGGCGCTCAACTCTTTTTCGACGATGTACTGAAGCACCTCATCGATGGTGAGGCGGACGTGCGCGCCCGGACGCGCCGGCACGAGCACCCTTGATTCGGGATGCACCGACCTCCCCTTCGCGTCGCGCTGTATGCGGATGCGGCCTACACGCCCCCCCATGTGCTCCTGGTAGGATTGCTCCACGCCGTACATGCCCGCATCGTCCACGCCGACGAAACCGACCAGTGACGACGCGAGCTCACGCTTGGGATAAAACCGCCTGCTCTCGGTGACGAAGCCGAGGCCGTCGATCCCCAGTTTTTCGATTTTTCCCTGTTGATCGGGATTGATCTTCCGCTTGAGCCATACATAACTCCGGCGGTCGCTTAATTTCTCGAAATACTCTTCCGCCGAGCCGCCCAGGATTTCTTTGAGCGCCTGCGAAGTGTTCCCGGGGTCGGCCACCACCCTGGCGTTGGCGAAAAGAGAGGGCGCGTTGATGCTCACCGCCAGGGGCCGGCCCCTCGCGTCCACGACGTCTCCGCGCCTGGGGCGCACCACGAGCGTGCGGCGCAGCTGGCGCTCCGCATAGGCTACGAGGTGGTCCCGGTCACGGATCTGGATGATGGAGAGCTTGACGCCCAACATGCAGAACCCGAAAACCACCAAGGAGCCGCAAACCATCAAACGACGAGAGAAGCCCTGTTTCATGGGCCAACCTGCTATGGGCGGTGGGAGGAAGGTACGGTTAATTTGCCCTTCCGGGCCCTACCATTACATACACTATTTGCCCGGGTTCCGGAAAAACCATTTCCATTTTTTTTCGCGCGATCGATTCGACGCGATCCAGTTGCCGGAGCGCGGCCACTTCGATTCGCAGGACGCGCCTGTCCTGCAAGAGCTTTGCCCGCTGCCGCTCCAGATGCGCCAGGCGATATCCGATCTTCACCATTTCCAGGTGCGGCCATACCAGAGCGGCGGCGCTGCACGCGATGAAAGTGATGCACAGGCCGGCCTTGAGCAGCGAAACGTCCGAACCGACGGACGACGCCGCGCCGGAAAACCGCGCGCCGAACCTCTTTCGCCATCCGCTCCGGGCTTTCGGGCGCCTCATCCTGCGTCTTCCCCGAGGCGCTCGGCGGCGCGCAGCTTCGCGCTGCGGCTGCGCGGGTTTTCTCTCACCTCCGCCTCACCGGGCCTGACGACCCTGCGGGTCAGGATCTCGAGGGCCGGCTCCTCGCCGCCTGCGAGTTCGCGAAAAAGATTCTTGACGATTCTGTCTTCCAAGGAATGAAAGCTGATGACGACGACGCGCCCGCCCGGGCGCAGGATGTCCACCGCATCGCGCAGGGAACCCTCGAGCGTCTCCATCTCGCGGTTCACGGCGATCCGCAGCGCCTGGAACGTGCGGGTCGCGGGGTGAATGCGCCAACGCCTCCCGCGGCGGCCGCTCCTTCTGGCGGCGACCGTGGCGATGAGCGACGCGAGTTCATCGCAACGCTTCACGCCTCCACCCGCGCCCGCGCGCGCCCGTCCGATGGCGCGCGCGATGGCGCGGGAGTGGCGTTCTTCCCCGTATCGGTAGATGAGATCGGCGAGTTCTTCTTCCGGCAGTTGCTCGAGCAAATCGGCCGCGGTCGGCCCCTGCGTCTGGTCCATCCGCATGTCCAGGGGCTCGGGCGCGTTCATGCGGAACCCGCGGCCGGGCGTGTCGAGCTGCATCGAGGAAAGGCCGAGGTCGAACAATACGCCGTCGACCGACTCATACCCCTCGGCTCTCACGATGCGCTTCATTTCGCCATGATGCGCGTGATGAATCCTGGCGGCGGACCCGTATTTCGACAGCCGCTTCCTGCAGATTTCGACGGCATCCCGGTCCCGGTCACAGCCGATCAGCACACCCGATGGCTGAACCGCATCCAAAACCGCGCCGCTGTGTTCCCCTCCGCCCAAGGTAGTATCTAAGAACACAGCGCCCGGAGATGGCGCCAGGAAGCGCAAGACCTCCTGAACCATGACCGGGACGTGAGATGCCGTCATGTCCTCGTTCTCACCGCAAAAAAGTTCCTTTGCGGCGTATTCGCTTGAAATGGATTTTTCCAGTGCGGCAAACACCCCCGCTCCCCCCTTGAGCCCGCATCAGAATTCGAATTCGATCAAATCTTCTGCAGACTCCTCTTCGGCGGCCCCGGATTCCCCATCCTCCACATCACCCACTTCCTCATTCCATTTCGCCTTGTCCCAAATCTCCAGCCTGTTTTCGATGCCCGCGACAACGGCGTCCTTCTCGATGGAAGAATTCGAGCGCAATTTTGCGGGCAGGAGGATCCTGCCCTGCCGATCGAATTCGCACGATTCGGCGCGGCCATAGAGCCTTCGGAGCGTGCGGCGAACCTCTTTGGACGAGGTCGAGAGTTCCTTGAGTTTCTCGCTGAACTTGCGTTTCCATTCCTGCACGGGATAGACGAAAATGCAGCCGTCCTTGCCGAGGAGAATGACCTGGTCGCCGAAAGTGGCGCTCAGATGCTCCCTGAACCGCGCCGGAATACTGACGCGGCCTTTTGCATCCACCGATACCGGATGGGCGCTGATGAGCATCTTCCCTGCACCTCCCACTTCATCCCATATTTTCCCACTTGAGTTTGAATTTATACCCCGGCTCGATAAGCCTGTCAAGGTGAAAATTTAGAAAAGCAATAAAAAACAATGATTTCTACGAAGAAAAACCAGGAAATATCTTATATTCTTTTCACTTATTTCAGGCAAATTATTTAATGTAAAACTTTAATAAATTTACTTAATTTATTGAAGTTAAACTTAAATTAAAAATAATGTGGGGAGTGGTGGGGGAAAATTAGAAACAGAACGGGAAAAAACCAGAAAAAACTTTTTCTATGCAGAAAAAAGAACGAGCGTCATGGTCTCGACGATTTCATTCACGGCGCCGGGCGCATCTCTGACTTCTCTCCCCGGTTTATCAAGGAGGCGCTTGAGACCCCATGTGACGCACAAGGCCACGATGGCCAGGAAGAGCCCCCAGAACCATCCAAGGAGAAAGCAGAGCAGAAATGACCAGCCCAGCGCGATGTATCCCTCCCGCGGACTTGACGGCCGAGCGAATTCCCGACTGCCGCCCACCGCTTCCTGTACGGACGGCGGCGAGGCGATGAGGCAGGCCATCGCCGCCCGGGCGAGTATGGGCGACAACAGGAGCGCAACGTAGCGCTCATATCCCTGGAGTTCGCTCAGGGCGACGAATTTGAGCAGGAGCGCGCCGATAACGAGCAGTATGCCCATGGAACCCGCTGGCCCTTCTCCTGCATCGTTTCCCGGCCCCAGCGCGTCCACGAAATCCGAAAAGCCACGCAGGGAGCTGCCGCGGGTCAAAACGATGAGCGCGATGATGAGCAGGCCGCTCCGCACCGAAACGGAAAAAGCGCTCGCAAGCACCCAGTCCAGGGCGACGAGGACCGCCCCGATAAGCAGCCCGACGAAGGGAAATCTCGCAAGGGCGCGCGCCATGTCTCCCCCTTCCGGCTCCCGGGGCGCGCCGGGCCAGGGCAAAACCGTCAAGAACCGTACGGCCAGCGCCAGCGCCTTCATGGGCATACCTCCCCACCGTGCGTCTTCTCAGGGTTCCGGGGTTTTGATCCGCTCCTGCGTGATCAGGAAACGCTTGTCCCCACGGTCCGCAACCCGCCTCGCCCGAGAACTTCAAGGCGCGCCTGCGAATCGCATGAGAGAAACTCTGGTTGGTGAAAAACAAAAGAGAAGGCGGCACTCCCCTTTCGGGAGCCCGCCCTCTGGTTAAAACATCGTGTCTACCCGCTGAGAAAAATCAGAAACAATGCTCTTCCGCGGGAAACGCGCCCTCCCGCACCTCCCGGCAGTAGCTGTCTATCGCCTCGGTGGTCATATCCCCGACATCGGCATACCTTTTCACGAATTTCGGCGTGAAGTCGCGGAACAGGCCAAGCATGTCGTGCGTGACGAGCACCTGGCCGTCGCAATCGGGGCCTGCGCCGATGCCGATGGTGGGAATGTCGACTTCACGCGTTACGCGAGCGCCCAGGGCCGCCGGTATACCTTCTAACACGAGGGAGAACGCGCCCCCCTCCTGCACGGCCACCGCGTCGCGCAGCACCTGATCCGCTCCTTCATCGGTCTTGCCCTGCACCTTGAAGCCGCCGAACGCATGGACGCTCTGGGGGGTGAGGCCCACGTGCCCCATCACGGGAATCTGGCTGTCCACCACCGCGCGTATCTCGTCCTTGACGCGGACGCCGCCTTCGAGCTTCACCGCCTCCGCGCAGCCCTCCTGGATGAGGCGGCCGGCGTTCAGGATGGTGTCGCGCGCGCTGACCCCGAAGGTCAGGAACGGCAGGTCGGCCACGAGCAGCGCCTTGGGCTTGGCGCGGCTCACCGCCCGGGTGTGGTGCACCATGTCGTCGAGCGTCACCTTCGTCGTGTCGGGATAGCCCAGAACCACCATGCCCAGGCTGTCGCCGACCAGGATCACGTCCACGTCGGCGCCGTCCACGAGTTTCGCCGTGGGGTAGTCATACGCGGTGACGGAGGTGATCTTCTTCCCGCCCTTGCGCGCCAGGATGATGGCGGTGGTGATTTTCTTGCGCGCTTTCTTCGGTGCGCCGTTTCCGTTGATGGAAGTTTTACCGTTGGAATGCTGCTTGGCGAGGCTTTTTGTGCTCATGGTCGCTCCCTCTCTGGGTGAACGCCTGCTGCAAGGCCAGTTTTGAAATGCTTCCGTTTTTTCCCGTCCACGTGTCCGGGGCCGTCGGCTCCCGGCACGGACTGAAAAGATTATGAATTCCCTCCCTCGATGTCAAGGCGCGCATCGCCAGGCGCATCGTGGGAGGAAGAACTTTTCTCTAAAGACAATACCCGATAATACAGCGATTTATTGGTCGAAAACAAGATGCCGCGCGCATCCGCGCGCTCGATGAAGCGTCCCGTCACTTCGCGTATCTCGCTCCGGCGGCCCCGCATCAAATCCTGCCACATGGAATTCCTGTTGCCGGCCGTGGCGCGCGCGGTCTCGCGAACGATCTCGAGAACGTCGAGCGCCAAGCCTTCCGCGTCGACGAGCGCCTGCAATTCCTTCGCCAGGGCGTCCACGAGCACCGCGGCGGAGGGCGTTTCCAAGAGTTCTCCGTTTCTGAGCTCGAGCGCGGCGCCCAGGGGGTTGATGACGGCGTTGGCGGCCGCCTTCCGCCATTCCGCCTCCTTGCCGTCGCGTTTCCGGCGGACGCGAACCCCCAGAGGCTCCAAAAATTCCGCCAATCGCGCGACGTGTGGGGAGTTCTCGACTGCTCCCGGCTCGGGGGCCAGGGTGACGTCCAGCGCGCCGAACTGTTTCACATGCCCCGGCTTCGTAATCTCCGCTCCCGTGCCCACGAGGCCACGCACGACCCCGCGTTCCCGGTAAGAGGGCGGGAGAGCCTCGCAAACGTCCAGCCCGTTCGAGAAAACGGCCGTAACCGTCCCCTCGCCCGTCATTTTTGAGAATTCCGCCGCCGCCGCTTCGACTCGCCCCGCTTTTACGGTGAAGAAAAGGTGCGAGGCCGTAATATCCATCGCTCCCCTGCACACCAGGGGTCGAACTGTATAGGCCGCCTCGCCTTGGACACTGACGCCTTCGCTCTCTATTGCATCGAGGTGCGCGGAGGTCTCGGGGCTCGGGTTCGCGGAACCGGCCAGATACACGCGGCCTTCGGGCAAGTGTTTCTGCAGCTGCGCTGCGAGCATGGTTCCCACGGCGCCGGGGCCTATGACGACGACGGGTCGGGTATCCTCGGCCAAGGGTCGCGCCTAGCCGCCCAGAGAGCGCCAGAGAAGCAACACGCCCACGAAGATGAAGACGAAGGCGAGGAACACCTTCATCTTCTCGCCGTCGACGCGGTTGTTGATGAAGGGCGATATCTGCCCCCCGCAGGCGACCGCGGGGATCGTCATGAACAGGATGTTCCAGTGCACGTTCACCTCGCCGGATGAAAACACGTAGGCGTGCACCAGGGTGGCGGGCAGCACCGTCGCGAATACGATGAGAATCCCCGTGCCCACCGCCACGCGGACGGGGAGTTTGTCCTTCACGATCAGGGCGGTGGTCGTGAGTTCGCCGATGCCGATGCCGGTAAACCCCACGAGGACTCCCCCCAGGGCCGACCAGCCATGGCCGAAGGCCCCGTGCTCGTAACGGTACCAGTACCTCCTGCCCGCCGCGTCCGTGCGGGTGGGTTTCCCGGTTTCCGCCGCCTGCTCCGCCTCCTGGATTCCGCCCTGGAAATAAGCGAAGAGCATGGCGGCCGAGAGAAGCACCATCATCCCGCCCAGCAGGCCCAGGATGAGCCCGGCGGGCACCGAATGGGCCAGGAACCCGAACGCCATGCCCACGGGGATGGACACGGCGAGCACCTTTTTGGCGATGTCGTAATCCACCAGCCTTCTCCTCATGTAGCCGGTGAGCGCGCTGCCGAACCCGAAAATCTCGATGGAAAGCGCCAGAAAAACGGCCTCCAGGGGGACGATGGTCACGCCCGCCGCCCAGGGGAAGAGGAGGATGAATATGGGCGCGAAGAAAACCGCGCCCTCCACGCTCGTGCTCGTCGCCGTGAGGCACACGCAAAACGCGACGGGCAGCATCCACCAGAACTCGAAAACGTATTCCATCAAGACGCCGGTCTTCCTTTATGACGAATATATGAGGACAAGAACATCACTACCGGGGTTGTTGAAAAACCCCCTGAGAGGGTAATGGCAACCCCCTTGAAAGGGAAATCCCATAAGGCAACCCCCCCTACCCCCCCTTGTCAGGGGGGTATAAAAAGGCGATGCAACCCCGCCGGGCTGAGGGAGGTTTGCTTTTTCTTGCCCCCCTGACAAGGGGGGGTTAGGGGGGGTTGCCTTTCGACGAGGGAGGCCGGGACTTCGCGCGAAAGCGGCCTTCCCGCTAAAGGCGATATCCCCCGACGAGGACTTCCCCACATCGGTTCGATTCGAACCGGAACGGGGCGGCCGCATCAAACCACCCTCAAACTTGAGCGCTTCCCCGGCGAACCGCCTCGCCCATGCGCACGGCCTCGACGGCCGCCCCCACGTCGTGGGTGCGAATCATGTCCGCCCCGCCGGCGACGGCGAAGGCCTCGGCGACTTTCGAGCCGATCAGCCGCTCCCCCGCGGCTTCGACGCCCGTGATCGCCCCGATGAAACCTTTTCTCGAAACGCCGACGACGAGAGGCCGGCCCAATTCCCTCAACTCACCCATCCGCCTCAATATCTCGAGGTTATGATCCCATGATTTCCCAAACCCGACGCCCGGGTCGATCAGCACGGACGCTATGCCGTCCTCCTCAGCCCTCCGCGCGCTTTCGCGGAGATAGCCCGACAATTCGCCCATGAGGTCCCCGTATGCGGGGTTTACCTGCATCGTGCGCGGCTCGCCCTTCATGTGCATGGCGACGGCCGCGGCGCCTGACGCCGCAATCACAGCGCGCATCCCGGGATCGCGAAGGCCCGTGACGTCGTTTATCATGTGAACGCCCGCATCGAGCGCCGCCCGCGCCACGCCGACTTTGGAGGTGTCCACCGAGACGAGGGGGCCTTCCTCCAAATTCATCCGCTCCAGAATCGGGATGACGCGCCGGATTTCCTCCGCCTCGTCCACCCCGCTCGAGCCGGGCCGGGTGCTCTCGCCGCCGATGTCGATGACGTCGGCGCCCTCTTCCGTCATGCGCGCGATCTGCCCGAGCGCCGCCTCGAGGTCGAAAAAATCTCCGCCGTCGGAAAAGCTGTCGGGCGTGGCGTTCAGGACGCCCATGACCCGCACCCGCTCGAAATCAAGCACCCGTCCGCGGCACTTCACGACGGGCGCAGGAGCCCACTTCACAGGTTCGAAGCGCAAACCCTCTCTCACAGGAGCGCCTCGGGGGGATACGCGCTGCCGCTCTCCACGATGCGCTCCTCGCTCACCCAGCGGCGCCTGAGTTCGCCGGCCAGGAACATCGACCCCGTGACGATGACGAGGTCGTCCTCCCCCGCCTCGTCGAGCGCCTCATCGAGCGCCCCCCATGCGTCGACGCGCGTTTCCACGCCGCCGGCCCCCGCCTCTTCGAGCGCGCGCGCAAATACTTCCGGCGCAAGGCCGGGCCTTGGTGCGCTTGCCGGAGGAATGGTGACGAAAAATTTATCCCCTGCAGGAGCGAGCACTTCCGCCATCCCGGCGAAATCCTTGTCGTTCACGGCGCCAAGCACGAAAATGAGACGCTCGAACGCCCAGCCCGAGACGCACTCCACCAGCGCCTGCGCCTTGTCGCGGTTGTGCGCGCCGTCCAGCAGGACCACGGGAGCGGACTGGACAGGCTCCATCCGGCACGGCAGGCGCGCGGAGGCGACGCCCCACCGCACCTCCTGCTCACCCAGCCCCAGGAGCCGACCCGCTCCGGCGGCGAGGCTCGCGTTTTCGGCCTGGTGGACACCGGGCATGGGAGTCGAGAAACCCTCCCACCGAACCCCGTCATCGAACCCCAGATCGAAAAAAGCGCCGTCTGACGTCAGGCGCAGATTCTCCACGCGGGGCGGCGGAAACAGGCAGGCTCCGCGCTCAAAGGCGACGCGCTCGATTTCGGCGCGCGCATCGGGCGAGACGGTTTGCGAGATGACGCGGCCTCTCTCCGTGATGATGCCGGCCTTGTCGCGCGCAATCTGCGCGACGGAATCGCCGAGCAGATCGGTGTGGTCCAGGCCGATCGAGGTGATCACGTCGAGAACGCCGGGCCCCACGGCGTTCGTGGCGTCGAACGCGCCGCCCAGCCCCGCTTCCAGGACGATGTATTCACAATCTTCCTCCCTGGCCATCAGAAGCAAGAGCGCGAGCGTCGACTCGAAAAACGAGGGCGGCCCGAACCCGGGCTCTCCCGCCATCCGCGCGGCGGCTTCGGCGAGTTCTTTCGCGCACCGGCCGATGAGGCCGGCTTCGGCGAAACGGCCCCGGACCCAGAAACGCTCGATGATCGAGGTGAGGTGAGGCGAGAAAAAAGCCGCGGTTCTCTTGCCGGACGCGAGGAGGGACTGCGCCAGCATCATCGCGGTAGAGCCTTTTCCGCTCGTCCCCACGACGTGGACGACCGACTGCCCCGCCACAGGGACTCCAAGGATTTCATACAAGCGCGCGGCCCGGGTGAGACCCGGCCCTTCCACCTTGATGCCGCGTTGGTCAAACCGCGTTCGCCAGGATTTTTTCGGTAATGCGGCCAGGGCGCTTAGAAAAACCTCCACGCGCCGCAGCGTCTCGATGGGAGCGAGGGAATCTTCCAGAACGGGAGGGGCGAGGATATTTTGGGGCATCTCAATGTCTGAAGTGGCGTCTGCCCGTGAAGACCATGGCGATGTCGTGCCCGGCCGCCGCCTCGATGACCTCTTCATCGCGCATCGAGCCGCCCGGCTGGGCTATCGCCTTCACGCCGTGGGAAGCTGCGGCGTCGATTCCGTCGCGGAACGGGAAAAAGGCGTCCGACCCCAGGGCGCAGCCTTCGAGGGGCAAGACGGCGCGCTCCGCCGCCAGGCGAGTGGAGTCCACCCGGCTCATCTGGCCCGCGCCCACGCCCACCGTGCCGTCCTTATCGGCCATCACGATAGCGTTGCTCTTCACGTGGCGCGCCACGCGCCAGGCGATCCTGAGCGCTTTTTCCTCATCCGCCGAGGGCGCGCGCGGGGTGACGACCTCCCAGCGGAACTCCTCTTCCGACAGCCGGTCGCGCTCTTGTAAGAGCACGCCGCCGGGTATCGAGCGCATGTCGAGCCCCGAAGGCGCGGAATCGCTCCCCAGGTCGTCAAGGCGCAGGATTCTCAGGTTTTTCTTCTTCCGCATGACGGCGAGCGCCTCATCGTCGAAATCGGGCGCGACCACCGCCTCGACGAAGAGTTTTCGCATGGCTTCGGCCGTGTCGGCATCGACCTTGCGGTTATAGCCGATCACGCTGCCGAAGGCCGAAACCGGATCGCATGCGAGCGCGCGCTCGTAGGCGGCCGCCTGGGTATCGCCCAGTCCCACGCCGCACGGATTGGTGTGCTTGATGATGGCGCAGCCTACGCCCTCCAGATCATGCGCGAGTTCGGCGGCGGCGGCGGCGTCGAGCAGATTGTTGAAGGAGAGTTCCTTGCCGCCCAGAATCTCGGCGTCGCAAAGAGAAAAACCGCCCCGGCCACCCAGGCGATAGAGCGCGCCCTTCTGGTGGGGGTTCTCCCCGTAGCGAAGCGTCTGAACGCGGTCGAGATTCATCTCGATCCGCTCGGGAAGCGCGTCTTCGCCGCCGTCACCGAGATAGCCGGATATGGCGGCGTCATAGCTCGCGGTGTGGCGAAACGCCTTCAGGGCCAGGCCCGCCAGCCAGTCCGGCGGGAAATGACCGCCGTTTCGGACGTGGGCGATGGCGTCGGGGTAATCGTCCGGATCGACGAGCACGGCCACGCGGCCATGGTTCTTGGAAGCCGCGCGCACCATGGTGGGGCCGCCGATGTCGATCTGCTCGACCGCCTCCTCCCGCGTGACGCCGGGCCTGGCGACGGTCTCCCGGAAGGGATAGAGGTTCACCGCCACCAGGTCGATGGGCGCGATGTCGTTCGCCCGCATCTCCTCTTCCTGCCCGGGAAGGAGCGCCAGAATACCGCCCAGCACCTTGGGGTGAAGCGTCTTGACGCGTCCGCCCATGATTTCGGGCTGCCCCGTATAATCGGAAACCTCCCGCACGGGGACGCCCGCGTCGCGCAGCGCTCCGGCCGTGCCGCCGGTGGACAGCACCTCCCATCCCGCGTCGGCCAGGGCGGCGCCGAGCTCGGCGGCGCCCCTCTTGTCGCTCACGCTGATGACGGCGCGGCGCTTCCCGCTCATGGGTTACGCTTCCTCCCGGCGCACTTCGTATCCTTCCTGCAGCAGAAGCTGTATCAGTTGCTCGAGATGCTCCCGCCCGCGCACCTCCATGTGAAGGGTCGAGAGGGTATGGTTGATGGGCACTTCCGTCGAAAGCCTGTCGTGTTCGATGTGGATGATGTTCACCCGGCAATCGGCCACGATTTTCGAAAGGCGCATGAGCGCGCCGGGCGCATCGTGCAGCGGCACCTGAATCCGCGCGTAGCGGTTTGCGAGGGCCAGCCCCTTCCCGATGATTCGCGAGAGCAGGTTGACGTCCAGATTCCCGCCGCTGATCAGCGCGACCACCTTGCCGCTCACCCTGGTTTTCCTCTCGATGAGCGCCGCGAGGGAGGAGGCGCCCGCCGCCTCGCTCAGCATCCGTTCGCGCTCCAGGAGCCCCAGAATGGCGTTGGCCATCGCATCGTCGGAGACCGAGACCACCTGATCCACCAGGTCCTGAATCAGGGGGAAGCAAAGCTCTCCGTTTCTCTTGACGGCGATGCCGTCCGCGATCGTCTGGACCGTTTTCGACTCGACGATTCTCCCCGCATCGAGCGAACGCATGAGCGCCGCGGCGCCCTCCGCCACCACGCCGATGATGCGCACGTCGGGTTTTCGGGTCTTCACCACCGCGGCGAGGCCCGAGATGAGGCCGCCGCCGCCGACGGGCACGAGGATGGTGCCTACGTCGGGCACTTCCTCGAGTATCTCGATGCCCAGCGTGCCCTGGCCCGCGATGACGTCGGGGTGATCGAAAGGCGGTATCATCGTCAGGCCGCGGTCTTCCTCGTAGGCGCGCGCGCGCGCATAGGCGTCATCGAACGACGCGCCGAACAGCTCGGTTTCAGCGCCCAGGGCCCGCACGGCGTCGAGCTTGGTGTTCGGCGTGGCTTCGGGCATCACCACAAGGGCCCTGACGCCCAGCTGCTTGGCCGCGAAAGCCACGCCCTGGGCGTGGTTCCCCGCGCTCGCGGTCACGACGCCCCACTGGAGTTGCGCGGGTTCCAGTTTTTGCAGCGCGTAGAGGGCGCCGCGCACCTTGAACGAACCCGTCCGCTGGAAATTCTCCGGCTTGAGATAAACCTCGACCCCCAACTGCTCGGAGAAATTCTCGCTGAGACGGGCGGGGGTCGGCCTCAGATGAGGAGCCATCGCCTCCGCCGCCCGAGCCGCTTCGGCGGCGATGAGTGAGGGTTCCAGCGCTTTTTGTGATACCTGGGATTCCATGCGTCCTCGTTTTCCTTCGCTTGTTCCAGCAGAAAAAACGCGCCCCTTACCGCCCCGGCGCTCGCCCGTCTTCGAACGGCCGCTCCCTGTTCGTAGATCGGGAGACGCGAGGCAGGCGTATTCGCGGCCTGCGGAGCGCACGCTTGATTCCATATCGACCGGAGCGGGCCTGTAAGCCGGGTTCTGTCACCCGCCGATGGCGGGCCCGCGGCCATCTATCTGGGACGATGGTTGCCCAACGCCTCAAGCGGCCTACCCGGGGACTCGGACGGGCCGCCCTCGAACATCCCCTTATTTGGCCTTGCTCCGGGTGGGGTTTACCGAGCCAGCCCGGTCACCCGGGCTGCTGGTGCGCTCTTACCGCACCGTTTCACCCTTACCCCGACTCAGCGGGGCGGTTTGTTTTCTGTGGCACTTTCCCGAGGGTCACCCCTGGTGGACGTTATCCACCACCCTGCCCTGTGGAGCCCGGACTTTCCTCCCGCAGCCGAAGCTGCGCGCGGCCGCGCAGCCCACTCCGGTAGATATTTCATACTCCAGCGCCATTGCCCGCACAACCGGCGGCAGGCCTTCGGCGTGGCGCGCATGCGCCTCCTCAATCGATCGCGCCGTCGATGGCGCGGTTGGCCGCGGCGTCGGCCGCCGTGTTTTCCCCGCGGCGCACATGGCGCACCTCGACCGAACCGAATTTCCCCGCCGCCGCCTTCGCCCGCTCATACAGGGGCTTGAGCGCCTTGTTCCTGACCCGGTACTCACCGCTCCACTGGCGAGCCATGAGTTCGGAGTCCGTCACGACTTCCACGCTACGGGCGCCGAGCTTCACGGCGCGCTCCAGGCCCAGCAAGAACGCCTGGTATTCCGCCACGTTGTTCGTCGCCGTGCCGAGATACTTCGACTCCTCCGCCACGCAATTGCCCGCATCGTCATACAACAGGGCGGCGGCGCCCGCAGGACCCGGATTCCCCCGCGCGGCGCCATCGGTATGAATTCTAAGATGGCCCGCCTTCATTCCTCGTCCACCGCCGGCAGGCTCAACTCCACGCTCTCGCCCTCTTCGTGGTAATACAGGATGCGCTTGCAATTCGAACACGTGTATATCCTGTCCTCAGAATCCCTGATCTCCAGAAAGCGCTTGATGGTCTCCGCCATGCGGCAGCCCTGGCAGGTGCGATTGACGACGGCGCAGACAGCCAGCCCCTGCCGGGATTTTCTCAAGCCCTCGTAGCGTTTCAGCCACTCCTCGCTCACGCCGCCCGCGAGGGCTTTCGACTTATCGAGAAGCCCGCTTAATTCACGCTCGAAATCCGCCTGGTGGTTCTCGTACTTCTTCACCTCGCCCTGCACCTTGCCCCGGGCCGTTTCCAGTTCGCCGCGCGCGCCGGCGAGCTTCTCCTCGTGCGCCGGCATGCTCTCCATGATCTCGAGAACGGTATCCTCCAAAGCGCTGATCCGGCTCTGATACCCCTCGATCTCAGCACCCAGGGCGCGGTATTCCTCGTTCGTCTTCACGAGCGTCTGCTTGCCGCGCGTGTCTCTCAGCTTCTGATCGAAGGACTGGATTTCACCCTCCGCTTCGCGCAGTTTCTTCCTGGCGGCTTCCACTTCCCCTTCGAGTTCCGCGACGGACGACTCGAAGCCCGTCAAATACCGCTCTTCCTTCTCGATGGACGCGGGAATTCTGGAAATCGCGTCACGGCATTGATCCATCTGGACGTCTATCGCCTGAAGCTCCATCAAGGCCGCCAGTTCCGGGTGCACTACGTCATGCTCCTCGCATCGTCAGGAAATCAACCAGAAATCGCGTGGTGGGCCCACCTGGATTCGAACCAAGGACCAGCCGGTTATGAGCCGGCGGCTCTACCGCTGAGCTATGGGCCCGATAGCAACGCGACCGTCAAGAGGGGCGCATCGGAAGATCGGTGCGTCCTCCGCCTCGGGCGCCGCCCGTTCGCTGTGCATATATGGCCCCGCGCGCGTTCAATGTCAATCGCGCGAGGTTTTCGGCTTACACTTCCTCTTCGATGAAACTCTTGAGCTTCTTGCTCCGCGAAGGATGGCGGAGTTTCCTGAGCGCTTTCGCCTCGATCTGGCGGATGCGCTCGCGGGTAACGTCGAAGTCCTGCCCCACCTCTTCGAGGGTGTGCTCATTCTCCGCGCCGATGCCGAAACGCTTGCGCAACACCTTCTCCTCGCGCGGGCTCAACGTCTGGAGCACCTTCTGTGTCTGTTCCTTGAGGTTGAGCTTGATGACGGAGTCCTGCGGCACCTCGGCCTTCTTGTCCTCGATGAAGTCTCCCAACTGGCTGTCTTCCTCCTCGCCGATGGGCGTTTCGAGGCTGATGGGCTCCTTGGCGATCTTGAGCACCTTTCTCACCTTGTCGACGGGCATATCCATCTTCACGGCGATCTCCTCGGGCAGCGGCTCGCGCCCGAGTTCCTGGATGAGCTGCCTGGAGGTGCGGATGAGCTTGTTGATGGTCTCGATCATGTGTACGGGGATGCGAATCGTCCGCGCCTGATCGGCAATCGCCCGGGTGATGGCCTGGCGGATCCACCAGGTGGCGTAGGTGCTGAACTTGTAGCCGCGCTTGTACTCGAACTTGTCCACCGCCTTCATCAGGCCGATGTTGCCCTCCTGAATCAGGTCCAGGAACTGAAGCCCCCGGTTCGTGTATTTCTTGGCGATGCTCACGACGAGGCGCAGGTTCGCCTCGGCAAGCTCCTTTTTCGCCCGGCGGTCCTTGCGGCGGCCGCGGCGGATCATCTTCAGGGAATTCTCCAGATCCTCGCGCGAGGCGCCCGCCGCTTTTTCCGTCGTGCGGATTTTGCGGCGCACGTTTTTGATGCGGCGATCATATTCAGCGAGAATGCTGACGGGAATGCGCTTCTCCCCGACGGTCCGAATCGGCGGACCATTCTGGCCCTTTGACCTGGTGACCTCCCGAATCACGGCCCGGAGTTCCGGTTCCTCCATCTCCACCTGCCGGAGGTATCCCTCGATCTCCTCCTGATATTTGCGCATCGTCTCGACATAGGACTTCACCCGCTCGGCGATGCTGTCGACGCGCTCGGGCCGCAGGTTCATCTCGCGGATGCAGGCCGCCACCCTGTCACGCGCTCTCTGCAGATTCGCGGGCTTGTCCTTCTCCGTTTTCCTCTTCTCCAGGGTGCGGAGTTGCGTTTTCAGCCTGGTCACGAGTTTGAGGATGCGCCGCTTGTCCTCTTCATAGGTGGGCTTTTCCCTCTCCTCATCGTCCGAGGCCGCCTCGTTCGTGACGACGACGAGTTCGGTCACGCCGAGTTCGCCTTTCTTGAGCTGCTCGGCCAGCTCCAGGACGGCGTCGATCGCCACCTGGGTGCTCACCGTCGCCTGGCACACTTCGAGCTGACCCTCCTCGATCCGCTTGGCGATCGCGATTTCGCCCTCCCGGCTCAGCAGGGGGATCTGCCCCATCTCGCGCAGGTACATGCGCATGGGGTCGTCGGTTTTCCCGTACGTGGAATCATCGAACGAACTGATCGTCTCCGACCCTTCTTTCGCCGGACTCGCCGATTCGCTCTTTTTCTTGGCGGCGCGCTTCTCCGCCGATTCGCTGTCGAGAATCTCGATGTCCATGTCGCTGAAGAGCACCATGATGTCATCGATGACCTCGGGCGAGGTCACGTCCGGCGGCAGAACGTCGTTGACCTCTTCGTAGGTGAGAAAACCCTTCTCCTTACCGAGGTCGATGAGATTCTTGACGTCATCTACCTTCTTCTCTTTTTTCGCCTGCGTCGCTTGCGCCAATGTCACTCTCCTTTTCATCCGGCCGGGCAGCCCGGCCACTGCGAATCTATAAGAACGCGAATACCCTCAAAACGCTTCAGCGCGGAGAGGCCGCTCTCTGCCGCTCGCGCAAAAGCGCGTTTTTCCGCTCCAGGAGTTTCCACATTTCAGGGGAGTCCTCCCCCTCTTCCTTGCGCGTCTGCTCGATGCACTTCATCAAATCCTCTTCCATCTTTCGCCGGCGGCGCTCCCTGAGCCTCTCGATGCAATCGAAAAGCTCCGCCTCGACTTCTTCGGGCTCCACCTCCACGACGGCCAACTCCACCACCAGGGCGCGCGCGGCGGGACTCTCCAGCCTGTCCGCGATGGAGGCCGCCGTGAGCGAGGCCGCATCCTGCGATTTCATGAGGGTGAGGACCTCGCCCACCGCCGGGTCGGTCATCAGGCCATCGGGCACCTCGGACGCCAACTCCGGCTTCATGAGCAGAAGCTGCAAGGCGTCCGTCTCGAATTTTGGACGCTCGAGGTTCTCCCCCAGCAGATCGACCTTTTTTTCCTCTCGCCGGGGCGAGCTTTCCCGGGCGTTTTCCGCCAGCATCCTCCTCACCATGGCCGTCAGCGTGGGATAGGGAATCCCGAGCTGATCCTCCAGCAATGCCAAATATTGGTCCTGAACGCTGCGGTGGCAAGCCCCGAGTATGGGCAAGAGCCGCTGGATGGCCTCGATTTTCTCGGCCTGGCTCGCGCCCGCGGCGATTCCGGCCATCGCGGTCCGGACGGTGTTCTCCAGGATGCCCTCCGCGGAGGAGAGGAGCCGGGCGAAGTCCTCCGTCCCGTTTTCCCCCAAAAACGTGTCGACGTCGCGCCCTTCGGGCAGGTTCACCACCCTGAGGCGCACGGCGCCCGCACCGTCGCGGTCGATGAAGTTCTTGCGCAGCACGTCGCCGGCCACGAGCAGATCGGGCGCGGCCGCGAGGCCGAGCATGCGACCCGCCACCGAACCCGCGCGCTCGGAAGCCGCGAGGCCCGCGGCGTCGGGATCAAAGACGAACACGAGTTCCTCCGCGTGCGCCCTGAGACTCCGGATGTGCTCGGCGGTCAGGGCCGTGCCGAGAGGCGCCACGGCCTCCCGGAACCCGTGCCGCCAAAGCGATATGACGTCGAAATATCCCTCCGTCACCAGGACGCGTTTTTTCTCGCGAATCGCCTCCCTGCCCTCGTAGAAGCCGTATAAAGTCCGGCCCTTCCTGAAGAGCGGCGTATCCGGTGAATTCACGTATTTCGCGGTGGCGTGGCGCGAATCGCTGTCGGGCAGCGAACGCCCGCCGAAGCCCACGATCTCGCCCTCGTGGTTGCGGATGGGGAACATGATGCGGTCTCTGAAGCGATCGTATGTCCGACTCCCGTCTTCACTCCGCACCGCGAGGCCCGCCTCCGCGAGATCACCGGGAGACACCCCCCTTTTGCCCGCCGCCTTGATGAGGGCGTCCCAGCGCGGGGGCGCGAAGCCGACCCGGAACCTGTCGAGGGCGTCTTTCGCAACGCCGCGCTCCTCGAGATACTTGCGGCCCCGCTCGCCCGGGTTGCTCTCGAGCGCCGCCCTGAAGAAATCGGCCGCCAGGCGATTCGCGGCCAGTATCTTCCCGCGCGCGTCGGGCTTCCGGGGGCCTTGCTCCCGGGAATCCTCATAGCGGGAGAGGTCGATTCCCTGACGCTTCGCCAGGCGTTCGAGCGCATCGGGGAAAGTCATACCCTCGTGCTGCATCAGGAACTGAAAGGCGTTGCCCCCCGCCCCGCACCCGAAGCACTTGTAGATGCCCATGCGCGGGTTCACGTTGAACGAGGGCGTCTTCTCGTCATGGAACGGACAAAGCCCCTTGTAGTTCGTCCCCGCCTTCTTGAGGTTCACGAACTCGCCGACGACGTCCTCTATCGGGGCGCCGTCCCTTATCTGATCGACCACCTCTTCCGGCACTCGTCCCATTCCTGCATCCTCATCCCGCAAAACAAAACATCAGCGCAGGGCCAACTCCACGTTCGTGACGCCCCAGCCACCCTCCTCGGGCCGCGCGGGGCCGAACTTCGACACGAGCGCATGTTCCTGCAGACGCTCGGCGACCACCTTGGAGAGCACCCCCTCCCCCTTGCCGTGAACGATGCGGACCGACGCGATTCCCACGAGCGCGGCGTCGTCGAGATATTTATCCACCATCTCGACGGCGCGTTCGGCGCGCACGCCGCGCAGCTGAAGCTCGGGCGAGAAATCACCTCCCCTCGATTCGACGTCGTGCGTCACCGTGCTCTTGTGCGATGGCGCGCCCGGCGCATCGTCCAGAACTTCCACCACGCTCAAGGACAAGCGGAGGGATTTGCCGTTCACCGTCACCGTCAACTCGTCTTCTCCGTGCAGGGCGGCCACCTCGCCCGCGCAGTTCATGAGCGGGATGCGGACCCTGTCTCCCTTGCGAAGCGAAACCGGCGCGCGCGCCGCCTCCCCCTCTTCCCTCCGGGGCAGCGCCTCCTCGATCCTGGCGCTCATCTCGCGGATGCGCTCGCGCGCGATACGCTTGGCTTCCTCCATTTCGAGCGCCCCGCGCATCTCGTTCAAAAGATCATCGGCCTCGCGCCTCAACTCCTTCAGGAACCGGGCCGCGTCGTCGCCCCTTTGGCGCGCTTCCTCGCTTAACTGGCGATCGAGTTCTCTCTCGCGCTCTTCGACCCGCGCCCGGCGGGCCGAGAGATCGGCCTCTTTTTCCTCGATCTCGCGCTCCTGATCGGAGAGATTCGCCATCAGGCGATCCACCTGGACGGGGCCTTTCACCAGCAGTTCATCCGCGCGCGCCAGAACGGACTCGGGCAAGCCCATCTTCTGCGCCACCGACATGGCGTTGCTCGGCCCCGCCGCGCCCATGCGGATCCGGTAGGTGGGCGAGAGATCTCCGGCGTCGAACTCCACCGACGCGTTCTCGGCGTGCGCGGCCCCGTAGGCGTAATGCTTCAGCGCGTCGTGGTGCGTCGTCACGATGCAGAGCGCGCCGCTCGCCGCCAGATGCTCGAGCACGGAGACGCCGATGGCCGAACCCTCCGCCGGGTCGGTGCCCGAGCCCAGTTCGTCCAGGAGCACGAGCACGCCCTCTCTCGCCTCGCGCACCGCGCCCGAGACGCGCGCCATGTGGCCCGAGAAGGTGCTCAGGTTCTGCTGAATGTCCTGCTCATCGCCGATGTCGGCGACGAGCGTCTTGAAGACGGGCAGCGCGCTCTCGGGCGCAGCCGGTATGGGCACGCCGCACTGGTGAAGCGCGGCGCAGAGGCCCACCGTCTTCAGGGCCACCGTCTTGCCGCCCGTGTTGGGTCCGGTGATGAGGAGCTGGCGCACCCCCCGGCTCCCCACCTCGAGATCGATGGGCACCACCTGTTCTTTCGGCACCGCGCCGGCGCCCGCCGTGAGCAGGGGATGCCGCGCGGCCCGCAGCCGGAGGCCTCCGTCCGCGCTCGCCTGCGCGCGCGCGCCGCGCCAGTCGACACCCAGACGCGCCTTCGCCCAGATGAGGTCGAGGCCCGCCAGGCATCCCACCAGATATACGATTGCCTCGCGCGCCTCCATCACCTCCGCGGTCAGGTCGCGCAGGATTCTCTCGACCTCCGCGCGTTCGGCCTCGCGTTCCTCGGCGATGGCGTTGTTGACGGGCACCGCCGATAGCGGCTCGACGAACAGGGTTTCCCCGCTCGCGGAGCGGTCCTGTATGACGCCCTCGAACGAGCGCTTGAAGGTCGTCCTGGCGGGAATCAGATACCGCTCGCGCCGCTGGACGATCAGATTCTCCTGAATCGCATTCGGGTGCGCGGTCATTATTCTGTCGAGCAGGCGGCGTATCTCGGCCCTGAGCGCGCGCTGTTTCGTTCTCGATTCCTTCAGATCCGGGCTCGCATCGTCGCGCACCTCGCCGCGCTCATCGAGTATGCGCCGGATTCGCGCGGCCAGGGGATATTGCATATCCGCGCCGTGAATGCGCATCCTGAGCCTGGGCAGCCTCTCGGCTCGTTCTTCCACGAAGCGGCGGACATCGGAGGCGAGGTTCAGCAGGGAGAGAATCGAGAGGAATTTTTCGCCTTCGAGGTTCCCTCCCCTGCGCCTGATGTCCTCGAGCCATGCTTCGGGGTCATCGAACGCCGCCAGCGGCATGTATTCACCGGCGCCGAGGAGATCCACCGCTTCGTCGGTCTCGTCGAGCAGGGTATCGACCTCGAAAGACGAGGTGGCCGGAAGGAGCGCCCAGGCCGCAGCCGCGCCGGACGCCGAGGCGCAGCGAGCCCCCAGCAACTTCAGAACACTCGCGAATTCAATGCCTTGCAGTGTGCGATCATCCATCAACCATCATCCATGGATAATTGATTCAACAATGAATCATGCGCTTCGTCCGATATCGGGACAAAACGGCGTATTCAAGAAATCTCGATTGAAAATCAGGCGGTTCTCGCCCGGCGTCCCCCTCTGGAATCAGCGGAAACGCCAGTAGAGCGAAATGGTAGTCAGGGTCCCTTTCGCCAATCGTTCTTCAAGACGGGCCGAAGAACGAAATGTATGTGAAGAAAATAAGGGGGACGACCCTCGTCATCCCGCATCTTTTTGAAATTCAACAGCTTACAAACTTCGAAAGCACGGATTGCGCAATAATCCCATTATTAAGAATCAATATAGGAGCCGAGGACGGATCTGTCAAGGAAAATGAAAATAATGAAATTTTCTTCAAATTGCGCCTGGACTTGAAGTCCATTTTACATCAATAGTGATATTGACTCCCATATTCGGTCGGTCGCCGGTCCCCCCGGTGATTCTGATATTCGCGATCTTAACGTACCCTCCATTGTCGATATGTGGAGCCAAGTTTTCTGAAACCTCCCTGCTGAGATAACCTATCTGGTCGTAATCCCCCCATACAGATATTGCATTCTTGTCATGTGGGTTGTTCGCTTCTCTCTCTAGGTAGAAAAAAGCATTTCCTGATATTGCTAACCGTTTAATGATATCCTGGCGGTTTTCTCCATCATCATTACGTTTCGTTACTCCCATGACTTTGGTTTTAATTTGGTGCATGTGGAGGGAAGCTCCCTATAATTTCAGCAACATTTCAAGAGCTCAGCTTCCTTTTTTCCCAATTCAATTTCTGCAATGACCGGATCGAAAACTCTTGTTATTAACCCGACAAGTAATTTCTCCAGGATGGTGGAGCCAAGAATGTTTCTTGGTATTTTGGGGCGCAGATGGAATAGAGCCACTACTAATTTTCGCCGTTCTGAAGGGCGACTTGTCGAATGATGCGGCGAACGCCCTATCTCTCGGACTCGGGCCTCCCGCCGCGTCCGAACCGGCGGGCGAGTTCCGCGAAAACGCGCCCCGGCGGCACGCCGCGCGCGGCCATCCCCACCAGGGTGTGGAACCACAAATCGGCCACCTCGTTCGTTATGGCGACCGCGTCGTCTTCCTTCATCGCCATGACGACCTCGGCGGCCTCTTCGTCTATTTTCTCCAGCACCCGCTCCTCGCCCTTCGCGAACAGGCGCGCCACGTAGCTCGAATCCGTATCGCCCGCCTCTTTCCTCGTGAGAATCAGGCGATACACCGATTCGAGCAGGTTCTGATCGAATTCGAGCGGCTCCCCGCCCCTATCCCGCTCGGGCACGGGGATTTCATGAAAAAAACACGACATCCGGTTCGTGTGGCAGGCAGGCCCGTCGGGCCTCACGATGAACACCAGCGCATCGGCGTCGCAGTCGAGCCTCGCAGAAACGAGACGCAGATAGTTGCCCGACGTCTCGCCCTTGTGCCAAAGCTCCCCGCGGGAGCGCGACCAGAAATGGACGGTTCCCTTCTCGAGCGTCAATCGGAGCGATTCCTCGTTCACCCAGGCGAGGGTCAGGACCTGCCCCGTTCCCGCATCCTGGCAGATGGCGGGGGCCAGCCCCTGCTCGTTCCACTTGACCTCGGGGATTTCCGCTTCGTTCACAGCCTCACCTCCACGCCGCGCTCGCGCAGATAGACTTTCACCTCCTCGACCGAGTAATCGCCGAAATGGAAGATCGAGGCGGCCAGAACGGCGTCGGCGAAACCTTCTTCCAGACCCTCGTAGAGATGTTCGAGGTTCCCCACGCCGCCCGAGGCGATGACGGGCACACCCACCCGCTCGGCAATCGTGCGCGTGAGGGCCAGATCGTACCCGTCCTTGGTTCCGTCCCTGTCCATGCTGGTGAGGAGAATCTCGCCCGCGCCCAGCGTGCACGCCTCCTCCGCCCAGGCCACGGCGTCCCGGCCCGTGGGACGCGAGCCCCCGTGCGTGAACGCCTCCCACCGGGGCGCATCCGCATCGCCCGGGACGCGCTTGGCGTCGATGGCGCAAACGATGGTGGAACTCCCGTAGCGCTCCGCCGAGCGCTTGAGGACGCCCGGGTCCCTGAGCGCCGCGCTGTTGATGCTCACCTTGTCCGCGCCCGCCCTCAGCAGATCGCGCACGTCTTTCTCCTCGCGCACGCCGCCGCCGACGGTGAGCGGGACGAACACGCGCTCCGCCGTACGCCGCACCATGTCGAGCAGGGTGCCGCGCTTCTCCTTCGAAGCCGTGATGTCCAGAAAACAGATTTCATCCGCGCCCATGTCGTCATAATGCGCGGCGCACTCCACGGGGTCGCCCGCGTCTCGCAAACCCTCGAAATTCACGCCCTTCACCACGCGGCCTTCCTTCACGTCGAGGCAGGGAATGATTCGCTTGGCTAGCAAGAGAGCATCTCCATCGCTTTTGGAAAGTCCATGGTCCCCTCATAGAGGGCGCGCCCCACGACGGCGCCGATGACGCCTACATCTTCCAGGGGAATGAGTTTTTCCACGTCCTCGAGCCTGCTCACCCCGCCCGCGGCGATGACGGGCAGACCGCAGGCCTGGGCCAAGGCGGCGGTGGGTGCGGGGTCGAAGCCCTCCAGCGTGCCGTCGCGCCTGATGTCGGTGAAGATGACCCCCGCCAGGGGAAGATGGGCGAAGCGGTTCGCGAGCGATTCGGGCGACACCGAATCGCCCTCCTCCCAGCCCGATATCCTGACTTCCCCGTCTTTGGCGTCGATGCCCAAAAGGATTTTTCCGGGATTTTTGCGGGCGGCTGCTTCGAGGAATTCGGGGTTTTTGAGCGCGCTCGTGCCGAGGATGACGAAGCTCGCCCCCGCCTCCAGGACGGCCGCCAGCGAAACTTCGGAGCGCACGCCGCCGCCGAACTCCACGGGGACGTCCACGGCCTCGGCCACCTGCTCCAAAACGTCGATGTGGGCGGGCGCGCCGTCGAAGGCGCCGTCGAGATCGATGAGATGGAGCCGCTGCGCTCCCTGCTCCACCCAGCGCAGGGCCCAGGCCACCGGGTCGTCGCCATAGACGATCTCGCGCCCTTTCTGGCCCTGGATGAGCCGCACGCATTTGCCGCCCTTGAGATCGACCGCCGGAATGAGAAGCAAGACGCCACCCCCGAGATGAAGCTTCCGTTTCTCTTGCGCCTCTCATTAAACCCAAACGGGTTTTATTGCAAACGCTTACGGGAAATTATCGTGGAAAAGGGGCGAAGGTACGCTCGAAACGGCCCGCCAGAGGGGCGGCCCCCAGGGGGTTGGGGGTTGAACCCGACCGAGGAGGGAGGGTTCATGGCAAGGAGGGATGAGGGGATCGCAGGGAATCATGCTTCACTCGCCCTCCCTTAGCTTGAAAACCAACCCCCCCTACCCCCCCTTGTCAGGGGGGTATAAAAAGGCGATGCGCCCTCGCCGGGCTGAGGGGGTTTTGCTTTTTCTTGCCCCCCTGACAAGGGGGGGGTAGGGGGGTTGCCTTTATCCCCTGATGAAGGAATTTTTTCAACAACCCCCTACGCGGAAGCGGCTTCTCGCGCGCGGCAGATGTCGACGAATTTCCTTAAAATCCCCAGGCCGAGCGCGCCGCTTTTCTCCGGGTGGAACTGGGTGGCGAAGAGGTTTCCCCTGTGGACGCTGGCGATGAACGGCACGCCGAAATCGCACGTCGCCGCGATCCAGGGCCGCGCCGCTTCTGAGGGCTCCGCATAGTAGGAGTGGACGAAATAGAAATGCGCCCCGCTCGGCACGCCTTCAAGAATCGGGGAGTGGTTCTGAAACTCAGGCTGGTTCCAGCCCATGTGGGGAACCTTCAAGGGCAGCGCGCCGCCGTTTTCCGTCATCCCCTCGGGGAAGCGCCGCACGCGCCCGGGCAGGATTCCCAGGCCCGGCGTGGCGCCGAACTCCTCGCTCTCCTCGAAAAGAATCTGGAGGCCCAGGCATATCCCGAGGTAGGGAACGCCTCCCTCGATGACGCGGCGCAAGGGGCCGGTGAGGCCGGCTTCCTCCAGGGCGCGCATGCAATCCGGAAAGCCGCCTATGCCGGGCAGAATGACGCCCGCCGCCGCCGCCAGGGTCTTCGGGTCGTCGCTCAGCACCGCCTCAGCACCTATTTTGGCCAGAGCGTTCCTCACGCTCAGGATGTTTCCCATGCCGTAGTCGACCACGACGATCTCGGCCGTCATTCTGCTCCTCCTACCGGGGCTGTTGAAAAAGCCCTCGCATCTCCCTCATCCTGAGTAGCGGCCCCTCGACTTCGCTCGGGACAAGCTCTGCCCACACCTTCCTCATCCTGAGTAGCCGCCGAAGGCGGCGTATCGAAGGACGCCCTCTCGCACGCCGGGAGACGCTTCCCATCCTTCGATACGGCGCTTTCGCGCCTACTCAGGATGAGGTTTTATGGTTACCTGCGCGGTAGAGATAGAGACGTGACTTTTTCAACAGTCTCGTATGCGTCCCCTACAAATCAAACCCGATTCATGCGGGTTTCTCAACAACCCCATCATGACGGAACTCCAGAAAGAAATTCTACAAGACGCCCTTGGTGCTGGGCACGCTCGTGTCTCTGGGATCGAGCGCGACGCCCGCGCGCAGCGCCCGCGCGAAGCCCTTGAACACGGCTTCGACCATGTGGTGGCTGTTGTCCCCGTAGCAGACCTCGACGTGGAGGTCGACGCCCGCGTGGGTGGCCACCGACCAGAAGAACTCGCGCACGAGCGCGGTGTCGAACTCGCCGATTTGGGCTTCAGGGAAAGAGGCGCGGAAGACGAGGTTCCCCCTGCCGCCGAAATCCGCCGCCACGTGAACGAGCGCGTCCATCATGGGCAGGCGCACGTCGGCGTAGCGGGTGATGCCCGCCCGGTCTCCGAGCGCCTTCGCCAGCGTCCGCCCCAGGATGATGCCCACGTCCTCCACCGTGTGGTGGCCGTCGACGTCCAAATCTCCCTTGCCGCGGACGGTCAAATCCACCAGCCCGTGGCGGGCGATCTGGGCGAGCATGTGATCGAAGAAACCGAGGCCCGTACCGATTTCGGCCTCTCCCGCGCCGTCGAGGTTGACGGCGACGGTGAAGTCGGTCTCTTTCGTCTTTCTGCTCACGCGCGCTTTTCTCTGCCTGGCTTTCGACGCCACCTTCTCTCTCCCGGCGGATAGAAAATTTCAGTGAAAACGCCGCCTTACGGCAGTGCGATTATGCTTGATCCGCGCCCGCCCCGCCAGCGCCCCCTCAGGGAACTGGTGAAAAAGCCCGCAAAATGAAACCACTCCCCCTGGGGTTGTTGGAAAAGCCCCTTTTCAGGGGATAAAGGCAACCCCCCCTACCCCCCTTGTCAGGGGGGCATAAAAAAGAAAGCAAAACCCCCTCTACCGGCGGCGGGCGTCGCCTTTTCCTATCCCTATTACAAGGGGGCTTTTCTTCCACTTCCTCGTCAGGGCGTATCGCCTTTTTATACCCCCCTGTCAAGGGGGGGTAGGGGGGGTTGGTTTTCAAGGCGAGAGCCTGCGCCGCCGCCCGATTTCGGGTTTTGGTCGTCATTCCGGCTTTTGCCGGAATGACGGTGAACACTCTCTACGGGGAGGTTGTTCAACAGCCCCTCAGGATGCGCCGCGCCTCAGGCGCAGGGCCCGCGCGTGCGCGGGCAGGCCTTCGAGATCGGCGAGCCGCGCCGCGGGTTCGGCCAGCCGCGCGGCGGCCTCCGCATCGAAACACACCTTGCTCGTCCACTTGATGAAGTCATACACGCCGAGCGGCGAGGCGAAGCGCGCCGCACCGCCCGTGGGAAGCACGTGGTTGGGGCCTGCGACGTAATCGCCCAAAGGAACCGGACTCCACGGCCCGCAAAACACCGCGCCGGCATTGCGAATGTCTTTCGCCGCTTCCTCCGCATTCTCCATCAAAATCTCCAGGTGCTCGGGCGCGAGCATTTCCGCCACCGCAAGCGCCTCCTCGCGCGATGCCACCTCGATGACGGCGCCGCGATTCTCCAGAGCCTGCGCTATCTCCCCGCTCCTCTCAGCGGAGCGCAACTGGCTCTCCACTTCTCTTTCGAGGGCATCGGCCACGTCCGCGCCCACGCAGACGCCCACCGCCATGGCTTGTGAGTCGTGCTCGGCCTGGGCGAGCAGGTCCGCCGCCGCCCATTCGGCCAGAGCGGCATCGTCCAAAAGCACGACCACCTCGCTCGGGCCGGCCTCTTTATCGATTTCCACGCGCCCGCGAACGATGCGCTTGGCGGCGGCGACGTAGACGTTGCCCGGCCCCACTATCTTGTCCACGCTGGGGACGCTCCTCGTGCCGTAGGCCATCGCGGCGACCGCCTGCGCGCCCCCCACGCGCACGACGCGCTCGAGACCCGCCAGGGAAGCCGCCGCCAGCACGGCGGCGGGCACCTCACCGTCCGGGCCCGGCGGCGTGCACAGAACCAACTCGTCCACGCCCGCGACCTGCGCGGGAATCGCGTTCATGAGCACGGTGGAGGGATAGGCCGCCGTGCCGCCGGGCGCATACAGACCCACGCTCGCGAGCGGTGTGGGTTCGAGCGTGAGCCGCTCGCCGGGCGTTTGCTCGACATTGATTGTTCGGGGAACCTGCGCCTCGTGGAACGCGCGTATCCGCTCCCCGGCGAGTTTCAGGGCGTCCAGCGTCTCGGACGGCAGCGCATCGAGCGCGCGCGCCATCTCCTCCTCGCCTACGACGAGGCTCCCGGCGTCCAGGGAAACGCCGTCGAACGCCTGTGTCAGTTCGATAAGCGCGTCATCGCCCTCCGCGCGCACGCGCTCGATGATCGCGCGTACGTCCCCCTCGACGCGGGAAAACGCATCCTCCCCGCCCAGGGAGAGGCGCTCTATCCCGGCGGCAAAATCCTCCGCCCCGTAGGCGAAGCGCCTCACGCCTTCTCCTTTCGGGACGGGCCCTTCGCGCCGTTGCCCATGCCGTTCGCGGCGGGGGGTATCACCCCCTTCAACTGTTCGATGATCGCGCTCACTTTCTTGTAGTTCGTCTTCAGGCTCGCGCGGTTGGCGATGAGCCTGGCGGTCGCGCTGAATATCTCGCGAATCGGCGCCAGCCCGTTGGCCCGAAGCGTCCCGCCGGTGTCCACCAGATCCACAACCAGGTCCGCCACGCCCGTGGCGGGGGCGATCTCCACGTTGCCGTAGAGCCGGATGATCTTGGCCTGAACCCCCATCTGCTCGAAAAACCGGGTGGTGATGGCGGGAAACTTCGTCGCCACGCGCAGCGATATCCGCCCGGTCAGGTCCGCCCAGGTCATTCCCTCGGGCGCCGCCACCATGAGGCGGCACGGCGCCACCTTCATGTCCAGGGGTTCGTATACGTCGCGCCCCTGTTCGAGCAGCACATCGCGCCCGATGACGCCCAGATCGGCGGCCCCGCGCTCCACGTAGATGGGCACGTCGTGGTTCCTGAGAATCAGGACCCGGATCCCCGTTTTGGGGTCGCGCAGGATGAGTTTTCGGGATTTGTCCGATATCGGTTTGGACAAGACTCCCGCCTTCACCAGACATTCGGTGGCCTCCGTGAAAATTCTTCCCTTGGGCAGGGCGATGATCAATTCTTTCTCCCGGTTCTCTTTCATCACGACTCCACTTCGCGCCGGATATCCGCGCCGAGTTCCCTCAGCCTCTCCTCGAGCCGCTGATATCCCCTGTCGATATGATATACGTTGCGAACGATGGTTTCTCCATCCGCCGCCAGACCCGCCAGAACAAGCGATGCGCTCGCCCTCAAGTCGGTCGCCGTCACCGAGGCGCCGGCGAGATGCGCCACGCCATCGATGTGCGCCGTCCTGCCGTCGATATGAATCCGCGCGTTCATTCTGGCGAGTTCGGCGGCGTGCATGAAGCGATTCTCGAAGATGGTCTCCGTCATCACGCTAGCGCCTCCTGCCAGCGTCATCAGCGCCATGAACTGGGCCTGTAAATCCGTGGGGAATCCCGGATAGGGCGCCGTCTTCACGTTCACGGGCCGCACCGAGCCCTCGCTCCGCGCGCGAATCCAGTCCGCGCCCTCTGAAACTTCCAGACCGGCCTCGCTCAGCTTGAGCGCCAGCGCATGCACCTGCTCCGGCTCACAATCCGTTATCCTCAAATCCCCTCCCGTGATGGCCGCCGCTATCATGAGGGTTCCCACCTCGATGCGGTCCGCGGGAACGGCAACGTCGTAGCCCGCGAGGGAATCCACCCCTTCGATCTCGATAACGGGCGTGCCCGCTCCGCTCACCCTGGCGCCCATCCGGTTCAACAAATCCGCGAGCGCGACCACCTCGGGCTCCAGAGCGGCATTCTCGAGAACGGTGACGCCTTTCGCCAGGCAGGCCGCCATCATCAGGTTCTTCGTCCCCGTCACCGTCGTGAGGTCGAACGAGATGCGCGCGCCGGTGAGTTTCCGCGCCCTGGCCTCGATGTAGCCCTGCTCGATCTCGATCTCCGCCCCCATCGCGCTCAGGCCCTTCAGGTGCTGATCGACGGGCCTCGCCCCGATGGCGCAGCCGCCCGGCAGGGAGACGCGGGCCGAGCCGAAGCGCGCCAGCAACGGCCCCAGCACCAGGATGGAGGCCCGCATCGCCTGCACCAGCTCATAGGGCGCAACGCCGCCGGTGATGTTCGTGGCGTCCAGGGAGATGCGACCGGGCGATTCCTGGCGCGTCTTTACGCCGAATTCACCCAGGAGCCCCAGAATCGTGTTCGTGTCGCGCAAGTCAGGCACTCGCCGCGCATGGCTTACGCCATCGGCCAGGATGGCGGCGGCCAGGATCGGCAAAGAGGCGTTCTTGGAGCCTGCCGCCTCGGTCTCGCCGCGAAGCGGCCTGCCTCCCCGGATACGGAATCGCTCCACAACCTAAGCCCCCTGAAGTTCCAAAACCCTCTCGCGCCCCGCGAGGTCATTATGGCGTCTCGCAGAGCGGTAACTCCCCTGTTCTTCCGAAAGAGCCTCCGCCTCGGTCATCTGGCGCGGGTCCATCTCGATCAGCAGGAAACCCCCGCGCGCGAGATATGCGGGCGCCTCCTCGATGATGCGCCGGATGAGGTCCATCCCGTCCGCCCCGCCGTCCAGCGCGATTCGGGGCTCGAACGATGAAACTTCGGGCATCAGGCCGTCCAGTTCGCCCGTGGCCACGTAGGGCGGGTTCGAGGCGATCAGGTCGAACTCGTCTCCTTTTGCAAGCACACCAAACAAATCCGAGACCAGCAAACCCGTTCGACTTCCGAACCCGAGCCTCTCCGCATTTCGCCTCGCCACCCCAAGCGCCTTCGAGCAGAGATCGAGAAGAGTGACGCGCGCTTTCGGCAATTCACTCGCGACCGCCAGACCCACCGCGCCGCTGCCCGCGCACAAGTCCAATATCCTGCTTTGTCCCTTCTTTCCCAAGAGCGCCACGGCGCGCTCGACGAGCAACTCGGTTTCGGGCCTGGGAATCAGCACGCCGGGCGAGACGAGAAGAGACATGGACCAGAACTCCCGCTCGCCCATGATGTAGGCCATCGGTTCGCGGGCCATTCTCCTTTGCGCCAGGGACTCGACCCGCGCGAGTTCCTCCGGGAAAACCATTTTTTCAGGATGCGCGTGGAGATGCGCCCTGTCGCAGCCTAATACCACAGCCAGGATGAGCCGCGCATCCAGCCCCGGCGAATCCACGCCAGCGTCTGCGAGCCGCTTCTCCAGACAGGAGAGCAGAGCGCACACTCTTGTTCCGGTTTTGGTTTCGCTTCGCGCCGCAGGAGGAGAAGTCGTCATTCCGCGGGATGGGCTTCCGTGCTTTCTTCCAGTTCGGCCAGGCGCTCCGCCTCGCGGCTCTCGATGACCCGCTTGACCATCTCGTCGATGCCGCCTTCCATGAAGCCCGGAAGACCGTGGAGGGTGAGGCCGATGCGGTGATCGGTAATCCTGTCCTGGGGGAAATTGTAGGTCCTGATCCGCTCGCTCCTGTCCCCACTGCCCACGAGGCTTTTGCGGTGCGCGGAACGCTCGGACATCTGCTTCTGGATTTCCATGTCCAGCAGGTGGGCCGAGAGGATCTTCATCGCCTTGGCGCGGTTCTTGTGCTGGCTCTTCTCGTCCTGGCAGGTGACGACGAGGCCGGTGGGCACATGGGTGATGCGGACGGCGGAATCGGTCGTGTTCACGCTCTGGCCCCCGGGGCCCGAGGAGCGGTAGACGTCGATCCGCAAGTCCTTCTCGCCGATGTCGAGCGCAATCTCGTCCGCTTCGGGCAGCACGGCCACCGTGGCGGCGGAGGTGTGGATTCTGCCCTGCGTCTCGGTGACGGGCACCCGCTGGACGCGATGCGTCCCGCTCTCATAGCGCAGGCGGCTGTAGGCGCCCGCTCCCCTGATGAGCGCCGATACTTCCTTGAGGCCCCCCAGGTCGCTCTCGCTCTTGCTCAGCTCCTCCGTCTTCCAGCCCTGGAGTTCGGCGTAGCGCACGTACATGCGGTACAAATCGGCCGCGAAGAGCGCGGCCTCCTGGCCGCCCGTGCCCGCGCGGACTTCGAGGATGACGTTTTTCTCATCGTTCGGGTCTTTGGGAAGCAACAGCCGGCGCAGCCTCTCCTCCACTTCTTCTATCTTCGCGCCCGCGTCTTCGAGTTCCGCCTGGGCGAGTTCGCCCATCTCCGGGTCGCCGTCCTCGAGCAGGACTTTCGCCTCCTCGATGGCGCTTTCGTATCCGCGCCACTCCTCATAGGCCTGGACGACCCGGGTGAGTTCCTTGTGCTCGCGCGCGGTCTGCTCGAGTTTCTTGCGGTCCTTGAGCAGGGCCGGGTCCGAGAGGCGCATCTCCAGCGTCCGGTGTTTTTCGATGATTTGCTCGATTTTTTCGAACATGGGGGTCAACCGACGGGCAGCGAATGGAGTGGTCCGGAATCATCCCCGGTCCACGAATTCGCGTTTGCCGAGGAACCACCGCCCGGGGCGGCCCCCAGGCAAACACGGAAGGCTCCGTGCTTATGAATCCTCGGGCTTTTCGGCTTCTACGGAAGGTACAGGCGCAGGCGATACGTCGGGTGAAGCGTCGTCCACAGCGGCGACAGTCTCGGCGTCATTCGATTCCGGCTCCGGTGAAGCCTCCTCGACCGCGGCGACCGCATCTGCCGGTTCAGGGGCGGGCGAAGCATCCTCGCCCACAGGAACCGCCTCGGCCTCGGCGGATTGCTCTTTCGCCGCCTGGGCGGCCTGCCTGGCGGCTCGCTCCTCGGCCCGCTTCTTCCTGGCTTCTTCCCTGCGCGCCTTCTCTTCCGCCTCCTTCTCGGCGGCCAGCTTCGCCTCGCGCTCCAGCCGGGCCGCCCGCTCCTGCTCGGCGGCGGCTTGCTTTCTCTTGCGCTTGGAGACCCTCGCCTCCTTGCCCTCGAACTTCTTGACGAACTTCTCCACGCGGCCCTCGGTATCGACGATGCGCGCCTGCTTTCCGGTGAAGAACGGGTGGCACTGCGAGCAAACCTCCACGCGTATCTGCTCGCGCGTGGAGAACGTCGTGAATTCGGTGCCGCAACCACTGCAGGACACCTTGCACTCGAACAACTCGGGATGAATCTCGGCCTTCATAACCGGACGCTCCAAAATCTTAAGGTTCAAACGTCTGAAACAATTCCGTAAAATTCGATAAAAAGCGCTAAATAGAGGTGGTTTTTCGATAAAAAAACCAGCCCTCTCTCCTACGAGGAGAGCGCTTTATATCGAAACGCCGACTCCTTGTCTACCCCGAAAATCAGGTGAAAACAAGAAGTTGGAGGAAACGCGTCAGTTGTTCATCGAGGCGAGGAAATCCTCGTTGGTCTTCGTCTCCTGGATTTTCTCGAGCAGAAGCTCCATCGAATCCACCACGCCCAGCGGCTGCAAGACCTTGCGCAACACCCAGACGCGGTTGAGTTCCTGCGGGCTGAGCAGCAATTCCTCTTTCCTCGTGCCGGACTTGTTGATGTCGACCGAAGGGAACACGCGCTTGTCGGAGAGTTTCCTGTCGAGGTGCACTTCCATGTTGCCCGTGCCCTTGAACTCCTCGAAAATCACGTCGTCCATCCGGCTGCCCGTCTCCACCAGCGCCGTGGCGAGAATGGTCAGGCTGCCGCCTTCCTCCAGGTTTCGAGCCGCGCCGAAGAAACGCTTGGGCCGCTGGAGCGCGTTCGAGTCCACGCCGCCGGAGAGGACCTTGCCGCTCGGGGAGATGATGGTGTTGTGCGCGCGCGCCAACCGCGTGATGGAATCGAGCAGGATGACGACGTCCTGTTTGTGCTCGGTAAGTCTTTTCGCCTTTTCGATCACCATGTCCGCCACCTGGACGTGGCGAGACGCCGGTTCGTCGAAGGTCGAACTGATTACTTCCCCGCGCACGGAGCGCTCCATGTCCGTGACTTCTTCGGGGCGCTCGTCGATGAGCAGAACGATCAGGTGAACTTCCGGGTGGTTCGTCGCGATGCTCTTCGCAATGGACTGAAGCATCATCGTCTTGCCGGTTCTGGGTGCTGCGACGATGAGGCCGCGCTGCCCGAAGCCGATCGGCGTCATGAGGTCCAGCACGCGCGAACTGACTTCCTCGCCGGAAATTTCGAGCTGTATCCTGCGGTCCGGATACAAGGGGGTGAGGTTGTCGAACAGAACCTTGTCCTTGCTCGCCTCGGGTGGTTCAAAATTGATCTTCTCGACCTTCAGGAGCGCGAAATACCGCTCCCCCTCTTTGGGCTGGCGGATTTCACCGCTCACCGTATCGCCGGTGCGAAGATCAAAACGGCGGATTTGACTGGGGGAAACGTAAATATCGTCAGGGCCGGGCAGATAATTGTATGCGGGCGAGCGCAAGAACCCGAACCCGTCCGGCAAGATTTCGAGCACGCCCTCTCCGGTGATGGTTCCACCGCCGCCGTTGCGATCCTTGTCGGATTGCGCCTCGAGTATCTTGTAGATCAGATCCTGTTTTCTGAGTCCGCTGGCGCTTTCGGCGCTAAACTCCTTCAGAATCTGGTTGAGTTCTCCTATGGTCTTTTTCTTGAGTTCCGCCAGGTTCAAGCTGCGAGATTTTGTTTCAGTTGTTGCCATAACTCCCTTCTCCTTGGTTAGGTGGGAACCTTTTACCGCCTGGAACGTGAGATGATGCTTTCTGGTCGCACCACTCGCCACATTCTGCGCGGGGAGACTTTTCCTCCTAGCCTCAAGCGGTAAAGTCGATGAAATGAAATTCCTTCATGTCTGATTCAAAAGCAGGTTCTCATCGCCGGGTGCGATGCGAAGCGCGCATCTGGTGTTTTTCAGAGCCAATCATGGGTGCGCGCATGAACCCATATTTGGAAATGTATTCATCCGAGGACAGAAATATGACTGAGGGCCCTTATATTTCTCACAAGACAAGTTCTCTTTTAATCTAAAGTTCCAAAACATTGCGCATCAGATGGTGTTTGAAGTTCAGGGCGACGAAAACTTATCAGGAATAGAATTCACAAGTGTTTCAAAAAAATAATCAGTTCAGGCAAATTTGTCAACACTTTTTATTTCATTTCCTCGAAAGTACTTTCTTCAACTCCTCTACCTGCTTTCGGGTATCATCGATCGAGCCGCGATTGTCAATCACGTGGTTCGCATATTTTACTTTTTCCGAAAGAGGCATCTGCGCATTGACGCGCCTGACGGCTTCCTCTTCATCCATCGCGTTTCGCTGACGCAACCGGCTAATCTGCTGAGATTCATCACAATCGACAACCACTATCGAGTCGAACCGCTTCCAGCTCCCGGACTCGATCATGACGGCGGCGTCCACAATCGCGACGGGCGTTCGTCCCTCCCGCTCGAGGTCTCTCAGCCGCCTGTCCTGCTCCGCTATAATTTCAGGGTGCAGAATACGCTCCAGGACTTTCTTTTTCGCCGGATCGGAAAAAACGATCTCCCCGAGCCGGGCCCGGTTCAAGCTCTTTTCATCGGTGAGGACTTCTTTGCCAAAAGCATCGACAATCGCCCCGAGAGCGCGAGAGCCGGGAGCAACCACCTCGCGCGCGATGACGTCCGCGTCGATTACCGGAACGCCCAGATCCCGGAACATCCCGCTTACCGTGGATTTTCCGCTGGCGATTCCCCCGGTCAGGCCAACCTTGCGCACGTCACCGCTTTCCATTCTTCGGGAAGCATCATATGAAGACATCAGTCAAGAAGATCAAATTCCCCGCCGTTTGGCCTCTTGATCATAATGCTTGTTGAAGAGTATCTCCCAGTCACGACTTCCCTCCACCAGCCTGCTGGAATACGTGCTCAAAATTCTCCGCACCTCTTCTTCTATCTCATCATCAATGATCAACTCGTTGCTGATGGCGCGCAGAACATTCATGCGCAATTCCTGGGGCTCGACCAGAAAATCCACGTCCTCGCACTCTTCCATATCCTTGACGACCAGATTCGTCAGATGATTGATCTTCTCGCGGCTGAGTTTCATGACCGCGCTCTCCTTGTATATAAAATGATCCAAAAAACTTCTTCATGCCGCTAAAGCACGAGATTCCGCTCGCGCGCCAACTTTGTTTTCACCATCGTAAACATCCGGCTGTAGTCCACATTGCCCCTGTCCATTTCATCTTCGAAATCCCGCAGGATTTCCTTAACCTCGTCGTTCAAGCGATCCTCGACCATCAAGTCCGCCTCGATGACGTGCGCAATCCGCGTTCTGAGCACTTCCTGATTCGAATCCTCGGATATCAGTTCACGGCGGTTCAGCCTCTCGACAATCTTGTTGGCGATTCGCTCAATCATCTCTTTTCTCAATCTCATATCAGGCCCTCCTCAACAATTTATCAGGCCGGATTGGCTGCTTTTCTTCCGCGACGGCCCTTGCGGTACTTCTTCAAAGCGGCTTCCAGATCCTGAGCGAACGCATCGCGCAATTCGGCCGGAGCCATCAACTCCGCTTCCTGGCCGAAAGACATCAGCCATCGTCTGAAACCCCATATATCACTTACCCGAACCATAATGTCCCGACTCGATCTGCTCGATTTTTTCAAATGCTCCGCTTCGCCGAATGCTTCTTTCATGAAGGCGACAACCGCATGAAGCGCCACATCCTTCCCGAATCGGACCCTCACATTCAAACCATTATTCATCGCTTCGCGCAAGCACTCGGCCAGCAAAGCCTTCAAATCCAGTCCCAGCGGCATCTGAAAAGCCCCGGCTGTGATTCGAACGCTTTCTATACCCTCCAGATGCCAGACGCCCAGGGCGTTTTTTTCCGATTCCCGCGCCAGCAGATGGTAATTCCCGCCTTCGAAATGCAGGAGGTAAGGGTCTATCTTCCACCAGCGTTTTCGAATCTCACCTGCGCGGGCCGCCAGGATTCGCGCGGGTTTTCCCTTTGCTATCGCCTCGAGCAAAGCGGAGCCCACCTTGCGCTGCCGTCCATGCTCCCTGAGCGCTCCCACGACCCCGGCGTAGCGCGGCTCCACGCCCTCCGCGTAGGCGCGCAAAGCCGCGGGGATGTAACGCCGCAGCCGGCTCAAGACACCGGAGATGCTTTCGTTAAACGATTCCTCCTTCAACGGGCTGCTCGGCAAATCCCGCAACATGCACAGGGCGTAATACAATGACGCCCACTGGGAAGGCAAAAACGGCTCAGGCACCGAATTCACAAACTCTCTCAATAAACGATACCTTATCTTCCGGCCCGTGCGAACCCTCTCCAGCGGGAATCCCGCTTTCATCAAATGCGAAATATCCCGCTGAAGCGTTCTCAAACTCCACGCCTGGCCGTCGCCCTCGGCCGACTCCTCGCTCAAAAGCGCAAGGAGTTCTTCATAAGACCAGCTTTCTCCGCTCTCCAGAGCCCTGAGAAGCCGCCAGCGGCGTATGAATTGATCCTGAAGCGCCATATGGCGTTCCTTATGTTGTCGTCCTTCGAGTTTTCGCCCGTTCCGACAATTCAAGAAACAGACGCAAGGGCTGTGAGAATCTTCCCAACCTGTCACGCCCGTGGGGGACGCCGTGGCAATCGGAGCCTCCCAGACACAAAAGCCCGTGTTCTTTCGCCATTTTCCGGTAATGGCGCTGCGCATCCGCGTCCTGGGAGGGATGTTCCACCTCGATACCCGCGAGTCCCGCTTCGGCCAGTTGCGGAATGATTTCATCACACTCGCTCAACATCGGATGCGCGAGGGTGGCGACCCCGCCGGCGTCATGAATGAGTTCGAGCGCGTCAAAAGGAGTAAGGATATTCAGTTCCACGTAGCAAGGCGCGCTCTCACCGATGTATTTCTCAAAGACCTCCTCGCGCGATTTGGCGAGCCCTTTCCCGAGCATATACGCCCCCAGCTGGCCCCGGGTGATGCTCGGGCTGTCCGCGTAGACGGCGAAAAAATCCTCCTTGTCCAAACGCAGGCCGCAGCGGCCCAGCCGATCGATCATCTCCCCCATCCTCTCCACCCTGTTGGAGCCGCGCGTCTCTATCTGCTCCACGAGACGAGGCGCGTCATGCCGTATGAAATGGCCGAGAACGTGCACGCTCCGCTCATGATGGACGCAGGAGAATTCGATGCCCGGAATGAATTCCATTCCCAACCTTTTCGCCTCCGCGCCTGCGCGCGGCAAACCTGCGACCGTGTCGTGATCCGTGAGCGATATGGCGCGAACCCCGGCGCGCTTCGCCCGTTGGATGAGCTTTTCGGGAGAATACAAACCATCGGACATGTTCGAATGGGTGTGAAACTCCACGACCTTTTCATCCGGGGAGACGCCATTGAAGTGAAAGTCATGCGGCATGGACACGAATTCCCGGATGCGAGTGAAACGCCGGGCCGTGGCCCGACTCGAAGAATGGAGCGGGCGATGGGATTCGAACCCACGACGTCCAGCTTGGGAAGCTGGCATTCTACCCCTGAATTACGCCCGCCTACATACGAACGATAGGGCCATGCCGCCGACAGTGTCAAGGAAATGGGAGGGAAAATAATGCAATCGGCGAATGCCTCGTTACCTTGCCAGCGTCCACTCCCGGTTTTCATATCGGGACCGGGATATTTCCAGCGCCCTCGCATTCTCGGCACTCGTCAGCGCAGCCGGGAGAAACCGAAAACCAAGCACCTTCTCCAAACCCGCCTTCAAGGCCTCGGCCACCTCACGAAACGAGATTTCCTCCCCCAGGACCTCCCGGAGACCGACCGCGTGGGCGTTTCGGGTGAGCAGGCGCTCGCCCCCCCTCGGTTTGAGGAGACTCGCCAGCCGCTCCTCCGAGGAGCGGAGCAGGACGCTGCCGTGCTGCAACACCGCGCCGCCCTCGCGGCATTGCGCGCTGCCCACCATCTTTTTGCCGCCGATAGAAAGCTCCCACACCGACGCCGTGGCGAAACAGGAACCCTGGGAGGCGTACGCGCTCCCGCTCGGGGGCGCCAGTTCGACCCGCGCGCCCAGGGCCGCCAGCCCTTCGGCCAGCCCCCGGCTGATCCTGTGATAGGTCTCCTCAATCGCGTCACCCAGCAGCGCCTGCGAACCTGTGACGGAATACGTCAACTCACAATCGTGGAGCACCGCGCGCCCGCCGGTGAGCCTCCGGCAGATGTCGATTCCCTCATCCGCGAGTCGTTCCAGGAAAATATCGCGCTCGGCGGCCTGTCCGCGGCCCAGGGAGATGGCCGGAGGCGACCAGGCGTAAACCCGAAATGTGATGGGCGCGTCCTCGGGAGGACGGCCTTCTCTCAAGTGAGCCCGGCAACCCTCGAACAACAACTCATCCACCGCCATGTTCCTGGCGGCGGTGGACTCGCCCGTGTTCAAGAAGCGCGCATGGGGGATTTCTCGTGGTTCAGGGTTTGCGGGTTCCATTCTCAGGCGTAGTTTTCGACCGGCAGGCAAGAGCAGACCAGGTTCCTGTCTCCATAGGGGTTGTTCACCCGCTTGACGGGAGGCCAGTACTTCGCCGCGCGCACCCAGGGAAGCGGGAAAACGGCCTTCTCGCGCGAATAGGGGTGCGCCCATTCATCGGCCGCGATGTCCGACGCCGTGTGGGGCGCGTTCTTGAGCGCGTTGTCCTCCGCGCTCATAAGTCCGTCCGCGATCTCCTGGATATCGCGCCTGATGTCGATCATCGCGTCGCAGAAACGATCCAGTTCTTCCCGCGATTCGCTCTCCGTCGGCTCGATCATCAAGGTTCCCGCCACCGGGAAAGACATGGTAGGCGCATGGAAGCCATAGTCCATCAGGCGCTTCGCGATGTCCTCGTTCGTCACGCCCGAGACTTCCTGCAGGGGCCTGATGTCGATGATGCACTCATGGGCCACCATGCCGTTCGCCCCCTTGTACAGAACCTCGTAGTGGGGCTCGAGCCTTTGGGCCACGTAATTCGCGTTCAGAATGGCCACCTGCGTCGCCTTGATGAGGCCCTCGCCGCCCATCATGGCGATATACATCCAGGAGATGGGCAGAATTCCCGCGCTTCCCCAGGGCGCCGCGGAAATCGCATCCACGCCCGTTTCCGGCCCCACGCCCGGAACCACCGAATGTTTCGGCAGATAGGGCGACAGATGCTTCACGACGCCGATGGGGCCCATGCCCGGCCCGCCGCCGCCGTGGGGGATACAGAACGTCTTGTGGAGGTTCATGTGGGAGACGTCGGGCCCGAATTCACCGGGCTTGCAGATGCCGACCAGGGCGTTCAGGTTCGCGCCGTCCATGTACACCTGCCCGCCGTTTCGGTGGATGACCTCGCAAATCTCCACCACGCCTTCCTCGAAAACGCCGTGCGTCGAGGGATAGGTGATCATCAAGGCGGCCAGTTTTTCCGAAAATTTCTCGGCCTTCTCCCTGAGATCCGCGATGTCCACGTTCCCGTTCGAATCGCAATCGACCACCACCACCTCGAAACCGGCCATGACGGCGCTGGCGGGATTCGTTCCGTGAGCCGAGCTCGGAATCAGGCAGATGTTCCGGTAGCCCTCGTTCTTGCTCTCATGGTACTTGCGGATGACCAGCAACCCGGCGTATTCGCCCTGCGCGCCCGAGTTGGGCTGCATGGAGATGGAATCGAACCCCGTGCACTCTGCCAGCATGTTTTCCAGATCCGCGATGAAATCCCGGTAGCCGCGCACCTGTTCCTCCGGCGCGAAGGGGTGAATCCCGCCGAATTCCGCCCACGTCACGGGAATCATCTCGGTGGTGGCGTTCAGCTTCATCGTGCACGAACCCAGCGGGATCATCGAGCGCGTGAGCGCGATGTCCTTTTCCTGAAGGCGGTAGATGTAGCGCAGCATTTCATGTTCGGCGTGATAGGAATTGAAAACAGGATGCGTCATGTAGGGAGAGGTTCTTCTTAAAGATTCCGGAATCCTGTCCGCCGCGTTCGCCTCGACTTCATCGAACGATATCCCGGCAGAGCCGTCTGGTGCGAAAACCTCCCAGAGCGCCTCGACGTCCTCTCTCCCGGTGGTCTCATCAAAAGCGACGCCGACGGTATCCTCATCGAGCACCCTCAGGTTCATGCGGCGCTCCGCCGCTTTTTCGACAATGCGAGAAGCGCCTCCCGCGCCGACGCGCACCGACACGGTGTCGAAGAAAGAATCCGCCGCCAGGGCGTAGCCCATACTTTCGAGGCCATCGGCCAGCACGCCGGCCAGGCGGTGCGTTCTCTGCGCGATCCGCTTCACGCCGTCCGGTCCGTGGTAGACGCCGTACATGCTCGCGATGACGGCCAGAAGCACCTGGGCCGTGCATATGTTGCTCGTGGCGCGCTCGCGGCGAATGTGCTGCTCTCTCGTCTGGAGGGACAGTCTCAGGGCGGGCTTCTCATCCGCGTCGATCGAGACGCCGACGATGCGGCCCGGCATGCCGCGCTTGTACTGCTCCCTGGTCGCCAGATAAGCCGCATGCGGCCCGCCGAAGCCGAGCGGAACGCCGAAGCGCTGCGAATTTCCGACTACAACGTCCGCCCCGAACTCCCCGGGGGGTTTCAAGAGCGCCAGGGCGAGAATGTCCGCGGCGACGACGACCAAAGCATCTTTCTCGTGCGCCCTGGCCGCAAAACCGGCGTAGTCGAATATCTCCCCGCCCGTTGCGGGATACTGAAGCAAGACGCCGAATACGTCCTCACCCAGCGCGCCTTCTCGATGATCGCCCACCACGACCTCGATATCCTGAGGCTCCGCCCTCGTGCGCACCACCTCGATGGTCTGAGGATGGCAGTCTTTCGAGATGAAGAACTTGCGCCCCTTGTTCCTGCTCGCGTTCATCACCATGGTCATCGCCTCCGCCGCCGCCGTGCCCTCATCGAGCAACGAGGCGTTGGCGATCTCCATGCCGGTGAGGTCCATGATCATGGTCTGGAAATTGAGCAGCGCTTCCATGCGCCCTTGCGAGATTTCCGGCTGATAGGGCGTGTACGCCGTGTACCATCCCGGATTTTCCAGGATGTTCCGGAGAACCACCGTCGGGGTGTGGCAATCCGAATACCCCATGCCGAGCATCGACTTGAACACCTGGTTCCGGGCCGCGTAAGAACCCAAATCCGCGAGAGCCTGCTGTTCTGTTCTGGGCGCGGCGAGATTCAACTCAGACCGGGAAATGATGGATTCAGGGATGGCTTTTTCGACCAGGTCGTCCAGGGAGTCCAGGCCGACTTCGCCCAGCATCGACGCAATGGCTTCATCGCCCGGCGCGATGTGGCGATGGATGAATTCTCCCCGATTTTCGAGATTCTCAAGAGACAAGCGAGTTTCCGGCATGAATGCGCCCCTTCAGTCATGGGGATTCAGGCGGACACTTCATTACCGCTCAGACTCAAGGGAAACGGTAAACCCCTTGCAGAGCGAAGGAGGGAGCCGGTTCGGACTAACCGCCTTCCTCCTCGGTGTACGCCCGGTAAGAATCGGCTTCCAGGAGATCGTTCAACTCCGACTCGTCTTTCATCTCCACCCGAATCATCCAGCCGTCTTCATACGGCTCCGAATTCACGAGTTCGGGTTGGTCTTCGAGCGTGGTGTTCGCCTCGACGACGACGCCGGTGACCGGCGCGAAGAGGTCCGATACCGCCTTGACGCTCTCCACGACGCCGAAAGTGTTGTTCGCCTCTACTTCCGTGCCGGCTTCGGGCAGTTCGACGTACACGACGTCTCCCAATTCCGATTGGGCGAAGTCCGTAATCCCAATCACCGCGATGTTTCCCTCTACTCTCACCCACTCGTGCTCTCTGGAATATTTGAGGCCGCTCGGTAGTTCCATGCTCCTGAATGCCTCCCTTTTAGATGACGGCAGATTCTTTTGATTTGTTACGAGGAAACGAAATTCACTCCGTTTCAGGCTTTTTGTAAAAAGGCGTCTTCACTATCTGCGCCCGTCTGGCCTTGCCGCGAATGTCGATTTCGAGAGCGGCGCCCTCATCCGCATTCGACGCAGGAACGTAGCCTATCCCGATGGCTTTGCCAAGAGAGGGGCTCATCGTCCCGCTCGTCACCTCGCCGGCCGCCTCGCCGTCGATCAGGATGGGCGCTCCATGTCGAGGAATACCACGATCCACCATCTCGAATCCAACCAGTTTTCTCTTCACGCCTTCGGCCTTTAAGGCCAGCAATTTCTCGCGTCCGATGAAATCCCCCGCCTTGTACCTCACCACCCAGCCCAGGCCCGCTTCGAGCGGATGGGTGGACTCATCGATGTCATTTCCGTACAGGGCGAATTTCATCTCGGTGCGCAGGGTATCCCGCGCGCCGAGGCCGCAGGGTTTGAGGCCATCGCTCTCCCCCTCGCTCATCAGGGCATTCCAGACCGCGGGCGCATCGGCCGATTCGCAATAGAGCTCGAAGCCGTCCTCTCCCGTATAGCCCGTGCGGGAAACGAGAACCTCACATCCCGCCAAGTCCTTGTAACGCGCCCCGTAATAGGGGATGGCCGCGAGGTCCCCTCCGCCCGGAATCAGCTTCGCTAAAATAGACTCGGCCTTGGGACCTTGTAAGGCGAGGAGGCCCGTTCGCTCGCTCACGTTTTCGAACGCGCAGTCCTCGGCGTGATGGGAAGCCATCCACTCCCAGTCCTTTTCGATGTTCGCCGCGTTCACGACGGCCATGTAGCGCTCCTCCTCGAGCCGGTAGACCGTGAGGTCGTCCACGATCCCGCCTTCCGCTCTGCACATGGCCGCATAAAGGACGCCGCCCACCTCGAGCCGCTTGACGTTGTTCGTCACCATCTTGTGGATGAAGGCGCCTGCTTCCTTGCCGCGCGCCTCGAACTCGCCCATGTGGCTCACGTCGAACAGACCGGCTGCTTCGCGCACCGCAAGGTGCTCGTCGATGACGCCCGTGTACTGGACGGGCATCTCATAGCCGGCGAAGGGCACCATCTTGGCACCCGCGGCCTTGTGGGTTTCATACAGGGAGGTTCTGCGCAGTTCCTGCCCGGAATTCGTCATGGCAACCTCGCTTAGCGGCTGAAATTACTGCCCTCCATGAGCCTTACCGCGTATCGAAACGAATTTCAAGAGGTTTTATATATGTTCATTTTGGGGAAAGTATGGCGCGTGAGGTGAAATGGGATTCAAGAGATTGAATTTCAACGTCTTAGACAATTTCTCGCTCATGCGAACGCGCGGATTCCGGTTTCAAAGCCTGCGATGATGAGCTTCTGGATCTGGCTGGTTCCCTCGTAAATCGTCGCCACGCGCGCGTCTCGCATGTAGCGCTCCACAGGATATTCGTTGCTGTAGCCCATGCCGCCGTGAATCTGGATGGCGTCGTTCGCGCAGCGAAGCGCCGCCTCGGTGCAATAGTATTTGGCGATGGAAGTCTCGCGCGTATTCGGCTTGCCTGCGTTCTTGAGTTCGCCCGCCCGGTAGAGCAGGAGCCTGCTCGCGTCGATGTCGACCACCATGCGGGCTATCATGTCCTGTACGAGCTGGTGCGCGGCGATGGGCTTCCCGAACGTGTGGCGTTCTTTCGCGTAGGCGACCGACGCCTCCAAGGAACCTTGCGCGATTCCCAGGCAACCCGCGCCCACCGAATAGCGCCCGTTGTCGAGCGCGCTCATCGCGACCTTGAAGCCGTCGCCCACCTCCCCCATCAAGGCGTCATCGGGCACTTCGACGTTCGCCAGGAAAAGCTCGGCGGTGTTCGAACTCCTGAGCCCCAGCTTCCCGTGCATCGTCCTGGCCTCGAAGCCGGGCCGGTCGGTTTCGACGAGAAACGCCGCCATCTTGCGGGGGTTCTCACGATCGGTCTGCGCGATCACGAGCGCAAGCTGCGCGACGCCGCCGTTGCTGATCCATATCTTCTGCCCGTTCAGCTTCCAGCCGCCCGGAGTCTTCTCCGCAAAGGTCTTCAGGTGCTGCGCGTCGGAGCCCACGTCCGGCTCGGTGAGGCCGAAGCACCCGATCCACTCCGCCGTGCAGAGTCTGGGAAGATATTTTTTCTTCTGCGCCTCGCTGCCCCACTTCAGGAGCGTGGTGGCGACGAGAGAGATCTGCACCGACAAGACGGTGCGCACCGAACTGCACGCCTTGCTGATCTCCTCGTTCATGATGGCGTAGGAGATGTAGTCGAGGCCCGCGCCGCCGTATTCCTCGGGGATCGGCCCGCCGAACATGCCCAACGCGCCCATCTCGGCGACGATGTCCGCCGGGTATCTCTCTTTCTCGTCGTTCTCCCGCGCTACGGGGACGATTCGCCGCTGGGCGAACTCCGCCGCCGTGTCCTTGATCAGCCGCTGGGTCTCGTTGAGTTCAAAATCCACGGTCGTCTCAGGATGGGAATCTTATTCGTAGGTGAAGAAGCCGCGGCCGGACTTTCGGCCCAGGTGGCCCGCCTTGACCATCTTGCGGAGCAGGAAGTTGGGCCGGTAGCGCGTATCGCCAAGCTCGCGGTAGAGCGTCTCCGTCTTGGCGAGGTGAATGTCCACGCCGATCAGGTCGATGAGTTCGAGCGGCCCCATGGGCAGGCCCGCGCCCATCTTCATCGCCTTGTCGATGTCCTCGGCGGACGCGAGACCCCCCGCATAGACCTCCACCGCCTCGTTGAGCATCCCCGCCAGCACGCGGCTGCCGATGCCCGCCGGGCTGTCGAAATTCGCCATCACTGGCGTCTTGCCGAGCCGCTCGGCGAGGGAGCGGGCGGCTTCGACCGTCTCTTTCGATGTGCCGAGGCCCGGCATGATCTCCACGAGCTTCATCACCAGCGGCGGGTTGAAGAAGTGCACGCCCACCACCTTCTCGGGCCTCGATGTGGCCGCCGCCATCTCGGTGATGGAGAGCGAGGTGGTGTTCGACGCGAAAATCGCGCGCTCGGGCGCAGCCTCATCCAGCGCGCCAAACACCTCTTTCTTGATATCCATGTCCTCGAAAACGGCCTCGACGACGACGTCCGCATCCGCCGCCTTCGCATAGCCCGTCGCAGGCGTAATGCGCGAGAAAACGGCGTCTTTCGCCTCAGCAGACATCTTGCCCTGTTCGACGCGCCTGGCGACTCGCGTTTCAAGCCCCGAAATCGCCTTCGCAACCATCTCTTCTTTCAGGTCGGTCAGGACCACCGGAATCTCGTTTTGCGCGAAAAGCTGGGCGATCCCTGCGCCCATCGTACCCGCACCCACTACCATTGCCTTATCAATTCCCATCTCACCCTCTGGCTTTACCGAACTCTAAAATCATGCGCCTAAGCGACGCGCTCCAGCACGACGGCCACCCCCTGGCCCCCGCCGATGCAGGCGCTCACGACGCCGAACTGCCCGCCCCTTTGCTCAAGCGCGCTCAGGCAGGTGGCGATGATTTTCCCGCCCGTAGCGCCCACCGGATGGCCGAGGGCGATGGCGCCGCCGTGCACGTTCAGCTTTTGCCTGTCCCATTCGAGTTCGCGCTCACAGGCGATGACCTGGGCGGCGAACGCCTCGTTCACCTCGATCAAATCCATGTCCGAAAGCGAAAGTCCTGCGCGATCGAGCGCCTTTGGGATAGCCGTCACGGGCCCCAGCCCCATGTAGCGGGGCTCCACGCCCGTCGAGGCGTAGCCGCGCAGAACGGCGACAGGCTTTGCACCCAACTCGTCGGCCTTTTCCTTCGACGCCAGCACGAGAGCGGAGGCCGCATCCGCCTGGCAGCAGGAATTGCCGGGGGTCACGGAGCCGTTCTTGTCGAAAACGGGCCTGAGGCGCCCTAGCTTTTCCATGGACATGCCGCTGCGCGGCGTCTCGTCCTTATCGAACACGTTCACCTCGCCCTTTCGGCCCTTGAGTTCGATTGGCACGATCTCCCCGGCGAACTTTCCGCCTTCGACGGCCGCCAAGGCTTTCTCCTGGCTTTCGAGCGCGTACTCGTCCTGCTCCTCGCGGCTCAGGTTGTATTTTTCCACCAGATTCTCCGCCGTCACGCCCATGAGTTGTCCCGAGAGCGGGTCCTCATAGCCATCCTTGTAGATCAGGTCCAGAAACTGCGCGTGCCCGAAGCGGTTTCCCCACCGCGCGCCCGGGTTCACGAAGGGCACGTTGGAGGTGCTCTCCACGCCGCCTGCGAGCACGACCTCCGCATCGCCCGCGCGGATCGCCTGCGCGGCGAGGGCTGCGGCCTTGATGCTCGATCCGCAGCGCTTGTTGATGGTGTAGGCGGGCGTCTCCTTGGGAAGCCCCGCGCCCACCGAGATGAGCCGCGCGGAATTGGGCCCCACCCCCGCCTGCCAGCCGTGGCCGATGATGGTCTCGTCGAAATGTTCCGGCTCCACGCCCGATCTTTGAACCGCCTCGCGGGCGATGTGAACACCCAACTCCGGTGCGGTCATGCCTTTGAGCGCGCCGCCGAAGGCCCCGCCCGGCGAGCGAACGCTGCTGAGAATGACGACGTCTTTCATATAAATCCTCAATTTTCAAATAGGTGAAATGTCTTTTCTCTAAAACACCAGAGCAAAGAACCCGAATGTCTGAAATGCTGTCTTCTTGCGCCAGAGATTCTTATGGCATACCTCGAACACGGTAGGCAAGGAATGAGACGAAACGAAACCCTGGGACGCCTCGGTCGGCTCAGGCGTGAAACGCACTCAGCGGAAGAGCTGTTCCCGCAAGTCTTCCAGCAGTTTCAGGAAATCCGCCGGAGGCTCGGCCATCAATTCCCGCTCGTCCCCTTCGATGGGGTGGCGGAAAGCCAGCCTGTGCGCATGGAGCGCCTGTCTCCCGTTGGGGCTCTTTTGTTGCGACTTGGTCTTCTTGCGCGGACCCCCCGGCAACCGGCCCAGGCCGTAGACCGGATCGCCCAGGACGGGATGCCCGACGTGGCTCATGTGCACCCTGATCTGATGCGTCCTTCCCGTTTCCAGCGTGATGCCCAAAAGCGATGCGTTTCCCAGCACCTCCCGGACCGCGTAGTGGGTCACCGCGCGGCGGCCGCTCCCGACGACCGCCATGGCCGTCCTGTGTGTGGGATGCCGGCCGATGGGGGCGTCTATCGTACCCTCCCCCTGAGGGGGGATGCCCCGGACGATGGCCAGATAGCGCCGATGAATCCGGCGCGCCTTGAGATCGGCGGAGAGTCTTCCGTGCGCGGCATCCGTTTTCGCCGCTATCAGCAGGCCGGACGTATCCTTGTCCAGCCGGTGAACGATGCCGGGCCGCTCCACCCCGCCGATGCCCGAGAGCTGCCCCCGGCAGTGATGCAAAAGAGCGGCGGCCAGGGTTCCCTTGCGCTGCCCCGCGCCGGGGTGGACCACCATGCCGGGCGGCTTGTTGACCACGAGAAGGTGCGCGTCCTCGTAGCGAACGTCGAGCGCGATATCTTCGGCCTCGATGTGGGAGGGCACGGGAGGCGGCAGCGTCACCACGACGCGCGCACCGCATGGGAGGGCGTGCGCCGTTTTCGTCTCGATTCTTCCATCGACGGATACCATGCCGTCCCGGATGAGCGCCTGCACGCGCGAGCGGGAGAGTTCCGTCAGGTTCCGGGCCAGAAACGAATCGACGCGCCTGGCGCCTTCACGGCAGACCAGCGCAAAGGTTCTCTCGCCCTTCTCCGCCACACTCATACCTTGACGAGGGCGCCGATGACGCGCGATCTGGGATAGAGCGTACCCCGGACATGATCGCCCGGAGCCAGGAGGTCGTGATAGCCCTGCGCGGCCAGGAACCAGCCTTCCCTGACGCTTTTTCCGCTCCCAAGCGTGAGCGGGCGCATGCCGATGCCGCGAACGATTTCCAGATGATACTTCTCCTCCAGAAATGCGAGCTTGTTCCAGAAGATATAGGACGATTTGGACGCCACCCGGCCCTCGAAGTTCACGGGTTCGCTCATCAGGTCCGTGAGCGAGCGCGATGTTCTCCAGAACGAATAGGCGAGAAAAACGCCCAGAACGGATGCGGCGACGTAGAAGAGCGTCTCATCCTCGAGGGGACGCTGCGCGATCAAATACCCCAGGCCCGAAATGCACGCCAGAGAAACCAAACCCCAGAAAATGGACGTGTTCCACAAATAATGGCGCGCGTAGCCGCGCGCCCTTGTCGCCGAGCCTATGGAGGGATTGTTCCGGCTCGCATGCGTCCCCGAGAACGGGAAAGGACCCAGCATCTCCATCCCTCCGGAAAGAAACCCACTTCTCGTGAAAACCGGCTGCTACCCGGGCGAATCGCTCTACCCGCCTTTCCCCTTCGATGCGGTTTCGGGCGGACTCCGAAGCAAGTCGACTATCATCAGCCCGACCCCGACCGTGATGCCTGAATCCGCCAGGTTGAAGGCGGGCCAATGGTATTGTCCATAATAGAACAGGAGATAGTCGATCACCTCGCCATAGGCGACCCTGTCGACCAGATTTCCCAAACCGCCGCCGAAGACGAGAATCATGCCCGCTCGCCCCCAGAGGTTTCCCGGCGGATGAGAGCGGTACAGATAGAGGACGAACGCCAGCGCCGCCAGGGTGGCGCAGGTAAAGAAGAGCTGCCCCCACAGGGGAGGCAGGCCGTCCAGGATGCTGAACGCGCCGCCTGAATTTCTCAAATACACGAGATTGAAAAACCCCGGAATCACCACTACCGAGTCTCCCAGGGCGAAAGTCTTGTCGATAATCTGCTTGAGGACCTGATCGGCCAGGGCGAAAAGAGCGGCGATGAGGAAAAACGGTTTGAGCCCCGGCCTTCGGCTCACGAAAGCACCTTCGCGGCGATGCGGGCGCAGCGCGCCGAGAGGTCGGGGAAACGCGGGTCCGTACCCACGTCTTCCGAGATTTTCCACGACATGGCGCACTTCGCCCCCCGCGCCTCGCTCACCTCGACGGCCAGACCTTCCACCTCCTCGCTGCGGTAGACACCGCCCGAGGGCGTCTCGCCTGCGCCCGCGAGCGCGGCGCCCGAGACGATGAACACGTCTTCCATCTCGGGCTCCAGGACCGCCAGCTTCTCGCGCATGCTTTCCTCGGTGAACAGCCTCACGCTGAAATTGAGCGAACTGCCCTTGCCCTTTTCCTGATTCTGGCGGACGAGTTCGAGCGCCTTTAACACCTCGCCCCGCGCGCGCATGAGCGGCTCCCATTTATCTTCGAGCGCCTCGTCGCGCCGCTCGGCGTCGGCCTCGGGCAAGGACGCCAGGTGGATGCTCTCGCCGTGTAGTTTCGGTGTCAGTTGATAGGCTTCTTCCGCCGTGAAAGGCAGGATAGGCGCCATCATCCGGAGCAGCGCATCCAGGATTTCGTGCATGGTGCTGACGCCCGATATCCTGTCCACGTCGTCGGGTAGCGAGATGTAGAGCCTGTCCTTCAGGACGTCGAGATAGAACGAGGACAAATCGACCGCGCAGAAGTTGTTGAGCGCATGGTAGACGGCGTGAAACTCATAATCGGCGTAGGCCTGCCGCACGCGCTCGACGAGCTTGTCCAGGCGGCTGATGATGAGCCTGTCGATCTCCATGCGCTCGGGCAGCGGGACGGCATCCTGCACGGGGTCGAAACTCTCATAGTCCCTCAGGTTGCCCAAGAGAAAGCGGCAAGTGTTCCTTATCCGGCGGTAGGCCTCGGCCATGCGGTCCAGAATCTGCGGGGAGATGCGAATGTCCTCCCTGTAGTTCTCCCCGGCGACCCAGAGCCTCAAGATCTCGGCGCCGTATTTCTTGATGATTTCTTCGGGCGCAATCGTGTTGCCGAGTGATTTGCTCATCTTCTTGCCCTTGCCGTCCACCACGTAGCCGTGGGTGAGCACTTCGCGGTAGGGCGCCGCGTCCCGTACGCCCACGGCGGCGAGCAGGGAGCTGTGGAACCAGCCGCGGTGCTGATCGCTGCCTTCGAGATACATGTCCGAAGGCCACGTCAATTCTTCTCTCTTCTCCAGGACGGCCGCCTGGCTCACGCCCGAATCGAACCACACGTCGAGAATGTCGGTCTCTTTCCTGAACGACGCGCCGCCGCATTCGGGGCAGGTGAAATCCGGCGGCAGGAGATCGGCAGGCTGTCTCTCGAACCAGACGTCAGCGCCGCCTTCTTCCATCAGGTCCGCCACGCGGTGCGCCACCTCGGCGTCCACGACCACGTGCGCGCAACCCTCGCAATGGAAGGCCACGATGGGCACGCCCCAGGAGCGCTGGCGCGAGATGCACCAGTCCGGCCTGTTCTCGATCATGCCGTAGATGCGCTCCTCGCCCCAGGGCGGCACCCAGGCGACCTTTCGAATCTCCTCCAAAGAGCGCTTTCTCAAATCGCCGTGCTCCATCGAGATGAACCACTGCGGCGTCGCGCGGAAGATGGTCGGCCTGTGGCTGCGCCAGTCGTGAGGATAGGGGTGGGTGTAATCCTCCACCGCGAACAGGCGGCCCGATTCGCGAAGATGCGCGATGATGTTCGGGTCCGCATCGAAGACGAACTGGCCTGCGAAATGCGCCACGTCGTCGGTGAACTTTCCGTCGTCCGCTATGGGGCTGTAGACTTCGAGGCCGTATTTGAGGCCGGTTTCGTAGTCCTCGCGCCCGTGGCCGGGAGCGGTGTGCACGACGCCCGTGCCCTGATCGAGGGTGACGTAATCGGCCTTCACGACCAGTGAATCGCGCTCTATCCAGGGGTGCCGCGCGTGCAGACCCTCGATTACGCCGCCCTGAAAACCCGCCACCTTCTCGAAGCCGGCGCTCACCCCCTCCGTTTCGGCCAGCTCTTTCAGTCGGGGCAGGAAGTGCTCATGGAATATCAGCAACTCCTCCCCGTGGCGGAACACGCCGTATTCGAGAGTCTCGCTGAACGCCAGCGCGAGATTGGCGGGCAGCGTCCAGGGCGTCGTCGTCCAGATGAGGACATTCAGCGGGCAGCCCTTGGCGGCCTCGCCCAGACCTTCGATCTTCTCCACCCAGCCCGGCAGCTGCTCGTCCGAGACGGGGAATTTCACATAGATGCTCGGCGTGGTGACCTCCTCGTACTCCACTTCGGCCTCGGCAAGCGCGGTCCGCAGGCCCGGCGCCCAGTGCACGGGTTTGAGACCCAGATACACGCCGCCGCGCTCGATGAAGCGCGCCAGCTCGCGCACGGTGGCGGCCTCGTAGTCGTAGCTCATGGTGAGGTAGGGCCGCTCCCAATCGCCAAAGACGCCCAGGCGCTTGAACTCGTCCCGCTGGATGTCGATGTATTTCTCTGCGTATTCGCGGCACATCCTGCGCTTTTGCACCTCGTCGATCTCGAAGCGCTTGCGGCCAAGTTCCTTGTCTACCTGGTGTTCGATGGGCAGCCCGTGGCAGTCCCACCCCGGCACGTAGACGGCGTCGAAGCCGGCCATCTGCTTCGATTTCACCACGACGTCCTTCAATATCTTGTTGAGCACCGTGCCCAGGTGGATATGCCCGTTCGCATAGGGTGGGCCGTCGTGCAGAACGTATTTCTTACGGCCCTGCGATGCGTCCCTGATTTTTTCGTAAATACCCTGCTCCTCCCAGGACTCGAGCATCTGCGGCTCGCGACGGGGCAGGTTCCCCTTCATGGGAAACGAGGTTTTGGGCAGGTTCAGCAGTTCCTTGTAGTTCGTCGTCATTCTCCCATCCAGTCCTTTATGTCGTTTCGACAGCCGATACGGGCATCCCGGGTATTCCCGCCGCCTCCCTCACGAGGCGCATCGTCTTTTGCGCCTCCGCCCTGGCCCTGGCGCCGCCTTCGGCCAGAACGTCCTCCACATAGCCGATATCCCCTTCCAGGCGTTTCCGCTCCTCCCGGTAAGGCGCGAAATACGCATCCAACTTCTCGAAGAGAATCTGCTTCGCGTTGCCGTAGCCGAACCCGGGCGTCCGGTATTTCTCCCTGAGCTCCTCCTGTTCCGCCTCACCGGAGAAGAGTTGATACAGGGCGAACACGTTGCAGGCGTCGGAGTCTTTGGGTTCTTCGAGCGGGGTGGAGTCGGTGACTATCGACATCACCCGCTTTCTGAGTTTTTTCCCCTCCTCGAAAATCTCTATCGTGTTGTCATAGCTCTTGCTCATCTTCTGGCCGTCCAGGCCCGGTACCTTGGCCCCCGCATCGAGCCGGACGGTGGGCAGGGGGAAGATTTCCCCATAGGTGTTGTTGAAGGCGAGCGCCATGTCCCGCGTCATCTCGAGATGCTGCACCTGATCCTCTCCCACGGGCACGACCGTGGAGCGATAGATCAGGATGTCGGCGGCCATGAGCATCGGGTAATAGTAAAGCCCCATCGATGGGGTGATGCCCCGCGCCACCTTGTCCTTGAACGACGTGGCGCGATCCAGAAGCCCCTTGCCCGTGACGGCGGAGAGCATCCATGCGAGTTCGTTCACCTCGGGCACGTCGGACTGGCGGAAGAAAACCGCCTTTTCGGGGTCCAGACCCAATGCGAGATAGTCCATCGCCACGGCAAGCGTCTGCTCCGCCAGCAAGGCCTTGTCCTGCACCGTCGTCATGGCGTGGTAGTTCGCAATAAAATAGAAGGCCTCGGCCTCGTCCTGGAGCGCGATGTGCTGTTTGAGCGCGCCGAAATAGTTGCCCAGGTGCAGTTTTCCCGAGGGCTGCACGCCCGAGAGAAACCGCGTCGGCCGTTTGCTCTGATCCTGGCTGCCCATCATTCGAGTGTCCTTCATCCGCGCGCCTGCGAGAAACCCGCTACGCCAAACCGAAGATTCTGAGAAGATTTAGCACAAAAACCTGCTCGGCCGTAGCCAGGGCGACGAAAATCGGCATCATGATCGTGTGCAGCGCGCCCAGCAGCAACAGGCCCAGCACGATGAAGAACCCGAACGGCTCGCTGCGCGAGTACTGCCACGCCAGCCTTCTCGGCAAAAGCCCCATGACGATCCTCCCCCCGTCGAAGGGGAGGATGGGAATCAGGTTGAACGCCGCGAGCGCGGTGTTGATGGTGAAGCTCGCCCGCAGCATCAACATGACCGGCTCGCCCACGAAGGTGAAGCCCAGGCCCGAGCCGCGCAGCAGAGAAAACAAAAAACCGCTGATGATCGCCAGGATGAAGTTCGTCGCCGGCCCGGCGAGGGCCACCCACATCATCCCCCGCCTGGGATGACGGAAATTGCGCGGGTCCACCGGCACCGGCTTCGCCCAGCCGAAGCCCACGCCCCCCACCATGGAGATGACGAAGGCGAGCGTCCCCATCAAGTCGAGATGGACAATGGGATTCAGATTGATACGCCCCAGCATGCGCGCGGTGTTGTCGCCGAGCTTCTCGGCCATCCAGCCGTGCGCCACCTCGTGGAAGGTGAGCGCCAGCAGAATGGCCGGTATCGCGATCAGCAGCTGCTGAATGAAATCCGAGGAGAACAAGGCAGTCCCTTACCCCGTAAGAGAGGCGACGATGAACGAGCGGCATGAACCCCTGACATTCACAAACCGGGCGTAACCCCGGAAACTTCCGGTGGCGGAAGTTTCTCCCGCAAGCCCGCCGGATTCTAGGGGCTTGGGGCGAAAGGGTCAAACGCGAAACGCGCCGTGAAACGCACGCCTCGCGTCTATCTCGCCTGGCCGAACGAATCCCGGAAGAAAATCTCGGCGGGGTCCTTTCGCGCGGGCGGCTTGTTATCCTTCGCCTGCACGTCGGGGTGCAGTTC
>JAJDYR010000038.1 GCA_022825065.1 bacterium
TCGAAATCGACGAAAAAGCGCCGCTCGGGCGCCGTGCGTCATCGTATCATGCCGACGAAGAAGGCCGCCTCCCGAATCAAGCCGTCCACGACTTCATATCAGGCCGTTCCAAAGACTTGGTGAAATATCCGGGTTAGGCGCACGGCGAAGAACACGAGTGTGGCCAGCATCCCGGCGCCTACGCCCTCGATCAGTCCGAAAGAGATGATGACGACGAAGATCAGGACAATGATGCCGTATTCCGACCAGGGGAGCCGCTTGAAACTTCTCAAGAGGCCTTCGTCTATCATACCGGAGCCTGCAAAAAACAGAATTCCTCCGACGAGCGGTGTCGGGATCAGTGCCAGCATCCCGTCGCCAAGGAGCAATGAGCCCCCGATGACGAGGGCGGCGACGATGCCCGTCAGGCGAGTGGTGGCCCCGAGCAGCTTGCTGCGCAGCGAGGCGGGCACGATCGTGCATGCCACCGTGCCGCCGCCCAGGCCTGCGGCCAGGCTCGCGAACCCGGCTGCCTTGAATTCCCGGTCCCAGTTCAGCTCGTGATTCGCCGCCAACTCGAGGCCGGCGAGATTCATGATCACGCAGATCAGGGCGATCAGCAGAAGCGTCAGCATGTTGGGAATCTGCATACCCATCGCGGCCCAATCCAGATGCGCCAGGTCGGCGACTCCCAGGACAGGCCACAGGCTCCCGTCTGCCGTGCTCTTGAACAGCAGACCGGCTGCTCTCGCCTCATCACCGGAAATGTCGAGGGTAGCCAGTACGAAGTGGTATGCGGCGACGGCAATCGCGACGCTCACGGGCAGGATCAGCGCGTTTCGCCAGCGCTTCATGGCGAGGTACAGAGCGATCCCGTACGCTGCGCCGGGGACCCATCTCCAGAGGATGGACGGCTCCAAAAGCGCCGGAATCATCCGCCAGTCCGGCTTTGCTCCCATCATGGACATGGCCGCAAGGCACACGGCAGCCCCGATGCCGGCCACGAATCCACCCGCCACCGGATAGGGAATGAAGCGCACCAGGTTGGCGAGCTGAAAATGCCCGATAACGAGGCAGCAGACGCCGGTGGCCATCGCGCTGAGTATGAGCGCCCCCGCCGTGGTGACGAACAGCGCATCGCCCCCGGCGTCCATCGTGGAGCCGATCAGGGCCATGACGAGCACGAGCGCGGGAGAGAGCCCCGAAATCGCCCCTCGGTAGCCGCCCGCGAGGGCGATGACCAGGCAGGCGGCGAAGTTTCCGAACAACACCAGACCGATGCCCTGGGAGGAATACGGGGCCAATGCCCCGGAGAATATGAAACTTCCGAAGGCAATCTGGGCGACGAGCAGGCCCAGGCCCGAGGTGAGGCCGGCGAAAAGCGCCGGAACGACCTTATCGGAAAGGATGTCCGCGCGAAGCTCGGATGCAATATCTCGGTACAAGGTTTCCCCTCTTACGATATTTCATTTCGTAATCCAGGTACCGCATCGAGCCCTCTCTCCCTTAACGTAAAAGGTGCTTTAGCGTATCATAGCGGGGTTGCTTTCCGGTATCTCCGCTTTTATCGAGGTGCGCTTCTGAGTCACTCCAAAAGCATGCGCGGATACGATTATACCCGCGGCTCGGTCGGCTGGGCCATCACGCGCCTCTCGGTGCCGATCTGCGGCGAGCGCATCCTGCGCAATCTGGACGGCATCTTCGAGATTTACTGGCTCGGTCAATTGGGGGCGGACGCGCTGGCGGCGGCGTCTTTGGGATTCATCACCTTGTTGTTCATCCGCTCGGCGCCTTTCGGGCTGAGAATCGCGGGCCAGGCGCTCGTAGCCCAGCGCGTGGGGGCGGGCGACTCAGAGGGCGCTTCGATCATGGCCGGGCAGACCATCTTCCTGGTCGGCGTCTTCAGCCTCGTCGCCACGTTCCTGGGGTACTGGTTCGCTCCCCAGCTGATGAATCTCATGACGCGCGACCCGAAACTCGCCGCTCTGGGCGTCGTCTACATCCGCGCAGGCTTCACCGTGCTGCTCGCCGCAGAAGCCATGTTCGTCGTCGGACAGATATTGCGGGGAACCGGCGAGCCCGGCATCACCATCGCGGGCGTCGTCTCCTCCACCGTCTTGACGCTCATCTTCATCCCGCTCCTCATGTTCGGCTGGGGGCCGGTTCCCGCTTTGGGGATAGCGGGCAGCTTCTTGGGCATCGGCGTGGGGAGGCTTGGCGGTTTCGCGACGATGCTGGCCTTTATCGTGAAGGGAAAATCGAGGCTCACGCTCCGGTGGGCCGACCTGCGGCCGCGCGCGTCCGAGATATCCCGCGTCGCGCGGCTCGCCTGGCCCGCCATGGCGCAGAACCTGCTCGAGCGCAGCGCGCTGCTGCTCATGGTGCGGATGCTCTCGCCCTTCGGCGCGAGCGCCCTCGCGGCCTGGAGCATCGGCAACCGCGTGACGATGATCGCCCGGATGCCCAGCTTCGGCCTGCAGGCCTCCGTGCGCACGCTGGTGGGGCAGAACCTGGGGGCCGGGAAGCCGGAACGCGTGACGCGCACGGTATGGCTCGCCGTCGCCGCCCTCACTGTGCTGATGATGGTCGTGAGCATCGCCTTGTTCGCCTGGGCGCGGGAGGTCGTCTCGTTTTTCGGCATGGAGGGCAACGCCACGGCCGTCATGGCGCTCAGGATTTTGTGCGCGGGCCTGCTGATGGAGTCCGTCCGCCGGGTGATGGCGGGCGCGTTCCAGGGCGCCTCGCGCTCGAAGCCGCCCATGATGGTGGAGGGCGTCGTCCGCTGGGGGGTGCAGATTCCCGCCGCGTATCTGCTCTCGTTCTGGCTTGCGGTGGGCGCGGGCGGCGTCTGGTGGGCGGTGAGCGGGGGCCAGATTCTGAGCGGGGCGCTCCTGTTCGCGTGGTTTTTGCACTGGTCGAGGAGCGGTGACATCCTGGAGTTCATGGGCGCCCGGGGTTTGAAATCGGCGCGCGAATCCACGTAATCTTTTTGCGCCGCTTTTTGATGATCTCTTGATTGTTTTATGAGATATGGTGTGGCCAGCGGAGCGCGCGCCTCTGCGCGAGGCGTCCCCGCCGGAGGAGGTTTTCGGGCATGAACAGGGTGTTGGCGGCGGGGCTATTTCTCATTGCGGGATTCGGGTTGGTCGTGACCTTGACGAAAAGACCCGAGCCCCCGAGGCATCCGCAGGTGCCCGTGACCGAGGATATGGCCCGAATCAACCAGGGGAAGAAGCTGTTCTCGCGCAACTGCATGCGCTGCCACGGACCCGAAGCGAAGGGTTCGCGAATCGGCCCGCCGCTGGTGCACAAGATTTACGAGCCCTCCCATCACGGGGACGCCGCCTTCTTCATGGCGGTCTCTCGCGGGGTGAGGAGCCACCACTGGAAGTTCGGCGACATGGCGCCCGTGCCGGGCGTCGCGCCCGAAGAGGTGGCTTTGATCGTCGGGTACGTGCGCTGGCTGCAGAGAAAGGCCGGTATCTTTTAGAGGCCAGGAGACGACATTCGGTGAATGAGCAGGACAAGCTGCATGAGTTGCGGAGGAAACGCTTAAGACGCATGGTCGCCCTGTGCGGACGCGCGCACCCGTTCTACAAGCGCCGCTTCGCCGAGGCGAACATCATCCCCGAGGCGGTCAAGGAACTGGACGACCTCCAGAAAATCCCCCTCACGAAAAAAGAGGACTTCATGGCGGCGCCCGAGGATTTCAGCCTCGACCCCGCCTGGCTGCCCGAGCTTCCCTTCGAGGAGCGAACCATGTGGAACGTGGCCTACACCACGGGCACCACGAGCGGGCGGCCGTCTCCTTTCTTCAACACCACGCACGACCAGTACCACATCATGCTCCAGGCGCGGGTCTGCAACGAGGCCGAGGGCTTAAGGGCAGGCGACGTCATCGCGAACCTCTACCCGCTCTCGCCCATGCCGCTGGGAGGATTCCTGTGCTGCGTGCGCTCGGCGGAAATCATGGGGCTTCCCGTGGTGAGCGCGCTCACGGGCAGCCCGCATCCCGAATACCCCGTGCGCCGCTCGCTCGATGAGGCGATTGAAGTGGTGGGTGATTCGGGCGCCACCGTCATCTGGGGGGTGCCGAGTTTCGTCCGCCGGTTTTTACGGAGGGCGCGCGAGCGCGGCGCGAAGCTCGACCGCGCGCGCATGGTGCTCACCACGGGCGAAGCCGTGAGCGACGCCCTGCGCGAGGAGTATATGGATCACCTGCGCTGGTTCGGGGCGGATGAGCCCCAGGTGCGCGTGCGCTACGCGGCGACGGAGATGCAGGGCGGCCTCGTCCAGTGCGCGAACGACGCGATGCCCCACAACGTGGTGCCCGAGCTCTACCTGCTCGAAGTGGTGGACCCCGAATCCGGCGAGCGCGTGCCCGAAGGCGAGGAGGGGGTCATCGCCCTCACGCACCTGCACCGACGGGGCACGGTGTTCCTGCGCTATCTTATCGGCGACCTCATCGCGCTCAGGTGGGAGCCGTGCCCGCGCTGCGGGCGGGTAGGCGAGCGGGTCGTGCGACTGCCGAGGCGGACGGGCGATCTGCTCAAGGTGCGCGGGATGCTCATGAACCCCGATATCATCATCGACCTTCTCGCGAAAGAACGCGCGATAAGGGAGTTTCAGATCCGCATCCGCAAGTCGGCGCCCGGCGATTCAGATTCGATGGACGAGATGATCATCCGCCTCGAAGCCGAGGCATCGGAGCGCGAGCGGCTCGGCGCCTCCCTGCCGGACAGGGTGCGCGGAGCGGTGATGATACGGCCGGTTCTCGAATTCGTGGCGCCCGGCGTGATCCACGACCCGATGCGCGACGTGAAGGCCCGCCGCCTCGTCGATGAGCGGTGAGGGCAATCGTGACCGAAGAAGGGGGTTGTTGAAAAAGTCCCTCCAGGGGGATTGTTGACTCCCCCAATCGAGAGCGTTCACCGTCATTCCGGCGAAAGCCGGAATCCATTTTTTGCCTTTTATTTTCTGATTGTCTCCCGCCGATGAGGGGGAGGTGAAAAGCCGGAGCATAGCAATTCTGCTTCACAATGGATTCCGGCTTTCGCCGGAATGACAAACCAAGAAACGCATAGACCGTCATTGGTAGGGACAGGTCGCGACCTGTCCCTGCGAAACCGCAAGGGCTCCTCCCGCATCGGTCGGTATTGACCCCCCACCTGCTACCAGGCGAAGTTTCCCGCATCATCGAGCGGCGAGAAGGGGTTCCAGGCGACTTCCCACAGATGCCCGTCCGGATCCTGGAAGTATCCCGAATGGCCGCCCCAGAAGACGTCCTGCGCCTGTTTGACGATGACGCCGCCCGCGCGCTCGGCTTCGGCAAGCACCTCGGCGACTTCCTCGCGCGTGCGGACGTTGTAGGCCAGGGTGACCGCGCCGGTCGCCGCGCCGCTGCCGGCCCGTGGCCCGATATCCTCGATGAGCTTGTCGCGCGGATAGAGAGCGAATCCAATTCCGTTCAGCGTGAAGCAGACGATGGATTCGGCGAGTTCCTCGCTCGCGACGCGCCAGCCGAGCGCCTCGTAGAACGCGCGCGCACGCGGAAGATCGTCTACGCCCAGGGTGACGATGCTGAGGCGCTGGTCCATATCGTCTCCTCCCGGGTCTGCGCTATTTCAGTCGGGAAATTCGGCGGGGTTTCTCGGTGGAGCGACTAGACCCCCAGATACCGCATGCGGGTTTCCTGGTCTTCTAGCAGGTCGGCGGAGGCGCCTTCCCACTGGATGACGCCCTTTTCGATCAGGTAGGCGCGTTTGGTGATGCTGAGCGCCATGCGGAAGTTCTGCTCGACGAGCAGGATGGCGATGCCTTTTTTCTGGATCTCCACCAGCACGTTCTCGATGGTTTCGACATAGGCTGGCATCAGGCCCTCGGTGGGCTCGTCCACCATGATGAGCTTGGGTTCCGTGCCGAGGCCGCGCGCCATGGTGAGCATCTGCTGCTCGCCGCCGCTCAACTGGTTCCCCTTGTTGTTGATGCGCTCCTTGAGTCTCGGGAAGAGGGAGAAAATCCAGTCGAGGTGCGCGTCCAGGTCCTTGGCGCCGTCGATGGGGATGCGGCTGATCTTGAGGTTCTCATAAACGGTGAGGTTGGTGAACACCTGGCGGTCCTCGGGGATCCATGAAATCCCGGCGAGCGAGACTGTGTGCGCCTCCGCCTGGGTGATGTCGGCATCCTCCATGGTGATTTTGCCGCTCCGGGGCGTCAGAAGCCCCATGATCGTCTTCATGGTGGTGGATTTGCCCGCCCCGTTCCTGCCGAGGAAGGCCACCGCCTCGCCTTCGTCCACCTTGAGGCTCAAGTCGTGGAGCACGTGGCTCAGGCCGTAAAACGTGTTGATGGAATCTACTTCGAGCATTATTCCCTCAGATATACGCGCTGAACCTCGGCGTTCGCGCGAACTTCCTCCACCGTGCCCTCGGCGAGGAAGGCGCCGTTGTGCAGCACGGTGATTTTGTCCGAAATGCCCAGCACCACCTCCATGTCATGCTCCACGAGCACGACGGTGAGCGGATCGGCCAGGCCCTTGATGAACTCACCCGTCTGAATCGTCTCCTCGGGGCTCATGCCCGCTGTCGGCTCGTCGAGCAGGAGCAGCTTGGGGTCGGTGGCGAGCGCGATTCCGATTTCGAGATAACGCTGCTCGCCGTGCGCGAGCGTGCCGGCGAGTTCGTCGCGTTTTTCCGTCAGATTGATGCGCTCGAGTATCTGGTCCGACTTTTCCACCAACTCCTTGTGGCTCGGGACGGTCGACCACAGGTTGAACGTCATCTTGCGCGATTGCGCGGCGATGCGGATGTTCTCCAGCACGCTCAGCTTGGGGAAGATGTTGGTGATCTGGTAGGTGCGGCCAATTCCCAGGTGGGAGCGCTCATGGGCGGGCACTTCCGAGACGTCCGCGCCGTCGAAGATGACCTGTCCCGAAGTAGGCAGCAGATCGCCCGCGATCATGTTGAAAAAGGTCGTTTTCCCCGCACCGTTCGGACCGATGATGGAGCGCAGCTCGCCGGAATCGACCGAATAGTCCACGCTGTCCACGGCGACGAGGGCGTCGAAGTGCTTGCTCAGGCTTTTGGTTTCCAGGATAGGCATTTTATCTTTCCGTTATTCCGTATCGGCGGCCGTCTCGTCATCGGCATTCTTCGCCAGAGCTTCCGCCACGGCTTTTCTATTCAACAATTTCTTCTCGCGGTATTCGAGCGTCATGTTGCGGATCGTGCCCAGAATGCCCGAGGGCACGAACAGTACGATCAGCACGAAGATGCCGCCCACCCACGCTTCCCAGTACTGGAAGATGGCGAGGTACTTCACGAATTCCACGCTCATCAACTGCCTCAGGTACCAGTAGATGAACGAGCCCACCGCCGGCCCCAGGAAAGTGCCGGCGCCACCGAAGAGGGTGATGATGACGATCTGCCCCGAGGTGATGAAGTGGATGTTCTCGATCGGCACCGTCTCGCCGTAGATGATCGCCAGCGCGCCCGCGACTCCCGAGACGGCCCCGCTCATCGTGAACGCCATGAGCCGCACCTTCGCCACGTTGTAGCCGCAGATGCGCGCGCGGTTCTCGTTCTCGCGGACTGCTCTGAGCACGTGGCCGAACGGCGAGCGCAGCACCTGCCAGATGGCGGCGATGAAGACGACGCTCAGTATGTAGACGAAATAATAGGTGATGTTCGCGTCCATGATGCCCACGCGCAGGCCGATGGAGCCCAGCCGCATGTTCTCGAGACCCCCCAGGCCGTCCGTCCCGCCCGTGAGGTCGTCGAACGTCTGCGCGGAGTAGTAGAAGATCATGCTGATGGAGAGCGTGACCATAGCGAAGTACACGCCGCGCTTCGTACTGCAGATGGTGCCGATGAGCCAGGCGACGAAAGTCGAGACGATGATGCAGGTGATGAGCGAGATTTCCAGCGGCAGCACCTTGAAGGCGTTGACCATCCAGTCCGGGGCGTATGTGCCTGGCTTGATCCAGGCGTGCATGATGCCCACGGTGTAGCCGCCCACGCCGAAGAAGGCGCAGTGGCCCAGGCTGAGCATCCCCGTGTTGCCGAGCAGGATGTTGAAGGCAACGCCGAACAGCGTGTAGATGAGAATCTGGATCATCAGCGGCGTGCTCGGCACGAAGCCGCGAACCTCCGCGACGACCTCTGCGGTCGCCTCCCAGTCGTTGTCCTCGAGCCAGATGATCGAATCGTTGAGGGCGCTGAAGAAAAACGGGTACACCAGCAGGAGACCGGCGAGAATCAGGATGCCGTAGTTGTCAAAGACTTCCGAGATCCAGGCCCAGAATTCCCTGGGGGTGAATCTGTTTTTTGGAGCCGCTGCGTCCACTTTAGAAATCTCTCCCGAGACGAAAAGAATTTTTAGTCAAAAGCGCCTTCCTGGCCGAACAACCCTCTTGGTCTCAAGAGAAGGATCACCGCCATCACGATGAATAGCAGGATGTCGGAAGCCTTTTCCCAGAAATCGGGGCCGATCACCGTGCCCGTCCAGTTCTGAACCACGTATTGGGTTCTGCCCACCAGGGGAGTGAGCGCCCAGAGCTGGCCCAGAATCAGCCCGCCGATCACGGGGCCGATGAAACTCCCCATGCCGCCCACGACGACCACGATGAAGGTCTGCACCAGAATGAGCTCGCCCATCGTGGCGTCCACCGCGAACAGGGGGGCTATCATGACGCCGGAGAATCCGGCCAGTGCGATGCCCAGCCCGAACGTGAGCCTCCAGATGCGCGACACGTTGATGCCGAGAACTTTGACCATCGTGTTGTTGTTCGTGCCCGCGCGGATCATCATGCCCAGGTTGGTCTTGTAGATGAGCACCCAGAGGAGGGCGACGAGAATCGCCGCGGTGATGATGGTGAAGCTCCTGTAGGCCGTGATGTCGAGCGTGCCCGTCTTGAAGAGCGAGAACTGGAACATCGGAGGGATGTTGAAGGGTTTTCCCGGCCTGCCCCAGAGGAGGCGGACGAAGTCCGGCAGAAAGATGGACATGCCGAACATGATGAGCACGCCCGAGAACCGCTCGTTCTCCGTGTTGTATATCCTGCTGATGACGTATCTCTCAAAAACCATCCCGAGGGCGAACATGACGATGGGAACGGAAGCGAGGGCCACGATGAAGCCCGCGTTCGGCCCGAGAAAGGGAGAGAATATGAGGTCCGAGACCGTGAAGCCCACGTACGCGCCCAGCATGTAGAAGGCGCCGTGCCCGAAATTGATGATGCCCATAAGACCGAATATGATCGAAAGACCCAGGGCCAGCAGAACCCAGAAGGAGCCTTGCACCAGACCCAGGAACAGGTGCTGGACGAACTCCGAAAATTCAACACCTCCGGCTGCCAAAATACGCTCCTTGAGAACGGGGAAGTCGCAAGAGTGCAATGTCTAGGATGAAACGCCGCCTTTGTCAAACGCCGTGAGGAAAAGCCGGGGCGGCTGAAATCCAGCCGCCCCGGTCGGCGTCCGATGGTGTTTCGATGCGCCGTTTCCTAGGCCCTTCTCTCGCTGGCGGGTTCTTTCAGGCCTTTCGCCTCGCAGGAGACGGTGTTGCCCTCGCCGCTCGAGGAGCCGATGACCTCGATGTGGTCGAATTTATCCTTCATCTCGGCCTTGGATTTTCCGCGCATCACGAACACTTCCGAGATGCAGACGTGGTCGCAGGGGCGAATCTCGCACACGCCCTTGCTGTACTGGAATTTCTTGCCTTCGAGCACCTTCGCGAGCTTGAAGTGGTCGCGGCGCTTGTAGAGCTTGGTCTCTTTCGCCGTGTCCAGGATCAGCCGCGTGAGGTCGTGGGCCAGCATCCCGTAGCTCGAGCACGGCCGTTTGCGGCGCGCCAGGAACTTGTCGTTCAGCGTTTTGGCGGCCGGATACTTGCTCGCGAGAGAGGGGTGCCACATCATGGCCGCGTTGAAGCCCTCGTATGAACCGAGTCCGGCGGCCTCGGGCATGGTGATCTCGGTGGCGCCGAGCACGATCTTCACCTTCTTGTCGAGGCCGGCTTCACGCGCCTGCTTGACGAAGGCGACCTGGCGCTGTCCCCAGTTGAGCGCGTAGACGACGTCGGGCTTCTCCTTCAGGATTCTCGGGAACGTCGCCGAATAGTCCATCGAGGTCGGGAAGGGCACCCACGATACGGAGCTGTTCGCGTTCCAGGTGAGGTTGAAGTCCTTCGTCAGCTTCTCGAAGGCGGGGATGAACATCTTGGGCCAGATGTAGTCGTCGAACACGCAGTGGATCTTCTTGCCCAGGTTGTTCTTGGCGATATAGGTGAGCGAACTGGCGCAAAGCTGATACGGCGTGGTGTTCGCCGTGAAGAACAGGGGCGACATCTTCTTCGCGTTCCCAGGGGTGGACATGATGTGCTGGGGATAGTTCGCATAAATGATCTTGCGCTTGCGGGAGAACTCGTTCAGGCGCACTTCTTCGGGGCCGACCATGGAGCCCGCGAGGAAGTCGATCCTGTGGTTGTCGATCAGGTCGAGCGCGTGCGTGGTGGTCTGGTCCCATTTGAACTGGTCGTCGCGGAAGAGCAGCTTGACTTCGCGCCCGTCCACGCCGCCTTCCTTGTTGACGTCCTCGATGGCGATCTTGACGCCTTCCACCTGGTCGAACGCCTCGGTGGAGTAGGGGCCCGTCGTCGGGTGGATGGAACCCCATTTGATCGGCCGGGCGCCGAGTCCCTCTCTTAGAAACGGGGGCGCCGCCTGCGCGGCCACGATGCCGCCGATGAGGCCTGCGCCTTTCAGGAATTTTCTTCTGTCCAAACGACTCATGGATTTCTCCTCCTTATGGTGATGAATGACATGAGGACGGTGCATGTATTGCTGCCAGTACCCCTTTGAAATGGTTTCGATGGAAAAATCATAGAATCTCGCTATGGCGATGTCAACAACTCAAAAACGGGGGATTTCCGGCTTTTACCATTCAGGCAATTTCATGGGCGGACCGATGCGTCGGGACGCATTCTTCTTTTTGACATTCAAGAACGCTTGTGTCTCTTATGCCGGTCATGCGGCGGACCGTTTTCTCGCCATACGGATTTCGCGGATCATCATCGGTCATCATATATGGAATGATCATCTTTCGAGGAGTATTACAATGTTCAAGAAGATTCATCATGTGGGCCTCATTACGGACGACATGGAGCGAACCACCAAGATGTTCCAGGAAAAGCTCGGCTGCGAGCCGAACCGCGTGCAGGTGGCCGACACCGGCTGGGCGCACGCCACGTTCTTGAGGATGGGCGACGTGGAGATAGAAATCATGCAGCCCTACGACCCGGAGAACCTCTACACGAAGATGCTCGAGCGAAACGGGGGCCCCTGCCTCTCGCACATCGCGCTTTCGGCGCCCGATACGGGTGTTGCGGGCAAGCATTTCACGGATAGCGGCGTGAAGTTCCTGGACGGCTTCGGCCCGGGCACCTACACCCCCAGAGGGTATGAAATCCTTTTCTTGCACCCCGATGAGACCGAAGGCATCGTGATACAGGTGGCCTCCGACGTCCCCGCAAAGGATTTGGGGTATTGAGACGATGCGGCGAGAATGAACGGGCGCTTCACGAAATGCTCCTACGACACTCTTTTGGGGAGATCACAACACCCGTCATTCGGTGTCGGAGCCGACCAATGCGGGCTTGTTGAGAAACCCCCTGAAAGGGAAACTTCATAAAGGCAACCCCCCCTACCCCCCCTTGTCAGGGGGGCAAGAAAAAGCAAAGCCCCCTCGGTCCGGCGGAGCGCATCGCCTTTTTATACCCCCCTGACAAGGGGGGGTAGGGGGGGTTGGTTTTCCAGTCAAGAGGGGCGTCCTTTCTACCCCTTAAAAAGAGGGTTTTTTTACAACCTCCTCAAGGGGGGGAGTGATTCTTGCTCCCTCATCGGTCGTCCCGAACCCTCATCCTGAGTAGGCGCGAAAGCGCCGTATCGAAGGATGAGGGGCGCACCTCTCCGGTAGGCACGAGCTCCGCGCCCTTCGATACGCCGCCTCCGGCGGCTACTCAGGGTGAGGCGGAGTGGCGGATTGCTCGGGATGAGAAAGGCATTACGCGCCGGGGCGGGGAATGCGCCGCCAGCGCTATTCCCTCAGGGCCTTTTTCAACAGCCCCTTCAGGGGAAGGATAGGCTTATCGGGGAAGACGCGGGACTGCAAGGGAGGTCGGTGATCCGGGTTTATACCCCGAGGTAGTATTTCTTCACGAGCTCGTGGCCGACGAGGGCTTCGGTGTTCTCGCCCGCGAAGGCGATCTCCCCGTGGACGATGATGTAGCCCCTGTCGGCTATCTTGACCGCCTGGTTGAAGTTCTGCTCGGCCATGAGGACGGTGAGCTGGTATTCTTCTTTCAACTCGCGGATCTTGGAGATTACCCGGTTCACGAGGATGGGCGCGAGACCCACGGATGGCTCGTCCACCAGGAGCACCTTGGGCGCGGACATGAGCGCGCGGGCCACGGCCAGCATCTGCTGCTCGCCCCCGCTCATGCTGCCGGCGAGCTGGTTCTTGCGCTCGGCGAGCACCGGGAAGGCCTCGAAGGAGAAGGCGAGGTTTCTGTCGATGCCGCGGCGGGCTTCTTCGCGGTAGGCGCCCAGGAGGAGGTTCTCCTCCACCGTCAGGCGCGGGAACAGGCGTCTGCCCTCCGGCACGAGCGCCACGCCCAGGTTCACGATTTCCTCGGGGTTCCGGCCCGCCAGGTTGATTCGCTCGCCGTCGGCTTCGAGATAAATCTCCCCCTCATCGGGCTGGATGATGCCCATGATGCACTTGATGAGGGTGCTCTTGCCGTTGCCGTTGGTGCCCAGGAGCACCACGGTCTCTCCGTCGTTCACCTCGATGGAGACTCCGTGCAGGACGCGCACGGCCCCGTAGCCCGCGGATACGTTGTCGACGACGATGCTATGCGCCAAGGTAGGCCCTTTCCACGTCCTTGTTGTTGACGATCTCATCGGGCGTCCCCTCGGCGATCTTCTCGCCGGCGTCGAGGACGACGATGCGCTCCGAGAAGTTCATGACCGCCCGCATGATGTGCTCGATCATGATGACGGTGAGGCCCTCTTCGTTCAGGCGCACGAGAATTTCGAGAATGTCGTCCACCTCGGTGTTGGAGAGGCCCGCCATGGCCTCGTCCGATATGAGGAGCTTCGGCTTGGCCGCCATGGCGCGGGCGAGTTCGAGCTTTCTCAGTTCGATCTGCGTGAGCCCCCCGGTCCGCACGTCGGCCTTGTCCGCCATGCTCATGAGTTCGAGTATCTCCATGGCCTCGCCGCGCAGCTCCACACCGTGGGAGTGCTGGTGGGCGGCGTATTCGAGCGGAATGCAGAGGTTCTCGAGCACCGTCATGCTGACGAAAGGCTTGGGAATCTGGAAACTGCGGGCGATGCCCAGCCGTGTTCGCTGGTAGGCGGGCATCCTGGTGATGTCATGGCCCGCGAAGACGATGTTCCCCTCGTCGTTGGCCAAAGCGCCCGAGATGCAGTTGATCATCGTCGTCTTGCCCGAGCCGTTGGGGCCGATGAGGCCGAAGCGCTCGTTTTCCTTTACGTGCAGGTCCACGCGGGTGAGCGCGCTGAATCCGCCGAAGCGCTTCGTCACGCCGTTCACGTCGAGGAGGTTTTCGCTCATCATGCCTCCCTCCCCGCCAGGCGCGCGCGAATCTTTCCGAACAGGCCCACGAGGCCGTCGGGCGCGAACACCACGAAGCCCACGAGCAGGCTGCCCACGATGAGCAGGTTCATCTCGGAAGATAGGGTGACGGTGGCTATCTGCTGGGCCGTGCCGACGAGAACGGCGCCGACCAGCGGACCCAGCCAGGTGGTGGTGCCGCCGATCATGGGCATGGCGAGGCTGTTCACCGCGTAGTCGAGGTGAAACGCCGAGGTGGGTTCGATGTAGACGACGAAATAGGAAAACGGCGCGCCCGCGATTCCCATCAGCGCGCCGCTCACCGTGGTGGCGAACAGCTTGAGCTTGAGGATGGGCACGCCCATGCACTCGGCCGCTTCCTCGTTGTCGCGGATGGCGGCCATTCCCCTGCCTATCCAGGATTTTTCGATGAGCCAGGCGACGGCCACGGAGACCACCGCGAGCGCCGCCATGACGAAGAAGAGGAACTCGTCGTAGTTCGAGAACAGCGGCACGCTCCTGGGCTTCAGGATGGCCGTGCCCGCGCCCCCGCCCACATAGCTCCAGTTCGAGATGATCATCTGGAGCACGACGGCCAGCGCCAGCGTGGCGATGGAGAAGAAGACGCCCTTGAGCCTCAAGGTCAGGTAGCCGATGCCGAGTCCCAGAAGGCCCGAGACGAGGCCGCCCGTGACGAGCAGCACGTAGAGGGGCGGCTTCCAGGTCTTGATGAGCGCCACGGCGGTGTAGGCGCCCATGGCGAAAAACGCCGCCGTGCCGAAGTTCACGTAGCCGGTGTAGCCGCCCAGGATGTTCCAGGCGGTGGCCAGGACGACGTACTGCAGCACGACGTAGGCCGCCTTGTAATAGAAGCGGTTTTCCATCTGGGTCGTGATGAGGAAGGAGCCGACGATCAGTACGGCGGCCACGATCAGGAAGAGCTTCCTTTCCTTGCTCAAGGAGCTACCTCCCGAACAGGCCGGACGGCCGGACCGCCAGGCAGATGAGCAGAATGCCGAACGAGACGGCCAGCGCCCACGAGGGGCCGAAGAATGAAGAGGTGAAGCTCTCCGCGACGCCCAGGATGAGCCCGCCCACGAGCGTGCCCGTCATGCTGCCGAGTCCGCCAAGGACGGTGACCGCGAACACGCGGCCGATGTACTCGCGCCCGATGGTCGGCTCGACCGGGCCGATGATGATGAGCAGGGAGCCCGCAATCACGGCGGTGGCGATGCCGATGCCGAAGGCGACCGTCTTGATTCGAATGGGGTCCACCCCCATGAGCTGGACGGCGAGGCTGTCCTGCGCCACGCCCATGATGGCGCGGCCGAAAAAGGTTTTTGTGAGAAACAGGTACAGGACGGCGGCGAGCATTCCCCCCACGAGGAAGGGTACGAACAGCCGGTAGGCGATTCCCACCGAGCCGATGGATGTGGACTTGCCGATGTAGAAGGCGCGGACGAGGCGGTAGTCCACCCCGTAGGTGATGATGAGGATGACCTCGATGAGGAAAAAGAGTCCGAAGAAAAACACCAGTCCGCGCAGGGATTCCGCTCCCGTTTTTTCAAAGCAGTTGTAGTAGATCCGGTATACCGCGACGCCCAGGAAATAGGAGGGAACCGCGAAGACGAGGCCCGCGAGTATCGGGTCGAACCCGAAGTGCTCGTTCACATAGAAGGTAAGATAGGAGCCGAAAATGATGAAGGCCGGATGAGCGATGTTCACGACGTCCAGCAAACCGAAGGAGAGCGAAAGCCCGGCGCTCATCGCGGCGTAGAAGCCTCCCAGCAGGAGGCCCGCGATAAGCGCGTTCAACAAGAATTCGATGCTGAGCATGCGTGCTCTCCTCCCGCGAGCCGGACGCGGACCGGGGGGCGTCGCCCCCCGGTCACGATATTATGTCCGGTTCGTTACTTGCCTTTCGCGTATGGGTAGATGAAGTTTCCGGACTTGAACTCCTCGGGATACACCACCACCATCTTTCCTGCTTTGCTGAACTCACTCATCTTGTTGCTCTCGATGTTCTGCAGCTGCACCTGGAACGTCCTGGAAGTCGCCCATTCGCCGTTCTTGCCGAACTTCACGTCTCCGACCACGGTCGAATGGGTGTTGTTGCGGATGTAGGCGCCGACCTTCGCCTGATCGAAGCTCTTGGTGGCCTCGATCGCATTTCCGAGTAGTTGCACGTAGGCGTAGGCGAACGGCGGCAGGTAGTAGCCCAGCGGGTCGAGTTTCTGCTTGGGCGCTTCTTTCTGGTATTTCGCCAGGAAGGCTTCGATGCCGGGGAACTTCAGGGTCTTCTCCGGCGCCCAGAACCAGTAGTCCGTGATGCCGTTCAGCAGTTTGCCGAGGTTCATCTGGATGGCGGTGTACTGGAGGCCCACCATGCCGCCGCCGAAGAGCTTGGGTTCCAGTTTGATCTCATGTGCGGCCTTCACGATGCCCACCGAACCGCCCGGGTAGGAGCCCACGTAGAAGAGGTCCGGGTTCGCGGCCTTGACGGCGCGAAGAATCGGCGTGAAGTCGGTCGTGCCGGGGAAGGGGTAGCGCTTGTCGTAGACGATCTTGAAGCCGAATTTCTTCGCGTTCCGGCGGGCGCCGGCCACGGCGTTGCGCGCGAATTCCGCATCCGCCGAGAGCAGCGCTATCGTCTTGGGACGGGGCTTTTGCTTCGCGGCGAGTTCGAAGAAGCCGCGCGACCAGTCCACGATGGGATCGGGACCGGCCGGCATGATCTGGAAGTAGTTGTTGTATTTGAACTTCGCGTTCGCGTCGAGGCCGAACAGGCCCATGAACACCATGCCGCGCTCCATCGCGATGGGCAGGGCGGGAACGATGAGGTTCGTCCCGTAGCCCGATACGATGAAGTCCACCTTGTCCACGTCGAGCAGCTTGGCGTAGATGCCCGGTACGTTGGCCGGCTTGGTTTGATCATCATAATAGACCAGCTTGACCTTGCGGCCGAGCAGTCCGCCCTTGGCGTTCACGTCGTCGCGCCAGATCTGCATGGCCAGAAGCGCCGCCTTGCCAGCGGGGCCGAGCGGTCCGGTCAGCGCCATGCTGAAGCCGATCTTCACTTCCTTGGCCGCATGCGCCGCAGGGGTGAAGGCGATGCTCACCGCGAGGAGCAGCGCAAACCCGAGAATGACGTGCCTGATTATCCTGCCCATTTTTTTCTCCCTCTCGATTTCAACTAAAGAGCCTTGGTTTCGAGACGCCACACCGCACGAGGTGCGGCAACAAATTCACATTTCTATTTCATTGATTCGGCGGCGAAATTTACCACAAAACGATCCGCTTCACAATAACTCAACAATCATAACGGGATTTCAGGGAGAAAGTACGGGTGAAGAGGAGCAGTCCTTTCGAGCAGGTGCGAGGGATCAGCTCGGGAGGACCAGCGCACCACTGATCGGGGAAATGCCTGGGAAAGTACGTCTGATGTTGACTTGTCGTCTTACGCCTTCACCCTCTCATTCGCGAGATGCGCGATGGCGGAGGCGAGGATTTCCGCACCTTTCACCATGTCGTCGAAGTGGGTGAACTCCTCGGGCGTGTGCGAGAGCCCGTCCACCGAGGGGATGAACACCATGCCCATCGGGCAAATCGCCGCCATGCGGCAGGCGTCGTGCACCCCGCCGCTCGACAGCGTGAGCGAAGCGTGGCCCGTTTCTTGAGAAGCGCGCCGGAGCGCCTTTTGGATGTTATTGGACGTGGGGCAGACGGCCAGTTTCTTCACGTCGGAGAGACGGCCCTTGACGCCGCGCTCCTTCCCGATGGCGGCGAGAGTTTTTTCCATGCGCGCGAGGGTGCGATCCATCACCGCCTGGCTCCTGCTTCTGAGATCAAAGGAAAGCCTCGCCCCTCCGGGCACGATGGATACCCATCCTGGGAGCGCTTCCATCTCGCCGAAGGTGATCGTCAGCCGCTGGGAGTCGGGCGCGCGGTTCACTAAATTTTCCATGCGCACCATGAAGTCCGCCGCCGCGATGCCGGCGTCCTTGCGGTAGGGCATGGGCTGTCCGCCCGAGTGCGCCGTGACTCCTGAGAAGTGAACCTCGCCTCTCGTGTATCCCACCACCCGGTCCACGATGCCGATGGGCACCTCGGCCGATTCGAGCACCGGCCCCTGTTCGATATGAAGCTCCAGGAAGGCCTTGAGCGAGCCGTCTTTAATCCGGCATGAGCGAACACGCGCGGGATTGCCTCCCACCGCCTCGATGGCCTCATACAGCGATTTTCCGGTGGGCGGATGCACCGTGTTCTTCAAGTCCTTCACGCCCACGACGCCCGTGGCGACGCTGCTGCCGAACACCGTCATCCCGCAGGCGGATTCCTCCCCGATGAAGGCCACTATCTCGATGGGGTGATCGTGGTCGATTCCCGTCTCCTCGATGCGCCGGAACGCTTCGAGAGCAGTGAGAACGCCCGCGGGTCCGTCGAACCGTCCGCCCGGGCTTTGGGAATCGAGGTGAGAGCCCGCCATCACGGCGGGAAGCCCGCGCACGCGGCCCTCTTTTCTTCCGTAGAGGTTGCCCACGGCGTCGACGCGCGTTGTGAGGCCCGCCGCCTTCATCCAGTCCTCTGCGAGGTCTCGCACTTCGTTGTAGACCGGTGTGAAGGCCACGCGGTCGAGGCCCGTTTTTCCGAATTTGCCGATCTTCGCCTGGGCGTTGAACTCACGTCTCATGCGGGCGCGGTTCGCGCGGAAGGGGAACGTGTCTTTCGAGGGCATCAGACGGTCTCCTGGAAATAAAAACTTGAACTAAAAGAGATCCTTGGGTACGGGCACTTCTTCGTAGTCCTCGGGCCTGAGCGGGTTTTCCGGCTCCATCTCCAGCATTTCAAAATAGTGGTAGGTTTGCCGCAGATGCTGGAAGGCGTGTCCCAGGGAGAGGATCATCAACTCATGGACGGTGATGGGCCCCATGTAGCTCGATACTTTCGTCGCCAGCGCCTCGCCGCCGTCCGTGAGGAATTCGGTGAGTCTGCCCTGTATCTCATCCCCGTAGGCGCAGATGTCTTCGGAGGTATCGTAATCGTTCGCCATCGTTTCATACCGCCGAACCATTTCCTCGGTGTATTCGCCCGATGCGTGGGCCTGCATCACCAGGTCCGGACGCTCGAAACTGTGCCAGGTGAGCTGGCGCAGCGAGCGGGGCCTGCCCGGAGATATCCAGTCGAGGGTTTCGTATGGTATCTGGCGGACCACGTGGCGCAGGGCGTCGAAGACCATCTCGAAGTAGTGGAGCATTTTTTCGGACGACAAGGGGCCTGCGCCTTCCTGTTCGATGTCGAAAGCCTCGCAAAGTGCATCCACGTCATAGCCCACTACTACGTTCTCTCCGCGCACGGCGACGGGCAGGGACTTGATCCCGAGTGCTTTCAATTCCGCTTGGGCCTCTGCGTCGTTCGTGCAGTCTCTGTTGACGACTTCCAGACCGCTGGACGAGAGAAACTCTCTCGTAAGGGCGCAGGTGTATCACCCGTGGCGCGTATAGACTTTGACGGCTTCCATCGCTTTTCTCCCAAATGAGCACGTAAGTGATTTCGGTTTGTGGCTGAAGCATAGCAAAACGATGGATATGAGAAAAACAGCCTCGTGCGCTTTGGCGAAAAAGGCCGCGTGTTTTACTATCCCGAAATCAAGGCGTGCGCGGTTTGACGTTTTTGGTTTTGAACAGCGAGACTCCGATGTCCAAGTGGTTCGTGAAGGGTGATGTCGACGGCTTCTTCGGCCTGTGGATGGATAACCTCATCAACCTTCTTCTCATCGTGAGTTTCTTGAAAGGGTTGTTGGGTTTTTCCGATTCGCTTATCTTCGGGCGCGTTTTGCCCGCCGCGGCGCTTAGCCTTCTGGGCGGCAACCTTTTCTACACCTGGCAGGCACGGCGTCTGGCCGAACGCGAGGGCCGCGACGACGTGACCGCCATGCCCTACGGTCTCAACACGGTGACGCTTTTCGCGTTCATCTTCTTTGTCATGCTTCCCGTGAAGCTCAAGACCGGAAGCGCCGAAGCGGCATGGAAGGCCGGGCTGGCGGCCTGTTTTGTGAGCGGGGTGATCGAGACCATCGGCTCCCTGGTGGGCGGGTGGATCAGGCGGATCGCGCCGAGGGCCGCGTTGCTCTCGGCTCTGGGGGGCATCGCGCTCACTTTCATCTCCATGGATTTCGCGTTCAGAATCTGGGAGAACCCGCTCCTCTCCATGGTGCCTCTGGGAATCATCCTCGTTCATTATTTCGGCGGATTCAGATTTCCCTTCGGTGTGCCGGGAGGCCTCGTTGCAGTGGCAGTGGGAGTGGTGCTGTCCGCCGTCATCAGAGGATTTCCGGGCGGAATCCCCGCGCCTGTAGGGCTGGCGCTCCCATCCTTGGCCCTCGATCCTTTGTTTGACGCTCTTTTTGGTCCGCTGGCGTGGGACTATCTCGCGGTCTCCATCCCCATGGGCCTGATGACGCTGGTGGGCAGCCTGATGTGCCTGGAGAGCGCGGCCGCAGCCGGTGACAGTTACGACACGGGTAGTTCACTGGCGGTGAACGGCGCGGGTTCACTTCTCGCGGCATGTCTGGGGAGTTGTTTTCCCACAACGATATATATCGGACATCCGGCCTGGAAGAAGGTCGGGGCGCGCTCAGGCTACAGCGCCTTGAACGGAACCGTGATGACGATTCTTTGCTTCACCGGCTCGATTGCCGCCCTCTCGAGGATCATTCCGAGTGAGGCGCTTTTCGCCCTCATGCTGTGGATCGGGGTGATGATGCTCACCCAGGCGTTCCAGGCCGTGCCGAAGAGTCACGGGCCGGCCGTGGCCATCGGCTTGATACCCGCCATCTCCGCATGGGGGCTGTTGATGGTGGAATCTTCTCTCAGAGGGGCGGGCGCGACTTTGTGGAAAGTGGGGCAGGATGCGTTCGCCAAAGTGGGATTCCACCTCGTCGGGATGGTCACTTTGGAGCGCGGTTTTCTTTTCACGTCCATCATTCTGACCGCCATCGTGGCCAAACTTGTGGACAAGGAGCCGAAACAGGCGGGAGGATGGGCGCTGGCCGGCGCGGTATTGAGCTGGTTCGGGATCATTCATGCCTGGCGAATCACGCCCGGGGGCGTCGTCAGCTTCTTTGGTTGGGGGGCGGCGCCCGGCATAGCTGTCGGTTATTTACTGATGGCGGTTTTGTTTTTCTTGTTCGGCCTGAAACCCCTGGATAAGGTAACATCTTGAGTGGACTGGTCCGCGCTCGTTGCGGAAGAGACGCATTTCGTCGTCTGGAGAGGATATGAAGATGCAAAATGAATCGGTGTTTGATTTGGTATCCATCGGGGGAGGGGTCGGTGGTCTGGTGGCATCAGTAGGTGCCGCGCAACTGGGGGCCAAAGCCGCGCTCGTGGAGAAAACGAAGCTCGGCGGCGATTGCCTGAATTATGGATGCGTACCCTCAAAGGGCCTGATCCGCTCGGCCAGGCTGGCGGCGCAGGCGCGCTCGATGCCCGAGTTCGGGATTGACGTTAGCGATGTGCGGGTCGATTTCCCCCGCGTCATGAAGCGCATGAAGGCGGCCCAGGCCCACATCGGAGAGCACGACGCGCCCGAGCGCTTCGAGGGCATGGGCATCGAGGTGATATTCGGCGATGGCGCCTTTACAGGTCCCGATACGTTTCAGGTAGGGGACAGGACGCTCCGGGCCAAGCGGTTTTTGCTGTCCATGGGAAGCTCTCCCTTCGTGCCGCCCATCGCCGGTCTTGATAGCGTGCCCTATCTCACGAACGAAACCGTTTTCGATTTGGAGGAGTTGCCGAGACGCCTGGTGGTTCTGGGAGCGGGACCTATTGGCCTGGAATTGTCACAGGCATTTCAACAACTCGGCGCCGATGTGGAAGTGCTGCAAAGCGCGCCGAAGCTTTTGCCGAGGCTCGATAAGGAAATGGCCGAAATACTTGCCGATTCCTTGACGAAATCCGGCCTCAAACTTCACTTCGACGTGAACACGCAAAGAGCCGAGAAACGAGGTGATGAGATTTTTCTCGAGGCCGATACGCCATCGGGAAAAAGAGAATGGGTATGCGATCAACTGCTCATCGCGACCGGCCGATCACCCAACGTGGGTGGGATGGACCTGGAGAAGGCGGGCGTGAAGTACTCTCCGCGCGGCGTGGAGACGGATGAATATCTCCAAACCTCGAATCCACGCATATTCGCCGCCGGTGACATCCGGGGGCAGTACCTCTTCACTCACATGGCGGAGTATGAGGCGGGTGTAGCGCTCAGGAACATGTTATTCAGCGCGCCTTTCGGCATCTCGCTCCCGTTTCTCAAGAAAAAGACGAACTATGAGGCCGTTCCCTGGACGATCTACACGACGCCCGAGGCAGCGCACGTCGGCTTGAGCGAAGCTGACGCCGAAGCCGCTTTGGGGGCGAATCGCATGCAAGTGTTGCGCTTTCCGATGAGCCGGGTGGATCGCGCCGTACTGGACGGGGAAACGGAGGGAATTTGCAAGGTGGTGTGCGACGAGAAGGGCAGGCTTTTGGGGGCCGATTTGGTGGGGCCGGCGGCGGGAGAGATATTGCACGAATTCGTGTTGGCCGTTCGAAAGAAGATGCACGTCAAGGAGGTAGTGGATACGGTTCACGTGTATCCCACCCTGGCGCAGGTGAACAAAAGGGTGGCTGGCCGCTATTATGCCGAAAAGCTTTTCACACCAGCCTTCAGGAAGAAGATGCAGCGCGTGTTCGGGCTTAAAGGCAGCGTTGAGGTGACCGACCCCGCCGAACTCAGCGGGCACGGCGCGGAGGAATAGAGCCGCTACACGCCGAAATCCTTGATTTTCGGTTCATCAAGGCCCAGAGCGTGGCCGATTTCATGCAGCAGCAGATCGCCTATCTTCGCTCTGTAACGCTTCGGGTCTCGCCGACATTCGCTCTTGACGACAGAAGCGTATATCTCTATCGCGTTCAGGCGGGGAATCCACACGGCGACGGGGTAGCATCCTACTGCGCGTACGATTTCCGGCGGCGGGAGCGCCAGCAGCCGGACGGGTATGCCCCGGGCTTCGATTTCCCGCGCCATTTGCGGATGAATATCCTCCTTGATGACGTCGTCGAGGATATGTTCCATCAGGAGAACCTCTTCTTCCGATACTTCCGGAAAGAAAGACTCCATGAATTCGACGAGCGCTGCTTCATCCTCGGGGATCTCGGGCTCTTGGGGAGGGAAGAGAGCGTTTCTGTATTCAGAGAGCCTGGCGCTTCCCATGACAACGAAGAAGATGATCGCTCCCAGCGCGATGACGCCCGCAAACCAGGCCAAACCGACGAGGGGTTTGATGTAGGGTTTCCACCACCAGTATTGCAGAAAATTCCAATCACCCAAAAGATTCGTCATCTATGAGGCATCCAAAAGATAGGCTGGAATGCTCCAGGAGGTTCCATTGGATGGTGGAGGAGTTGAACAATCCGAAAAGTCCGCCGGGGCTGATTTCGCCGTCGCGATTATCAAATCAGCCGAATCGTGTCTCCGGTGGGCGGTTCAACCCTCGAGACTCATGAGCATGGGTTCTTCCAGTGCGTCGGCCACCCACCGCAGGAATTTGACGCCATCCGCACCGTCGATGACGCGGTGATCGTAGGAAACCATGAGCGGGAGCATCAGGCGCGGCACAAATCTCTCCTCGTCTTTCATCCATGCCGGTTCCATACGTGCCCGGGAGACGCCGAGAATCGCGACTTCGGGCCAGTTCACTATCGGAGTGAAATACGTGCCGCCGAATCCGCCGAGGTTCGTGATGGTGATGGAGCCGCCCTGCATGTCGTCGGGGGCGAGTCTTCGGGAGCGCGCGCGTTCCGCGACTTCGCCCAGTTCCACCGACAGCTCGATGATGTTCTTCTTGTCCGCATCACGAATCACCGGAACGAGCAAACCATTTTCGGTGTCCACGGCAACGCCGACGTGAACATAGTTTTTGTAGATGATCTCTTCTGCCTCCGCATCCACGCTCGCGTTGAATTGCGGGAAGACCTTGAGGGCCGAGGCGATGACTTTGATGAGAATGGCGGTGACGGTGAGTTTTCCGCCTGCCGCCTCCGCTTTTGGAGAGAATTTCCTTCTTAAATCATCGAGTTCGGAAATATCGGCTTTTTCGCATTGTGTTACGTGGGGGATATTCGTCCACGCGCGGGTGAGATTCACGGATGTCGCGCGACGGATTCCCGACATCGGTTCGCGCTTAACCTCTCCCCAACGGGCGAGGTCGGGCAGTTGAACGGGTACGCTCATCAGCGCGGGAGCAGGCGCATCCGGTACGGCGGCGCCTCCTTGCGCCGCCACGAATTGCCTGACGTCTTGCGCGGATATCCTGCCTCCGATTCCGCTGCCCGGCACTTCGCTTATTTCGATGCCCGCCTCCCGAGCGATTCTGCGTACCGAGGGCGCCGCGGGCGCGGGCGTTTTACGGCTCTTTGGCGCAGGTGTTTCGGCAGTCTCCGGTGCAGGTGTCTCAGGTGGCGCCTCTGCGGGTTCCAGCGAGTACCCTGCAGGTTCGGACTCTGGCGTGGCAGTGTCTTCGTCTTTTGCTATGGGAGAGGGGGGCGGTTCATCTATCAGCATGGGCTGGGGTTTTTCCGTGTCCGCCGGATCGTCGGTGTCTGAAGAGATGTCCTCAAAATTCTCTTCGCCCAGAGTAGATTCCATGGCAGCGGCGCTTTCTTCGATGACGAGGATGGTTCCTCCCACTTCGGCGTCGTCGCCGGGTTTGAGATGAATTTCCGTTATCGTGCCTTCGACGGAGGAGGGGACTTCGATAAGCGCCTTGTCGGTTTCGACTTCGATGACCGACTGATCCACCTCTATGGTTTCTCCCACGTTCACCAAAACGGCGATCACTTTTCCTGACGTGATATTTTCCCCGAGCTCGGGGAGTTTGAGTTCGATGGTCATGGAACTCCCTCGGGTTTTGAATTAGGACATCATCGGGTTGGTTTTTTCGGGGTCGATATCCAGGTCTTTCATGGCTTTGTTCACGAGTTCAGGATATATCTTTTTATCGCGCGCCAGGCTGTACATGGTGGCGAGTACGATGTAGCGCGCGTCGATTTCAAAGAAATCTCTCAGCGAAGCTCTCGACTCGCTTCTTCCGAATCCCTCGGTTCCCAGCGAAATCATGGGCCTGGGCACCCACTTCGAAATCGAATCGGGCGTGGCCTTCACATAGTCCGAGGCCGCCACGCAAACGCCGGACGCGCGAGCAAGGCATTGCGTCACGTATGGGGTTTTCGGTGCGGAATCCGGGTGCAGCATGTTCCATCGCTCGACTTCGAGAGCGTCTCGCCTGAGTTCCTTGTAACTCGTGACGCTCCATACATCCGCTGAAATCGAATAGCGCGTCTCCAGCATTTCCTGCGCCTTGAGCACCTCGTTCATGATGGTGCCGCTGCCCAATAACTGCGCTTTGAGGCCCGAGTCCGTCTCGGAGCGCTTGAAGAGATACATGCCTTTCAGTATCCCTTCCTGCGCCCCCTCCGGCATGGGCGGCATGGCGTAGTTCTCGTTGTAGGCGGTGAGGTAATAGAAGATTTTCTCCTGTTCCTGGTACATTCTGCGAATCCCGTCCTGAATGATCACCGCCATCTCGAAGGCGAAAGCCGGGTCGTATGTGAGCAGATTTGGCACGGGATATGCCAGATGGTGGCTGTTGCCGTCCTGGTGCTGGAGTCCTTCCCCGTTCAGGGTGGTTCTGCCGGCCGTCCCCCCGATCAGGAAGCCGCGCGCGCACATGTCCGCCGCCGCCCATATCAGATCGCCGATGCGCTGAAAGCCGAACATGGAGTAATAGATGTAGAACGGGATGGTGTTCACGCCGTGGGTGGCGTAGGCGGTTCCGGCGGCGATGAAAGAAGCCATCGAGCCCGCCTCGGTGATTCCTTCTTCGAGAATTTGTCCGTCTTGCGCTTCTTTGTAGTACAGGAGGCTGTCGCGATCGACGGGCTCATACAACTGTCCGGCGTGGGAGTAGATCCCGATTTGGCGGAACAAGGCTTCCATGCCGAACGTTCTGGCCTCATCGGGCACGATGGGAACGATGAGTTTGCCCAGTCCCTCGTCGCGGAGCAGCTTGCTCAGGACCCTGACGAACACCATGGTCGTGGAGACTTCGCGCCCATCCGTACCTTGCAGGAACTCCTCGAATAACTCATCAGGCGGCGGTTTGAGCGACGTGGAAATGCTCCGCCTTGCGGGAACATACCCGCCGAGTTTTTCCCGTTTTTCTTTCAGGTACCGGATTTCGGGGCTATTGTCCGGTGGTCGGTAAAACGGCGCCTCGGCCACTTCTTCATCGGATATCGGAATCTCGAAGCGCGTGCGGAATTCCTTGAGTTCATCCTCGTTGAGCTTTTTTTGCTGGTGGGTGACGTTCCGGCCCTCGCCGCCCTCTCCCAGGCCGTATCCCTTCACTGTTTTCGCGAGGATGACCGTGGGGCGGTCCCTGCATTCCATGGCGGCCTGGTAGGCGGCGAACACCTTTTCGGGGTCGTGCCCCCCGCGGCGCATCCGGTTGAGTTGCCCATCGGACAAGGTGTCGGCCATCGCTTTGAGCCGCTCGTCGCCGCCGAAGAAATGCTCGCGCAGGTAGCTGCCCTCCTTGACCTTCTCGACGCTGTATTTCTGGTATTGGCCGTCGACCGTCTCGTTCATCCGCTGGAGGAGCGCGCCCTCATCGTCCATCGCCACGAGGGGGTCCCAGTCGTCTCCCCAGATGACCTTGATGACGTTCCATCTCGCGCCCCGGAAGGCGGCCTCGAGTTCCTGGATAATTTTGCCGTTGCCCCGAACCGGGCCGTCCAGGCGCTGCAAGTTGCAGTTGATGACGAAAACCAGATTGTCGAGTTTTTCCCGCGCGGCGAGGGTGATGGCGCCCAGCGATTCGGGTTCGTCCATTTCGCCGTCGCCCAGGAACGCCCATACCTTCTGGCCCGTCGCGGGCTTGAGGCCGCGGTCTTCCAGATAGTGGAGATACCGCGCCTGGTATATCGCCATGAGGGGGGAGAGTCCCATCGATACCGTGGGATATTCCCAGAAATCAGGCATCAGCCAGGGATGCGGGTAGGAGGAGAGCCCGCCTCCGTCCTTGAGTTCTCGCCTGAAGTTCTCGAGATTTCTCTCCGTCAGGCGTCCCTCGAGGAATGCTCTGGCGTAGATGCCGGGCGCGCTGTGGCCCTGAAAGTAGACGATGTCGCCGCCCGAGGGGTGCCTCTTGCCCCGGAAGAAGTGGTTGAACCCGATTTCGAGCAGCGTTGCGGCCGATGCGTAGGTGGAGATGTGCCCGCCGATGGAGGCGTCCTCGGTGTTGGCGCGCACCACCATGGCCATCGCGTTCCAGCGGACGAGGCTCTTGATCCGCCGCTCGAGCGCCCGGTCACCGGGGAAGGGGGGCTGTTTTTCCAGGGGGATGGTGTTGATATACGGGGTGTTCGCCGAAAACGGGCGGACGACGCCCGCGCGCACGGCGTGAACCTGTAAATGGCGGAGGAGCGTCTTGGTGCGATCGGGGCCTCTGGTCTGGAGCACGTAGTCGAGCGATTCGAGCCACTCGTCGGTTTCTATCCTGTCGAGTTCCGTTTCATGCGCCGGAGCGGACGCGCCCGCCGAGTCGGGCAGATACCTCGAATCGCCGGAGCCGTCCTTTTGAGCCCCGTTCGTCGACAGGGATGAGCCGTTCTCACCTACCGGGACTTCCCCGATTTCCTGAGGATTCCTCTCCATATCCGGCGCGTCTCCAAAGGCAGCATGGTATGCCTCGAATATATCATGTTCAGCCCATGAACGAAAACGCCTTGCGGCGACGCGCGGTCGGCTTGCGGTCCGCTCCTCCCGGCCCCGGGCCGGAGGGCGGGCTTCTCGCGGGAGCTTGCGGCGCCCGGTGGGCAGATGCGGGGAATTGCGGGCTGCTGCGGGGTGCGAAAAAACTTTTTTTATTCGACGAAATTCGGAAATATATTCATTATCTTCTTTAGTCTATTTTCATAACCGATTGAAATACAGCTTATTATTACTTTATTGTTCCCATCGTTCATTTTCAGAAATTTATCGAAATACCCCGTAAATTTATCCGATTTTATCGAAAATATCATTATTTTCATTTCCATCGTCATCTCCGGGCTCATGGGCGCTGCTCCCCGCGAGAGCCGAACCCGGGCGGGAGTCCGCCTCTTCGGATCATGCGGGGCGACACGCGGCAGCGCCCGTTCGCGAACGGCCTCTGCGGAATGCGCTGTCCTGGTCATCACGCCCTCCCTTGCGGGCGAATCCGCTCAATTGCGCGGGAATCCTTCGCCCGGCGCCGCGCGCACGATACCGCAGTCCGGGTTTTCAGGGAGTGCGGCAACTGCGGGGAAATGCGTGGTCAGGCCCGGCCGGGGCGGGAGGGTTCGACCCGCGCGGGGAGGGGCTGTTGAAAAAGTCTCTGCACGACTTTCGAGATCGTTTTCTGTAGGGACAGGCCTCCGTGCCTGTCCTATATCGGGGTGAATATGACGGGCGGGCACGGTCGAACTTCCCTCTTCGGGAAGTTCGACGCCCCTACAGTCGTCATTCGAGGGATCGCATGTATGGTTGTTGAAAAAGCCTCCGAAAGCAGGGAATGGGTTTCCCGTAGGGGTCAGACATATATGTCTGACTGCGTGTCCGCCCGGTTGTTGATGCGGACCTTGTCGATGCTTTCTCCCCCTGTTGGCGTTCCAGCCCCCGATATCCGTTCGATATGCGAACTTCGCGTTTGGGGCGGACACGCAGGTCCGCCCTTACAAAAAGCGCAGATCCTCATACATCAGGGCTTCTTCTTACCCCCCTGACAAGGGGGGGCAGGGGGGGGTGGTTTACAGGACGAGGGACCCCGGACAGGCACGGAGGCCTGTCCCTACAATACGCGGTGTGGTTTGGTTCGTCATCCCGGTGTTTGCGCCGATCGTCGAACTGCTCGACTTTGCCGGCCATGCGTCCAGGCTGGACGTCGTTTATTGGTTCGCCATTCTGCTTGCGGTGAACCTGCAAACCTCTTTCCTGGCGCCGCCGTTCGGATTTGCGCTGTTTTACATGAAGGGCGTGGCCTCACCCCAGGTCAGGATCCAGCAGATCTACACCGGAATCATTCCGTTCGTGCTTCTGCAACTGACCGGACCGGCGCTTATCATGGCATTTCCGGAAATCGCCGTGTGGCTGCCGAGACAGCTGCTCAATTGAGTCATTCCTGGGCCGGTGCGGCCAGATCGGGCCTTCGGTCGACCCACGGTCTGGCGGCCTCGAATGCGGCGGCGGCGCGGAAGATGTCTTCCTCGTGCAGGATCCGCGAAACCATCTGCATGCCCACGGGCAGGCCGTCCCGGGTCCATCCCGCCGGCACCGAGGCGGCCGGCTGGCCCGTCAGGTTGAACGGATAGGTGTAGTAGACCCAGGATACGATGTTGCGGTCGGGCATCTCCGGAGGCGCGTTGCAGTTCACGTCGAAAGCCGAGACGGGAAGCGTCGGCGTCAAGAGCAGATCGTAGTCCTCGAAGAAGAGGCGCATCTTCTCGCGGAAGTCGTAGCGCCGGAAAACCTTGTCGTAATACTCGTCCAGTTCCTGATCGAGGGCGCCGGCGAGCACGTCGGCAACCGCCGGGTCGAGCAGGTCCGGCTTGTTGGCGAGCACATCCTTGAGCCGGGTTCCGACGCCGGCGTAGAACTCGGCCATCCAAATGGGGAGCGGGTCCTCTTCCATGACCTGTTCGACCAGGTCCACGGTGCAGCCGAGATCCTCGAACACCCTGACGGCCTCCTCGACGATCCGGACCACCTCGCCGGTCGGCTGCGCGTAGCCGAGCGTCGGGCTCCAGGCCAGGCGCATGCCCTCGACCGGACGCTCGCAGGCGGCCAGGAAGTCGGGCACGGGCTGCGCGACGCCGAAGGGATCCCGGCGGTCGTGCCCGGCGACGGCGTTCAGCAGGAGCGCCCCGTCGCGCACCGTGCGGGTGAGCGGGCCGACGTGGCCGAGCGTCGGCGTGGCGCTCGCCGGGAAGACCCCGACGCGCGCGAACTGCGCCTTGATGCCGAAAAGGCCGCTGAGCGAACTCGGGATGCGGACGGACCCGCCGCCGTCGGTTCCGAGCGCGAACGGCGTGACCCCGGCGGCAACGCTGGTCGCGGCGCCGCAGCTCGAACCGCCCGGCGTCTTGGCGAGATTCCAGGCGTTCGGCGTCACCCCGGTCAGCGGGCTGTCGCCGACCGCCTTGCAGCCGAACTCGCTGGTCGTCGACTTGCCGACGATGCAGCCGCCCTGCCGCCGCACCCGGTCCACCGAGGGCGCGTCGACCGCCGCGACGTTGTCCGCCATCGCCCGGGAGCCGAAGGTCAGCTTCAGGCCGTTCACGGCGATCAGGTCCTTCACCGAGATGGGTAGGCCGTGCAGCAGTCCGAGCTCTTCGCCGGACATGACGGCCTTTTCGGCCTGCCGCGCCGCTTCGAGGGCGAGGTCGGGCGAGGTCTGGACGAAACAGTTGAGCGTCGGCTCCAGCCCGTCCATGCGCTCCAGGGCCGACCCGACGAGTTCGACCGGCGAGATGTCGCCGCGCGCGATCAGGTCCTTCAACTCGATTGCCGTCATGAACGCGAAATCGCTCATCGTTCCTGTCCGTCGAGCCACCCGCCAAGCGTCTCGAGCGTCTTCGCAAACCGCTCGATTTCATCCACGTCTATCGCGCTGAAGGCCCGGAACAGATCCTGGCCGATGTCCTTGTGGATCCTGTCGAGCGGCGCAGTCGTCTCATCCCTGGCAGTAACGATTTTCGAGCGCTTGTCGGTCGGGCTATCGGCGAAATCCACCGGTTCCATATTGCGGAACTTTGCCAGGGCCTTCGTAACGGCAGGCTGGCCGACTTCCACAGCCGCTGCGATGTCCGATATGCGGCTGCCTCCCCGCGATCGTTGCCTGACGATGTGATGCAGGATGCCGAACTGACCCAACGTCAGACTGTGGGGTTCCGGCAAAATGGTCATGCGTGTTCCGAAAAGCTGGCTGCCAATGGACAGCCAGGTTGCACGTTCTGATACCAGCGGGCCTGTGAGTTTCGACATGGTTTCACGATTCGCTTGATTCGCATTCCAAAGAATATAAAAAAATATTCCAGGGAATACAAATTGAAATAGAGCAATGTTCCTGAAGCTGCTGGGCCGCGTCACCGCCCTCCCGCTTTGGACCCATGCAGCTGCCGCGGTCGCGACTGTCGCCAGCTTTCAATGGACGAGGGGCTGGCTTGAAGCCGGCTATGCCGCGTCACGGCGCCCCGTGGATTTCGCCACCGGCCGGACCGCGTTCAGCGGCGAAAAGATCAAGAGCTGCTTCGCCCATACGCAGAAGACGGGTACGCTCGACGTATACTGGACCACCCGGGTCATCGTCTACGGGTTCATCCTTGCCATGGCGTGCATGGGGCTGTTCGTCTGCACGTTCGTCGCGCGGTTCAGCCGCGGCGGCAGGCGGCAGGGGCCGCCCGCGAACGGCCTCTGCGGAATGCGCGCTCCTGGTCATCACGCCCTCCCTTGCGGGCAAATTCCGGTCAATTGCGCGGGAATCCTTCGCCCCGCGCCGCGCGCGATACCGCAGTCCGGGTTTTCGGGGAGTGCGGCAACTGCGGGGAAATGCGTGGTCAAAGCCGAGCGGGGAGGGGTTGTTGAAAAAGACCCTGAAAGGGTAATGGCAACCCCCTTGAAAGGGAAATCCCATAACAGCAACCCCCCCTACCCCCCCTTGTCAGGGGGGCAAGAAAAAGCAAAACCCCCTCAGCCCGGCGGGGGCGCATCGTCTTTTTATACCCCCCCTGACAAGGGAGGCTATTCTTTCACCCCCTCGTCGGGAGGGCGTTCTTTTTTACCCCCCTGACAAGGGGGGGTAGGGGGGGTTGCTTTTCAGTAGAGAGGGATGCCCCTTTTACCCCCTGAAAAGGGGATTTTTTCAACAGCCCCCTCAAGGGGGAAATGTTGTCTCCTACCTCCCCGGTCGTGTTCGACCTCCGGCGGCTACTCGGGGTGAGGGGTGCCGGGCAACGCCGGAGCCTGCCCCGGGCGAAGTCGAGGGGCCGCTGCCCGGGGTGAGGCGGAGCGGCGGCCGCGCGCCCGCCCGTCAGGGCGCGCGCTTCGCGCCGAAGGCGCCGAGGTAGCGGGTGGTGTCGAACACGCCCCAGGCCTCCTCGTGGCCGGGGCCGTGGAAGGCGCCGGCGAGGTAGTCGCTCCCCACCGTCCCGGTCGAGAAGCGCCCCGCCGAAAGCGGCATGTCCGCCCAGCCCGGCGCGCCGACGCTATGCCCCGGCACGGAGACGGATACCCCCACGCGCGGGCGCGAGAGGTCCGCGACCGTCACCGTAACCGTCCCCTGCAGCCGCTCGAACGCGCCGGCGGGGCTCGCCTCGACGATCCCGCTCCAGGCCGCGCTCCCCGTCCCCGAGGGGTTCGAGCCCGAGGCCGCGCCCGCGGCGTAGGCCCGCGCGAAGGCGAACTCGCCGGCGAGCGTCCCCTCACCCACCTTGCCGGTGAGGGGACCGGAACCCACCTCCAGCGCCGCGTAGCCGTGTGCGCCCCAGAAGCCGTAGCTCTCGACCTCCGGCGCCGCGGTCACCCGGACGCCCTCCACGCTCTCGTCGGTAATATCGAGACGCCCCCGGGTGGTCGCGGCGTCGAACCCCCCGCGCCGGGCGAGAGCCGCCGCGCTCAGGCTGACGCCGAGAACGGCGGCCGAGCCCGTCAGGCTCCCGATGGTGACCGCCGTCCCGTCCGCCGCCTCGCAGCGCGCGCCCGTGCACTCGAACGTGTCGACCAGGTCCTCCGCGAGCGTCTCGCCCCCGCCCTCGAGTGAATAGCGGGCGCGGGCGCTCGTGAGCAGCAGCGCGTCGGCGCCCGCGAGGATTTCGCCGAGCCGGACCACCGCCGGGTCCGAGCGCACCCGTTCGAGCTCCGCCTCGCCCAGCGCGGCGGTCGCCCCGCCCCCGCCCCCGCCCCCGCAGGCCGCCAGCGCCAGCGCGGCGAAGGCGAACGCCAACGTCCGCAGTGTCTTCAACATGCCTGAAACCATCTTTCACTCCTTTCCCAGAATCCGAGATCGAAATATATCCGTGCGTCTGCCCGAACCGCCCGAAGAAACGAGAGCGGATTGTAGGGGCCGCATATATGCGGCCCATCACAGGGCGGCGAAAAAAGGCCGGGACGCATGTATGCGTCCCCTACACACCCCCGAATCCCCTCAGGGGTTGTTGAATAACCCGGCCCCTGCTCGCCTCCTCGCCTTGAAAACCAACCCCCCCTACCCCCCCTTGACAGGGGGGTATGAAAAGGCGACGCCCGCCGCCGGTAGAGGGCTTTTGTTTTTTCTTGCCCCCCTGTCAAGGGGGGGTAGGGGGGGTTGCTCTTTTGACAAAGCCTTTTTCAACAACCCCTTGTCAGGGGGGCTTTTCTTTTATCCCCTCGTCGGGGGATATCGCCCTCCTCAGAACCTGTAGCGCACGTCGAGCCTGAGCCCGTGCGACGGGTCCGCCGTCTCGCGCTCCGTCCGCTCGCCCGCGAACTCCACGTTCAGGTCCGCCCGCGACGCCTCGAAGCGCGTCCCCAGCCTCAGGCGGCTGCCCGCGCCTCCCGCGCTCGTCTCGGCGAAGGGCGTCACCAGACCCCGCCCCGCCCACGCGAAACCGTAGCCCACCCGCGCGTCCACGGCGGCCTCCCGCGCCGCCGCGAGCCTCGGCGCCTCGTCGCGCCAGAGCGCCTCCGCCCCGCCCGCAGGCGCCCCCCAGCGCGGCGTCAGCGCGAAGGAGAGCCCCCGGCCCTCCGCCCCGGGGCCCATCCGCACCGTCACGCTCACCCCTTGTTCGCGCGCGTCGTCCTCCGAATGCGCCGCCAGCCACCGCCCGCGCGCCTCTACCTGGAACCGCGCCGCCGTGTAGCGCGCCCCGCCCGCGATCTCGACCCCGCTCCCCGTGAGGCCGTCGCCCCCGTCGCGTCGCGCCGCCGCCTCCAGGAAGGGCGTGAGCGCAGCACCCCCGGCCAGTTCGACGCGGCGCGAGGCCTCCAGCCCCAGCCTCAGGCGGCGCGTGTCCGCGCTCACGCCCGAGATGGTATCGGGGCCCGCCTCGACCTCCATCCGCACGAAGCTCGCGTCCGCGCGCACCGCCAGGTCGAAACCCCCCACCGGGGCGAGTTCGCGCCTCAGGCCCACCGACGCCATCCGCATGTCGAGGTCGCCCGTCTCGCGCTCCTCATCCTCCGTCCGGTGGCGCGCCTCGCCGCTCCCCGCACCCAGCACCAGGCGCAACTCCAGCCCGTTCGCGAACCGCCAGCGTCCGTAGGGATACGCCGCCGTCAGCGTCGTCTCCAGGCGGCCCCGGCCCGATGCGCCCTCCGAATCGAAGCCGTAGTCCGCCTCGCTCGTCCCGTGCGCGAGCGCAAGGCCCGCCACCCACGGACCCCGCCGCATGTCGAAGCCCAGCCAGCCCGTCCGCGTCTCGCCCTCGTAGCGCGCCCCCGCCTCCGGGCGGCCCTCGAAGGAGCCGAAATCACCCCGGCCCCACACCGCCCACAGCGGCGCGCCGGGAGCCGCGCCCCCGTCGGCCGAGGCCGGCGTCCAGGTAAACGCGCTCGCGCGCATGAGTTCATCGCTCGTGATTCCCGCCGCGCCGCACCCCCCGGAAGCCGCGCGCTCGTAGACGGGGCGCTCGTAGCGCTCCGCCGGGCACGCCCGCTCCAGAACCGCGGGCACGCCGCCGCCGAGCAGAACCTCCCGCCCCGCCAGCCGCACCCCCGTCCCGGGGACGGCGTCGGCGAAGCGCGCGTTCACGTTGCCCAGCGCGCCCGCGAGCGTCCGCGTCCCCACCGCCGCCAGCGTCCGCCTCAAATTCCGCCGCACCGCCGCCGCCGGGTCCGGCGCCGCCTGGACCGTAACCGCGAAGGTCAGCGCCGCCGCGTCCGTGCCCGCCCGGTTCGCGTCCGCGTCGCGGGCCGTATACGTGAACTCGTAGCGCCCCGCCGCCGCCGGCGTCCCCGAAAGCCGCCGCGTCGCCGGGTCGAAGACGAGCCCCGCCAGGCCCGCCGGCTCCGAGGTCAGGCTGTAAGTCAACGCGCCGTCGCCGCCCGCCGCCTCCGGCAGCGCTACCGGCTCCATCGCCGCGCCCCGCGCCAGCGCCAGCGCCGCCACCGTCGCGCCGCCGAAGCTCGGCGCCGTGTCCGACTCCCCGCCACCGCCGCCGCCGGCGGGCGGCGGCGTCCGCGTCGTCGGTGGCGGGCCATGGGTCACCGTCATTCTCGGGATAAATCCCGCTTTGTTGCCCGCGTAGTCCTGTATCCGATAATCTTTGCTGATGATGTAATAGCGCACTATCAACTTGTCGTCCCCGATCACCGCCTTCGCCAGCGTCAGGACGACCGCACGGCCGCGAACCCTGACGCTGGTCACGCCGACGATCTCCGAATCCCGGTCGCCGGGCTTGATGAACATGTTGTTCGGGTCGGGTTCCTTGACGATGAAGTCGCGTTCCACGAGGAAGGAATCCGTGAGCGGCGCGACGCTCGGGTCCAGCTCCTCGTCGTAGGTCAGCGTCAGCACCGCCCCTTCCACCGTCGCGGCCACAGGCCTCGGACTCCTGGTGTCCCCGGCCAGCCGCTTGTTGTCGATCCGGCTCGCGAGGTTGCCCGCGTAGTCCTGGATGCCGACGGCTCCAAGACCCGCCGGGACCTCGTAGGTCAGCTGCACGACCTGGCCTTCGGCCGCCGCCGATTCCAGGGTCAGGACGACCGAGCCGCCGCGTATCTCGACGCCGGTGACTTGCCGGGCCGCGCCCGCCACCGTCACCGCGAAGCGCTCCGGCCCCGGCGTGCGACCCGGGTTCAGCGTCTCGCTGTAGGTCAGCACAAGCACCGACCCTTGCGCCGTCGCGCTCCACAGAACCGGGGGCGTCGCGTCGGTCTCCTCCGGCGTGCCGTTGGCCGCCGCCTGCCCGGAGAAGTTCTCCGCCTCGTTGCCGGCCGCGTCCCGCAGCGGATTGGCGCCCGGCGCCGTGTAGCTCACCGTCACCGTCTCGCCGTGGGCGACCGCACCGGCCAGGGTCACCGTCGCGGTCATGCCGGAGACGGAGGCCGCCCCGGTGCCGGCGATGGTCCGGGCCGCGCCGTCCGGGGGCGTCGCGCTCACGCCGAACGCGCTCCCCGCCGGGGCCGAGCCGGCGTCCAGGGCCTCGTCGAAGGTCACCGTCAGCGTATTCTCGTATACCGTCGCGTCGGTGACGGCGGGCGGCGCGGTGTCGGGCGTGAGGTTGGTCACCGGCCGGTCGGTGAAGCCCGGCGCCTCGTTGCCGGCCGCGTCCCGGAGCGGGTTGGTCGCCGGCTTGGTGTAGTGCACCATGACCGTCTCGCCGTGAGCGACCGCCTCTGCCAGGGTCACCGTCGCGGTCATGCCGGAGACGGAGGCCGCCCCGGTGCCGGCGATGGTCCGGTCCGCGCCGCCCGGGCGCGTCGTGCTCACGCCGAACGCGCTCCCCGCCGGAGCCGAGCCGGCGTCCAGGTCCTCGTCGAGCGTCACCGTCAGCGTCGTCCCGCTCACCGACGCGCCGGAGAACACGGGCGCCCTCTTGTCCGGGTTCTCATGGCCGCGGACGGCGATCTTCAGGGCATTGCTTGAGGTAAACCCGGTCCACGGATCGGCGCTAAAGTATTCGCGGGAGTAGCCCAGGTCCGCAATGCTCCAGCCCGACTCCCCGGCCTCCGAATCCGAAGCCGTGAGCTGGATGCCGGCGTCACCCTGGATGAAGAAATCGAGCATCACCCAGTACGTCGTGTCGGGGGCCAGGTAGAGGCCATCGCCGCTGGCCGTGAAACTGTTGACCCCCTGCACCAGCGAGGCCGGGTTCGCCAGCGTGCCCCCGCCGCTGCCCGGACGGCCGCCGGAGTCCGGGCGGATGCTCACGGTGTAGCCCGGCTGCTTTGTGATAACGGAGAATTCGATGTCCAGGCTGGTGAGCCGGTAGCCCCTGTGGTGGCTGCCGGTGGTGAACGCCTGGGCGAAATCGTTGTCGAGGCTTGCGGAAACACTGGACGACTGCCCGGTGTTGTCCACCAGCTTGATCGAGGTCTGCGCCTCGGCGGCGCCGGCGGCGAGCAGGAGGGCGAGGACGAGCAGGCACGCCGCCGCGCACCGCGCGCGGAAGCGGTTCGGTTCGATCGTGTGCATGCGTGTCTTTGTTTTCAAGGCGCTTTCCTCCTTGCGCGAACCCCGCACCGGCGCGGCCGGAACGCGGGGTTCGCGAAGCATGTGTCGTAGGATGATTGGAAAAATATAAGGCGAATCGGGAAGGAGGCAGGCCCCGCCGGAGGGCGGGGACCCGGGCGGGAGCGGCGCTCCCGGCGGCGGCCGGCGCGGTCCACGGCGTCAGCCGGGCGGACGCGACGCTCGGCTCGAATCGGTTTCAGGCGTGCCCTTGCTTTCAAGTCGTACTTGCCCCCGTATGAAGAACTGCGCACCGGCGCCGTCGCCGGGCGGTATTACGGGGTCATGGCCGGATGTATTGGAAGGCCGTATGTAGGATTACGCCTCGTGAGAAGTATATTCTCGCATGTAGGATATACTATGGAGACAGTATGCCTCATTGATCCTGAAATGTATATACCCTGTCGGAGAGATTTTTTGTTTTTGCGCGTTTTTTCGGCGCCGGGGCGTCCGGACCGGCCCAAGGGGGCGTATCGAGAGCTTGTCTCAAGCCTGTCGAAAGGGACGCGGGAAAACAACTTGCGCGCCCCCGCCCGCCCTCGACTCGAAAACCAACCCCCCCTACCCCCCCTTGACAGGGGGGTAAAAAAAGGCGACGCCCGCCGCCGGTAGAGGGGCTTTTGTTTTTTCTTGCCCCCCTGACAAGGGGGGGTAGGGGGGGTTGGTTTTATCCCCTGACAAGGGGGACTCTTTCAACAGCCTCCTCAAGGGGGAAAAACGAAAAAGCAGGGGCGACTTGCGTCTGCCCTGCTACCCCTCCCGCGCCTCGAACACCTTGTAGACGGCCGCGCTGTCGAGGGCGCCGAGCCCCATTTCCTGTCCCTCGGTGTAAAAGGGGAGGCAGAGATCGCCCAGCGGCATGTTGGCGTTCACGCTCTCGCCCAGGGCGAGGCCGAGCTTGATGTCCTTGGTCAGCACGTCGAGCGTGCTCACGGGGTTCGAGAAGTCTCCGCCGATCATCCTTGGGCCCCGGTTTCTGAGCTGCCTGCTGTCGGCGGCGCTCCGCATGAAGGCGTCGAGCAGGAGTTCCCCTTTCACGCCCGCTCTCAGGCCCATCCTGAGCGTCTCGGCGATCGCGCACCGCTGCAGGCAGGTGAGGTAGTTGATGAGCACCTTCATCGTCGCCCCGTCGCCCGCAGCACCGCAGTGGATCTGATCGGAGAGCAGGCGGCCTAACATGTTCTTCACCATGCCGTGCGTCCGCTCCTCGCCGCCCACGAGAAAGAGGCCCACGCGGTTCATCACGTTCTCGCTGTTGCCGCTCACGCACGCCTCCATGAAGTCGAAGCCGCGCTCCGCGCACAGGCGCGCCATCTCGCGCGTGTCGTCCGGGTCCGCGGTGGTGGTGTCGACCACGGCTCTCGGCTTCTTGCCCGGATCGGCTGCGAGATAACCATTCTCGCCCCGCGCGCATTCGAGCGATATCCTGGAATTCGGCACCGAGATGAAGACGAAATCTGCCGCCTCGGCCACCGCCTTCGGCGAGGGGAGCACCGCGCCTCCCAGCGCCTTGAATTCCTCTTGCGCCGCCGGAACCGGGTCCGTCCCCACGAGGCGGTAGCCGTCCTCGATCAGGTTCTTTGAAAACGCCCGGCCCATGAGGCCCAGGCCGATGAAGCCGATGGTTTCTTCTCTTTGCATGATCGCTGTTATCTCCCTGCTTGGGTGTCTCGTAGATTGTCTTGTCGGAAGAGGTAAACGGGATTCGGCGCGGCGCGCCGGAAACTCAGCCTTCTTTCGGGATGAGCACCACCTTGATGGCCCCGTCCTTTCGCTCGCGCATCATCTCGATGCCCCGGTGCACCATGGAAAGGGGTATCCGGTGCGTGATCATCGGTTTCACGTTCAGTTCCCCGCGTGCGGCGAGTTCGATGCAGACCTCGAAGGTGTCGGGGTGCCCGCGCGAGCCGATGATCTCCTTTTCGAGATGCTGGAGGTGTTCGAGCGCGATGGGCGCATCCACCGAGAACGCGCCCACGACGACGATGCGCCCGCCCTTTCGCGCCATCTCGAAGGCCTGGGCCATCGTCTTGTTCTGCGCCCCTCCGACGACTTCCAGAACGGCGTCCGCCCCGTGCCCGCCCGTCAGGTCCTTTACGGCGGAGACGGAGTCGTGCTCGCGTACGTCTATCGTCTCATCCGCTCCCATCTCCCGGGCGACTTCGAGCCGCTCCCCCACCGCGTCGATCGCGATGACGCGGCATCCGGCGTATTTCGCGCAAGCCAGCGCGCACAGCCCCACCGGCCCCACCCCGATGACGGCGACGGTCTCGCCCGCTTCCATCCGCGCGCGGTTCATCACGACGTGATAGCCCGTGCCCAGCGTCTGCATCACCGAAGCGGTGGCGTCGTCCAGCGCATCCGGCAGGGGGAGGACGGACTTCGCGGGCGCTACGACGTGCCGGCTGTAGCCGCCGTCGGCGTTCATGCCGATGGAGCGCGAGTCGTTGCACAGGTTCACCCGGCCCATCCTGCAGAAATAACAGGCCCCGCAGTGCACGTGGTTCTCGATGCAGGCGCGCGCGCCGACTTCCACGCCCTCTGCGCCCGGTCCCAGCGCGCTCACGACGCCCATGAGTTCGTGGCCCGGCACGACGGGGTATTTCGCGCGCCGAACGTGGCCGTCGATCAGGTGGAAATCGCTGCCGCATATCGCGCAGGCGCCGACTTCGACGAGCACTTCGCCCGGCCCCGGCTCGGGCGCGGGACGCTCCACGAGTTCGAGCCTCCCCGGTTCATGCAAGAGGGCGGCGAGTGAATTTCGGTCGTTCACGAGAAATCCTCCGGTGGTATCAATGGGTTTTCGGCGATTCGGCGACGCACTATAAGGTTTTATCCCGCGCTTCGCCAGAGGAGGCCGTCTCCCGTACGGGGTTGTTGAAAAGCCCCGTCTGTGCCCCCCGCAAACCGCCAACGCCTCTTTCCTCACCCTGAGTAGCCGCCGAAGGCGGCGTATCGAAGGGCGCGGGGAGTCGAACGCCTCGCGCCGGGCGAGAGGGCATCCTTCGATACGCGGCTCCGCCGCTACTCAGGATGAGGCGGATAGGACTTTTTCGACAACCCCTCGAAACATCCCTGCGCGCCTTGCGGAGGGCGGGTCGGGATTGTAGGATTCGCGCGTCTTCAGGGAGAAAGCAAAATGGTGATTGAAAAGAAAGAAGTCGGCGTCGGCCTGATCGGCGCGGGCAAGATCGGCTCGCTCCGCGCGCATCTGGCGGCCACCTCGCCGGTGGTGAACTTTTTCGCCATATCGGACATCGACCCCCAGCGCGCCGAGGCCGTCGCCCAGCAGAACGAGGCGGCCTTTCATACCTCGGATAACCGCGAAGTCATCGAACACCCCCAGGTGGATGCGTTAATCGTCTCCACGCCCGAGGGCGAGCACACAGAAGCCATCTGCATGGCGCTGGAGGCCGGAAAGCCCGTCCTGGTGGAAAAGCCCATCGCGCTCACGCTGCCGGATGCGGACAGGATCATGGAGTCGAAGGACAAGGGGGGCGCTGAGCTCTACATCGGCTACACGCAGCGGATCCGGCGGAAATTCCTGGCGATCAAGGAGCACATCGACGCCGGCCGTCTGGGCGAGGTGATGACCGCGCGCATGACGATATACAACACGCGGCCCACGGCGCGGCAGGTCTACCTGCGCGCCCCGCACGCGAACCCCTTCACGGACGAGATCACCTACATGGCCGACATGGCGCTCTGGTTCTTCCAGCCCAGAAAGCCGGTTCGCGTCTACGCGCAGGCGGGCAGCGAGGTGTTTCACGATCATCCCGACGGGATGGGCGATTACGGCTGGGCGGTCGTCACCTTCGACGACGGCGCTGCAGCGTGCCTGGGCGGGAACTGGGCGCTGCCCGAACACTGGCCCGCCACGGTGGCGACCATCAGCATGGACATCTTCGGGAGCGAGGGCGCCATCCGCATCGACGACGGCCACAAGGACGTGATGATGGTGGGCAACGAGCGTGTCCCCTCGCCCTATGCGCCCGACTCCTCGGTGGAGGTCGCCTTCCTGGGCTCCGCCATGCCCGGCGATTGGGCCGTGGGCGATTTCGTGGGGCCGATGCGCGACGAGACGAGGCTCTTCCTGGAGCGCGTGACCACCGGCAAGGAGGTGCCGCTTTGCGACGCGGAGACGGGCCGCGCCGTGCTCGAACTCACCCTCGCGATGGAAGAGAGCGCCCGCCGGGGCGGCGAGGTGGTCGAACTGCCGTTTACCGGATGAAAAACTGAAACGAACGCGGGACTGACCCTCCACTCGGGCGATGCTGCGGCCGGGTTTGCGGCGATAATCTAACTATCTGTTTTTACTGGAATTTTCTGTTGTTTCCCGATCACCCGGCGGCATCATCCCTCTGATTGCCATCCACGCTGTCCGGATAGAATTGCTCGCAATAGCGCCTGAAGGTTCCGATTTCCCCGTCGGAGCCGCACAGGCGGGGGCGGGGGATATACTGTTTCCGGTCCCATATGACGACGTCCGATAACACGTCGCGCTTCTGGGCCGCCATGATGATCTTGTTCATGAGCCGGGTGCGGAGACCGGACGGCAGGAAGCGCATGCCGATGATCGCCCGCTTCGGCTCCCGCAACCGCTTCACCTGGCTGACCAGCACCATTTCGAGCAGGTCGCCGTCGACCGGCGTCGCGAGCACCCACAGGCGCGTTTCCATGCCGAGGCCGTGCTCGCGGACCTCGACGTAGGAATAGCCCAGCCCGTGCACGTGGGTGACGGCGGAAACGTCGTATGTGTAGACCTTTACCCCGGCTACTTTCTGGCTTCGCGTGAAGTCGAAGCAGCTCTTGAGGTAGGAGCCCTCCACCTCGATGGCGCCGACCCGGTTCACGCTGCCGAAGCCGTGCACGTAGCGCAGGTGTCCGTCGTCGACGGAGTTCTCGGTCGTCTCCTGGGGATGCCCCGTGAACCTGACGCTCCAGGTCTCGAGCTCGCTCCAGTCGTCCCCGGCAGGTTCTTCCGGGAGGCGCCATTGCGGCGGCCGTCCGCCCAGCCCCCGCCAGGCGAAGACGAGCCCCAGGATTTCGCGCGTCTCGAACACGTTCAGCCTGGCGGTCCTGGGCGCAGGCGCGTAGGGCGTCTTGACGCATTGACCGGTGGCGTCGTACTCGAACCCGTGGAAGGGACAGACGAGGCAGCCGTCCCGCACCACGCCGCCGACGTCGGGGCCCAGTTCCGAACCCAGATGCGGGCAGAGGTCCTCTGCCACGCAGATGCGCCCCTCATCGTCGCACCAGACGACGATTTGCTCGCCCATCCAGATTCTCTGGATCAGTTTTTTCTTCTCTATCGTCTTTCGGGTGGCGATGAAGTACCAGCCTTCCGGAAACGGAAAAAGCGTGGTCGCGCCTTCGGGCTCTGTTCGACCGGCTTTCATCGGCATCCGCCATCCCCTGGTTCAAAGGCCGCCGCTTCGCCCCCGTGCAGGGCGTCGCGCGAGGTCATCGGGTGAGACCTGACGCCTAGAATCGATAGCGTATCCCCAACTCGAAAAGGTGAATCTTCAAATCTGTCGTCGCCCTGACCGACGCACTCCTGTCGGCGCTCGTGGCGGTGAACTCGAACTCGCTGGTTAGCAGGTAGCGGTAGCCCAGCTGAAAGGTAATGGCGTCCGAATACTGGTAGCCTATTCCCAGGCCGAACTGATAGACCACCCCCGAGTCGGCGCCTCTGACGTCGGGTATGGACCCCGGCGGCACGGCGGCCTGGGCCCCCAGAATAGCCTGTTGCCGGGCTTGCTCTATGGCTTGTGGAGGCGTGCCCGGAGGCAGGTTTCCCAACACGGTCGCCACCGCAACCGCCTCGGCAATCGCCAGTGCGGGCCCCCGGGGGTCATACTCCAGGTCGCCCTGATCGACCCGAATGAAGCCGAGGCCGCCGCCGACATAGGGTTTCCAGCGCGAAGCGGTGCGGAAGTCGTACCAGAGGTTCACCGTGGTGCCGAACTGGCTGGCCGGGCCGGAGACCGGGATGTCCCTCGGCGGAACAACGAGGCCCGGCAAAAAGGGACTGGAGATTCCGGTGTACGTCAGGTTGTCGACCTCGGACTTTCCGTAGAACACCTCGCCCTCGACGCGCAGGCCCGAGTCGAATCTTCGGCCCACGGCGCCGCTGATCCGGAATCCCGTATCGTATGAGTTGGTGGCCGTCGAAGTGTAGGGGACTGGTATTGGTGACGGCGCGATAGCGGCTTCGCCGGCCGAGATGCTCACCGAGTCGTCGATGAACATGACCGGCACGTTGAAGCTCATGTACCATTTCGAACCCTGAGCTTTCGCGCCCGAATCCGCGGCGCGCGCGTCGGGCGTGAACGCCCCCAGAAGAAACACGGCGGTTGCCGCCGCAACGATCATCTGTTTATAGGTGTTTTTCCGTTTTGAAATCAGTCTCATGTCCTCTCCTCACTTTCAGGTCGCCTCGCACGCATCTCCACAATCGCTCGATGGACAATATAATCCGGTTTCTTCCCCAGAACGGAATAAGGGCGGTAAAGCCTTGCGGAATCTGTATTGCAGATATACTCAAAGACGCTCTCACCTTTGTCAAGTATTTTTCAGGCGGTCAGGACGCGGTGGATCGGGTCTGTTGAGAAAGCCCATCAAGGAGGAAGTGACGCCTGCGCCTCCGCCCGGTTTCGGGTTTTGGTCGTCATTCCGGCGAAAGCCGGAATCCATTTTCGCCTTTGCCTTTTCGCCTCCTCGCTCAAACGTCTTTACGCCCTAGCGGGGAGAATCGGAATCGAACACAAAAACGAAAGGCGAATTCTCTAGATTCCACGTGCGGACGCCGCGTGACAACAAGGCCGTGGCCGCCCCGCTCGGTGAAAAGTCAAAATGGATTCCGGCTTTCGCCGGAATGACGACGGTGATCAATTCCGACCAAGGCTGACTTTTTCAACAGGCCCGGGGCAAGGGGGGGTAGGGGGGGTGGTTTTTATCCCCTGAGGAGGGATCTTTTTCAACAACCCCGAGAAGGGGGCGCAACAACCCTTATGTCCCTCGCGCCGCCCGGGGAACCCGGCGCGGGACAGAAAACTTGAATCCATCGATCCGCTGGGCCATAATGGTTTCCTTTGGTTCACTGTTGCGGCGGCCCGGCGCCATGGACTTCCACCGCGCAAGCCGCGTTGCGATGCTCGGGATTCGCAACCGGTTCACAACCGCCCCCGGAACCGGCGGGTTCGCCGCGGCCATGAGCCGCCGTATAGCGAGGCCATGATGTCCGCACCTCTGAACCGCTATATTGCGTTCATGTTGCGCCGCAGATGGCTGGTCCTCGCGGCGAGCGTGGCGGTCATGCTGATTCTGGCGGTCGGCCTCCGCACCATCGTCATCTCCAACGACTGGCGCGACATGCTGGACGAGGGCAATCCCCAACTCGTCGCGTTCGACGCCATGGAGGCTACCTATTCGGCGACCAATGCGGCGGTGATCGCGGTCGCGCCCAAGGGCGGGTCGGTGTTCACCCGCGAGGCGCTCGGCGCCGTCGAGGAGTTGACCGAAGCCGCCTGGCGCGTGCCCAGGGCCACACGGGTCGACTCCATTACGAACTATAACCACACGGAGGCGGAAGAGGACGACTTGATCGTGGAGCGCCTCGTGGACGACGCGGGATCGCTCAGCGATGCGGATCTCAAGCGGATCGAGAAGATTGCGCTGAGCGAGAGCAGCATCGTGGGCCGTCTCGTCTCGGGAGACGGGCGCGTCGCCGGGCTGGTCATCAGTTTCGCCTTGCCCGAGCGCTCGGACGCCGCGGAGATCCGGATTTACAACCATATCCGCGGCCTCCTCGAAAAATCCCGGAAGGCCCACCCCGACATCGAATACCACGTGACCGGCAACGTCTTCGTGAACCAGGTCCTGACGGAAGCGGCCCAGGACGATATGGGGATCCTCGCGCCCGCGGCGTTCTTCATCATCGTAGCCGTCGCCGCCATTCTGCTGCGCTCCCTGTTCGGCACGCTGTCCCTCGTCGCCGTGGTCATCTTCACCGTCATCTCGACCATGGGCGTCATCGGCTGGATCGGCCTGGTGCTCAACGCGGCCAACTCCAGCGTTCCCCTCATCATCATGACGCTCGCCATCGCGCACTCGGTCCACGTCGTCGAGTCGATCATTTCAGGCATGAGGGGAGGGCTGGACAGGGACGCCGCGATCGCCGGATCGATGCGCGACAATGCCTGGCCCGTGTTCCTGACGACGGCCACGACGATGATCGGGTTCTTCAGCATGAACGCCTCGGACTCTCCGCCTTTTCGGATCCTCGGCAACCTGGTGGCGTTCGGCATGCTGTGCGCCTACGCCTATTCCATGACGCTTCTGCCGGCGCTGCTGTCGGTCCTGCCGTTGCGCGCGCGACAGGCGGGCGCCGGGGGTTCGGGCCTCTTCGACCGGCTCGGCGCCTTTGTCGTCGCGCGCCGCGCGCTCCTGTTCTGGGCCCTGGCCGCCGTTGCGATCGCGCTCGTGGCGGGCGTGCCCCGCGTCGAGCTGACGGACAACTGGACGCAGCATCTGGATAAGCGTTACGAGTTCCGGCGCGACACGGATTTCGTCATCGAGAACCTGACCGGCGTGGAAACCCTGGAGTACTCCCTGGACTCCGGGCGCGAAGGCGGAATTACCGATCCCGGGTATCTTCGCAAGGTCGAGGCTTTCGCCGACTGGTACCGCGCCCAGCCGGAAGTGGCGCACGTCCAGGTGTTTACGAACATCATGAAGCGCCTCAACAAGAACATGAACGGCGATAATCCCGCTTTCTACCGGCTGCCGGAAAACTCGCGGCTCGCCGCGCAGTATCTGCTGCTCTACGAGCTTTCGGTTCCCTTCGGAATGGACCTCAACAACCGCATCAACATCGCCAAATCCGCGACGCGCATGACTGTCACGCTCAAAAGACTCAAGTCCGAGGAGTTGCGCGCGCTCGAGGCGCGCGGGCAGAAATGGCTCGGCGCCAACGCGCCCGATCTCGCGAAAGAGGCGTCGGGTTACAGCCTCATCTTCGCCCATCTGGCCATACAGAACACCTTGAGCATGTTGTGGGGAACGCTCACCGGCATGATCCTCATTTCGCTGATCCTGATCGGGATTTTCAAGAGCTTCCGCCTCGGCCTCATCAGCCTCGTGCCCAACCTCATCCCCGCGGCCATGGCCTTCGGCGTCTGGGGCTATCTCTACAGCGAGGTGGGGCCCGCCGGTTCTCTCGTGACCGCCATCGCCTTCGGCATCGTCGTCGACGACACGATTCACTTCATGAGCAAGTACCTGAAGTCGCGCAGGGATGGTCATTCGGCATCCGAGGCGGTGCGCGCCACCTTCCGTTCGGTAGGTTTTGCGCTGTTCTCCACGACCTCGATCCTGGTGCTGGGCTTCCTGGTGTTCGCCACGTCGGGATTCGCGATCACCTGGATGCTCGGCCTCCTGGTGGCGCTCACGCTCAGCTTCGCGCTGATCCTGGATTTGCTGCTCCTCCCGCCCCTGCTGATAGCCCTCGACCGGGAGTAATCATGAGCCAGGCCCCGTCTCTCCCGATCGGCGCACGGGGTCTTGGGGCTGCGTGGATGCGTACTTCCGGCAACAGGTGCGCTGCGAAGCGCCGCACCCAATGCGCCCGGACACGCTCGGCGAACGCATCGTCATGACATCCAAACCCAGGCTCGCCGACATCCTGAAAGACGCAAAAACCGGTGACCGCGTCGCCACCGGAATCCAGGAGCATGACCGGCACTACGGAGGCGCCGAGCGCGGCGCTCTGGACGAGCGCAGGACGGACTACCTGGACTTCGAGAGAAGGTATTACAATCTGGTCACCGATTTCTTCGAGTACGGCTGGGGCCGGTCCTTCCATTTCGCGCCGCGCGTCGAGGGGGAGAGCTTCGCCGCCTCGCTCGCGCGCCACGAGCACTACATGGCGCACAGGCTGAATCTCCGGTCCGGAATGGTGGTGGTCGATCTGGGCTGCGGCGTCGGCGGCCCGTTGCGCGAGATCGCACGCTTCTCCGGCGCGAAAATCGTCGGCGTCAACATCAACGAATACCAGTTGAAGCGCGCCGCAGAGCTGACAGAAGCGGAGCATCTAAGCCACCTGGCCGAATACCTGAACTGCGATTTCATGCACGTCGATGCGCCGGATGCCAGCTTCGACGCCGCCTATTCCATCGAGGCGACCTGCTGCGCGCCGGACAAGGCCGGCGTCTATGCTGAGGCGTTCCGCCTGCTCAAGCCCGGGGCCCTTCTCGGGGTCTACGAATACTGTATGACCGACCTTTTCGATGCGCAGAATCCCGGACACCTCAAGCTAAAGGCCGATATGGAATTATGGCGGCGGCCTGCCATTTATCGCCCGGCCGCAGGAGGTCGACGACGCGGTTCGACAGGCAGGTTTCGAGCTGCTCGAAGCGCGCGACCTCGCCGCCGAGGCGCCGCCGGGCATCCCCTGGCACCAGCCGCTGGTCGGCTCCGGCCTGTCCCTGGCAAGTTTCCGCTCCTCGGCGGTCGGGCGCCGGCTGACGCACAGTTCGCTCTGGCTGCTCGAGCGGCTGAGAATCGTGCCGCGCGGGACCACCCGGGTATCGAGCCTGCTGAATCTCGCCGCCGACACCTTCGCCGAAGCCGGCCGCCTCGGTATTTTCACGCCGATGTATTTCGTCCTCGCCCGCAAGCCGGATTAGGGAGTGCCGCCGGGAAAGTCCTGATTTCGTGATTCGGCGTATGGAGCCGACCGGGGAGGGGGGGTTGACATGATGGGATTGTAGTGACAACCCCTCCTCGGGGTTGTCCCACAGTTCACGAACCCCGGACAGGCGTGGGGGCCTGTCCGGCTACGGGCGAATGCGGTTTTGATCGTCATTCCGGCGAAAGCCGGAATCCATTTGCGGGTGCGGATGAATGAACGGCGGCTTTTCATTCTCCGCCAATGCGCAGGAACCCTGACGAAAGGCAAAAGGCGTAAAAATGGATTCCGTCGAACCCTCCCGCATTGGTCGGTTTCGACACCGGAATGACGGCAATCCCGACATTACAGGGGTTGTTGAGAAAGTCTTTGTCAAAGGAGCAACCCCCCCTACCCCCCTTGTCAGGGGGGCAAGAAAAAGCAAAGCCCTCTCAGACCGGCGGGGGCGCATCGCCTTTTTATACCCCCCTGACAAGGGGGGGTAGGGGGGGTTGGTTTTCAAGGCGGGGAGGCGACCGGGGAGGAGCGGCTTCTTTGCGAGACGCGCGCCTCTTGTGATTTTCGTATAACGCCCTCCTGAACCGAGACGGGCATGGATTTCGCAGTCCGCAGGAAGCGCGTCATGAACAAGTTCATATTACTCACCTGCCTGACGATTGCGTGCGCGTTCGCGTCGGCGGGGATTGCCTGCGCGCAGTCGATAGAAGAGGCGCGCGCCGCGTATGCCGAGGGCCGCTTCGTGGAGGCGGCCGAGCTCGCCCGTGCGCTCGGCACCTCGGAAGGCTATGTGCTGGCCGCCGATTCGCTGGCGATTCATGGCTACTACATGGCGCCGGAGGGCGAAAAGGAGGGCTTGTTCAAGCGGGCGGAGGAGTCCGCGCGAAAGGCGCTCCGGCTCGACGCGGCCAGCCCCGAGGCCCATCTCCAACTGGCCCACGCGATGGGCCGCCAGGCGCAGGTGAGCGGAACGTTGAAGGCGTTGAAAGAAGGCTACGCAACCAAGGTGCGCGATGCGATTGAAGAGGCGCTTCGGCTGGCCCCGGACTCGGCGTCCGCCCACGTCAGCCTGGGCGCCTGGCATGCGGGCGCCGTCGGCGCGGGCGGATTCTTCGCCGGCCTGCTCTACGGGGCGAGCGCAGAGGACGCTCACGCCCATTTCGAGCAGGCGCTCGAATTGGCGCCCCGGAACAAGGTGGCGCTGTTCGAATACGCGCTCGGTCTGCTGAGCCTGGATGCCGCCGGGAACCGCGCGAAGGCGCGCGGCCTGCTCGAGCGCGCGATAAGGCTACGACCGAAAGACGCCTTTGAGCGGCTGATTCACCAAAAAGCGGTCGAGCGGCTGGCGGCGATAAGCGGTGGATAGGGGGTTGTTGGAAAAGTCCCCTTTTTCGGGGGCAGAGGGGACGCCCTGCTCGACTGGAAAACCACCCCCCCTACCCCCCTTGACAGGGGGGTATAAAAAGGCGACGCCCGCCGCTGGTAGAGGGGCTTTTGTTTTTTCTTGCCCCCCTGTCAAGGGGGGTAGGGGGGGGTGGCTTTATCCCCTGACAAGAGGTCTTTTTCAACAGCCCCCTCAAGGGGGGAGTGGTTTGATGATGCGTATGTCGTTGAGAAACCTATTTTGGTTCTTTTGTGGGTTGTTTCAACGACCTCATGGGCGCGACTTCATGCGGTTGCCGGAGCGATGGATACTGAACAAAAATACTTGAAATCCATTGTTTTTCTAGGCCATAATGCGTTTGGTTGGCTTCCTGTCGTGGCGGCCTGAGCGACACAGTCTTCTCCATTGGAAGCTTCTTGGGGCTACATGCTCCTACACCCTGGCTTGGGGTGCGTTGTTCGATGAGACTGATCGAAGAAATCATACTCCTGTTGCTGAACGAAGAGAGCGGCTATCTCGAGCAGGTTGCAGGCTGGAATCTCTCGTGCGTTCTCGCCGGCGCCGTGCTGGCGGACCTCGACCTCGAGTCCCGCATCGACACCGCGCACGAGACGCTCAAGCTGGACGATTCCACACCTGTGGGTGACGACCTCCTCGACCCCGTACTGGCGACCATCGTCCGCGATCCCGAACCACGCAGCGTAAGTTACTGGGTCGAGAAAATCGCCATCACGTCGGACGAGATACTGGACCAGGCTCTCGAACGGTTGGTGGAAAACGGGATTCTGGACCATGCGATCGGCGGTTTCTGGTCTCTCTCGCGAAACGCTGCGAATGCCGCCTACAGCATGTCCAGCGGCGAGTCCCGGGCGAAAATCCGCCGGCGAATCGTCGATACGATACTGGAGGACGACATCCCCGACCCCCGTGACGCCATTATCATCGGCCTCGCCAATTCCTGCGACGCGTTCAGGTTTCTTCTGCAGCCGGAAGACTACGAAGCTTCACGCGAACGTATCGAACTGTTCAGCATGTTGGACCGCATCAGCCGGTCCGTCGCCACCGCGGTCTCTGCGACGTCGGTTCGCCGCACCATCAAGACGGCGACAAAACCCATTCCCGACATCAGCTTATGGAAACTGCTCCGCAAAGATTCGTTTTGGCAAGGAAATATGTCCAGAATAACGGCCGACCTCTACCGCGACTACGGCCCTGTATTCGCGATCAAGGCTCCCTTCTCCAAGAAGAGAATTTTCGTCATCGCCGGGAACAAGGCCAACATCTGGGTCAACCGGCGCGGACGGATGTACTTGCGGTCGAAGGACTACATTTCGGGTCTGGAGGAAGCGCTCGGCGTATCCAGAAGCCTGCCGGGCATGGACGGGGCCGAACACTACCGCATGCGCAAGGCGCAGCACACGGCCTTCACCAAGAGCCGCCTGAACGAACGTCTCGACGAACTGCTCCATGAGGTTCGTGTGGGCCTGGACTCGTGGAAAGAGGGCGACGTGCTGATCGCCCGCGACGCAATTCGCAGTCTCATGGCCCGGCAGGTCACCCAGCTCTCGGTCAGCCTGGACCTTTCGGATTACATGGACGACATCCTCAGCTACAAGAACCGCATGTTGATCACCCACGTGCAAAAGGCCTTGCCGAAGTTTTTTCTGAAAACACCGAAAATGGCCGCCAAAGGGCGGCGCATCGACCAGGTCTACGCCATGATCCGGAACACGCACACGCCGGGGCAGCGGGAGAACAAGCCACGCGACCTGATCGACGACCTGCTCAGCCTGCACGCCAGCGACCCCCAGTACTTTCCGGAGACCGATCACAAGTTTCCGATGATCATGGCGTTCGTCGCGTCCATGTACATGGGCACCGCCCTCGCGTTCGCGGTCTTTGAAATGTATTCCGACCCGGAGCTCCTTCAGCGTGTCCGCAAGGAAGCCGAGGCGCTGTTCGCGAACGGAGAACCGGGACCCGAGGACTTCACCGATGAGGCCATGGACACCACCCACAGGCTGATCCTCGAGGCGCTTCGGGTCTATCCCAGCGTACCGGTGCAGATGAGAAACGTCATGAACCCCTGCGTCGTAGAGGGCTATGAAATTCCCCTCGGCTCACGCATCATCATGGCGATGACGGCCGTTCATTACCTGGAGGAGAACTATCCGGATCCGCTTACGTTCGACATCGACCGGCATCTTCCCGGACGCGAGGAGACCAAGAAACACGGCGCATTCGGGACATACGGTCTGGGTACGCACACCTGCCTCGGCGCAAGGGTGGTGGAATATCAGATGGCTATCAACCTGATGATGATCGCCTACCACTTCGACCTCGAAGTGATGCCCTCGAGCTACCCGATCAAAATCAATCCGTTCCCGACCTGCACCCCTCGCAAGAGCCTCAAGCTGCTGGTCAAGTCGAAGCGGCCTGTCTTCTCATCTGATCGGGCGGTGGATGACCGGGCGGAAAGTGACCAACAGGCAGTCGCCATCACTTCCTGACCGGCGTAGGGACAGGTCGCGACCTGTGGGACAGCCCCGAAGAGGGGCTGTCACTACAAAACCAACCCTTCTGTCCCCCTCAACGGGGTTGTTGAAAAAGCCCTTCTTGTCAGGGGACAAAGGCAACCCCCCCCTACCCCCCCTTGTCAGGGAGGCAAGAAAAAGCAAAACCCCCTCAGCCCGGCGGGGGCGAATCGTCTTTTTATACCCCCCTGACAAGGGGGGGTAGGGGGGGTTGCCTTTCAACAAATGAGGGGGCAATCGAACCGATCGAGGAGGCACCTCACCGTAGGGACAGGCCTCCGTGCCTGTCCTGATGGCAACCATCCTGCAAAGGACAACCACGGAGGGCAGGACAACCCCGAGGAGGAGTTGTCCCTACAACCGCCATTCCTCATTCATCCAGGCTTCTTCAACAGCCTCGGCTCCACCGGGTGCGCAGACGAAAAGAATTTGATCTAGAAATTATACGTCACGTTCAGGGCCACGAAGCTGTCCCGCCTCGTGTCGTAGATGATGTCCTCCTCGCCCACGTCCATGAAAACAATCGATTCCAGCTTCATGGACCACTGGTCCGAAATGCGCCGTCTCAGTTCGAAGCTCATGGTGCGCGTGGAATGGTCCGCGTCCGCGAGGACACCGGCGATGATCTCCGTGCTCTGGGCGTCGTTGAGCCCGAGTCGAACGGCGAAGAAGAGGTCGTTCTGGAACTCGGAGTTCGAACGCTCGCGCCGCTCGTCGTAATTCCATTCGACGAGCAGGCCGAGGTCGGCGGCCGAGCCGAAAACGGCGTTGAAGGTGTACTCCCCCCCGATGACGAAAGCGGCGTAGCCCTCTTCCATTCCCAGGAGGTTCCGCGCGCCTTCGCGGTGAAGGGCCTCCAGCTTGAGCAGCCAGGCCTCCAGTGTGAGCTGGGCGTCGACGCTGACCTGAAAGATTGGTTCGTAGCGCTGGCGCAGGCTCAGCGCGCCGCGCTCGTCGAAGTGCGGTGTGACGAACGGCTCCCGGCTGGTGCCGTCGAATACGCTGAGCCCTAAGTCGAAAGGCCCGAAGCTGTGGCTGTAGCGGGCGGCGAGGTCAACGCGCCACTCCTTAGCTGCGCTTTCGTATGTGACGTGCTCATCGTCTATGACGATCGCAGAGCGCAGGCGGCCGTGAAGGCCCGGGTAGGTGCGCGCGCGGTGATAGGTTAGGGCGAAGAACTCCAGGATGCCCCATTCCGCCGACCAGGTGAGGTGGGCCATGGGCTGGCCCAGCTTGCTTTCCTTGTTGGGATGCTCGACGAGGTCGGTCTGGTTGATGATGTCGACGAGGTGCTGCGATTCGGTGACGCCCCAGAACACGCGGTCCACGCCCAGGCGCAGCTCCCATTCCCCGTCGCCGGCCTCACCGAACATGAGAAGATAGGCTTCGCGCAGATCGGCGCGGGTGCGGCGCGAGTCCGCGCCGTCGTAGCGGAAAAACGGCGCGACCGTGAAACTCCAGTTCCCCCCGCTTTCGAGGTGGAGTTTCGGCTCGACGGCCAAACCGCTCACGTGCGCGCGCTGGTCGGGATGGGCGCCCGTTTGGGGATACCAGCGGCCGTCGACATCCAGGCTGCCGGAAAACTCGTGCTCGATGCTTTCGGCCCCGTGGCTGGCACCTGCGATAAGGAAAACGGCCAGGATGGCGACGGCGGCCAGCACCGCCCGGTGAAAAGCGGCGCGCATCGGCATCAGCGCACCCGCTTCAGGCCGGTTCGGGTGAATTCGCTGTCTTTGAGGCTGGTGCGGAACTTGTAGTTGTTCCAGCGCAGCACGGTGCTCTTGCCCGTGAGGTGGTTCACCATGTTCATCTCTTGCGACTGCCAGTACTTGCCCAGGTACTTCTTGTAATTCCCTAAAGTGAGCGTCTTCAGGTGCGAGTTCTTCCGGTCGAAGTATTGGACCTTCCAGGCGCGGAGTTCGCTCTTGTCCTGCCAGACGATCTGGCGCCGGTAGCCCGAGCGCTTGTTCGTCGGGAAGCGCTCGACGACCGTGCACGTCAGCTTGCCGCATGGCTCGTCGCGCAGGTAGCGGTAGGTGAATTTCTCTACCTCCTGGGTGCCCATGTCCTCATAGGCGAACTCGCTGCCCATGAACGAGCCCGACTGGTTCGACGAACTGATGCGCTTGACCCGCTTCAAGGCGGGCAGGTAAAGCCACTGGTCGTCGTTCTTGTTCTTGTGGGTGTGGACGAGCAGGGCGGTTCCTCTCACGTCGCGCGGACGGTCGAAGACGAACAGGCTCTTGTTGCCTCCCCCGTCCGTCTCGAGCACCTTCACGCGCAGCTGGCGCTTGCTCTCCTGGCCGTGCTTGTTGCGCAGCACCATGGACTGCTCGGCCGTGAAGTTTCCGAAGCCCTTGGCTTTCTCGCGGGTATCGCGCGCGATTTGAAGCCCTTTCTCCTCGGGCGTCGCGCCCTCTGCGTGAGGCGGCGCAAGCGGATGAACCAGAACGCAGGCGCAGATCGCGAAAAGCAGGAGAGTCGTGCGGACGAGATGAGCGTGCATCATTTTATCCTCCGGTCGATGGCCGTCAGCAGAGTCGGCGGAAGCAGAAAATCGGCCATGAGCGTGATAACAAGTTATCCCGAGCTGGAGACCGAGCGCCCTGTGACTCGCCGGTCCCGGCGCGGCGAAAGCCAAGAGACCCGGGGCGAAGACGGCCGTTGTCGCACATAACGCATGACCTGTGATGCGAAAAAAGCAGCGAACGGCCTCGGGCGGCGCAAGCGCTTCTTTCCGGGCGTCCTTCGCGATGGCCGGAGCGCGTCATTGCGGGAGTTCATATAACTGCTCCCGTGAAAATGAAGTGTATCCATGTAGAATTAGCCGGTCAACATAAAAGCCCCGACGCCCTCGCCTCCCTGTTTTCAGGTCCAGCCGAGCGGATTCGCCGGCGCACCGCACAGGCCCATGCGAATCGTCCGCCATCACGTATTTGCAGCCCTTGTCGATATCACCACCGAAGCGTGCTTGACGCCTTCGGGCGCCGGACCTTAGGGTGGTCCATGGCTCCTTCTTCGGGCTGGACTGACGCCCGGGGCGCTGAACATGGCGTCGGGACGGCGCCGCATGTTAGAAGGTTTTCATAGTCGGTGAAAATGGCTTGATGTATCTAAAAGGATAAGAATGTGAAACAGATCGGATTGGGAATCGTGGGTTCGGGACGCATGGGGAGGCTCCGCGCGCATCTGGCGTCGGGCTCTCCCGAAGTCAAGTTTCTGGCGCTCTCGGACAGGGACCCGGCGAGGGCGAAACTCATCGCGGAGGAGACGCAGGCCGATTTCCACACGGGCGATAATGAAGAAGTGCTCGCGCATCCCGACGTGGACGCCGTCATCGTATCGACGCCCGAGTTCGATCACGCCGACGCCGTCTGCCGGGCGCTGGAACTCGGGAAACCCGTGCTTTGCGAGAAGCCGATATCCCTCTCTCTGGAGGATGCGGACAGGATTCTCGCGGCGTATGAGAAATCGAACACCGAGCTCTTCATCGGCTACACGCAGCGCCAGAGGCGCCGTTTCCTGAACGCCAAGGAGCAGATTCAGCGGGGCCGCCTGGGGCATCTGCAGACCGCGCGCGCCACGCTCTACAACGTCACCACCAACGGGGCGGAGATTTACAAGCGCGCCGCCCACGCCGGCCCCGTCACCGACACGCTCACCTACATGGTGGACATCTGCCTCTGGTATTTCGAGGGTAGAAAACCCAGGCGCGTCTACGCCCAGGGGGGCAGCAAGGTGTTCCCGCATCACCCGATGGGCTGCGGGGACTGGGCGTGGGCGATCCTCACCTTCGAGGACGGCGGCACCGTGAACTTCGGCTGCTCGTGGATTCTGCCCGACAACTGGCCGGCGAACATCACCTCCATCGACCTCGAAGTCATGGGCACCGAGGGGGCCATCGCGATTGACGATTCGCACAAGAACGCCGTCATGGCGACGAACAAGGGCGTGCCCTCGCCGTATGTGGACGGCATGTCGTCTGATGTCGTTTTCCTCGAATCCATGATGGCGGGCGACTGGCTGGTGGGCGATTTCTGGGGGCCGATGCGCGATGAGACGAGGCTTTTTCTCGAAAGAGTGACGATGGGCCGGAGCGTCTCCCTCGCGCTGCCTCATCACGCGCGCACGGTGCTCGAGGTGACGCTGGCGATCGAGCACAGCGCCAAGGAAAACCGGCCCATCGATTTTCCGCTCACGAACGCCTATTCCCATTAAGTCCCATTCGCGGTGAACTCCGGGCAGAGAGTTCTGCTTTCGCATCCTCAGTATGAACTCGGAAAATCCGCCTCGGGCGATTGTTTCATCCTCGCAGGCGATCTCGATGCCGAAGGAGCGGCCCGCGTCCTGGAGACGATGGAAGGTCAAGCCTTGGACGCAGACCTCGCGAGCCTCGATCTGGAGGAACTGGAGCTTTTGGATGGCGCCGCCGTCGCCCGGATGGTGGACCTCATCCGCCACCTTCTGAGCGCTTCCAGCCGGGTCGAAGTATCAAAATCTCCGCAGTCTCTGGCGCACACCCTCTATAGGGTGGGAATGCTGGAGGGCGATTCGCGGCTCGAACTCATCGCTCCGAGGCAGGAAGAGGGAACGACCAACTGAGGCGAGGCCGATGGGATTGTTGAAAAAGCCGATGAAGGAGGAATTGTTACGGCCGGGGAGGGAGCGATTTCTCGGTTTGGATTTTGCTCGTCATTCCGGCGAAAGCCGGAATCCATTTGCGGATGCGAGTGAATGCACAGCGGTGTTTCATTTCCCCGCCGATGCGCGGGAACCCGGGCGAAAGGCAAAAGGCGTAAAAATGGATTCCGGCTTTCGCCGGAATGACGGTGAACGCTCTCGATTACGGGGCAACAATCCCTTGGAGAGAGCTTTTCAACGGGCCCCGATGCGCGCCCTTAAACCATGATTCTTGATTTCCGGAGCCATCCATGAGTCCGATATCCCCCGATGACCCCTATGAGAGAAAGCGCGTCCGCGTGCTGGGCGCCGAGATGGCGTATGTCGAGGCGGGGGAAGGCGCGCCCATCGTCCTTCTGCACGGCAATCCGGCGACTTCCTATCTCTGGCGGAACGTGATCCCCCATCTCGAAGGCCTGGGGCGGTGCTTAGCACCCGACCTCATGAACAGCGGCGAGTCGGAGGACATTCCCGGCGGCGGCTTGCGCTACCGGGATCACATCCCCTACATGGACGCCTGGTTCGAGGCAGTCGGAGCGACCAGAGATGCCTTTTTCGTACTCCACGACTGGGGCGCTGCGCTGGGCTTCAACCGCGTCTCCCGATATCCCGAGCAGGTGGTCGGCCTCGCCTATATGGAGTCCATGGTGCGCCCGCGCCTCTGGACGGACATGTCCGAAGACAGGGTCGCGCAGTTCCAGACGCTGCGCGGCGAGGCGGGTCTCAAGATGGTGATGGAGGATAATTTCTTCATCGAGACCATGCTGTTCGAACGAGGGATCGTGCGCGATCTGAGCGAGGCGGAAAAAGAGGCTTATCGAGCACCCACCCGGGACCCCCAGAAAAGAAGGCAGACCCACCAGTGGGCGTGCGAGATTCCCTTCGAGGGCGAGCCGGCGGACAACTACGAGATCGTGAAGCGTTACAGCGATTATCTTTGCACGAGCGGGGATCTCCCAAAGCTGTTCATCAACTGCGAGTACGGCCACGCCTTGGCGGGGGCTGCGCGCGCGTTCTGCCGAGGGTGGCCGAACCAGGAGGAAATCACCATCCCGACGCGCCACTACGGCCAGGAGGACTGTCCCGATGAGATCGGCCGCGCCGTGGCGGCGTTTATCCGCAAGTTGCGGGGCTGACTCAAGAGTTCATCTTCCAAGTTCAGGCGAGAGTCCTGAAACGCAAGGAGCATGAAATGCCCATTTATCGATTCGAAGATTTGAAGGATGTGCGGCAGAACCCCGGCCTTTCCTCGGGTCACGGGGAGAGCATCAAGGGGGAGCGGATGTATTTCTGCCACCGCATCTGGGAGGCGGGCACGGAGGCGAAGCCGCACTACCACGCCTGCGAGCAGTTCATCTACATCATGCGCGGCAGGCAGAAGTTCACGATGGGTGGCGAGGAGTACGAGCTGGGTCCCGGCGACGTCATCCACATACCGGCGAACGAGGTCCATGCGGCGGAGATGATCGAAGAGGTCGAGGCCATCTACGTCAAGGACACCACCTGGAGCCTGAAGGGCGTCGCCGCCGGCGAGGCCGCCCCCGACGCGCCGCCGCCCGATGATCCGTTTTAGGTGAGGGGATAAAAGGCGAGAGGGTGTCAGGCATCTTGCGCCAGGAACTTAGCCCCCGGCATGACTTCCTCGATGGATTTGCCGGTGAGTTCCAGGTAGAGGGCGTCCGCGCAAAGCTCGGCATCCTCATCCCAGGCGATGGCCCTGTGGGGAGCGATGCGGACTTTCTCGAAACAGCCCGGTTTGCTCCAGGCTTTGAATACGCCGCGTCCGACGAGAGTGGAGAGGTCGATCTCGCCTTCCAGGCCATCGGAATACTGAATCCAAATCCGGTATCCTGATCGCGGCTCCACGTAAACAGGCTGAATCATCGCTACTCCTCCATGTTTTCTCCATGAGAAAGTAGGAGCCGTTCGCGAACGGCCCCTACAGGTCGCGACCTGTCCGTACAGACGTTCTACACCGTGCCGTAAAGCTCCTCCGCCTTGGCGTCGAGGTGCTTGATGATGTCCTGAAGATCGTCGGGGTAGTGGTGGTCCGCCCCCAGGTCCGGGTCTTCGGCGGGGGATTTGGCAACGAACATCACCGCCTTTTCGGTGAGCGTCCTGCCGCCGTGGAGCGTTCCCCGGGGGATGTGGACGATGTCGCCGGGGCCGATGATGCGCTCCTCATCGCCCAGGCGCATGTAGCGCTTGCCCTCGATGATGTAGATGTATTGCTCCTCGTTGTTATGCCAGTGGGGTTTCGAGCCCGTGCCCCTGCGGTAGGTGACCACGCCCGCCTTCATGAACTCTCCCGCCAGGGGTTTGTACTCGCCCGGGTTTCCCGTGCGGAGCTTTACGTTCTCGATGGCCTCGGTGCTGTAAAAAGGCATGAATGACCTCCAGGTTGATGGATTGCTGAAAGGAGCGGGCGAATCATAACCCGATTCCAAGATGGGGATCATCTCGCGTATACTTGCGCCGTCTTCAATCAGAGCGGTTCCACATATCGACACCGAAGGAGAGTGCGCATGGTCGTCAACGCGGTACGCAAGGTTCCATGGTTCACCTACTTTCCCGATAACTATCGCTGGTCGTTCATCACTTCGATGGGCCTGATGCGCGTGGCGGGCGGCGGAGCGGATACCTCGGAGATTTTCGAGGTCTGCAGGAATCTCGATAAAGACGTCGGCAACGACGAACTCTGGTTCGATGAGTGGAAGCGCATGGGCGACCGCATACGCGCGATGGGCGTGGCGGCGCAGCGCCGCGGCAAGAACCTGACGGCGGCGGGCCATTTCTGCCGCTCCGCCACCTATCACCAGATGGCCGATCGCTTCCGCTTCCCGAAGGACAAGGAATCCCAAGGCGTCTACCGCAAATCCATCGACAGCTTCAAGCGCTACGTCAGCCTGAACGACAGTCCCAGGGCGGAGACTGTCGAGATTCCCTACGAGGGGGGCAAGTCGCTGCCCGGCTATTTCGTCCACGCCGAGAACACGCGCAAATCGAAACCCCCCGTGGTCGTGCTCTATTCGGGTTTCGACGGCACGAAGGAATCGCCCATGATCATCTCCGCAGGCGAACTCGCCCGGCGCGGCATGAGCGTGGTGGTGGTCGACAGCCCCGGCGTGGGCGAGGCCATCCGCTTCCGGAAGATTTATCTCAGGCACGACTACGAGGTGGCGGGCTCGGCGGTTCTCGACTGGCTGGAGAAGCGAAAAGACGTGAACGCGAAGCGCGCCGGCATCATGGCGTCGAGCCTGGGGGGATACTACGCGCCCAGGACCGCGAGCATGGAGCGCCGCTTCAAGGCCTGTCTCGCACATGGCGCAATCTGGGACTACCACGCGATATGGAAGAAGCGCATCGAGGCCGCGTTCAGGATTCAGCTCCCCTCGCCTGGGAACCACCTGGCGTGGAGCTTCAACGTCAAGACGGCGGAAGAGGGCCTGCAAAAGCTCGAAGGCTTCCGCCTGGACGGCGTGGTGCAGAAGATGAAGTGTCCCTTCCTGCTGGTGCACGGGGAGGACGATCAGCAAATCCCGCTGGCGGATGCGAAATCGCTCTACAAAGCGGCGGGCTCGAAGGACAAGACCATGCGGGTCTACAAGGGAACCGACGGCGGCTCCCAGCATTGCCACATGGATTACATCGCGCCCGTCGTGGGCTTCATGGCGGACTGGATGGCCGAGAAACTGGGCGCATAAGATCCGATAGGAGCTTCAGGTGGCGACGCTGGAAATCGAGAGCCGGGGAAAGCTGGAGATATATTACGAGGAAGAGGGCGCGGGCGAACCCCTGGTGATGGTGGGCGGCCTCACGGCCACGGTGGAGGTCTGGGGCAAGCTGCGGGGGCTTCTCGCGGCGGAATACCGCCTCATCATGCCGGACAACCGGGGGACGGGCCGGACGAAGGCGTATGACGACGATGGCGACCGCGCGCCTGAGCGCATGGCGGAAGACCTCCTGGGGCTGGTGGATGGACTCGGGCTGGACACGTTTCATCTGATGGGCGGCTCCTACGGCGGGACGATTGCGCTGTCATTCGCGGTGAAACACCCCCAAAGACTCAAGAGCCTCATCGTCGCGTGCTCTCATTTCGGAGGAGCGGATAAGGTTGCGTCCGCACCGGGCGTACGCGAGACGCGCGCGCGAGGCGGCGCGCCCGATGCCACGGAAGAAGAGCGCAGGGCGGCCCTGGAGACGCTCTTCCATCCCGAGACGATAGACGAAAGGCCCGGGGTGGTCGCCTTTTACGACGGCTTCAAGCGCCGCTTTCCCATCAGCAAGGAGGAGATCGAACGGCGCAACGAGGGAATGGCGGCGTTCGACGTATCAGAAGATGTCAGAACTTTAGACGTCCCCACGCTCGTCATCTCGGGCGCGGCGGACGTTCTCGTGCCGACGGAGAATTCGAGACTCATGGCCGGGCGGATTCCGGGGGCGGAGCTTGTAATCGTCGAGAACACGGGCCATCACTTCTATTCCGAACGCCCCGAAGCCGCCGCTCAGGCGATTCTGGCGTTTCTGTCGAGGCATTGAGCCACATGAACATACCCGCTTTCGAGACGCTCCTGTTCGAAGTGTGCGGGCACGTCGCGCTCGTGAGCCTGAACCGCCCCGAGCGGCTGAACGCCATGAACCGCGCCATGCTCCGCGAGTTGAACGAGGCGTGCGATTTCATCGAGGCGGAAGATTCCATATTCGTCGCCGTTCTCACGGGGGAGGGCAAGTCTTTTTCCTCAGGTTTCGACTTGAAAGAGCAGGCCGAGAACACGCCGGTCGGCTACGCCGAGTGGCGGCGCGCGCTCCGGCAGGATTTCGACGCCGTCATGCGCTTCTGGAATCTCTCGAAACCCACCATAGCCGCCGTTCGCGGACACGCCCTGGCGGGAGGCTGCGAGCTGGCCTTGGCGTGCGACATCACCGTGGCGGCGGAAAATGCGGTGTTCGGCGAGCCCGAACTCAAATTCGGCGCGGGGATCGTCGTCATGCTCCTGCCCTGGCTCACGAACCCCAAGCTGGCGAAGGAGATCATCCTGACGGGCGAAGACGGGGTTCCGGCGGCTGAGGCCCATCGCATGGGTCTCGTGAACCGCGTGGTTCCCGAAACCGATGTGCTCGATACCGCCATGTCCATAGCGGAAAAAATGACGCCGATGGATCAGAGCCTGCTGCGGGCGACCAAGCTGGCGCTCAACCGCGCGTACGACATCATGGGGATGGGCCGCGCGCTCGAAGATGCGCTCGACCTGGACCTCATGATCGAGGGCAGGGGAACGGAAGACAAGGCCCGCTTCCTGGAGATCGCGCGGAACGAGGGCCTTCGCGCCGCCGTGGCCTGGCGCGACGCGAGATTCGAGGATTCGGAATAGATACTCTCGTCGGAATCCAGAAGCGAGTATGATGCAGAGTTGAGCCGGGCAATAAACCTACGCAGTCGAGCAGAGGAGCCATTCTCTCAAAAAAAGCCACCAAGGTCCGCGTCGTCAAACATCATTGAGAGAGGCGTGGTGGCTATGTTGAATCCAATATACGCATTGAGTCGTAATGATATCAAGCGGAATCAAAATTATAGTTTGTGCTATATCTGGTCGGATTTGATGAAGAAGTTGTCTGGACTGCGTGTTCGTTATAAATAGCTACTTTGTTTGGTCTTTTTTATTCCCAAGGAGGAAGTTCGCAGATGCACCCACTCATCAAGAACCGAAGAAGCCTGCGCGCCTTTAACGGCGTGCCGCCAGAGGCCGAGAAGCTCGAAGCCATGCTGGAGGCGTTCCGCTGGGCGCCGTCCTCGAACAACCGCCAGCCCTGGCGCGTCATCGTGGTGGAGTCTGAAGAGGCACAGGCGAAATTCAACGAATGCCTGAACGAGGGGAACCGCCAGTGGGCGACGGCGGCCCCGCTCAAGATGATCATCCTCGGAAACCCGGAGGAACAGCCCGAGCGTTTCGGGCAGCAACGCTACCTGCTTGACGTCGGGATGGCGCTCGAGAATCTCCTGCTTCAGGGCAGTGATTTCGGGCTGACCGTTCACGCCATGGCGGGGTGGGACGAGCCGAAGGTGCTCGAGAATTTCGAGGTTCCCGAGCCGTTCCGCGTGGCGGCGCTCTTCGCCGTGGGGTATCCGGGCAAGACCGAGGAACTGCACCCCGACGTGCAGGCGAAGGATAACAAGCCGCCCGCGCGAAAGGACCCCGCCGAGATTTTCTTCCGGGATTCGTTCGGCCAGGCGAGATAGACGCGAGGCGTGCGTTTCACGGCGCGTTTCGCGTTTGACCCT
>JAJDYR010000009.1 GCA_022825065.1 bacterium
CTCATCGCCGCCTACCTGAACCTCCTCGCCGCCTACGGCGGTCTCGGCCTCATCTACCACGGCATCCGCACGATGGACAGGAACGCCGCCGCGCGCTCCGCCGATTCGGAGCGCAAGCACCGTGAGGCGATGGCCAAGCACGACGAGTCCATGGCGGATATCCGCCGCAGGGAGGAAGATTCCAGACGCAGGCATGAAGAGGCGATGGCCAGGCACGAGGAGTCGATGGCGTCTTTGCGCGAACTCATCGACGGGCAAACGGAAAGCCGCATGGCCCTGCGCGAACTCATCGAGCGAACCAGATAGCCGACCCCCCCTTGACAGGGGGACGAGAAAAGAAAAAGGCCCCCCTGTTAGGGGGGATTGGGGGGTTTCGGCAAGGCGGACCTCGGAAAAGCAACCCCCCCTACCCCCCCTTGACAGGGGGGCAAGAAAGAGCAAAACCCCTCCACCCCGAAGGCGCAAAACCCCCCTCAGCCCGGCGGAAGGGCGAGGCCTTTTTTTACCCCCCTGTCAAGGGGGGGTAGGGGGGGTTGCCTTTCCGACCCGGCCTTTTTGCCTTCCAACGACGGGACGCATATATGCGTCCCCTACACCTCCACCTTAGAAATCGTGGTCTCGCCGGAATGACGAACAAAACCGCGCCGCCTCTTGCAGGGACAGGACGCGACCTGTCCCTACGAAGTCGACGCCGCGCGCGCGGTCCGGGCCAGGTCGAAGCGGTCGAGGTTCATCACCTTGGCCCAGGCGGCGGCGAAGTCGCGGGCGAACGCTTCCTGCGCATCGTCGCACGCGTAGACTTCCGCTACGGCCCTAAGCCGGGAGTCGGAACCGAAGACGAGGTCGACGGCGGTGGCGGACCACCTGAGCGCACCCGTCGCGCGGTCGCGCCCCTCGTATACGCCCTCCGCGTCACCCGACGGTCGCCACTCGGTGTCCATGTCGAACAGGTTCACGAAGAAGTCGTTGGTCAACGCGCCTGTCCGCTCCGTGAAGACGCCCGCCTCGGAACCCCCCGCGTTCGCGCCCAGGACGCGCATGCCGCCCAGGAGCGCCGTCATCTCGGGCGCCGTGAGCGTCAGCATGAACGCCCGCTCGATGAGCCACTCCTCCGCCGAGCCTTCGAGGTCATCCGCGAAATAGTTGCGGAACCCGTCCGCCTTCGGTTCCAGCACGTCGAACGAGTCCGCGTCGGTCATCTCCTCCGTGGCGTCCGTGCGCCCCGGCGAGAAGGGGACCTGCACCACGCACCCCGCCTCCGCGGCGGCTTCCTCCACGGCCGCGCACCCGCCCAGGACGATCACGTCGGCGAGCGAGACCCGCTTGGCGCCGGTCTGCGCGGCGTTGAATTCATTTTGAATTTCCTCCAGCTTGCGCAGCGCTTCGGCCAGTTCGGCCGGGTCGTTCACCGCCCAGTCCTTCTGCGGCGCCAGGCGGACGCGCGCCCCGTTCGCCCCGCCGCGCCTGTCGGTTCCGCGGAACGACGCCGCCGACGCCCAGGCGGTCGAGACCAGGCGCGAGACGGAGAGGCCAGACGCCAGGACGGCGCGCTTGAGCTCCGCCACGTCCTCGTCGCCGATGAGTTCGTGATCCACCTCGGGCACCGGGTCCTGCCAGGGCTGCGGCTCTTCGGGAACCATCGCGCCGACGCAGCGCGAGCGGGGGCCCATGTCGCGGTGGGTCAGCTTGTACCAGGCCCTTGCGAAGGCGTCCGCGAACTCTCCGGGGTTCTCATGGAAGCGCCTCGCGATCGCCTCGTACGCCGGGTCCACCTTCAGCGACAGGTCGGTCGTGAGCATCATGGGGGCGTGGCGCTTCTCGGGGTCGTGGGCGTCGGGGACGGTGGCCGCCGCGGACGCATCGGCGGGCTTCCACTGCCAAGCGCCGGCGGGACTCTTCTCCTTCTCCCACTCGTAGCCGAACAGGTTGTCGAGGTAGTTGTTGTCCCACCCGACCGGGTTCGTCGTCCAGGCGCCCTCCGGCCCGCCGGTGATGGCGTCGCCGCCCTTGCCGCTGCCGAAGCGGCTCCGCCAGCCGAGGCCCTGCTCCTCAAGAGCCGCGCCCTCGGGCTCGGGGCCCAGGTATTCGTCGCCGGAGGCTGCGCCGTGGCACTTGCCGAACGTGTGTCCGCCGGCGATGAGGGCGACCGTCTCCTCGTCGTTCATCGCCATGCGGGCGAACGTCTCGCGGATGTCCACGGCGGCGGCGAGGGGGTCGGGGTTGCCGTTCGGCCCCTCGGGGTTCACGTAGATGAGGCCCATCTGAACGGCGCCGAGCGGTTTTTCGAGGTCGCGCTCGCCGGTGTAGCGCTCGTCCCCGAGCCAGGTGGACTCAGGCCCCCAGTAGACGTCCTCGGGCTCCCAGACGTCCTCGCGGCCGCCGGCGAAGCCGAGCGTCCGGAACCCCATCGACTCCAGCGCGCAGTTGCCCGCGAAGACCATGAGGTCGGCCCAGGAGAGCCTGCGCCCGTACTTGCGCTTGACCGGCCAGAGCACCCGGCGCGCCTTGTCGAGGTTCGCGTTGTCGGGCCAGCTGTTCAGGGGCGCGAAGCGCAGCTCGCCAGACGCCGCGCCGCCGCGCCCGTCGTGGATGCGGTAGGTGCCCGCGCTGTGCCAGGCCATCCGGATGAAGAGCGGCCCGTAGTGGCCGTAGTCGGCGGGCCACCAGTCCTGCGAGGTGGTCATCGCCTCCTCGACCTCGCGCTTGAGTTCGCCCAGGTCCACCGTCTCGAACGCGGCGGCGTAGTCGAAGTCCTCCCCCACCGGGCCCCGGCTTTGCGAGTTGCGGCCGAGCGCCTCCAGGTTCAGCTGCTCCGGCCACCAGTCCCTGATCCTGGCGCCGTTTGCTGCGCGCCCGTTTTCGCTCTTCATGTTCCCTCCGGTCGTATAAGGTATGCGTTGACGGATAACGCCGTTCCGGGACGGCTCTCGCGTGCGCTTCGCCCGGCGCCTCCCGGAGAACGGCGGGCGCTTTTCAGGTAGCAAAGGAGAGGGCCGGCGTCAATCCGCAGCCGGGAAGAGAGGGATGGTCCACCGCCGTCATTCCGGCAATCAATGCCGACCGAGGAGGGAGGGATTGCCCGGAATCCATTTTGACTTTTCACCGGGCAGGGCGGCACGACCTTGTCGTCGCGCGGCGTCGGGATGCGGAATCCAGAGAATTCGCCTTTCGTTTTCGTGTTCGATTCCGATCCTCCCCGCCCGGGAGTAAAAACGTCCGAACGAAGAGGCGAATAGGCAAAGGCGAAAATGGATTCCGGCTTTCGCCGGAATGACGAACAAAACCGCACTGCCTTTTGCTAGGACATGTCTCGACCCAGGACAGGCACGGAGGCCTGTCCCTACGCCCCCCCTCCCCGGTCGGTTCGATTGCCCCCTCATTTGTTGAAAGGCAACCCCCCCTACCCCCCCTTGACAGGGGGGAAAGAAAGAGCAAAACCCCTCCACCGGCGGCGGAAGGGCGAGGCCTTTTTATACCCCCCTGACAAGGGGGGGTAGGGGGGGTTGCCTGTATCCCCGAACAAGGAGGGTTGCTCCTTTGACACGGACTTTTCCAACAGCGCCCGGCCGGGCCGTCCGGCGGGGTTGTCCAGAAGCGGATTCGGGGTCTGCGCGCGCGACGCCCGCCCCGCGGCCGGGGCCCGCCGCGGGCGCATTTGCGCGCATTCGCCGGCCGCGCGGTTTGGGGGGATTCCGGTATGATGGCGGAGCCGATTCCTCCGCTCGGGGCGATGGAATTTCGATAAATTTCGATAAAATTAGATAAATTCACGGGGTTTTTCGGGAAATTTTTGGAAATGACCGAGGGGAAATGCGGGCGGATGCGCGCGCGAAAACCGCCTCCGACGGCCGGATCCGGCCGCCGCCGCACCCGAGCGCGGGGGAATTCTGCCACGGCCCGCCGGGCCCGCGATACCGGCAAATGCGCGGAAATGCGTTTTTCCCGCAAAGACGCCCGGGTCGTCTTGACACCCTCGGGCCGTGTTGGTAGGTTCGCGCCCGTAAATTTCGTTGCCGCAACTTCTCGCCTGGGGGACAGAAGGGCATGGCCTCCGATCCTTCTCCAGAGCCGGGGCGCGGACAACCAGCGAAGAAAACGGCCGGGGCGCGGAACCGGAAGATCCGCAGGGGTGTGCGGAACGTGCATCTCGCGACGCTGGGCTGGAACTTCGTGACCGCGCCGCTCGTAGGCGGCGGCATCGGGTATGTCATTGATTATTATGTCGATACGTATCCGTGGGCGATGGTGGCCGGGTTGTTTCTGGGTTTCGTTTCCGCTTTTGTCGATCTCATCAGAGGGGTCCGTTGAATGCGAAACCAAGACCCGCCGTCATTCATCCTCAGGAGCATCTCGAATTCCGGCTGGCTGATCCTTGCGGTCATGAGCCTGGCGGGAGTGGTTCTGAGGGACGTTTTGACGGGCGCCGGCGTGGCGGTCGGCGGCGCGTGCGCGCTTGGAAGTTTCCGGATGATGGATGTATACTTCGCGCGCCTTTTTCAAAAAAACATCAGCCGCCCGAAATGGTGGCATCACGTTTTATACGTTTTGAGGTTTTTCGCCCTCATGGGCGTCGTAGCGCTCGCGATAGGCTGGCTCCGGCTCCCCGTCGTGAGCGTGGTGATAGGGTTGGCCGTTCCGCCGTTGGCCATTTTCATTCACGGGGCCCGCAACGCCCTGCGAATACAAGGATCTACGAGAACATAGCACATGGAAAAATTTCATCCGTTCCTGTATTTCGACATCCCGGCGCTCTCCGGCTATCCGAACATCGTGTACAGCTGGGTGGTGATGGTGTTCCTCATCACGAGCTCGTTGCTCATCACCAAAGCGCTGCAAAAGATACCCGTCGGCGGGCAAAACCTCTTCGAGGCGATTTTCGACGGGTTTTCCGCCTTCATGGAAGGCCCTCTCGGTGATGAGGGGCGACCCTTCTTCCCCCTCGTATTCACGCTGGGAACCTACATTTTCCTGTGCAACGTCATCGGAATCCTGCCGGGTTTCATGGCGCCGACGAGCAACCTGAACACCAACGTGGGTTGTGCGCTCACCGTGTTTTTCGCCACGCATTACGTGGGATTCAAGAGAAGCGGCATGGCGTATCTCAAGCATTTTACGGGGCCCATCATGTGGCTGGCTCCTCTCATGATCCCCATCGAGATCATCTCGCATCTGAGCCGCCCACTTTCACTCTCTTTGCGCCTTTTCGGGAACATCACCGGCGAAGAACTGGTGCTCGGCGTTTTGATGCTGCTGTGCCTGCAGATTTTCCTGCCCGTTCCATGGGCGATGCAGATGTTTATAATTTTCGGAAGTTTCATTCAGGCCTTTGTTTTCACACTCTTGACCATGATATATATCGCCGGGTCGCTTGAAGGGCACGATCACGACGAAGAGCATGGCCATGAGGCCGCCCACGCTCATTAACAATAACGGTTCATGTAGGAATCACTTCAACAAGGAGAAGTAAGGGATGAAACGTTTGGGGATAATCGGATTCGCGTTAGCCAGCTTCGTAGCCACGGCCACCAATGCCTTCGCCGCAGCAGCAGGTGACGCCGGAAGCGGTGAAGTTCTGAAATGGAGAATGATCTCCTCATCTTTCGCTCTGGCCATCGCCGCCGCAGCAGGCGCTTTCGCCCAGAGCAGGAGCATCGCCAGCGCGTTGGACGGTACGGCGCGCAACCCGGGCGCCGGCGGAGATATTCGCGTGTCGATGATCATCGGTCTCGCCTTGATCGAGTCCCTCGTCATTTATACGTTCGTTATCTGCCTCATCATCATCCTCGGCTAGATAAACCAGCGTTCGCAAGACCCTGAGAGGGGGGCCGCTCGGCCCCCCTTTTGCATGACCCGACGTCGATTCCATGAATGCGAACCCGAAAGAAGTCCTTTGTGCGAAACAGTTGATTTCATTTCTTTTTGTTGCTGCGCGACCCCCGCTTGCCCTGCGCATCAAAACGAATAAAATCTATTTTCGATAGCGAGACTCATGCTCGACCTCTAAACTGCGGGTGCGCGTTACATCCATGTGGGAAAACACGAAAACAAAAATTCCCGAAGCGACCGTGAACCGATTGTCCACCTACGCCCGCATACTGGATCAGGTGAAAAGTGAGGGAACCGAGCTCATCGCGTCCGCCGACCTGGCGCGGCAGTGTGGCTTCAAGCCCGCGCAAATCAGAAAGGACCTCGCCTATTTCGGTGAATTCGGCGTCCGCGGGAAGGGTTATTACATCAAGGAATTGAGGGAAAATCTAAAAAAAATCCTGGGCGTGACCCAAACATGGAAAGTCGTACTCGTTGGAGCGGGGAATCTCGGTTCGGCTCTGTTGGCGTATAAAGGTTTTCTCGCTCATGGCTTTGAAATCGACGCTGTCTTCGATAAATTCCCTGAAAAAATACCCCCTCACCGTATCGATTCTTTACCTGTTTTACCGATGTCGGATTTACATGAGGTCGTGAAAGAAAAGCAGATCAAGATCGGCATCATCGCGGTGCCGAGCAAAAACGCGCAAAACGTAGGGACGGCACTTGTGAATGCCGGTATTACGGGCATATTGAATTTCGCTCCCACGCAAATTCAGACGCCGCGACACGTGAAGGTAAAAAATGTAGATTTAGGCAGTGAACTGGAACACTTGTCATTTTACCTCTCCCAGAACACTTGAGGTGTTCGCAACCATATGAACGAACCACAAGCCTTCTATATCCTGGCCTTTGACACCTCGACCCCGAAAGGAAAGTGCTCGGTACTTTGCCCAAATGAAGCAGAGGGGGAGGTGCTTCTCTCAGAAGATATACGCATTTCCAAGACGCTGTTGCCACAGGTAGAGCAACTCTTGATTTCAAGAAACATCGATACAAATATGATTCAGGCCATTGGAGTCTCCATCGGCCCGGGCACTTTTACCGGGCTACGCGTAGGACTCTCTTGTGCAAAAGGACTTTCATTGGGTTTGGGCTGTCCATTGTACGGTTTTTCCTCTTTAGAAGTCATGGCGATGGGCGCGCTGTTGAATGAAATTCGCACGGGCCGCTGCCTGCCCGATTATGTCCTCCCCTATCGAGACGCCAGGTATGGGGAGTTGTTTGCCGCGTTGTTTGAAGTATCCGGAAACCCGGAATTATCTCGGGGAATTCCCCTCACCCGTGCCCGTGAGGACGAAATCATCACTCCAGACGAGTTTCGCCCCCCGAAAGACGGCAACACGCTACTCGCAGGGGAAAAAGAGAAATTGCCCGAAAGCCTCGTTCCCGAAGTTTCGAAAGGGCCAACCAGGCACCATGAGGTTGATTCCTCGGCCGTTGCAACCGCATGGCTTACCCAAAGAGCCCTCCAGACTCAAACACCTCCGCCTAACGCCAACATATCGCTGAATTATTGCCGAAAATCACAGGCGCAAACCAAATGGAGCGACCCACAGGGTTGATCCCTGGCTCAACCTTTCGTACATTAATCGATTATTCACAGACACGATTACAACAATAAATGAGAACCTAAAATTTTCACCACGAATACCTGAAAGGAGACTTTTCATTGGAAGCAACCGAAAAAGTGGAAGAAACTTTGAATCTGGACGATGAACTCACGAACCTGAAAAAAGAACACGCTGTTTTAGATGAAAAGATTCTCGCTCTTGAAAATATTCGCTTCCCTTCCCCCGAAGAGCAACAGCAGATAAAACTGCTTAAAAAAGAAAAGCTCGCTATCAAGACGCAACTGGAAACGATGGAGAATAATTGATAATCGGTATTTCGCCCGATGAAACAGGCTAGAGCATTGAAAGAGAAGATTTTACGTTTTCACTCTTGACCAAAACGAAAAAGGTGCAGTAATATCAAAGCGATTATTCAATTGTGCATGTCTTGGGTTTATTCAAAGTTTTGAAGCACGGGTAACAAGGAAAACGGCCATATGGGTCCGGAAAAAATGTTGTGGGATAAGGAGTCTGGCGTAAGAAGGGGGCGGTGTGCCCCTGTGCGCCGTCCCCTGATTTCTTCTTAACGACCTGCCGGCATCATCCGGCATTTTTCGGATCAACTTTATTGCCAGAGTGAGAACAACTCGACTGGCTGAGAGGAAATGGCCGTGGCGACCAAGGCGAAAAGCCAAACCGCAAAACAACCCACAAAACTGAAGCCGCAGAAAATATCCGGCGCTGAGATTGTCTACCGCAGCCTTGAGCGTGAGGGGGTAAAGTACGTTTTTGGACACCCGGGCGCCATTCTTCTGACGGTCTTGGATTTATTCCTTAAAAGAAGCAAAATCAAGCACTTGCTCATTCGGCACGAGCAGTGCGCCGCTCATATGGCGGAAGGCTACGCACGCGCCAGCGGTGAAGTCGGCGTATGCCTCACCACCTCCGGGCCTGGCGCCACGAACCTCATTACGGGCATCACGGACGCCTACATGGATTCTATTCCCATCGTATGCTTCACTGGGCAAGTCGCCACCTCGATGGTGGGCAACGACGCCTTCCAGGAAGCCGACATTGTAGGCATGACCAGAACCATTACCAAGCACAACTATCTGGTGAAAAGCACAGATGATCTTGCTGAAACCATTCAAGAGGCTTTCTACATTGCACGCACAGGCAGGCCCGGTCCGGTCCTGGTCGATCTCCCCAAGGATGTTCTCCTCGGCGATGGAGACTACCAGCTGCCGGAAAAAGTGGATCTGCGCGGCTACAAACCCACGACCAAAGGCCATCCCAGGCAAATACAGCGCGTAGCCGAAGCCATCGAGAAATCCAAACAGCCCCTGCTCTATGTGGGTGGTGGTGCCATTCACGCGGAAGCGCATCCGGAAATCGTAAAACTCGCGGAAACTGCGGAAATTCCGGTCACATATACTCTTTTGGGGGCAGGAGCTTTCCCGAGCGCCCATGAACTCTCATTGGGTATGCTCGGTATGCACGGGACGGCATACGCCAACTATGCGACCATGGAGTGTGACCTGCTCATTGCCGTTGGTGCGAGATTCGATGATCGCGTCACCGGAAAGGTTTCGGAATTCGCAACACGGGCGAAAATCATTCATATCGACATAGACCCGACCGCCATCGGAAAGAACAAGACCGCGGATATACCGGTTGTCGGCGACGCCCGCCAGGTACTCGTTGAAGTCAACAAACTCATCAAGCCCCAGGAGCGTCCTTTGTGGAAAAAGCGGATCCAAAATTTGAGAACTGAATATCCGCTGACGTTCGACTCTCCGGAGGGGGCGCCGATCAAGCCGCAAGAGGCCATTGTCGCTTTGAGTGAGGAAGTGGGCGATAAGGCGATCATCACCACCGAAGTGGGACAACACCAGATGTGGGCCGCTCAATTTTACAATTTCACTTTCCCGCGCCAGTTCATTTCATCCGGTGGCCTTGGAACGATGGGCTTCGGCTTTCCTGCAGCCATCGGCGTGGCGCTTGCAAGGCCGGATAAGCTGGCCATCGACATTGCGGGAGACGGCAGTTTTCAGATGGTGATGCAAGAAATAGCCACAGCCGTTCAATACGACATTCCCGTAAAAGTGTTTCTGCTTAATAACGCCACGCTGGGCATGGTTCGTCAGTGGCAAGACTTGTTCATGGACCGACGATTTAGCGAAGTGGATTTCGAATCTTCGCCCGATTACGTCAAACTCGCGGAAGCATTCGGCGCCAGTGGTCGCCGGATTGTGGATAAAGACGACATCAGGCCCGCCATTCAGGAAATGATCAATACGCCGGGCCCCTTTATCTTGGACGTAATCGTCGACCCTGATGAATTGGTGTTCCCCATGGTACCCGCAGGCGGTGCGACAAAAGACATGATCGTTCGGGACAGTCGCAAAAAGATTCTTCAAGGCAAACTCAGCGCATTGCCCGACAACTAGGAGGTTTCATCCGTGGAGCTCAATGGCTCGCAAATCATGATTGAAGAGTTGAAGGCGGCAGGCATCGAGATGGCTTTCGGCATACCAGGCGGCGCTATCATGCCGTTTTACGATGAACTGTTGAAGGCGGATTTCCCGCACATCCTCACTCGGCACGAGCAGGGGGCGGCCCACATGGCGGATGGTTACGCGCGCGTGAGCGGCAAAGTCGCCATTGTCGTCACGACCTCCGGCCCAGGAGCCACGAATCTCATCACAGGACTCGCCAATGCGCAGATGGATTCCGTACCACTCGTCGCCATAACGGGCCAAGTCGCCACTAACATGATCGGCACCGACGCCTTTCAGGAAGCCGACGTGTACGGCTGCTCCATTCCGGTCACGAAATTCAACTGGCTCATCAAAGATGTTAATGAAATTCAACATGTTACGCGTGAAGCGATTCGCGTGGCGACTACGGGCCGACCCGGTCCCGTTCTGATCGATTTCCCTAAAGACATTCAAATCACCAACACGGTATACACGCCGCGAGAATCCGCTGAATCCCCTCTTCCGGCTCCCCGGGAGTATCCCGAACTCGACACGGAGGGAATCGACAAACTGCTCGCAGCCATAGAGCGGGCCGAGCGACCCGTCATCATCGGCGGCGCCGGCATCATCAAATCCGGGGCATCGGCGGAACTTGCGAAATTCGCAAAAGCGGCCGGCATCCCGGTCATCAACACATTGTTGGGGCTTGGGGGGTTTCCAGGAACGAATGAGCTTTTCCTCGGTATGCCGGGGATGCACGGCACGGCCTATGCGAACTTTGCTCTGTGTGAATGCGATTTGCTCATCAATCTCGGCGCCCGTTTCGACGACCGCGTGACGGGCAAGGTGTCGAGCTTTTGCCCCAAAGCAACCATCGCGCACGTCGACATCGACGACGCCGAGATCGACAAGCGAGTGCACACACACATTCCGATTCTCGGGAATGTGCGGGACGTGTTGAGCGCGCTCAATGAACATCTAAGGCCTGGGGATTACGATGAGTGGCGTCAAACCTGGACGGATTGGAAGGAGAACTATCCCCTTCAATACGACTGGGACGGCTCCATCAAGCCCCAGTACGTGATCGATCAGATTCAGGAAATCACAGAAGGCAACGGCATATATGTGACCGGCGTAGGCCAGCATCAAATGTGGGCAGCGCAGTTTATCCGCTTCAACGAGCCCAAGACCTGGGTGACTTCCGGCGGTCTCGGCACGATGGGCTTCGGCCTTCCCGCCGCCATCGGCGCGAAATTCGCCCGTCCGGAAAAAGATGTATGGCTCATCGACGGCGACGGCAGCTTCGCGATGACGCTCGTCGAACTCGCCACGGCAGCGACCTATAACGTACCCGTGAAAGTCGCCATCCTCAACAATGCGTACCTGGGAATGGTCCGCCAGTGGCAGGAATTGTTCTTCGAGAAACGCTACTCGCATTCGCATTATCCGGAAAATCCCGATTTCGGCACCATCGCGGAAGGCTATGGCGTAAAGGGCATCAATGTTACCGACGTGAACGAAGTGCGGAATTCCCTCGAGACGGCGGCCGAACACGACGGGCCGGTGGTATTGAATTTCCTCGTCAACAAGGAGGAAAACGTCTGGCCCATGGTTCCCGCCGGCGCCGGAAACGATGAAATGCAACTCGCCCCACCCTCCAGGGAAGCAAAATCATGAGACAGGTTTACTCTATTCTCGTCAACAACCACGCGGGCGTGCTTTCCCATGTGGCGGGCCTTTTCACGCGCCGTGGCTACAACATCGAAAGCATCGCCGCCGGACCGACAGAAGATACTACGATAACACGCATCGTCATCGTCGCCATCGGCGAGGAAAACGAACTCGACCAGATCGCCAAACAACTCCGCAAGCTCTACGACGTGCGGGAAGTCGAGCAAATCTCTTATAACCAGGCCGTCACGCGCGAACTCGTTCTCGCGACAATCAAGGCGCCCATTACCAAAAGAAGTGAAATCATACAACTCGCCAACGCCTTCGGTGCTCAGGTGATTAACATGACCGACGATACTGTGACGCTCGAAGCGAGCGGCAACGATCATAAGGTCAGAACCCTCCTCAAGGCATTCGAAGGCTACGGAATTTCGCAGATGGCGCGCACAGGAATGATTTCGCTGCCCTACGACGGCATGCCCGAGGATTGGGAGCCCATTGCATAATGTCCAGAAATGCCAACAACACCAAGGATGATACACATACAATAGCGGTTTTGGTAGAGAACAAATTCGGCGTTCTCGCCAAGGTGGCAAGCCTGTTCAGCGCCCGAGGCTACAACATCGACAGTCTTTGCGTGGGGGTTACGCAAGACCCGAGCGTATCCCGAATCACTCTCGTCACGCGTGGAGACGCAAAAGTTCTCGAGCAGATCAGAAAACACCTCAGCAAGCTTATCGACACCTTCAAGGTGATGGACATGGGTGAGACGGACAGCGTCGAGCGAGAGATGATTCTCATCAAGATTTCGGCGCCGAAAGCCGCGCGGCCCGAGATTTTTCAAATCATCGACGTTTTTCGAGGCCGTGTCGTCGACGTGTCCACGGATACTATTACCGTCGAAGTCACAGGAGACGAAGGGAAAATTCACGCCATTTTGAATTTGCTCCAACCATTCGGTATCAAAGAGATCGCCCGCACAGGCAAAGTCGCACTCACCCGTGGGGCCAAAACCCTCAAAGGCGCCAAAAATTAATCTATGAGTGAAAGAGGCCACTCCCGCAGGCCATTTGTTGCGAGAGAGGGGTGGGGCTACGTTTCGGGTTTATCGGCCATCGGCCTCATATCGGTCTTCTTCGGGGGATGGATGTGGACGGCACTTTTTTTTCTGCTGGCCGCGGCCGTAGCCGGTTTTTTCAGAGACCCCGATCGCACCCCTCCCGATGAACCGGGCGTCGTCTTGTCCCCTGCGGATGGCCGGGTCGTGGAAGTCGCCTCCACCGAGGATGGCGGAAACGTGGTCCGGATTTTCCTCTCCCCTCTGGATGTTCACATCAACCGATCGCCCGTGGGGGGGAGAATATCGAGCATCCACTATCAAAAAGGCCGTTTTCTGGCTGCCTACAAAGAAGCCGCCTCAAGCATCAATGAGCAAAACGCCCTGGAAATCGAGACGAACACGGGCGATAATTTCAGGGTCATTCAAATCGCCGGCGTCCTGGCCCGGCGGATTGTCTGCTGGACTAAAGCTGGCGATACCATCAGCGCGGGGGAGCGCTTCGGGCTGATTCAGTTCGGCTCGCGAACGGATCTATATTTTCCGGAAGGATATAATATATCCGTGGAACAGGGGCAGCGTGTTCGCGGAGGAGAGACCATCGTTGGACGAGCAAACAACCAGACAGCCACGGAATAAATTTGGTCGTCGTTCACGCAGGAGAAGACGTCGCTCTGGAAGACGCTCTTTTCAGCGAGGGATTTTCCTGGTTCCAAATCTGCTGACGACGGGAAGCCTGTTTGCCGGTTTCTATGCGATCGTCGCTTCCATTCAGGGAGACTTCACCTGGGCCTCGCTGGCCATTTTGTTGGCTATCGTTTTAGATGGGCTCGACGGCACTGTCGCCCGGTTGACGAAAAGCACAAGCCCTTTTGGACTTCAATACGATTCTTTATGCGACCTGACGGCTTTCGGCATCGCGCCGGCCGTTTTGCTATATACCTGGCTCCTCGCCCCTTACGGGAGAATCGGCTGGCTGGCCACATTCATATTCGCTGCTTGCGGCGCCTTGAGGCTGGCGCGCTTCAACGTGCTGGCGCAAGCGGGCAGCGGTTCCATAGATTTTCGAGGACTGCCGATACCCGGAGCAGCGGGTGTTTTGGCATCCATCGTATATTTGGTTGAAGATTTTTCGATAAAGCCGCACGTCCCCCTTATCCTCATTGCGGCGCTCAGCTATGTACTGGCATTCCTGATGGTGAGCACCATTCGCTACAAAAGTTTCAAGGATTTAAGCAGCCCTCTCAGAAGACCATTCCGCGTCCTCGTCGGCGCTGTGCTGGCTCTGTTCGTGGCGGCGGCGATTCCTCAGGTGGTCGCCTGTCTGGCTTTTGTGGGTTACGCCGCATCCGGCCCCTATGGAATGATAACGAGATGGCGGAGAACCAAACGAGAGAGCGGTTCCGAAAACCTCGAAGAAACGCATTCGGAATCAACATAATCCTTCCCGAAGCGCGCCTTATGCCGCTGTAAACGGTTCGAATGATGAGCCGTATCTTATCTTGTCGCTTATTGCCTCTCGATTGCGATCTCATCAAATAGTATTCATAATCTTTTCGACTCAACAACGTATTTGAAAGCCAAATTCATCTGAAGTCAGAGACAGTTCTTAACGATTCACGATGATGAGAGTCTCCGTGTCGAATAGTAAAAAAATCACTACTCTGAAAACACATGGGCTAAATTTATCAATCGTCATTTTCTCCCTCGTGCTTTTCTGGGCACCATCTTCCCTGCAGGCACAGCAAAATAGTGGTGCGAAATCACAAGCCCCGCCCTCTCCGTCCTCGAAAAGCGACGCAGATCCTCGGTTCTTGAAGGAACGGGAAGCGTCTATAGCCATTACGGCCGATGAGTTAAGAGAAGACCGGGAGCGCCAGCGGATAATCGGTCGCGGGTCTGCAGATATCCGGTATTTAGGCAAAAGAATTAAAGCAGACCATATCGAGGTGCAAACATCGACGCGCGATGGCGTTGCTACGGGAAACATTGTTTTTCAAACGACGAATGACCGCATCGTAGCCAACCGCATCGAGTTCAATCTCGATACTGAGCGGATGGTCGTGTTCAACGCACGCGGCATCATCGGCACCACATATTATGTAACGGGACGAGTGATAAGGCGCTTGTCAGAAGATCGGTATGAAATCCAGGGGGGCACTTTCACCACATGTGAAGGGGATCTTCCAGACTGGGCTTTCGGCTTCGAGCGGGCAACCTTCCAGGTCGAGGGCTACGCTCAACTCGAAGCCCCCACCATGACGGTGAAGGGCGTACCGGCGGCTTATTTCCCCTGGGCCATGGTGCCGATTAAAACGAAAAGAGCCACCGGCTTCCTGCTGCCGGGCATCGGATCGAGCAGTCGAAGCGGTTTCCAGTTTTCCCCCACATTTTTCTGGGCCATCGACGATTCGTCGGACGCCACCTTCGGGGTCGATTATTTCACCAAGCGCGGCGCTCGCTACAAAGGAGAGTACCGCTACGCGCCGAATCGAAACACCTCGGGACAGATAGCGGGACGCTACCTGAAAGACAAAATCGAGCGGGCAACCTTTTGGGACGTCAGAGGTTTCCATCGCACGAACTTCATGGACATTGACGCCAATCTTCACGCCGTGATCGATTCGCAAAAACGTCCGGCAAACGACCGCTCCCTCGAAAGCGATTTGCTGACTCGCACGCGCCAGGGTACGGACACCCACGTCACTCTCACGCAAAATCTTCCCAAAATAGCAGGGCAACTTCAGCTGGGAATGAGACGACGCGAAGGTTTAGGCGAAAACGATGGGCAATTGTTTCAAAGAGCGCCGGATATCGTTCTGGACATCCACAACAAACGTCTGGGGAAAAGCGATTTTTACTTTAACCTGGACTCCTCCTTCACCAATTTCAGAAAATCGGAGAACGAAAACACGCTCCGCTTGAGTCGTTTTCACGTCGAACCGTCTTTTTCGTTTCGTTTGGAGACTGTCCCCTGGCTCGCCCTGACGCCCGAAATCGGATTCCGCAGAACCCACTGGACGCATCAAAGGACAGAGCCGGGCGCAGATTCACATTTCGATGACACGCATGACGTGGAATCCGGCCTCTCACGTGAAATGTGGTTTGCAAGGCTTCATGCGATTGGCCCGCGTTACAGCAAAGTCTACCGGGGAGAACTCGGCCCCTTCCGGGATTTCAAGCACATCTTCTCGTTTGAGACGACATATCAATACAGCCCGAACAACGACGCGTATGACAGAAGCCTGATCCTCCCCCTGGATATGGTGGACACTCTTCAGCATGAACATGCCATCGAATACGCTATCGTGAACCGTGTGCTGACGAAACTGCCTAAAAAAGACGGATTCCAGACAAGGCAGTTGTTTCGCTACCGAATCAGCCAAACGTATGATCTCGTCGAAGCGCGTAGGAATGAAAATCTCGATACGAAGCCGAAACGTCCTTTGAGCGACATCACACTCCGGCTCGAATCGCAGCCCTTCTCCAAACTTCGCCTGCTACAACAATTCAAATACAACCCCTATGATCTGGAAATCAGCGAACACTCCACGGGTGTCTTTGTCGACGGCGGGAAGAAATGGTATCTCAATCTCGATCGGACCTGGACGCGCCAAAGAGATGATTACCCGGAAAACGCAGAGGGAAGTTATCTGAATTTCTCCGGTGGGTTCTCCCTCAACGAGCATCTTTCCCTCGAATACGCCTCGCGTTTGAACAAAACCGAAAAGACTACATTGGAGCAAAGCATCACGGCGCGCTTCCTCGATTGCTGTTGGGGCGTGGAGCTTACGTTCACCGACACCAAGGATAAAAACGAAGTCTTCCTCGGCTTTAACCTCATCGGCCTGCTCGAAGGTGAGAGAGCCCTGGGTTTCACGAGTAGACGAAATGCATTACGAGAAGGCGAACTTTCAGGAATCAGCTCATGGGCGACTTCGCCTTTCGAGTAAAAGCGCGGATTCTCTCTGATACTATTGAGCAAACCGCTCGTTTGATGAAGCGTGGGGCAATCCAGTGAACATTTGCGTTATCGGCTGTGGATATGTTGGATTGGTCACGGGGGCCATTTTCGCCGATTTGGGTAACGACGTTATCGGCGTGGATATCGACAGAAGCCGCGTGGATTCCCTGAACGCGGGCGACTGTCCTATCCATGAACCCAGACTGCCTGAACTGCTGAAACGCAACCTCAAAGAAGGCAGGCTCACTTTCGCAACCTCCATTCCCGAAGCTGTTTCTACAAGTGAGATCATTTTCATATGCGTGGGCACGCCACCCGCTGAAGATGGGGGAACCGACCTCTCGCAAGTGGAGACGGCAGCGACAGGCATCGCCCATGCGGTGAATGGCTACAAGATTATTGTCAACAAAAGCACCGTGCCTGTCGGAACGGGGGATTTCGTCCGGGATGTCATCGAAAAAAATGGTGTTGCCGCGAAAGATTTCGACGTGGTCTGTAATCCGGAATTTCTGCGCGAGGGGCAAGCGGTGCGGGACACCCTCCAGCCGGATCGCATAGTCATCGGCTCATCATCGGAAACAGCGGCAAAAACCGTTGAGCTTCTATATCAAGCCCTGGGGGCTCCTTGCATCATTACGGACACACAAAGCGCCGAGTTGATCAAATACGCCTCGAACGCGTTTTTGGCTACGAAAATCACTTTCATCAACGCGGTGGCGAACCTTTGCGAGCAAACGCAGGCGGATATTCGGGAGGTCGTCAAAGGGGTTGGCGCAGATTCCCGAATTGGCCCTGCTTTCCTGGGAGCGGGGCTGGGCTATGGAGGTTCCTGCTTCCCGAAAGATGTGGATGCCCTGTTGCACGCCTCCAGAAGACTTGGCGCTGAAATGCCGATTTTAGAAGCCGTGAGAGCTGAAAACGACAGCCGGGTTCCCCGGTTTATACAAAGAATCATCGGGAGACTCGGCACCAAGAATCGCTTGCCGCTCGAAGGAACAACCATTGGCGTTCTGGGACTATCGTTCAAACCGGACACGGATGACATGCGAGAGGCCAAAAGCATTGAGATTTGTCATGCGCTACGTGAGACGGGAGCCAGACTGCGCGCTTACGATCCCATCGCCACCACAAACGCCCGGCGAATCATAGGGGATGACGGTATCGAATACTGCCAAAACCCCTACGAGGCAGCTAAAGGCGCAAGCGGGATCGTCATTGTAACCGAGTGGCGCGAATTTATTCAGTTGAATCTGAATCGCTTGAAATCAGAGATGGTGGAACCGATTATATTCGACGGGCGAAATGTCTACTCTTCTGAACAAGTAACAGATGCTGGCTTTGAATACTTCAGCATCGGGAAAATACCCTCCAAACCTAAACCATGAAAAACTCTCGCGTTGTGGTAACAGGCGGAGCAGGCTTCATCGGCTCCCATTTGTGCGACAAACTCATCGCGCTGGGCAACGACGTCATATGCGTCGACAATTTACTTACAGGGCATCGGCTGAATATCGAGCATCTAATTGAAGGCGAACATCAAAACTTTACGCTCATTGAACACAACGTGAGTGAACATATTCACGTCGAGGGAAACGTGGACGCCGTTTTTCATCTCGCTAGCCCGGCCAGCCCGAATGACTATTTGAAATTTCCCATCCAAACGTTAAAAGTCGGCTCCCTCGGCACGCATAATGCCCTGGGGCTTGCGAAGGAGAAAAAAGCGCGCTTTCTTCTGGCTTCCACTTCGGAAGTATACGGCGACCCCCAGATTCATCCGCAGAACGAGGAATACTGGGGACACGTCAATCCCATCGGTCCTCGCGGCGTGTATGACGAAGCCAAGAGATTCTCAGAAGCCATGACCATGGCCTATCACCGTACCCACCACCTCAACGTACACATCGCCCGAATCTTCAATACCTATGGTCCGAGAATGCGAATCGCTGACGGTCGCGCGATACCCGCTTTTATTTCACAGGCCATCAGAAATGAACCCATCAGCGTTTTTGGCGATGGAAAGCAGACGAGAAGCTTTTGTTTCATCACCGATCTCATCGATGGCGTCATCAAACTGATGGACAGCGAAATTCATGAACCCGTCAACCTCGGAAATCCTTCCGAGATGACGATTCTCGACCTTGCGGAGAAAATCATCGCACTCACAGGCGCAGACTCGGAAATCCGGCATGAGGCGCTGCCCGTCGATGACCCGAAAATTCGACAACCCGACATCGGGAAAGCGAAAAAACACCTCGGCTGGGAGCCGGCAATTTTTCTGGAAGAGGGAATTCTGGCCACAATAGATGACTTCAGGAAACGATTGAACATCAACCCTTGAAATCCAGCCCTTGGATCGGCTAAATTGCAGAGCACCGGGTGGATTCCCTGCTCCACCTCCCCTACCGCCCCACTGCTCAGAGGCATCCTTTGGGATCATCGGCAAAGGAATTCCTGGCCGAACGCGCCGTGAAGTATGAATCGCTGGCCACGAGCGACTACTCCCGGCAGGTAGACGATATCTCCAGCGTCATCGTCGAATGCCTGGTGTCCGAAAGGAAAATTATCGCCTTCGGCAACGGGGGAAGCGCTGCGCTCGCCATGCACTTTACGGGCGAACTCGTTGGCCGCTTCCTGGCTGATCGCGCTCCCCTGCCCGCTATCTGTCTCAGCGGCGACACGAGCGCCCTCACCGCTATCGGGAACGACTACGCGTACGAGGAAATTTTTGCACGGCAAATTCAGGCGCACGGACGAGCGGGAGACGTCGCCCTGGGGCTGAGCACGAGCGGCAAGTCCGCCAATGTCGTCTCCGCTCTCAAGCGAGCCGACGCCATCGGATTGGTTGGCGTCACGATGACAGGCGGCAGTGACAGCCCTGCTTCCCAGGCCGCCAAATATGCAGCAAAAGTGCCATCGAATGACACCGGTTTCATTCAGGAAGCCCATGAAGCCGCTCTTCATTATATTTGTCACCGCATTGATGATGTTTTCACCAGGGATTCGCAAGAGCGAAAAATCGCCTCTAATGGTTGAGTGAAAACAACGACGGGACGCGAGACGTGGAAATCGGAGTTTTAGGCAGCGGGAGCAGAGGAAACGCCGCGTTGGTTCGCTCGAACGGCGCGTCGTTTCTCGTCGATGCGGGCCTCAGCGCGAAGCAAATCACAATGCGCCTCGAAACCTACGGCATCCGCCCGCAGGACCTGATGGCCATCGTGCTCACGCATGAACACATCGATCACATCAGAAGCGCGGGCACTTTGGCGAGAAGGTGGAACCTGCCGCTTTGGACGAACAAAGCCACATACACGGCAAGCCAGGAGACGATAGGCGAGACGCCTGCATGGACGGAGATCGAAGTGGGGCTCCCCTTTCACATCGGCGGCATACGGGTCGAACCTTTCAGCACGCCCCATGACGCGGCCGACCCCTTCGGGTTGATATTCAACGATGAAGACGGGCGCCGCGTCGGTTTCGCCACCGACATGGGGTTCGTCACAAACCTCGCGCGCCAGAGACTCCAGGGACTCCAGGGACTCGTCCTGGAATTCAACCATGACGTGGAAATGCTCATCAACGGCCCCTACCCATGGCCGATCAAACAGAGGATTCGAGGAAAACTCGGACACCTCAGCAACGAGGACGCGGCCAAGCTGCTCAGGAACATCGTAACGGCCGACTTCGAGTGGCTCATCTGCGCTCATATCTCACATGAGAACAATGAGAACCGGCTTCTCCTGGAGACGGCCCGAAAAGCGTTGAACGGCCATGAACGCAGAAATCTCCTGAGCGCCTCTCAGGATGAGCCGACTCCCCTCGTCGGCGCCGGAGGAATAGCGGAGGAACTCTCTTGATTCCGAGATACACACGCCCCGAAATGGCGAAAATATGGGGAGAACGGGAAAAACTGCAGCGCATGCTCGACGTGGAGATAGCCGTTTGCGAGGAAATGTGCGCGCGCGGAGAAATTCCCAGGGAGGCGCTTGAAGAGATCAAATCGAAAGCGGCTTTCGAGCCCGAGCGAATCAAAGAGATCGAGCGCGTCACAAAGCACGACGTCATCGCCTTTCTCACCAACGTGGCGGAGCACGTGGGGCCGTCCTCGCGCTACATTCACCTCGGCATGACGAGCAGCGACGTCCTGGATACCGGGCTCGCGCTTCAGCTTGTATCCGCAGCCGACATCATTCTCGATGACATTCGAGAACTTGAAACGACCCTGAAAGAGCGCGCTCTGGAGCAGAAATGCACCATCATATCGGGCAGAACCCACGGGATGCACGCGGAACCCACCACCCTGGGTCTTAAAATAGCCACCTGGTACACCGAGTTCGAGCGCGCTTATGAGCGAATGCAAAACGCGCGTGAAGCCGTCCGCGTCGGCCAGATATCAGGCGCTGTGGGCGCGTGCCCCCACATCCCGCCGGATGCCGAAGAGGCAATTTGCGAGCGCCTGGGTCTCGAGGTCGACCGTGTAAGCAGCCAAATCATCCAGCGTGACCGCCATGCGGAGTATCACCTTGCTCTCGCTCTGGTGGCGGCGAGCATATCCCGCGTGGCGACGGAGGTGCGCCATCTGCAAAGGAACGAAGTGGGCGAAGCGGAAGAGTTTTTCAGTAAAGGCCAGAAAGGGAGTTCCGCCATGCCCCACAAGAGAAACCCCGTGATTTCGGAACAACTGTGCGGTCTGGCCCGCGTGGTGCAGGGAAACGCCACGGCGGCCCTGCAGAACGTCCCCTTGTGGCACGAACGCGACATCTCCCACTCATCCGTGGAACGCGTGATATTGCCGGACAGCACGATCCTCGTAGATTACATGTTGGTCAAACTCAACGATTTGATGAAGAACTGGGTCATCTATCCTGACAAAATGCTGGAAAACCTCGCGCGCTCGAAGGGATTGCTACTCAGTGAGCACGTCATGCTCGCATTGATTCGCAAAACGGGCATCACGCGGGAGGAAGCCTACGCACGCGTTCAGGCTCCCGCCATGGAAGTTTGGGCCGAGGGAGGCGATTTCCAGGCGAAACTGGCGGCGGATCCCCAAGTGGGCGGCGTGTTGGGAGAAGAGGAGCTCGCCCACTGCTTTGACATGGACGCCCATCTGAAAAATCTGGACCGAATTTTCGAACGCGTTTTCGGCCCCGATCAGGAATGAAACTGAATACACGGGGTGACAAACACAGGCTCGTTTATGTTAGGATAGCGGCTCTTGACCGCCCGGAATGGTCGTTTTCTAACCCGTTCAAATGATGGAATAACTCTTAAAACGAAGGTTTGAACTTGCGATCCTCGAATGGAGAATTGTTCATGGAACACGGCAAACAGGTTTACGAAGGCAAGGCCAAGATCATCTACGAGACCGACAACCCGGACTACTATATCCAGTTCTTCAAGGATGATGCTTCCGCATTCAACGCCAAGAAGCTGGGCACTATCGAATCCAAAGGCGTTTTCAACAACTCCATCTCCTCTCGCCTGCTGCAGGAGGTGGAGCGTCAGGGCGTGCCCACGCATTTCGTGGAAAAACTCTCCGAGCGGGAGATGCTGGTGAAAAAACTCGACATCATTCTGGTCGAAGTGGTGTTGAGGAATATCATCGCGGGAAGCCTCGCCAAGAGAATGGGCGTGGAAGAAGGCGCGCGCCTTCCGAACACGATCGTCGACCTGCATCTGAAAAACGATGAACTCGACGACCCGCTCATCAACGAAGACACCGCCGTGGCCTTCGGCTTGGCGACACGCGAAGAACTCGCCGAGATGCGCGAATACGCCTTCAAGGTGAACGACATCCTCACTTCGTTCTTCTCCGAGCGCAACATCGACCTCGTGGATTTCAAGCTCGAATTCGGACGCTGTGCGGCCGAGGGCGGCAAGCTGCTGCTGGGAGATGAAATCACGCCGGATGGTTGCCGTTTCTGGGAGAAGGGAACGGGCCGGAAACTGGACAAGGACCGCTTCCGCAGGGATTTAGGACAGGTCGAAGACGCATACGCCGAAGTCGAAAAACTCGTCATCGAATAACTTTCGCCCTGAGGTAGCGATGCCGAAAGCCCTGGTCTACGTGACATTCAAAGCGGGCGTACTCGACCCCCAGGGGGAAGCCGTTAGGGGAGCACTCTCCTCCCTTGGATTCAAGGGCGTGAACGACGTGCGTGTCGGGAAATTCATCGAGATTGAACTCGAAGACACCGACGACATTCTTGCCGATCTGGAGAGAATGTGCCAGGACCTGCTCGCCAACCCCGTCATCGAAGATTACCGTATCGAAATGGCGGATGAGTCCGCTAACGGCAAGAGACGGTAATGCAGTTCGCCGTCATCGTCTTTCCCGGCTCCAATTGCGATCACGACTGCTACCACGCCGTCAAAGACGTTCTCAAACAACCGGTGCGGTTCGTCTGGCACAAGGAGACCTCTCTGGGAGATGCGGAAGTGGTGATACTCCCAGGTGGTTTCAGCTACGGGGATTACCTAAGGGCCGGGGCCATTTCGCGTTTCTCACCCATCATGCGGGCTGTTACTGCACATGCGCGGGAAGGGCGTCCCCTGCTCGGCATATGCAACGGATTTCAGTGCCTGACCGAATCAGGACTCCTGCCCGGGGCCTTGAAAAGAAACGAATCGCTCCGCTTCGTTTGCGATGATGTCTGGCTCAAATGCGAAACCTCGAGAACTCCCTTCACTTGTGGCATCGAACCGGAAGAAATCCTGAAAATGACCATCGCGCATGGAGAAGGAAATTACTTTTGCGATTCCGAGACGCTCGCCACACTCGAAGAGAACGATCAGATTGTTTTCCGCTACGTCAATGCGGAGGGTGACGTAAACCCCAAATCGAATCCCAACGGCTCGATGGAAAACATCGCGGGCATCTGCAACTTGCAGGGTAACGTGGTTGGCCTCATGCCGCATCCCGAGCGAAGCTGTGATTCTCTTCTGGGCGGGGAAGACGGGTTACGGATGTTCATGTCCGTCGTGCGAAAGGTGGTTTCATCGTGATCACGACAGACACGCTCGCCACAAGAGAGATAGCTCTCGAGCACGGCCTTTCTCCAGACGAGTGGGAAAAGATAAAGGAAACCCTGGGGCGGAAACCCAACGTAACCGAACTCGGTGTATTCTCCGCCATGTGGAATGAGCACTGCTCGTATAAAAGCAGCCGCATTCACCTGAAAAAATTTCCCACGAAAGGCCCCCATGTCCTGCAGGGACCCGGAGAAAACGCCGGCGTCGTCGATCTCGGCGAGGGCATGGCCGTCGCATTCAAGATGGAAAGCCACAATCACCCCTCCTTCATCGAACCATACCAGGGTGCTGCCACCGGGGTGGGCGGTATTTTGCGAGATATCTTCACGATGGGCGCACGACCCATCGCGCTGCTCGACAGCCTGCGTTTCGGGGCTCCGGAACATCCCCGCACCCCCTATCTCGTCGGTGGCGTCGTAGGCGGCATCTCGGGCTATGGAAATTGCATCGGCGTTCCAACGGTGGGCGGAGAAACGAAATTTCACCCCTGCTATAACGGGAACATTCTGGTGAACGTCATGTGCGCGGGCATCATGCGGTCAGACGCCATATTCCGGGGCACGGCTTCCGGCGTTGGAAATCCGGTCATCTACGTCGGGGCGCCCACCGGGCGGGACGGCATCCATGGCGCGTCCATGGCATCGGCGGGCTTCGACGATTCCGCCCTCGAAAAAAGACCCACCGTTCAGGTGGGGGATCCGTTTCGGGAAAAACTCCTGCTCGAGGCGTGCCTGGAACTGATGAAGCGCGGCGCCGTGGTCGGCATTCAGGATATGGGCGCCGCCGGGCTCACCTCCTCTTCCGTCGAAATGGCGGGCCGCGCCGGCACAGGGCTTCTCCTCCGCCTGGATGCGGTTCCCTGCCGGGAAGAGGAGATGACGCCATATGAGATGATGCTCTCGGAAAGCCAGGAGAGGATGCTGCTCGTAGCGGAAAAAGGAAGAGAACCCGAGGTGCGGGAGATATTCGAACGGTGGGACCTCCCAATGTCCGTCGTGGGGGAAGTAACCGGAGACGGGAGGCTTCGCGCAACTTTCGGAGGAGATGAAGTCGCCGACCTGCCGGTATCATCGCTGACGGTTGATGCGCCGACTTATGACCGCCCAAGAAAACCCGAGCGCGGGCTTCCATACGACGATCCGCTACTCAAACTGCCGGAACCTGAAGACATGGGCTCCACTCTGATCAAGATGCTGGGCCACCCCAACCACGGAGACAAAAAACCGATATGGCGCCAGTATGACTATAACGTTCGCACGAACACGTTGACCCCTCCGGGCGGAGACGCCGCCATCATCCGTCTGAAAGGTACGAACAAGGCGTTGGCCCTTACGACAGATGGGAACGCACGATACGGCATGCTCGATCCCTACAAGGGGGGGATGCTCGCCGTGGCGGAAGCAGCGCGAAACATCTGCTGCGTAGGCGCAAGGCCGCTCGCGATCACCAATTGCCTCAACTTCGGCAATCCCGAGCGTCCCGCGGTCATGGCTCAATTCTCTCTCTCGATCGAGGGCATGGCCCAGGCTTGCCGTTTTCTGGACCTGCCCGTGGTGAGCGGAAACGTGAGTTTTTACAACGAAACGCACGAGGTCGACATTTACCCCACACCGATCATCGGCATGGTCGGCTTGCTCGATGACATTCAAAAAAGATCAGGCCACGGGTTCGTCTCCGAGAATGACGCCATCGCCCTGATACACCCCAAAGACGAAGCGCCATTGCCGAAAACATGCGCTCATGAGTATGTGTGGCTGGAAACGGGCCAGGAGGGAGGGGACGCCCCGCCGATATCCCTGGATGCGGAAAAAGCCGTGCAGACAGCCTGCAGGCGCGGCATCGATATGGCTTTGGTGCGCTCCGCACACGATCTTTCCGAGGGCGGATTGGGGATCTCTCTGGCCGAATCCGCTATCGCATCACCCAAGAGCAGGCTTGGGGTCGAGGTGTGGCTTCCCGAGCAGGAGGGCAGACTCGACGGCTTGCTGTATGGCGAGGCCGCATCGCGCATTTTGGTGAGCGTATCTCCTCACGCGGTGGACTCTCTGCAAGAGGCCGTACAGAGTTGCGGAGCAGAACTTACGCGTATCGGTCGTGTCCAGGAGGGTGCTTTCGTCGTCAAATCCCCCGATAATGTTCCCTTGATTGATTTAGCCATGCCGCACATTGTGGCGGCATGGTCAGGCGCCCTCTCCGAGGTGATGTGAGATGTCTGCATGGATAGATGACCATCCAAAAGAGGAATGCGGCGTATTCGGGATTTACGGCCATCCCGAGGCGGCCAATATGGCCTACCTGGGTCTCTACGCTCTTCAGCACAGAGGACAGGAGAGTGCGGGCATCGTAGCCTCTGATGGAGAAAGGGTGCACAGTGAAGTCGGCATGGGTCTCGTTGCTGATGTTTTCACCGAAGAGCGCATCACCAAACTGCAAGGACGCATCGCCATCGGGCACAATCGCTATTCCACGGCAGGACAATCCGACATCAAAAACGCCCAACCTTTTTTGGTGAATTACGCCAAAGGAACACTCGCTCTCGGCCACAACGGAAACCTTGTCAACGGCGGCGTGTTGCGCGAAGAGTTGGAAGCCAACGGATCCATATTTCGCAGCACTACGGACAGCGAGGTTATTCTGCATCTCATCGCCCGTTCCGCGGAAAAAAGCACTGAGGGCGCCATCATAGAAGCCGTTCAACGATTAGAGGGCGCCTACACGCTCACGATGATGACGGAAGATATGTTGATTGGCATCCGCGACCCCCACGGCTTTCGTCCCCTGGTTCTGGGCAAACTCCCCGCAGACGAGATCGGGGGCGATTCCTGGGTGCTCACGAGCGAAACCTGCGCGCTCGATCTGATAGACGCCGAATATATCCGCGAAATCGAACCCGGCGAGATGGTCATAATCGATCAAGACGGATTAAGAAGTATCACTCATTCTCCACCTCTTGAACATCAGCAATGTATTTTTGAATTCATCTATTTCGCCCGTCCGGACAGTTTCATTTTCGGGAAAAACGCCTACGCCTTCAGGAAAAAACTGGGCGCTCGGCTCGCCGAGGAAGACAATGTGGAGGCGGATATCGTCACACCCGTTCCAGATTCGGGCCTGTCGGCCGCGCTCGGATACGCAGATGCTTCGGGTCTTCCTCTGGAATGGGGCCTGATACGCAACCACTATGTGGGCCGCACATTTATCGAACCGGAACAATCCATTCGAAATTTCGGCGTCAAGCTGAAATTGAACCCCATGAAAGAATTCCTGGCGGATAAACGCGTCGTAGTAGTTGATGACTCCCTCGTCAGAGGCACGACGAGCAAGAAGATCGTTGAACTCATCCGGCGAGCCGGCGCAAAAGAAGTTCACATGCGCATCAGTTCTCCTCCCATCACCCACCCGTGTTTTTTCGGTATCGATATGCCTACCCTTGCGGAACTGAAGGCATCCTCGAACAGCGTCGAGGAAATCAGGCAATTCCTGGAGGCGGATAGTCTGAACTATTTATCCCTGGAGGGCATGCTGAGTTGCGCCCACCCGAATGAAGAGGCATTTTGCACGGCTTGTTTTTCCGGGGAATATCCGATTCCTGTCGAACAAAGCGACTATCAACTCTCTCTTTTCCGGGATTTGCGCACCTCGGAGCACCGCGCATAACCAATTTGACCAAACTTATCGGTGATTGTTATCCTGTCTGTTGTTTTCATGATTATTTCATCTCTTTCAGTAAATAGCCAAAGAATCAGGGAGAAGGTTTCTTGCTAATTCAACGAAGATGTTTTCTCCTGATGTGCATGTTCGTGATGGGTTGCAGTGCAGTGCCCCTCGCCCAAAGCGGAATTCAGCCGAAGAAAATACCAGCTGGCATCTCAATAGAGGCGCACAACCCTGCTGCTCCCCGAAAAACGGTTTTACTCCCTCCTCCAGCTCCGGAATCCGCAACGCCCAAACCACCCGAAGCCGCTCCGAAAGAATCGCCTATGGCCTCGGTATCCATACCATTGAATGACATCGAAGCGGATAAAATCACAAAACCGTCAGACCCTGTAGATTCCAGGGACGAAAAGGCGGACAAAGACTCTGAACCTTCCCCGCATGACATCAGTCTGCCGGTGCCCGAAATCGAAGAAAGGCTCAAGGTCCGACCAACACCGGAAGCCAAGAAACCCAAGGCTTTTTTGTATGACGTCCCCGTGGTTCGCAATGCCATCGTGGATCGGTGGATTGCGTACTTTACGGGTTCCGGACGCGCCAGTTTTTCCGTCTGGTTGAGCAGGGGGGGACGCTATATCAAATTGTTCCGTGAAATTCTGAAGGAACACCAACTACCGCAGGACCTGGCGTATCTCTCTTTGATTGAGAGCGGATTCAGCCCGAAGGCACGCTCCAGAGCCGGCGCGGTTGGTCCCTGGCAGTTCATGCCGGCCACCGCGAGGCGAATGGGCCTGAAAATTAACTATTATGTGGATGAGCGCCGCCACCCGATGAAATCCACGCGTGCGGCTTCGGCCTATCTATCGAAACTTTACGAGGAATTCGGCGACTGGCATTTGGCGCTCGCCGCATACAACGCGGGAGAGCGCCGCATCGCCAGGGCCATTCGCAGATCGAAGCGAAAAGACTACTGGTCACTCGCCAGAACAAGATACCTGCCCAACGAAACACGCAACTACGTTGCGAAGTACCTGGCAGGGATGATCATCGCCAAAAACCCGGAAGTTTTCGGATTCGTGGACATAGAATATGCCAACTCCTGGGACTACAAAGCCGTCAAACTTTCTCATGGCACCAGCTTGAGAGCGATTTCCCGCATTTCGAACGTCTCTCTGCGCACTTTGAGGGAAATCAATGCGGAGTTGAGAACTTCCGTCACGCCTCCGCGCAATGGATACCATCTTTTTCTCCCGGTTCAAGAGGCAGAGAAATTTGCCGTGAAACTGGCGAAACTGACCAAGAAATATCACGCTTCTCCCAATGGCTACCGCATACAGCCGGGGGATACTTTCGGCGCCATAGCGCAAAGGTTCGGAGTCCCGCTAGGCAGGATCCTCGAACTGAACACCCATCTTCATCCCAGAAAACTTCAAGTGGGCGCCAAAATTCTTCTGCCGAAACCGCCCAAAAAACTGAAAGCGGCCCTACAAAATACCGCACCGGCAAATGGGGTTGCCCCTTTGCCGAAGTTGCATGTCGTGCAAGAAGGTGAAAACTTTTCACTCATTGCCCAGAAATACAACATCTCCACCAAAGAGTTGGTGCAGACCAATGCCGGAATCGACCCCAAGCGCCTGCGCATCGGCATGCAAATACACCTTCCTTCCAAAAAACACCTCGCAAAAACCGAAAAGAGCGAGATAAAAAAGCGAGATAAACCATTGCACCACCTCGTCGGTCCGGGAGAGAACATCTGGCTCATCGCCAAGCGGTACGGAGTTTCAACAAAATCTCTACTCTCCTGGAACCGGCTGAGCGCCTCGGCCAAAATTTTCCCCGGAGAAAAACTCATCGTTCGCCGCTAGAATCAAAGGTTTCTTGACACCTGCTTTCATGCTCTCCTAAGATTCCAGATAAGACGAAGTTGCACGACGATATTCCTTTTCGGTAGAGAAAAATATGCCTAAACGCTCTATTCACGAGGTCATGTTAGTTTCTTTCTCCCTGGTTTGCGTGCTGCTTCTCCTGAGCGGATGTGTCTCGCGTCCGAAGCAGCAGGCGTCACCCGGAGAATTGCTCGTCATCGGAGAGGAGGATTTGCGGGCTGAGCGTTTCGAGGCGGCGCGCCTCGCGTTCAAGCGCCTGCTGGAAGAACACCCTGACAGCAAGCACCGCCGAAGCGCGCTGTTGCGTTTGGGAGATTCATACTTCCACGCGGAAGAATTCATTGAATCGAAGTTGCAATACGCCGAATACGTGCGCCTCTATCCTGTAAGCGCTGGAACGCCGAAAGCGTACTATTTCCTCGCGATGAGCGATTATGAGAGAAATCTCGCCATCGACCAGGACGCTTCTGTTGCAAGAGATGCCCTCAAGAATTTCCAAACTCTCGTGCGTCGCTTCCCCGGATCGGAATACACGGCCGATGCGAAGCAGAAGATATCGGAATTAAGAGATCATCTCGCCAAAAACGCTCTGTTTATCGCGAATTTTTACTTCAGGACGAATCTGCGCGTCTCCGCAATTCCGCGCTACAAAGAGATAATTCGAGATTTTGGAGATGTCCCCCATGTCCGTGCCGAAGCCATGTACAAGCTGGGGGAAAGCTACAGGATAGAAGAGAGTTTCAAGAAAGCGGGAGAGGCCTATCGTTCCGTATTGGAGTCTTATCCTGAAGACCAGTATGCTTCACCCGCATACAACAGGCTCCTCGTCCTCACAGGCAAAAAATGATTTGCGACCCATTGTGTCCAAACACCCCAGCCGCATGCGAGCAACTTTAGATGAGTGAGCCGAACGAAGGCGAGTCCGAAGACAAGAATCTGCCTGCCGTACACGACGAGGTATCCGGCGCGAAAAAAACGGATTCCTGCACTGTTAATGAAAATGAGGAGCCACCCACTTTCTCCGACTCCCCAGGCAACTTTGATGAAGATACGTCCGCTTCTCCCCCCGTGGATACGCTTTCCCTCTACATGAGAGACATCGGCAACCACCCCATCCTCAAGCGCGATGAAGAACACCAGTTAGCCCTCGCGGCAAGAGATGGAGATGAAGAAGCATTCAACAAGCTCATTCGTTCGAATTTGAGATACGTCGTCAGCGTGGCGAATCGTTACAAGGGCTTCGGTCTTTCACTCGAGGATTTGATAAACGAGGGGAACATCGGGCTGATAAACGCGATCAAACGCTTTGAGCCGGAACGCGGCGTAAAGCTCATCACCTACGCCGTATGGTGGATTCGCCAAAGCATCATGCACGCTCTGGCGGATCAGAGGAGCACCGTCCGGCTGCCCGTCAAACAGGCGGGTCTTCTCCACAAAATCTCCATCACGTACGAGAAGCTCCGGCAGGAATTGGGGCGCGAACCAACGACATCCGAGTTATCCGAACGATTGGACATGAAAGTGACGGACATCGAGAAACTTGTACGCGCCAATCGCAATTATCTTTCTCTCGACGCGACCATCTCTTCCGACGACGACACCAGCTACCTCGATCTGCTCGAAGAACAAAGCGCCGTATCCGTGGTGGATAACGTGGTGCAGCACTCTCTCGAAGAAGAGGTGGAGGACTTGCTCGCAGAGCTCGACCCCAGAGAGCGTGACATCATTCGCATGCGCTACGGTTTCGACGGAGAGGCGATGACGCTCGAAGAAATCGGAAGAAAACTCGGGCTCTCGCGCGAAAGAATCCGGCAGATAGAAAAAAAAGTGATCACCCGTTTTCGCGCGGAAGGCACCCACGAGACACTCCATGATTTTTTGAGTTGACGATGTCCAAGGCAAAACCACAAAAACCTGACGCCTCTCCCGCAAGCTGGCGGGAGGCGGCCTCACGCATCATCGCGAGTGGAACCAGAGAAAAATTCACGCTAGCGAACAGTCTCACTTTAGCCCGTATCCTGATGGTTCCTTTGCTCGTCCTATTCTTGCTCCAGGGCTCGCCCCCCGCGCAATACTTCGCGGCCGGCCTGTTCGTCATGGCGGCTTTCACGGACTGGCTCGACGGCCACCTGGCCAGAACCCGCGACCAGATCACCCCTCTGGGTGAGATCCTCGACCCCGTGGCCGACAAGCTGCTTATCGTCGCCGCTCTAATCCCCCTGGTATCGCTGGGGAAAGTGGACGCCTGGGTCGTGGGCATTCTGCTGGGCCGGGAGCTTCTGGTGACGGCCTTCCGCGCCGTAGCCATGCGCCGGGGCCTTGTGGTACCGGCGGGCTTTCTCGGGAAAATCAAGATGGGCCTGGAGGTCGGGGCGATCTTTTTCCTCATCCTGAGCATTTTCCCGCCGCTGGGCACCGTTTTGATTTGGGCCGCCATGATCGCAGCGGTGGTTTCTGCGGTTGATTATTTTCGCCAGATCATTCGAGCCATTTCCTGATGGGCGCTTTTTTTCTCGTCTTTCTGGTGAGCGGACTCCTGGGAGCCATTCCCTTCGGGGTGGTGATCACCCGATTGTTCGGCACCGGGGACCCGCGAAAATCGGGCAGCGGCAACATCGGCGCGACGAACGTCTTGAGAACGAGCGGCTGGAAAAGCGGTGTTCTCACCCTTCTTCTCGACGTGCTGAAAGGCGTCGCCGCCATCCTCTTCGCCCGCTATGTGTCCTCGCGCGTCTCCGCCCCCGCCCTGGAGCCCATCGCCGCCCTTGCGGCGGTTGTCGGGCACATGTATTCGCCTTTCACGGGATTTCGCGGGGGCAAGGGCGTGGCCACCGGCCTGGGGGTGTTCGCCCTCCTGACTCCGGGACCAACGGCCCTCGCCGCGCTGGTCTTTGTTCTCGCGGTGGCCGTGACGCGATACGTCTCTCTCGGTTCCATGCTCGCCGCGGCAACCGTGCCGCTCGCAGGCGTTTGGATGAACTACTCCACGTTGGTATGCGCCTCCTCCGCCCTCATCTCCTTGTTGGTGATTTGGAAACATCAGGACAACATCGGGCGATTGATGCGAGGGGAGGAAAATCGCATCGGGCGGAATAAGGGGTAAGGCTTTTTTCAGGACACAAGGGTATCTGATAACCAGGAATCATCATTCTTAAGCAACTGGAGAAAACATGCTTACCGGTTGTTCCCCGGTTTTTCTTCTCGTCATTTCAGGCGTGGGAATCGGAAGCTGGATGTTCGGAGATCACACTGCCGCCCGAATCACGGGGCTTTTGGCGATAATCGTCTTTCTCGCCTATTTCGCCCTTTTGAACTGGACGGCGCAAAACCGCCAGAAACAAGAATCAGACACCCCGCGCGAAAAGGATTTGTTTCAGGAAATCACGGGCCCGCACGATGACGGGACGCGCAGGGAGCCATTCACCGAAGACGACAGGGCGGAATGGCGGAATTACCTCAAAACAGAAGGGAAGATCCTCTGGTTCGGGGTAGCGGGACTTCTTCTGGCCCTGCTCTATCTGACATGGAAAGACTGAATCACGAGCCTGCACGGATAAAGCGTAGAGCTTTATTCAAAAAACCGAATCACGGCATCCGCTACAAAATCGATATCCTCATCCGGCAATTCCGGGTAGACGGGAAGCGACAACACCTGGGCCGCCGCGGCCTCGCTCTCGGGAAAATCGCCCTGCTGATAGCCATCAAAACAGGGATGGAGATGCAAAGGAGAGGAATAATATACAGCGCACCCAACGCCGTTCCGCAACAAGTGTTCTTGCAGCGCGCCGCGCTCGGGTGTGCGAACCACGTATTGGTGAAACACATGGCCCTCATTCGGAATGGAGGGTGGCGTGAACCGCTCCCCGATGATCCCGCTGCTCTCGAACCTTTCCTGATATTTCCTGGCGTTTTGCCGTCTTTTTGCATTCCACTCTTCCAGGCGCTTTAGTTTGATGGACAAAACCGCCGCCTGCATCGTGTCCATCCTGAAATTACCGCCTACCTCGTGGTATTCGGAATTATCGGGCGAACCGTGAATCCTGAGCTTGCGCATGCGCTCGGCGAGCGCGCCCTCTTTGGCTAAAACCATACCGGCATCGCCAAGCGCGCTCAGGTTCTTGGTCGGGTAAAACGACAGGCAGCCCACATCCCCCATGGCGCCGGCCATACCCGGACCGACCCGCGCGCCAACGGCCTGGGCGGCGTCTTCCACCACGAAAAGCCGGTGACGTTCGGCTATTTCGAGAATCTCCGCCATCTGGGCGCAGCGGCCGTACATGTGAACGGGTATGACCCCTTTCGTGTTCGATGAAATGGCCTCTTCGAGCCGCCCCGGCGCGAGATTGAACGTTTCGGGGTCGATATCCACGAACACCGGCTTCGCGCCCAGGCGATGGATGACGCCCGCGGTGGCGAAAAACGTAAACGGCGAAGTGATGATTTCATCGCCCGGACGAACGTCGTTCGCCATCAGCGCCAAGAGCAGAGCATCCGTGCCCGAGGAGACGGCGACGGCGTGTCCTGCGCCGCAATAGGCCGCCATTTCGGACTCGAAAGCGCCGATCTCCTCGCCCATGACGAACCTCTGGTGGGTCATCACGTTGTCGATTGCCGCCAGAATCTGCGCTTTCAGCGGCCCGTTTTGGGCTTTCAAGTCATAAAGGGGTACGCGCATGGAGACTTTCTTGTCCTATCGAAAACCCTTTTGGACGAAACGCAAGTTGGTGCCGGAGGCCGGACTCGAACCGGCAAGGGGTTGCCCCCGGTGGATTTTGAGTCCACTGCGTCTACCAATTCCGCCACTCCGGCAGAAAGAGGGTGTAACTTAGCCTCTCCTCATGCCCTCTGGCAAGATGCGTCTCGTATTTTCGCCGCGTGCGAGGCTCATCCACCATATTCCGACCAGCTCGACGCCGAAACCTCCTGCGCGTCCACTCGCCAGGAGATGGAATCCTCGCACTCGGGACACAAAACGATGAAGCGCCCCTCCGGCTCTTCTTCCATCTCGTCCCTGAACACCTTGAGGCAGTTGCGGCAATGCACCCGGCTGCAGGCGGTGCACGCATTGGGTTGCGCATGCCGGAACCGCAAGCCGCATGCGGGGCATTCATGAGTTTCCACGATTTCCCTTTCATCGCCACGAAAAGCACGTCTTCATGGCGGCGTTTTCGAATCTTTGCTACATTTTCTTGAACCCAAACCATCAAATTTCCCGCATTTTTCCTGAAAGGACGAATATACCATGATTATCGACACGGACCGCCTGGATGATTACGAGATTCTCGACTTGAGCCACCCCTGGGGGCATGGCGCCCCGCTTTGGCCCTATTTCCCTGATGTCAAGATCGAAAGGTTCCACTATCACGCCAAGAGCCAGGTGCTGAGCCAGCAAATCACCACGTTCATGCACTGCACGACCCACACCGACGCGCCCGCGCACGTCATCGAGGGCACGCCTTTCATGGACGAGGTGCCGCTTCGAAGCTATTTCGGCAACGCCGTGTGCGTCGATATCCCAAAAGAGGAATGGGAGGTCATTACGCCTGAAGACCTTGAAAACGCAAGGCCGGAGATTCGCCCGGGCGACATCGTCATCGTGCATACCGGATGGCACCGTTATTACGGCGACAACACGAAATACTTCATCTACTCGCCCGGCCTGTACAAGGAAGCCGGGGAATGGTTCGTGGAACGCGGCGTGAAGGGCGTGGGCGTTGACCAGCAGGCGCTCGACCATCCGCTGGGCACGAAGATCGCCTGGGGGCCCCAGCCCATCTGCCCCTTCACTCTCAAGGAATATGAAGAACGCTTTGACCGGCCAACAAGCGAGGCTTTCCCCGATTGGGAGCCCTGCCACCGCGCGTTACTGGGGAACGGCATCGTCGGCTTCGAGAACGTGGGGGGAGACATCGACAAGGTCGTGGGCAAGCGATTCGCGCTGGCCGCATTTCCGTGGCGCTGGACGGGCGGGGACGGCTGTATCGTGAGAATGGTCGCGTTTTTACCGAAAAACTAGCCTACTGCTACCGGTTCGGGTTTTTTCTTGCCGGTCTGCTTCGAGGTTGCGCCATTCGAGGCCGCCGTTTCTTTCTTCTCGGTGGATTTGTTCTCTGATTTCGAATCGGAAGCCGTGCTCTGAGACTCGGTCTCTTGCTTTTTACCGTTCGAGGCGTAATCCGTCACATACCAGCCATCGCCTTTGAGGTGGAAGGCGGAGCGGGAGATTTTGCGTCTGAGCCTGAGCTCGCCGCAACTCGGGCACTTCCGGAGAGCGCCGGCTCCCATTCGCTGGATGACTTCGTGCTCATCTCCACATGCGCTGCATTCATATTCGTAAATCGGCACTTCTCGTTTCTCCTCGTCGTTAAATGAAGGTCAGCCAATCGAACTTGCTCTCGTCGCGCCCGTTCACGATCTCGAAAAATGCGGATTGAATCCTCTGCGTCACCGGTCCGGGCTCTCCGGTGCCGATCGTCCTGTCGTCCACCTCCCGGATGGGAGTCACCTCGGCGGCCGTACCGGTGAAGAAAGCCTCATCCGCCACATAGACTTCATCCCGGGCGAAGGGAGCAACCTGCAGTTCCACGCCCTGCTCATCGGCGAGTTGAACGATGGTGTCGCGCGTAATCCCCCCCAGCACGCCATGCAGCGGCGGCGTCTTGAGCAAGCCGTCCCGGACGATGAAGATGTTCTCGCCCGACCCCTGCGTCACCAGACCCTCCGGGTCCAGCATGAGCGCCTCATCGTAGCCCGCGCCCACGGCTTCCAGCTTCGCCATCTGGCTCACGGCGTAGTTGCCCGTTGTCTTCGCCTTGGTCATGTAGCTGTTCGGGTGATGGGACGTGAAGGATGAAACCTTGACCCGAATGCCTTTCGCCAAGCCCTCTTCGCCCAGATAGGCCCCCCAGCTCCAGACGGCCACCATCGCATGGGTGGGCGACCCCTTGGGGTTCACCCCCATGGACCCGTAACCGAGCCAAATGAGCGGGCGGATGTAGCACGCCTTCATCCCGTTGGTGCGAATCGTCTCCAGCACCGCCTCGGTGAAGTCATCCTGTGAGACGGGCACGTCCAGACCCACAATCTGCGCGGAATCATAGAGCCTCCGCATGTGTTCCTCCAGGCGGAAAACAGCGGAGCCACGCTCGGTCTGATAGCAGCGGATTCCCTCGAATACCCCCAATCCGTAATGCAGCGTATGCGTGAGGACATGAATTCTGGCTTCATCCCAAGGGACGAATTTTCCGTCCATCCAAATTTTATCTGTTGCGCCTTCCAAAAAAACATCCTCCAGCACTGTGGGATTGTGGGGCCCGGAATTCCGAACAACCGCGCAAGTATAGTGATTCGGCACGGATCGGCGCAAGCCTCCGAGACAAATAAATCACGCCCAATTTCCGGTCAAAATCAGCTTTCGTAGACCTCGGGGTTGAGCAGGGTCTCGGGATTCACCCGCTCTCCCCTCAATACGGCCAGCACGTTCTCCCCGGCCAACCGGTTCACCCGTTCGCGCGCCTCGTGGCTCGCCCCGGCGAAGTGCGGCGTCACCACGGCGTTCGGAAGGGCGAAAAGCGGATTCTCCGGGTCCGGGGGTTCCTCCTCGAAAACATCGATGCCGGCCGAGGCGATTTCCCCTTCCCTGAGCGCGTGAACCAGCGCCGCCTCATCGATTATCGCGCCGCGCGCGCAGTTCACCAGCACCGCGGATTTTTTCATCAACCGAAACCTCCGGGCATCGAACATGTGGCGCGTCTCGGGCGTCAGGCTGCAATGGATCGATATGAAATCGGATTCGCTCGTCAACCTGCCCAGATCCACGGGCTCCACATCCGCCTCGCGGACCGCCTCGTCGCGCACGAACGCGTCATACGCCAGGATGCGGCCCTGAAAACCCGACAGCAGCCGGGCCAGTTCCCGCCCGATGTTCCCGAAACCGACGATGCCGAACGTCGCCCCGCTCATCTCGTTGGCGATCCAGATGCCCTCACGCCAGCCCCCACCCCGCAGCTTTTCCATCCCCTGTGGAATCCGGCGGCTCGCAGCCAGCATCAGGCCCAGGGCGGCTTCCGCTACGGCGACGGCGTTCGCGCCCGGGCAGTTCGTCACCGGGATTTTTCGCCTCGTGGCGGCGGGTATGTCGATATTCTCAACGCCCACGCCAATCTTGGCGATGAGCTGCAAGCGTGCGCCAGCCTCGATCACCCGCTCGGTGATCTGCTCTCTCGACGTCACCAGCAGGGCGTCCCATTCATGGGCATCGCGCACCAATTCGTCTTCGGACCACTTCCGGTGGCCGCCGTCACGAAACTCGCCATACGGCTCCAGCATGTTTCGCAACGATTCGATGGGCGCGCGCGCCTCGGGCACGAAAATCACGACGTTGCGGTTCAATAAACCACCCTCCATTCAACCACCTCGCGGCAATCTGCTAGGTGCCGACAATCAATGTGGATGTTCGATCTCTGAGGAAGGAAAAAGTCGAGAGATACGTCAATATGCCCGTTCGATGATTCTCGGACGGCACGTTCTCGATACGGATGAAAGAACGCCCGAATTCCCCTATCGCTTCAACCTCATGGATGTTTCGATTGACCGTGGGGTCGCACACAACCCGCAGTTTCGTCCTGTGCGGCCCGATGCCCGCGAAGCTCACGGCGGCGGACACGTTTACGTTGGCAGGAAACGCCTTGCACGCTTCCAGGGGATTCCCCTCGAAAATAACAGTCGGCTCATCAATCGCGTCGAGGTCTATCCCCCGGGCTTCGATATAGGGTGCTCCCTTGAGGCTCTCTGGCGGTTTTCTGGTCGTCATGGTGACGGATTCCATGCTGCCGGCCGAGGCCCCCTTGAGTCCGTCCAAGCCAATGATGGCGCCCGAGGGAATGAAAATGCGGGAACCTCCCCGCTTCGCCGCCTCGATCAAATCATCCCGTTCGAGAAGCGCGCCCACGGAATTGACGATAACGTCTTTTCCCCGCGCGAAACTCTCATGACAAATCGCCTCCACGGTGCCTCCGCCCGAGGCTTCCATCACGACTTCCGCCTCTTGCGCCACGCCCGCCAGATCCGTCATGCGCGGCGGGTTTTCAAGGGCTTCCAGAAAACCTTTCACCTTCTCCGGTGTACGGGTCGCGACGACCGGTATATCGACGGGAATTTTCCCCTCATCCGCCGCCTTCACTACGGCCTTGCCTATGACACCCAGACCCACGACCCCGAGTTTCATGACGCGCTCCATGAGGAAACGGACGTTATTTCAATAACTTTTCTCCACATACCTCATCCAACAAAGCAAGTGCTCTCAACACGCTTCATGGCGTTGTTGAATCCGGATAACTTGCAAAATCCATGAAGGCGCTTCTTAAAACGCTCAATCGGGCCAGTCGATGCGGCTCCCCAGGCCGAGACGCCAATGATCCGCCAGAACGAGCGCCATCATCGCCTCGCCGATGGGCACCGCCCGCGTCGCCACGCAGGGGTCGTGCCGTCCCTCCACCTTTACGGTCGTTTTTTCTCCCGCCGTCGTCACCGTGTCCTGCTCCAGCAATATGGAGGAAGTCGGCTTCACCGCGAAGCGAACCACAACCGGCGCGCCCGAGGATATGCCGCCCAGAATGCCGCCCGCGTTGTTCGTCCTCACCCTCGGTTCGCCGTCTTTCATCTCGAACGGATCGTTGTTCTCCGAACCCCGCATCCCGGCGGCCCGGAAACCGGAGCCGATTTCCACCCCCTTCACCGCGTTGATGCTCATCATCGCCGCCGCCAGATCGGAGTCGAGACGCCCGTAAAGCGGCTCTCCCCAGCCCGCCGGAACGCCATCGGCCCGAACCGTGATGGCGCCGCCCACCGAGTCACCCGCCTTGCGGGCTTCGAGAATAGCCGCCTCCATCCGGGACGCCGTCTCCGCGTCCGGACAGCGAACGATGTTTCGCTCTATCTCGTCCGCGTCGAAGCGCGCACCATCCCAGCATACCGGCCCCACCTGATCGACATAGCCCAAAATCGATACACCGAGACGGGTGAGGAGTTTCTTGGCTATCGCTCCCGCCGCAACGCGAGCAGCCGTCTCCCGCGCGCTGGAACGCCCACCGCCACGGTGATCCCGAATCCCCCATTTCCGGATGTAGGTGAAATCCGCGTGTCCCGGGCGAAACAGGTTGCGCAAGGGTTCATATTTGCTTGAATCGGCGTCCTTGTTCCGGATAATCACCGAGATGGGATGCCCTGTCGTCCGGCCTTCGAAGACGCCGGATAAAATCTCGGCCCGGTCCTCTTCTTTTCGCTGGGTCGTCACCCGGCTCTGGCCCGGCCGCCTGCGATCCAAATCCCGCTGGAGGTCGGATTCATCGAGCGGCAGGCCCGCCGGACAACCGTCCACCACGACGCCCAAAGCGGGGCCATGCGACTCCCCCCAGGTTGTAAAACGAAACAAACGGCCAAACGTGTTCGACACGATTCCCCTCTCCAGCTTCCGGTCTTCTACAACTCTGCGCGAATTTCAGGCAGTACCGCCGCGACGACCTCCTCGGGCGCGCGCGTGTTCTCAACGACTAGCTTCGCGAGTTCTTCATAGCGCGGAACGCGCTTTTTGAAAAGCAGACGCAACGCTTCTTCGGGGTTCGCCTCGTTCTCGACATAGGCGGGCCAGCCATCGGCGCGCACCCTCTCGATGATATCATTCTCCGGCACCTCGAGATAAATCACGCAATGGGGAGCAAGCAGGGAATCGACGCCCGGCGCCATCGGCGTGCCGCCTCCGAGCGCAAGAACGAGGTTCGGTTGACCGAGTTGCTCGCTTAGCAAGTGATTTTCCATTGCCCGGAAGGATTCTTCGCCCCTTGACCTGAAAACCTCGCGAAACCCCAGCCGCTCTCCTGTTTCCTCGAAATGTCTTTGCTCGATCAAATCGTCGAGATCGTGGAAAGAGAACCCCATTTTTTCGGCGAGCAATGGACCGATAGTCGACTTGCCGCATCCCTTGAAACCGATGAGCACGACGCTCAAGAGGAACCCTCCATACGTGACTCCAGTTCCAGATACCGGGAAACCCTGTCATGGGCCTTTTCCAATATAGCCCCGAAATCCTTTTCCCGTGGTTCATACCAGTTCACGCCCTCGATCTTGCGGAACCAGGTGCGCTGACGTTTCGCGTAGTTGCGGTGCAGCCTGGATATTTCCCGAACCGCCTCGTTCTCCGCCATCTGTCCCCTGCGCAACGCGAGGGCTTCCTGGAACCCAAGACCCTCGAACACCCGGGCGCCGGTGAGATTCATCCCGGCCAGCATCGCCACTTCTTCCAGCATGCCGCCCGAGAGCATCCGCCGCACCCTGCGCTCGATCCGCTCGGCGAGGATGGGCGCCGGATATCTGAGGCCAATATACAACGAAGACGCGAACCTGGGCGCTTTTTGCCCGGCGCGCAAACGTGAAACCGGCCGCCCCGTCGCCTCATAGACCTCCAGGGCGCGAACCACCCGCCGCAGATCGTTGGGATGAAGTTTCGCGGCCGTTTCGGGGTCGACGGCGGCGAGGCGCTCGTGCATGGCCTTATGCCCCCGCCTTGAAGCCTCCCCCTCCAATCGTTCCCTGATTTCCGGCTGCGCTTCAGGTCCCTCGAAAAATCCCTCCACCAAAGCGCGGATATACAAGCCGCTCCCTCCCACCACGAGCGGGTATGCGCCTCTGCGATAAATATCCTCGATGCAAAGGAGCGCTTCATCCGCATAGCGCGCCGCACTATAAGTCTCTCCCGGCTCCGCTACATCCAACATATGATGCGGCACGCCGCCGCGTTCATCCGAACCGGGCTTTGCGGTGCCCACGCCGATACCCCGATAAATCTGCCTGGCGTCGGCGCCGACGATTTCCAGGGACACTCCCTCTTCCAGGAAGCGCCTGGCCAGCGCAACGCCAAAAGCCGATTTCCCCGAACACGTGGTTCCCACGATGAGAATGATGGGGCGTGAATGTCCCGACGGCTTGCGATTCATGGGCTGGGTGCTTCAGGCGGAGGCGGATCGTCTCGCCAAAAGATGAAAAAGTCCCGGAAGCGTCTCATATTCAGGTCGGGTATGGGAGCGGGCACATAAGCCGCTTCGCTTCAAGATCAAAGCGCTTCAAGCGCATCCTGAAACGCGCCAAAATCGGCATCCGAGAACAGCACGAATTCTATCCGGGTCAGCATGCCCGTCGACGCCTGCAGGTGCGCCAGGCAGACCTCGAGCATACGGGAGGCGACCGTCTTCACATCCAGACCCCCGACGCCCGTGCCGATGGCGGGAAACGCGATGCTGCCCAGCGAATTCTCCTCGGCCACTTCGAGGCTCGCCCGGGTGCAGGCTTCCACGATTTCGGGCGAGGTCCTGAGGTCCGTCCCCATTCCCGCCGCATGAATCACGTGCCGGGCGCGGAGTTCGCCGCCACCCGTGATTACGGCATCCCCGATCCGAATCGGCCCTTTCGATACCGCCTCGGTCTCTATCGCTTTCCCGCCTTTTCTCTTGATGGCGCCGGCCACGCCCGCGCCCATCCAGAGATGGTTGTTGGCCGCATTCACGATGGCGTCCACTTCGGACTCGGTGATATCACCCTGCCGAAGAACCACGCATCCACGACCGACGCGCTTTTCATTCATGAGAAATATTCCGGTTGGGCGGGATTGTCCCGGGGGACATGCCAACTGAAGACCGCTTGGTTAGAAGAGAGAATCTTCCTCCGACGATTCTCCATATGCATCGGAACCGGCCGACGCCGAAGCGTCTCTGCCCGAGGAACCGGGCGCTCCCCCATCATCCTCGAAAGGAGCCGCTCCGGAGTGATCGACCATCTGCCTCAATTCTTTCCCCGCCTTGAAGAACGGCACATTCTTGGGCGGAATCGCGACCGCTTCACCCGTCCTCGGGTTTCTGCCGTCGCGGCTGTTTCTCGAACGCACCCGGAAACTCCCGAATCCACGCAATTCCACCTTATCGCCATTCGACAAGGAATTCATGATGCTTCCGAACACGATGTTCACGATGCGCTCGGTGTCTTTTTTCGTGAGATTGATTTTCTCAGCTATCTGCTCAACCAACTCGGCCTTAGTCATGAGAATCATCACCCTCCTTGCGAGCGCGATGGATACATTAGCGTTTCGGAGTACCCAGGCTATTTATCAAAAAACGACGAACCTCCTCAGGCGGCGAGAAGTTTCGTGATCATATTTTCCACAAAATCATCGAATGGGCTCCCAAACCACCCACGCTATTCTTGTGTTGACTCATCCGCCTCGGGCGCAGCCTCCGCAACGACTTCCGCCTCGGCTTCGACCTCTTCCTCCACCTCTTCGGCTGAGAGAACAATCTCCTCTTCAGGCGGTTCCACGGGCTGAGGCGCCCTGCTGATGAGCGGATCCTCACCGGTGGACTCCACATAAGCGCGGATGCTCAACCCCAGCCTTCTTTGCTCCCGATCGATTTTGATGACGCGCATTTTGAACACGTCGCCCACATGCACCACGTCCTGCGGCTCTTTCACCTTATCCGAATCGAGTTCGGAGATGTGAACCAGTCCCTCCAGATCTTCCTCCGGAGCGGCGAAAACACCGAAGTTCGTAATTTTTGTGATTTTCGCCTCGATATCGTCGTCCAGCGCATAACGTTCGTTGATGTCGTCCCAGGGATCCGGCGTGATTTGCTTCATGCCGAGGGAGAGACGCTCCTTCTCGACGTCCACGCTCAGAACAACCGCTTCGACCTCCTGGCCCTTGCGGAGGATTTCCGAGGGGTGCTTGAAACGCTGGGTCCAGGAAATGTCCGAAATGTGGATGAGGCCGTCGATGCCCTCGTCCAGGGCGACGAAGGCGCCGAATTCCGTCAAATTCCGGATGTTGCCCGTCACGCGCATTCCCACAGGATACTTCTCCTCCACCGTGGTCCACGGGTTGGCTTCGACCTGCTTCATGCCCAGGGAGATTCTGCGGCCCTCTTTGTCGAGGTTCAAAACGACCGCTTCCACCACATCGCCCACCGCGACGAATTTGGAGGGATGGCGAACGCGTCTCGTCCAGGACATCTCCGACACATGCACCAGACCTTCGACGCCCTGTTCGAGCTCGACGAAAGCGCCGTAATCGGTGATGGAGACGACGCGCCCGCGAACCTTGCCGGTCATGGGATATTTGATTTCCACGTTTTCCCAGGGGTCCGGCGTGATCTGCTTATGGCCCAGGGAGACGCGCTCGCGCTCCTTGTCGTACTTGAGCACGATGACCTTGACGCTGTCTCCGATGGAGAGAAGCTCGCTCGGGTGGCTCACCCGCCCCCAGGACATGTCCGTGATATGGAGCAGGCCGTCGATGCCGCCCAGGTCGATGAACGCGCCGTAGTCGGTGATGTTCTTGACGACGCCGACCTTCTCCATGCCCTCCGTGAGGTTCGCGAGCGTCTCACGTTTGAGTTCCGCTCTCTCATCCTCCAACAGCACGCGCCTTGAGAGAACGATGTTCCCGCGCTTTCTGTTGAGTTTGATGATCTTCATGTCGAAGGATTTGCCGATAAACTGATCGAGGTTCCTCACCGGCCTCAGATCGACCTGCGAGCCCGGCAAAAAGGCTTTGAGACCGATGTCGACCGTAAGCCCACCCTTGATGCGGGCGACAACTTCGCCCTGGATAATCTCGTCGTTGTCATGGGCTTTGCTGATCTCGTCCCAAATCTTGATCCGGTTGGCTTTCTCCTTGGAGAGCACGATGAGACCATCATCGTCCTCGCGCTCTTCGACGAAAACCTCCACCCTGTCGCCAGGGTTGAGATCCCGCCCGCGGCTCGGGAATTCAAAGCGAGGCACCAAGCCCTCTGATTTATAACCTACGTCCACCAGCACATATTCGCCTTCCATCCCCACAACCGTTCCTTCGATGATTTCGCCGTCCTGCACCTTCATCGTGGAGGCGTACAGGTCATCCATTTGTTCAGGAGAAAGGGAGTCTGGATCCACTTCGTCGGGGAGTAATTCGGCCACCTTCGATGAGAAGGAGGGAAGAGCCTCTGATTCGTTAGAGGGAGTTTCATTCATCTGTTTGCGTTACCTCGTTCTGTGAAAAGAAAATTGCCGCCACCGCTCAAGCGCCCATCGCTATCGCAGTCATCGGCATGAAGTTAGCGGAAAAAATCATACTACACCCGAGAAAGGAGAGAATCAACTCGCAACTCAAGCATCCTCAATCACTTCCCCGTAAACCAGGCGGATTTTCTCTAACATGACCTCGAGCACCTGGTCAACGCCGATTTCGCTCGTCTGGATCTCCTCGGCGTCCTCGGCCTTGCGCAGCGGTGCGCTGGCCCTGTGGCGGTCTCTCTCGTCCCTGCGCTTCAAGTCTTCGCGCAGATGATCGGGGTGAAAGGGGACGCCCCTCGCCTCGAGTTCGGCGAAGCGCCGCTGGATTCGCACCTCGATGTCCGCGTCGAGAAAAAATTTGAGCCTGGCTTCCGGGAAAACGACCGTGCCGATGTCGCGCCCGTCGATGACGGCCCCGCGCTTGCGCCCGTAATTCCTTTGAAAATCGAGCAGCGCCGCACGCACTCCGGGTATCGCCGACACGCGCGACGCCATGTCGCTAATCACCTCGTCGCGGAGCGCATCGGTAACGTCTTCCCCGTCCAGAACGTTCTTCCAGGCATTCCCCTCTTTGCGGCACTCGAAGCGCAAACCACGCGCGGAGTCGACCGCCCTGCTCTCGAAATCACCCTCCCGATTCTTGTTCAAAACCTGGTAACCCACCGCCCGGTAGAGCGCGCCGCTTTCGAGATAGTCGAAACCCAGCCTCTCCGCGACCCCCTTGGCCGCCGTGCTCTTGCCCGAACCCGCAGGCCCATCGATGGGAATGACGATGCCGGCCGATTTTCGGCGCGATTCCTCTCTCAAGTCCAACCCTTTTTCCGCGCCCATTCGTCCCGGCCGTCCTTGGCGCGCGAAAAAGCACGCTCGAGCCCCTCGGAATCCGTCTCTTCCAGCAAACGTCGAAGTTCCGCCAGCTCTTTCTCGAACCTGTCGAGCGCGCCCAGCAGCGCCTCCTGGTTGTCCTCGCAGATTTCACGCCACATTTCCGCCCCGGATGAGGCGATTCTTGAAAAATCCCGAAACCCGCTCGACGCGTGCCGGAGCGCTCCGCCCTCCAGGGCGGTGTTCATCATGGCGTAGGCTACCAGATGCGGAAGATGGCTGATGTCGGCCATCACTTGATCATGCGTCTCGGGATCGAGAATCTCGACGTTTGCGCCCACGCCCTCCCAAAGCGCTCGCAAACGTTCGATGGTTCCGGGGTGCGTTCTCTCCGTCGGCGTCAGGATGGTCTGGTGCGCTTCGAAAAGGGAGGAAAAACTCGCCTTCACACCGGTCTTCTCGCCTCCGGCGACGGGGTGGCTCGCCAGGAATTTCACATCTCCCAAATCCATCGCCTCCACCGCGCGCACGTAGGGCGCCTTTACGCTGCCCACGTCGGTGAGTACGGCCCCGGGAGCCATCGCGGGCAAAACCGCCTCCGTCACCCGCACCGCCGAGCGCACGGGGGTGCACACCACCACGAGGTCCGAATCGCGCACCGCCTCCAAGTGGCTCGTCTCGAAGCGATCCACGACGCCAAGCTCGAGCGCGCTTTCGAGGTTGCCCAGACTCCTGCCCGCGCCGACGAGCCTCGAAACGAGTCCCCTCTCCCGGGCAGCGCGGGCCAGCGAGCCGCCGATGAGCCCCACGCCGATGATGGTCATCTGCTCGAAAAGCACCGTCATATCCTTTTCGTTATTCTACAAAATACATGAGGTTATATTTATATCTATTTGTTATTGTTTATATTTAAAATTTTATATAACGCCCTGATAACCTCTTCGTTCTCCTCCGGCGTGCCGATGGAAATCCGCAGGTGGCGCGGGAAACCGTACCCCGCCACGGGCCTGACGATGACGCCCTCCCTTAACAGCGCTTCGTAGACCCCCATCGCTTCGCCCACCTCGACCATCAGGAAATTCCCCTGCGTGGGCACGAAGGGAAGGCCCATGGCCGAGAGCTCGTATACGAAATACTCCCGGCCCTCGGCGTTCACCGCCACCGACCTTTCGACGTGTTCGGTGTCGCCCAGGGCGGCCTGCGCGGCCAAGAGAGCCAGGGAGTTGACGTTGAACGGCTCGCGGACGCTCTCCATCGCCTGCGCGACTTCCGCATCCGCCACGCCGTAGCCGACACGCAGGCCGGCCAGCCCATAGACCTTCGAGAAGGTCCGCATGGCGACCAGGTTCGGAAATTCGCCCAGCATCCCGGCGGCGTCGGGGTAATCTTCGAGATGCGCGTAATGAGAATAGGCCTCGTCCATCACGACGAGGGTGTTCCGCGGAATTTTTTCCAGAAATTCCCGGAGCTTCCCCTCCCTCACCGCCGTCCCCGTGGGGTTGTTCGGGTTCGCAATGAAGACGATTTTCGTTTTATCGCAAACCAGATCGGCCATGGCGTCCAGGTCCTGGTGGTAATCGCGCATCGGCGCGCGCCTGATCTCGCAAGAAGTAAGCTGGGAAACGATGTGGTAGACGATAAAGGCGCCTTCCGAGAACACCACCGGGTCTCCGGGGTCCAGGTAGGCGTGCGCCAGAATCTCCAGCACCTCGTTCGTTCCGTTTCCGAGAACGAAATTACCGGGCTGCAAGCCATGGTGTCCGGCCAGCGCGTTTTTGAGATAAAACCCCCCGCCGTCGGGGTAGCGGTGCAATTCCTCGATAGCGCTGTTGATGGCTTCGACCGCCTTGGGCGAAGGCCCCAGGGGGTTCTCGTTCGATGCCACCTTGATGGAATCCGTGACCCCGAGTTCGCGTTCGAGTTCCTCCACCGGCTTTCCCGGCTGGTAGACGATGATGTCCGAAACGGGCCGCGCCCTTTGAAATTTCATCCTCTCTCCTCAACCTCCAGCAACGCGAGAGCCACGCGCCCGAATCAACCCCTCAAAATCATTCCGCTTCCCGCACTCGTTGCAGCACGGGATAAGAACCCAACACACGAACAAAATCCACCAGATTCCTCAGTTCCGAAATACCTTTCGTGATTGCTTCATCTTCCGCGAAACCGTCGATTTCCATGTAGAAAACGTACTCCCATGCCACTTTACGCGAAGGCCGGGACTCGATTTTCGTCATGTTCAGTTCACGCTCCGCGATGGGCGCAAGCGCCTTGTAGAGCGCGCCCGATTCGTTTTTCAAGCCGAAGAGAAGGCTCGTCTTCGATTGCGCCGCCCGTTCGGGTTTTTCGGTTCCGATGACGAAAAAGCGCGTCACGTTGATGATCTCGGAATCGAGTTTCTCCTCCATGATCTTCAGTCCGTAATGGTCCGCCGCCAGTCGGCTTCCCAAAGCACCCAGTTTAGGGTCCTCAGCCGCCATCTTCGCCGCCAACGACGTGCTCAAAACCTCTTCGATCTTGACGCCCGAGGCGTTGGCCCGAAGCCAGCGCCGGCATTGGGCCACCGCGTGGGGGTGGCTGAGTATGCGCTCCACCTGCTCGATGGAGCCTGCGTTCGTGAGCAGGTGGATGTCGATGGGCAGCCGGATTTCACCCTCCACCAGCAAAGAGGATCCCAGCAGCCTGTCGAGCGTGATGTTGACCGTGCCCTCGATCGCGTTCTCTATCGGCACCACGCCCCACCGGGAGCGGCGGCCTTCCACATCATCGAACACGGCGTCGATGCTTTGTACGGGCGTGAGAGCGGCCCCCTCGCCGAAGCGCAGAATGGCCGCCTCGTGCGTGAAGGTGGCCTCAGGCCCCAGATAGCTCACTCTCGGCAAATCGTTCATGACGCAAGGCTCCAGTTCAGATAAGACGCTTCGAAAACCGCGCTATCCTACCCCAAGGCCCGGCGATTGTGAACGCCCTGAAGCTCTGGCAAACTAGCCGGGCCTGCGAACGCAATCCGATATTTCATACGAATTCATGAGGAAAAGAATGAAGATTACAGACGTCGAGGCATACATGCTCACCGGCCCGCCGGAGGAGCGCGGCCACTGGGTCAGCCATTACCCCGTCCACCAGGCGAACGAGTTGCTGATACGGCTCAAAACCGACGAGGGGCTTGAGGGTTTCGGCCTCGGCAGCAGCCGTCTCCTCATCAAGGGCGCGGCCGAGATGTTCAACGAAGGGCTCAAGGAACTCATCGTAGGCGAGGACGCGCTCGCTCCCGAGAGGCTGTATGAGAAGATTTTCTCCATCACCCACCAGAAGATCGCCTTTATCAAGGATTGGTCCCGAAACGGGCTGCTCATCACCAGCGCGGCCTTGGACCTCGCCATGTGGGATATTCTCGGGAAAGCGTCGGGCCAGCCCCTGTTCCGCCTCTTCGGCGGATACCGCGAGGAAGTGCCCTGCTACGTCACCTGCGCCTATTACCGCGACGGGAAGGACTTAGGCGAGTTGCGCGAGGAGATGGAAATGCTCCGCGACCAGGGACACAGGGCGTTCAAGGCGAAAATCGGCGGCGCCTCACTCGAGGAGGACATGGCGCGCCTGCGGGTCATTCGCGACGTCATCGGCGATGAGGCCGAGCTCATGCTCGACGTGAACAGCGCCTGGGATTTGCCCACCGCCATCGAGGGAGCGCGTCTACTCACCGAAATCCGCCCCCGCTGGCTCGAAGAGCCCGTGCGCTGGTTCGACGACAGGCGCGAACTCAAGATTCTCGCGCGGAAGACGGACATCCCCCTCTCCGCCGGAGAGAGCGAACAGACGGGGCACGGCGTGCGCGCGCTGCTGGAGGAGCAGGCGATCGACATCGTGCAGTTCGACTGCACGCGCATGGGCGGGTTCACCATGGGGAGAAAACTCGCGGCCCTGGCCGAACTCAACCACGTGGAAATCGCCCCGCACCACGACTGCTTCATCCACGCCCACATCGTGGCGGCCTCGCCGGCGGGCTGCATCGTGGAGTCGTTCACGGACCCCGAGCGCGACCCGCTCCAGGCGGAACTCTTCGAGAACCCGCCCCGCATCGAGAACGGGACGCTCTATCTGAACGAGGAGCCGGGTCTCGGGCTTACGCTATCGGAACAGGCGATTGAGAAGTTCGGAACAAGGATTGCGTGAGGGGGGCGGTTCTGAAGAGAATAGGTTCTCGACAAACAAAGTACATTCCCCACCAGTTCGCTTGCGGGCTTGCGCCCTTGGCCCTTGGCTCACCGTCGGGCTTTCCCCCTCGGGAAGCCCGCCCCTCAAGGGGATGTTGAAAAAGGCCCTGCGCACCCCCTCGAATGGAGGCCGCAGGGGCGGCCCCCGCGGCCACCCTTGTCATCTGGAAAACCAACCCCCCCTACCCCCCCTTGTCAGGGGGGTAAAAAAAGCAACACCCCGACAAGTGGGGGATATGAAAAAAGGCGACGCGCCCTCGCCGGGCCGAAGGGTTTTGCTCTTTCTTGCCCCCCTGACAAGGGGGGGTAGGGGGGTTGCCTTTATCCTCTGACAAGGCGGGATTATTCAACAACCCCCTGCAACCCTATCCGGGAGGCGATAGCTCGTACTCCGTCCACCACCGGGATTCCGGATAAAAATCCCGCGGGCCTGCAAATCCTGTATATCCCGAAGCGCCGTATCCGTAGAGCACTTCGCCAGCCTGGCGTATTTCGAAGTATGTATATGTCCCTCAAAATCGTCCTCGAGCATACGATTCAGGACCAGACGCTGGCGTTCGTTGGCGGGCTGCCGGTTCATCTTCCCCCAAAGCTGCGCCTTGAACAGAACGCTGCGCAGCGTATCTTCGGCATTGCCGAATGCGCGGCCAAGGCAGCCGAGGAACCATTCGAGCCAGTCCGTTATGTCCGGTGTGCCGCGTTGTTGTTTTTCCAGTTGAGCGTAATAGTCCTTGCGACCGGATTCCATTTGTGTCGAGAGGCTGTAGACACGATCCGCCATGCCGTCAGAACGCGCCAAAGCCATATCGGCGATGGCCCTGGCGATGCGGCCGTTGCCGTCTTCGAATGGATGGAGCGTGACGAACCACAGATGGGCAACCCCGGCTCTCAAAACGGGATCGACGCTGCTTTCAATCTCGAACCATTCCAGAAACGCCCCCATCTCTCGCTCAAGACGATCCGCATCCGGGGCTTCGAAATGAACCTTTTCACGTCCGAGGGGACCTGAAACAACTTGCATGGGCCCGGCTTCGGGGGTGCGCCAACCTCCGATTGTTATGCGTCGCATCCCGCTACGGCCGGTCGGAAACAACGCAGCGTGCCAATCGAACAGGCGCTCTCTCGTCAGTGGTCTGGAAAATTGCCGTGTCGCGTCCAGCATCACCTCAACGATGCCCTCGACGTCGCGGCTTGCCGGCGCAAGCCCGGCGACGTCAATACCCAGGCGTCGGGCGATGGATGAGCGCACCTCCCGGGGATTCAGGTTTTCTCCCTCGATGGCCGATGATTTGACCACATCGTTCGTCAGCGTGATGAGGCTCGCCTCACGCTTGAGTTCAAAACCCAACCCTTCCATCCTGCCGAGCAGACGACCCTGCCGATGCCGAACCTCGGCAAGCATCGAGGCGAGTTTTTCGGTGTCCCAGGTGAAGTCCGGCCAGCTATGATGTTCATATATCCACATATCATTCACCGCATTGTTTGCAGTGATTATGCCCTGCATTCACCGCAAAAGCAAGAATAATCAACGCAAAATATGCGGTGAATAATACTCCTATTCACCGCATGGCATGCGCACCCGGATATATCCGAGCCGTTTTTATCAGCATGGAACACGCTGATTGGTTGATATGATTGAGAAAAATCCGGGAGGACACGCAGGTCCTCCCCTACGCAAAACGCGATGGCATTGCAGGGGTCAGACATAAATGTCTGACTATGTGTCCGCCCAGCTCCCGTGATTGTCCCTTGCGGGACGGGGAATCCCACAGGTAGCGGCCTTGGGCCGTTTACTAAAACGGTCCACTACAATCGAGATTACGCGCCGTCATTCCGGCTTTCGCCGGTATGACGGCCAAAATCCGAACCCGGGCGGCGCAGGCTCTCTCCTTGAAAACCAACCCCCCCTACCCCCCCTTGTCAGGGGGGCAAGAAAAAGCAAAACCACCTCAGCCCGGCGGCGGCGCATCGCCTTTTTATACCCCCCTGACAAGGGGGGGTAGGGGGGGTTGCTCCTTTGACAAGGGCTTTTTCAACAGCCCCCTCAAGGGGGAGTGATTGGTTGGCGCTCTGCAAGAGAGGGAAGTGGCGTCTGCTCCCCAGTCGACTTCATACATCGAATCACGAAATCAGGGCTGTTCTGCGGCCCCAATAATGTTCGCATTCCACAAATCTTTAGCCAGTCTAAATATGATGGTGAAGGAACAGCATTGGCTCCGACGTGTTTGGTTTCAGGTGGTTTCTTCGACCCAAAATTCCGCGTCTTTTCATCTACCAGAACCGCCCGGCGGGTCGATCGAGTCCGTAGTGTTCCCGCAACGTCTTGCCTGTATATTCCGTCCGGAACAGCCCGCGTCGCTGAAGAATCGGAACCACCTCTTCAACAAAAACGTCCAGCATAGCGGGAAAAAGCGGCGGCATCACATTGAAACCATCGGCGGCGCCGTCGCGGAACCAGTCCTCAATCAAATCGGCGACCTGCTCGGGCGTGCCGGCGAAAGTAAAGTGGCCGCGAGCGCCGGCGAAACGGGCCAGAAGCTGGCGCAAGGTAAGGCCTTCGTTGCGCACGAGATTGACGACCAGCTCGGACCGGCTGCGCATGGTTTCGACACCGGAGGGTGGAGGGAAATCGTCCGGCGTCAGCGGCCGGTCGAGCGGCAGATGCGAGAAATCATGTCCGTCGAACCGTGAAGAGAGCGTGCGGCGACCGATCTCCGGGTCCGTACTCTCGTTGAGAGCCTGTTCCATCCGTTTTGCTTCGGTCTCGGTCGACGCGATCATCGGGCTCAGGCCGGGCAGAATCAGGATTTGATTTGCATCACGGCCCGCCGCAGCCGCCCGCTTCTTGATATCCGTGTAAAACTTCTGCGCCGTCGCCTTTTCGAGGTGGGCCGTAAACACCGCCTCGGCGTGACGCGAAGCAAAATCACGCCCGGCATCCGACGATCCCGCCTGCACCAGCACCGGTCGCCCCTGCGGACTGCGCGGCAGGGTCAGCGGCCCCGCGACGCTGTAATACTCGCCCTTGAAGTCGATTGGACGAATTCGCTCACTTTTGGCGTAGACGCCGCCGCTGCGATCATCGACCACGGCGTCATCGGCCCAACTGTCCCACAGATCTTTGACGACCCGGACGAATTCCTCGGCCATCAGGTAGCGGTCCGCATGCTTATCCTGCCCCGCATCACCGTAATTGCGCGCGACCTTCGCCATCCAGGTGGTGACGATATTCCAGCCGGCGCGGCCATTGCTGATGTGGTCAATCGTGCTGAACTGCCGCGCAAGGTTGAAGGCCTCGGAATATGTGCTCGACCCCGTCGCGATCAGCCCGATCCGCTCGGTTGCGACGGCGAGCGCCGCCAACAAGGTGATTGGTTCCAACCAGAGCCGCCCGGACCGCGGAGCATCCGGCGTCAACATCAGTGAATCGGCGAAAAAGATCGAATCAAAATGCGCCGCCTCCGCGCGCCGGGCCAAATCCACATAGTAGTTTATATCGGTAAGCGAGGCTGTCGAAGAATCGGGATGGTTCCAGGCCGCCTCGTGGTGGCCCCGGGACTGGATGAACAAATTGAGGTGAAGTTGCCTGGTCATTGAAGATAACGGCTCTCATCAGGGGAAGGCGGGATTGCTGGACATCATACTGAATTTACGAACGGGAGCACAAACCCGGCGAAACCCCACCAAGCCGGCCCTGAAAAGTCCGGTTGAAAATTTCATTCTTCCAAATCTCATCCGGTATTCGTCTTCCGCATCATGTGAGCGGGTTACTATCAGACATGATGTATGACCGTCCTGAATCAAGCGGCCAACCCGCTCCGCCTGTCCAGCCAGTCAAAACACCAATCCAGCCCTCACAAATACTTCCTGAACCACTCGATAGCCTCGACCATGCCGATTTCGTGGTGCTCGGGGCTGCAGAAATAATAGGACTCGTAGTGCTGCGCGCCGGGGAGCTTGACTATCTTCTTGGGCTCGCCGCAGGCCTCGTAGCATTTGATCTGCTGGTCCACGGGCACGAGGAAATCGTTTTCCGAATAGATGAACATGACGGGGCGCGGCGCGATCCTCTCGGCCACCCACTCGGGCTTGTAGCGCCGGCAGGCTTCCGCGCTCTCAAGGCGGGAAGTCCTTTATTTTCAATAGAAATTCGGCGTTAACCAAACCACCGAACAAGTGCCTCCAACATCCGCAGGCTGGCGTGGGCGGGTCGAGCGCGAAGGACGAGGACTTGCCTTTCATCGCCCCGCGTCGTATATTTTTCTTGGCGCCCGAGTCATTTCGCAATCGCCTCATGCCTTCGGGAGAGTGCGGGGGTTGTGGCCCGCCGGGCGCCGCTTTTTTATTCCCTCCCGATCTCCTCGAGATTCCTAATCGCGCTCCTCAGATCATAATCCTGTGCGCGGTGCAACGTCGTCAGGTAGGTTTCCCGCCCGTCCCGCGTCGTTTTCACCACGGCTCGCCACATTTTCCCGTCTTCCTCGATGAAGCCCATGATCGCCCGTGAGCTGACAGCCGAGCGAAACACCCGCCCCTCATCCAGAATCCGCTGTACGCGCAAGTAGTCCTCAGGACCCACGTCCGCATGCCGCTCGGCCTGCTTGATCGCGGTCTCCGGCGAAAGCCGGACGGTGGGGGATTCGGCGTTCATGGCGCTCTGGACGGAACGGGTGAGTCGCGCAGCAGGCCAGGCCGAGTAGGCCGCACCAGATACGTGCCTACGGAACCCCGCACCCCTCATCTCCTCGAGTATCGACGCTCGCGCCTCGTCTGCAGGCATGTTGTCGAGCTTGTCGATGAGCCGCTCCGCTGCCTCGCCGTCCGCCATTCCACGCGCTCAAATGCTACAAATACTTCCTGAACCACTCAATCGCCTCGACCATGCCGATCTCGTGGTGCTCGGGGCTGCAGAAATAATAGGACTCGTAGTGCTGCGCGCCGGGGAGCTTGACGATCTTCTTGGGCTCCCCGCAGGCCTCGTAGCACCTGATCTGCTGGTCCACGGGCACGAGAAAATCGTTTTCCGAGTAGATGAACATGACGGGGCGCGGTGCGATCCTGTCGGCCACCCACTCGGGCTTGTAGCGCCAGCAGGCCTCGGCGCTTTGGAGGTCGTAGTCCTTCACGTAGTCGTCGTGTTTCTGGTGGTTCTCCTGGATGACCTTGAGCGTATGGGGGTCGCAGAGCATGATCTCGGGCAGCGGCATGGTGGTCGGCTCACCGGTGGTGACGCGCTTGCGGGCGGCTTCCATTACCGTCTTCTGGAATGAATCCCACTCGTGCGGCCTTCTTACGGAGCGCATCCAGCGCTCGCCCTCGTGCACCCCCACCGAGGAGACCACCACCTTCACGCGCTCATCGAAGGCCGCCACCCAGATGGCGTTCGCCCCGCCGAAGCTCGTGCCGAAAATGCCGATCCGCTCGGGGTCCACGCCCTCGACCGTCTCCATGTAGGAGATGGCGTCGTAGGTATCCTGCGCCTGCTCCAGGGGCCGCTGTCGGCCGCGCTCGCCCTCGCTCTTGCCGAAGCCGCGGTGATCGGGCGCCAGGATGAAGTAGCCCTCCTCCCAGAGGCATCTGGGCACGTCCATCCCGTAGACCTCCTTCATCCCGCTGTAGCCGTGCAGACAGATGATGGCCGGTCTGGCGGGGTCGCCCGCCTGCCAGCCTTTCGGCGTATAGAGATGGGAGGCGATTTTGAGGCCGTCGCTGTAATAATATATTTCTTCGTACATGCAGGTTTCCCCTCCAGGCTATGCCGCGAAACTCGGCTTCAGCACAAGATTACAATAACTTACGGCATATGCGCCGCAGGATGCTTCCCGCTATCCGGCTTCGATGCCCCGCAACTCGCGGAGCAGGTCTCCGGCGTCGGGCGCGCGCATGAGCGCCTCACCGACGAGGATGGCATCCACCCCCTCGTCCACCAGAGGAGCCACCTCCCGCCAGCCGAAAATCCCGCTCTCTGAAACGAGTACGAGTTCTTCTCTCTGCTCCGGCGTGAGCCGCCCGAACACGCGGGCGGTATGCGCCGTATCGACCTCGAAGGTCTTGAGATTTCTGTTGTTGACCCCGAGCACGCGGGTTCCGGCTTCCAAGGCGCGCCCGAGTTCTTCTTCGGCATACACCTCCACGAGGGCGTCCATGCCCAGTTCTTCGGTGAGCGCGCGCAAATCCTCCATCTGCGCCGTCTCGAGGATGGCCGCTATCAGCAAAACGGCGTCCGCACCGCCCGCGCGGGCCTCGAAAATCTGGTATTCGGTGAAGATGAACTCTTTTCTGAGCACGGGCAGGCTGACCGCGCCGCGCACCCCTTCCAGATGCGCCATCTCGCCGAGAAAACGCCTCCGCTCGGTGAGCACCGATACGGCGGCGGCCCCACCCGCTTCATAGGCCCGGGCGATTTCGGCCGGCTGGAACGTCTCGGCGATCTGTCCCTGGGAGGGAGAGGCCTGCTTCACCTCGGCGATGACGCGCATCCGGGCGCCGTCCGCATCCTCGTCCGAATCGGGCTTTCTCAGCGCACCCGCGAAATCCACAGTCGGCGGCGCATCCTTCGCCATCGACTTGAGGTCGGTTTCGGAGCGCCTTCTCTTGTCCGAGGCGATGTCCTCGCGGACGCCTTCCACGAGTTTATCGAGAACCGTATGCGTCGCAATCGTCAAAATTTCATGCTCCCTGGAGAAATCGACAACCTACAGGCGAGCGAAGCCGGGGTTGTTGAAAAAGTCCCCACATCTCTCTCATCCTGAGTAGCGGCCCCTCGACTTCGCTTGGGACAAGCTCCGCCCCCACCTTCCTCATCCTGAGTAGCCGCCGAAGGCGGCATATCGAAGGATGCCCTCTCGCACGCCGGAAGACGCCTCCCATCCTTCGATACGGCGCTTGCGCGCCTACTCAGGATGAGGTTTTGTGGCCACCTGCGCGGCAGAAAGGGAGCACCGCCGCGTAACCCCAATACCGCATGTCCCAGACGAGGCTTTTTCTACAACCCTGACAAGGGGGGTAGGAGGGGGTGCTATTACATTCGAGAGGGGCGTCCTCTCTACTCCCTAATTAGGGGCCTTTTCAACCACCCCAAGCCGCTCCCGCCCCGATCAGGAGTTGGACACTTCCACGAGGCGCGCCAGAACCTTGGCCGCTTCGCCCGAATCTATCGCCGATGCCGCCTGCGCGACGCCCTCTCTCAGATCCCCCGCCCTGTCCGCGGCGATGAGCGCGGCGGCGGCGTTCAAGAGGACGATATCTCGTTTGGGGCCTTTCTCTCCCGCCAGGATGGCGCGCGTGATATCGGCGTTCTCTTCGGGCTCGCCTCCCTTCACGGCGTCGGCGTCGACGCGGTCTAACCCTGCGTCCTCGGGTGTTACGTCGTACGTCCTGACCTCGCTCCCGTCCCATTCCGAGACACGCGAGGAGCCTGTGAGCGTCAACTCGTCCATGCCGTCCGACCCGTGCACCACCAGCGCCTTCTGACAGCCCACCTGGCGCAGCACGTCCGCCACCAGTTCGGTCAGTTCGGGTGCGTACACGCCCACCAGCTGGCTCTGGGCGCGGGCGGGGTTCGTGAGCGGCCCCATGACGTTGAAGATGCTGCGCATGGCGATCTCGCGCCTGGGGCCGATGGCGTGCTTCATCGCGCCGTGGAGCATGGGCGCGAACAGAAAACCCACGCCCGCCTCGTCGATACACTCGCCCACCTTTTCCGGCGAGGCCTCGATGTTCACCCCCAGCGCCTTCAGCACGTCGGCGGCGCCCGATTTGCTCGACACCGCGCGGTTGCCGTGCTTCGCCACGGGCTGCCCCGCCGCCGCCACGACGAGGGCGGCGCTCGTGCTGATGTTGAAGGTGTGCGCGCCGTCGCCGCCCGTGCCCACCACGTCGATGACGAAGGGGTGTTTCGTCTTCACCCACGTCGCCTTCGCCCGCATGGAGCGGACGCTGCCCGCGATCTCCTCGGGCGTCTCGCCCGCCATGCGGAGCGCCACCAGATAGGCGCCGATCTGGGCCTGTGTGGCCTCGCCCGTCATGATGAGGTCCATCACCTTCTCCGCCTCATCCGCACTCAAGTGCCGGCCTTCCACGAGCTTTCCGATGGCTTCCTGAATCATGTGCGCAAATCCTTATAAAGTGGTGAAGTCTTCATTGGTTCCCGCTTCCCGGCGGCAAGGGACTCTTGAAAAACCTCTTCTCGCCCGGCATTGGCCACCGCCGTCATTCCGGCGAAAGCCGGAATCCATTCTAAAGTAGAATGACAATACTCGGCTTTTCATCTCCTCGTCACTGGCAAGAACCAATCAGAAAATAAAACAAAGCAAAACAAAATGGATTCCGGCTTTCGCCGGAACGACGAACAAAACCGCTCCGCCTCGTAAGGACAGGTCGCGACCTGTCTTTACGGACACCCTCCCCGGTCGGCTCTAAACGCCGGATCACGGAATCAGGGATTTTCAACTATCCAAAAAGGGGCGCTGTACGCCCGCCCCGAGATCACCTGCGCGATTATCGCCGGTTCGGGGCCACCATACCGCGTCCGCGCGGATTCCCTCAAGGCCGCTCGACAGCGCCTTCGAGCGCGTTTTGGAGCAGCGACTTCCCCTCGGGCGAGAGAATCGACTCAGGGTGAAACTGAACGCCCGCGACCGCCTTGCCCCGGACCCGGAGGCCCATGATCTCGCCCTCGTCCGTCTCCGCGCACACCTCGATCTCGGGAGGAACGCTCTCGCGCGCGAGCAGGAGGCTGTGGTAGCGCGTGGCCGTCATCGGGTTCGGGAGATCGCGGAATACGCCCCGCCCGTCATGGCGTATCTCCGAAGTTTTTCCGTGCATGATCCGCCCGGCGCGGACGACCTCGCCGCCGAAGACCTGCGCGATGGCCTGATGCCCCAGGCACACGCCCAGGATGGGGTATTCTCCGGAAAATCGCTCGACGAGCGGCATCGAGAGGCCGGCGGATTCGGGGCGCCCCGGCCCGGGGGATATGACGATCAGATCGGGCGCGAGTCCGGCCACGTCGTCGAGCTCGAACCGGTCGTTTCGCCAGACCGTCACCTCGGCTCCCAGTTCGGCGAGATATTGAACGAGGTTGTAGGTGAACGAATCGTAGTTATCGATCATCAATACGCGCTTCATGTCGCCTTCTCCGCCCTAGGGGAGTCCGCCCCGCGCCACGTCCAGCGCGCGCAGCGACCCCCGGGCCTTGTTGATGGTTTCCTCGTACTCGAAACCGGGCTTCGAGTCCGCCACGACGCCCGCTCCCACCTGGAGGTAGAGCCTGCCGCCGCGCGCGTAGAGCGTGCGGATGGCGATGCAGGTGTCCATGCTGCCGCCGAAGCCGAAATACCCCACCGCGCCCGAATAGGGGCCCCGGCGCACCGGCTCCATCTCGTCGATGATCTCCATCGCGCGCACCTTGGGCGCGCCCGAGACGGTGCCCGCCGGAAAGGAGGCCCTGAGCACGTCGAACGCGTCCCTGCCCTCGGCCAGCGTTCCGACCACGTTGCTCACGATGTGCATGACGTGCGAGTAGCGCTCGATCACCATCTGCTCGGTGACGCGCACCGTGCCGCGCTCGCACACGCGGCCGATGTCGTTGCGGCCGAGATCCACGAGCATGATGTGCTCGGCGCGCTCCTTCTCATCAGCCAGGAGCTCATCCGCCAGCGCCCGATCTTCCGCCTCATCGCTTCCCCGCCTTCGCGTGCCCGCGATGGGGCGCACCTCGACCCGCTCGCCCTCGAGCCGCACGAGCACCTCGGGCGATGCGCCCACGAGGGTCACGTCGCCGAGCTCCAGGTAGAACATGTAGGGCGAGGGATTCACCGTCCGCAGCGCCCGGTAGATGGCGAATGGATGCACGTCCAGGGCGCTCTCCAGGCGTTGTGAGAGCACGACCTGGATCGCCTCGCCCGCGTGTATGAGTTCCACCGTGTCGGCGACGGCCCGCTCGAACCCTTTACGGGTGAAAGACGAGTAGAGGCCCGGCATGTTCTCGACGGGATGCCCGCTCCCGCCGGCCCGAGGCGCCTCCTCCGGCGCATAGGGCGGGGCGACGGAAGGGCCTCTCAGCTTCTCGATGAGCGCATCGACGCGCGCGCACGCATCCTCGTAGGCGGCCTCTTCGCCGTCGTCGCGAATGTGCGCATGGGCCAGGACGTACATCTTCTGCGCCACGTTGTCGAAGATGACCAGGGACTTCGTGATCATGAAGTGCAGTTCGGGCAGTTCGAGATCGTCGTGCGCGTTCTCGGGCAGGCGCTCGATGAAGCGGACCGCGTCGTAGCCCATGCAGCCGATGGCGCCCCCCCAGAACCTCGGCAGGCCGGGAAGGTCGACGGGGATGTAGGGCTGCATCAGCTGTCTGAGGGCGTCGATGGGATCATCCACGTCGAACGCTTCGCTCTCCTCGCCTTGCGTGATGCGCACCCGCCTGCCCTTGCTCTCGAAGATGAGGTAGGGCTCGCTGCCCAAAAAGGTGTACCTCGCCCACTTCTCCCCGCCCTCGACGCTTTCGAGCAGAAACGAGTGGGAGCCGTCCGCGATTTTCAGGTAGGCGGATACCGGCGTATCGAGGTCGGCGAGAATTTCGCGATAGACCGGAATGATGTTGCCCCGCTCGCAGAGGCGGAGAAAAGTCTCCTTGTCCGGCAGATGATGTTCCGGGTTCATTTTCATATGAGGCATCGTCTTGTGAGCGACGCCTGTCCTCCATCAAAAAAAGCCACGGGACCGAACGGGTCGCCATGGCTTGGGGATTCACTTTCAAAAATTCAGACAACAACCCTTATGGCGCACCTCCAGATTTGGCGGAGCATCGCCAGGGCCAAGCCTCCATGCATGTTTCCCGCGTTCTCATCCGCTGCCATCCCCATACTTGAGATTACCGCTGCTCCGAGGAAGATACCCAAATTTGGGAGAAATGGTCAAGCGTCGGTTTCTTCGGGACCCGGCGCGGCCTCGGGCGGCAGCTTCCCGCCATAGTCCACGCTGAGCAGCGCCAGCCCCTGTGGCGGGGCGTTGACGCCCGCCAGCGTCCTGCTCTTCCCTGCGAGCACCTCCCGCACGGAGTCGGCCTCGCGCTCCCCGCGGCCCACCTCCACCAGGACGCCGGCCAGGTTCCTCACCATGTGGCGCAAAAACCCATCCGCCGTCGCCTCGATGACCACTTCATCACCCGCGCGCTCGACGCCCAGGCGCTCCAGGCGGCGCACGGTGTCCTCGGGCCTCCCCTTCTCCCGGCAGAAGCTGGCGAAATCGTGCTCGCCCTCCAGTATCGCCGCCGCCCGGCGCATCGCCTCGACGTCGAGGCGCTTTCGCACGTGCCAGGTGTATCGATGGCGGATGGCGCTCGGCGAGCGGCGGTTCAGGATGCGGTAGCGGTAGGTCTTGCGGACGGCGTCGAACTGGGCGTGAAAACCGCCCACGGCTTCCCGGCAGTCGAAGATCGAGACGTCGCGGCCCATCATGGTGTTGAGGCCGATTCGCACCTTGTAGGGTTCGATCCGGGAGCGCGTATGAAAGTGCGCCACCTGCCCCCAGGCGTGGACGCCGGCGTCGGTGCGGCCCGAGCCGATGAGCCGTATCGGCTCCCCGCACATCCTCGTGAGGGCGCCCTCGATTTCGCTCTGGACGGTTCTCTGGCCGGGCTGGGTCTGCCAGCCGTGAAAATTCGTTCCCTCGTATTCAATCCACAGAACGAGGCAGCGGGTGTCTTCGGCGTTCATCGGCTAGGCGGGCTGTGCGTTCGAATGCGTCCCGTTCAGCGCCCCGCGCAGGGAAATGCCCGTGGCGGAGTCCTCGATTCCGGCGATTCGCTCGGGCGGGCCTTCGGCGAGCAGGTATCCGCCCTCCTCTCCACCCTCGGGTCCTAAGTCGATGATGTGGTCGGCCGCCTTGATGACGTCGATGTTGTGCTCGATCACGACCACGGTATTGCCCTGGTCGACCAGGCGATGCAGCACGTCGAGCAGCTTCTCGATGTCGGCGAAGTGAAGCCCCGTGGTCGGCTCGTCGAGAATGTAGAGCGTCCTGCCGGTGGCCCTCTTGGCGAGTTCTCTCGAGAGCTTGATGCGCTGGGCCTCTCCGCCGCTCAGCGTCGTGGCGGGCTGGCCCAGGCGCAGGTAGCCCAGGCCCACGTCCTGCATCGTCTTCATCTTCCAGCGCACCGCGTTGATGTTCTCGAAAAACGCCAGCGCCTCATCCACCGTCATTTCGAGCACCTCGGCGATGTTGCGGCCCTTGTAGCGGACGTCGAGCGTATCGCGGTTGAAGCGCCTGCCCTGGCACTCCGAGCAGCGCACGAACAGATCGGGCAGGAAGTGCATCTCGAGCCGGATGTAGCCGTCTCCCTGGCAGGTCTCGCAGCGCCCCCCCTTGACGTTGAAGCTGAAGCGTCCGGCGAGATAGCCGCGCTTGCGCGCCTCGGGAACCTGGGAGAAGAGGTTGCGGATCGGGGAGAACACGCCCGTGTAGGTGGCCGGGTTGCTCCTCGGCGTCCGCCCGATGGGCGATTGATCGATGGCGATGACCTTGTCGATGAGTTCGGCGCCCTCGATGGAATCGTGCGCGCCCGGCGTGGCGAGCGAGCGGTAAATGCGCCTTGAAAGCGCGCGATAGAGAATCTCGTCCACCAGCGTGCTCTTGCCGCTCCCGCTCACGCCGGTGACGCAGATGAGCAGGCCGAGCGGAAAATCGACGTCCACGTTCTTGAGATTGTGCTGCCGCGCTCCCCGGATGGAGATGTACTCTTCGCCCGGCGCCCGGCGGTGCGCGGGGCGGGGAATGTCGAGCGAGCCTGAAAGGTATCTTCCCGTCAGCGAGCCGGCGTTCGAGCGAATATCGTCAGGCGCGCCACAGGCCACGAGGTATCCGCCGTGCTCGCCCGCGCCTGGCCCCAGGTCTACCACGTAGTCGGCCGACTCGATGGTCTCCCGGTCGTGTTCGACGACGATGATCGTGTTGCCCATATCGCGGAGACGACAAAGCGTATCCAGAAGGCGGCGGTTGTCGCGCTGGTGCAGGCCGATGCTCGGCTCATCCAGGACATACAAGACGCCCACCAGAGAGGTTCCGATCTGGCTCGCCAGCCGGATCCGCTGCCCCTCGCCGCCGGCGAGCGTGCCCGATGGCCTGTTCAAAGTGAGGTAGCTGAGCCCCACCTTTTCGAGAAACTCGAGCCGCTCGATGATCTCCTTCAATATCCGCTCCGAAACGAGGTCGCCCCCGTCCGCGTGGTTTTGCTCTTCAAAAAAAGCGTGCACGTTCTTGATGCTCATGGCGGAGAGTTCCGCAATGTTTTTTCCGCCATACGTCACGGCGAGGCTCTCGGGCTTCAAGCGCCCTCCCCCGCATGCCTCGCACGGCATGACGCTCATGTATTTTTCCAGGTTCGCCCGCATCCCGTCGCTCGCCGTATTCTCCATCCGCTCGGCGAGGGCGGGGATGACGCCCGGAAAAACGCGCTCGCGCCTGAGCGTGCGCCTCCCCGTCTTGTGGCGGATTTCCAGCTTCCCGCCCTTGCTCCCGTAAAGCAGGATGTTCTTGTGCCTTTTGGAGAGTTTCGCAAAAGACCTGTCCGCCGGAATCTTTTCGGCCTCCATGACCGCGCGCAGGGCGGAGGCGAGAAAACTCTTGCTACCCGCGAGGGGGGCGATGGCGCCCTCATCGAGCGTGAGCCTGGGGTCGGGGACGATTTTCGCCTCATCCATGCGGTGCACCGCGCCCAGACCATTGCACTCCGCGCACGCCCCGTAGGGGCTGTTGAAGGAGAACATGCGCGGGGCCATCTCGGGGATGTTCACGCCGCACTCCGCGCACGTGCATTCCTCGCTGAAGAGATACTCGGTGCCGTCGTCTCCCAGGAAAATCACCAGCCCCTTCGCGAGACCCAGAGCTGTTTCGATGGACTCGCCGAGGCGATTCTCCACGCCCGGACGCAGGACGACGTGATCCACCACCACCTCGATGTTGTGCGTCATGTGGCGGTTGAGGGATATCTCATCACCGAGCCGGAAAAAGCGTCCGTCCACCCGCACTCTCAGGTATCCCTTGCGTTCCAGGTCCTCGAATTCCTTGCGGTATATCCCCTTGCGGCCCCGCACGATGGGGGCGAGGATTTCGAGTTCCTTGCCGCTTCCAAGACCCATCGCCCGGCTTACCATCTGCTCCACGTTGAGCGCGTTCATGGATTGTCCGCACGAGGGACAATGCGGCAGCCCCAGGCGGGCGTAGAGAAGCCGCAGGTGGTCGTATATCTCCGTCACCGTGCCGACGGTCGAGCGGGGGTTCTTGCTCACCGTCTTCTGCTCGATGGCGATGGTGGGCGAGAGGCCCTCGATGGAGTCGACGTCGGGCTTCCCGATCTGGTCGATGAACTGGCGCGCGTAGGCGGAGAGGGATTCGATGTAGCGCCGCTGTCCCTCGCCGTAGAGGGTGTCGAAGGCGAGCGAACTCTTGCCCGAGCCGCTCAGGCCCGTGATGACGATGAGCTTGTCGCGCGGCATGTCGAGGCTCAAGTCCTTGAGGTTGTGCTCGCGCGCACCCCGGACCCGGATTTTCCTCTCCCGCCGCGTTCTTCCGTTCAGGGACGACATGTGCTCTCCCGGCGCGCGCCGCCGCGCGGGGCCCCGCAGGGGCGAGGCGATGAGCGGGCTAGTAAAAGATGAGCCCGCCCGTCACGTTGATGTCCTGGGCGGTCATGTGAGCGGCCTCCTCGGAAGCCAGGAAAACGCACAAGGCGGCGTGATCCTCCGCGTCGACGAGCGTCTTGAGCGCGGCCGGCGCGGTGAAGGTCGCCTTCGCCTCCTCGAAGGTGGTGCCGAAGCTCTGCGCCATGTTCTCGATGACGCTGTCGATCCTGGGACCGGAAGTGGCCCCGGGGCACACCGCGTTCACCGTGACGCCGTATTCGCCGAGTTCGAACGCGAGGGTGCGCGTCAGGCCGATGACCGCCATCTTGGACGCCGTATAGGGCGTGCGGTTCGGCAGCGGGCGCTTGCCGCTCATCGAACTGATGTTGAGGATGCGCCCGTATCTGTTTTTCTTCAACGTGGGAATGACGTGCTTCGTCATCAGGAACGTGCCCGTGACGTTCACGTCGAAGCACTCCTCCCAATCCTCGCGCGTCACGTCCTCGCACGCCTTCGTCGGGCCGGCGACGCCGGAGTTGTTCACGAGGATATCGATGGTCCCGTACTCGGCGAGCGTCTTCTCGACGAGCGCCTTTATCGCCGCCTCGTCCGTCAAGTCCGTAGGCACGACGAGAGAGGCGCCCTCGGGCATCTCGGCGGCGACGGCCTCCAGATTCGCGACCGAGCGCGCCGCGAGCACGACCTTCGCCCCCTCGCGCGCGAACGTGAGCGCGATGACTTTTCCGATTCCCTGCCCTGCCCCGGTGACGATGGCGACTTTATCCTTCAAACGCATTTTATGACATCTCCCGATGTTTCTGGCCTAAGAATCTTATTCCGATGCGGGCAGCTCCACTCCCGGGAACCAGTAGCCCAACTCGAAAGCTGCGGTATCGGGCGCGTCGGAGCCGTGCGTGGAGTTGCGCTCGATGCTCTCGCCGAATTCCGCGCGAATCGTTCCCGGCTCGGCCTCCGCGGGGTTCGTGGCGCCCATCACGTCGCGCCAGTGTTTGATGGCGTCCTCGCGCTCGAGGGCCAGAACCACCGTGCGCCCCGAGGACATGAACGTCGTGAGATCGCCGAAGAAGGGGCGCTCCCTGTGAACGGCGTAAAAACCCTCCGCCTGCGCTTTCGACATGTGGACGAGCCTCATGCCCAGAATCCCGAAACCCTCCTCCTCGATGCGCGAGAGAATCCTGCCGCTGATGCCGCGCGCGGTGGCGTCGGGTTTGATCATCGCGAACGTGCGTTCCATGTTCTGTTTCCCTTTCCGTGAATGACGTTATGCCTTGCCCAGCGCCCTGGCCATGGTGAGGCCCATCTCGGCCGGGCTTTCGGTGACGTGAATCCCGCATTCAGACATGACCCGCATCTTCTCGGCCGCGGTGCCTTCGCCGCCGGAGATGATCGCGCCCGCGTGGCCCATGCGCCGGCCCGGAGGCGCCGTCTGGCCCGCGATGAAGCCCACGAGCGGCTTCGTGACGTTCTCCTTCGCCCAGCGCGCCGCGTCCTGCTCGGCGGTTCCGCCGATCTCGCCGATCATGATGATGGCCTCGGTCGCAGGATCCTCCTCGAACATGCGCAAGAGGTCGATATACATCGTGCCGATAATGGGGTCGCCGCCGATGCCCACGCAGGTGGTCTGGCCCAGACCCTGCTCGGTGAGCTGGGCGACGACCTCGTAGGTAAGCGTGCCGCTCTTCGAGATGACGCCGATGGTGCCTTCCTTGTGGATATGGCCCGGCATGATGCCCATCTTGCAGCCGCCCGGCGTGATGACGCCCGGACAGTTGGGGCCGATGAGCACGGCTTCGCCCTCTTCCATGTGCCGCTTCACGTACACCATGTCGCGCACCGGGATACCCTCGGTGATGCACACCACGAGGGGGAGCCCGGCGTCCACGGACTCGACGACGGCGTCCGCCGCGAACGGGGGCGGCACGAAGATGAGCGAGGCGTTCGCGCCCGTCTCGCGGGCCGCTTCGGCCACCGTGTTGAACACGGGCACCCCGTCCGCCTCCTGACCGCCCTTGCCGGGCGTCACGCCGGCCACCACCGCGCCGCCGCCGCCCGCGAACTCGCGGCTGTATTTTTGACACTGCCCGGCGTGAAAGCCTCCCTCGCGCCCGGTGATGCCCTGCACGAGGATGCGCGTCTCCTTGTCAACCAGAATACTCAAAACCAGACCCCCTAGCGGTTAAGGGCCGCTACCACCTTTTCGGCGGAATCGGCCATGCCATTGCCCACGGTGAAATCAAGACCCGAGCCCTCGAGAATCTCGCGGCCCTTCTCCACGTTCGTCCCCTCCATGCGGATGATGATGGGGACGTTCACGTTCACGGTCTTGACCGCCTGCACGACGCCCTCCGCCAGAATGTCGCAGCGCAGGATGCCGCCGAAGATGTTGATGAAGACGGCCTTCACGTCCGGATCGTCCATGAGGATGCGGAAGGCGTTCTCCACCATCTCCTTGCTCGCGCCGCCGCCCACGTCGAGGAAGTTCGCGGGCGCTGCGCCAGCGAGCTTGATGATGTCCATCGTCGCCATGGCGAGGCCCGCGCCGTTCACCATGCAGGCCACCGAGCCGTCGAGCTTGATGTAGTTGAGGTTGAATTTGGAGGCCTCGACCTCGAGCGGGTCCTCTTCGTCCTCATCGCGCATCGCGGCCACCTCCTCGTGGCGGTAGAGCGCGTTGTCGTCGAAGTTCACCTTGGCGTCGAGCGCCAGGATGCGGCCGTCCTTCGTCTGCACCAGGGGATTGATCTCGACCAGCGAGGCGTCCATCTCGTCGTAGAACCGGTAGAGGTTCGTGACGAACTTCGTCCCCTCGCGGACGAGGTCGGCGGGCAAATCCAGCCCGTAGGCCACGCGTCGCGCAGTGGAAGGCCAGACGGAGAGCGCGGGGTCGACGGGCACTTTGAGGAGTTTTTCGGGCGTTTTTTCGGCCACCTCCTCGATGTCCATCCCGCCCTCGGTGCTCGCCATGACGGTGGGGCGGCCCGTGGCGCGGTCGAGCACGATGCCCAGATACAGCTCGCGCTCGATGTCGCTCGCCTCCTCCACCCAGACCTTCTTGACGAGGCGGCCCTCCGGCCCCGTCTGGTGCGTCACCAGCGTCATGCCGAGAATCTGCGAGGCCGCCTCTTTCGCTTCCGCAGGCGTCGCGGCCAGCTTGACGCCGCCTCCCTTGCCTCGTCCCCCCGCGTGGATTTGCGCCTTGACGACCACCGTCCCGCCCAGTTCCTTTGCGATGCGCTCGGCCTCTTCCGCCGTCTCGGCGACCCCGCCCCCCGGGACGGCCACGCCGTATTTCGCGAGCAACTCCTTGCCCTGATACTCGTGGATGTTCATCCAACCCCTCCAGAATCAATGCGGTAAATACATTTCAACGCTGAACCTTCGAATCCGTAGGGACAGGTCGCGACCTGTCCCTACAGTCGCCATTCAAAAGGTCTTGTAGGGGTCGCATATATGCGACCCTGGTTTTTCACGCTCCCCGCGAACGGGCCGCATATATGCGGCCCCTACAAAAGGCAACCCCCCGACCCCCCTTGCCAAGGGGGCTTTTGGGGCAACCCCGTATGCGTTCCCCTGCGGAACCCCCGGCCCGTCCAGTCATCGCGTATGTCGTAGGGGCGGGCCTCCGTGCCCGCCCGTCCCTCGTGTCCACCCCGACGCGGACAGGCACAGAGGCCTGTCCCTACTGGATATTCAACTCTACTGCAAGCGCTCCTCCCGCCCGCCCCTTACTTCGCGAACGCCTTGTAACCTTCGGCGAAAATATCCTTCCCGCGGCTGTCCACGGCGACGACGACCGGGAATTTCTCGACCACGAGTCTTCGAATCGCCTCGGTCCCCAAATCCTCATAAGCGATGAGCTCGACCTCCTTGATCCGCTTCGCCAGCAGGGCGGCCGTTCCGCCGATGGCGGCGAAGTAGACCGCCCGGTGTTCGGCGATGGCCTCCACGACCGCAGGGCTCCTGCCCCCCTTGCCTATCATTCCGGTGAGGCCGAGTTCCAGCATCCTGGGCGTATAGGCGTCCATGCGGCCGCTCGTCGTGGGTCCCGCCGAGCCGATGACGGCGCCCGGCTTTGGCGGCGTCGGCCCCACGTAGTAGAGCACCTGGCCCGCCACGTCGATGGGCAGCGGCTCTCCTCGCGCCGCGTCCTCCAGCATCCGCTTGTGGGCCGCGTCCCGCGCCGTGTAGAGAACGCCGCTCAACTCGCACATATCCCCCATCGAGAGGGATTCAACAACCTCGGAATCGAGCGGCAGGTCAAGCGAGCGCATCCTAGAGGACCACCTCGGCATGGCGGTGCGCGTGGCACTCCACGTTCACGCAGATCGGAAGCGCCCCGATGTGGCAGGCGTAGGTCTCGACGTGTACGGCGATGCAAGTGGTGTCTCCGCCCATGCCCATCGGCCCGACGCCGGTCCTGTTCACCGCCTCCAGAATATCCCCTTCGAGTTCGGCCACGAGCGGGTCGGGGTTTGGCGCGCCCAGTTCGCGGAAAAGCGCCCATTTCGCCTGAAGCGCCGCCTTTTCGATCGAGCCGCCCAGACCGACCCCCAACAGAACCGGCGGGCATGGATTCCCCCCGGAATTGAAAACGTGATCGACGATGGTGCGGATGACGCCCTCTCTGCCGTCCGAGGGTTTGAGCATGCGCGCCATGCTCATGTTCTCGGCTCCCGTTCCCTTCGCGGCAAAATAGAGTTTCAGGCGGTCGCCCTCGACGACGCGGTAGTGGATGACGGCGGGCGTGTTGTCCTTTGTGTTCACGCGCCGGAGGGGGTCGTTGACCACAGAACCGCGCAGATAGCCGTCGCGATAGCCCCGGCGAATCCCCTCGTTGATGGCGTCCTCCAGCAACCCGCCCTCGATGCGGACGTCCTGACCTATTTCTGCGAACACGATGGAAACGCCCGTGTCCTGGCAATAGGGCACGCGCTCAGCGGATGCGAGGGCCGCGTTCTCGGTGATCTGGTCGAGCACCATGAGGCCGAGAGACGAGGTTTCACCGGCCTTCGCCTCCTCGACCTTGCGCACGTAGGCGGGGTCGACGTGGTAGTTCGACTCGATGGACATCTCGCGAATCCTGGACGTCACCTCGCTTGCGTCTATCGTTCGCATGGCCCGCCTGTCCGTTGCCGGTCGTCTATGAATGACGCGTTCAGGTTTCGAGGGTCTTTATCAACTCGCGCACATGATCGGCGGAATTATCGAACGCCGCCTTCTCCTCGGGCGTGAGTTCGAGTTCCACCACTTCTTCCATTCCGCCCGCGCCGAGTTTGGCCGGAACGCCCATGAAAATACCATCCTGGCCGTATTCGCCCTCCAGGAGGGCGGCGCAGGGGAGAATCCGCTTCTTGTCCTTGAGGATGGATTCCACCATCTGCACGACGGACGCCCCGGGCGCGTAGAACGCGCTGCCGGTTTTGAGGTAATTCACGATTTCCGCCCCGCCGTCGCGCGTTCTCTGCACCAGTTCCTCGATGCGACCCGGCTCCATGAGCGCCGTGATGGGAATGCCCGAGACCGTGCTGTACCTCGGCAGCGGCACCATGCTGTCCCCGTGGCCGCCGAGCACGGTGGCCGTGATGTCCTCGACCGAGACGCCCAGTTCCATGGATATGAACGTCCTAAAGCGCGCGCTGTCGAGCACGCCGGCCATTCCCATGATGCGCTCGCGCGGGAACTTGCACTGCATGTGCGCCTTGGTGACCATGACGTCGAGCGGGTTCGAGACGATGATCAGGATGCAGTCGGGCGATTGCTTAACGACCTCGTCCGTCACGGAGCCGACGATGCCTGCGTTGATGTTGATAAGGTCGTCGCGGCTCATGCCCGGCTTGCGGGCGACGCCCGCCGTGACGACGACGATGTCCGAATCCTTCGTGTCCGCATAGTCGTTCGTGCCCGTGACGCGGCAGTCGAAACCCTCCACGGGCGCCGCCTCGTACAGATCGAGCGCCTTGCCCTGGGGGACGCCCTCGATGATGTCGATGAGCACGATGTCGCCCAGTTCCCTCGACGCCGCCCAGTGGGCCGTCGTGGCGCCCACGTTGCCTGCGCCCACAATGGTGATTTTTGGCCTCGCCATGATTCTCTCCCGTCTCCTTTCGGTTACATGTTCGCGATGATGGCTTTTCCGAAGCCGGAGCAGGAGAGCTTCCTGGCGCCCTTCATCTGGCGGTGCAGGTCGTAGGTGACCGTCTTTTTCTGAATCGCGCCCTCGATGCCCTTGACGACGAGCTTCGACGCCTTCTCCCAGCCCATGTCCTCGAGCATCATGACCGCCGAGAGGATGAGGCTGCTCGGGTTCACCATGTCCTTGCCGGCGTATTTGGGCGCCGTGCCGTGCGTGGGCTCGTAGAAGTGGATTCTGTCGCCGATGTTCGCGCCGGGGGCCATGCCGAGGCCGCCGACCTGACCGGCGATGGCGTCGGAGAGATAGTCGCCGTTCAGGTTGGTGCAGGCGAGCACCTGGTATTCGCGCTGGCGGGTGAGCACCTGCTGGAAGATGTTGTCGGCGATGCGGTCGTTCACGAGTATCTTGCCCTTGGGCATCTTGCCGTTATATTTCTTGCTCCAGAGTTCCTCTTCGGTGACGATGTGCCTCCTGTACTTCTTCTTCAGGAAGGCGTAGCCCCAGTCCTTGAAGGACCCTTCCGTGTATTTCTGCACGTTGCCCTTGTGGACGAGCGTGAGCACCTTTTTCTTCTGCGCGATGGCGTAGTCGATGGCCTTCTTGACGATGCGCTCGCTGCCGAACACCGAAATCGGCTTGACGCCGATGCCGCTGTCCGCGCGGACGTTGCAGCCCATCTCCTTGTTCAGGAAGCGAATCATCTTTTTCGCCTCTTTCGAGTTCAGTTCCCACTCGATGCCGGCGTAGACGTCTTCTGTGTTCTCGCGGAAGATGCACATGTCCACCCATTCGGGATGCACCATGGGCGAGGGGACGCCCTTGAAGTAGCGCACCGGACGCACACAGGCGAACAGGTCGTTCATCTGCCGGAAGGCGACGTTCAGGCTCCGGAACCCGCCGCCGATGGGCGTGTAGAGCGGGCCCTTGATGGCGAAATAGAAGTGGCGAATCGCCTTCATGGTCTCATCGGGCATCAGTTCGCCGTAGGTTTCCATGGCGTCCTCGCCCGCCATGACGCGGAACCATTCGATGCGCTTCCTGCCCCGGAACGCCTTCTCCACGGCGGCGTCGACCACGTCCATCATCACGGGCGTGATGTCCTCGCCGATGCCGTCGCCCCGGACGTAGCAGACGATGGGGTCGTCGGGTATCTGGGGCTTGCTGCCCCGGAAAGAAATGCGCGTTCCCTGTTTTGGTGCTTCGAGTTTGTCGAATTTGATGCTCATTCAATGCTCCCCTTCAGTTCGTCATGCGAAAATTACGTTCGCCGAGTGTATGGGTAAAAACGGAATCACGGTTGTGTTCAAGATTACAAACGCCAATCATCCCCGAAAGAATTTCTGGGGCAAAACCCTCATGGCGCCTTCGCGCAAACTTTACCGCCTCCTCCTTATCACGTCCCCCGCTCCGACGCCAGCCGGGGGGAGAAGAATTTTTCATCTCCCGGAAGCTCCGGAATCCGGCTGGAATATCGAGAGCGATTCTGATAGGGTGCGGATGATTTTCAGGCGCTGAAAAACCGGTCGGAAATACCGGGTATTTCGATAAAATTAGATAAATTCACGGTGTTTTTCGACAAATTACCGATAAATTGCAAGAGGGGTGATCCACCGGGAGAATTCCCATAGAACTCGTTCAAAGTCAAGCAGTTATCCCGCCCCCGACAAGCGGTTTCCCATGGCGCGTCGCACAAGACCAAAACTCGGCCAACACTTCCTGCACGAGAAGAGGTATCTCGCGCAAATCGTTGATTTGGCGGATATTACGCCGGGTGAAGACGTGCTCGAAATCGGCGTCGGCGAAGGCGCCCTCACGCGGCGCCTCCTCGCCGCCGGCGCAAAAGTTTTCGGCATCGAGATAGACGACGCGCTCATCCCCGCGCTCAAAAAGATGGAGGATGAACACGCTCGATTTCACCTGATCCACGGTGACGCGTTAGAAATCGACTACACCGCTCTCCCCGAGAAGATGAAATTGGTGGCGAATCTGCCCTATCAGGTCGCTTCGGCGATAATCTCGCAACTCACTGAAAAAGTTGAACATTTTCCCCTCATGGTTCTGATGGTGCAGCGCGAAGTGGGCGAGAGGCTTTGTGCTGGGCCGGGTGTCAAGGATTATGGCTCACTCACTCTCTGGGTCGGGTATCGATATCAGTCGAGGCTATGCCAAGTGGTGCCCCCGGGCGCTTTTCGGCCACCACCAAAGGTTGACTCCGCGATCGTTCATCTAGAGGCGAGAGGGAAGCCCCAAGTAGAGGTAGGAGATGAGGGTCTCTATTTCCGGATCATCCAGGCGGGTTTCGCGCACCGCAGAAAGACACTCCTGAACAATCTCAAGTCATTGAATCCAAGCGAGTTAAAAGGCAAGGAATTTTTCTCTTCTAAAACTGAGGCATTTCGAAACCTCCTCGAAAGAGCAGACATCGACCCCGGTCGACGAGCCGAGACTCTGGATGCTCAAGAATTCGCGAGAATTGCCCGAGCCGTGGAATCACTCATGGGTGGCATGTAGGCGTTGGCTATCAGAATTTTGATTTACCGAATGGGAGCATTCGGGGACACACTGCTATTGGCTTTATTATTCAAACAGTTAGGTAATCACTACGGAAATGCTCATATCACCCTGGCTGCAAACCCCAATTATGCAGCCCCGCTACTTGACTCGGGGTTGATTCACGAAATTCTCGACGGGGACTCATCCCCCTTCCACCTCCTGTATAATGCTCGACCACAAGAAAACGACGCTCTGTGTCGACTTATCAAACGCTATGATATGTGTATGTTCTACACTTCGGACATGTCGGGAGAACTCGCCAAGCGCTTGAGTTCAAATGGGTTGGAGCACTGCCGGATACATCCACCGTTTCCTCCCCCCTCGGAAGAAATTCACATATGTGAGTGGATGATGCGTCCATGGCCATTTGGGGACGCTTCCAAAGGCGAGAAAATCACACTCATTCCTTCACAGAATCATTTAATTTTAGCTGATAAAGTATTGAATGAATTTGGAATAGATGATGGTTTCTTTCTCATCCACCCAGGCGGCGGGGGAAAGAACAAATGGATTCCCCTTCCGATTCTCGACACAATGGTGCGAAAGCAAGCTGATGAAACAGGTCAGCTGCCTGTCATTATAGAAGGGCCAGCGGATTCAGTCGTTTGCGAAGAATTTCAAAGGCTGTTTGATGATTCCATTCCGGCACTCAAGGATACTACACCCAAAGTTCTAAGCGCTCTTCTTTCAAAGTCTTCTGGATATTTTGGAGGGGATTCCGGCGTTTCCCACCTCGCATCTCTTTATGCGCCGCGTGCCACGATATTATATGGCCCAGATTCCAACATGCGGATTTGGCGTCCAATAGGCCCTGGCACACTCTGTATTCCATGGGAAACAATGAAGAGTTGATCTTGCTTTTTTCTTGCAATTATTTTGGGCAGGAGAAGCGCAACTTCAACAATAACAAAAATCAATCAATAAGGTTCGCCAGCCTGCCCCAGCGCGGTGAACCCGAATCCCCATTCCATGACCAGTAAATCATGAAAGCGGAACCACGGATCTTATCGTCCCAACACGGCGCTGACCATAACGAACAAGGAAAAGGCAACCCAAATGCATAGCCCGCAAAACGGATAGGTATATGATTCGCACGCTCACCCATTTTCAAAAAACCCCAAAAACGGCTGTCTTGACTATTGTTTCGATTATCCCCCAGCATGAATAAGTGCCCAGGCGGAACTTTTTGCGGCCCCCATTTGCTCTCAAAACCTACAGCGGTACCATTGGGCTTAAAACGCACATATTTTTCATCCAGCGGTACACATTGTTCCGGTGTGTTCGGTGTGGCGCAGTTGACAAACACTTTTTCCCCTCGAACCATCACCTCCTCACCCGATAACGCAATGACGCGCTTGATAAAATCCCGTCGTTCATCCTTAGGAAACCTGAACACGATAATGTCTCCGCGTTTAGGTTCGCGGAACCAAAAAATAAATTTATTGACAAGTATATGGTCTCCGACGAGAAGAGTATTTTCCATCGAACCCGAGGGAATCTTGAATGCTTGCACTACAAAAGTGCGCACAAACATAGCCAGCAGCAAAGCTATGACTATTGCTTCAGCATATTCGCGAAAAGTTGATTTGGATTTACGCTTACGTTTCGCGCTTTTGCCTGTTGCTAAATCGGCATCCGACACGTTTACTCCTTGCCCACATCCAAAACAGCCATAAATGCTTCTTGAGGCACTTCAACGGTACCGATATTCTTCATGCGTTTCTTCCCTTCTCGCTGCTTTTCCAGCAACTTGCGTTTTCGCGTGATATCACCACCATAGCACTTCGCGGTCACATCTTTTCTCAACGCACGAATCGTCTCCCGCGCAATCACCCGGTTCCCAACCGCGGCTTGTATGATGACCTCAAACATTTGCCTCGGGATGATTTCTTTCATTTTTTGCACCAGCGCCCGGCCATGATAGTAAGCTTTTTCCTTGTGAATGATCGTCGAAAAGGGGTCTATAGGCTGTCCATTGAGCAGGACATCGAGTTTGACCACCTCCGCCGAGCGGTAATCCAGGTGCTCATAGTCAAAACTCGCGTATCCGCGAGAAACAGATTTTAACTTGTCGTAAAAATCGAAAAGAATTTCACTAAACGGTAGCTCGTAGACGATTTGCACAGTCGCCGTGTCGATATATTCCATAGAGCGCTGTATGCCCCGCTTCTCCTGGGCCAATTTGAGCACGGCGCCCACATATTCCGAGGGCACAAGAATAGTGCCCAAAATGAAAGGCTCCTCGATCGATTCAATCCTTGACAGCTCGGGCAACTTAGCTGGACTATCAATTTCCTCCACCGTAGCGTCACTGAGCAGAACGCGAAAGATCACCGTCGGAGCTGTTATGATGAGTGTCAGATCGTATTCGCGCTCCAGCCTCTCGCGAATAATTTCCATGTGAAGAAGGCCCAAAAATCCACATCTGAAACCAAACCCCAAAGCTACCGACGTCTCGGGATCATAGGTAAAGGCCGAATCGTTCAGTCTGAGTTTTTCGAGCGCCGTCCTTAAGTCTTCATACTCCGCGCTGTCCGCCGCATATAAACCGCTAAATACCATCGCTTTCGGCTCCTGAAAGCCTTGGATGGCCTCACGCGCAGGGTTTTTGGCAAGCGTAATGGTGTCACCTACCCGTGTATCGCTCACCTCGCGTATCGAAGCAGACAAAATTCCCACTTCGCCCGGCCCAAGTTCTTTCATTTTTACTTCATGAGGCGTATATGTACTTAAACTCAGAACTTGATATTCCTTGCCAGTAGACATAAAGCGTACGATATCGCCCTTGCGAATTGTCCCCTCGAACATACGAAAGAGTGGAATGGCTCCCTGGTAGGAGTCATACCAAGAATCGATCACGAGCCCTTGAGCGAAACCTTGTGGCTCTCCACTAGGAGGGGGAATTCGCTCAACGATTGCTTCAAGTAGCAAATCCACGCCTTCGCCTTGTTTCGCGCTCACCAGAAGGCATTCATCCCCATCAATTCCGATGATGTCCTCCACCTGCTTCATCACGCGTTCAGGATCCGCCGCCGGCAAATCGATTTTATTGATTACTGGGATAATGGCTAAGTCCTGCTCCAAAGCAAGATATGCATTCGCCATCGTTTGCGCCTGAATACCTTGTGTCGCGTCGATCAGCAGCAAAGCGCCCTCGCAAGCCTGAAGGCTTCTGGAAACTTCATAACTGAAATCCACATGGCCAGGCGTATCTATAAGGTTAAAGACATAATCTTCACTCCTAGAAGACCTATAGAAGATACGAACCGTCGCCGCCTTAATTGTGATGCCTCGCTCCTGCTCCAAATCCATGGAATCCAAAACTTGAGAAGACATTTCACGCTTTGAAAGTGCCCCGGTTATTTCCAGAATGCGATCCGCCAGGGTGGATTTTCCGTGGTCTATATGAGCGATAATTGAAAAATTCCTGATTCGATCGATGTTCACGGCCGGAAGAAATCTCTCTGGGAAGGCGAATGGCGCGAATGCCGAAATTGCGTGAGCCTGCTTGAAATTTTATTTCCGTTCTTCGATTTCTGGTTGCCTGCAAAAACAGCAGTAGATAAACCTACTATTTTCACAGGTGATCAGGCGAACACGCTATATCAAACTTGTCCAACCTTGGTCAAATTGTTTGCCCCCGGATATTCACGATGTTAGCATATGCAAAGTGCAGTGTTTCAGTCATTTATGCGTAATCCGCACCCACGATTAGGGCACACTTAACCATGCGCTGCCGTAGCCTGCATGTTTTAACCCACCTCTCCATATTATGGTTGCTCTGCTTATTTTGCGCCTCGCCAGCATCGGCGGAGCCGCATCCATTTGGTAGTCGTCTCATCATCGATGCGGCCAAAAAGTTACAGCCTTCAGTTGTACATATTCGTGTAAAACCAAAAGGAATGGAGGGCAATCCGTTACTCAACCTTTTCGGGAGAGGCCGTCAAAAAGACAACCCTCCAAAATTTGATCAGGGCGATGCGCCCTTTAGCGGGCACTATAACGTGGGATCTGGAATCATTGTCTCACAAGAGGGCCATATCTTAACGAATCACCACGTTATCAAGAATGCGCAAGAAATTATGGTCAAACTCCATGAAGGGGAGGAATTCTCAGCCCGTTTACTTGGTGTGGACGATAAAACAGATCTTGCCCTGCTGAAAATAAAACCGACTCAAAAACTCCAGGAAGCATCTCTCGGAGATTCCGATAAAATAGAAGTCGGGCAGTGGGTTATAGCAATAGGTAGTCCATTCGGTTTGGCGAATTCCCTATCCGTGGGAATAGTCAGCGCAAAGGGTAGGGATTTGAAAGAAGGTCCTTTTGATGAATACCTCCAAACCGACGCATCAATTAACCCTGGCAACTCCGGTGGCCCACTTGCAAATACGGAAGGCATCGTAATCGGCGTCAACACAGCGATATTTTCCAGCGGGTCGCGCGCCTGGAGTTTGGGCATCGGATTCGCTATCCCGATCAACCAGGCCAAAGCCGTTATCGATTCCCTTCGCCACAAAGGCTATCCGGTGCGGGGTCGTCTGGGTGCGGCCATATCTGCAGTTCCCCGGCAAGAGGGAAAGAATCTGGGCTTAGCCCGCTTCGAGGGCGCCAAGCTCACGCAAGTTACCCGCGGCGGCCCTGCTGATCGTGCCGGCTTGCGTAGAGGAGATGTCGTGGTTGAATTCGACGGCAAATCTGTAAGTACATGGCAGAGTCTTCCCCGCATAGTAGCTCGCACGAAACCAAATTCCCTTGTGTTGGTAAAATATTATCGGGAAAAGCGTCTCGAAAGTGTCTATATCCGCATAGGAAGTCGGCCTGAAGCGCCCCATTCTCGAAAGGTGACCAACCATAAGTACATGGGAATGAAGGTAGAAATGCTCACTCCACATCTCGCCCAGCGTTTCGGATTGACATATGAGGAGAATAAATTGGTGGTCTCCTCGATTCTCAGAGGCGGCATTGCTGAGCTTAGCGGAATCAGGCCCGGCGATGAAATCAAGGAGGTTAACCATAAACCAGTAAAAACAATAGAGGAATTTCAGTTGATTGTTGACAAATCACGCCTCGAGGGCTCCGTGCTCCTCCTTTTGAAGAGAAAAGAAACAAACCTATTCGCTGCTCTTCAAATCAAGTAACACCTGCACTCAAACCAAAATGATGCAAAAGTCTTTATAGCGAATTTTCTTTGCTTTTAGGTCTAGCTCTCGAAATTCGATTGAAACATGAGTTTCATGAACCCAACCATCGCTCATGTTGTTGGAGCGCGTAGCGGTCCGTCATTCCTGCAACATAATCACAAACCATTCGATGTCTCCCTTCCACTTTCTCGAGTCTACGTACATGCTCCGGAATCTTATGGGGTTCGACGATGTACAACTGAAACAAGCCATTCAATGTTTTTCGAGCGCTTTGTTCTAATTTCATGACGCGCTCGTTTTTATACATCCTCGCCATCAAGAAACGTTTGAGTTCGATGTTCTTCTCATTCATCTCTTCACTGAAAACAACCACATCATGCCCATTCTCTCTGACATCCGAAATATCTCGAATATTTCGAGTCTTAATTCGCTCGCATGTGGATGTGATGATATCTTGTACTTGTGAGTTGATAATTCTGCGAATGGTGTCGTGCTTACTCTCTCGCCAGGAAGAGTCGGGAAAAGATTTTTTTGACCTATTGTAATGTTCACGCCAAAGGCACGCATCCAGCACATCTTGCAGATCAAATAGCCGAGATGACAGTCCATCATCCAAATCATGATTGTTATATGCTATCTCATCCGCCACATCGACCACCTGAGCTTCGAGGCTGGGAGAGATCGTATTCGTCAGACCGGTTGGCATTGAGCCTTCGTACCGATGGAGATATTTTATGATTCCCTCGCGCGTTTCCCATGTCAGGTTCAAACCTGGGAATGATGGATAGCGCTTTTCCAAAACTTCGACGATCCGCAGCGCTTGCAAATTATGTTCAAACCCTCCGTGCTCTTCCATAAGTTCATCTAAAACCTTCTCTCCGGCATGACCAAATGGCGGGTGGCCTAAATCGTGCGCAAGGGCAACAGCCTCGGCAAGTTCTTCATTCAAGCCCAGCGCACGCGCGATTGATCGAGCGATTTGGCTCACTTCTATGGTGTGCGTCAAACGTGTCCGATAGTGATCGCCCTCATGATTCACAAAAACCTGCGTTTTGTATTCAAGTCTCCTGAACGCCTGCGTATGGATGATCCTGTCACGATCACGCTGAAAGGCTGTCCTCATGTCATGTTCAGGCTCCGGGTGTTGCCTCCCGAGACTATCGGCACTATGCGCAGCATAGGGGGCCAGCAAGTGTTTTTCCCGCTCCTCGATGGAAACTCGAGTGTTGTTCATAAACGTACCTAACCCTCAAAATCAGTCTGTATCACCAGCGGGCGGAATACCCGCGCGCCATGCGGCAAATAAGTAAGTCGTTGCCAGAGAAGCCCATGGATGCCACCTGTCAGCTTGCATGCGTGCCGTCTTTTCGTCCACACGCTCTTCTCCAAAGCAGAAACGCCCCACGACTTTCTGCACCCCTAAATCACCACCAGGGAATACCTCTACGCGGCCAAGCGCCCGAAACAACATTTGCTCGGCTGTCCAGCGACCCACGCCTCGTATCTCGGTCAAGCGAGCTACTGCTTCGTCTATCGTGAGAATACGCAGCTCATTCTCATCCAAGCGACCCTCCAGAGCAGCGCGCGCCACGTCAATCACATATTCGGCTTTTCGTTCCGAGAATTGCATAGAGCGAAAAGTTGGTACCCGAGCTCGGGCCAAACGCTCTGGACGCGGAAATGCGTAATGCGTCTTCCCATCGACTCGTAATTTTCTTCCCCATCGCTTGACCATACGCCCCCGTATGGCGCCGGCGAACGTTAAATTCACCTGTTGCGCCGTAATCGCCGTAACAAGAGCCTCAAACACGCTCAGGTAACATATGGGCTTGAGTCCACTGAATTTTTTCACAACCGGAGCCAAATCCGAATCGTCTTCTGCCATTTTGTAAAACGGTCTCAAATCAAGATCAAAAGCCAAAATATGCTCGATCGCTTCTAAACCTGCCTTTTGGGCTGATTTCGTCATCCGCCCTTCCGTTGTCATTCGAAGTTGAATCGAGTTCCGGCCTTCGCCTTCCTTTTCGGCTTCTAACAAAACCAAATCACCATTCGCATCTTCTACAACCCTGCGGTACACCCCGCCTGCGTAGGAGTTGACAAACTCCTCTCTGGAAACACGGAACCGCAACAAGCTCTCGTGAAACAAAAAAGGTTCAGGGGGATGTAGAATTTTGGTTACAGACCCCATGCTATTCCACCATCCGTCTACTTACCAAAACACAGGCGACCGTCAAGAATAAGAATGTAAAACCAAGCAGAAACGAAAAATGCCAGATAAAATTCTCAACGTGTCCATAAATAAACAAGCCGCGCGAAATTCGCACCGCATGCGTGAGCGGTAGAGCCTCAGACAACCGTTCCACCCAGATCGGAAGACCTTTGATGGGAAACAATGTGCCGGCGAAGAAAAACATCGGCATGACGATAGCTGAAAAATAAAAATTAAAAAACGAAAAACTATGAGCCAATGACGTCGCAATGAGTCCCAAGGCTGCAAACATCACCGCCTCGATAAACAGAATCGGGAGAATCGCTACCGCCCACCATGAACCCACCAGACCGAACAAACTTAAAACTACCAACATCAGTGTCGAGCCAATCAACGCACGGCTGGCGCACCAGAGAAGATCCCCCAGCACGATATCGCCTACCGTAAGCGGAGCCATCAGCATGGACTCATAGATATTTTGAATTCTCATCCTCGAATAAGCCCCGTACGTGGATTCATACGTGGCATTCCACATCGCGACGGAAACCATCAACCCGGGGCCTATGAACTGCGCATATGAGATGCCGTCCAAATTCGGCACAAACCGGCCGAGTCCATAACCAAACGCCACCAGCCACAAGATGTGCTCGCCCAGGTTGCCGGCCCATTCCGCCAAGTAGAAAGAGCGGTAGTACACCAAATGACGAACCCAGACGCGAAAGGCGCGATGGCTCGGAGCCTGGGGGAAAAGCATCAATCCCGCAACTCCCTGCCCGTGAGTTTCAGAAATAAATCCTCCAGGGTGGCGGGTCTTCTTAAAAAATCCTTCCGCCCGAAAGAAATCAAATGCTCCATGATTCCCATCCCATTGCGGCTATACAGATACAATATATCGGCAACGATTTCGGTGGTTACGGAAAGACCCTGCAACGAGTCCAGAAACTCTATCGAAGCACCGCCTTTCAATTCGTAGACTTCATCGCCCACTTTTTCCTGAACCAGGGTTTGCGGCGGCCCCTCGACAAGAAATTTCCCCCCGTCCATGATGCCGATGCGGTCGCACATCTGGGCCGCCTCCTCCATGTAATGCGTGGTGAGGAGGATGGTCAGACCCTGCGCCTTGAGCTCCCGGAGCCTTTGCCAGACAAGGTGCCTCGCCTGCGGGTCGAGCCCAGTGGTGGGCTCGTCCAGAATCAGGAATTTCGGCTCGTGAATGAGGGCGCGCGCGATGTGTAGGCGCCGCTTCATTCCGCCGGAGAGGGTCTTGATTTGTGAATCCCATTTTTCACGGAGTTGCATGAAATCGAGCAGATACTCGATGCGGGTTAGCGACGCCTTCTTCGGAATGCTGAAAAATCCGGCATAGACCCAAAGATTTTCATATACGGTTAGATCACGATCCAGGGTATCTTCTTGCGACACGATGCCCATTTGCGCTCGAATGAGCCGACTCTGGGTCGCCACATCCCTGCCCAGCACCCTCAGAGTACCTGAGTCAGACTCAACGGCCCCATGAAGCATTTTGATTGTCGTCGTCTTGCCGGCTCCGTTCGGGCCCAGAATCCCGAAACATTCTCCGGGTTTCACCTGCAGCGAGACGCCATCGACGGCTTTGAGGGTTCCGAAGGATTTCTCGATGCCCCGGGCGTCTATCACGAATCCAGGCAACGAAGACTCCACCAGTGTGACCGGTCCTACAAACCCCGAAGGCGCTCGGCCTCCGCGATTCGTTCAATGGCAAGAATGAAGGCCGCCGTACGCAAAGACTCTTGTTTTTCCTCCGCGAGTTCATACACTTCCGAGGTGGCGCGCGACATGATTTTGCCCAGTTCGGCGTCCACCCGCTCTTCATCCCAGCCGAATTGCTGTATGTTCTGAACCCATTCAAAATACGAGACCGTAACGCCGCCGGAACTCGCCAACACGTCCGGGATCAGCATGACGTTCCCGCCATCGATCAGAATGTTCTCCCCCTCTTCGGTTACGGGGGCATTGGCCGCTTCGAGAACAACCCGGGCTTTCACGTCTGCCGCGTTGCGGGCATGAATAACGCCGCCCAGAGCCGCCGGAAGCAAGATATCCACATCGAGCGCCAATAGCTCTTCATTGGTGATCTGCTCGACTCCCCCAAGGCCTTCGAGCGTACCTACATCCTTTCGGTGCGCCGCGGCGGCTTCGATGTCGATGCCGTCGCCATTGAAATAAGCGCCCCTGCTGCCCGAAATCGCCACCACCTTTACTCCAAGCTCCTTGATGAATCTGGCGGCGAAAGAGCCGACGTTCCCGAAACCCTGTATCGCCGCCGTCATGACCGCCGGGTCCCAGCCCTCTTTTTTCGCAATCTCCTCAAACACCATCACGGCGCCCCGCCCCGTGGCGGCCTCCCTTCCCGGAGAACCGCCCATGGCCAGGGGTTTGCCGGTGACGCAAGCCGGCGCATACCCGTGCCGGCTGCTGTATTCATCGAAAATCCACGCCATCACCTGCGCATTCGTGTTCACGTCGGGGGCGGGCACATCGCGGTACGGCCCCAGAATGTGGCCGATGCGCGCGATGAATTTTCTGGTCAGCCGCTCCAGTTCAAACACGCTGAGTTCTTTCACGTTGACGGTGATGCCGCCTTTTCCGCCGCCGAAGGGGATGTTGACCAAAGCCGTCTTCCAGGCCATCAGGGCCGAGAGACCGCGAACCTCGTCCATGTCCACTTCGTGGTGGTAGCGGATTCCGCCCTTGAAAGGCCCTCGCGAGCCGTTGAACTGGACGCGGTAGCCCTCCCAGACGCCCAGGGAGCCGTCGTCCCTGCGGATGGGGAGTTCGACTCTCACCTCACGAAATGGCGTCTTGAGGAGAAGCTGCGTTTCATCGTCCAAACCGATGAGTCCAGCTGCCCGGTCGAACTGCGCGCTTGCGGTTTCGAATACGCTGACTCGCTCGTCTTGGGACATGATCTCCCCTCCCCTGGGAATTCCCTGAAAGGATGGAACGCGAATCAGGCGGCGAGAGAGTGAGACTCAGCCTCGAGGGATCAGTGGCAAGAACACATGCCTCCGCAGCCGCCCCCGCCGGCCGAGTATCCACTGGAAATCGGGGCCGCAGCAGCAGCGCCCGAAGTGGATTTGGCGAACAAGGAAAGTTTCTTGTGAACCTTCTTCGAGCCGCATTCGGGGCATTCGACCCGCTCGGCGGCTTGCGCGGATGAAACGATGGTCTCGAAATCTTTCTCACAGCTTCCGCAAAGGAATTCATACATCGGCATGATTTTTCTGGCCTCCAGATGAGTCAGCGCATTTCATTGGCGCGGCGCCAATCCGCCAAAAATTTCTCCAACCCGATATCCGTCAGAGGATGCTTGAGCAACTGCGCGATCACCCCGAAGGGGACCGTCGCGACGTCCGCCCCCATCTTCGCAGCTTCGAGCAGGTGGATCGGCGTGCGCACGCTGGCCACCAGCACCTCGGTGGCGTAATCGTAGTTCTCGAATATCTGCACGATGTCGCTCACGATCTGCATGCCCGGGTTGGAGATGTCGTCCAGCCGGCCCACGAAGGGGCTCACGAAAGACGCCCCCGCCTTGGCGGCCAGCATGGCCTGCGCCGGGCTGAAGATGAGGGTGACGTTCGTGTTGATGTTCTCCTCGCGCATGGCCTTGACGGCGCGCAGGCCCTCGACCCCCACCGGAACCTTCACCACGACGTTCTCGTGAATCGCGGCCAGTTCGCGGCCTTCCTCCACCATCTCCTTCCACTCCGTGGCGATGACCTCGGCGCTCACCGGCCCGTCGACCACCTCGCAGATCTCCTTGATCCTCGTGTGGTGGTCGGCGCCCTCTTTCGCGATGAGCGAGGGGTTCGTCGTCACGCCGTCCAGGATGCCGGTGGACGCCGCCTCGGTGATTTCCTCCAGGTTCGCCGTATCGATGAATATCTTCATGGTATCTCCCGCCGGACGTGTTCATTCCCCCCGCGAGGCCGCGCCCCGCTATCTTGAAGATGACGCGGCAGCGCCCAAATGTCAACTTGGCGGGGAATGAGAATCTGCGGGAATATGCGGGGAAACGCGCCGGGGTGCGCTCAACTCATCGAACTTGCGGGCAAATGCGGGGGGCGAAAAAATTTATCGGGGCTTTATCTGAGCGTCCTGCGCTCATATTTATATTCAACTTATTGTTATTCAATATCTTACAAGAATTCACCCGGCGTTTTATTTTCGGAAATTTATCGAATAACCCCGTGAATTTATCTAATTTTATCGTATTATCCAGGAATCCGGGGTTATCGAGAGTTTTCCGTCATGTCTGGGATTTTGCTATCGCTTTGATTTTATATCTGTTAACTCATTTTCCGAACTGATTCCGGCCTGATCCCGAATCGGCCCCGTAGAGTCTGTAATCAAGCCGCAAGCGGATTCATTCCAACCCCTGCGCATCCCTGCGGGCGAGTGTCGGGTAAGCATTCGGTCGTGGGGTGATGGTGTCGGCGTAGCCCATCCCGGATAATCGAAGAGATCCCCCTGAAGCTCTGGTAACATCTTCCGGCATGTGGTAAACAAGTCGGCATGAGG
>JAJDYR010000022.1 GCA_022825065.1 bacterium
AAAGCCTTCGAAATCGACGAAAAAGCGCCGCTCGGGCGCCGTGCGTCATCGTATCATGCCGACGAAGAAGGCCGCCTCCCGAATCAAGCCGTCCACGACTTCATATCAGGCCGTTCCAAAGACTTGGTGAAATATCCGGGCTAGCCTAAGAACGACACAGTATCGTATCGATGCGTTGATGGATATTGCGAGGAACCTCTTAGGAAAATCCTTACACTTCTTTGGAATCCGAGCAGGTCTGACTTGTGATATTTGTGTGATGTGCTCGTAATAAAATCGGAAAATTTGAGGTTGGGACACAATGACCCAAATGGCTCATGACATATACTGTATAGCACTAAGACAACTGAAAACCGCCCTCCGACTATATTTTGAGGAAGTGGACTACTATTCCGTTATCACGTTGGCGGGTGCCTCGGAGGAGGTGTTTGGTTCTTTACTATTAAAAAAACTCAAGGACACCCTTCGTGATTATTTTGAGCAAGGGGAATACGATTCTGCTATTACATCGACTGATGGATTACAAGAAAGAATCAACAAGCTACGAGAAAAATTTGAGGAAAACGACAAGCTTTGCGAAGAGATTTTAGAAAAACTTCGAAACTATGAGGAACCTAACAGTCTTCCAGGTAAGCTTCTAGGTGGACGTAATCTAGAAAAGAAGCTTCTTAAAGAATTAAAGGGTGTCGTCGATGATAAGATCAATAGTTTGGAGGAAGATTCTGGCGAGAAAGATGAATCCCTCAAAAAATTGTTGGACCCACTCAAGTGGATGTTTGATTCCTACTGGCCTGCTCTGGATTCGCTAGCAGATGGCGCAGTCAAGATTGGCGAAATATTTGAAGGTGAAACCCCCAGCCGGAGGGATGTAATTGGAATTGCAAATGAAATACGGAACATACTGAAACATGGGTTGCTCGATGAGAGAAAAATTGTCGAGTTTGATGCACTGGAGGTGGCAAAGCACATTCTGGATCGCGCCATCAGTAATTACTCTCAGCTAACCGGCAATCTCACACCCGAGATGGAGCGGTTTCAGGACATGCACGTTCAAGATAGTCCAGAGATTCGTCTGCCTTCTGAAGAAGATGAGGAATCATCCGCCACACAATAACTGAACGAGATTTCACTCACATTCAACTGGTAGAACCGAGCGTATTGCCAGCCCTCTCTGCGAAAATAGAATTTCCTTGGATTCTGGCTTACACCGTAATGACGGCAAAAAAGAAAAGCGGACAGGTCGCGACCTGTCCCTACGCAACATCCCGTTTGTCGGGGATAATTGTGCGTAGGGGGCGCAATCCCCAACGCACGAGCCGCAATGAGGAAAATACAGATTTCATTTGCAGGGGCGGTTCGCGAACCGCCCCTACGGAATCCTTTATTCTTTTACAGAAATTTTTCACCTTATCCCGGGAGATTTATCGAACATTTTTGGGTAAGATTCCGCAAATTTCCCTTTTTCAGACTATCACCCGATTCAAAACTGGAGAGAAAGACATGGCAATTCGCATCGTGGATTTATCGCAGGAGATTTATGACGGGATGCCCGTATACCCCGGCCACCAGCGGACGGGGGTTTTCCCCAACAAGACGCACGCGGAGACGGCCAAGGCCTATGCGAACTCGCCCTCGGGCCATACCTCGACGACGAACTGCCTCGTGATGAGCGACCACGGCCCCACGCACGTGGACGCCTTCTACCACATCGACAAGGACGGGGAGACCATCGACGAACTGGGCCTCGAGTGGTTCTACAACGAGGCGATTTGCCTGGATCTCTCGAAATTCTGCAACACCGAGGACTGGATGGAGCCGGCCGACCTGGAAGAGGCGTGCGCCAGGGCGAATCTGGAAGTCCCCGACAAGGGAACCGTGCTCATCTGGACGGGCCACTACGAGGCGAACTACGGCGGCGATTTCCACACCTGGCTTCATGTCTATCCGGGTCTCTCCGAAGCCGCGATGAACTGGCTCGCGGACAGGGGTTGCATCAACGTCGGCATCGATTCGCCCAGCGTCGATTCCTCACAGGCCTTCCGCGACAAGGGCTACTGGGCCCATAAAGTCTGCCGGGAGCGCAAGGTGCTGAACGTGGAAAACCTGGCGAACCTCAAAGAGGTGGTGAACACGAAGTTCATCTTCTCGTGCCTGCCGCTCAAGATACGAGGCGGAACGGGTTCGCCCATTCGCGCCGTGGCGATTTATCACGGCGAGTGATATGACGGCCTACTTGCGCGCGGCGGCGAACGTCCTCGTTCACGTTCCCGATCTGGTTCGCTACGGCTCGAAGCCCTGGCGCGAAACGTCAAGCAGCAATCAGGCTCCGGGCGACGTATTCGCCAACCTCCGCTCTTTTGATGAAGCCGTCGGCTACCCGCCGAACCAGGCATTCATCGGAAACCTGCCGCCCGAGAATCTGGGCGAAATCCCGGCTCCCTGGTACGAAAATCCCCTCGCAGGCGCTTCGCCTGAGGGCCATTTCGGGGAAATCCTCCCGCAGGATGCTTTCTGCGCGCTTCTGGAAGCCGCCGATCAGTTCGGGTTGATCATGCTCGATAAGGAGCGCCCTGTTCCGGGCGCCGTGGGTTCTGAGGCCGCCACGGCGCTTCTGAAAAAAGAAAACCCCTCGAAGGAATACGGAGAAGAAGACATTTCCCGGCGCATCGAGGGGGGCGAGGCTTTGCCTCTGTTTCAGGAGGGGGAGATCATCGGTTGCGTTCGGCGCGATCACGATTCGGACGAGTCCCTGGATGCCCGAATCCTGTTGGAAAACCTCTCGGCCAAGGCCAGCGGCGCATACGCGCTCAGCCGGCTTCTCATGCAAGAGCGCATCGCTCCCGAGCACGTAGAATACGTCATCAGTTGCTCGGAAGAGGCGGTCGGGGATCGCTACAACCGAGGCGGCGGCAATCTCGCAAAGACGATTGCCGAGATGGCGGGCTGCGCCAATGCGGCCGGCGTGGACGTGAAGTCCTTCTGTGCGGCGCCGGTCTACGCGCTCGTGCACGCGGCGGCCCTGATCGAGGCGGGCGTCGTTGAGAACGCCGTCGTCGTGGGCGGCGGTTCGATGGCGAAGCTCGGCATGAAGGCGTATTTCCATCTGGAAAAGGGGATGCCCGTCCTGGAAGACGCACTCGGCGGTGTGGCGTTCTTGCTCACGAAAAACCCGGACGCCGGCCCACGGGTGAATCTCGAGGTCGCCGGACGCCACGCGGCGGGAAAGCCCTCCACACCGCAAGGGCTGGCCGAGGCGCTGGTGCGCGACCCGCTGGCCCGCGCCGGGCGCAAGATTGCGAGCGTCGATAAGTACGCCGTCGAACTGCACAATCCGGAGATCATGCTGCCGGCAGGGGCGGGCGACGTGGCGGCCGCGAACTACAGGATGCTGGCCGCCCTGGCGGTCATGGGCGGGGAAATCGCCCGCGAGGAGATACCGGACTTCGTCGAAACGCACGGGATGCCCGGTTTCGCGCCCACGCAGGGGCACATTCCCGCGGGCGTTCCCTTTCTCGGCCATGCGCTCGAGAGGATGCGGGCAGGAAGCCTACGGAGTACAATGGTCGTCGCCAAAGGGAGTCTGTTTCTGGGCCGGATGTCCCGGCAGGCAGACGGGGCTTCGGTGCTGATAGAAGGGTGATTCATTCGTTTTTTGTAAGAAAGTGGAGGAAATCCATGTTCAAGGGAAAGAAGGTGATCGCGCTGGGCGAGCGCGACGGCGTTCCCGGCCCGCTGATCGCCGAGTGCCTCGAGGCGGCTGGGGCGGAGGTCGTGTTCCAGAAGACGGAGTGTTTCGTCTGAACCTCCGCGGGCGCCATGGACCTGGAGAACCAGGCCGCCATCAAGTCGATCGCCGATGATATCGGGTCGGAGAACCTGATGGTGGTATTGGGAATGCCCGGTGAAGGCCTTCGGCTCGCCGTCGAAACGCTGACCACCGGAGACCCGAGCTGGGCCGGGCCCCTGGCGGGAGTCTCGTTGGGACTCCCCGTTTTTCACATCCTGGAAGAAACTGTGCGAGCCGAGGTTCCCGGAGACTTGTACGCCGACAAGCTGCTCATGATGGAGATGGTGCTCGATTTGCCGCAGATAGAAAGCGACCTCGCCGATATGCGCGCGGCGGGGTAGGGGGGAGCGATGTCCATGCGACTCGAAATGGGTTTATTTCCCGTATCAGGAATCATCGTCGGAAACCGGTTCGAATACAAAGACGAAACGCTCACCGTGGATGCCGATGAGCTGCGTGAACTCGCGCTCGAAGAAGGCGACCTCAAGGACGTGTGCTTTGACGCAGCGGCGCCGGGCGATTCAGTGAGGATCACCAACGTCCTGGACGCCGTCGAGCCGCTCTACAAGGTAAGCGGGCGCTCTTGCGCATTTCCGGGGTTTCTCGGCCCGGCGAAGACCGCAGGAGAGGGCCGCACCCACAAGCTGGCCGGCATGTGCGTCATCAGCTCCACCCGTTTCCTGGGGCCCATGACGGGCATCATGAGCTTTCGCGAGGGGATCATCGACATGTCCGGCCCGGGTGTTGCGCACTGCACGAATTCGGAGACCGCGAACCTCGTCGCCTGCTACGAGCCGCTGGAGGACGCATCGAACGAAGCGCACGACGACGCCGTCCGCCTGGCGACGCTTAAAATCGCCTCCCGGCTGGCCGAGCGCACGGCGGAACTCGAACCCGTCAGGCTTGAAACCTTCGAACTCGGCGACGTCGACCCCGATCTCCCCCGGGTGGTTTTCGTCGATCAGGTCATGCACCAGGCGTCCATGGTGCAGACGTTCATGTACGGCAAGAACCTGGGGGATTCGCTCCCCACGCTCATCCACCCCAACGAGATGCTCGACGGCGCGGTGGTGGGGGCGAACTACAAGACGCAGCAGAAGGCGCCGACCTACCTCCACTGCAACATGCCGCTCATCTACGAGCTCTACCGCCGCCACGGGGTGGACCTGAATTTCACGGGGGTGATCATCACGCGCGGCCACCACGACAACCAGGCGCTCAAGGAGCGCTCGGGGCACTACGTGGCCAAGCTCGCCACCCTCTTGAAGGCGGACGGCGCGGTCCTCGCCTTCGAGGGCGGCGGCAACTCCACGGTGGACTACTGGCTCACCGTCCAGGCGCTCGAGCAGATGGGCGTGCGCGCCGTTCCGATCATCTACGAGGTGGGCCGGCCGGGTTCGGGCGAGTTCCCGCTCGTCTTTCACGTGCCCGAGGCCGACGCCGTCATCTCCAAGGGCATGCAGGGGGAGCGCATCGACGCCCCGGCGATGGAGCGGGTCATCGGCTCGGAAGTCGTCGAGTTCTACAACGGCAAGCGCGTCAACACCCGCGAGGCCTTCACCCTGGTCGACAGCGACTACTACGCCAGCGAGTGGGCGAAGGACATCAACAACATGGTGGGCAAGGATTATTGAGAGCGGGAAGCGGTGTTGTGATTTGCCGCTAGTCTTAAAAGTATGGGTATAGGAGTTAAGAATGATTAGAATGAAAATATCAGAACAAGAAGCCCAACGTATTCTTTCTCAAATCACACACAAGAGGTTTAAGGAAGGTTTCAAAAAACACTGGCGAAATGGGAGGGGTCCCGTACAGAAGATTTGTTAGTTGTTCTGTTGGGGAAATAAAAATTTGCAGTGGCCGGAAACCTCACAACAAGTACGTAATGCGTTTGATGCAATATATAGTAAAACCTACGATTGGCTAGACAGTAATATTACGATACAGCAGGCATATCTTTTCAGATATGTCGAATAAACTACAATTACTTGCTTCGAAGATTTGTTTGAACAAGTTCAATTCAGGAGGCCAGGCCATGAGCGCGAAACTTCGGGTCGTTCACTACTTGAACCAGTTCTTCGCGGGCGTCGGGGGCGAGGAGAGGAGCGATCATCCCGTATCCGCCCGGCCCGGCCCCGTCGGCCCTGGCGTCTTGCTCGATAAAATCCTGGGCGGGGACGCCGAAGTCGTCGGCACCGTCTTCGCGGGGGACGGCCTTTTCGCCGAAAACGAGGAGGCTTGCGCCGCAGAAGCTCTCGCTCGGATTCAGGAATACGCGCCTGATCTCCTTATCGCAGGACCCGCCTTCAACGCCGGGCGCTACGGGCTGGCCTGCGCCGCCGTCTGCCGTGCTGCGGAGGAAGCGGGTGTTCCCGTCGTCACCGCCATGCACCCGGAGAATCCGGGATTTCCCGCCGCGGGAACGAGCGTCCACACCGTCCCCGCCGCCGATTCCGCCGTCGGCATGGAAGAGGCCCTGGAAGCCGCCGCACGGCTGGGACTCAAGCTCGCCCGCGGGGATAAGATCGGGAGCGCCGCTGATGAGGGCTACCTCCCGCGGGGGATCCGCTACAACGAAGTCGCGGAACTCCCGACTTCGCGGCGCGCCGTCGACATGGTCCTCCGAAAAATCAGAGGCGAGCCCTACCAGACCGAACTCGACGTTCCGACGCTCGAAGAGATAGCGCCCCCTGAGCCCGTCGCCGATCTCAAGAAAGCCCGCATCGCCATCGTCTCGGAAGGCGGCATGGTTCCTCCCGGCAACCCGGACCGTTTCTCCGGGTCGAGGAACGGGAACTGGGCCACGTATTCCTTCGAGGGGAAAGACGCGCTTCCGGGCGGCGCGTTCATCTCGATCCACGGGGGCTTCAACACCGTGTTCGTGAACGAGGAGCCCGACCGCATGCTCGCCGTGGACGCCTTCCGCAGGCTTGCGGACGAGGGCGAGATCGCCGAGCTTTTCGATGATTTCCTGAGCACCTGCGGGAACGGCGGCGCCTTCGCCGAGATGGACGGCATCGGCCGCGCCTGGGCGGCAGAACTCAAAAAGGGCGGGGTGGAGGGCGTCGTGCTCCCCGCCACGTGAGGCACCGGCACGCGCAGCGGGGCTGCGCTGGCGAGAGCTTTGGAGCGCGAAGGCATCCCCACCGTCATCGTCACCTGCCTGCCCGACGTGGCGCGCGACATCGGGGTCAACCGCATCGTCAACAACCGCGCCGGGCATTTCCACCATCCTTTCGGCGACCCCTCCCGGACGCCCGAGGCCGAGCGGGAGTGGCGCCTGGGCGCGGCCCGCGCCGCCGTCAAGACGCTCGCCGAAAGAGTGGACGGCCCCACGGTGTTCGAGTACTAAAGAAAAATCTTCACTCCTCGCAGACCGCACAGGCTCGTTGCGTCTGAACCCAGGAATGACTCTCCTGTGAACAGAACCGACGGAAACCGGACGCGCCGCTTTTTTGACAATTCTCGCGCCTTGGGTGAAACTGGCGAGCAAGCTACTCCACGAGAAAACATTGGAGAAAGCCGAATGACGGAATACGAAACCGCAAGCCTCGCCCTGCAACAAGCCGCTCTCGCGGCGCAACAAGCAGCCGTATGGGTTGCCGCTCTCGTCGGCGCCGCGCAATGCAGCCTGATAGGGTATGGACTCTACATCATGCGCCAGACATCGCGTCAGCGCGACGCCCAGCACCGGGAAAACATGGCGCAGCATCAAGAGACCATGAAGGCGTTGGAAAGCCGACATCAAGAAGCCATGGCGACGCTGAAAGGTCAGCAAGAAGCGCAAAGCGACCAGCACCGGGAAACGATGGCGGCCATAGAAAGCCGACACCGGGAAAACATGGAGGCGATCAAAGTCCAGAGCGAATCGCTCAGGGAGCTCATCCGCCGCACGTCCGCACCGCAGGACGGTTGAAGGTGTCGGGGCGCCGCCCGCGCCCGTCCTGACGAAGGACAACCACAGGGGGTTGTCCCTGCGAATCCCTCATCCCCCGGTCGGCGTCATTCCTCCCGCATTTGCCCGCATTTGCGGGGACTCCTCCCTCCGCGCCTGCGCTATCCTCCAAACGCACTTTCGTGAAGGCGAGACGGCGCCATGAGGAAAATTTGCGAATATGATCGATACGGACGGAAGGCCGGAAGCATGGAATTTCCTGGATTCGGAATGAGCGGCACGGATTTCGGATTACTGAACAATTCGAAAAATATCGATAAATTCATGAAAAGGTTTACGGATAAACTAACATGGCATATATCATATATTTAATAACTTATAACATTTAATTAAAGTTACACATTCATAAATTATCGAAATGTATCGAATTAAAATTTTTTTCTTCCCCCGCATTTCCCCGCATCTGCATGAACCGCAAATCATCCTCCTGGCGCATCCGTTCTCCGGTTCGGCGGGCATCCTTTTCTGGTGAACTTCAATCCCCGCTCCCGATTGCGAACAAGGGTGCGAGCGGATACTATCAGGTACGCAAACATCATGGCTGAGCCTGGAGCTACGTGGTTTTCTCCGGCTGGTGGCGAAGCCTCATAAACAGAGGACGAAAATGGATTTCACACTCACTCCCGAACAGGTTGAACTCCAAAAAAGGGCGCACGACTTCGCCGCGCAGGAAATACGCCCCGTCGCGGCGGCGCTCGACAGAGAACCCGACCCGATGAAGCGCTTTCCCTGGGACGTGCTGGAGAAGGGGAGCAGGCTGGGCTTGAGAACCCTGGCGCTTCCCAAGGCGTTGGGCGGTGCGGGCTGCGATAATCTCACGCTTTGCCTCGTCGGCGAGGAACTCGCCTGGGGCGATATGGGCACAGCCGTCACCTTCGATCAGACCTGGAAGATATCCCACCTGTTCGACAAGCTGACGAATGACGGCCAGAAGGAGCGTTATCTGAAATCCATTCTGGAAGACCATCGCTTCCACATGGCCGTCGGGATGACGGAGGAAACCGCCGGATCGGACAACATCATCCCCTACGACAGCCCCGACGCCGGCGTGCGCACGACCGCCGTGCGCGAGGGGGATGGCTGGATAGCCAACGGGAAGAAGCGGTACATCAGCAACGGCGGAATCGCCAAGCTCTGCATCGTCGCCATGCGGACGGACCCGACGAAAGGCGTGTCCCAGGGAATGACGTATTTCCTCATCACGCCGGACATGGAGGGTTTCCGGTACGGGAAGATTCACGAAAAAATGGGTCAGCGGCTTTCCCTGAACGCCGAACTCATTTTTGAGAATTGCCGGATACCGGATGAAAACCGCGTCACGGAAGTGAACCGCGCCATGGAGGCGCGCCGGCAGTTCTTTCCCGGCTCGAACATAGAAGCGGCCGCCACCGTTCTCGGAACCGCCCGGGCGGCCTATGAAGACGCCCTTACGCACGCGAGGAGCCGGATTCAGGGGGGCAGGCCGATCATCGAGCATCAGGCGATAGGCTTCATGCTGGCGGATTGTTTCGCCGAGTATGAAGCGAGCCGGAGGCTGCTCCACTACGCCGCCTGGACGGTGGGCCAGAAAGGCCTATACGACCCCAAGATGGGTTTCATGACCAAGTGTTTCGTGTCCGAATCGTCATATCGAATCGCCACGCGCGCACTGGAGGTCTGGGGCGGCACCGGTTACATGACGGATGCGCCGATGGAGAAATACATGAGAGACGTGACCAGTTTCCTGCATTCCGACGGAACGAACCAGGTGATGCGCATTCGTTCCATGAAGTTCTTATAGCGGAGACGAAATGACAAAATTGGCCATACGCTCACTCGAGGTGATTCCCCTCAAGGTGCCCCTCAAAAAAACATTCCAGAGCTCGCTCGGCGTGTATACGCATCTCGACGTCGTCGTGGTGCACCTGCATACCGAAGGCGGCCCAAGCGGCACGGGTTTCACGATGGGCCTGGGAGGTGAGGGCGGCGCCGCCATGCTGCCCTACATCGAAAACGAATTGGCTCCATTGGTGACAGGGCAGGACGCACTGGCCCCCGAGGCGCTTTGGAACCGCATGTGGGCGCCGAACAAGGCGAGGATGCGAGGCGGCTTGGGCTTGTACTCGCTTTCGGCCGTGGATATCGCCTGCTGGGACATCGTGGCGAAAACAGCCGGCCTCCCGCTCAATCGCCTGCTGGGCGGGTTCCGCCAGAAAATGCCGGTTTACGGCAGCGGCGGCTGGCACACGCTCCCGGATTCTGAACTTCTCGAAGAAGCCCAGGAGGCCGCCTCGCTCGGCATGAGCGGCTACAAGCTCAAAATCGGCACGCCGCGCGACGCGGAGCGGCTCGAATACCTCCGCAAGAACATGGGAGAGGATTTCATTCTCTTTTGCGATGCGAACCAGAACTACAACGTGCGCGAGGCGGTGGAAGTTTCAGCAATGCTGGCGGAATACGGCGTTGCCTGGTTCGAAGAACCCGTGCTGGCCGATTGCGTCGATGACCTCGCGGAAGTGGCGGAGAAGAGCATGGTGCCCACGGCAGCGGGCGAGAACGCCTACATGCGCTGGGGATTCCGGGAGATATGCGAGCGCCGCGCGGTGGGCTTTTTGCAGCCCGATGTTTGCCGCTGCGGCGGGGTGACGGAATTCATCAAAATTGCGCATCTGGCCGATGCCTTCAACATTTCCCTGAGCAGCCATCTGGCGCACGAACTATCGGTCAGCCTCGTGGGCGCAACACCCCGGGGCTATATGGTCGAATACATGGAGTTTTTCTCTCCCGATGATTTCACGCAGGATTTTTCGGTGCGCGATGGACACATCGATGTCCCCGACGCGCCTGGTCACGGCGTGGAATTCACAACGGATGCACTTGAACGCTACAAGGTTTCCTGAGTTTCCAGGAATCATCCATGGCTAGGAGATGCGAATGAAACTGTTGTCATACAATTACAGAGGTCTTGAGAGGGTCGGCGTTTATGTGGGCAATCGAATCGCTCACTTATCGCGTCTGGCCGGAATTTTGGGCAGGAGAGAACTCGCGTTCGGCAGTATGATTGAACTCATCAATTCCTGGGAAACGCATGGACCTGCGCTTCATGAGTTGGTCGCACGGGCGGAGGAAAATGAGAAAGATTTAGCTCCCATCCTCATGGCGCCCGAAGATGTTCATCACATATCCCCGATTCCTCATCCACCCAAGCACGTTCTTTGCATGGGCCTCAACTACCAGGACCATGTAAACGAGGGCCTGCAAGCAAGGGATGTGCAGACGACAAAGGTTGAACTCGACCACCCCATATTCTTCACCAAGGCCCAGAGCACCCTCATCGGACACAATGAGGGCATACCCGCGCACCGGGTGACGGAAAAACTCGATTACGAAGCTGAAATCGCCGTCATCATCGGCAAAAAAGGAAAAAATATCCCCAAGGATGAAGTTTACGGGCACGTCTTCGGCTATTGCTGCGCAAACGACATCTCCGCAAGAGATATTCAAAGGCGTCACAAGCAGATTTTCAAGGGCAAAACCCTCGATGGCACATGTCCGCTCGGTCCATACATCGTCCCCAAAGAAGATTATGGCGACCCGATGAACCAGACCGTAAAGAGCTGGGTGAACGGCGAAGCGCGCCAGGACTCGAACACGAACATGATGATTCACGATATCCCGTCGATGCTCTCGGTGCTTTCAGAAGGTTTCACCCTGGAGCCTGGCGATATCTTTTTGACGGGCACGCCCTCCGGTGTGGGATACGCTCGAGAAACACCCTCGTTTCTAACGCCGGGTGATGTGGTGGAAGTGGAAATCGGTGGACTCGGCCGATTGCGCAACGTGATTATCGAAGCTGACTAGTGGATTGTGACGTTATACCCAGGGAGAACGATTGATGACCGAAGAATTTTATCCGCCGGCGATTCGCCGCGGGGATACGCAATACGGAGAAGGATACACGGAAAAACTGTTTGGCCGGCTGAATAAGCTCGACCCTGATTTCTCCATGCTGTTCCAGCGGTTCGTTCACGGGGGGCTTTACGACCGCGATGTTCTTCCTCACAAGACGAGAGAATTTTGCGCATTGGCAGCACTGTGCGTCACGGGACGATTCAACCAGATGCGCTCCCATTTCACGGCCGCGCGAAGCTACGGTGCGACGGACAAAGAAATCATGGAGGTGATTTTTCAGATGTCGCCATACAGCGGAGTTCCCGCCGTTTTAGAGAGCCTCCAGGTATTCGAGGATTGGCTGGAAGCAGGAGGGGCCATGACGGGGTATGGGAAATAGGCGATGTCTTCTCCACCGGCAAGAGAACGCGGCCTGAAAGGCAAGGTGGCGCTCATCACCGGCGCCGGAGGTGGAATAGGTCGCGGCATCGCCCGGTGCCTGGCGGAAGAGGGTGTCCATCTGGCATTGGCCGACATCTCAAAATCCGGCGCCGAGGCGGCCGCGGAAGAAATGGAAAAATTCGATATTAGCGCCGTTCCCTATACGCTCGATGTGACGGACAAGAGTCAATGCGAAGACGTCGTGGATGCGGTCAACAAGAAATTCAGCAGTCTGGATATTGTGGTCAACAATGCCGGCGTCATTGGCGGGGCGGATTTCAAGCTGGGCATGCCTCTTTCCGACATCAATGAAGATGATTGGGACGACACGTATAACGTCAACGTAAAAGGTGTTTTCCTATTGTGCCAAGCCTCGCTTGAAAAAATGAAGGGAAAGGGCTGGGGCCGTATCATCAACATTTCTTCACGCGCCGGGCGTGACGGCCGCGAAACCATACCGCATTACAGCGCGAGCAAAGCAGCGGTAATTATTTTCACCCAGGCGCTTGCACGTGAAGTAGCGCGAGAAGGCATTACGGTGAACGCAGTCTGTCCAGGTTTGATTTGGAGCGCAATGTGGAAGCAAATAGCCGAAAAACTCAGAGAAAAATTCCCGAACTTCCAAGGGAAAACAACGAGAGAGATTTTCGATGATTTTGTCGAACAAACACCCTTAGGAGTCGAGCAATCGACCGAAGATATCGGGCGAGTGGTCGCCTTTTTAGCGAGCGATGATGCCAAAACTATTACAGGTCAAGCCATCCTGGTCGATTCAGGAGCTGTAATGCACTAATTGAATGAACGTGAATCAAGTGGCGTTGTCGTTAGTAATATTAGTTTGACTTGTCTCTCCAGCCTTGATAATTTGTTGTATCTATTACAGGTGAGTGACTGGGAAACACTTGCTTCCATTTGTGAAATAAACATTTCAGCAAGTTTCCGGAAGGTGTACCCATGGGCAAAAAGTACACCATCGTGATGATACCGAGCAACTCTAGCGGCACCCGCCGCTTTAGTATCACCAGGGGAACGCTAAGCCTGTTGCTTTTCGGTTTTTGCTCTATCATCGGAACGACGCTTTACCTGACACAAGAGAGAATTTCACTAAAGAAGCACTTAGACAAACTCTCCCCCCTGAAGCAACAAAACCAGACACAAAAAGAACTTATCGAAAAATTTACCGCCAAACTTCAATCCCTGGATAACAACCTGATACAGATCAAACAACTTGAAGACCAGCTTCGAATCATGGCCTCTTTGAAGCCGGGCAAACGAAATGACGACCTCGGTGTAGGAGGTGTTTCAAAGCAAACGTTGCCTGACGACCTGGAAAAACTCACCCCCTCCGAGCAAAGGTTCATACGGAGACTGAATCGTCAATTCCAGGACATTGAAAGGCGTGCCACCGAGCAGAAAAGCGCGTTCAAAGAACTATTGAGCGCGTTCCGCGACAAAAGCGTATTGCTTGCTCACACACCCTCAATATGGCCTGTCAAGGGTTGGCTCTCCTCCAGCTTTGGTTACAGGCGCTCCCCGTTTACGAATCAGCGAGAATTTCATGCAGGAATTGATGTTGTCGCGAGGGTAGGAACCCCTATATTCGCCCCGGCGGATGGCGTCGTCATCAGCACCAGGAGATTAGGAGGATTCGGGAAAACTGTTCGAATCCAGCACATGCAGGGCATTGTTACTACATATGCTCATAATAGTGTGAATATGGTGAAAGTCGGTCAGCGCGTAAGGCGAGGTGACGTTATTGCCAAAGTCGGTTCCACAGGCAGATCCACCGGCCCCCATCTTCACTATGAAGTCAGGATAAACGGAGTCGCCGTCAATCCCCGGCTGTATATCGTAGAGTAAAAACTACCACCGCCCGCCTGACATATTTGCTTTTTCTCCTTAAAACACCATGATAGTCTATATTTGCGCAGCAGGTGATTCGTACGCATGAACCGCATGGAGAATTGAATGATAGGCTCGGTTTTTGAATCAAGCAAATCGATGTTCAAATCAGTGTTCGGCACGGCGAATGACCGAATGCTTAAACAGATGGCCCCGATAATCACGGAGATTAATTCTCATGAATCTCGCGTGCAAGGGATGACCGATATAGAGATGCGTGAGGAAACAGAACGCTTCAAGGAACGGCTCGCCGCCGGCGAAACATTGGATAACATTTTACCGGAAGTGTTCGCTTTGGTGCGGGAAGCAGGCTGGCGTCACCTCCAAATGCGTCACTTTGATGTGCAACTCATCGGAGGCGCGATTCTCCACAGCGGAAAAATCGCCGAGATGAAAACCGGGGAAGGCAAAACCCTCGTCGCTACTCTTGCAGCCTATTTGAATGCCCTGGAAGGCAATGGTGTGCACATCGTTACCGTGAACGATTATCTCGCGAGCCGTGATTCCGAATGGATGGGGCGACTCTTTAGAGCACTCGGCCTCACTGTCGGGTGCATCCAGCACGGCATGGATGACGATGCGCGTCGGCGTGCATACGCCTGCGACATCACGTATGGCACCAATAACGAATTCGGGTTCGACTATTTGAGAGACAATATGAAATTCGAACCCGGCAGTCGCGTCATGCGCGAATTGAATTACGCGATTGTGGATGAAGTCGATAGCATATTGATTGATGAAGCCAGGACGCCTCTCATCATCAGTGGCCCGGCGGATGAGGCCACGCGGCTGTATGGCGTTATTAACCGCGTCATACGCCCTCTGCTCAAAGAACAACAAGGTGTTGTCGAGTCAGATATCGAGGAAGAAGATGATGGTTATGTCGAAGGCGGCAAGGATATTATCAGCAAGAAAAAATACGAATATCTCATTGTCGATGAAAAAAGCCGAACGGTGAACCTGAAAGAAGCGGGCGGGCATGAGGCCGAAAAACTTCTCCGCCGCTCCGGCATCATGGCGAATGACCAAAGTTTGTATGACATGAACAGCATCACGGTGCTTCATCATGTGGAGCAGGCCCTGAAAGCGCACGTCTTGTTTACGAAAGACATTGATTATGTCGTGAAAGACAACGAGGTTGTTATTGTCGATGAGTTCACAGGGCGCATGATGCCCGGCAGGCGTTTCAGCGACGGTCTGCACCAGGCGCTGGAGGCGAAAGAAGGCGTCAGGATTCAGGAAGAAAATGTGACTTTGGCGACCATCACGTTCCAGAATTATTTCAGGCTCTACAACAAATTGGCCGGCATGACCGGCACAGCGGATACCGAAGCAGCGGAATTCAATTCCACCTACAAGATAGATGTAGCTGTAGTGCCGACGAACCGCGAACTGATTCGAACCGAATTTCCCGACGTGGTGTATCGCTCTGAGCGGGAAAAGATAGATGCCGTTGTGGATGAGATTCTTGAATGCCACAAGAACGGGCAACCGGTACTTGTAGGCACAATAAACATAGAAAAAAGCGAAAGACTCGCCTCGATTCTCAAAAGAAGACGTATTCCACATCACGTGCTCAATGCAAAAAACCACAGCAAAGAAGCAGAAATCATCGCACAGGCAGGACGCAAGGGAGCTGTCACCATTTCCACGAATATGGCCGGTCGTGGAACGGATATCCTCCTTGGCGGCAATCCGGAGTTTCTCGCTTCTTCCAAAACGAATACGAATGAAGGCCCCGAGTATGAAGAGGCTTTGAAAGATTTTCGGGCATCTTGCCAGGCCGAGCATGACGAAGTGGTCGAGCAAGGGGGGCTTCATGTGTTGGGTACCGAGCGCCATGAAAGCCGTCGCATCGACAACCAGCTCCGCGGTCGCTCGGGCAGGCAGGGAGACCCGGGGAGTTCGAGGTTCTTTCTTTCTCTGGAAGACGACCTGTTGCGCATTTTCGGCTCCGACAGAATCAAGGGCTTGATGGAAAAACTAGGGATGGAAGAGGGAGTGCCCATCGAAGCCAAAATGGTGACACGCGCCATCGAGAATGCCCAGAAACGTGTTGAGGCGCATCATTTCGAGATGAGAAAACATCTTCTGGAATACGATGACGTAATGAATAAGCAACGCGAGGTTATCTACTCGATGAGGCAGGAAATTCTGGAAGCTACAGATGGCCTCGACCAAATCAAAGAGATGGCGTCTACGATACTCGATTCCGTCATCGACTTGCATTTACCCGAGACGGAACACTTTGAGGATTGGGATATAGAAGCATTCGCGGGCGCCGTTGAAAGCCAATATGGCATCCCCGCAACCATAGAGGGGCGAAAAATAATTTTTTCGGCTTCTGAACCAATGGTGGTGGATATAGAAGAAGAACCAAGAGACGAGCTTGCCCAAAGGGTTCATCAACTCATACAAAGTGTTTTGGATGAAAAGTATCGTGACTTCGAGCCTGAAAGCATTTTAGAACTCGGTAAACTCATTTATATCCAAATCCTGGATACGCAGTGGAAGGATCACCTGACAAACATCGAACAACTGAAAGAGGGAATCGGGCTCAGGGGCTATGCGCAGGTGAACCCGCTGAATGAATACAAAAAAGAAGCATTCGATATGTTCGGAATGATGACGCAAAAAATTGAAGCAGAAACGGTTCTCTATATGTACCGGCTTGATATCTCGGATCAGGATATCGCACTGGAAGAATCGCGCCATGAACAAGAAATGGTATTTTCCCATGCGGACGCGTCGGGATTTGGAGATGCTCCCGCTGGAGATGCGATACAGACATCCACCCCCGTAAAACGCACCACCCCCAAGGTTGGCCGTAATGAACCATGTCCCTGCGGCAGCGGCAAAAAATACAAGTTTTGCTGCGGAAGATCATAACACCATATTTCTCTGAAATATTCTGATTCGGGTAATTGTAGTTATCTTGCCTCAACTCAAAATGAAATGTTCCCCCTTTATCAGGAAGGTATGAAAATGCAATTCGGCATCATGCTAAGAGGTCAATTCACCCTGGATGATGATATGCAGTCTCGTTTCCGTGAATTGATGGAACAAGCCAGAAGGGCGCAGGACTTAGGGTTCGCATCAATCACCAAAGGAAACCACTACAGCGCATATCCACTTCAGGATTTCCAGCAATTGCCTTTTCTCGCTCGTATCAACGCCGAAGCGCCAAAACTGCGTCTCAACGCCGGCATCGTCCTGTTGTCACTTCACAAACCAATGGATATGGCTGAGCAACTGGCTACGATTGACGTAATTTCCGGGGGGAAACTTATATTCGGCGCCGGACTCGGCTACCGAGAGGTGGAATTCAGGGGATTCGGCACAACCCAGAAAGAAAGGGTCAAGCGACTCGAGGAGAACCTGGAGGCTATCAAACGACTTTGGTCGGAAGAAAAAGTGTCGATGAAAGGCTCCCACTTTGAGCTGATCGAGGCATCGTGCCCCCTGAAGCCCGTTCAGAGCCCACACCCTCCAATTTGGATCGGAGCAAACAGTGACCCCGGAATACGCCGCGCAGCCAGGCTGGGAGACTGTTATTATGTAAACCCTCACAATCGCCTTGACACGACAAAGCGCCAGATCGAGTTGTATCGCCGGACACTCGATGAACTCGGCAAACCCTTTCCTGAGGAGTTCCCGATGCGCCGGGAGGTGTTTGTCGCAAAAGATCGTTCAGAAGCCATTCGGCTCAGTAGACCATTCCTCGAGATAAAATATCGTGAATACCACCGTTGGGGCCAGGACAAAGCCATGCCAACAGGAGATGACGATCTGGGGCAGCAGTTCGATGATTTATTGAAGGACAGGTTCATCCTCGGATCTCCGGACGAAGTGGCAGAAGGCATATTGGAACTGGCGGATCTCGGCATAAACCACCTCATCATGAGCATTCAATGGCCGGGGATGCCTCAATCCCTCGTTTTGGAGACGATGCAGATGATGGCCGAAGAAGTGTTTCCAAAGGTTCTGCAAGGAGTGAAGTGACGTGTTATCGACGCCTAATGAAGCAATGTGTCAATTTTCCCGTGATCTGGAATTTGCCGACATCCCTCCCGAAGTGGTTCACCAGGCGAAACTATTGATACTTGATTTTTGGGGGATTGCCCTGGCAGCTTGCTCCACGGAAATTGACAAGCCCTTGCGGGTTATGATGAACGCCATCACCGGGAGAATTCCGGGCCTCCAAAAGACCTCTTATGAATTAGGGCCTTGCAGCGCAATCGCAGAAAAAAATCGAATGCCCGCGCCTAACGCTGCTTTTCTGAACGGTGCGCTGGGTCATTCCCTCGATTTTGACGACACGCATGCGAAGTCGATCATTCACACTGCGGCGCCTGTCGTGCCGGCGGCTTTCGCGGGCGCGGAAGCGTTCCAGAAAACAGGACCAGATATGATTCGGGCCTGCGTGGCCGGGTTCGAATCTGAAATCAGAATCGGGTTGGCCGCTCCCGGCAAATTCCACGCCCGGGGTTTCCACATGACCGCCATAGCCGGCACTTTCGGCGCCGCCATAGCCTATGCGCTTCAAAGCGGCTTGAGCGCCGAAAGAATGAACTGGGCTCTTGGCATTTGCGGAAGCATGGCTGCCGGGCTCTTTGAATATCTGGAAAACGGGAGCCCCGTAAAAGCGCTCCATCCCGGTTGGGCGGCTCATGGCGGCATTTGCTCGACAATTCTTGCAGATAATGATTTCGCTGGTCCACAAACAGTATTTGAGGGCAGATTCGGCTTGCTCAAAAGCCATCTTGGCGATGATGAATTCGAGGCCGAAGCACTCACGCGGGGCTTGGGTGAAACCTGGGAAACCCTGGCTATTGGTTTCAAACCCTATCCTTGCGGCCACGTAATTCATGCGTTTTTAGATGCCGGATTGCGCCTCAAGGAACGTGAGCAAATACCGCACACCAAAATCAAAGGCATTGTTTGCCATGCTGCCAAGGGAGCAATCGACCTGGTGCTGGATCCAGTCGAGGTAAAGCGAAAACCCAGGGGTGAATACGATGCGAAATTCTCTTTGCCGTATTGTCTGGCCAGTATTTTCGTGAGAGGTCAGTGTGGCGTAGATGATTTCGAAAAAAGCGCAATAGAAGACTCCAGGGTCCTGGCCCTGGCGCATAAAGTCTCTTACATCCAGGATGACGCACAGGATTTTCCGAGGTACTTCCCTGGAGTCGTTGAAGTTCGGCTTGATGATGGAAGCGCTTTTATCGAAGAGGAAAAACACCAGAGAGGGTGCGCTGAAAACCCATTCACCGATGAAGATGTGTATGCGAAATTCAAGGATAACGCCCGGCGCAGTCTGTCGCCTGGAGAGGCAGAAGATTTGATGTCGATGGTGATGACTCTTGAGAACTTGGATAACGTGAACGCTATAGGGGAAATCCTACGAAGCGCAGCTAGTCATCGAGTGGATCCTCTATAACCGTCACAAAATCCGGCATAATACGGAACCTGATCTCTTCTCCTTCATCCACCCTCAAATTAGGGTGTACGCGCATTTTCAACCGATGCCCCTTGCCAATTTCATCGATGATTTCGACTTCCAGCAGGATCGATTGTCCTACGTAGCGAATGGTGCAAATCTTTGCCCCAAAGGGGCCGTTCGGGTCGATTTCAAAACTCTCAGGCCTCACGGAGATAAAAGCGTCCGTGCCGAATTCAAGGTCACGCATGGAGAGGCATGGCACTGGTCCAATGCTCGTCATCACCTCATCATAACCAGTCGATAAAACAATGCCTTGTAAAATATTTGTCTGTCCGACAAAACGGGCAGCGAATTCCGTGGCGGGGAATTGGTAAATTTCACGGGGCGACCCGCCTTGTTCCACTTTTCCGTTTCGCATGATCAAAATATGGTCGGCCATATACATCGCTTCCTGCGGGTCGTGCGTAACCATCAACGTGGTAACGCCCATTTGCTTGATCAACCTCAGCGTATCCTCGCGCACTTGGACCCGCAGATTGATGTCGAGCCCGGTAAATGGTTCATCCAAAAGCAGAAGCCGGGGGAGAGGCGCCAATGCCCGGAGCAGGGCAACGCGCTGCTGCTGGCCGCCTGACAAAGTGTGTGGGTAAGCATCTGTCAATTCTACGATGTCCATTTGGATCATGGCTCTTTGTATTTCAGCCAGTTTTTCCGGTGAAGGATCATGGAGTCCGAAAGTGATGTTCTGCAAAACATCCAGGTGAGGGAACAGGGCATAATCCTGGAACATGAACCCCACATTCCTCTTTTCCGGCAGTGTTTCAATTCCACTTGCAGGATCCGAAAGGACCTTTTCGTCAAGACGAATCCTTCCAGACTGCAGTGAAGTCAGTCCTGCCACCAAACGCAACAGTGTCGTCTTCCCGCATCCAGAAGGCCCCAACAGACATGCAACTTGACCCTCTTCGACCGTCAAGGACAAATTCTCGATGACTTCTTTGGTTCCATATGCATGCGAGATATTTTCAATATCGAGCCTGGCCATTTAGAGCGTGATCCTCATTTTTCTGCTCCGGGGCGTGCCCCCCGGATGGTGCGGCTCAAATAAACGACGGGCAACAAACCTGCCGCAACGATGCTCAAAGAACCAAGCGCACTTTCTTCCAAAAGTTCATCCGAGGCCAGTTGGTGGACATGTGTGGCCAGAGTTTCAAAATTAAACGGACGCAATATGATTGTCATGGGGAGTTCTTTCATCGTGTCCACAAACACCAGTATCGCTGCCGCCAGGATACCGCCACGAATCATAGGCAAATGAATGCGCTTGAGGGTTCTGCCAGGCCCCAGACCCAGTGTTCGAGCAGCGCCATCCATGTTCGGCGTAATTCTCATCAGGCTGGCTTCCATCGTGCCATAGGAAAGCGCCAGGAACCGGGACAGATATCCATAGGTAACAGCCGCGATTGTGCCGCTGAAGAACAGACCTGTGGAGATGCCAAAAACATTATTGAGAAACCCCTGGATGAAGACATCCATCTTGCCCATGGGAATCAGTACACCGACGGCGAGAACCGCACCGGGTACAGCGTATCCGATACTGGCAAACCTGGCAGTCGATTTGAGCAATGTGTTTTCCTTCAGGCGTACGCCATATGCCAAAAAAATGCCTGCCAACACGGATAGGGTTGCGCTGAGGGATGACAAAACCAGACTATTGGAAAGATTGGAATAAAAATTACGTGAAATGCTTTCCTCGTAAAAACCCCAGGCGTAATACCCCAAAATACACGATGGCAGAATGAAGCCGAATCCAATAGGCAACAGACACGAGATCGTTGCGCCCAACAACCTTGCGCCTTGTAATTGATAGCTTGGAAGGGCTTGATATCTGGTGGAAGTATTAAAATACCTTTGGTTGGTGCGCGATTTTCTCTCCGCCCACAAAAGAAGCAGGACAAAACAAAGAGCGACAACGGCAAGCTGGGCAGCGCCTGACAGATTGTTCATATTGAGCCACACGTCAAAGATTCCAGCCGTGAGCGTTTCCACAGCAAAGAAATCAACCGTTCCAAAATCATTGAGCGCTTCCATCAGAACCAGACTCACTCCGATGATGAGCGATGGACGTGCCGAGGGCAGGGCGATGGAAATAAAACTCTGCCACGCTGTTTTGCCCAGAGTTCTGCTCACCTCCAATATGCAAACCGATTGCTGCACAAAGGCGACTCGCGCAAGCAGGTAAACATATGGATAAAGAGTAAGCGTCATAACGAAAATTGCGCCGCCGAGAGAACGTATCTCCGGAAACCAGTACTCTCGACTTGATTCCCATCCAAAGATATCGCGCAATAAGGTCTGTACTGGGCCTGCAAATTCAAAAACGTCGGTATACACATAGGCCACGACATACGTAGGCATCGCCAGGGGCAAGAGCAGCGCCCATTCAAAAATCCGTCGTCCTGGGAATCGGCATAGAGTTACCAGCCAAGCAGTGCATGTACCGATGACTAACGTGCCCACGCCTACTCCCAACATCAGGCCGATAGTCGTCAGTACATAGCGTGACAATACGGTGGTGACCAGGTGATGCCATATGTCACCACTTGGCTGAAGGGCGAAAAAGCTTACTGACAGGAGAGGAAGAGCTATAAAAAATGCGAGCAGAAGGGCTCCGCCCGTCCAAAAATCCAATCGAAGCCATTTAGACGTCAGCCGCGGTGAGGCTTTTATGTGGAATCCGGCACTTGCGCTCATGCCATACCAATTGCAAAAGTTACAATCTTTTTCAAAACACCAAGACCCCAAAAGCGAATATCCAGAATGAGAATATTAAGGCTTTTGGGATCTTGATACTAGCTTCTAATTGCTGGGGCTAAAGTTATTGTAATCTACCTGGTCTACCAACTTGGAAGCGGTTGCACGCTGATTCGCCACTTCGGCCAGGTTGATGGTATCGGCTTTGAATTTTCCCCAAGACGCGACTAACGGATGGATTGTCACGCCCGTTTTCAATGGGTATTCATAATTCTGGCCGGCGTACAATTTTTGAGCGTATTCTCCACTCAAGAACTCGATGAGGCGAACAGCGTTTTTCCGGTTTTTCGCATGCTTTGTGACGGCGGCGCCGCTGATGTTGACGTGCGTGCCCCTGTCCTTTTGATTCGGGAAAACGATGTATGCCGCTTTCGCCCATTCTCTTTGAACTTTCTTTTTCTTGTTGGTTGCCATTTTCGCCATGTAATACGTATTGGCCAAAGCGAGATCGCATTGTCCTGCGTAAATGGCTTTCGCTTGCGCACGGTCGTTGCCACCGGGCTTCCGGGCGAGGTTGGACTTGAGACCCTTCAACCATTTCTTGGCTTTCGCTTCGCCCGAATGCGCCACTATGGAAGCGAACAGAGACACGTTGTAAACATGTTTCCCCGAACGCGTACAAATCCGGCCTTTCCATTTCGGATCGGCCAAATCCTCATAGCGGGTAATCGCCCCCGGTTTCACGCGCTTTTTGCTGGCATATATGACACGCCCGCGCGTCGTGAGGCCAAACCAGTGCCCCATGGGATGGCGATAGGAGGAGGGGATATTCTGCTCCAATACTTTCGACTGTACCGGCTGCAACAGTCCCGCTTCATCCATGTCGTGGAGGCGTCCAATATCCACGGTCAATACCGCATCTGCCGCCCCCGGGGTCGCCTTGATTTTCTCCAGCATGCCTTTTTTGGCAAAAACGATATTGGTCTTGATGCCTGTTTTTTCAGTGAACGCCTTTAAAATCGGCCTAATGAGAAAAGGCTGTCGGTAGGAATAGAGATTTACAACCTCTTCGGCGCTGGCCGTGGTCTTATCCATGGCAAACATGGCCAGAATGAGAAGCATGGAAATTCCAAGGAATCGCTTTGGGCATTTTGCTCCATCGAGTGCAGCAAACATGAATTTTATCTCCTGTTCAGAATATCGACCATTTGACCGCGTTATTTGAAGCCGGCTTCAGGCAAGCCAGGGAAAAAACTTGTGAACAAATCAAACTCGCCGTTTTGATTGCTTTATTTTTTTAGACATGTCGTCGAAGTCGATGACACTGATATCGCAGTGGTAAGAACATGTCGGGCAAGTATCGACGCTCTCGCATGAGCGGCGAAATTGATGGAATTTCTCGAGAATTTCCTGATTGCCCGGTTCCTCGAAAAAGCGCAACAGATCAAGAAACCGATCGATGGAGTTGCCGCTCACGTAATGCTCCATAACGCAGGCGTCGACAAAGGCCTGTTCTTCTTCCACTCCCAAAACGTCTGTCAGGAAGTGCATCAAAATAGAGAATTTGCCCGATACGCCCTTGGCTCGTTTCGCGCCGTCTTCTGTCAAGAGAATGCTCTCGTAGACACGATGGGACACGAGACCGTTAGAACGGAGTGTCTTAACCGCGGCCGAGACTGCCGGTTTCGCCACACCCAGCATAGAGGCGATATCTGTCACGCGCGCGTAACCTTTACTCTCCTGAAGATCGAATATGGCGCGAAGATAGTGTTCCAGGCTGGGCGAAAGGGAACCGCGCGAGTGGTGTAACTGTGGAGTCATAATGTGAACCCCCTTAGAAATCAAATAGACGCAACTGTTAAATAAAAGTCAATAATGTTAAATCTATTTAACAATGTTTTCCATACTTTCCTATTTGTCAAGAGGGGAAATGGGAAATTTTGCCGGAACATACTCAGGCAGGAGAATCAGAGGGAAAGTGAGGACGAAGAATCTACCTTAACATAATAAATAAATTACTGTTTCAATTGTTTTTATTAAACTAATTCAGAAAATGAAAACCAATCCCCGGCTTTGCGGTTTTTTATTGTTGGAATAAGTTACTCGTAAGCAATTGCCGAATCGTCCAAATGACAATGGAGAGAAACTATGTAATCAACAACAGTATCGTGCTCATTGCAAAAAAGGTTGAATGGCGCCCCTGACACCCGCCCATTCTCCCAATTCGCCCCATATAACTTTTGATGACTTGCTCGCTTGCTCGAAAGAATTCTCCTCCCAGGCCTTTCGGGCGGCAGGCAGGAAGTATTCCTTCGCGTTTATCAGCCCTCCCACGAGAACGATACATTCCGGATTCAGCAAATTCATGATGTTGGCGATTCCAATCCCCAGCGCATAACCGCTGTTTTCCCATATGGCTCTTGCTTCGTCGTCTCCAGAAGCAGCGAGTTCTGATAAGGAAATCGGTGATACCTTATCGAGCGCCGCTACAGCGGAATCCGGATGCAGTACTGCATGGTCTTTAGCGTCTCTTTCGAGAGCCCAACTCGAAAAATACGCTTCCAGGCAACCGCGAGAACCACAAGTGCACGACTTGCCGTTTTTTTCAATGATCATATGACCGATTTCCCCTGCCATTCCAGACGCGCCTCGCCAAATCACTCCATTTTGAACAAATCCTCCACCAACGCCCGTGCCCAGCGTGAGAATGAACATGCTCTCGTATCCTTCGCCCGCACCGGCGAAATATTCCCCCAGGGCAGCGGCATTCGCATCGTTCATCATTTGAAGCGGAATAGGGGAGAAGGCATCTTCCAACATCCCGAGAATGGGAACCCCGCAAAGAGCGGGCAGGTTGGGAGAGTCGACTATCTTTCCTGCATCCAGAGACAGAACGCCTGCAACGGCGACCCCGATACCCTTGAGACATTTATCCGAAGAGAGGGATTTTGCCGCATCCTTGAACAAATCGAGGTAATCGTTCGCCTTCCGGCACCCTCGCACATCCAGGGAGTGGCGCTCTTGCAATTCTCCATCGAGGCTGAATGACGATGCCTTGAGAAAAGAGCCCCCTAGATCAAAACCAACGTAGACTTCACTGCCGGGCAATTGTCAAAACCTCAGTTCAGTCAAATCGTTCCCTGTGTATTTTCTTTGAAGGGATGCTCTGCAAAATGAATGAAGACCTCATCAGTTCATCATCATTCGTAGATCCAAGCAGTGGGGTCGGCTGCTTTGGCGAAACGGTCATATTGCTCAGCAACTGAAACCCTGGAGGTCTGACCTTTGAATTCGACTTTTGCGAAATAGCTCTCAGCATCAGAAAGCGTATCGTCTGTATCTATCATCAGCGCGATACCACCGACTTTTGGCGCCTCAGTACCAAACACCCTTCGATAATCTTCCAATACATTGTGTCTTTCGGTTATCCATTTATTGAGGTCACCAACGCCACTTCTGACGACGATGTAATGGACCATGGGGTTCTTACGGCTTCTTAAAATCGTGCCCTCAGGCACACTGGTCTCCCAGATGTAGCCAATAAACTGGCTGTTGATGAAGCTGGGGAACCGGGGAAAGACGACATAAACGCCGGCCGCCTGGTCATCGGACTCAAGTTTTCTCGCATCGGCGCCTTCTGGGAGTTTCGTCACTTTCCATTTCCATGAAAGCACCGGAAACTTCTCGAGGTCGAGTTTCACTTCCCGGTAAATAGAAACGGACGCCTTTTTGCTTCTCAAGCGAAGCACATTCGCATGCCTGTTTTCATCCTGGATGAGTCGAATATCCGCTCTTCCGTGCCACACCTTAAGCGCCCACCCTTTTGGCAACTGCATGGAACTTTTCTGAGCCGGTCTTAAGGCAAAGTCCGACACAACCACCTTTTCACTCTGGGCGAACGCAGGGGCAGGCAAATTGGTGGCCACAAATATCGCCAAGACGGCGAAAATGGCCGGGGGGATATACTTCATGAGCATGTCCTATGGAATTCTCAACGATTGGGCGACCCGTGAGATCACGGATAACCGCTGAGATTTAGGCGTTATCAACAGTTCACCAATAGAATTACCAAGTCCATTACGTTAGTTCCGCTTGGTCCGGTGACTATACAAGCTCCTCGGCGGCGGAGGTAAACGTGACTATTATTATCGCGCAAATGGACATCTGGGTCAAGCCCTTGATTTTGCGCCGTTTTGGCTGTTCTTCCATCGACAATCCCGCCTGCGGCTTCTGTGGGGCCGTCTCTCCCGTCGGTGCCTGCGGCCAGAAGGCAGACGTTATCGTAGCCGCGAATTTCAATGGCGAAAGACAGAGCGAGTTCCTGGCACCTGCCTCCCACACCATTTCCCAGGACTCTTACGGTTGTTTCGCCGCCATATAGAAGGCATCGAGGCGAGAGTTTGTTTTGAGAGTTACCTGAAATCCTTTTGGCGTTTTCCGCGATTGATTTGCCTGCCTCCCTGGCTTCTCCGCTCAAGGAATTGGTTTGCACCTTCACACTGTAGCCCATTGATTTCGCCTTTTCGAATGCGGCCTCAAGGGCGATTTTGTTGTTCGCCACAACATGGTGCCTGACACGCCTGAATATCTTGTCTTCAGGAGCAGGGGTATCCGGAATCTCACCTCTGCAACCGGCTTCAATCCTGTTTTTTATCGCTTCAGGCATATCGTGGAACACACCGTAGCGTTGCAAGTACGCTTTTGCCTGAAAGAAAGTGGTCGAATCACCGGTCGCAGGACCTGATCCAATCACATCGAGGGGATCGCCAATCACGTCCGAAACGAGAAGAGCGATCATACGGGCAGGGAAAACCTTCCGGGCCAGATTCCCGCCTTTCAGGTCCGACAAGTGCTTTCGCACACAATTGAGAGCTTCAATTGGGGCGCCTGCTCGCAAGAGCGCATTCGTGGCGGATTGCTTATCCTCGAGAGAAATTCCCGGTGCGGGTGCGGGCATCAGAGCTGAGCCTCCGCCGGAGAGCAGGAATATCACCAAATCCTTTTTTCGGGCGCTTAGAGCCAATTTTTCTATTTTCCGGGAAGCTTCCAGTCCTGAGATATCGGGAACCGGGTGGGCCGCTTCGAGAATCTCGATATGCTTGCATCTTTCCGCATAGCCGTATTGGGTGACGACCGCACCTCCATCAATGCGATTTCCGAGACGTCGCTCAACCGCACGCGCCATCTGAGAGCTCGCTTTTCCCGCGCCTACAACCAGGATTCTCTCCGTTTCACTGAGAGATATTCTTTGTTTGCCACAAACGAGAAACTCCTGACCTCGTACCTTTTCGATTCTCATATAACGACAAACAGCCTCACCTGCGTGAACGGCATTCAGCCCGGCCCGGAAGATGGCTCGCGCTTCTCTTTTGAGGGATCTCCGACGTTTTGATTGCATATCGCGAGTCATCTCATCGAGCAGAGAAATGGAACACGGGTGATGCTTCGCCCTTTGCGTTGATTCGATGTAATCTTGATTTTACATGAATCCAGAATTTCTTTCTTGGCAAAAAGTAAAGGAGAAGAGGTGGCTAGTGTCGGAATCATAGCCAACCCGCAATCAGGTAAAGACATCCGAAGGCTGGTGGCGTTGGCAAGTTCATTCAGCAACAACGAGAAGGTTTTGATGCTTCGCCGCGTAATGGCGGGTCTTGCTGCAATGGGTCTGGACAATATCCTGATGTTCAATGATCTCGGCTCCTTGGGCGCTGTCGCAGTGGATGGCTTCCGTCATGAGAATAAAAACTCGAAAGTAAAGCTCTTTGAAGTGGATGCCAGAGGAGAGACGGCCGATTCCACCAAAGCGGCTCGCAAACTCAATGAGCTGGGCGTCCGGTGTATTATCGTGCTCGGAGGCGATGGCACCTGCCGTGCTGTCGCCAAAGGATGCAGCAAAATACCCCTGGTCCCTTTATCGACTGGAACGAACAATGCCTTTCCCTTTCCGTGGGAGGGGACTGTGGCAGGTATGGCCGCGGCTTTATATGCTTTTCATCCAAGAGTTTATGGAAGCGAGAAAAAGGTGACGAAGCAACTCCATGTGAGCCTTGATGGCGATTCCGAAAGCGCCTTGATAGATATCGCTATCATCAAGGAATCATTCTACGGGGCGCGTGCAGTCTGGGATATAGGGCGTGTGGATTCGCTGGCGCTGACGAGAAGCGAGCCCGGGCGTTTGGGGCTTTCTTCATTAGGTGCGAGTTTGCGCCCGATAGATGCAAACGAAGCCGTGGGCCTGTGGTTGAAGTTGGGAACGAACAGGAAAAGCGGACGTCTCATCCTTTCTCCTATCGGACCCGGGCAGATTGCTTCCGCCCCGGTGATGGAACACGAGGTCGTCAAATCAGGGGAAACGGTAAAATATCGAGCACCGGATACTCGCGTACTGGCTTTTGACGGGGAGCGGGAATACTTGCTCAACAAAGGAGAAGAAATAGAAATATCGCTGCGACTAGATGGGCCGTATGTGCTGAATGTTCCCGAGATTTTGAGGAAAGCGGCTGTCCGAGGCGATTTGAAGTCGAAGAATTGACGGCCGCGAAGGCCCCGTCATCCCCGGAGGCGGAAGAAAAGTATTTGTATATAGTTGACAAAAAGAGGCCAAGTGATTATTTTATGCTGGCACTCGGGATGGTCGAGTGCCAACATATTGATAAATAAAGAATTTTGGGGGCAACCTTTTTCATCTCAGACACTTTCGGGATGTTTTTAATCACAAAAACGAATTGCTCAACTTGATATCCGGGAAGAGAAGAACGACTTGGGCGCAACACTGACAAATGATTTTGCATAGTTTCTATTAGGGAGTTCTTCGTTGATACGAGTTGAAAACCTCACAAAATATTACGGCAAGCTCCGAGGTGTGGAGGACATCTCCTTTCAAGTCGAAGAAGGCGAGGTGCTGGGTTTTCTCGGGCCCAACGGCGCCGGGAAATCCACGACCATGCGCATATTGACGGGTTACATGCCGCCAAACTCCGGCTCCGCCTGGGTGGCGGATGTCAACGTTTCAGAGTCACCACTGGAAGCCCAGAAAAATCTCGGGTACCTCCCGGAAAACAATCCGCTGTACGGAGATATGACCGTAAGAGCCTATCTGAATTTCGTAGCGTCAATGAAAGGCATGAGCGGTGCGGAAAAAGAGGCTGGCATCCAAAGGGTGGTCGGAAGTTGCGGACTCGAAGCGGTTGTCGACCGCTTAATCGGCAATCTGTCAAAAGGATACCGCCAGCGCGTCGGTTTGGCGCAGGCAATGGTGAACGACCCGCCTGTGTTGATACTCGATGAACCTACCTCAGGCCTCGACCCGGCTCAAATCGTAGAAATCCGGAATTTGATTTCAGAACTCAAGGGCAACCGCACGCTCATTTTAAGCACGCACATTCTTCCTGAAGTGAACATGGTCTGCGATCGGGTTGTCATTATCCACCAGGGCCATATCGCGGCCGAGGGAGCGCTCGATTCGCTGGCGGCGAATATGCAAGCCGACTCAACGATACGCATTTCGGCAATGGGAGTCGCCGGCGCGCTATCCGATAAAATGAAAACAGTATCGGGGGTCGAGCGCGTAGAACTGCTTGGCACATCAACGGGGGAGGAAGCGCATTTCGCGGTGCATGCAAAAGGCGGTGATGACATTCGCTCTGATCTGGTAGCCGCAGTCTTCGCGGCGGAGGGAAAACTCACCGAAATCCGCCAGGTTAGGCTGACGCTGGAAGACCTGTTCGTTCGTATCGTCAGCGGAGAACACAAGCACGACGAGGAAACTGTTGATGAGGAAACCGTAAATGCATAACACCTTCTGGATATACCGGCGCGAGCTCACCTCGTTTTTCTTCTCACCCATCGCTTACGTGATCCTCGCCGCATGGACGGTATTGATGGGTATCTTCTACTCCGGTGCTTTCCTCTCCTATGCCGTCGTTTCAATGCAGCTGGCCAGAAATCCCCAGGCCGCCGCGCAATACAACATCACGCCCACTTCCGCCGTTCTCGAGCCGGTCTTCTCCAGCGTCACCGTAATCCTCTTGTTCGTCGCACCATTGCTTACAATGCGCCTGTTCAGTGAAGAGAAGAAACAGGGCACCATAGAATTGATGCTCACTTTCCCCCTGCGAAACGGACAAATGTTCGCCGGGAAATATCTCTCCGTTTTATCGATCTATCTGATAATGCTGGCAATTACTTTCGTTTATCCGGTTATACTGAGCGCTTTCGTCAATGTAGATTGGACTATCGTCTCCTCGGCCTACCTTGGCATGATTCTGACGGGCATGGCGTTCCTTTCCGTCGGTCTAATGGCCAGTTCGTGGACTTCGAATCAAATCGTCGCAGCCATGGTTGCCTTCATGATACTTCTCGCAACCTTTCTGATGGAAGCTCTCGCAATATCGGCCAGTGAGCCGTTATCCTCGATTCTCAGGCATCTTTCGCTGGGAATGCACTTGCGGAATTTCATCCGGGGCATCATTGATACGCGCGATATAGTTTATCTCGTCAGCATCAATATTTTATGTGGCTTCCTGGTGCTCAGATCTCTTGAATACTACAGGTGGAGAGGGTAGGAACTTGGAAAACAGAAACCTTTACTTGTTCATCGCCTCCGCCGTCTTATTGCTGATTGGCATCTCCGGCTGGGCCGGTCATGACCAGTTTTCCGAACCTCCCAGATGGGCTTACGCCACCATCGCCCTGGGGATAGTATGTTTTATTTACACGGTGTGGATTTCGCGAAGTGAACTCCAGGGTGGTATGCGCCTCCGCTCAACCCGGACAGGCATACAGGTTGCGCTCATGGTTGTCGTGGTAACGGCTATATTGGTCGTCGTTGGACTCGTGAGTGTGAAGCACTTCAAGCGTTGGGACGTCACACCGGGAAATTTCTACAGCCTATCCGCGAAAACCATGAATCTGTTGAACAAACTCGATAGAGAAAAAAGGCGGATCGAAATCATTGCCTTCACCCGCAAGCTCGAAGAATCTGCAATAACGGAAATTCTGGAGCAATATAGCCGGGCGTCGAAACAAGTCACTTTCAAGTTTTTGAACCTTGACGCCTCCCCACGCACCGCCAAGAAATATGAAGTAGACGCCTATGGCACATTGGTCGTGATTTACCATTTCAACAAAGAAGAAATCGAGAAGCAGAATCAATCGGAATCCGACAACAAAGAAAAGAAAAAGACATTCCGATCGGAAAAGATATTCGAACTTTCGGAAAACGCGATCGCCAATGCAATACTGAAAACCATCCAAACCGAGCAGAAGCGCGTGTATTACCTCACGGGCCATGGAGAACGGCTATTCTCAGGGCAAGGACGCGAAGCAATGAGGGCTTTGGCCATTGGCATGAGGGATGACAACTACCAGGTCGATGAACTTCTGTTACTCAGGAAAAAAGGCGTGCCTGAGAATGCCAGCATGTTGATTATAGCGGCGCCTCAAAAAGAGTTGGAAGAAGTGGAAGTCGAGTATATTGATAACTACATCAAAACTGGCGGAAGACTTCTCGTTTTCCTGGAGCCTGACATGAAGCCGGGGCGTCTGACGGCGCTCCTGGAGCGATACGGCTTCAAGCTCCCCACGTCTTTCGTCATCGACCCCGAGTCGGTACGCTTCGAGTTGGCGGGTGGTAATATCATCACGCCGTTCGCCGTTAACTACGGACTGCATGACATCACCAAGCAACTAAAAGGTTTGGCTACGGTATTTCCCACTGTGAGGCATGTATCTGCTACGGGCATGCCGAAGGCGGGACTGCATTCCGAGGATTTGATCAAAACGGGCCCTGGAAGCTTTACCGTAGAGAACGTATCGCTCCAGAATGGCCAACTCGCCTTCGATCCGAAGACCAGAAAAGAAGGTCCCGTCCCGGTAGGCGCCGCCGTCACCGTGACTCTCGATCTTTATACACTTGCGCAAGGGCAGGGGCCTCAAAGCGATACGAAAACCACCACGTCCGAGAAGAAAACCAACGAGAAAAACGAAGCAAGAATCGTCGTTTTCGGGGATGCTGATTTTGCGAGCGACGCTTTCATCGGCGCCCAGGGCAATGCGAATCTCATTTTTAACACCGTGAACTGGCTCGGTGGCGAGAAAGATCTGATCACCATCCGTCCCAAAAGCCGAGCGGGCGAACCTCTCGTATTGGCCGGCGGAGAGGGCCGGTTCGTTCATTTGTTCACCGTCTGGATCATGCCATTGTTCATCATCCTTATCGGAGCCGCCGTCTACGTCAGGAGAAGGCAACTGCGGTGAACCCCAAGAAAAATCTCTTATTACTACTCGTTTTAATCGTCATCGGTGGCGCTTATTACGTCTACGACGTGAAATGGGCCGCCGAGGAACGCGCCGCCGAGGAGCGCAAGGTCAAACTCCTGAAGGGAATTGACGAAAAGGCGCTGATAAGAATCGACGTAACAAGAGAAGAGGAACCATACCAGATTATCCGAACGGAAAAAGGGTGGCGTTTCGTTAAGCCCATCGACGCTGCTGTCGATACCGATGCGCTCGAGAAACTCCTCGAAGCCGCGACCAAACTCCGCGAGCGCAGACGCATCGGAAACGTAAAAGACAGGTCAGAGTTCGGAATGGACAAGCCCAGGATGAAAATCACGTTCGGGCTCAAAGACAAAGACGATATTTCCGTCGAAATCGGGGACAGAACCCCCACGCGCGAGTTCCGATACGCCGCACTGGCGAAGACTCCCGGGATATTCACCCTCCAGCTTTCAGACATCGGCGAATTCAACAAGACGGTATTCAGCATTCGGGACAGATCGATCGTTCCCGTGATGCCCGAAAGCGCGCAAAAGGTGATTGTCGAGCCTCAAGACGGTGGCAATTTCACCGTCGTCCGCAAGAGCAAAGACGAGTGGGCGCTGGTCAAGCCCATCGAGGACAGGGCCGATGCCATAGATTCGGAGGGCATCGTATCTACGCTCAGATGGGACAAGGTGCAAAAATTCGTTGAGGAAAAACCGAAGGATCTAGCCCCCTATGGTCTGGATAAGCCAAGACTCACCGTGCGTATTTTCACCGAGGACAAGCAAAAACCCGCAGACGGCGTCATCCTGGGCGACAGAAAAGTAGAGGCGCCCGGGCCGAGGAGCGGCCAGAAAAAGCCAAAAGCCTATTATTACGCCAGGAGGCTCTCCGGCGGCCCCGTTATGCTCATCAATGAAAAAACAGTGAAGGACCTGCCGAAATCCGTATTGTCCTTGCGGCACAAGACCGTCATTGATTACGATGTCGACCACGTCAAGCGTATCCTGATTGAATCGGACGCTCGAAAACTCGACATCGTCCGAAAGGCGAAAAAGAAATGGGATCTCCACGTCACGGCAGGGGACGGGAAGCAGGAAAAACTCACCGGCCGCCACAAGCACGTGGACGACCTCATGTGGGACATCAAGTGGATCAACTCGCTAGACTACGTGGATGACCCGGGAGGCGACCTGTCGAAATACGGCCTTGCGCGGGCGGACGGGGAGGGCGCTCCGCTTCGCTACACCATCTGGCTGAAGAAGAAAGAAGATGCGCCCCTGGAGGATAAGTCCTTGATTATCGGGCGCTTCCTCAAGGAGGAGAAAAGGGCGTACGGCCGGATCGAGGGGGAAAAACGCCTGTTCGCCCTCAAGAAAGAAGATTATGACAAGATTACGAAGACACCCTATTTCCTGAGCGAGCGGCGCATGCTCCTGTACGCGAAAGACGATGAAATCACTGAAGTTACGGCGCGCTTCCCGGATCAATCCTTCATGAAGCTCGAGCGCTTCGGCGAAGCCTGGCGCTTCGTCTCCCCCGAGGGGATGGAGGCGGAGTCGGGCAACGTGGAAGACCTCATCGGCGCACTCAGGGATTTCGAGCGGGAAGGGGAGGCGAAACCCGGCGAAGCGCCTGATTTCAAAGACTTTATCGTCGAGCTCTCGGGAAAGGACGTCCGCCACGGAAAGTGGGGGCCGTTTCGCTTCGCGGAGAAGGAGGGCTCTGAGTTCTTCTATGTGCGCGAAGGCGGGAAGGTCTACCGCATCACCAGGAAATGGAATGAGGATAAGCTGCCCAAGTCATTGAAAGACTGGGAGAAAGAGAAACAACCCGAAGAGGGGACCTCATAGGATTCACCCTCCCGCCACGCTCCCGAGGCTGAAAATTCCCCCTCGAACGAATTCCCTTCCCCCCTCGAACGATACGAAGCAATATATCCCTACTTATCAATCGTTTATGCGCGATATCTCGAATCATGTTCAATGAACTGTTCCGTGGGTCTGCGCGCGCATTTCCCCGCATTTGCCGCCGCGCGCGCGCCTGCCGGGGCGTGGTATCCTCACCATGCTTCTGCGAGGGGGAGATTTTCACCCCCGCATTTCCCCGCAAAATCACGCATTTCCCCTCGAAAATTTTCAGCAATTTATCGAAAAACCCCGTGAATTTATCTATATTTATCGAAATTTACCGAAATTTTCGGAAATTAAGTGAGGCCCGGAAGGCTCAAGATCAATCCGCCACCTTACTCTGAATCCGGTGCTGCCCGAGATACGCAAACGCGGGGAAATGCGCAGCGATGCCATCTATAAAGGTTGTATTTCCTCATCCCGTGAGCGAGGAGCAATTCCACCTAATCGGAAGGGATTACGAGCGATGTGTGGGCGCTAGTCAGGAAAACTGAAATGGATGGCCCTTTATAGATGTCCTTTTTCAGGACAAGGCGTCACCGATGGGCCGTTTTTCACCTGGTCGGACGGGGTAGAGCGCAGGCGCATGACCAAGTGTCGGCGTCTTGCTGTCCGCTCCGAAGGCGATGTCCCTACAGCCGATGTCATCAAGCGCCACGCATTCGACGCGGACGCCGAGTTGTCCTTCCTCAATATCTACGGTGAGGCGAGCGAATGCGGACTCCCATTCACCGGCGGCTTTACGAGTGGAGCCTCCCATATCGAGCCAGCCTTTCCACCACGCCCTTGGCGCGAGAATCTGGACAATCAGCGGCTCCTCGGTGATTTCCACATTGCAACACTCCTTCGCTTCACTGGCGATTACGTCGCGGTTGGCCTCCACGATAGCGGCGTAACGCAAACCCTCCATTAGCGCCAACAAGGGAGTGTCGCCCCGGCTGCTGGCGTTGCTAGGTTTCACCTTCAACTCAATGATTATTAGCCTCCCTCGATCCGTGAGGCCCAGCAAATCGACCTTCCCGATCCTCCTATCTGAGCGCTTGGCTTTCAGAGGAACCTGGTAATCGAGTAGACGAAACCAGCCGCCGCCGGAGCGGGGCCAACGCCCTTTCAGGTTCCGGAGCGCAATCGCCAAATGCTCCTCTTTCCGGTTGCTTTTATCGGCATCATCCGGGGACGAAATCACCCCGGCGTGTCCGACGAAATAACGCTTGCCCCTTCCGCTTCGCCTCGGAGCGCATCCGCGCAGTCTCTCATATTCGTCGAAAAGGTTTGCCCGAACGATGTCGGCGATGTTTTTCTCAAGTCCCGTCGTGCGCTTATACAAACCATCATGGAAGAGGATGGGAAAATCGTCGGGACAGAAATGAGACATTCATGTTCTCCAACTGTGTGAGAAATAATCAGGTCGTACTACGTGAATATCGGTACACCCCGCACATCAAAACGACTCGAAATCGGGCGACTCCTTCCACCCCCCGCGTTCCTCTTCCAGGGCGTGGGCGATTCTGTAGAGCGCGGCCTCGCTGAAATCCGGCCCGACGAGCTGCACCGCCAGCGGCAGCCCGTCTCCCGAAAACCCCCGGGGCAGGGATATGGCGGGCGCGCCCAGGGTGTTGACCCAGCGCGTGAAGCGCGTGAGGGAGGCGACGAGCCCCTCGGCTTCTGCGCGCGCCTGGGCGTGAGAGGGCGCGGGTACGGGCGTCGTCGGCCCGGCCAGCACGTCCACGGCGGAGAACACCTCGCGCCCGTAATAACGAATCAGTTCCTCGCGCCTTGAGAGTGCTGCGCGATACTCGCTCGAATCAATCCCGCGCCCGGCTTCCAGGCGCGCCAGGATTTCGGGCGTCACCTCGTCCGCGTATCTCTCCAGACGCTCGCCGTGTATCATCAGCGCCTCGTACTTGAAGACCGTGTTGGCGAGTTCTTCGAGCTCTCCGGTACGGGGAGGCGGCATCGGAACGAGACGCGCGCCCAGGCGCTCGAGAGCCCCGCATGCTTCCCCGTAAGCCGCTCCCATCTCCCCGGAAACGCCGCTCAATTCCGCCCCTCCCAAAACGCCCACGCGAACGCCCTCGATGCTCTCTCCGAGCGCTTCGACGTAATCGGGCACGGGCCGCGTGCTCGCGCTCGCGTCCTGCGGGTCCGGACCCGCGATGGCGGAGAGCACCAGCGCGTTGTCCGCCACGGTTCGCGTGAGCGGGCCGAAGGTGTCGAGCGTCCAGGAGAGCGGCATCCCCCCGTGCCGGCTCACGCGGCCGTTCGTGGGCTTGAGGCCCACCACGCCGCAAAACGCCGCAGGCAGGCGGATGGAGCCGCCCGTATCCGTGCCGATGGCGGCCAGCGCCATCCCGCCGGCCACCGCGCATCCCGATCCGCTGCTCGAACCGCCCGTAACGTGACCCTGCTTCCAGGGGTTCTGCGGGTCGCCGAAATGCTTGTTGCGCCCCGTCGGCCCCATGGCGAGTTCCGCCATGTTGAGTTTCCCCATGTTGACGGCGCCGGCCTCTTCGAGGCGCTTCCAGATGCTAGACGCCGCATCGGGGGGCGGGTCGTCCTCGAACATCACGCTGCCGCAAGTGGTGGGGGTTCCCGGAATATGGCAGAGGTCCTTGTAGGCCACCGGAATCCCGTCGAGCGGGCCGATTTCATCGCCGAAGCGGAACCTCCGCTCCGATTCGCGCGCGGCCCTGCGCATCTCTCTTTCGCTGACGTGGAAATAGGCCCGAAGCTTGAGATTCCACTTTTTGATGAGGGCGAGGGCGTCGTCGGCAATTTCGACCGGCGAGACTTCACCGGCGCGGTAGGCGTCCCGCAGCGCCGTTATCGTCCAATCGCTCATGGGCGGGTTCTGCGGACCGGACCTGTCATCCGCTTCCCGGGTAGCCCGGAGCCTCGAGGACGCGCGTCATCTGGTCCTGATGGAGATAGTCGTGCGTGCCGGAATAGACGATGCGGTCGTAAATGTTGAGGTCGCCGTAGCGGAAATGCTCATGCATATAGCGGCTCATGTCGGTGCTCCGGTAAGGGAGCATCATCTTGTGAACCGCCTCCCTGTTGGGGGTGAGCCTGGTGATCATCTCGCGGAAATCGCCTTCCCCCTTCGGGATGAGAAAATCGGGCGCCGGAACCCGGCCTTGCTCCCTGCGCCTGAGCGCCTCGCGGCTCATCTTCTGCGGACTCTCGGGCGCCGTATCCCATGAGCCGGATTCCTCAGCCTCAGCGAGCCTCTTCTCGATGAAGCGCGCGTAATACGCGTCCGTCAACAGGATGTGTTCGAGATTCTCATGCAGGGACCATTCGCCGTCCGGAGGCCGCCAGTGAACGTGGGAGGTGTCGACCCCCTCGAGAAAGGCGATCAGGTTTTTTCTGTCCTCGAAAGCCGAGGCGAAAGCCTCATCGAACATCTCTTCCGGCGTCATTTTATCGTCCTTCACGTTGGGCGGGCGAGGGTCTTGAACCCCGTCGAATTCCACGTTGTTATGCCTTCAAGAAACCAAAATACAATATGTACTGGGTTTATGCCATAACTGCGGCGCCGCGGGGTCCCGGGCCGCTTCGCGAAGCGCCCGTTTCTCCGGAAGGGTTGTTCGCGAACGACCCCTGCAATCGAATTGACGAACAACCAGAATCAGGACAGGCACGGAGGCCTGTCCCTACGGGACGGCGCCTCTTCGGCCGGTTCGATTGCCCCTCACTTGTTGAAAGGCAACCCCCCCTACCCCCCCTTGACAGGGGGGTAAAAAAGACCGCCCCCCGGCAAGTGGGGGATATGAACAAAGACGACGCCCGCCGACGGGCGGATGGGTTTTGGTTCTTCTTACCCCCCTGTCAAGGGGGGGTAGGGGGGGTTGCCTTTCAGTGGGAGCGCCCTTCGATACGCCGCCTTCGGCGGCTACTCAGGATGAGGAAAGTGGGGGGCGGGGCCTGTCCCGAGCGAAGGCGAGGGGCCGCTACTCAGGATGAGGCGAAGAAAGACTTTTTCAACAAACCTTAAAGGGGGGGCAGGGGGGATGCTCCTTTGAGGAGGCTTTCTCGACAACCCCCTGCGGCGGATTTCAGGAATCCCGCCCGGCGCCGGGAGAACGCACCTCGATGTCCAGCCACTCTTCCCAGAGCTTGATGAGCGAGGCGTATTCTTCGGCCCCGTATCCTCGCTGAATCGCCATCTCATAGACGTGGTGTGTCGCGCTGGCGATGAAGGTGGGAACGCGGAGTTCGCGGGCCAGCTCGAGGCACAGGTCGGAATCTTTCGTCGCGAGGTCGGTCGTCATCCCGGGCGTGAACTCCCCCGGCAGGATGTGCTTTCTGAGCCTGTCCTCCACCTGGCGGCTGCGGCCCGAACTGACGGAGATGACGTCGCAGAGCAAATCGGGGTCGGCGCCCGCCGCGACGCCCAGCGCCATGGCCTCGGTCAGCGCCGCGAGGTTCACGTGCGAGAGCATGTTGTTCACGACCTTGAACAACATGCCCATGCCCGATGCGCCGCAATGGAAGATGTTTTTTCCGAAATGCGAGAGAAGGGGCCTGAGCCTCTCGAACCCCGCCTCGCCGCCGCCGACCATCAGCGTGAGGGTGCCCGCCCTGGCCCCCTGTACGCCGCCGCTCACGGCGGCATCCATCAACTCGGCCCCTTGCGCTTTCACCACCGGGGCCAGTTCCTGGATGAGGGAAGGGGAGACGGTGCTCGTCTCCGCCAGGAGCGCGCCGTCCCGCGCGCCCGCCAGAATTCCCTCCTCACCCAGGATCACCTCGCGCGATATGTTCGGATGCGGCAGGGACGTGAAAACGATCTCCGAACGGGAAGCGACGTCCGCCGGGCTGCGCCCCGCGCGCGCGCCCTTGTTCTCCGCCTCCAGCGTGGCTTCCTCCCGGACGTCGTACGCGGTCACCTCATGACCGGCCCTGATGAGATGGGCGCAAATCTCGCTTCCCATCCGGCCCAGGCCGATAAAACCAAGCTCCACCGTTCGCCTCCTCGCCGGATGCGCCATCCGCCCGTCGGTAATGGATAAAAATGGTCGGGGCGAGAGGATTTGAACCTCCGACCCCCTGAACCCCATTCAGGTGCGCTACCAGACTGCGCTACGCCCCGACCGAAAGAAATGTCCCGCGGAAAAGTTCCGGGCGCGGCAGGGCAGGTGTGCCGAACCGCGCCGGGTTTTCGGCGAAAGAAATATCACAGGCTATTTAGTAAGGCTTAAGCGTGGTGCGCGTCAAGGGCTTCGCGTTATCGAGGCCGGGGAAATGAATTTGTCCCGGTAACGGCGTTTTGAGGGAGCGGGGGAAATTCCGGGAAGGGGGAGGGGGGAGAAGAGGCTGGGAATACGGTCGCCCCTGTATAGCGTGGCGACCCGGTGACCTCCCGTTTTCGAAACCGTCGTGCGCGTCATCTCGCGCAGAGCGACGGCCTGGCCGCCGACGAGCAGGCGCATTCGTCCCTTCTTGAGTATCACGGTGGTGAAGTGTCTGTAGGCTTTCACGGCGAATTCCACTCCCTTGCCGCGCAGCATTGCCGCAGGCGTCGTCACGCTCAGGCTCAGCCCGCAGGAAGCTTCATGGCACCTCACCGTGCCCCTGTTCAGTCTCGCCGAATACGTGCCGCCCCGCTTCATGCCCACCAATTTGAAGGAAGTGTTCGGCTCCAGCACGAGCCGGCAACCCGGGCGGCGCCGGAAATGAATGAGCGCCCTCGAACTCGCGCTCGTGACGATGTGGTCGCCCGGGAGCATCGCGCGTCTGTCTCTGAGGTAAACTTTTTTTCCGCGCGGGAATACGATGTGGGGGAAGCCGGATATCGCTCTCATTTCGACGAGGACTTTGTTTTCCGCGACAGCGGAAGAGATCATGCACAGGGGAAACAGATGCACCCCAAGAATCAGGATCTTGAGTCTGGTCATGTCATTCCCGTGGAGTAGCGGCTAAGCGTCAGACCTCACAGAATTTTGTAAAGGATTTTCGGGGGATTTGCAAGTTGCCTAACTAACGGAAAAGAAACCACATCCCGATGTTCGGGCCTGGGATTGTCGAAAACCCCTGATTCCGTGATTCGGCGTATGTAGCCGACCAGGGAAGAAGGTCTGACGCGATGGGATTGTAGGGACAACCCCTCCTCGGGGTTGTCCCACAGTTCGCGAACCGCCCCTACGGGCGAATACGGTTTTGTTCGCCATTCCGGTGTCAGACCCGACGAATGCGGAAGGGTTTGTCGGAATGACGAATCGAGGCGAAGGCTATGATTACTTGTAGGGGCCGCATATATGCGGCCCCTACAAAACCATCGTGCCCCCTCTGCCTCCAATAAAGGGGGGCTCAACTGTCCTTGTCAGGGGATAAAGGCAACCCCCCCTACCCCCCCTTGTCAGGGGGGCAAGAAAAATCAAAAGCCCCTCCACCGGCGGTGGGCGTCGCCTTTTTTTACCCCCCTGACAAGGGGGGGTAGGGGGGGTTGGTTTTCAGGGCGAGAGGGACGCTCCCTCTACCCTCACAAGAGTTTTTTTTCAACCACCCCTAAATGAGCGGGTCCCGCCGCGTCGTGATGACGCCGGTCCTCATGCCCGCCGTGTGCAAACCGCCCCTCAGGCGGCCGTGCTCGATCTTCATGCACCTGTCCATGACGACGAGCAGGCCCGCGGCCTGCGCGCGGGCGGCCTCGGCCTCGTTCACCACTTCGAATTGCAGCCACAGCGATTTCGCGCCGACCTCTATCGCCTCGTCGACCACCTCCGCAATTTCATCCGGCCTTCGGAACACGTCCACCACGTCGGGCGGATCGGGTATCGATGAGACGTCGGGGTAGGATTTCCGGTCCAGTATCCGCTCGTATCTCGGGTTCACCGGGATGACCTCGTAACCCATTCTTTGCAGGTAATACCCCACGAAATAGCTGGGTCTCGATTCGTTCGCCGAGAGCCCCACCATCGCCACGCGGCGGTGATTCCGCAGGATGCGGCGAATCGTGCGCGGGTTCTGGTATGCGGGAAATTTCATCACGCGCTCTTCGTCGCCTCACCGAGGGCCTGGTCGAGGTCCCAGAGAATGTCGTCGATGTGCTCGAGGCCCACCGAAATCCGGATGAGGTCGGGCGTGATGTTGCCCGCCTTCAGGTCCTCCTCGCTCAACTGGGCGTGCGTCGTGGAGGCCGGGTGGATGATGAGGCTTTTGGCGTCGCCGACGTTCGCGAGGTGACTGTGCAGCTGAAGGGCGTTGATGAAGCGAACGGCCGGGTCGAATCCGCCCCGGACGCCGAAGGCGAAAACGGCGCCCTGTCCGTTCGGCAGATACTTTTGCGCCCTTTCGTATTCGGGGCTGTCCGGCAGCCCAGGATAGCTTACGAAACTGACGCGTGAATCCCCCGCGAGAAACTCGGCCACCTTCTGCGCGTTCTCGCAGTGGCGCCCCATGCGCAGGGGCAGGGTCTCCAGACCCTGGGCGAACAGGAAACCGTTGAGCGGGCCCAGGCACGACCCGATGTCGCGCAGGCTCTCCGCGCGCGCCTTCATGAGGAAGCCCAGTTCCCCGAAAGTCTCGAAGAAGCGCAGCCCGTGATAGCCCGGCGAGGGGTCGGTCATGCCGGGGAACTTTCCGTTCGCCCAGTCGAAGCGCCCCGAATCCACCATGACGCCGCCGATGCTCGTGCCGTGCCCGTCGATGAATTTCGTGGCCGAATGCAAGACGATGTCCGCCCCCCATTCGATGGGGCGGCAGAGGTAGGGGGTGGCGAAGGTGTTGTCCACGACGAGGGGAACGCCCGCATCTTCCGCGATTTTCGCGAGGGCTTCCAGGTCGGCGACGTTGGTGGCCGGGTTCCCTATCGTCTCGCAGTAGATGACGCGCGTCTTCTCCGTCACCGCGGCCCGAAAGTCCTCCGGCCGCGTCGGGTCGACGAACGTCGTGTGGATGCCGAGTTTTCTGAGCGTGATGTCGAACTGCGTGTAGGTGCCCCCGTAGAGGGCCGCGGAGGAAACGATTTCATCCCCCGGGTTCGTCAGGGTGAACAGCGCGACGAACTGCGCGGCCTGGCCCGAGGCCGTCGCCAGCCCGCCGACGCCTCCCTCGAGAGCCGCGATGCGCTCCTCGAAGACGCTCGTGGTGGGGTTTCCGATGCGCGTGTAGACGTACCCGTAATCCTGCAGGGCGAAAAGGCCCGCGGCGTGTTCGTCGTCGTCGAAAACGAAACCGGTGGACTGGTAGATCGGCACGGCCCTGGCGCCGGTGGCGGGGTCGGGCCGCGCGCCCGCATGGAGGGCGTTGGTGTCGAAGTGAAACGCTCTCGGGGCCGTTTCCTCGGGCCTGGATTCCTCGTTCATGTGCGCTCCTCGAAATATGGCATGGTTCCGGTTTTGTAATCTCTAAGATTCATTAAAGCAAGCGGCGGCCCCGAAGGAAAGGCCTCGGTAAGGGAGTTGTTGAAAAAAACCTTTTCAGGGGATAAAGGCAACCCCCCCTACCCCCCCTTGTCAGGGGGGTATAAAGAAGCAAAAACCCCCTTGTCAGGGGGTATTAAAAAGACGATTTGCCCTCGCCGGGCCGAGGGGGTTTTGCTTTTTCTTACCCCCCTGTCAAGGGGGGGTAGGGGGGGTTGGTATTTCCGGACAGGTCGCGACCTGTCCCTACAAACCTTCCTCCCCGGCCGACTCGATACCCGATTCACAAAATCAATGCTTTTTCAACAATCCCACAAGGAGGCGAATACTTGTCGGCGGCGTTGATCTCGTGCCCCCGGCTGCACCATAATCCTTACTCGTTGCGACGCGCCCGCCCCCACGTTATGTGAAAAGCCATGGCTCGAATACTTCTTTGCAATGATGACGGCATCGATTCGGAAGGATTAAAGGCCCTGTACGCGGCTCTCGCCCCGCTGGGGGATTTGCTCGTCGTGGCGCCGGACAGGGAGCAGAGCGCCGCGGGACATTCCCTGAGCCTGCATCGCCCCCTGCGAATCAACGAACTGGAGCACAACTGGTTCGCCGTGGACGGCACGCCCACCGACTGCGTCAACCTCGCCCTGAACGGCCTGTTCAAGAACGAGCACCCCGACATGCTCGTCTCCGGCATCAACAAGGGTGGAAACCTGGGCGACGACATCACCTATTCGGGAACCGTGGCCGCGGCGATGGAGGCCACCCTCCTGGGGCTGCCCGCGGTGGCGGTCTCCCTCGCCCACGAGGATGGGGAGACCCTCGATTTCGAGTTGGCGAAAAAAGTTGCGCGCGCCGGCGCGAGGGAAGTATTATCCCGGGGGCTGGAACCGGGCGTTCTGCTGAACGTCAACGTCCCGAACATTTCTCCCAAAAAATGCCGGGGGGAGAGAATCACCCGGCAGGGCAAGCGCGTTTACGAGGAAGCCATCGTCGAGAAAATCGACCCGCGCGGACGCGAGTATTACTGGATAGGGGGAGGCAGCCTCCACTGGAAGGATGAGCCCGACACGGACTTCGAGGCGGTTTCGAACCACCAGGTCTCCATCACGCCCCTGAGGCTCGACCTGACGGACTATGACGCGATGAAAGGGCTGGAATCTTGGCGTTTTCATTAAACGGAAGAAAGGAAAACCGCTGGAGCCGCTCTCGCGACGAGATGGTGGACAAACAAATCATCGCCCGCGGAATCGCGGACGCCCGCGTCATCGAGGCCTTGCGCGAGGTGCCGAGGCACCATTTCGCGCCCGAGATATTTCGCGAAACCGCCTATGCGGACAAGGCGCTGCCCATCGGACACGGGCAGACGATCTCCCAGCCCTACATGGTGGCCGCCGCGCTCGAGGCCCTGGAGCTCAAGGGCGGGGAGAGGGTCCTTGAGATCGGGGCGGGTTCGGGTTACCTTACCGCGCTTTTGGGGAGGCTCGCGGGCTCCGTCCGCGCGATCGAGCGGGTGCCCGAACTGGCGGTGAGGGCCAGGGAGCGGCTTGATTCTTTCGGCCTGACGAATTATATGCTCTGGACAGCGGACGGCACCTACGGCTGGCCGGAGGAGGCGCCCTTCGACGCCATCGTGAGCGCGGCGTCGGCGCCTCGCGTACCGGAGCCATGGGTGCAGCAGGTCGCTCCCGGCGGGCGCATCGTCATGCCCCTGGGCGAGGGGGAGAAGCAGACCCTCGTGCGGTTCCGCGCCTCCGGAACGGGTGAAGTGCTCCCGCCCGAGGAACTGGTGAACTGTGTTTTCGTGAAACTTGTGGGAAAATACGGCTGGGAGAACCCGTAGGAATACGGCGATTCCGCCGTCTCATGGCTTGTGTCGGGGCGTAGCGCAGCCTGGTAGCGCGCCTGCTTCGGGAGCAGGAGGTCGGAGGTTCAAATCCTCTCGCCCCGACCATTTCATATCGCGCGGCGGAAACGGGTTTCCGGGCTTTGAGGCGCCTTACCCTTCAGCGAGCCTGCCTCGGGGATGCCCAGGCAGCGAACCATACCTCATGTAACACCTCAAGCCATTATTTTTTATTCAATATTTTCAATTGTCTAAATAAAATACCTGATAATTCACTTTACATTGAATCTTGAGTTCCTTCCGTTCACTAAACAGAGAATGCACCAGTAGATGGGCCTGTTGAATAACCCGGAATCCGGCCCTTGGAGAGGGTGTGGTTTCGTTTGTCATTCCGGCGAAAGCCGGAATCCATTTTTACGTCTTTTGCTTTTCGTCAGGCTTCCCGCGCATCGGTGGGGAATGAAACGCCGTCATTGATTCACCCACATCCGCAAATGGATTCCGGCTTTCGCCGGAATGACGGCGTCGTGCTCCGGTTTCGAATGATGCGAGAGGGTGTAGGGGCCGCATATATGCGGCCCTGCCTTTCACCGACAAACTCGGGTCGCATAATATGCGACCCCTACAATGGACATGCGCCCTTCGATACAAACGCTCCTTTCTCAGTCGCGTTTTACCTTCGGCGGCTACTCAGGATGAGGAAAATGGGGGGCGGAGCCTGTCCCGAGCGAAGTCGAGGGGCCGCTACTCAGGGTGAGGGTGGAGGGGTTTTTCAACAGCCCCCACAAGAGGCGAGCAAGAAAACTCCGGGGAAAAAGCCGTCGCCGGAATATATCTTTCCCCACAAAAAAAGAGGCGCCCCTCTCGGGACGCCTCCTTTTCGTTTCTCTCTTGCGATGCGCTATGCGGCGTCCAGGGCCTGTTCGAGATCGGCGATGATGTCGTCGATGTGCTCGATGCCGATGGAAAGCCGCACGTAGCCCGGCGTCACGCCCGTCTGTTCCTGCTCCTCGGGGCTGAGCTGGGAGTGCGTGGTGCTGGCCGGGTGAATGGCGAGGCTCCTCGAGTCGCCGATGTTCGCCACGTGGTAGAACATCTTGAGCGCGTTGATGAAGTTCTGGCCCGCCTCGTAGCCGCCGGTAAGGTCGATTCCGACCAGGCCGCCGTAGCCGCCCTTGAGATACGTGTCGGCGCGGCGGCGGAATTCCCCGTTCATGAGGCCCGGGAAAATCGTGGTATTCACCTTGGGATGCCCATTCAGGTAGTCCGCCACGGCGGCGGCGTTCCGGCAGTGGCGCTCCATCCGCAGGGGCAGGGTCTCGAGGCCTTGCAGGAACAGGAAGGTGTTGAAGGGGCTCATCGCCTGGCCGGAGTCGCGCAGGAGCGTGACGCGCGCCTTGATGATGTAGGCGATGGGGCCGAGCGGCTTGACGGCCTGGGACCACACGGCGCCGTGGTAGCTCGGGTCGGGCTGGTTCAGGTAGGGCTGCCTTTCGGGGTGCGCCTCCCAGTCGAAGTTCCCGGCGTCGATGATGATGCCGCCGATGGAGTTGCCGTGCCCGCCGATGTATTTCGTGCACGAGGAGGCGATGACGGCCGCGCCGTGCTCGAAGGGCTTGCAGAGGCCGTGGGCCGCCGTGTTGTCCACGATGAGGGGAATCCCCAGCTCACGCCCGAGGTCCGACACTTCCCGGATCGGGAAGACGTGGAGTTTGGGGTTCGGCAGCGTCTCGGCGTAGTAGGCGCGCGTCTTCTCGTCCGTCGCCCGGACGAAATTCTCCGGGTCTCCGGGGTCCACGAAACGGCACTCGATGCCGATGTCGTCCAGCTGGTTCGCGAAGAGGTTCCACGTGCCGCCGTAGAGGTCCGTCGAACTCACGATGTTGTCGCCTGCGCGGGCCACGTTCATCACCGCCATCATCGAGGCCGACTGGCCCGAGGATACGGCGAGGCCGCCGACGCCGCCCTCGAGAGCCGCCAGCCGTTTCTCGAGAACGTCGTTCGTGGGGTTCATGATGCGCGTGTAGATGTTGCCGAGTTCCTTCAGCGCGAAGAGATTGGCCGCGTGATCCGTGCTGTCGAACTGGTAGGAGGACGTCTGGTAGATCGGCACGGCCACGGCGTTCGTGACGGGATCCTTGCGGTATCCGGCGTGCAGGACGATTGATTCATCATTGCTGAGTTCCAATGTCGGCTCTGTTTCCACTGTCATTCCAATCACCCTCTTTCTCGAAAAAGAAAAGATATCGGCAGGGGCGCGAGAGGTTTCGCATGAACATTTCCAACCCTGCTGTTCTGGAAAAACAAAACCGAGAATCTACACAAAATCAATGGATTCGGCAAATACACCCGCGGAAAAAACCGCATCGGCGGGAATCGCCTGAAGCGGTTGACCCGGCGAGGCTCAAGGCCCGAAGATAGCCCGCTGAATCCGGCGTCAGATCTGCTTGAAAACGGCGGGGACAGAACTCGCCCATCACCTATACGAAAGGAGAAGGTAGCGGCATGAGAAGACAGGCGTCACGCGCGAACCAGAACTGGATTTTCGACAATTTCCTCAAACTCTCAGACAACGAGGACGTCCTCCACCCCGGCATCATGGGCACGCGCTATGAGCGGGGTTTCAGGCACCAGGACCTCGAAGCCGTCTACTCGAAGGTCTCGGGCAGGCGCTCCATCCCCCTCCTGTGGGGCAAGCAGGCCGCTCTTCAGGAGAGCAAGGCGAAAGCGGCCGAGGAGGCGGGCAACCATGTGACCGCCGCCATGCACTACAACCGCGCGGGCCTTTGCTACGGACGCGGCCAGCACCTCATCCCCGTCGATGGGCATCCCCGCAAGAAGGAATACTACGCGGGCGTCTCGCGCTGTTTCGAGAAGATGCGCGAGGTGCGGGGCGGCGACATCCAGAAACACCAGGTGGAGTTCGACCCCGGCAAGAACGCGTATTTCTATTACTGGCCCCAGGAGGGCGGCGAGCCCAGGCCGACCGTGCTGCTCATCCCCGGGATGGACATGATCAAGGAAGACGGCTTATTGCCCTACAACAACTGGTTCCACGCGCGCGGGATGAACTTCGCCATCATGGACGGGCCGGGGCAGGGCGAGTGCAACATCAACCAGGTCTGGGTGGATCATCACAACTACGCGCGCGCGGGGAGCAGGGTCATCGACTGGCTCGCCGGGCGCGACGAGGTGGATTCGTCTAAAATCGGCATCATGGGCATGAGCATGGGCAGCCGCTGGACGGTGGAGATCGCCGCCCAGGACGAGCGCGTCAACACCGTGGTCGGCCAGATGGCGAACGTGGGGCCTTCCGACATCATCTTCGACCAGGCCCAGCCCAACTTCAAGCGCATCTACATGTACATGACGAACATCCTCGACGAGGACGCCTTTGACGAGTTCGTCGAGGAGCGCGACAGCATCTGGCTGCCCCTGGTGGGCAAGATGAAGTCGAACTACCTCCTCGTGGCGGGCGACATGGACGAGCTCTGCACGCCGGACGACATCGACGTGTTCTTCGAGCACCTGACGTGCCCGCGCGAGCTCTGGATGTATGAGGGCGTCTTCCATCCCATGGGCGAGGTGGCCGCGGACATGTACCCCGCCATCGCCGACTGGATGCTGCACTCGCTGAATAACGGCCTGCCGGCGGATCACAACAAGCGGGTGATCGTGCCGGAAGGGGGATAGGCGAAGGCGCAGACCTATTGAGAGGGTTGTTGAGAAACTCTTTGTCGATAGTTTCAAGGGAATAACCCCCCCTACCCCCCCTTGTCAGGGGGGCAAGAAAAAGCAAAACCCCTTCAGCCCGGTGGGGGCGCATCGCCTTTTCATACCCCCCTGACAAGGGGGGGTAGGGGGGTTGCTTTTCCAGTCGAGAGGAGAGGCCCCTCGACCACAGATAAGGGTGATTTTTTCAACAGCCCCGAGGAGGGGCGAGGAGTCAAAAAGCGGGGTTGCGCACTCCCGTGCCCGGGAACGGGGTGGGGGACAGGAGGCCTGATGAGCGTATTTCGCGGACGCGGGCTTTCACCGACACTTGACGAGAGCCGCTCGCCCGATAAAATCATTAAGTATCAATTCCGCCCCGGGATTTTCTGATGCAGACCATCATCGGCGTCATCGGCGATTCCGATCCGGCTCCCGAAACGGCCGCTCTGGCCGAGGAGGCGGGCGCCGAGATTGCGCGCGCGGGGGCCGTGCTCGTGTGCGGGGGCCTGGGCGGCGTCATGCAGGCCGCGGCACAGGGCGCGAAAGAAGCGGGCGGCCTCACGGTGGGCGTCCTGCCTTCGTATGATGCAAAGTCCGCCAACCCGTTCATCGACATTCCCGTCGTCACGGGCATGGGCCACGCCCGGAACGTCGTCATCGCGGCGACGGCCCACGCGCTCATCGCCATGCCGGGCGCGCACGGCACCCTTTCTGAAATCGCCATCGGCCTCAAGCTCGGCAAGCGGGTCGTCTCCCTGGGACGCGAGGCAAGCCCAGCAGGGGTCGTCCCGGCATCGAGCGCGCGCGAGGCCGTGCGGATGGCCCTCGAATCTTCATGAGGGACGACGTGGAACTGCCCATATCAAAGGTTTCGCCCGCATCCGGGGCCCGGAGATGGCGCGCGGTGCGGCGCAGGGGATGTGTCCTGTTTCTCTGCCTGCTTACCGGCTGCGCGCTTGTCGCACCGCCGCTGCCGCCTTCGCCCAAGAGCAGCCGCGAGATGGGGGGGGTCCGCCACACCGTAAAGCGCGGCGAGAACCTCTGGCGCATCGGGCGCGCCTACGGGGTGGAGGTCGAGCAGATCGCCGTCCTGAACGGCATCGACAATCCCGACCGCCTGGAAATCGGCCAGCGGCTCTTCATTCCGGGCGCCAGAACGACGCGCCTCATCCGGAAAAACGTCAGCGCCAAACCGCCCGAACGCCGCCCGCGCTGGGCGGCGCCGCCGCGGCGCAAGGCTTCCGCAAAGCAGGTGCGGAAATCTTCGCGTAAGCCGAAAAGCGCCGCTCAGCCGCAACGCGTGAGCAAGAGGAAGACGACGTACCGCAAGCCCTACGGCAAGAGGCCCCGGTTCTCCTGGCCCCTGCGCGGACGCCTGATCCGCCGCTTCAAGAGGAGCGGCCGCCACAAGGCGGACGGCATCCTCATCGCCGCCCGCGAGCGCGCCCGGGTCCGCGCCGCCGCTTCGGGCCGCGTCATTTATTCCGATATCGGCCCCGGCAACCTGGGGCGCCTCATCATCCTGCGCCACCACGGGGGCGAGTATCACTCCATCTACGCCAACGTCGCCGAGAACCTCGTGCGCAAGGGGCAGAACGTCTCGCGCGGGGCGCCCATCGCCCGCGCGGGCCGCACGCCGCGCTTCAAGACCGCGCGCCTTCATTTCGAGATCCGCCACCGCACGCGGCCGAAGAACCCGCTGTCCTACCTGCCGTAGGGCCGGTTGCGGACAGGTCGCGGCCCGGCGACGGTCTGCTCGTCCGCCTGAGAGAAATTTATGCGCGCGCCGTGGTGACACGCCCGAAAGAGAATGCTATCTAGATTTCCTGTCTTGTCACAGATGAACGCCATACGAGGCCAAACTTCATCGTCCACGAGAGGTAGATCTCATGTCCGACATCACCCGCCTTCTGGAACACATTCGCGACGTGCCCGATTTCCCCAAAGAGGGGATTCTCTTCAAGGACATCACGCCCATGTTCCAGAACCCCGAAGCCTTCCAGGCGGCGGTGGATTTGGCGGCGGAGCCTTTGGCGGGCGAGGGCATCGACGTCGTGCTGGGCGTCGAGGCGCGCGGCTTCATCATCGGCGCGCCCATCGCCTACAAGCTCGGCGCGGGATTCGCCCTGGTGAGGAAAGCGGGGAAACTCCCCTGGGAGAAGACCCAGGCGACTTACGACCTCGAATACGGCACGGACACGCTCGAAATCCACAAGGACGCCGTCGCGCCCGGCGCCAAGGTGCTCATCGCCGACGACGTGCTCGCCACCGGCGGCACCGCCTCCGCCTGCGTCTCGCTCGTGGAATCCCTGGGCGGGCGCATCCACGGCTTTTCGTTCCTCATCGAACTCGCGTTCCTGAACGGGCGCGAGCGCCTCGCTCCACACGCCGTGCGCTCTTTGATAACATACGACTGACGCGCCCCCGTAGCTCAGCAGGATAGAGCGCCGGATTCCTAATCCGTAGGCCGCAGGTTCGAATCCTGCCGGGGGTACCAAACCGAAATGCTGTCCGTTTGCTATAGACGGAGTTGATGTCGTTGCAGGGCGGGTTTGTTGCAAAACCCGGAATACGACCCCAACGGAGATTGTTCTCCTGCGAGGAGAATTCCAGTCCGTAGGGACAGGTCGCGACCTGTCCCTACAAGAGGCGGTGCGGTTTTGCTCGTCATTCCGGCGAAAGCCGGAATCCATCTTGCCTTTGTTTTTTATTTTCTGATTGGTTCTCGCCGATAAAGAGGAGATGAAAAGCCGGCGTATTGTCATTCTGTTTTACAATGGATTCCGGCTTTCGCCGGAATGACGGTGGTTTTCCCACATCGAGGGGTTTTTTCAGCAAGCCCCTCAATGGGGGAGTGAGTTTTCTCTCTCCTCGGTCTGCAACAAATCGAAAGGAATATTCGAAAAGTTGCAATTCAACCCTAGTCCTGCCGTGGTACCAGGCTCAAACCACTTGCCCATTCGCTTTTCCCTCAACAACCAGAATCTCTCTATTTGAATTGTCAATGTAATCGATATCAGGCTGCTTGACTTTAATACGGTTTCCTCAATATGTTCCGACCGACCCAGGAATTAAATTTCCTTTCATTTTTTCACACCTTTACACGAGGTAAGGTCTGATGCGTATTTTGATCACTGCTTGCTGTTTATTGCTCGCTTCTGGTTGTGCGACTTTTGTTTCCGGCACTTCTCAATCCATTCTGGTCGATGTAATCAACGCCAAAGGGGCTTCATGCAAGGGAATCGACAAACGGGGGAGGCAATATCATTGGGTCAACACTCCAAGTGCGACAACAGTCCATAAAGGGGATGGGCCGATGGTATTAACTTGCGAGAAAAAAGGATTCAAAAAAACAACACACTCGTTCGATGAAACTCTCGTAGCAGCGACCCTCGGCAATATCATACTGGGTGGAGGTATCGGGATTTTGGTCGACGCCGCAAGCGGCGCGGCGCAGGAATACCCGACAAAAGTAAGCGTCCTGATGGAACCCGAGGACTCGGCTCCCGATGCTCTCAAAAAGCGGTATCAGGAGTTGAAGAAAGAATTGGCTGAAAAGATGAAAAAGGAAAAAGAAGCCGAGAAGAAAGAAATTTCAGAGTCAGCCAAATAGGGAGCGGGTATCCCGATTTATGACAAGAAGATATTGCTGACCCCTCAAGTCCACCAATCCACCGCGTAGGAGCCGGCGAAGAGGAGGCCGCCGAGGCCCAGCAGGCCGACGGCGGGCTTCACCGCGCCGATGGAGAGCGCGCCCAGGCCACCGCAGAGCATCAGCGCGCCCGTGCCCCACATGACCTTCACGACGATCGCCTTGGCGTCGATGACGTTTAATGGCCTGTCGTCGTCATCGCCTCCCGTGGATTTCGCTATCGCGCCGCCGCATTCGGGGCAGGGGTCATCGCCGGAAATTTCAGCTCCGCACTCAGGGCATTTGCTTTCGGTCATGTTCGTTCCTTCTGCTCAAACTGAGGAGCGGCATAGGGGCTTTCTTCTCGAAAACGGGATTTTCTCATATCGCGGGAGAAGGGGAAACGCGCCGGATATCTTTCGCCGCACGAGGCCCGCGCTTTCCGCCCGCGCGCATCGTGTGGGATGATGGATGAGGTTCATCCCGCAACGCCCCGGAAATGAATGAGGAGAAACTCTCGTGCCACATGAAATCGACCCCGAGCGCGTCGTCGTCACGGAGCCCGTGGCGGGTTCGGAATACCCGGTTCACCTGACCTACGTCGAACTGCTGGACGGCGTGTATGCGCCGATAGGGCTCAGGATGCCCGAAGGCTCGGGGCCGCACCCCGCCGTGCTGCTCGGGCGGGGGAACGGGGGCGGCGGCATGGCCTGGGTGCGCGAGGCGACCCGCAACATGGGCTACATCCAGGAGCGTCTTCTCGAGGCGGGCTACGCCTGCGCCTGGCTGAGGTACCGCGCCGAGGTGGAACTCGGCTACAACAACGGCGGCCGCCTCGTCGAGGACATCCGGCAGGGACGCCAACTCCTGAACCGCTCACCGCTAGAATACGAGGACGAGATCGCGATCATCGAATACGTGAAGACGCTGCCCGAGGTGGACGCGGAGCGGGTCGGCCTGATGGGCGTGAGCCACGCGGGCGAGATGATCTTGAAGATTACATCGGAATACGGCGGCGCGCGCGCCTGCGTGGCCTGCGAGCCGGCTTCTCATGAATTCCTGGACCTCGCGCCGGACGATACCGCCTTCGTGAACGAGGAGACAAAGCTCAGAAACATCGAAGGCATGATGATGGAAGAGGTCGGAAAAGTCCGGGCGCGCATCAACGAAGAGCGTGCGCTCGAAAGGATGAAGAGCATTCAAACGCCGATCCTCATCATGGGCAGGGATGAGGACCACCTGCAGGGCATCTTCCGCGCCACGTATGACCTGATGGTCGAGGCCGGGAAGGACGTCGAGTGGGTCTCCTACGATCATCCGGTGCACGGCTATATCTTTCCCGAGCGGGAAGGGGACGGGGAGTACGCCGTCGATGAGACGCAAACAGCGGCGATAGGGATGTGCATCGCCTATTTGGACAAACACATGAAGAACTGAGCTATACTATGCTCATGAGGCGCCTGCGCCCGAGGCGTTCCCGGACCCCGCCGCAATTACGGGATCTTAAACCCATGAAATCCCAGACGAGAATTTTCTCCTGCCTTGTGGATGATTTCCTGAAACCCGATTCGCTCATTTTCCCGGCATCGGAGAATCTCAGGAACGTCATCTCCCGGATGGCGGAGAGGAATGCGACCTGCGTTCTCGTGACGGATGAGGAGAACACCCTCACAGGCATTTTTACGGAAAAAGACGTGACGCGCCGCGTCGCCCTGCGGTGCGACGGTACGGAGACGATAGAGCAGCTGATGACGCCCCGCGTATACTCCGCGAAGCAGGGGGACTACCTCTATCACACCATCGCGCGCATGCGCCGCCTCGGGCACCGCCACATGCCGGTGGTGGATGAGGGGAACCGCCCCCTGGGCCTGCTCGACCTGGAGGACGCCATGGCCGTGGCGGCCGCCCATGTGGTGGAGCACATCGACGCGCTCACGCAGGTCCCCGAACTCTACGGCTTGCAAGAGGTGAAGGCCGTGCAGGCGGTCGTGGCGCAGGAGCTTCTCGAAGACAACCTCCCCGCGCCGGAGATTCAGGCGCTGCTCACGCACGTGAACAACGACATCTACAGCCGCGTGACCGAAAAAGTGGCGGCGACCATCGAGAAGGCGGGCGGAGGCGCGCCGCCCGTCCGCTTCGCCGTGATCGTCATGGGCTCGAGCGGCCGGGGCGAGAACTTCATCAACCCGGATCAGGACAACGGCATCATCCTCGAAGACTATCCCGTGGAGCGGCACAACGAAGTCAACGAGTACTTCATGCAGTTCTCGGAACTGTTGATCTGGAATCTCGAAGCCATCGGCTTTCCCCTGTGCGACGGCAACGTGATGGCGACGAACCCGCTTTGGCGCAAATCGATCTCCGAGTGGAAACACCAGACCCTCCGCTGGTTCCAGAAGAGGAGCACGTTCCAGGTCCAGTTGAGCGACATCTTCTTCGACTTCGACACCGCCTGCGGGGATTTGAGCCTGGGGCGGGAATTGCGCAGTCACATCACGACGTTCGTGCAGAAAGAACCCGCCGTGCTCCAGGCGATGTTCCAGACCGAGGCCGACAGGCACGTCGCTCTCGGCCTGTTCGGCATCCTGCGTACGGAGAGAGCGGGTGAGGGCCTTCCCCCGGGCGTGAACCTGAAGCACGGGGGCATCCTTCCCCTCGTCGGGGCCGTCCGGCTGCTGGCCCTGAAAGAGGGCATGGAGGCGACCTCCACCTACGAGCGCATCCGTCTGCTGCACGAGGCGGGGGTTTTCAGCGACGATGAATTCGATGACTACAACGCAGCCCTGGAGCATCTGACCTATCTGCTCCTGCGCCAGCAATTGAGAGATTTCAGGCGCATCAAGAAGGCGACGCGCTACGTGAGGAAGTCGGCCATCTCGCGAAGGGAGAAACAGGTCCTCAAGATGTCCCTCAAGGCGGTCCGCTCGCTCAAGGAGCGGGTGCGAACGGATTTCACCGGCGAGATTCTGTGAAAATTACGACACGGGGCTGGTGAAAGAGCCTACCTCCCCGGGGGATAAAACCAACCCCCCCTACCCCCCCTTGTCAGGGGGGCATAAAAAGGCGATGCGCCCTCGCCGGGCTGAGGGGGTTTTGTTTTTTCTTGCCCCCCTGATAAGGGGGGGTAGGGGGGGTTGGTTTTCCAAGCGAATCACCGGCCTACACCGCCCGGTTGCGGGTTTCATCCCTGCCCCGCCGCCGGATTTTCCAATGAGGAAAAACGCGGCCTTCAAGGGCTTCTTCAACACCCTCACGCGGTCGTCTTGAAGCGGTCGAACACCCGCCCGAAGCGCCAGGCGTAGAACTCCACGCTCTCATACAGGCCCGCTTTGTTATACGGCTCCTCCGCCCAGAACGCACGCGCCGCCTCGATGCCGGGGAAGTCGAGCAGCAGTACGCTTCCGTTTCTGGTCTCCCCGTCATCGGTGACCAGGGGGCCGCGCACCATCACCGAGTCGCCGTGCTCGGTCAGGTAGGCGACGTGCTCTTCATGCAGGGTCTTGCGGATATCGTTGCCCGTCTTGTCCAGGGCGTGGACATAAAACTGGAGGTTCCCCTCCCGCCGCGGGCAGTCGCGCCAGGAGTGGGGTACGGTGGCGCGCCAGCGGTGAACCGAGGGCCGCTCCTGAATCCCCTCGATGATGAACGGCTCGTTCGCCACGTGCTCTTCGGCGGCGGCGCGGTCGGGCAAATCCAGGATGCGGAAGCTGCCCAGTTCGAGCTTCCCGTCGTCGGTCAGGAACGGACCGGCGAAGCGGGTGGCGTCGTCGAAGCTCTTGAGATAATCGAGGTGCGCCTTGCGGTGAACGTCCCTCAATTCGGCCGCTTCGGGCCTGTCGTAAATCTTGATGACGAATTCCATGAATGATTTCCTTTCGATGAGAACAAAAACGCTTCTGTCGTGAAGTTTCAGTTGGTGTGTTGACGCCCGGATTCTATGCGCGGATGGGCAATGCCGCAACGGAGGGAGCAGGGCGTATTACGAGGAAGGTTGAAGAGCGAACTGTTACTTTTGGGCTGTTGAAAGGCCTTGATGAATGAAGGTTCACCGTGACCTATGAGAGGAAAGAAAACCACTCCCCATTGCGCGGCATCGCAAAGCGACGAGAGAGAAAGAATTACTCCCCCTTGAGGGGGTAATGGCAACCCCATAAAAGGGAAATCCCATAAGGCAACCCCCCTACCCCCCCTTGTCAGAGGGGTAAAAAAGGCAAACCCTCCACCGGTGGAACAGGGTTTTGGTTCTTCTTGCCGCCCACAAGGGGTTTTGGTTCTTCATACCCCCCTGACAAGGGGGGGTAGGGGGGGTTGCCTTTCAAGACGAGGTGCGAGCGGAGCGCGCGAAAGTGGCCTTCCCGTTAAAGGCGATACTCCCCCGAAGAGGATTTGTTCAACAATCCCTTGCCAGGAAGACGGACTCTCACCCGCCTCGGGCCGGGCATCCTCACCCGTCGCACCGGAACGCTTTCATGGGGAAGGTGTGCAGGGAGCGGAACCCCTCGCTGGTGACGATTCCCATGTCGCCCATCTGCACGCCGCGTCCTTCCGAGTCCATGGGGTTCGGCTGAATCACCATCACCATGTTCTCGCGGTACTTGAAGTCGGCGGGCGGCGCGAGGTAGTTCGAACCCCGGATGCCGATGGAGGGCTGCAGCAGGTCCGTACCGAAGCCGTGCGCGAGGGAATCGTAGATCTGAAAGCCCCGCTCGGGCAGCGGGTCGGTGGCCTCGAAGACGGCCTGGGCGGAGTTGCCCGCCTTCATCGTTCTGCCCACGCCCTCGTAGACCTCGACCGCGGCGTCGAGCAGCGCCTGATAGGGCGGCGTCGGGTCGGCTCCTATGGTGAAGGTGCGCAGGCTCTGGCCCGCATAGCCGTAATACGCTGCGCTGATCTCCATGATGAGCACGTCGCCCGCCTCGAGTTTTCTCCGCGTGGGGTTCTGCCAGGGGACGGGCGTGCGGGGGTTCGACATCGGCGTGGCCGTCACGAACTGCACCATCTGCTCGCCGCCCTGCTCCCGGAACGCCGCGGCCATCCGGCCCGATAGTTCGATTTCGGGAATCCCCGGTTTCGCGTGGATTCGGGCCGCTTCTATGGCGAGGTCGGTGAGCCGCGCCGCCTCGGTCAGCCACTCGATTTCCTCGTCGCTCTTGATCAGCCTGAGGTCCCGGAACCTGGCGCTCACGTCCAACCACTCCGCCTCCGGGAAGCGCCCCGCCAGATAGTCCATGTGCTCGAAGGGCAGCAGGATCCTGAAGCGGGGGTTGACCCCCACCAGGCCGACCCGCTTGTTCCCCAGTCCCAACTCGTCCAATTGATCCGCCATGCGTTCGGGGTTGCCGTAGGCTCCGTGGCGCACGTCCTCGAAGATGCACTGCATCTGCGCGTTGTGCAGGTGGTTGTAGAGACCCGTGAAGAGGGAAGGGGGGCCGTCTTTCGGGAAGATCAGATAGCAGTGGTTGAAATCCCGGTAGCACGAAAGCCAGTAGATGTTCGCCTGGGCGTTCCGGTTCGTGCCGCCCATGCCGAAGAACAAGAGAGCGTCGAGTCCTTCTTCTTCCATCAGGCCTTTCGCCATTCCATGACGCCTGCTCATCTCTGATTCCGAGAAACGCGGATACCAATCTTCGGACATGTCGCCTCCTTGCGCGATGACTCTTCGTGGGGGAGAATAATGCAGCCAACGGAAATTCATAGTTTGCGCGGCGCATTATAGCGGGCGCACCAGGAATATACGACCGGGGAGGAAGCGTATGAGCATCATCGGCCATGGCGTGATTTCAAGAGCAGCGGGCGAACGCACGGAAGTGGAGGAAATCGAGCTGGGCTCCCCGGGCCCGGGCGAGGTGCTGGTGAAAATCCAGGCCAGCGGCGTCTGCCACACGGACTTGCACTACAAGCTCGGGAAAATCGGAGACGAATTTCCCTACCTCCTCGGCCATGAGGGTTCGGGTATCGTGCAGGAAGTGGGGGAGGGCGTCTCCGACCTGGCCGTGGGCGATTACGTCGTTCTGGCCTGGCGCGCCCCCTGCGGTCTCTGCCGGTTCTGCTCCATCGGCCAGCCCAACCTCTGCGCCGCCAGCCTGAACGCGACTTCCAAGATGTACGCGAAAAAAGACGGCCGGCCTATGAGTCCTTCTCTCGGCATCGGCACGTTCTGCACGCACACCCTCGTTGCCGCGAAGCAGGCGGTGAAAGTGCCCACCGTCTGCACGCCTGAGCAGGCCTGCCTCATCGGCTGCGGCGTCATGACGGGCGTGGGCGCATGCCTCTACACGGCGCAGGTGCGGCGCGGGAGCAGCGTGGCGGTGTACGGATGCGGCGGCGTGGGCTGCAGCGTCATCATGGGCGCCAAAATGTCGCGCGCCTCCAAGATCATCGGCGTCGACATCGCCGATAACAAGCTCGACTGGGCGAGGCAATTCGGCGCGACCGACGTCGTCAACGCGTCTGAAACCGACCCGGTGGAGGCGATCAAGGAACTCACGGGCGGGAACGGCGTCGATTATTCCTTCGAGGCCGTGGGGACGCCGCAGACGCTCCTGCAGGCGATGTGGTCGCGCGACCTCGCCGGAACCTGCACGCTCATCGGCGTGCCCGCCCCCGACATGATGATGGAACTGCCCATGCTCCAGTTCTTCGGCCTGGGCGGCGCGCTGCGCGTCTCCTGGTACGGGGATTGCCTGCCTTCGCGGGATTTCCCGCTTCTCGCCGACTGGTACGAGAAGGGAGAGTTGGATCTGGACCGCATGGTCACGAAAGTCATCGGCTTGGACGACGTGGAGCCCGCCTTCGAGGCCATGGAGCGCGGTGAAACCCTGCGATCCGTCATCCGGAACCCGGATTAAATGATATAATAAATGACATGAAGAACCGCTTGCATATCATTGTTTACTAACTAGATGTAGAGACAAATCCTAGTCGTCCAGCGCGTCGGCGAGCACCTCGGCGATGTGGAGCGCCTTCCTGCCGACGCCGGTCGCGATTTGCTGCCGGCAGGAGACGCCGTTGGCGATAGTGGTGGCCTCTTCATCGCCTGCTCTCAGGGCGGGAAAGAGCTTCGTCTCGCCGATGGCGAGCGAGATGTCGTAGTGTTCTTTCTCGTAGCCGAACGAACCCGCCATCCCGCAGCAGCCAGAAGGAATCTGCGTCACCTCCAAACCGGGGACCATGCCCAGTATCCCGAGGGAAGGCCCTGTGCCCACCAGGGCTTTCTGGTGGCAATGGCCGTGGAAGAGGGCTTTTTGCTGTTGCGGAGTCTTGAATTTGAGGTCGAGTTCGCCCTTGTCATGCAGGCTCTGCAGAAATTCCTCGAGCATCCAGGAATTCTCCGCCAGGCGCCCCGCCGCATCGCCCGCCACGAGGTCCGGGTATTCGTCTCTGAAAGTGAGCAGGCAGCTCGGCTCCACGCCGATGATCGGTAGGCCGGCGTCTATGGCGGGGGCCAGCCTCGCGATGTTCTCCTCCGCCAGTTTCTGGCCCTCGCGCAACAGGCCGTGCGAGATCATGGGACGCCCGCAGCAACCCGTCTCCGCCAGTCCGACCTCGAAGCCCGCCGCTTCCAGCACCTTCACGGCGGCCCTGCCGATTTCGGGATAGTTGAAGTTCGTGAACGTATCGTTCAGGAACAAAACCTTTCCGCGCGCGCCGGCCCCGTTTCGTGCGGAAGGCCGGCCCGCAAACCACTCCTCGAAGGTGGGCGTCACGAGGGGAGGGAGCCTTCTCCGCTTGTCGACACCTAAGAACCTGTCCAGCAGGGAGCGCACGAGGCCGTTCCCCAGCGTCCAGTTCACGACCGGCGCCAAGGGCATGCTCAGGCGGTTGATGCGCGCGATTTGGCCCATCATCCGCACGCGCAGGGGCACGCCGTTCTTGTCATAGTAGGCCTGCAGCACCTCCGCCTTGATCTTCGCCATGTCCACGCTGGAGGGACACTCCGCCTTGCAGCCCTTGCAGGAGATGCAAAGGTCCATCACCTCATAGAGCCGCTCGCTGCCAAGGTCCTCACCGGGGATTCCGTTCGCGATGACTTCCCTCAGCGCGTTCGCCCGCCCGCGCGTGGAGTGTTCCTCCTCCCTCGTCGCCTGGTAGGAGGGGCACATCGTGCCGTCGCGCTTGCGGCACGCGCCCACGCCGTTGCAAAGCTCAACCGCGCGCGCGAAGCCGCCGTCGCTCGAGAAATCCATGACGGTCGGAATCTCGGGCGTCTCGTAGGAGCCGTCGAAACGGAGGTTTTCGGTGAAGGGGAGGGCGTTCACGATTTTCCCGGGGTTCATCCGGTTCTCGGGGTCGAAGAGCCGCTTCACCTCGACGAACGCCCCGTAGAGCTTCTCGCCGAAGAACTTGGGCACCCACTGGCTTCTCGCCAGGCCGTCGCCGTGCTCTCCGCTCATGGCGCCGCCGTATTCGAGCACGAGGTCCGCGACTTCCCCGGCGATGGCGGCCATTTTTTCGATCTCCTCGTCTTCCTTGAGGTTGATGAGCGGGCGCAGGTGCAGCAGGCCCACGCTCGTGTGGCCGTAGTAGGAGGTTTCCGTGTCGTACTTCTTCATGATGGCCTCGAAATGCCGGTAATAATCCAGAAGATGCTCTGGAGCCACCGCGCAGTCCTCCACGAAGGCGCAGGGCTTCCAGTCGCCCCGTCGGCCGAGGAGAAAACCCAGGCCGGCCTTGCGCATATTCAGGCAATCCTGCTTGTGGGCGGGGTCATCCAGCGGAACGCGGGCATAGCCGATGTTCTTCGCCTCGAGTTCATCGTGCAGGCGCATTACTTTCTCTTTGGCCTCATCGTCGTTTTCGGCGAAAAACTCAATCGTCAGGAACGAATCCGGATCGCCCACGACGAAGCTGTCCATGAGGCGCTGGGCTTCGAGGTTCTGCTTGGCGAGTTCGATGATCACCCGGTCGATGATCTCTATCGCCGCCACGTCGTGGGCCAGAATGGTCGTACTCGCGGCGAGTGCCTCTTCGATGCTGTGGAAATGCACCACCAGGACGCCGAGCGCCCTGGGCTTGTGACAGACGCGAACCTTGGCTTCGGTGACCACGGCCAGCGTTCCCTCGGCGCCCACCATGAGCTTGGCGAGGTTGAAGGGCTGTGATTCCCTGGCGAGTTCATCGAGGTTGTACCCGCTCACGCGGCGCATGATGTCGGGGTAGCGGTCTTCAATCTCGACGCGCTGCTCATCCACGATGTCCCTGAGCGCCTTGTGCAGCCTGCCCGAGCGTGAATCCTTGCGCGTGAGGTCTTCCAGAGACGCCGCATCCAGAGGCCCGAAGGAGAAGGGCTCGCCATCTGCGAAATAGCCTGAAACTTCGATGACGTGGTCCACCGTCTTCCCGTAGACGATGGAGCGCGAACCCGAAGAGTTGTTGCCCAGCATGCCGCCGATGGTGGCGCGGCTGCTCGTCGAGGTGTTCGGGCCGAAGACGAATCCGCGCGGGCTTAAGAAATCGTTGAAGTGATCCTGCACCAGCCCCGGCTGGACGCGCGCCCATTCTTCATCGGCGTCCAGTTCGAGCACCTGGTTCATGTATTTGGAAAAATCGAGCACCAGCGCTTCTCCCACGGTCTGGCCGGCTAGGCTGGTGCCGCCGCCCCGAGGGAGGATGGCGACGTTGTGCTTTTGGGCGATTCGAAGCGTTTCTTGTACGTCGGCGTTCGTTTTCGGCAACACGAGGCCCACGGGCTCTATCTCGTACATGCTCGCATCGGTGCTGTATATCTTTCTCGTGAAGGCGTCGAAACGCACTTCACCTTCAATGGCTGCGCGCAAATCTTCTTCAAGTGTAGCAGTAACTACCATCAGATACCTCATTGATTATAAAAGATAAAATAATGAACTATCATAAATTACTTTAAGTTCGGAAAACCAGATTTATCATAGGTTACGCGAGCACCGGAGACAAGGGAAGTATCGTCCCTTTTCGCCATCTCCGCCACACGCGTTTGCCAAAGAACAAATGCCGCGTTAAGTTTCTGGCAGAAGCTCAAGAGAAGGAAGGATGTCTTGAACTACCACGAACTGGCGCAGCGCGCCCTGGAAGATGCAAGACCCGGACGAGAAGAAGCGCTCTCCGTCATCCATGCGCCCGATGACGGGATTCTTCAGCTTCTGGACGCCGCCTTTTCGGTCCGGCGCGCCTATTTCGGAAAGAAAGTGCAGATCCACTACCTCATCAACGCCAAGAGCGGCATTTGTCCGGAGGATTGCGGCTATTGCTCTCAATCCGCCGTCTCCGGCGCTCAGATCGACAGATACGAACTGGTGGACGAGGAACAACTCATGGAAGGCGCCTCACGGGCCGAGGCGGCCGGTTCGAGGCGCTACTGCATCGTCATCAGCGCGCGGGGGCCGTCGGACGCGGAAATCGAAAAACTCTGCCAGGCCGTCTCCGAGATAAAATCACGCCACCGCCTTTCCGTGTGCTGTTCTCTCGGCTTGCTGGAAGCCTCCCAGGCCGCCAGACTGAGCGAGGCGGGCGTCGATCGCCTCAATCACAACCTCAACACGAGCGAGAGCTATTATCCCCGAATCTGCTCCACGCACACCTATGACGACCGGGTGGACACCCTGGGCGCGGCGCGCGGGGCCGGCCTCGAATTATGCTCTGGCGTCATTTTCGGGCAAGGGGAGAGCACCGATGACGTCATCGACGTATGCGAGGCGTTGAGCGCCCTCGCGCCCGAATCCATACCCGTCAACTTCCTCAACCCGATCGGCGGCACGCCGCTCGAGGGGAGGCCGCTGCTCGGGCCGATCTTCTGCCTCAAGCTGCTGTGCCTGATGCGCTTCTATAATCCACGCTCGGAAATTCGCGTCGCCGGGGGAAGGGAAGTCCAGCTAAGGGAACTGCAGCCCCTGGCGCTCTATCCGGCCAACTCGATTTTCGTGGACGGCTACCTCACCACATCCGGCCAGGAATCGGCCGCCGCTCATCGCATGATCCATGACGCGGGATTCGAACTCGACGTCGCAGGCCATGCCGACCCGGTTTTATCCGAACGATAGTCAAGAATTTCATCTGTTGTTCCGTCATTCAGGTGAGCCGGTCTTTAAGTGAACAGTTTTCTGCCGCCAACGAGAAGCTTATCTTTCAGGTTTTTTTGATTTGAAGAAATTTAATAAACAGGATGTAATATGTTAATTATCAGATATTTAACTCATAAAATCGGATAACCTACATTAAGATATATTCCACGCTAATCCCTGTATTTGTCTCGCACTTCCGCTCCCGCCATCGCCACTCCGATGGGCCTGAGCACGTGTAAAATGCGAAGCGCATCCTTATGGAATCCCAGTACTCCCGAAAGCTGCTTGTAGGCCTGCGGCGCCTCGTCCGTATCCGCTCCGCGAAGCTCGACGCCGATGTCCTCGACCCACTCGATCATTTCCGCGCGCGTGATCGCGCCGCCTTTCCGGATGAGACGACCCTTGCGCCACCTTTTTCTGCCCGCCGCCTTGGTTCTGCTCATCACGCGGCCCGCGCCGTGAACCGTGGAGTAGAGGAGAGATTTCGACCCAGGCGTCTCCACGCCCTCGGCGATGACGGAAAGATCGCCCATGCTCCCGCCGATAAAACATTTCTGGCCCGGCCAGGCCGGCGTGGCTCCCTTGCGAACTACGACACAGCGCATACCGTCGTGCTCTTCCTCCCAGGCGAAATTGTGGTGGTTGTGCACTTCCCATTCTGAGCGGGCTCCCAGGATATCGAGAACACGGGCCCCCACGTAATCCCTGCCGGCATAAGCGTAGCGCCCCGCCAGCTCCATGGCGGCGAAATAGTCGCTCCCCAGGGAAGAGGCGAGAGAGAATACGGTGGCCCTGGCGTGCATTTCCTCCCGGGCAGGGGAGTCATGGAACTTTCGGTTTTTCGCCAGATTCAGAAAACCGGTGCATGTTTTGTGGCCAAAGCCCCTGGAGCCGAAATGAATCCCGAGCCAGAGCGAGTCGTCCACCTCCTCGACGAATAAATCCACATAATGATTGCCCGCGCCGATGGTGCCCAACTGCGAGCGGGCCAGCGGCTTCAAACCCTCGAATTCGGGCATCACCTTCCAAGCGGGATCATCGAAAAGCGGGTCGTCTATGGGTTCGGGGTTTTTCCGGCCCATGCCGAATTCCAGGCTCTGAAATATCTCGTCCATGATGCCGGAGAGTTCAGGGCGCACGTCCGAGGCTTTCAGATTCGTCCTGATGGCTTTATTCCCACAGGCGATGTCATAACCCACGCCACTCGGCGATACGGCGTTTTCATAGGCGATAATGCCGCCGATCGGCATGGAATAGCCCAGATGGTGGTCGGCGCACAGAGCGCCTGCCCGCGCTTCAAGGTCGTCGAGGCAGCACTCTATCTGGCGAAGAGCGCCTTCATCCACGGGATGACCGCGTACGGCAAGGGGTTTTCCTTCAGGGAGCGGCTTCATGGCTCAGTCTATCAACAGGGGAGTTCAAAGGATAGCCCTGAAAAGACGCCGGGATGTTATTTTACATAACATATCTTATCATCGAATTGCCTTGCGGTGAATTTCCGGTCCGGCTTTTTATTTGACGGGCTTTTCGCCGCCCAATTTCGCTCGGATCTGGGCGGTCAGAAACGGACTCTCGGGGTGTTTTTTGCTTAACTCTTCATAAGTCTTGCGCGCATCCTCGAACCGGCCAAGCCTCTCCTGACAGTCAGCAATGGAAATATACAGGTCTTCAGCCGTCAAGAGACTCCCTTTCTCGAGGATTGACTCCCAAACCGGGATGGCCTCGGCGCAGGCGCCCTCCAGCATCAGGACAGAGGCTGTTCCGCGTCTCGCCAGCTCTTTGTCGGTTTCAGAGGAAACGCTGCTCTTCACCACGAGTTCATATTGCGCCCGCGCGCCTTGATATTGTTTTCTGTCGCGCAGCAAGGCAGCCAGGTGCAATCTCGCCAGAAGACCGGGGCGCGAGCGTGGATAATCGTCGGCCACCTTCTGGAACGCTGCTTCCGCTGCTTCTCCCTTGCCGTCCGGAGAAGCGATTTTAGCCAACCCATACGCCAATGACGCTTTTTCTCTCGCACGCTCAGCCCACATGCGGTAGCCCACAAAGACAGCCGCCACCAAAACAATGACGCCCAAACCCGCGTAAAGAATCTTCTGGTTCTCGACAAACCAGAAAACTACCTTTCTTCCATGCGTCTGCAATGCATCCGGTTGCCGGATTTCTTTTCTGAAAGTCCTGGCCATCTCAGCATGATCCTTTTGCGTTAATACCCATATCAGCGACAATGATTCCATCGGAAATGTATGGCCACTGGCGCATCAGTCATCCAGATTCAAAGCTGCTTCGCGGTTTCCGTCCTCGGAAATAAGCGGCTGGCACAATAAGCGGAACGGACCGATCCGTCAATCGCTTCTCGAAATGCGGACCCGGCGGAGTTGGCGAATCAAATCCAGGCAAGCCTCAACGGCCCTTGTCAAGAATCCCGAGTATTTCCTCGAGTTCTTTTCGAACCCAGGCCAGATCGATGTTTTCCCGGCTTGAGCTCTCGAGCGGCAGCACGGGAGCAACATCCGTCCCGGCTTCGGCAGGCTTCCTCGCCTTGTTTGCTTCGGCTCTCGCTGCTCTTTGCTTTTGAAGCTGTTTCTTGGCCCCTGCAATGGTGAAGTTCTCTTCATACAACAGTTGCTTGATCGAAAAAACGAGTTCAACGTCTTTGCGGCGATAAATCCGTTGCCCGGAATCACCTTTCGCCGGCCGGAGCATCCGGAATTCGCTCTCCCAGTAACGCAGGACATGGGGCTTCGTGCCCGTTAATTCCGCCACCTCACCGATCTTGAAGAACAACTTGTCGGGTATGTGCTGATTCCGGGAGGTCTGGGCCATGGTATACCCCCTATTTTCTCGACCTTCGACGAACTACGATGGCGTCCGAAAATCCGGCCAGGCGGATTTTTTTCCTGAATGCCAAAGCATCACGAAGGCTCTCGAATTTGCCGGTTCTTATTCTGTAAAGCCGCCTTGTCCCGCCACTTTGAAGCCGGGAGGCAAGCTCACCACGAAAACCAGAATCTTCCGCGCGATCCAGAAGAAGGGCCGCATCTTCCAGATTCCTGAAACTTCCCGCGGCCACTGTCCATCGATTATTATATCGGTACACCCTGGCTCCGATTCTTTTCTGCCTCGCCTCGTTCGCCAACGCCCGAGCCTCGGCAAGACTCGAAAACGAGCCGAGGCGCACCTCCGTCATGCGGCTTCTGCTCCTTCTCGCGCGGCTGACGCCTGACACCTTCATGACGGAAAATCCTTTGCCCTTCAAGCGTTTCGAGAATGCTTCCGCGCAACGCCCGGTACGGCAGGAAGCCACCTGAACGCTATAGTAAAAACCCCGAGAGGGCTTGCGGACGCCTGCTCCGTCTCGAATTTTCGCTTTTGGCTTTTCGGTCTTTTTCTCAGCAGCCGGTTTTCTCCTGGGACTCGGGCGAACGGGCGCCGGCGTTATAGCCGGAACTTTTTTCTCGGGCGCCACAGCGGCCACCACCATCTGCTGTTTCGGCTTGGCTTTCGCCCTCGACGCAATGGCGGGCTTTTTTATCGGAGCAGCGGCGAGCGGCGCTTTTTCAGCCGGACTTCGCGGCGCGGCATTGCGTTCCATCTTCGGCGCAGCAGGGGGTATGGGTTTTACGGCCGATCCCGGAGGCGCCGGGCGCTCGGGCTGCATGTTTTGCTCCGCTCCCCCGAGAGCTCTCTTTTGCTCTTTTGGGTCCTGGTTTTGTCGAAATTGTCCAGAGGCGCCGGGTGTCTGCTGCGGACGTTCCGTTGCGCCTCTCAGTTTCGCCAAGCGCATTCTTCTTTGTTGTTCTTCCTTCATGCGGGCTTTTTCGAGCTGTTCCGTTTTTCTCACTTTGGGAAGCCACCAGAACTGATATCCCGCCCAGGCTACTCCACCCAGCATGACGCATACGAACAGGATGACCATCAAGACGTCGACGAAACCGCCTCTTCGACGCTCGTAACTTCCTCCGTCGTCTCCGTCATCTCCGGAGTCTCCGCCTGAATCCCCTTCCCTTTCCTCATCATCGCCTTCGAGAAGATTCACCCCTTTTCTCGCCATGATATGAACCCTCTATATGCGAAAACTATTCGCTCTCACGGGCCATCTCCGCTTCAGAGATGATTTTCTCGGAAATCTGGCCCGGCACTTCCTCGTAATGAGAAAATTCCATGGAGAAATCCCCCCGGTCTGCGGTCAGCGATCGCAGCGCGGGCGCATAGTTCAACACCTCTGACATGGGAACCTGAGATTTGATGACCTGTTTTCCGCTGGTGCTCGGGTCCATGCCGAGCACCCTGCCCCTGCGCGAATTCATGTCTCCGATGATGTCGCCCATATACTCTTCCGGCACGACGATTTGCATGTTCATGATGGGTTCGAGAAGAGTCGGCCTGCAATCCTGAACGCCTTTCTTGAAACCGAGCGAACCGGCTATTTTGAACGCCATTTCAGAACTGTCGACGTTGTGAAAACTGCCGTCATAAAGCGTGATTTTCAGATCGGTCACGGGGTAACCCGCCAGGGTTCCAGAGTCCATCGCCTCCACGATCCCCTTCTCCACGGCCGGAATGAAGGTTTTGGGAATCGCTCCACCCACGATCTTGTCCACGAACTCGAACCCGCCGCCGCGCTGCAGCGGCTCAATCTCGAGCCAGGTGTCTCCAAACTGCCCACGCCCGCCGGTCTGTTTCTTGTAGCGGCCCTGAACCTTGGTTCTGCCCTTGATCGTTTCCTTATAGGGCACGCGCGGGGTCTTCATCTCCACTTCCACACCATATTTCCGCTTGATTCGTTCTACTATCACCTCGATGTGCAGAACGCCCAGGCCCGAAAGAAGCATCTCTTTGGTTTGGGGGTCACGGCTGATGGTCAGCGCAGGGTCCTCATCGCGCAAACGCGCGAGGGCCGTGCTGAGCTTCTCCTCATCCCCCTTGCTCTTGGGCGCTACGGCGTAGGAGATGACGGGCGACGGGAAATTGATGGGCTCGAACACGACGGCGCCGGACTCGTCGCAAAGCGTGTCCCCCGTCCTGGTGGTTTTCAGCTTTGCGAGCGCGGCGATATCTCCCGGCACGAGCCTGTCGGAAACGGGAGACTGCCCTTTCCCCTGGATGAAGAGCAGAGAACCGATTCTCTCTTTTTCCGATTGCGTTGTGTTGAGGACGCCGGTATCGGAAGAAATCTCGCCCGAGACTACACGGAAATAATTCAGTTTGCCGGCAAAAGCGTCCACCACCGTCTTGAATACCAGGGCGCGGAAAGGCTCACCGGCTTCCGCCTTGATGCTCACCACTTCGTCGCTCGCGTCTTTCGCCTTGAATTCATGCGCCGCAGGCGAGGCGCCGAACTGCTCAATCGCTCGAAGCAAAAGGTCCGTGCCCACGTTTTTCAATCCACACCCGCACAAGACCGGCATGAAGGAACCTTCCTGAATCCCCTGGCGGAGTCCCTGAACGATCTCGTCGGATGAGAGCTCCTCTCCCTCCAGGTATTTCTCGAGCACTTCCTCGTTCGTCTCGGCCGCAAACTCGATGAGCTGCCCGCGATACTCTTCATAGGAATCGGCAAGTTCCGCCGGAACGTCGCTCTCCACACCCTTTCCATCACCCTCCACCTCGTAGGTGTAAGCCTTCCCCGTAATGAGATCGACGATCCCATTGAAGCCGGCGCCCGGGTTTATGGGCAAATGCAATACCGCGAGACGTTTGTTGATTGTCTTTTCCGCATATTCCATCGCGCGGCTCAAATCGGCCTGTTCGTGATCCATCTGGTTCAGATATATGAATGTCGACAAGCCTTCTTCCTCGGCCCAGCCCAGAACCTTCTCGGTAATCACCTTCGGCTCTGAATGAGAATTCAGGACGACGAGGGCGTTGTCACATGCACGAATGGCCGCGAGGGTATCCGATATGAAATTCGAATACCCCGGCGTATCGAGAAGGTTCATTCGATGCCTGTCCCAATCGGCGAAGGCCACCGCCCCCAGGATGGAGGAGTTTCTCTTCACCTCTTCGGGTTCCGAATCGAGTATCGTGTTGCCCGCATCGACCTTTCCTTGCCTGTCAGTGCTTCCTGCGGTGAAGAGGCAGGCTTCCACGAGAGAAGTTTTTCCGTTTCCTCCCTCTCCCACAAAAGCAACGTTACGGATTTTGTCTGTTTCGTGAGCCGCCATCTACCTCAACTCCTCTGAAATCAGCCCTTTGGCAACATGACGTTTACAAAGAGCCTCGCGCCCGACCAGATGATACGTGCGAAAACATGTATTTCCGAATCCTGCCATTCAAAGTTCGCTTTGTCAATCAGAATGAATTACTTGCAGGGCAACTTTAAAGCTGGGTGTGAACTATAAAATCGTGCGTTTGCCCCAAACTCTCGAAAATCCTTGAGGTTATGGCCTTGCTCGTCCGCTTCGTCTTCGGGGTGTGCTCGCCCCTCTCTGGCGGAAACTCACCCGAAGCGGCGTCCCCTCGAAATCAAACCGCTCCCTCAACCTGTTTTCCACGTACCTCCCGTATTGCTGCACGGGGATCTGGCTTGCGAGACTCGCGAAGAGGATGACATGAGGCGGAGCAACGCCGCTCTGCGTGGCGTAATACACCTTGGGACGCCGCCCTCCCGTGACGGTGGGCGGAGGATGCGCTTGAACGATTTCCGCAATCGCGCGATTCAACTGCCCGGTGGGCACACGCCTGAGGTGAGACTCATGGATCTTCTCTACCACGTCGAACACACGCTCGCACCTTTGCCCCGTCAGAGCGGAGACCGAAAGAACCGGCGCGAAGTGGATGTGGACCAGCTTGTCCCTGATCTCTCGTACTTTCTCGTCAAACGTCTTGCTCTCCTTCGCCAGGAGGTCCCATTTATTCAACAATATCGCGCAGGCGCGGCCGGATTCCCTGATGTGGCGGGCAATCTGCGCATCCATCGTCTTCGGGCCTTGCGTGGCGTCGATGAGAAGCAGGGCAATCTGGGAGCGCTCGATACTGCGATAGGCCATAATCATGCTCACCGCCTCCACCTGGCGCTTGCCGATTTTCCCTCTTCTCCTGATGCCCGCCGTATCCACGAGACGATACCGTTTCTCCCCTCTTACGCACAGGGAATCCACCGGGTCCCGCGTCGTCCCCGGCACGGGACTCACCAGAGTCCGCTCACTTCCCAGAATCTGATTCACAAAAGAGGATTTCCCCACATTCGGACGGCCAACGACGGCGATACGACGCTCATCCGCATCTTCGACCTCCTCGTCCCCGGCTTCATGCGAAGCAATGCGTATCGCCTCATCCATCACATCGGATACGCCCGAGCCATGCTCCGCCGAAATGGGCCAAACTTCCCCAAGACCCAGGCGATAAAAATCCCATTCCGTCTCACGCGTGCGCTTGGAATCTGATTTGTTCACAATGAGCAAAACCGGTTTTTCCGAGACGCGGACCATTTGCGCCACTTCGAGGTCGCCGGGAAGAAGGCCTTCGATGCCATCGACAAGAAATAAAACGACGTCGCTTTCCTCGATGGCGGCCGCCGCCTGCTCCTGGATTTTCGGCAGGAACGGATCGCCTTCCGATGCCGCGATGCCGCCCGTATCGACGGCGAGAAACGTCCGGCCCTCCCATTCCCCCTCGCCGTAGCGCCTGTCCCGCGTCACACCCGGCTCCGCCTGCACAATCGCGTCTCGTCTGCCGATGAGACGATTGAAGAACGTGGATTTCCCCACATTCGGACGCCCTACGATTACGAATACGGGAGAAGGCATGGAGGCGTTTCCAGATGAATACGGGATTCAGCGTCTCGGGGCTCTCTTGCCGGCTTTTCTGGAGCCGACGCCCACAAACTTCATAATACCTCTTGCAATTCCTTCCGCAAGCGCCTGGCGGTACTTGGGACTGCGTATCCGGCGCGCTTCCCGCCGGTTCGAGATGAATGCGACTTCGACCAGAATGCTCGGCATCCGGGCGCCGAGCAGCACGTAGAACGGGCCACGCTTCACGCCCAGATCGCGGATGCCGCGATAGCCCGGCCGCAGGCGTGAAAGCATCGCCTGCTGAACCCGCTGCGCCAGCTGCTGAGACTCCGTAACCTTCGACCTCAATCCCAGATCGTTCAGTATCTTTTGCAAGTCGGTCATGCGCGCAAGCGTCGTCCCGCTTTCCCTGGCCGCCAACCTGAGCGCTCTGGCCGATGACGCCTCGCTCAACAGATAGGTTTCGATTCCGTGTATGTGCCGTGACCTCGCGCTGTTCGCATGAATCGACACGAAGATATCCGCGTCATGTTCATTGGCGAACGACGTCCTGTAGGGAAGGGAAATATATCGATCAGAAGTCCGGGTGAGATATATCCGGTTGCCGCGCCAGGCGCGCCTCAGCACCCGCCTGGTTCTAAGGGCGATGTCGAGAGCGACGCGTTTCTCTCTCAAGCCGGACAAGCCGACCGCACCCGGATCCTTGCCCCCATGCCCCGGGTCAAGGACGACTCGGCCCAGACCGCGGCGGAATCTTTGAGTCAAATTCATATCACGCCGCTCCAGCGTTTTCCGTCGAACGGGCGCTCTGAGCGCGTGGTCGGATGTTTCGGGTTCGGGGCGCTTGCGACCTCCCCTCTGGGAGGGTTTCGAGATGCCCGTGCTTTTGGCCCATACGTCAACCACGATGCGCTGCGGACCCGGGAGGGTGAATATCCGGTACTTGACGTCATCTGTTTTCGCGATATCGATCACGAGGCGCAGGCTGTTCTTGCGCGGCTTGCCGAACCTGAGCCGGGATACGATGCTTTTTTCCGGAGAAAATTTCGGAATCCGAGCGCCCCTTACGAGGCGCCCGCGAGGGATGTCGATGAAAATTCGCGTGGGCTTCTTCAAGTCGCCCGATTTGAAATCAAACGTTTCGCGGTCCAGTATGAAGACGACCCGCGCATAACCCGGGGTGGAGAATTCCCGAATCCCGAGAACGCTGGCGCCCGAACCCCGCGCGCCAAGAGCGCTCCCCTCACCCTGCGCCCAGAAAACAAGCAGAAGAGCGAGAATGAGAAGTGGATTCCCCGGCAGCCTTCCTGTCCTGCTTATCCTGCGCGGCGCGGCGAACAGATTTCCGACCACAGAAACTTCTCCCGTGGCGGGCGGCGTATGTGATGCGGAAATACCCTACGTGCCCTGCTGCCAACTCTTCAAGTATTTCTCCTGTTCAGCAGTCAGCATGTCAATCTGCACGCCCATACTCTGAAGTTTCAGACGGGCGATGTCGTCATCCAATTCCCGGGGCACCGGATACACTTCGTTTCCCAGATTCCCGCCTTCCTTCACGATGTATTCGGCAGCCAGAGCCTGATTGGCGAAGCTCATGTCCATCACGCTGCTCGGGTGCCCCTCGGCGGTGGCGAGGTTCACCAGGCGGCCACCTCCGATGACGACAATCCTTTTTCCGTCTTCGAGGGTATATTCGTCGACCAGTGAGCGAATTTCACGCTTCGACACGGCCACCTCCTCGAGTCCCGCTACATCGATCTCCACGTCGAAATGCCCGGAGTTGGATATGATGGCCCCATCTTTCATCTTCGTGATGTGTTCAAGGCGAATGACACTCGTATCGCCCGTTACGGTGCAGAAAAAATCCCCAATCTCGGCCGCTTCGGCGATGGGCATGACGCGATATCCATCCATCAGGGCTTCCAAGGCATTGAGAGGCGTCACTTCGGTGACGATGACGTTGGCTCCCATGCCCCGCGCTCTGCTCGCCAGCCCCTTCCCGCACCAGCCGTAGCCCGAGACGACAAAAACCGCGCCCGCCAGCAGCCTGTTCGTGGCGCGAATGATCCCGTCTATCGTGCTCTGGCCCGTTCCGTATCGGTTGTCGAAAAAATGCTTGGTATTCGCATCGTTCACTGCGATGACGGGAAATTCAAGCACGCCCTCCTCCGCCATGGCGCGGAGCCGGATCACCCCGGTCGTCGTCTCTTCGGTGCTGCCGAGAATATCGGGAATCAACTCCCTGCGGTCCGTCAAGATCTGCGTTACGAGATCCGCACCGTCATCCATCGTGATGTGGGGCCTGCTGTCCAGTACGGACGCCATATGGCTGTAGTAGGTATCCCTGTCTTCTCCCTTGATGGCGTAGACGGGAATCCCCTCGTTCTCCACGAGACTCGCGGCGAGGTCGTCCTGGGTCGAGAGCGGATTCGAGGCGCAAAGACTCACCTCGGCGCCACCGGCCGCCAGGGTCTTCACCAAATACCCGGTTTCCGTCGTCACATGCAGACAAGCGGCGATGCGCACCCCTTCAAGCGGCTTTTCTCTCTCGAATCGATTCAGAATCATATTCAGAACGGGCATACTCCTCGAAGCCCACTCCATCCGCAATGCGCCCTGCCCCGCCAGGCTTTTGTCCCTGATGTCAAATTCCATTTCTTCTCCAAAATTTCCCGCGGCTAAAATCGTACATTCTGCGCTACGATGTCTTACGCCCCGACGGCCGTCTTCAAATCGGCTGTCTTGTCTGTTTTCTCCCAGGTAAACTCAGGTTCACTCCGGCCGAAGTGTCCATAAGCCGCCGTGTTCTTGAAGATGGGTCGGCGCAAGTCGAGGTGTTCGATAATCTCCCTGGGCTTGAGACCGAAAACTTCGCGGATGGCCCCCGAGAGGGCATCCGGGTCCACATGACTCGTTCCAAAATCCTCGACCAATACGGAAACGGGGTCCGCCACGCCGATGGCGTAGGCGAGTTGCACTTCCGCTGTATCCGCGAGCCCTGCAGCAACGATGTTTTTGGCGATATATCGCCCCATATAGGCGGCTGAGCGGTCCACCTTCGAGGGGTCTTTGCCGGAAAATGCGCCGCCACCGTGCCTGCTGTATCCTCCATAAGTATCCACAATGATTTTCCGGCCCGTGAGTCCCGTGTCGCACATGGGACCCCCGATGACGAAAAGCCCCGTCGGATTCACATAAAATTCGGTCTCCTCCGTCGTCATATCTTGCGGGAGGACGGGGCGTATGACTTCACGAATGACGTCTTCACGGATCTGCTCAAGCCCCACATCCTCGGAATGCTGAGCGGAAATGACCACATTGTCGATCGCCACGGGCTTGCCATCTTCATAGCGAACGGATACCTGGCTTTTGCTGTCGGGGCGCAGGTAGTCCAAAACCCCATTTCGCCTCATATCCGTGGTCCTGCGAACCAGCTTGTGGGCCAACATGATGGGCAGAGGCATCAACTCTTCGGATTCGCGGCAAGCGAATCCAAACATCATCCCCTGATCTCCCGCCCCTTGTTCCTGGAAAAGCCCTTGCCCCTCCGAGACCCCCAGATCGATGTTGGGCGACTGTCTGTCAATCGCCGTAACGACCGAACATGTATCGCAATCAAAACCATATGCCGAATTGTCGTAGCCGATGTGCCGAATCGTCTCGCGCGCAATCTCACGCGCATCGTAATGGGCCGCCGTCGTAATCTCGCCGGCGACGAACACGATGCCCGTCGTGATAAGCGTTTCACAAGCAACGCGACCGTTGGGGTCTTCTCGAAAAATGGCGTCCAGAACGGAATCGCTTATCTGATCGGCAATTTTGTCAGGATGTCCCTCCGAAACAGACTCGGAAGTAAAAATATAGTTTTTCACATGATTGGAACCCATCTACAATCTCCCAGAAATTGGAGGTCGCCATCGAATCAAGAAAAGAAGGCCTCGCTGGACGATATTCATTTTCCGGCGTCTTTTATCATTTCTTGAAATTGGACGGAAGCGCACGGGAAAAGTGTTGATTTTTCGTAAAGACTACCTATGAGAAAGTTCCTGCATTCAGGGCGGAGAGGAACAATTTTTTACTCAAAATATTTGCATTAAATATATAATTATCAATGCGTTAAATAGTATTTACCACGATACGCTCGAATATTCTACACTTTCAACATTCGTTGCATTCTTATTGAACGCTACCCCGTTTCTCCAAAGCCGGTTCGAATCAAATCCGCCAATTCCGCCACCGCTGCTTCTTCATCCGAACCATAAGCGCTTATCAGGAGTTCCGAGCCGAAAGTCGCAGCAAGCATCATGACGCCCATGATGCTCTTTCCGTCCACCTCCATATCCCGGAATCGCACAAGAATTTCGCTATCGAATTTGCTCGACAACCTGACGAATTTAGCCGCTGCCCTGGCATGAAGCCCCATTTGATTGCTGATGCTGACTCTTTGTTCCGCCATGACGGCGCTCATTCCCCCTTAGCTGGTCGTTGTTTTGCTGAATTGATCATTTCGCTCGGCTGGGCCAGGTTCCGCCTTCCATACTCTACTAAAAAACGCGCCGCCTCGGAGACAGTCTTCCCCTTGATAAACGAGAGCTTCAAGAGCATGGGTAAATTCACTCCTGTCACCACCTCTACTCCGGGATGATTCAGCATGGCGATGGCCGCATTCGTTGGAGCACCTCCCATCATATCCGTCATGATAATCACCCCCTCACCCGCTTCTACCTCTGCAACCGCCTTTTCTATCTTTTCCGTAAAACCGGCAGGGTCGGCGTCTGGCTGCAACGAGAGCGCCTTCATTTGAGTTGCGCCTGACAAGACGGACTCGGCTGCATGCAACAACGCATCCGGATAATCTCCATGGCCAACGATCACCAAACCAATCATGCGAGACCTCTTGTTCCCTTCGCTTTCTAGCCCGTCGACTCGAGTGCAATCCGGGCGGAAAGCGTGCGGCTGAATTCTTCTGCGGAGAAATAACCCATACGTTGCAACAACAGGTTCCTGGCGGCCACTTCGATCAGCGTGGGGATATTCCTCCCCGGCGCAACCGGGATTTTCACGTGCGGCAGATCTTTGTCCAGGATATTCTGGGTCTCGATGTCGATTCCGAGGCGCTCGAAAGGCAAATCCGGGCTCCAGGGAATCAACTCCACGATAATATCGACATTTTTTTCATATCGAATCGCAACGACCCCAAAAAGGTCTTTCAGATTCAGTATTCCAAGACCCCTCACCTCGATATGATGCTTGAGCAATTCCGTGCTTTTTCCGACCAACTCATTCCCGCGCAGCTGGATATCCACCACATCGTCGGCGACGAGTCGATGTCCCCGCGTGACGAGATGCAGCGCGCACTCGCTTTTTCCGATGCCGCTTTTCCCCTGAATCAGCACACCGACGCCGTACAAATCGACAAGGACGCCGTGCAACCTGGCATGCTGGGAGAGATGCTCTTCGAGATATCCCGATAATTTCGGCATCAGATCCTTGCCAGGCAGGCCCGAGAGTATAATCGGCACACCGGACTGCTCGGATGCCTCTTTGATATCCGGGAAAATATACTTGCCTCCCGTAACCAGGACGGCGCACAGCGGCATACGAAAATAGTTGCGCACCGCCTCTGTTCTCTCCTCCTCCATCAGGTCTTCCAGAAAGCCGACCTCGGTGCTCCCCCATACCTGAATCCTGTCCGGGTGCACAGCTTTCAGGAATCCGGCAAGAGGCAAGCCATTTTTCTGGAAGTGCGTATGGTTAATCCAGCGCCCCATGCCGGATTCGCCCGAGAGGATGGATAACTTCAACTCTTCCCGCAGGTCTTCATACAATTGCGATACCGAGAGCTTGCTCATCACGTTCCTCTACACTTAACACATCCAGGAGACTCAAGGTGCGTTCTCGGAGATACGAGTGAACAACCGGCACCAAACCTCTGCGACGCCATACCGCGTACCGGGAAACGGAACGGCCAATTCCTTTGGATGATAACAAACATTCCTGATATTTTCAGAAAAACCGCATGTCCCCGAAGACTCTCGCCCACTCCCGTGAACCACGTTGTGGGTAGATACGAAATACGAGTCAATACATAAGCCGCTTCAGAGTGTCACTGGCGCATTTTGCGTCTTTTACTGGCGGGAGAGATGCGCAGCGCCTTGCGGTATTTCGTCACTGTCCGCCTCGCTATCGCCACGTCGTCCTGCTCGAGCCTCTCCACGATTTGCTGGTCGGTGAGCGGCTTCTCGGGGTTTTCCTGTTCCACGATTTTCCTGATTGTTTCTTTCACGGCCACCGAAGAGGCGCTCTTCCCCAAACCGGATTCCAGCCCGCTGTGGAAAAAATACTTGAAGCTTAAAACACCCTGCGGCGTATCCATATATTTGCCCGTCGTAGCACGACTCACGGTTGATTCGTGCATCCCGATATCCATCGCCACATCTCTCAAAACCAGAGGCCTCAGGCGGCTCACGCCATGGTCCAGAAAATCTCTCTGGAAACGCACGATGCTTCGGCAGATTTTGAGAATCGTCTGCCTTCTTTGCTCTATGCTCTTGACGAACCAGGCAGCCGCCCTGAGCCGCTCATCCAAATATTTCCTTGTATCGGGGGCGGTTCCCGCTTTGTCGGCCGCCATGGCCGCATAAAGAGAATTCACACGCAGGAGCGGCAGTCCATCGTCATTGAGCGTCACCTCATAATCATCTCCCCTTCTGGTGACGCTCACGTCCGGGGCCACTACCTCCACTCTTTGATCGGAAAAACGCAACCCCGGGCGAGGATCCAGACTTCGAATGATGTGGACGGCCCGGATGATGTCGTCCACATCGACACCGTTCACCCTGGCGAGTTTCGCATATTGGCGCTCACCTATCTTCTCGATGTCCTCAAGCACCAGGACGCGCGCCAAATCCACGAAAGCGGTGTTTCCGTTTATAGATAAGTCAACATTCTTCAACTGGATAAGCAGGCATTCCTGAAGTGTTCTCGCAGCAATGCCCGGCGGGTTGAAACCTTGCACCAAAGTCAATGCCTTATCAGCCTCAAGCGGCCCCAGACCCACGCCCGCCGCCAACTCCTCCACATCAGCGTCCAGATAACCCTCGTCATTCACATTCCAGATAATTTGCCCGGCAACCCTTGCCACCGGTTCAGGGACCACCGAAAGACTCAATTGCCATTCCAGGTGCTCATGCAGCGTATCGGACCGCGCCAGGGTCTGTTCATGAGTGGGGTATTCATCTTCGAAGGCCGGAGGCGAGAAATCACTATAATTGTCCTGCACGATGTTTTCCCAATCGATTTCCACTTCGCCTCTTTCATCATTTTGACTCTCGGGAACATCGTCTCTCAATTCCGGCATCTCGCCATCAGCCACTTCCTGCGCTTCATCCTGAATTTCTTCCAGCAAGGGATTGTCTAACATTTCCTGCTGAACGGCTTGCTGCATTTCCGTGCGGTTCAGAGGCAAAAGGCCAATCGCCTGCCGCAGCATGGCGGTCATGACGAGGCGTTGCTCCCCCCTCATCGCCATCTTGTGCTGCAAAGCCATGTCTGTTCCCCTTGCCTTCAAAGACGAAATTTTTCGCCCAGATAAACATCCCGCGCCTTGTCGCTCGAAGCGATGTCCTCCGGGACACCGGACTCCAGTATCCGCCCCTCATTGATGATGTATACCCTGTCGGATATCTGAAAGGCCTCGCGCACATTGTGGTCCGTGATGATGACCCCGATTCCACGAGCCTTGAGGCCCGCTACAATTTCCTGGATATCGTGAACCACAATGGGATCAATGCCGGCGAAAGGCTCATCAAGGAGCATAAATGCGGGATTCGTGGCCAGTGCCCGGGCAATTTCCACACGCCTTCTTTCACCGCCGGAGAGAGCATAGCCCTTCACGGATTCAATGTGCCTGATATCCAGATCCTCCAGGATCTCGTTCAATCGACTCTCGCGCTGGCTTGAATCACGGGAAACCAATTCAAGTACCGCCATGATGTTTTGCCTCACCGAAAGGCGACGAAACACCGACGCCTCTTGGGGCAAATAACTGATTCCCTGCTTGGCGCGCATATACATGGGCTGGCCGGTGATTTCCCTGCCATTCAGAAAAATTTCCCCCGAATCCGGAACGACCAGCCCTACAATCATATTAAATATCGTCGTCTTGCCGGCCCCGTTTGGCCCAAGCAAACCCACGATTTCGCCGGGCTGCACTTCGAGTTCCACACCGGAGACAACCTCTCGGCCGGAATAGCTTTTCGTCAATCCGGTTGCGCGAACGGAAACAGCACCCGTGCGTCGTATCGCATTGCCGTCGGTTCGCGTAGCCATGAGCCTAATTGGATTTTTTGCGGCGGGGGGTCTCGCTGGAAGGGAAAAGGGTGACACTGACTCTCCGGCGAGGCGAGCCATGAACTATCGTTTTATCTTCTTTCAAATTCAACTCTATTTTGGCGCCGACCAACTGGTTCTTTCCTTCCCAGACACGAGGACTGCCCGTCAAAACAGCGATGCCGGTGGAATCCCGATATTCAAGCCGGGCTGCAGTGGCGAACCTCCTCTTCGCCTGATCCATCATCACGTTTCCGGTGGCCACGATCCTGTCGACTTCCCCTGCATCGTCTTTGGAAGCCGGCCTGCGCTTCGAGCCCGGTCGTTTGGTTTTCAGTGTATATACTTCGAGGCGATTCGCCTTTATGTGCATGCTTCCCTGGTTCGCCTTTACATCTCCGATGAACACGATGAGATTCTTCCGGCTGTTCACTTCCATCTTGTCGGAGGTAATGTGGATGGGGGCCTTGCGGTTTAATCGGCTCTGCTTATTTTTCTGCTGCGCAAATGAGTTAGCGCCGCTCCATAATAAAAAAACCAGGCAAGACCCCAAAGCAATGGGGCCGAGGCGCTTCAGGCGGTAGTTTTTCGGTTTCAAAACAGCCCTCCATTCGGGATCGGCCGTATATTCCCTCAGTTGGCACGAATCGGCGTGTCTCCTCTTTCGGGCTTGAGAAAACCCTCACTCGCACCGTATATCGTAGCGCTGACTTTCTCCTTCAGCTTATAATTCCCCAGATCGGTTCGCCCTTGCAGACCGGTGCCAACCAGACGAAAACGAGACCCCTCCATCAAAACCCGCGAATCCGTATCAATACGTTTTTCTTTTGAGCGAAAATACAAAGAGTCTGTTTTCATTGAAACGCCATTCGACGCCAGGATGGTGACATTGCCGCTGATCCTGATGTTTCGACTCTCGTTCTGCATCGTACCTTCCTGGGCAATCACATGCGCCGGTTCACCTTCTTTCGGATAAAAACGAAGCTTCAGATTCTTCAGAATGGTCAAACCTTTCTGACGGTAGACCTTTGCGGAGTCCGCCCACAACTCCCACTCCCTGACGCCTTTCGTGTTTTGGACAACGTGCATTTTGTCTATGTTCAAATCTGCATCCGAGTCGGTGAACGAAATTTTCCCCGCATCGAGATAATGACTCGAAGTACCCACGATGAAATAGGCAAAAGTACCGCCAACCGCGAGCAGAAAGCCCAGCAATACCACTCTCAGCATCTTACGGAAAAGCATCGCAAACCTTCTGAAGCACAGGCGGTATTCAACGTCAAAATATGCTATGTCTGCGATAAGAGATTCATCCCCCCAGAACCACGAAATTTATCTTCCTGCTCCGGTTACCCTCTTATTCCAAAGTGCATATGCAAAAATAATGCCCTATAAGCTTGCCACCCTTTTCTTTTTTTGTAAAGAAGAATTATTTCATGGCCGGAAAATGGATAAGCGTCGACTGTTATCCCCCACCATCTCAAATTTGACGTGAGTCAATAAAGAGAAACGCCATTTCTCCACATGGTTAGGCCACTCGATCAACACAAAATCGCTATCGCCGATATGATCCCACAAACCCATTTCCTCGAGGTCTGAGTCCTTTGGGAGTCGATACAGGTCGATGTGGTGTACGGGTGGTATTGTCGGATAGTGGTGAATGTAAATAAAAGTGGGACTTCTGACAGTTCGCCCTTCTCCGCCGGACATCGATCCGATAAAACCTTTGGCAAACACCGTCTTTCCGGCGCCTAAATCACCATCGAGCAGAATGACCTCGCCGGGCCTCGATACTTCTGCCAGACGAGCACCCAGCTCGGCCGTTTGCTCAACCGAATCGCTTTGCATCTGAAAAGGGAGTTCAAGCAGTTTCGGAACCTCCTGCTTCCATGAGCACTTCCCTTCTCGCCTTGGGAAGGGCCTGTATGATATCGGTTGCCGTGATTCCGAGCCCGCCCACTTCCAGGGACGCCAATTCGCCGGACAAGCCATGCAGATAAACCCCGCAAGCCAAAGCCCACTTTCGGGAAAGCCCCTGGGCGAGCAAGGCGCCGATGACGCCCGCCAATACGTCTCCACTTCCGGCGGTGGCCATATTGGAATTTCCCGTGGGGTTGTACCAGATTTCCCCATCCGATGTGGCGACAATCGTTCCCCAGCCCTTCAAGGCGACATCAAGATGGTGTTGCGCAGCAAACGAGCTTGCATGCGTAACGCGATCTTCTTGCACTTCTCTCGTCGAGATTCCGAGAAGCCTCGCCATTTCTCCAGGATGAGGCGTCAGGATCAGCTGAGCCAGTCTGCCATCCAGGATGGTCAAATCCTGCGCAAGCGCATTCAGGCCATCGGCATCGAGGACGATGGGAGCATCAACATGCTGGATGAGGCGGTGAACAAGCTCCATCGTTCTCGGATTCGTCATCAGCCCGGGTCCAACGACCAGGGCACTCATGTCTTCTGAACGCTCGACGATAAAATCGAACGCCGATGCATCCACAGATCCGGATTCCGTCGCCGGCAAAGACAACATCATGACTTCGGGATACATGCTCTCTACCAGGGGATAAATACTTTCCGGCACAGCAAGCGTCACCCGGCCGGCGCCCGAACGAAGAGCCGACATGGCCGCCATCAAAGCGGCTCCCGACATACCGGGTGCGCCGGCTATCAACAAAAGGTGGCCGGCGTCCCCTTTGTGCGCATCGGGGCGTCTTTCCGGCAAATTTTCAGCCACATCAAAAGGTTCCGTGACGTGGAGTGAAATGTTCTCTTCTTTCAGACACTCTTGCGGGATCCCGATGTCAACAGACAAGACCTCCCCTACATGCTCGGCGGCAGGCATGAGAAGATGACCCCGCTTGAGGGCGCTTAAAGCCAGGGTGATCTCTGCATTGATATACGGAAGTTCAGCCCTGCCCGTAGTGGCGTCGAGCCCGGACGGCATATCAATGGCCACTACCGGGGTCTCGCAGGCGGAAAGGATGCGGACGGCCTCCGCCGGAAGGCCCCGGGCAGGAGGCCGAAACCCGGTTCCCAGAATGGCGTCTACTATCAGATCCGCATTCTTCCCCATCTCCTCCAGCAGTGAGGCGTTATCTTCCGCCACCTCCAATATGGGAATTCGCATCTTCTCGAGCGATTTCAAAAAAATGGCCGGGTCACCCGCGGCTTCTCTCAGGGGGAACAAAACCGCGACATCGACGTCGGCTCCTGCATTGAGCAAATGCCTGGCGACAACGAAACCATCCCCACCGTTGTTCCCTTTTCCGCAAACAACCAGAACACGGAGACCGGCTCTGCCGTATTTTTCCCAGATCGCTTGAGCGGATTTTGCCCCTGCCGCCTCCATCAGGCATGTGGAGGGAATTCCATATTCCTGAATCGCCCGGTTGTCGATATTCGACATTTCCTGGGCTGTTGCGACGGGAATCGGCATGCTCAGGCGGGGCCTGCTCGTTCAATGATATTCGACATCTCGCGCACGGCTCTCTCAAACCCGACGAAAACAGAATGCGAGACAATGCTGTGGCCGATGTTCAGTTCCTGCAGGTGGGGAAGAGAGGCCACAGCTTCCACATTGAGGTAAGTGAGGCCGTGGCCGGCGTGTACGCCGATGCCGAGTCCGTGGGCCCGTAAAGAAGCATGGCGGAGTGATGCCAACTCCTTTTCCCGGGACACATGACCTTTGGCTTCAGAATAGGCAGCCGTGTTCAACTCCACGAAATCTGCGTCCAAATCCTTTGCGGCTTCGATTTGCTCGGAATGCGGGTCGATGAAAAGGCTCAAGAGGAGCCCGGCATCTCGCATCGGCTTCATCAAAGCGGCTATCTGTTGGATGTTGCCCGCCACATCCAGGCCGCCCTCTGTCGTTATCTCCTCACGCCGCTCCGGAACCAGGGTGACCTGCTCCGGCTTCACGTCAAGGGCAATGCCTTGCATTTCCGGTACAGGCGCCATCTCCAGGTTGAGCTTGCCCCGAACCACCTGGCGCATCAACCTCAAGTCCCTGTCCTGGATATGCCTTCGGTCTTCACGCAGGTGAATGGTGATACCCATCGCTCCCGCACGTTCAGCGATGAGCGCCGCCGCCACCGGATCGGGCTCATTCGTCTTTCTCGCTTCACGGATGGTGGCGACATGGTCCACATTCACACAAAGTTCAGGCATCGTTCCCCTCAACACCACAAATGCAACACCATGTTATATGGACGTTCTCGTCCATAGTGCCGGAAACCAGAGGCACTCCAGCCCTCAATCATAAATCGAAATACAGGGAGAGACTAGGCTTGGCCGGGCGCCAAGTCAGTCGGCGATGACTGCGGATCCTCACGAGGTTTTTCCTCCGGGTGTGGTGAAGCCGAAGTGTTTCCTTTGCCAACCTCGTCTTTTCGCTTTGGACTCCTGGAAATTTGTCCGGTTTCCATCAAAGACTCGATATCTTTGAGATCGATGGTTTCATACTCGAGCAACGCATTGGCGAGCAAATCGAGCTTGTCCCGGTTTTCCTCGAGCAATTTATACGCTCTCTCATAACTCGACGAAACCATATCCTTCACTTCATTATCGATTTCAAGGGCCACCTGGTCGCTATAGTCCCTGTGCTGGGAGATTTCGCGCCCCAGGAAGATCTGCTCATGTTTTTTCCCGTATGCCAAAGGACCGAGTTTCTCGCTCATCCCCCATTCACAAACCATGCTTCTCGCCAAGTCGGTCGATGTCTGGATGTCGGCTTTCGCGCCTGTCGTCAGTTCTTCAAAAACCAACATCTCCGCAGCGCGTCCACCCATCAGGCAGGCAAGCTGGTTCGTCAAAAACGTTTTATCGTTGCTGTAGCGATCCTCAAGAGGGGAAGACCACGTGCTTCCCAACGAAAAACCCCGCGGGATGATCGTCACCTTCTCGACGGGATCCGTCCCGGGTATCAGCAATGCAATAAGGGCGTGCCCCGCTTCGTGGTATGCGGTATTCCTCTTCTCCTTTTCGCTGAGCGCCATGCTACGCCGCTCCTTGCCCATCAAGACTTTATCCTTCGCTTCCATCAGGTCTTCATTTTCAACAGAGCCTTTTCCCCGGCGCGCCGCAAGAAGCGCGGATTCGTTCAAAAGGTTCGCCAGATCAGCGCCCGCAAATCGCGGAGTTCCACGCGCGATAAGATTCAAATCGACGGTTTCATCGAGCGGCACCTTCTCCGCATGCACTTTCAGAATCGCCAGGCGGCCTTTAATGTCAGGCAGGGAGACAACAATCTGGCGGTCAAAGCGGCCTGGGCGGAGGAGAGCCGGGTCCAACACGTCCGGCCGGTTCGTCGCCGCCATCAGGATGACCCCGTCATTCGATTCAAAACCATCCATCTCGACGAGAAGCTGATTGAGCGTCTGCTCGCGTTCATCGTGGCCGCCACCGAGGCCGGCGCCCCTGTGCCGCCCGACAGCATCAATCTCATCAATGAAAATGATGCACGGCGCATTTGCTTTGCCCTGCTCGAACAAATCCCGGACTCTTGACGCCCCGACCCCGACAAACATCTCCACAAAACTGGAGCCGCTTATCGAGAAAAACGGCACATCCGCTTCGCCCGCGATGGCGCGCGCCAGCAGGGTTTTTCCCGTTCCCGGAGGGCCGACCATGAGGACACCCTTGGGAATGCGTGCGCCCAGGCGCGTGAACTTTTGCGGATCGCGCAGAAAATCAACGAGTTCTTCGAGCTCTTCCTTTGCTTCCTCGATGCCGGCCACATCTGCGAACGTGATCTTTTTCTTCGCGGATTCGGGCATCATTCGCGCTTTGCTTTTTCCAAACGAAAGAGCTTTGGAGCCGCCCATCTGCATCTGGCGCATGAAGAAAATCCAAACGCCCAGCATCACCAGCATGGGCAGCCAACTCAACAGCATGTTCATATACCAGGAGTTTTGTTCTACGGGCTGCGCCGTGATGCGAACGCCCTTGGCTCTGAGGGTGTCGATCAGCTTCGGGTCCTTGGGAGCGTGGGTATGGAAGGATCTGCCGCTAAGGTAGCGGCCCCGGATGTTGTCACCCTGGACAATTACTTCGCTCACCTGTCCTTCTGAGACCGCTTGCAGAAAATCGCTATAAACAACCGTTCTGTCCGTCGAGCGCGGGCTATTGAAGGCCTGGAACAAGCCCACCATTATCAACCCGATAATCAGCCAAAGCGCCAAATTCTTGTAAAATTGATTCAAAATGCCTTCCTTCTCTTTCCGGTGAGCGGCTCTCTAAACCCTGAAAACACGTTATCAGGATTTTTCTCATCCGTCTACGAGTGAAACTTCAAATCACTAAGCCAACGAACTTAAGAACTTACTATCTTCACTCTCCAGCAACGCTTTAAGGGTAACCCCCCTCTTTTCATTCCCATCAAGCAGGAATTCCGCTGAAACCTGATGGCCGATGATCCATGCCACCTTGTCTCCGGCGGTCAGGAGAGGTATCCGGTTCCTGAAGGCTCTCGGTATTTTTTGTTCTATGAGGTAATCCTTGAGTTTCCTCTCTTTCGTTCGCCCCAATGGACGGAATCGGTCTCCATCGCGCCGGGTCCGGATACAGGCATCCGCCCCCAGCTTTTCCAGATCAAACCGCGCCTCCCAAGCCCCATTTGTGTGAGGCGTGAAATCGCATGAAGCTTCTATTTCCAGACGCAGCGAATGATGAACCGTCTTTCCTGGAATCCGCAGCCTTTGCTCCTCAAGCAGCTTGGATTCCCTATGGGAACAACCGAAGATCAGGCGGTCATATTCCCTTCTCGCCACCAGGCCGCCCGGCAAACTCAACACTCCCGAGGGCTTATCCCCCATCGCCAGGCCATCCAGGTCTTCAATCCATTTTCGCAGAGCACCTCTGCGGGCGTGAGCAGGCGATTCGCCCCTGAGCGTGTTCAGCACCGAGCGCCAAAGCTCGGCCCTATGCAACGGAGAGAGTTCTTTCACCTCACGTAATGGAAAAACAATGAGTTCCTCATTATCCTCACGGATGAATTTCGCACTCAAATCCCTGGACATTTTATCCATAAGAGAGACAAGCGGGGTCGATATCTCCGCACTCCTGGCGATTCCGCTGACGGCCGCATCGCCTATATGTTCCCGTACGACCGGCATGATTTTTTTGCGTATCCGGTTTCTGAGGCGGCTCTCGTCCGCATTCATTTCATCCTCGACCCAGGAGATGCTCTGCGCCTCCAGATACTCCACAATCTCCTTGCGCGACACATTCAGCAAGGGCCGGATGATGTGGAACTCCTCTTCTCCTTTTGACGAAAACGGGGTCCGCCACTTCATGCCTGAAATCCCTCTCACGCCTGCTCCTTCAAATAAACGCATGAGCACGGTTTCAGCCTGGTCATCCATGTTGTGGGCCAACGCGAGGGTATCGGCGCCAATCTCCCTGGCGACCGTCAGAAAAGCCGAACGTCTCGATTCGCGAGCAGCTCCTTCGAGTCCCAATTGCGCTATTCGAGACACACGAACGTGCTCGCAACGGAAGTCAATGCCGTACAGCTGACACACGTGCCCGGCATGCTCAGCATCTTTTTTCGACAGGCTCCCGCGGAGCCCGTGTTCGACATGAACGGCGCAAAGGGGCTGTGATTCCGGCAGAAGCGACTTTAAGGACATCAAAAGAGCCGTGGAATCCGCGCCACCGGAAAAACCAACGAGCAAAGGGGCAGACCCGGCCTTATAAGCTGATTTTCTGAGGCCCTTTCTCACCTTGGCCTCGAATACTTTTTTTGCTTTCAAGGAAGTTCCTTGCGAGGCGCCTGCCATCACCTGAGATATCCTCCCCTGAGCGGCGAGGAATTGGTAGCGGCGGAGGGACTTGAACCCCCAACACTACGGATATGAGCCGTATGCTCTAACCGGTTGAGCTACGCCGCCAGAATGCACCCCGTCAGGGAGACTGCTTGGGTCGGAATATGGCGAAAACAAACATGGCAGAGAGAATATAGAAAAAAACCTGCATACCAATGTCTTCCATGCGAAAGCCTACCATCAAGCACAGATATCCCAAAAAGAGCAAGATCAGAATTTCGATTTCACGCCTCATTTGTCGTTTGCTCCCCGTTCTAGGCCTTCGGATGAAGACGGAATTTCCTTCGATTGCGTTTGCTGTAATCTCAAGTCCGGTGAAAATTCCGGACAGAAAATCGCCCCGTTCGGTTCATTACGATACTTCAGGCGGCAACCCTCTCGCCAAGCGCAAACAACGCACTCGCGAACTCCCTGGTAGGCCACGCTCAAATATCTCCTTCCAAAATTCCGCCTCACTACAGGAGCAGAATATAAATGCCTGGAACCGAAAACGTCAAGTTTTCTATTTTTCCGGTTTTCCCTTCCCGCAAACTCCAAGACCGAACAACACTTCATGGGAAAATCCATAAACCGCTTCAAAACAAAACCTGAAAACCTTGCAAATTAACTGCCGGATTTCATTTCTTCGGAAATCAGATTTTCCAAAAAAGTTGACGTCTCGCTAATCGCCACAAGTTGTGTTTCTCCCGTCCTTCTCGATTTTATCTCGATTTTACCTTCCTTGAGGCCTCTGGGTCCGATGACCGCTTTGTAAGGAAACCCGATGAGATCGGCATCCTTGAATTTCACGCCCGGGCGCTCATCCCTGTCATCAAGCGCGACATCCAGCCCTGCGGCCTCGAGCGAGTCGTAGAGGTGGTCGCAAACTTTCATGGTTTCATCATCCACTCTCACCGGAATGATGTCCACATGATACGGAGCGATGGGAGTCGGCCAGATGATGCCGTCCTCATCATGGTTCTGCTCTATGGCCGCTGCGACTGTTCGGCCTACGCCGATGCCATAACAGCCCATGACGATAGTGTGCGTCTCACCATTCTCGTCCTGATAGGTAGCGTCTAAAGATTCAGAATACTTACAACCCAGCTTGAAGACATGCCCCACCTCGATGCCTCGCCTGATGCTGAGCCCAGCCTCGCATTTGGGGCAGGCGTCTCCCTCCTGGGCAACAGTGAGGTCGGCAAATTTGCCTGCGGTAAAGTCACGACCCTCGCGAGCGCCTGTGTAGTGATAGTCCGTTTGGTTTGCCCCGACAATGAGCCCTTCGCTATTTTGAAGGGCGCAATCCGCCACGAGCCGAACATTTGACAAGCCTACCGGGCCCGCAAAGCCCACTTCAGAGTTTGTCAGCTTCTCTACCGTCTCGGCGTCGGCAAGCTCGATATCCACCGCATCGAGCGCATTTTTCAGTTTGATCTCGTTCAGTTCCCTGTGGCCTGGAATCATAGCGGCCACCGGCTCATCGTCTGCGATATACAAAAGAGTCTTGACCATCCGGTACGGAGGCAGAGAGAAAAATTCCGCCACTTCTTCTATGGAATGAGCGCCGGGCGTATGGACTTTCTTAAGCTCGCCTCCCTCATTCCCGGGCAACTGCAAGGATACCGGCGATTTTTCCACATTCGCTGCGTACCCACACGAATCGCAAACGGTGATCGCCTCCTCGCCCGTATCGGCCATGACCATGAACTCGTGCGAAAAACTCCCGCCGATGGCCCCTGAATCCGCCTCCACGGCGCTGAACTTCAGTCCACAGCGATGAAATATCCGGGTATAGGCCTGCACCATCTCTTCATAACTTCGCTCCGCGCCCGCTTCGTCTCTATCAAAGCTGTAGCCGTCCTTCATCGTGAATTCCCGCCCACGCATCACGCCGAAACGGGGCCTGATCTCGTCCCTGAATTTCGTTTGAATCTGATAGAGATTGAGCGGCAGGTCCCGATAACTCCTTACCTCGCGCGCCACCAGATCGGTGATTACCTCCTCATGCGTGGGTCCCAGACAAAAATCTCGCTCATGGCGATCTTTCAAGCGGATCAATTCTTTCCCGTATACTTCCCATCGTCCCGTTTTTCGCCAAAGCTCGGCCGGATTCAGCGCAGGAAGGAAAACTTCTTGCGCGTCTGCGCGATTCAACTCCTCACGCAATATCTGCTCGACCTTGCGCTGCACGCGCACGCCGATGGGCAAAAGCGTATATACGCCTGCCGCCAATCGGCGGATCATGCCTGAGCGCACCATCAGTTTATGGCTGACGACTTCCGCTTCGGCGGGCGCTTCTTTTAATGTGGGCAAAAAACCTCGTGAGAATCGCATCTATCAGATTTTCTTAGGAGTGAGTTACCTCAAATTGGCCTTTTTCGTATTGCTCCGCAAGTTGCTCTACGCGCTCCACCAGGTTTTTCTTGATGTCCTCATAGGATACCAGACCTGACTTCTCGCCTTTCATGAAAATCAGAGCGCGCTTATGGCCGCCGGCCACGCCGATGTCGGCATCTTTCGCCTCACCAGGACCGTTCACCTCACAGCCCATGACGGCCACTGTAATAGGCGCATCAATATGGGCAAGCTCCTGCTCTACTTCCATGGTGAGCTTGTCCACGTCAATTTGAACACGCCCACACGATGGACACGCGACGACATTCACGCCCTTTTGGCGCAACTTCAGGCTTTTTAGAATTTCGTAGCCCACGCGCACCTCTTCCACCGGGTCCGCCGCCAGGGAAACGCGAATCGTGTCACCGATACCTTCCGAAAGCAGAATGCCCAGGCCGACAGAGCTTTTTACGCTGCCCGTCTGGAGGCTCCCACTCTCCGTGATGCCCAGATGGAGAGGATACTCGACGCGTTTCGCCATCAATCGATAGGCTTTTACCGTCCTCGCGACATCGGAGGCCTTCAAGGAGATCTTCGTGTCATAAAAGTTTCGCTTCTCCAGCATGGCGACATGGCGCAACCCACTCTCCACCATCGCCTCGGGCGTTGCGCCGCCGAAACGATCAAGCAGGTGCTTTTCCAGGGAGCCGGCGTTCACGCCAACGCGGATGGGCAGGCCATTGCCTTTCGCCGCATCGACCACTTCGCTCACCCTCTCTTCCCCGTTGATGTTGCCGGGGTTGATGCGCAGGCAATCGATCCCCGCATCCGCAGCCATCAAGGCATAGCGATAGTCGAAGTGAATATCCGCCACCAGGGGCATCTCGGTGCGTTTCCTGATTTCACAGAGCGCATTGGCCGACTTTTCGTCAGGAACAGCCAGACGAACGATTTCACACCCCGCAGCTTCGAGTCGCTCTATTTGGCCTACGGTCCCCTCCACATCATGCGTGTAGGTATTGCACATCGATTGCACCACGATGGGAGCACCGCCACCAATTTTGACGCCCCGCACTTCAACCTGAGAACTTCTTCGTCGATTGAGCGGGAACAAGGAAGGATCCGCACAAGGCAACGCCTCGCCGGCCTCTTCCGCTCCAAGCATCGGCAAAGCGGCGCTGCTCTGCTCTTTAGGCGGGAGGCCAATCCCCGGTATGGGTTTGGTGTAAAAAACGTCGTCCGTAAATGCCTCAAACAATGCACAATCCCCTATTCGCCTTTTTTGCTCTCAGGAGATGATTTCGTTACGCCCTTCATTTTCTCTGTTTGCTTCTCTTTTTTCGTTATCGTTGACGATTCACTACCGAAAAGATAATACACGCTGTCCTTATAGGTGGCAAAGATCATCAAACCGATGAGTAGAACGGTGCCCACCTGCATGGCCAACTCCCGGACTCTCAGGCTAATAGGTTTGCCACGCAAGCCTTCAATAAGCAAGAAAAAAATATGCCCGCCATCGAGAACCGGAATCGGCAGCAAATTCAAAATCGCCAGATTGATGCTGAGCAAAATCGTAAACATGATGAGGTAGCGGAATCCGCGCTGCGCCTGCTCTGCGGCCACCACGGAGATGCGAATCGGCCCTCCGATGTCCGCAGGAATGGTCTTCGTCAGCATCGAATACAACGTAACGACCGTTAAGCTGGCGATGCGGTAGTTTTGCTCAAAACCCTTTCCCAGAGACTCCAGGAAGCCAAAACGCTCGGTGTAGGTGCCTTGTCCGATACTGATCCCGATCCGGCCGTAACCCAACTCTTTCCCCGTCGCGCTCTTCGATGTCGGGACGATGGGAGTCTCAAAGGATTTGCGGCCGCGCTCCACCGTCAACACAAGTTCTTTGCCGGCGTTTCTTCGTACGATTTCGACAAGCTCGGACCACTTTTGAATTCGCGTCCCATCAATAGCCACGATGTGATCGCCGGTTTGAAGGTTCGCATTTTTCGCAGGCGTATCTGGCAATACACCACCGACCCACGTTCCGGGCACTGGAATACCACCAAGGTGCAACCCCCAGCTGAGGAGTATGGCCAGGGCGACATTAAACAAGGGTCCTGCCGAAATGACGGCCAATCGGTGGCTCACGGGGCGCAAGTAGAAAGATTTCTCCGGCTCATCCGGCTCTTTGGGCGCATCGGGATTATCGGGTTGCGCTTCCGGGTCTTCTCCCACGAGCTTCACATAGCCACCCAGGGGAATCAGTGACACGCGATATTCCGTCTCTCCCCGCTGAAAACCCCAGATACGGCGGCCGAAGCCCAAAGAGAACGTGGAAACTCCTATTTTGAGCCATTTCGCAACGAGATGATGGCCCAACTCATGGATAAAAATGAGCAACCCGAGAACCAGCACCGCCCAGAAAATCGTTTGCCCAAACCCCATCACCCAGTTGATGATTTGCATCGCCATTCTCGATTCAATCCTTATTTATCGCTGGCCGTTATGAGCCGGCATTCGTATAACTTCGACATTCGGCGGCACGACAAACTGAAATTTCTCTCCTGCAATTCTGACGTTTTCTTCGACATCAGAAAACCGCAGGTGGCTTTTATTGCCGATGTTGTCAATATAGGCCAAGGTGAGGATTCTGAAATTCTCAGGGTCCACCTCGACCCACATTCGGCGAAACGAGGCGCCCGCGGCCTTCGGCTCCAGGCGAATGCGGTGAGGCTGACCGGCCTTCCAGATTCCCCCGCTTCGCCTGGCAACGCCAATTTCTTCTACGGTTACATGAAAATTCTTTTTCAGATTCCCCTTGCCCGACAAGAATAACAAAGGAGTCGCACCAAACCCAGAGCCTCCGGTTTGGGAAACAATCACCTGCTTGAAGCGGACCGTGTAGAGCCAATACTTGCGGCCATCAGAGACCAGAACCTGCTTTTCAGGCTTGACGTACTCCATGCGCAGTTTGCCGGGCTTCTTCCACGCGAAAAGCCCGCTCGACGTCGTTGTCCGCCCAAGGGATTTCAATTCATTTTTCTGCTCGAAAGAGGCTTGCAGGGATTCCAGGGCCTCATATTTTTCCTGGAGCGTCGTGACTATTTTCTCCATTTTCAGACGCGATTCTTCCGCCACAGGCGCGCCAGATGCGCGCCCTTGCGAGTACGCGAAAAACGAAAAAAGAAATACCAGTATCAGGAAACTAAATTTGCGCAAAACTCTCTTCATCCTCTGTGGATGGCTACTCCGAAACGGGTGAGATGAAACCGCGCTGTTCCGCAAGAGCGTCTCCCGCATATTGCACAGCGCCATCAATACAGCGAACACTTCCCTCGGCGATGAGCCGCACCGCCAACGGGTATATGCGGTGCTCATAAACGAGAATCCTCTCCGAAAGGGTATTCTCGTCGTCATGGGGCAGCACCGGCACGGCGGCCTGTAAAATGATAGGCCCCGTATCCACCCCCTCGTCCACGAAGTGGACCGTGCAGCCGGCCACCCTCACACCGGCGTCCAGCGCTTTTTTCTGCGCGCGCAGGCCCGGGAAACTCGGCAGAAGCGAGGGGTGAATGTTGATGATTCTCCCTGCAAAACGGCTCACGAAATCCGGCGGCAAAATACGCATAAAACCAGCGCAACAGATGAGATCGATTTCGCAACTTTCGATTTCATCCCCCATCCGCAGAAAAAAAGCATCGTCCTTCGGCGCGAAGTGTCTGTGTCGTATTCCAGCCTTCGAGGCGCGCTCGAGAGCATACGCATTTCTTCTGTCACTCAGCACCAGCACAACTTCCGCCGGAAAACCCGTTTTCCGCCCGGCATCGATGAGGGCCTGCAGGTTCGACCCACGCCCCGAGGCCAAAACGCCCACCCGTAATTGTGCTCTTGCGTTCACGATTTATATGCTTTCGATGACGACGGAATGACCATCCTTTGTTCTTGGGGCGACTTCGCCGACAACCATGGCCTGTTCTCCGGCATTTCTCAAACATTCGAGCAAATATCCCGCTCGCTCGGCCCTCGCGAGGAAGACAAAACCCAGGCCCATATTAAAAGTGCGATACATCTCCGCGCTCTCAACCGGACCGAGCTCTTGAATCAACGGAAATATCTCCGGCATCTCCCACTTTTCCGGATAGAATCTCGCCTGCAATCCATCCGGTATCACACGACTCACATTTCCCGGAATGCCGCCTCCCGTGATGTGCGCGATGCCGCTTATCCCCTCTTCTCCTCGAACAGAACCAGCTCCATTGGCGTAAATCCGGGTCGGCTCCAATAAAACGTTTTCAACAGGAAGTCCCAGCCTTTCCGCCGCAAAATCCCGTTTTCCTTTTGACTCGAATACTTTCCGCACCAGGGAATATCCGTTGCTATGAATCCCTGAAGAAGGCAGTGCGAGTATGGCGTCGCCGGCTTTCACGGGCGGCCTGTCGTCCAATTTCCTGCGTTCAACCACCCCCACGGCAAAACCAGCGAGATCGTAAACGCCCGGTCCATACATGTCGGGCATCTCCGCCGTCTCACCACCGATGAGGGCGCAACCTGCCTCCCGACAACCCTGGGCGATTCCGGATACGGCTGCCTTCAATACGTTTTGATCGATCCTGCCCGTCGCGATGTAGTCGAGAAAAAAGAGGGGTTCTGCTCCCGTGGTCAGGATGTCGTTCACGCACATGGCCACCAGGTCAATCCCAACGGAGTCATGACGCTCGAACTCCTGGGCCAGGAGCAACTTCGTGCCGACGCCGTCGGTTCCTGAAACGAGTACGGGATCCTCATATTCGCCACCCAGGCGGAACAAACCCGCAAAATCAGCCGACCCCTTCAGGATACGACCGCTTTGGCTGTCATGGGTAGATGCAACAGCCTGGGCGATGGCGTGAACGAAGTCATCTCCCGAATGCACATCGACGCCTGCGTCGCGGTATGTCAGACGATCCTCATTCAAAAGTGATGTTCCATGATTTAGCAGGCGGAATCGCTCGGAATGAACTCAAAATCAGCCGTGGACTTCCATCAGCTTCTTGACCAAAGCCACATTGTGCCGGTGGCCACTTCTCTCGGCGGTCACTTTCCCGCGGATAGGACGCCCGGTTAAATACAGGTCTCCGATAACGTCAAGAATTTTATGTCGAACGAACTCATTGGGAAATCGCAGTTGGGTATTCACGACACGCGCCTTGTCCACAAGAATCACGTTATCCCAACGCCCCCCCTCGGCCAGGCCCATTTTCTCGAGCGACTCCAGTTCAGAAACAAAACCAAACGTGCGGGCGGGTGCGATTTCTTCCTGGAAACTCGAGGCATTCTTATGTTCGTACAGGTAGGTTTGTTTTCCAATCGGCTCAGGATAATCGATGAGGTAGGAAACCGAAAAAGAATCCGCCGGCTCTATACGAATATAACCCTTCTCGTCGGCCGGCTCGCCTATTTCGTAAACCTTATCAACCCACAAGTCTTCGCGTTTTTCCTTTTGATCCTCGATACCCGCTTCTTCAAGCAAGCGGCAAAACTCGACTGCCGACCCATCCATGACGGGCACTTCCTCGCTCATCTTGATGAGTATATTGCTAATCTTATAAGCGTGCAGCGCGCTCATGAGATGCTCTATCGTCCGAGCCGTCACAGCCCCGTTGCGCAAGTTCGTCGCATGGTTGGTGCCATCCACAAAATCGACATTCGCCCTCACAATATCGGGGCTCGTCAGGCTACCGAACTGAATCCCGCTCCCCGGCGGCAAGGGTTCAATGATCAACCCCGTTTTCAGCCCCGAGTGAAGCCCCCGGCCATACAACACGACACTCTTCGAAATACTCCTTTGACTTGTTTCCCTGAGCGTCGCTGAAGCCGGTAATACGGGCTCTATATCGTATGCTTTAATTTTTCGCTTTAAGGCAGGCTCCGTCATACCTACGGCCTGGGCGGTTTTGTTGATATCCCAACCGTGCTCTTCCAAATGGAAGGACAGGTATTGCCTCTCCCATTGGGTTCTGGCCACATTGAAATGAGACGGGACGTCGTCTCCCGATGTGTCCGCCTCGAAATCAGAAGCTTCGCGTATCGCATACGGCAAGTGGGCGATTTGAATCTCCGACCCTTGTGATGCATATGCCGCTTTGGTCACTACGCCTTTCAGTTCAGCTATATTGCCCGGCCAGTCATAGTCTTCAAGTAAGGCAATGACATCCTCTGAAAATTTCTTCTCATACCTGCCAATTTCCATGCATTCATTCAAAAATCTGTTGGCTAACGGGAGAATGTCCTCTTTTCGTTCGCGCAAAGAGGGCAAATGTATTACATCGGCTCCTATTTGGGTGGACAAGGCCCGTACGTAAGCCTTGTCTTTCGGAGTGCCCATGTGATCAAGAGATACCAACAAACGTATTGAATCCGTTGCATGCCCAAGGAACCGGGCGAGAAACCCCTCACGCTCGGCCATGGGCAACTGCTCCAGACCATCAAGATATACCGTCCCCTGAAAGGCAGCGGGCACCAGCCGCTCCAGCGTCTCTTCCCATTCGCCTGCCTCAGCCACCGGATACAGCGAGCGGCAATGAACCGGCCTGAAGCCTTCTTCTTCACTGATGCCGTTCTTATGAATCATCCTGGCAATAAAACGCTTGCCGGTTCCCCTTTCGCCCGCAATCAGCAAGGGGCCAATATCTTTCGCTGCTCTCCTGATAGCTCTTCGAACCCTCTGGATACCCTTGCTGGCGCCGTCAAGCATCACATCAACGACATCAGTTACCTTGGGTTCCTTGGCCCTTCGCGCTTGAACAGCGGAATCAACTATACGCAAAACCGTATCAATAGACAGAGGTTTTTCAATAAAATTGAAAGCGCCCAACTTGGTTGCGGCCACTGCGGTTTCAATATTGCCGTGACCGGACATCACAACGACTTCGATGTCCGCGTTCGACTCTTTCACCGCTTGCAAAGTCTTGATTCCATCAATGCCCGGCATCCACACATCAACCAGAACCACATCAGGAGTTTCAGTTCGAACCAACTGAAGGGCAGTTTCTCCAGACTCGGCCCGCTCTACACGATATCCTTCATCGTGCAGAACATCTTCCAGGCTGGCGAGTATCTCGCGCTCATCATCGACGATGAGGACATGTCCCTTATCCAATGGAAGCCGTCCTTTGCTTTTCAGGCGTGACGTCCGCAGCAGGCGCCAATGGCAACGTTACGCGAAAAACAGAACCTGCGGGATAGTTGTCCCGCACGCCTATCGTTCCATTATGGTCCGCCACGATGCGATGACATATAGCCAAACCCAACCCCGAGCCTCTATCTTTCGTAGAAAAATAAGGAGAGAATATATGGCCTTTCACATCTTCCGATATACCCAGCCCCTGGTCGGCAACTTCAACAACTATCATATTTCTGTCCGTATCGCTCCATGCCTGCAAATTTATCTCGCCTTCGCTCTCCTGGGATTCAAAGGCATTTTCCAGCAAATTGATGAACACCCGCTGCAACTGCTCGGGGTCCGCCATGACCGCCGCATTCCCTGCGGTGATCTGAATGGAAAATTTCACATTCCCTTTTCTGCCACGATATAAGTTCGCCACATCTTCGATGAGGGGAGCAAACCCGCAAAGCCTCAATCTCGGCTCCGGCATTCGCGCAAACCGGCTGAATTCATTCACCATATCAATCAGACTCGACACTTGGTTGATAATGGTATCCGTACAAGATTCAAATACTTCCGCGAAATCATAGGCTTCACTTTCAAATTTCCGTCTCATTCTCTGAGCAGAGAGTTGAATCGGTGTAAGCGGATTTTTGATCTCATGCGCGATCCCGCGAGCCACTTCCTGCCATGCGGCCACTTTCTGAGCCCGTATCAAAGCCGTCATATCATCAAACACAATGACTGCTCCGAGCCTGCCGCCATCCGCGCTTTTGAGCAGGGTCAAGCTCGCGCGCAGCGTCAGGACGCGGCCATCAATCATGATCTCCACTTGCTCCGAAGCGCTCTGGTGTTTTCGATCCCTCATTGAACGCATCAGATGACGGACGGGTTCGAGATGCGCGCTTTCGAAAACCTCGCTGAACATTCGACCCACGGCATCTTGAGGCTCAATGCTCAGCAACTCCCCGGCCGCTTTGTTGAGAATGGTAACGCGACCCCGGCGACTGATTGATATCACACCAGCTCCGATATTTTCGAGCATCGCTTCCATATACCTGCGTCTTCTGTCGATTTCCAGGTTGGAACGGCTCAAGATTTCAGAGGATTCTTCGATTTTTTCCTTGTTGGCCAACAACTCTTCCGTCATGCTGTTGAATGCGTTGACCAGAATCCCCACTTCCCCATCTGCCTGCGCATCCACGCGATGTTCGAGGTCGCCATCCGACACCGCCCTTGTGGCTTCCGCCAATTTCTCGATGGGAACCGTAATCCCGCGCGCAAGGTAGAAGCCGAACCATATGGCCGCAAAGAGAATCAGCAAAGTGACCACCAAAAAGGTGATGATGTAGTTTGCCTTGATTGGATCCTTGGACAGTTCCAACTCCTTGTAATTCACGAAGGAGTCCGATATGCCCTTGATCTTCTCTACAAGTCGATCCGGCACATATCTGGATACGACGACAAATCCCACCACTTTTTTTTCTGCCTTCAAAGGCGCCACGCCATAGATGACATCGCCTTTTTCCCAGTTCTCTATACTTGAGCGCGACCCCCCATCAATCACCTGATCCACGTATCCCACCAGTGGCGAGAATGTTGCGGCCCGTTCCAACCCCGGACGTTTGACCGATACGATCTCTTTTCGGTCTCTATCATAGAGTTGGATGAAGTCCGCCCCTAAGCTCTTTCTCTCGGATTCCAGTTCTTTTCCAATCGCCTCAGGGTTCGCCAATATGTCGGAGTGCGACTTCTCCAACACAAGCGCCAGTCTGCTCGCGCTGAACAGCGCGTTTCGCTCCACGTCCCGATAATACGTTTGAGCCACCTCGAGCGACCCTTTGAGCGCTCGCTCCACATTCATGCTGAACATGGCGTTAAAACTCTGGTTTATCAAGCCGCTGGCCACCACAAAAAGAGCCACTACAGGGATGAGCGTGAATCCCACAAAAGCCAACACAAGCTTTAATTGCAAGCGTGAACGGCCGGCGCCCGTTCTCCCCTCATAATAAAGACGCACCAGGTGCTTTGCCACCAAAAGAAGAACCACCATGAGCAGAATGATGCTCAGGTTCACAAGCGCAAATACAACGACGTTGTTGAGCAGGGGGACTCCCGGTTCAAGCTCCTTGAAGTAAATCCAGGCCGTGAACGAAAGAGTCGCAATGACGATCAAGGCGATGAAAGAGCGCAGAAGCGTTCTTCGTCGACGGGAAGAGATTTCCAGGTTTTTCAGTCGCTTTGGATACAAAATTCACATTCCTTTAGAGCTGAAAGTCCGGGAATAGCTCCAATCAGAATTCTTACCCCAAAAAGCGAGCAAGTAATTAAAGGGAAAAACAAAATCCACCTGATTCAATCGCGCCCTGATTTTGACATAATATCGACCATTGAGGGACAGGGCCTCGCCGGAGAGAATGGGTGTACCATTCAACTCACGCATCCAGTCCATCATTTCGCCCTGGCTTTTCGTCACTTTTCTTTCAATGTCTTTCGCACCTTCTTTGAGATGAAAGGTGTATGTTTTTTTCAAGGCGCTATATTTCACCTGATGATGCAATTGCCGCGCAGAGACTTCCAGATCATAGATTAGCTTGCGAGAGCGAAGAAGACTTACATCAAAGATAAACTTCGTGGTCACACCGCTATGGATGGCTTCCAGGAGTTTTGGCGAAAACGCGCCCAAAAGAGAACCAAAAACGAGCAACTCCCCCTTCTTTTCAACAACGACGATATCCCGTATTCGAATTCCGCCCTGGTCATCCGTCGCGGATAGCGCCGGCCCCGCCAGAAAGAAGAGCACGCAAATGGCTATGCTTAGTTTTCTCAGAACAAATGTTTTCTGGAAGTTAGACAACATATGTTCTCCTTGGCCCTTAAGTTCAATGCTACCGCATACAACAAAAGCTCTCAATCCCTTGTTTGGCCTCTCTGCCCTCAAGGCTTCATAAAACACATCCGGATGGCGCGCCGTCGTCTACGTCCATTTTTTTTCCTGCTCAACGTTTTCCATGCTCTTTCTGAGCTCATACAGGGTTTCGAGAGCCTGACGGGGGGTAATGGAATCCAGGTCCAGGCCTTTCAACACCTCCTCGACTTGCGATTCCGCACGTGAAAACAACGGCAGTTGCCCGTTTTCCCGGCGATTTTCCAGAAAAGATTCTTGTCCTCCGGAGCACGACACGGCCTCCGTACTCTCGAACCTGGAGAGCAAAACCTTCGCCCGGTCGATAACCTCTTCCGGAAGTCCCGCCAACCTGCCTACATGAATGCCGTAGCTTCTGTCGCAACTGCCATCGGTTACTTTTCGCAAAAAAACGATCTCATCACCCCATTCCCGGACTTCGACCGTCAAGTTTTTCACACAGGCGAGTTCTTTCGAGAGTTCGGCCAACTCATGATAATGGGTTGCGAACAAGGTCCTCGCCCTGTGGCGGACCTCGTTATGCAGATACTCTACGATTGACCAGGCGATGCTCACGCCATCGTACGTACTTGTGCCTCGCCCGACTTCGTCCAGCACGATGAAACTCCGCTGCGTCGACTCTCTCAATATGGTGGCCGTCTCCACCATCTCGACCATGAAGGTGCTTTGCCCCTCCATCAGTCGATCATGCGCGCCGACGCGAGTGAACACCCTGTCAACCAAACCGATTTCCGCACTCCTGGCGGGTACGAAGCTGCCGATTTGCGCCATCAGAATGATGAGCGCCGATTGACGCAGATACGTGGATTTCCCGGCCATGTTCGGCCCTGTAACGATAAGTATTCGGCGGTCATCGCGAATCGATAAATCGTTCGGCACGAAAGAGAGGCCAGGATTCTCCGCCTCCATGACGGGATGCCTGCCCTCGATGATTTCAAGATTCGTGGAATCCGTAATTCGGGGCCTTACGTATCCATTTTTGCGCGCGACGAGCGCCAGGGACAGAACAGCGTCAAGAATCGCTATCCTCTCCGCGGCGGCGAGTACGCGCCTGGCCTGTTGAGATATTTGCGTTCGCAAGCGCCCGAAGAGCATGAACTCGAGATGATGGGCTTTCTCCTCGGCTCCAAGGATGTCCTCTTCCATCTTCTTTAACTCGGAAGTGATATAGCGCTCTGCAGAAACCAAAGTCTGCTTGCGCGTATATTCTGTCGGCACCTGCTCGCTGAAGCGTTTGGCAATTTCGAGATAATACCCAAAAACACGATTAAACCCGATTTTCAAAGGCAGGCCCGTTCGCTGCTTTTCCTTGCTTTCATAATTTTTGAGCCAGGTATCGCCCTCTTGCTGCGCCCTTCTCAATTTCGAGAGTTCCTGATCGTGCGCAGCGCGAAACATTCCTCCTTCGCGAATCGAAACAGGCGGCTCGTCCACAATCGCGTTCTTCAGTTCCAACGCCACGTCCTCGAGAGAATCCCACCCCGACAAGACGGTACGAAACAACCCGGAATCCGCCTCCTTTATTGCCTCACAAACCTCCGGCAACATTCCCAGGGAAGCGCCGAGCCCCGCCAGGTCCCGGGCGTTTGCAGTTTGAGAACCCACGCGACCCAGGAGCCTTTCGATATCCTGAATGGGTTCAAGGGCATTTTTGAGCATATTCAGGGTTTCGGGCTTATCCACGAGTTCCTGTACCGATTCGGCGCGATAATCGATGGCTTTTTTTTCAATCAAAGGTGAAAGGACCCATTTCTTCAGCAGGCGTCCTCCCATGCCTGTCTGCGTCTCATCCAGCAAGCCAAGCAAAGTGCCTTTCTTCCCACGGTCCACAGCCGAGCGAGTGAGTTCCAGATTTCGTAACGTGGCGGCATCGAGAATCATGGTGTCAGAGAGCCGGGAGAAAAACACGGGTTTGATGTGGGGGAAATCACCAGGCTGGTTTTCCTTGAGATACGCCAAAACACCTACCGCGGCGTTCACCGCCGCCGGATTCGCCAGAACGTCTGCTTCATCCGGAAAGACGGCGTCCAGGCTTTTGAAATCTAGCGGCTCATCGAAGGTGGCGGCCGGTCTTTTCTCAACATGAACATTCAGTTCACCGATTTTGCTTTTCAACTCATCAGGCGGAGAAAAACCATCCGGCAAGATGACTTCACGAGGAGAGAGCCTCTCCAACTGGTTGCAAACAAGCGTCTCGGCGGCATCGCCTTCCACCTGTGTCGCGCAAAACTCACCGGTCGAGCTATCGAGCCATGCCATTCCCCAAAGCGTCTTTCCTTCTCCGGCCGACAGGGTGATCCCCGTCAGGTATTGAGATTCCTTGCTGTCCAGTAACTCGAGGTCGGCAATCGAGGTGCCCGGAGTGAGGACGCGGGTCACTTCGCGCCTCACAACTCCTCTGCTTTCTCCCGCATCTTCCACTTGCTCGCATATGGCGACTTTATAACCCGCCTCCAGCAATCGCCCGCAATAGGAGGATGCCGAATGACAAGGCACGCCACACATCGGGATAGGCCCCTTGTCGTCACTCTGGCGCGACGTCAGCGTGAGTTCCAGCACTTTCGCCCCGAGTTTCGCGTCCTCATAAAACATCTCGAAAAAATCACCCAGCTGAAAAAACAGCATCGCGTCCGGATAGCGTCTTTTCATTTCCAGGTATTGGCGCATCGCAGGTGATGGACCACGCCCTTTATTGCCCGATGTTTTTTTGGCTTTCCTGGGGTGCAGAGCGCTTTTGGGGGGAGGCATACTTACTCTGCCTTCGATTCACGGGGGGACAGGCTCATCCGGGACTTGGGATCGGATTGCGAGGCAAGTTCATTCCGTGCAGTTCTGGATTCTTCGGTTGCGGGATTTCCCATGGGGAGGAGCTTGCCGCTTTGCTCCCGCGCCTCATCCAGATTACTCTCCAGCGACTTGACTTCCCGCTTCAATTTTCCGATTTGGGTCCTGAACTTCAACCTGTCGAATGCACCGCCAAGCCATGCCACCATGAACCCGCATGCAAACACGGCCAACAGAACATAAAAAAGAGGCAAGTTGATGCTGCCTTGATAATAGGCAACAGTCACCGGCTTCATGTTGATGACACCGAAGCTGACAATCGCCAATGACAGGATCAAACCGATGATGAGTCGAAGGCTGCCCATATCACCACCAAGTCCAACGGGTTTTAGATTTCAAAATCAGGGCGGAATTGATTATAGGTCGTCTTTAAATCCTCGGGAATCAACCGCATGCCGCCGGGGACAGGAATCAGACGATGCCCCCTTCCCGATGAGGCACAGTGTGCTTATGAAAAAGGCCGGTTGTTCCTGCGGGCGTCACTCCCGATCTTACCACTCAAGAATTTCCCGGTGTTTGTCGAGACAGCCACTCCCCCTCAAGCAGACAGGCTATCCTTTTCTCTTCCTGACGCATGCGCGCGGATTCCGATTTCGTGTAATGATCATATCCCTTGAGATGTAAAAGGCCATGCACGAGCAGACGATCCGCCAGGACGCCGTAATCAACCGACTCCATTTGCGCCTGGCGAAGCACTTCATCCACGCAGATGACCACTTCTCCCAAAAATGTCTCCCTCTCTTTTTGCTCACCCGGCGCCGGAAAGGAATCCGCCGGCGGAAAAGCCAGCACGTCCGTTGTTTCGTCCTCTCCCCGATACCGGGAATTCAACGCCCGCATCCTCTCGTCTCGAATGAACGCGATGCTGAACTGATCATCTTCGGACCGGAGAACCCTCCGTATGACCTCCAAGCGTTGCCTCAGCGCCTTGTGATCCAGCGTGAACAGCTTTTGCTCGTTTTTGACGAGGACTTCCATTCGCAGCCCCTTTCCTGGGAGCGTCTTCTTGTCCTGGATAGTGAATCCGGTGATGATGAATGCCGACCAGAACGCGCATGAACGCGTCCTGAATGTTGCTCAAATCCCTGAACGTGAGGCTGCAATTATCCAATTGCCCCTCCATGAATGCACTCTGGACGATTCTGTCCACCAGGGCGCTGAGGCGCCCGAGAGAATGATCCGAAAGCGAATGCGACGATGCCTCCACCATATCCGCCAACATCAGGATGCCCGCCTCCCTCGTCTGCGGCCTCGGCCCTGGATAGCGGAAAAATTCCTCTGTGACGTCATCTCCATTCAGCGTCTTCGCTTTTTCGTAAAAAAATCGAATCAAGGATGTACCATGATGTTGCTGGATTAAATCGATGATCTCTTTGGGCAGTTTATGGCTTTTGGCAAGTTCGACTCCCTCTTTTACATGGCTGATCAGGATGAGCGCGCTCATATTGGGCTTGAGTCTATCGTGGCGGTTTTCCCGCTTCTGGTTTTCAATGAAATATTCCGGCTTCATCATCTTGCCGATATCGTGAAAATAAGCACCCACGCGCGTGAGAAGCGGATTCGCGCCGATTGCCTCGGACGCCTCCTCCGCCAGGTTGCCGACGAGAAGACTGTGGTGGTAGGTGCCCGGCGCGCTGACGACCATCTTTCTCAGCAGCGGGTGGTTCTGGTCGGCCAACTCCAAAAGACGCATATCGGTCGTGAGCTTGAAAACCGACTCGAGCAGGGGCATGGCGCCCGCCACGATGATGACGTTCGAAAGGCCGCCGAGCAGCGCGATGGGAATATCCGTCCACTGCGTAATCGCGGCGCGGAAACCCTCCTGCACATTGAAGCCCAGAGCGAGCGCGGCGCCCAACAAGCCCAGGATCAGCGCCACGATGAGCACGGAAGTTCTGCGCCGGTATTCTTTCCAGCGAATGGCCGCCAGCACGCCGCCGCTTAGGGCGACAAGGCTCAAGTTGATGTGATTCGGCAAAATCAGTCCGGTTAAAACAGCGGAGAAAACCGCCATCAACACCGCGGCTGAGCGTCCCTGCAAAACGGCTGCAAGAAGAGAAGCGGAACAAAATGGAATCACATAGTAAAACGAGTGGAGCGGGATTCCCCTGAAAGTTTCATGCAACACTTCCGAGAAGAGAATGCCCAGTTTCAGCAATACCGCCTGGCTCAAAAGCAGTATGACGAAAAGCGTCACGTTTTTTTGCGACGATAAAAAGCTCACGTCGTATTTCTGCACACAAATCCATGCCAGGACGAGCAAAATGAAAATCACCAACCCGGTTCCGGTGAAGTTGCCGACCACATGGCTTTGCCGGTAGATTTTCTGCAGACTCTTGAGTTTTACGATTTGTCCTTCACTCAGCCGTTCTCCCTCGCGAACGATCATCTCCCCTTGCTTGAGAACCTCGGAAACCGGCGGGACGGAGGCTGCGGCCTTTTCTCTGCTCTCGAGCGTCGCCCTGTTGTTGAACGTCAACGTCGGCTGAACCATCTTCAAGACCTGGGAGACTAGAAGATCGCTAACGCTCCGAGGGATCCTGAGGGACATCTTCTGAATTTCCCGCTTGAGCAATTCATCGACCTGCCTGAGTTCCAGGGGATTCATCGATGGGCTGACGGAGACCCGATTCCCCGTTCTGATGTCACGCGCCGTAATCCCCTTCGCCGCGTGGGTGGCGTACAATCGCTTATCACTCACAATCTGGCGCGAATACGCCACGTTCAAGAGTTTGGCGATATCCTCCCGGATCGGGTTTGCGAATCTCTCCTCTCTCAACCAATTCGACAATTTCTTCGGGACAGCGCCACCCACCAGCTTGTGAAACGCACTCTCCGCCTTTATGAAGGCAGGCGTAGCGTACAATTCCCGATATGCTTCCGACTCGGATAAAAGTGACGGGTTCTTCTGTTTGGCGCGTATGCTCAACTGCTCGGCTTTCACCTTCTCGAGCTCTTTGTCCACCGTCCGTTGAATGGATTCAAAAGCGCCATTCAATTTGGTATGGACAACTTTTGAAACTTGCGTATCGATATCGTAACGCGGCAAGACTTTTTCTCTGGCCGCCTGGCGCTTCGCATTCGTAGCGATGGGGTCGACCACGCGCATATCCTGAGGGGCTTTGATGTCCCTGGGGACGACATCGCCCACTTCAAAAGACACGCGGGGCGCCGAAAGGTCGGTTGTCAGCAGGAACGAGAGCACAACGGCGAGCGTTCCACCCAGAATCCACGGGTAAGCCCTTGTGTTGGCAAACGCCAAAACATAACCCGCGAACAACCGTCCCAGCGACACAAATAGTCGCAAAAAGAAGTTTTTGGGTTTCCCGGCAGCTTTTCCGACGCCGGCTCGATGAATCACGCGACCAACCTCCAGAATCCTTCACGATGAAGGGATCGTGGACGTATCGGCTATATGTGAACGCCCGGGCAATGCGAGTGCTCTCGAGAGAACTCGCTTATAAACTGTGGGCCTCGTATGCAGAAACGATTCTTCTCACCAATTGCGTGCGAACTACGTCCCGTTCACTGAAATAGACGAAACAGACTTCTTCCAACTTCCCCAAGACGTCTCGAGCGTGAATCAACCCGCACCCGGAAGTTTCGGGCAAGTCGATCTGCGTAATGTCCCCCGTTACGACCGCCTTGCTCCTGGTGCCAAGGCGGGTGAGGAACATTTTCATCTGTTCAGGCGTCGTGTTCTGCGCTTCATCCAGAATGATGAAAGAATCATTCAGCGAACGACCCCTCATATATGCGAGCGGCGCTATCTCTATCTCACCTCTTTGTATAAACCGCTCCACCCGCTCGAATTCCACCATATCGTTCAGAGCGTCAAACAACGGCCTGAGATATGGATTCACCTTCTCCTGCAAATCACCAGGCAAAAATCCGAGCTTCTCGCCCGCTTCCACAACCGGCCTCGTCAACACGATGCGGGCATACGCCTTCTCCAACAACCCGGAAACCGCCATCGCCATGGCCAGATAGGTTTTCCCCGTTCCGGCCGGTCCGATTCCGAATGTTACCCCTTTTTCGCGAATCGACCTGATGTAATCGCTCTGGACCGGGCCCTTGGGAACGACGTATCGCTTCTTCGATGAAACCGATATCCGATTCGCCACCAGGGAGCGGAGCGTAACGTCCTGTTCCGCCGCCACGGTCTGAGCCAGCGTCTTGACGTTCAGCGGATCGAACCGAAACCCTTCGTCCACGCACTCCGTCAACTCGTCCAGGAACAGCCGGGCCTTTTCGGCGGCATCGGGCGGGCCTTCAACCACGAACCCCTCGGATACGATTCTGATTTTTACGTCAAACGCCCTCTCCAATGCCTTGAGAGATTCATCCCGGTTACCAATGATGTGAACCAACCTGTCCGGCCCGGCCAGCGGGCTTGCTGACATCCTCGTCGCCAAAAGATCAGGCTCCCCGTATCTGTATGTCTCGGCTGTCTAGAATCGAATTCCCATGCGCCACCGGATCGTATGCTCTATCATTTTGGGCGTCAACACGATAACGCCATTATCGTTTCGTTTTTTATTCTCTACCCCCTCGGGTGGCTCTTGTCCAAAAGCCCCCGCAGTTTTTGCCTGTCCACATGCGTGTAAACCTCGGTGGTGGATATATCCGAATGCCCGAGCATCGCCTGGACGGCCCGCAGGTCGGCCCCGTGGCTGAGCAGATGAGTCGCAAAGCTGTGCCGGAATACATGGGGGCTCACGTTCTTGCCCACGCCCGCTTCTTTTGCCCACCTCTTGACCCTCGCCCAGAAAGCCTGGCGGGTCATGGGCCCTCCCCGGCTCGTGAGAAATACATAGTCCGACCTCCGGGCGCGAAGAAGACTCAGCCGGGCGGTATCCAGATAATCCGCAAGCATTTCTTTCGCCGCATCCCCTATGGGAACAAGCCGGGATTTATCTCCTTTGCCGTGGACGATGCAAAATCCCGATTCAAGTTCAATCTGGTTAAGCTGGAGCCGAATGATCTCGCTGACGCGCATGCCGGTGGCGTACAAAAGCTCGAACATGGCCCTGTCCCGAACCGCCTGCGGCGTTTTGTCGTCGGGCGCCAGCAAAATCCTGGACATGTCTTCCTGAGAGAGCGTCTTGGGTAAACGCTTCCACTTCGAAGGCTGCACGATGTCCGCCGTAAAATCCTCCTTTATCTCTCCGTCGCGGACCAGCAGCCTGGCCAGCGCGCGAATGGACGCCAGGTGCCGCCGGAGCGTGGTATCTGATTTCCCCTTCTCCCGCATGTCCTTGAGATAATCGATAACGGTGTTTTTCGACCAATTCGCCGGTGAAACGTCCTCGTTTTCCTGCAGCCAGCAGAAAAACGATTCGATGTCACGCCCATAACTCTCCACGGTATTTATCGCACGGCGACGCTCGATCAGGAGAAAATCCCTGAAAGTCCTCAAGGTATCGGCCAAGCGGGCATCCAGCGATACGCCATGATTTTTCTCATGATCTTCGGTCGAAACTTTCTCTTTCGTCATCGTCCGAACCTCATTGCTCAGGATTTGCTCCATGCGAGGCGGGTGAACCGGCACCAGCAATCATACGAGGAAGAATCTATTTTTTTCGCCGCGAAAATATAGAAACAGGCGGCCAGTGATACCTCGAGCAGCATCATCACCAGTTTCAGGGCCGACGAGCCCTGCGAATCCCAAAATTGCAGATGAACGAGTTGAAGGTGAACGAAATACGCGAGCAACCCCGTCAGGATTCCAAGCCCCAGAAGCCTGCCCAGGGAATGCGCCAACTCCTTTTTCGGGAAATCGCTCCACTCCCGCATGACGCCTCTCAGCAACAACACCGCGTTCAAAGCGCTCGAGCACGACGTGGCGAGCGCAAGGCCGATAAACCCGAGCGGAAGCATCAGGGCGACGCTGAGCACTACGTTCGCGAGCACGGAGATATTGGCGCACTTCACCGGGAAACTCGTGTTCAATCGAGCGTGGAACACCCCGGCCAAAAGCCGCGTGACGCCGAAAAACATCAGCCCGACTGCGTAAGCCTGCAAGGCGGCTGCGCTTGCGACGGTATGGGTTTGCGTAAAGGCGCCTCGTTCGAAAATGACCTCCATGATCGGATGAGCCAGAGCCATCAGGCCGAACGTAGAAGGAATCGTGATGAACAGCGTCAGTCTCCCCGCTTCGAGCATGGTGTTGCGCTCGGAGTCTCCGGATGCGGCATTTTCCCTGTTTTTCGCCGCATAATCCGACAAGACCGGCAATACGGCGGACACCACCGCGAGACTCAATATGCCGTGAGGAAGCTGGACCAACCGGTTCGCATAGTAAAGATAGGAAATGGAGCCCTCGGCCAGGAACGAAGCCAGCCAGCGATCAACGAGAACATTGACCTGAAAAATAGCGCCTCCAAGAGCTGCCGGCCCCATCAGAGCCAGGCATCTGCCGACGCCCTCCACCCGCCACGGGATGGAGGGAAGCGGCAAAATCCGCAGTTTCCCCATGAAGGGGAGCTGGAAAAAAAACTGCGCAGCCCCGCCGATGACGACGGCCCAGGCGAGCCACCGAATCGCCTCCGCCCTGGTCACCAAATAACCCGCCAACAAAAGGGCGATGATGATGACCACGTTCTGGAGCGCGGGCGCGAAAGCGGGCACGAAGAAGCGGCGCGCCGCGTTCAACATGCCGGCCGCGACCGCCCACAGGCCGATAAAAATAATGAATGGGAACATGATTCTGGTCAGTTGCGCGGCAAGGCGCAGTTTTTCCGGGTTGCTCGAAAAACCGGGCGCCAGCCCTCTCATCAAAGGTTCTGCGAACCAGATCCCGACCGCACAGCCCACGCCTCCCGCGAGGATGAGAAACACCAACATGCCGCCGGCGAATTTTTTGGCCTCTCTGGCTCCGGATTGTTCACGCACGTCGGAGTAGACGGGAAGAAACGAGGAACTCAGCGCGCCTTCCATGAACATGCGCCTGAAGAGGTTGGGAATCGCGAAGGCGACGAAAAAAGCATCGGCCATCATCGCGGCGCCGAAGAATTTGGCGATCAGCAAATCACGGAAAAAACCCGCAACCCGACTCAGGAGAGTCGCCAGACTGACGGGACCCGCAAACCTGGAAATGCTCTCCTCCGCAGCGGCATCACCATTTCCTGCCGACGCAGCGGCAGGAACATTTTTTTCCCGTTCCGGATGAGGGGATTCAGGTGGTGTGGTCACAAAATTCCTGGCGCCGGGGCGGAGAACTTGACAACCCTTTGTTCCGTGGTATTTTACCGGGGCTGTGAAACAGCCTCAAGGGAAACATTTCAACTATATTCACGGAGAATGAAACAAATTGCCACATATTCGTTCGGCCAAAAAGCGCAATCGTCAAAATATCGTTCGCCGCGCCAGAAACCGCGCTATTCGTACGCAGTTTCGCAACACCATCAAACAACTCTTGGATAGCGAAGAAAACCCCGAGGAACTGCTGAGACAAGCCCAGTCGCAACTGGACCGCGCAGCCACCAAAGGAATTATCCACCAGAAAACAGCGTCGAGACGCGCGGGAAGATTGGCCAGGCGAATTCACGCGGCCTCTGCGAAATAGCTAGGCAACCTTGTGCGTTCCGCTTCCGGCGGAACGCACGTCCACCAAGAACAACTCGAGCGCCTGCCGAGCCGCCCTCACGTCGCTCGTCCGCTTGAGCTTGCGATCCACCTGAAGCAATTTCCCGTACAACTCACGCAAATGGGCCGAACCCAGCCCCCTGACCTGATTCTCAAGCCTTTTCCCCACAAAAGGCGGCAGACCCAGCACCTGAGAAATCCCCTGGGCGCCCCGGCCGTTTCGAATCAAGGCCTTTGAAATCGTCCAGCGCCTGATCAAATTGCGCAACACACCGACGAAAACAACGGGGTGTTCGGTTTCCATCATCCGGCGCAAGAGAACCAGGGTTCCACTCAAGCTCCCCTGGCTGAGCGAATCACCCAGCTTGTAGAGCAACTCCTCTCTGGAGTGTCCGATGATTTCACGAATCTCATCTTCGCCGGCAAGTGTTCCCGGCATCACGAATGAGGCGATCTTCTCGAGCTCGGTGCTGAGCCTCATCATGGAGGGCTTGACCATTTCGACCAGCAAACCGGCGGCTTCCGGACGCAACTCGAATCCCAACTCCACAGCGCGCCCATGAAGCCATTTCTTTAATTCTTCCCCCTCCAAACTATCCACCCGGCAAACCACGCTCCCCTTTACCAGGCGCTGGAAGAAAGTGGTTCGCATGTCGATGTTTTCCGCGCAGAAAACAAGAACCGTGGACTCGGACGGGTGCTCGAGATAAGAGAGAAGGATGGATTCATCCCTCCCGCCCGGCCTGGCGAAATTGAGGACTTCTACGAGGCGTCTCTCCGCGATGAACGGCAGCGTCTGGGCAACGGCGATGATTTCGGACGCATCAGCCTCAGTCCAGTCGAAACGGTCATGGTTGAAATCACCCGGCTCATCACCAAAAACCTTATGGCGAACAACGCGCAGGTATTCATCCCGCAAAAAGGAATCCTCACCCTCCAAAAGGTATACGGGTTGAATCGGCGAGTTTTTCACATCTGAGAGCGCCGCCAGGGAACTCTTCGGCTTTTTGCGGCTCGGGGACAACCTAAAAACCCTCTAACACGAGGCTCACGAGGTCTTCCGACAGTGAGTCGGCTGCTTGTTGATTGGCGTTCGAGCGGTTTGCGTCGCTTCGCGCGATGGATGAGGAAACCGCGAATTCGGCATAAGACTCCATATCCTGATTGATGAGCAATTTCCCCCGCTCTTTGTCACGCAGCCGTATGCGGGTGCGCACAACGACACGATACTGCAAAGCCCTGTCAGTCCGGGTGAACCCAATCGGCGAGAGACGATACTCGCGTAAAACGCCTTCGAGAGCGACGTCCGCATCGGGGGAGCCGGAAACCCGGAGGCGACCGTCCCGCAGGAACCTTCCTCTCACCGCTTTCGTGACGGCGCGCCCCAGGCCCGGCTCGTTCGTCTGGTTCAGGAATGGTGGTATCGAAATCGTTCGAACGTCTTTCAGGTTCCCGGGGCGAAGCGTTCCCTCAAGATCGTAGCCGCAGCCCGCCGCCAGGAAAACGATTAGCAGGAGTGAGAAACGGAGCGTGCGAATCATCCTCATAAGCACCCCACTCAAATGAAGACCTCCAGGGAGAGTTCCCGGTTTTTCACGCTGCTGAAAGCAATTTGCTCGCTCAGCGCGACCAACTCGTCATAATTCTCGTCATCCGGTTCGCAGACGAGAATATCGACATCCCAAGGGTTTCCGATGACGCCCCGTATCGCGCCGTTCATGATCTCCGTAGCCACAGGGGCGAAGCCGTCGGGGAGTTGCGCAAAGCCTGAAACCTCCAGCGACAAATTCTTCGCCGACGTCTTCATCATTCTTCCGAAAATCTCCTTCGCGCACCGGTAGAGCTTCGTCAGGGTCAAGTCCTCCAAAGAGCCGACTCCTGCGAACAAAACATATTCGGGCGCGAGTCGCCCTTTTGAAGCCAGCATGGCCTGGGATTCCCATACACCGCTCAATTTGCCTTGTTGCACCAGGCGGCTCGCCTCGTTCTCCAGCAAGCGATCGATCGCTTCCAACCGCCCCTGAAACGGAAAATCTTCCACCGCGAACATGGAAACGGCGGCGAAGCTCTTCACCTCGTGCAATCCCCGAGGAAGCAAGCGAAGGCGAATCACCCTAGACCGCCATTTTCTCTTGATGGAGACGATCCAGAATGCCGTTCACGAATCCGGGCGCATTCTCTGGTCCATACCGCTTGGCCAGGCGAATGGCTTCATCCATCGTAACCGCAGGCGGGATATCCGGCAGGAAATACATTTCGCAAACGCCCAGGCGCAAGATGCTCCTCGATACAGAATCCATGCGTTCGAGCGACCAACTCGCGCTCGCTTCGGTGAGTATATCGTTAATCTGCCGGTTTTTCTCCAGCATGATCGCCATCAACCTGTCGGCGAACTTTTTTGAACTCTCGCTCGCCGGATGCAACCGCCAATAACGCTCGACTTCTTCCGGTGTCAGACTTCCGATGCGATCCGTATGATAGAGGATTTGAAACGCAAGCTCTCGCCCTCCCCTTCTGTTCTCGACCATCACTTCCCCTCTTCGAGAGCGTCGTTTCCATCCCTGTCCATTTTCGAGAATAAATTCGCCATCTCCACGGCCGCCAGGGCGCCTTCGTATCCCTTGTTTCCCATCTTTGTTCCCGAACGCTCGATGGCCTGTTCAATCGTATCCGTCGTGACAACGCTGAATATGGTCGGCACCCCCGTCCGGGCGCCCACCTGGGCGATGCCCTTCGTCGCTTCGGCGCACACCAAATCGTAGTGGGAGGTAGCGCCCCGTATCACGCATCCCAGGCAGATGATGGCGTCGTAATTTTGTGATTCCGCCATCTTCATCGCAGCCGCCGGAATCTCGAACGAACCCGGCACCTGCACGTGCGCTATGTCGCCCGCGGAAACGCCGCATTGGCGCAAAGCCGTCTCGGCCCCTCGGACAAGGTGCGTCACTACAAAATCGTTAAACCGCGACGAGACGAGGCCAATCCGCAGGCCCCGCCCGTTGAGATCGCCTTCCACCGGATTACCCATTGACTCTCCAAGCACGTTTTATGGACGCTGCAAGTAGGATTCCTTGCCGTCCTTCCTCTTCTTTTGCATGGACGGCAAAGGCGGCTCCATGTCCACCGCCACCCTGTCTTCGAGTTCGAGGCCATAGCCTTCGAGCGCAACAATCCTGCGCTCATCATTCGTCATGATCCGAATCCGGCGCAAGCCCAGGTCCACGAGGATCTGGGCGCCTATGCCGTAATCGCGCAATCCCTGGAACGGCGCGCTCTTGATCCTGATTTTCTCATCCACCTCACGCGCGCCGGCGGCCATCTGCTCTTTTCTGGAAAACTCCTCTCCCATCGAATCGGGCTGTAAAAATACCAACACACCCTTGCCCGCTTCCTGAATCTTGGCCAGCGCGCTTCTGATCCTGTCCGGACAATCGGAGCGTAAAAGCGCCAGCAAATCCCAGATGGCATTCACCGGCTGCACCCGAATGTGGGTGGGCTCGTCCGGGTTCAAGTCCCCCATCACCAAAGCGGCGTGAATCCTTCCGCTGCTTTGATTGTGGTACGCATACACCTTGAAAGTGCCGAATACCGTCGGCACCTCGGCCTCCTCCACACGCTCCACAAGACGATCGTGACGCATGCGGTAAGCGATGAGATCCTTGATGGTCACAAGGGAGAGATTATTCTTTTCCGCCACCTTTCGCAGGTTGGGCAGACGCGCCATCGAACCGTCTTCGTTCAATACTTCACAAAGAACACCCGCGGGCTGAAGGCCGGCCAGACGAGCCAAATCCACCGTGCCCTCCGTGTGGCCTGCTCTCCTGAGCACGCCCCCCGGCTGCGCCCGCAGCGGAAAAATATGGCCCGGCGTCACGAGGTCCGACGGTCTGGCGTCTTCCTGTATGGCGGTTTGTATGGTATGGGCCCTGTCGAAGGCGCTGATGCCTGTGGTGACGCCCTCGCGCGCTTCTATGGAAACCGTGAAAGCCGTGCCGAAAGCGGAGCCGTTCTCGCGGCTGGGCACCATCATGGGAAGACCCAGCGATTCCACCTTCTCCGGCGTGAGCGCGAGACAGACGAGGCCACGCGCATGTTTCGTCATGAAGTTGATCGCCTCGGGCGTCACCCTCTCGGCCGCCAGGATGAAATCGCCTTCGTTCTCGCGGTCCTCATCATCCACCAGGACGACGATGCGGCCCTCGCGGATATCGCCAATCGCCTCTTCAATCGTGGAGAAAGGACTCGCGCCCAAATCCTTTTCCTCCCTCGGCTCAGGCATAGCCTTGCTCCCTCAGTTTTTCCATCGTGACGCCACCATGAGACCTCGATTCCGCGTGGGGGGCGAGCAGTTTTTCCACGTATTTTCCAATCAAATCCGCTTCGAGATTCACCGCGGCGCCGTCTTTCTTCTCCGTGAGTGTCGTTTGCTCGCTCGTATGCGGGATGATCGACACCGAAAAAGTCTCCCCATCACACGCCGCCACCGTCAGGCTGATTCCATCAACCGCGATAGACCCTTTATAAACGACATAGCGCATCACCTCCACCGGGGCCTCGAAAGTGAGCCAAATCGAATCGCCCTCGTTTTTCCTGCTTCTGATCCTGCCCACGCCGTCGACGTGGCCGCTCACGAGATGCCCGCCCAGGCGTTCTCCCAGCGCCATGGCGCGTTCCAGATTGCACCGGCCGCCGACGTCCAGTTCGCCCAAATTCGTCCGCCGAAGCGTCTCGATGGACAAATCGGCCTCGAATTTTCTTTCATCAAAATCAACCACCGTGACGCAAACGCCGTTGAGGGCGATGGAATCACCGAGCCCCACGCCATCCAAAACACCCGGCGCCTCGATGGCAATTCGCGCGCCATCGGCGTCTTTCCTCAATGAGCGAATCGCGCCTACGGCCTCGATAATTCCGCTAAACACCTTTTCCACCCTCGAATTCTTTCCAGATCGGTTTTTTGAAATATCCTTGAATCAATAAATCATCTCCAATAACTTCATGTGTTACATTAAATAACCCGGGCAGAGATTGCAATTCCTCTTCATCAAGGCCGGAAACCGCGCCGGGGGCCTGCGCATCCCCCACAATCAGGGGCGCCAAAAAATACAAGAGCCGATCCGCCAGGCCTTCCCGGATGAAAGAACCGTGAACCCGGCCGCCGCCTTCTACCAGAATATGACGAACGCCGCGACTTCCCAATACCTCCAGCACCGGAGCGAGCGAAACCCGGCCTTGCGGGTCTGCCTGTACGCGAACGACTTCCGCACCCGCTTCGCGCAACGCCGTTTCTCTGGCCAGGGGCGCTGCGTCCGTAGTCGCAACGATGGTGGAACTCCCCTGCCGGGAGGCCAGTACCCGGGCGTGAGGAGGCGTCCTGAGCCTCGAGTCCAGCACAACCCTCGTCAACGGCCTGCCCGCAACACCACCTGGCCGCGCAGTAAGCAACGGGTCGTCTTCCAGCACCGTCTCCACGCCCACCAGGATGGCGTCCATTTTGTTTCTGAAATGATGACCTGCGTTTCTCGCCGCCTCGCCCGTGATCCATCTGCTCTGCCCGCTCCGGGTGGCGATTTTCCCGTCCAGACTCGCGGCGGCCTTCAGGCTAAGAAAAGGACGGCCGCACCGCCACCAATGAAAATATACTTCATTCTGGCGCACCGCCTCCTCGGCCATTACGCCGACTTCCACCTCGACGCCACGTTCGCGCAGGTGCGAAAACCCTTTGCCTGATACTTGCGGGTTCGGGTCCGCGACAGCGGCGATGACCTGAGAAACGCCTGAATCCACCACGAAGGGCGCGCAGGGGGGCGTTCTGCCCTGGTGAGAACACGGCTCCAGGGTGAGGATCAAAACGCCGCCTCGCGCCCGCCCGCCCGCTTCCTGCAGAGCCAGAACTTCTGCGTGCGGCTCCCCCGCCTTTCTGTGCCAGCCTCGCCCCGCTACCTCTCCGTCGGCGTCAAGAACAACGGCCCCGACGAGCGGATTGGGGCTCGTCATCCCCTCCGCGCGCCCCGCGAGAGCAAGGGCCTCGGCCATCAACTCGTTTTTGCGCTCGGCAGAGAGACGAACCATCAAAGTGAAATCCCGCTCAATGGATTTCGACCGTCTGGTATGAGCCGTGCGTTACCGTCGCCTGTGCAGCCGCGAGCCTCGCAATCGGCGCACGATAAGGCGCGCAGGAGACATAATCCATTTTCACCATATGGCAAAATTCAACCGACGTGGGTTCGCCGCCATGTTCCCCGCAAATGCCCACTTCGAGATTCTCCCGTCTCGCACGGCCGCGCTCGATGCCGATCTTCACCATCTCCCCCACTCCGTCACGGTCAACGGCGACGAAGGGATCTCTGGGGATCAGATCCTTCTCGATGTATTTGGGCAGGAACCAGCCGGCATCGTCCCGGCTCAGGCCATAGACGAGTTGCGTCAGATCGTTCGTGCCGAAACTGAAGAATTCCGCGCTGTCGGCGATCTCTCCCGCCCGGAGGCAAGCCCTGGGGATTTCGATCATCGTGCCCGTGAGATACCGCGGCGTGACGCCTTTTTCCTCGATCACCTTCTGTGCGATGTCGTGCACGATGTCGCGATTGAACGCCCATTCCCTGACGCCCGAGGTGAGAGGAATCATGATTTCAGGAAGCACGTCCACGCCACGCGATTTCATCTCACAGGCCGCCTCGATGATGGCCCGCACCTGCATTTCGGCGATTTCAGGATAGGTGACCACCAGGCGACAACCGCGGTGGCCCAGCATGGGGTTTTGCTCTTCGGTCGCTTCCGTGGCGTGGCGCACGGTTTCGAGGCCTACGCCCAGCAGCCTGGCCACATGCGCCATGTCTTCTTCCGTCTTGGGCAGAAACTCATGAAGCGGCGGATCCAGCAGCCTGATCGTTACGGGCCTCTCTTGCATCACCTCGAAGATGCCGATGAAATCCTTGCGCTGCATGGGCAGGAGGTGATCAAGCGCGTCCCGCCTGCCTTCCTCCGTAGACGCCAGAATCATCGCGCGCACGTAGTCGATGCGCTCTCCCTCGAAAAACATATGCTCCGTGCGGCAAAGGCCTATCCCCTCGCAGCCGAATTTGATGGCCGTCTCGCTATCCGTGACCGTGTCGGCGTTCGCGCGAACGCCCAGGGTCCTGATCTCGTCCGCCCATTCCATCAAGGTGGCGAAATCCCCCGAAAGCTCGGGCTGCTTGAGTTTCGCCTCGCCCAGGATCACCTCACCGGTCGTACCATTCAGGGAAATGAAATCACCCTCCAATACCGTCGCGCCGTTCACGCGCATCACCTTCTCATCCGCCTTCACGTTCAAGGCGCTGCAGCCGGTGACGCAACATTTCCCCATCTGTCTCGCAACGACGGCCGCATGCGAAGTGAGTCCGCCGCGCGCCGTGAGGATGCCCTGGGAAACGTTCATCCCGTTAATGTCCTCCGGACTCGTCTCCTGGCGCACCAGGACAACGGGATCCCCCGCTTCGGCCCGCTCCACCGCATCCGCCGCGGTGAAAACCACCCGGCCCACGGCGGCGCCCGGCGATGCGGCCAGACCCGTGGCCACCACCTTCAATTCCTCCTCGGCGTCGATCGTGGGATGCAGCAACTGATCCAGGCTGTCGGGGTCCACCATCTTCAGGGCGGTTCGCCTGTCTATCACGCCTTCCCTCACCAACTGAATGGCGATTCGCACGGCCGCCGCCGCCGTTCGCTTGCCGTTTCTCGTCTGGAGCATGAACAGGCGTCCGTTCTGAATGGTGAACTCCATGTCCTGCATGTCTTTGTAATGGGCTTCGAGTTTTTCGGTAATGCTTTCAAACTCGGCGAAGCAATCGGGCATTTTCTCCTTGAGGCTTTCGATGGGCTCAGGCGTCCTGATTCCCGCCACCACGTCTTCGCCCTGAGCGTTAAAGAGTATCTCGCCATAAAGCGCGTGCTCGCCCGTCGCGGGATTTCGCGAGAAAGCAACCCCGGTGCCGCAATCCTCCCCCATGTTGCCGTACACCATGCACTGCACGTTCACGGCGGTGCCCCAGTCATGGGGAATGTGATACAGCCTGCGGTAGGTGAAGGCGCGATCGTTGTTCCAGGAGTTGAACACCGCCTCTATGGCGAGCCGGAGTTGCTCGTAAGGGTCCTGGGGGAAACTCGAACCCGTCTTCTCTTTGACGAGGGCGGCGTATTCGTCCACCAGTTCGGCCAGGTCGTCCGCCGTCAGATCCAAATCGGACTCGGCCCCCTTGCGCTGCTTCATGGCCTCGATCTTCGATTCGAAATCGTGGTGCTCCATCTCGAGAACCACGTTGCCGAACATGTTGATGAACCTGCGGTAGCTGTCGTACGCGAAGCGGCGGCTCCCCGATTTCTTCTCGAGAGCGGCGACCGTCTTGTCGTTCATCCCCAGATTCAGGACGGTATCCATCATGCCCGGCATCGAGTCGCGCGCACCGGAGCGCACACTCACCAGAAGCGGGTTTTCGTCGCCGCCGAATTGCGCCCCCATCGCATCTTCGAGCCACGCCATCTGTTCCTTCACGCCCTCCCAGAGCCCCTCGGGAAAATCGTTTTGTTTCAGATAATCGACGCAAACCTGCGTGGTGATCGTGAAGCCCGGCGGCACCGGAATGTCCAGGCTCGCCATTTCCGCCAGGTTCGCGCCCTTGCCACCCAGCAGATTGCGCATATCGGCGCTTCCGTCGGTCTGCCCGGCGCCAAAGGAATAAATCATCTTCTCCGTCATCACCTGCATCCTCCCGCGCCTCTCGCGCGTCTGAGTAAGAGTTATGGATGGCCGAAAACCTGCTCCGGTTATTTCGTCGCCCTTAACTGAATTTTCGTGAAATCCGCGTTGGCCGAAAACAGCGCGCCCACGCCGGCCATCAGCGCAAGACGGTTTTTCCGCAAGGCGGCGTCCTCGTCCATCACCATCACCTCATCGAAAAAACCATCCACCACGGGCCGGATTTCCGCGATGGCGGCGTTCACGGAAACATAGGCCTCCTCCAGGGAGGCGGCGTCCTCCGCCCGGACGTTCGCCAACGCTTCTTCCACCGATTTTGAAACAGCGCCCAGGGATGCGTTCAGCTTTTTCTCGGCGTCATCTACGAGAAGCGCCTCATCCAGGCTGTCCGCCGCATCACGTTCACCGCCCTGATTCGCCTGGCGGATAATGTTGCTCACCCGCTTGAAGGTCGTCGTGAGGGGCTCGAAGGTTTCTTCGCTGGACGCCAACCGCTCCAGTGCGCGGAGCCGCGCCCGCGCGTCTATCACATCGCGCCAGCCCGAGTCGTCTCCTGCCGCCAGCACCGCTTCCACCAGGTCGCCTCGCGCCCCGCCGCGAGAGAGGTGGGCGGACACCCGGTTGCGGATAAAAACCAGAATCCTCTCAACCACCTCGTCGGCATCACCTTTGAACTTGCCCTGCAAAGGTTCGCTCGCGGCCTCCACCCATTCGGATAACGAGATCCTGAAACCCTTATCCTCCAGGATGAGCAAAATCGCGTTGGCCGCGCGCCTGAGTGCGTAAGGGTCCTCCGAACCACTGGGCAGATAGCCCAGGCCCACCATGCCGACGATGGTGTCCATGCGGTCGGCAAGCCCCACGATGGCGCCTGCACGGCCTCCCGGCAGGTCGTCCCCCTCTCCCCTGGGGAGATAATGCTCATATACGGCGCGGGACACCGCTTCGTCCCTGCCCTCGAGCTCGGCATAGCGCCGGCCCATGACGCCCTGAAGTTCGGGGAACTCATAGACCATGCCGCTGGTCAAATCCGCCTTGCACAGAGACGCCGCCTCGTCCACGGTTTTCGCCAGCGCGGCGTCGCCCGGCGCGAGTCTTTCGCACAACCATGCGCCCAGGCGCCTGAAGCGCTCGACCTTGTCCCAACTCGTGCCCAGCTTCGGGTGATAGACCACGCCCTTCAACCCCTCCGCCATGTCGACGAGGGGCGTTTCGAGGTCCTGTCGCCAATAAAAATCCGCGTCCTCCAACCTCGCGCGCACGACGCGCTCATAGCCCTTCCGCACCACGCTCATATCGTTCGCCCGCGTGTTGCTCACTCCGATGAAGCAGGGAATGAGCCGCTCTCCACCCTTTTCCCTGAGCGCAAAACACCTTTGGTGCACCTCCAGGGTGGAGATGATGACCTCATCGGGCAGGTCCAGAAATTTATCGTCAAACCCGCACGCCACCGGAAACGGCCACTCCACCAGATGCGCCACCTTCTCCACCAGGCGCTCCACGGCCTCCGCGTCCGCCGCGGGTACACCTCCCTGGGACCCGGCCGCCTCCAGGACGGACGCACGCACCATGGGGATGCGTCCGCCACCCTTTCCGTCATCGACAAAAGGCTCTACATTATTCTCATGCAACACTTGAATATAATCCTGAAAACTACTGATATTTAATTTATTATTTCCGTGAAACCTATGTCCGAATGTGACTGAACCGAAAGGCGGGAGCGATGCGCCCCCATCCGATGCGGGGCCATCGACGCTCTCTTCACCATAGACTGCCAGAACCCATTGCACGGGCCGGACAAATGAAAACCTGCCGGCTCCCCAGCGCATGGATTTAGGGGACGGCAAATCCTGGATGAGTTTCGTCAGCAAGGGCCCCAGAACGGTTTTGGCCTCATTCCCCAAGTCTTCTCTGAAATACATCAGGCGCGCCCCCTTGGGCGTGTCCACCTGCTTGAGCTCGGACACCTCCGCCCCGTTCGTCCGGGCGAAACCGAGGGCCGCTTTCGTCGGGTTCCCGTCCTCATCGAATGCGTTTCTAACGGGGGGACCCAGGATTTCCTCCTGGAGCGGCTTCTGTCGCTCCGCCAGATCGGCCACATGCAGGACGAGCCGTCTCGGTGTCCCGAACGTTTCCAAACCCTCGAAAGCGAGACGCGCTTCGTTAAAGGCCGCTTCCGATCGCGCCTTCAGTGCGGCGAGCATCCCCGGCATATAGGTGGAGGGGATCTCCTCGGTCCCGATTTCAAAAAGCAGTTCTTTGCCCAAACTGAAACCTCTATTCTTCGCCCACGTTCGACTTCACTTTTTCCGCATCGTATTGCGCGGCGTAGAGGGCGAGATGGTCCTTTCGCTGCGCCTCTTCCCTGATGAGAGGGAAACCCGCCTCGTAGCGGGATTTCAGATAACTCTCCGCGCATGCGCGCGCCATTTTTCTGATTCTCCCGATGTAGCGCGCCCGCTCACTTACGCTGATCGCGCCCCGCGCATCCAGAAGGTTGAAGGTGTGCGAACACTTGAGCGCGTGATCGTAGGCGGGAAACGTGAGGCCCTTCTCCACGAGGCGCAACCCCTCGGCCTCGTATTTATCAAAGATATCGAAATGGATTTTTACGTCCGCCTCCTCGAAATTGTAGTGGCTGAACTCCACTTCCGTCTGGTGGTGCACGTCGGCGTACCGGACGACTCCGCCATCGGTATCCCGCGCCCAGACGAGATCGTACACGCTTTCCACCCCTTGCAGGTACATGGCGATGCGCTCGAGCCCGTAGGTCAATTCCGCGGAAACCATCTCCAGGTCCAGCCCGCCCGCCTGCTGAAAATACGTGAACTGCGTGACCTCCATGCCGTCGAGCCAAACCTCCCAGCCCAGACCCCATGCGCCCAGATTCGGGGATTCCCAATCGTCCTCGACGAAGCGGATGTCGTGATCGAGCGGGTTGATTCCCAAACTCTTCAGGCTTTCGAGGTACTGCTCCTGCACGTCGATGGGCGAGGGCTTCAAAATCACCTGGTATTGATAATAATGCTGGAGCCTGTTCGGGTTCTCTCCGTAGCGGCCGTCCGTGGGCCTTCTGCTGGGCTCGACGTAGGCCACCTTCCAGGGTTCGGGGCCGAGGGCGCGCAAAAAAGTGGCCGGGTTCATGGTGCCCGCGCCCACCTCGATGTCGTATGGCTGCTGGATGACGCATCCCTTTTGCGACCAGAACTTCTCCAGCCCCATGATCACTTCCTGGAACGTCAAGGCGTCGCTCAACCGATAAACTCCTTGTGCAGGACGCGCACCGCATTCTCGGAATCCGCCTGGCGAACCACAACGGATATGGAAATCTCGGAAGTCGAAATCATCATGATGTTGATGCGGCTTCTCGCCAAAGCGGAGAAAACGCGCGCCGCCACGCCGGCCTGGCTTTTCATGCCCACGCCCACGACGGAGACTTTCGCGATGTCGTCATCGCGGGAGATGGTGGCTCCGCCGAAGGATTCATTCGATTCCACCATAATCTGTTCCGCCTGCTGCGCCATGTCGCTGTTCACCGTGATGGAGATGTCGGTCAGGCTGTTTTCGCTCACGTTCTGGACGATCATGTCCACCATGATGGATTTCTCGGCCAACTGGCCGAAAAGAGCGGCGGCGATTCCGGGCCTGTCGGGCACGGCGCTTATCGTGAGTTTCGATTGTTTCGAATCGCAACTCACGCCGCGAACGGCGGGTGCCTCGATTCCCGTCGACTCTGGAATGATCAACGTTCCCTCTCCTTCATCAAACGCGGAGCGGACGACGAGTGGGAGGTCATACTTCGCCGCCAGATCCACAGAGCGCGCCTGCAGCACTTTCGCGCCCAGGGACGCGAGTTCCATCATCTCCTGGAACGATATCTGCTCCATGCGCTTCGCGTCGGGCACAAGGCGCGGGTCGGCCGTGTATACCCCGTCCACATCGGTATAAATCTCGCAGCGGTCCGCTTCAAGCGCCGCGGCCAACGCCACGGCGGTGAGGTCGGAGCCCCCGCGCCCCAGCGTCGTCTCCTCGTCGAACTCATCGACTCCCTGAAATCCCGCGGCGACGACCACCTTTCCCCCGTTGAGTTCCTTGAGAATCCTCGCGGGGCGGATGGAGCGAACGCGGGCGCGGGTATGGGCGCCCTCCGTCAGAATGCCCGCCTGCCCGCCCGTCAAGGATATCGCCGGGATTCCGGCCGCATCGAGAGCGATGGCCAGAAGCGAACTCGCAATGCGTTCGCCCGAGGTGAGCAGCAAATCCATCTCCCGCCCCACGGGCTGAGGCGAAAGCGCATGCGCGAGGCGAATCAGCTTATCGGTCTCTCCCGCCATCGCGCTCACCACGACGATGATCCGCTCCCAGGAACCCTTCGCCGCCGACACCCGCTTCACCACGCCGCGAATCTTCTCCAGGTTCGCGACCGAGGTGCCGCCGAATTTTTTTACGACCAGACTCATCTTATCCCATCATCCACTGAACAATCGTTTCTTCACCGCGTCGAGTGAATGGACGCGCCCCGCTCGAGCCAGTTCTTCGGAAAAACCGACCGCCGGTTTTCTCCGCCCCCCCTCGCCGCCGCGAACCATTTCCCAGAGGGCGGCCAACCCGCCCGGCCGTTTCGGCGGCGTCAGATTCTCTCCGTCGAAATCCGCCATGGCGAACGGAACGGCATCGGCGATCCATTCCTGGGATTCCACGCTGAACCCATGATCCACCATCACGAGGATGCGGCAAGGCTGGTCCAGTTTTTCCAGCAACGACGACATCAGCGCGGCATCGAATCTCTCGATGGCCCCGATTTTCTCCTCGGGTTCGCGCCACGGGGATATGCTGTCCACATCCTCGAGCAGGAAGACGAAATCATGGCTCGAAAGCGCCTCGCTCACCCTGGCGGACACCTCCTCCCCCGGCTCATATACATCCGCGCCCCCCAGTTTGGCAAAGCCCTTTGCGAGTTGCGAGTCGGTTATCAGCGCCGAATCCCTGCCCCCCGTCTTTTCGGACATTCTCCCCACCTCCTCGTGGAGGCCGCCGCCCCAAAGCCACACGGAGTTCGCAGCGAACATACGGGTTTGCGCCTTTTCCCTCAAACCCGCATGCGTGGAAAGCACCATCTGGGAATCGTTGACGAAATGCACGAAGCGCCGCGCCGCCTCCGCCACCGGCATGTGCTCCCCGATGGGCATTCCGGTAATCGCATGCGGGGGCGAGAAGCCACGAAAGGATTCCGGTGAAAGCGGCGCGCCCGCACGCCGATAATAGAGAAGCGCCTCGCAGCCGCCCAGGGGTTCGAAACGGAAAGATTCGCCCTCATCGGGCGGCATGTGGCGCTCCAGATAAGCTATGAGTTCGCGGTTCTCCTCATCCGTGACGCCGAAGCCCGTCGGGTCCAGCATGACGACGCTCGTCGCGCCGGGCTTCAAGCACACGAAGTTGAGCCGGAAGACCGCTTCACCGGCTTCGGGGAGAACGTCCGCTGCGGCAGCCAGCATCAGGCCGGAGGAGAGTGCGCCCGAGGAGCCGAAAAAATGATTCAGAAACCCGTCCAGCGAGGGATACGCATCATCGGCTGCGGGAGACCACGCGCCGGAAAAGCCCGAACCCGCCACCCGATCCAGCACCGGCGTCCGCGCTCTTTGCAGGGGTGTTTCGCCCCCAAAATCCGCCACCGGCCTGTCGGCGAAACCGCGCGCGAGAACCACAAGGATTTTTCGCATCAGGAAGAGCTCTCGTCTGCTCGATCACATGAAAGCCATGCCGTCCGATTCCACGCGAACGAGCGCGTAAGTGGGCTGCACCACGTCGAGGCGGGAGATCTCCTCGAGCGCGTTTTGCATGTTCTCCTCCGTCGCCTTGTGGGTGAGCAGCACCAGACGGGCATAGCCGTCCTCGTCGGCGCGGCCCTTCTGGACGACGGTTTCGAGGCTGATGTCGTGTTCGCCGAAAACACCGGAGATGCGGCTCAATACGCCAGGCTTGTCCAACGCCGCGAAGCGAACGTAGAAGCGCGTCGAAATTTCCCGCGGGGGGAGGATGTCGAGGCGCGCGCGCTGGTCCGGCAAAAAAGCGGCGGCGGGGATCCGCGAGTCGCCCCCGTTTTTCAGCCACCTCGCCACCTCGATGATGTCGCCCACCACGGCGGAGGCCGTAGCTTCGGAACCCGCGCCCTTGCCGATGAACACCTGCGGCCCGGCATTCACGCCCGAGACGGCCACCGCATTGTAGACCCCTCCCACCTGCGAGAGAGGATGACTTTCGGGAAGCATTGTCGGGTGAACGCGGATATCGAGTTTCCCCTCCCTCTCCTGCGCCATGGCGATGAGCTTGATCCGGTAGCCGAGTTCCTTGGCGATATCGATGTCGACGGACGTGATGTTGCGGATCCCTTCGGTGTGGTAATCCTCGAGATCCACGGGCGTTCCATAGGCCAGGTTCGCCAGAATCGCTATCTTGTGCGACGCATCTACGCCGTCGATATCGAAAGCGGGGTCGGCCTCCGCGTAGCCGAGTTCCTGCGCGCGCTCCAGCGTTTCGCCGAAATCCGCACCCATCTCCGTCATGCAGCTCAGAATGTAGTTGCACGTGCCGTTCAAGATACCGGCGAGCCTCTCGATTTTGTCTGCGGCGAACGCCTCGCGCAGGTTTCTGACTATCGGAATGCCGCCCGCGACGGACGCCTCGAAACCCAGCGGGCAACCCGCCTTCTCCGCAGCGGCGAATATCTCCTCCCCGTGAACGGCAAGCACCGCCTTGTTCGCGGTCACGACCGGCTTGTTCTTCTCGATCGCCCGCAGGATGTGGCGCCTGGCGTCATCCGTCCCGCCGATAAGTTCCGCGACCACGTGCACCTCGGGCGCGTCGATGACGGCCTCGAAATCCGTGCCCATATTCTCGGGCGCCACCCCGCGCGCCGTCTTTTTCTTCGTGAAAACGCTGCGGTCCGCAATTCTGGAGACGCACACCTCTACGCCGAGGCGTCTCTTGATCAACTCCCGCTGCTCGTCGAGCAGATTCACGACCCCGCTCCCGACGGTGCCCAAGCCCAATATGCCGACGCAAATTTTCTTCATATCCCTTTGACCCGAAAAGCCGCGAACTAGCTCGCCGCCTGCTCGGGCGCTCTCTCCTGAAACAGGGGACGCAAGTTTCTGAGCGCCTGCCGCGTGCGGTGCTCATTCTCCACGAGCGCGAAGCGCACGTGCCCATCGCCCAACTCGCCGAAACCGACGCCGGGCGAGACGGCCACCTCGGCTTTCTTCAACAAGTATTTGGAAAACTCCAGAGAACCCATCTCCCGGAAGGCTTGTGGAATCTCCGCCCAAACGAACATCGTGCCCCTGGGCTTTTGAACGGGCCAGCCGATTCTCTCCAGCCCGTTGCACAGCGCGTCGCGGCGATTCTGGTAAATCTGCCGAATCTCCTCGACGCACTCCTGAGAGCCGTTGAGCGCGATGATCGAAGCGATCTGGATGGGCTGGAACGCGCCGTAATCGAGATAACTCTTGATGCGCCTGAGCGCGCCGACAATCTCGCGGTTCCCAACGGCGAAGCCCATCCGCCACCCCGGCATGGAGTAGCTCTTGGAGAGCGAGAAAAATTCCACACTCACATCCTTCGCGCCCTTCACCTGCAGAATGCTGGGCGGCTCATAGCCGTCGAAGCCTAAGTCGGCATAGGCGAAATCATGAACCACGATGAGGTTGTATTCTTTTGCGAAGGCGACGACTTTCTCGAAAAAATCCAGGTCCACGCAAACCGTGGTGGGGTTGTGCGGGAAACTCAAGACGAGGATTTTCGGCCGCGGCCAAATCGGGCGGATGATGTCGGTCATGTTTTCGAAGAAATCATCCCCCTGAGACAGCGGCACGTGAACCACGTTGCCGTTCGCCAGGACCATGGCGTACGTGTGGATGGGGTATGTGGGGCTCGGCACCATGACCAGATCGCCCGGGTTCGTGATGGCCAACGCCAGATGGGAGAGCCCCTCCTTCACCCCGATGGTGACGATAGCCTCCTCTTCGGGGTCGATATTCACGTCATAGCGGCGGCCGTACCAGCCCGCGATGGCCGCCCTCAGCCGGGTGATGCCGCGCGAAGCGCTGTAGCGATGATTCCTGGGGTTCGTCGCCGCCTCCACCAGTTTTTCCACGATGTGCGGCGGGGTGGCGAGATCGGGGTTCCCCATACCGAAGTCGATGATGTCGTCACCCCGGCGGCGGGCCTCGATCTTCAACTCGTCTACGCTCGCAAAAACATAGGGCGGCAGGCGGGTAATGCGTTGAAACTCATACATGTTCAAAAATCCTCAACTGACCGGCAAGGATACCAGGCGACGAGAGGGAGCCGGAACGTTCCGGCCCGAGCCATCGGCCGTCATAAACGCGCGACCCTCGGGATCCCCTTTTGAGTTTTCCTCCCCCAACCCCCGGGAGGCGTGCAGGGCTTCCTCCGCGTTGTAGGAGCTTCTCACGAAAGGACCCGCGAACACGTGCGCGAAACCCCTCGCCGCGCCCGCCATGCGGTAGCGCGCATAGACATCGGGGTGAACGTATTCGCGAACGGGAATCGCCTTTTTCTTCGGTGAGAGATACTGGCCAATCGTCATGATCTGGCAATCGACTTTTTCATCTCTCAAATCATCCATCAAGGAGAGCACGTCCTCTTCGGTTTCGCCCATGCCGACCATGACGCCGCTTTTCGTCACCATATCCGGGTCAATCTCCCGCGCCATGCCGATGACGCGCAGCGAGCGTTCGTAATCGCCGTTCGGCCGCGTGCTCCTGAACAGCCTCTTCACCGTTTCGATGTTATGGTTGAAAACGTCGGGCGCCGCGCGGACCACCCGCTCGACCGCGTCGAAATCGCCCATGAAATCACTCACCAAAACTTCCACCGTTGCCCCGGGCAGCAATTCGCGAATCGCCTCAATCGTCGCAACCACGTGGGAGGCCGCGCCATCGGGCAAATCATCGCGATTCACCATCGTGACGACCACGTGCTTGAGCCCCAACTGTTTCGCGGCCTCAGCCACATGCCGCGGTTCGTCCGCGTCCAGAGGCTCCGGCGCCCCCTTTGTGACGGCGCAATAGCCGCAAGTTCTCGTACAGACGTCCCCGCCAATCATGAAGGTGGCCGTGCTGCGGGAAAAACACTCGAACAGGTTCGGGCACCGGGCTTCCTCGCACACGGTGTGCAGATGCTTGTTGCGCATCAGCGCCTTGACTTCATGCGATCGGCTCGGACTCGGCAGCCGCTTTACGAGCCATGGCGGAAAGCGTCGAGAAGCCATCGAATTGCCTCCAGTCCCGGGAATCGGGAGGCTGCATCTTAGGAATGCAAAGCGCGGGTGTCAAGCTTAAAGTCGTTTGTAGCAAACAAAGCACAAAACATTGTATTCAAAGATGCTTTACATTGCAATAATTATGGCCCGTCGGAGCCTGATCCTCGTCCGCATCCCGGAGAGCGCTTTTTGGGCCTCGGCCTTGTCCGGATAGTGCCCGACCCGGACGCGGTACCACCTGCCCCTGGTACCGAGATCCGCATTCTTGATGAAGGGCTTGAACCCTGCCTCCCTCAGCTTTCGGACGACTCGAAGCGCCTCATCGAATTTTTGGACCGAAACAACCTGTATGGTATAGCCGCTCGCCTTCGCCCAGGGTTTCGATGAGCGGGTATCCGCCTCAGCCCGCATTCGGGTATCTTCGCCGGCCCCATTCGTCTTTTCTTTCTTCTCGGCATTATTCTCGCCGGCTGGCTCGTCGAGAGGCTTTTCCTGATCAGCGGGACTCTCGACCACCTCAGCCGAAGGGGGCGCTGGTTTCGACGGTATTTTTTTCCTCACCACCGGCAGCTTGATGAGCTCGATGGGCTGTTCGCCCTCCTGGTTCTCCCTGACAAGGTCCTGATAAAATTTCGGCTTGATGACATCTGCGGGCTTCTTCGCCGTCTCTGTCTGCGCTTCGCGCTCGTGCTTTTTTATCAGCGCGGCGACCGTCTCGCGTTCTGCCGTTTTTCTCTCTCCTTTTTTCCCGGCCCCCGGTTCAGGTTTGACCTCAGTCATAACCTTTTTGCCCGACGCGCCGCCAGTACCCCAGAGGTAGCCGAAGCCGAAGGACGCGCCCATTCCCGCGAGGAGAGCGAGCGCAAAAGCGCCCGCCTGCGCTTTGCCGAAAACAATCCTGTATGGTTTCGCAGATGCCCTCTGCCGGGACTTCATGGACTTCTCGTTTCGTGGGCGGATGCTGACTACATCTTCTCGGGAGCGGAGACTCCCAGCAAATTCAAGCCGTTCCTCAAGACGACTTGCACGCACTTCGCGAGACACAGGCGGGCGCGGGTGAGTCCATCGCCCTGGCCCAGTATGCGGTTGCGATTATAATAGGCATGGAATTGTTTGGCGAGAGCGATGAGGCCGAATGTAACGTGGTGGGGCTCGAGCCTCTCCGCCGCGGTGCGCACCACGTCGGGCCATTCGAGGAGATTCTTCATGAGCCGGCGCTCCTCGGCCAGCACGAGCACGCCGGGCGGCGGCTCATCGAGACCGTCGAGCGACTCGCCTTCTTCCGCCGCCTGCCTGAAAAGACTGCAGGCGCGCGCGTGCGCGTACTGCACGTAATAGACCGGATTCTCGCTGCTTTGCTCTTTCGCCAAATCGAGATCGAACTCCAGCGCCGTGTCCGCGCTCCTCATCAGGAAGAAGAAGCGGGCCGCGTCCACGCCCACCTCATCCACCACCGTGGACAACTCCTCGAACTCGCCCGCGCGCGTGCTCATCTGCACCGCCTCTCCCCCGCGGCGCAGGCTCACGAACTGAACGAAGAGGACGTCGAGCTTTCCGGGGTCATGGCCGAGCATCTCCATCGACGCGCGCACCCGGGGCAAATACCCGTGATGATCCGCCCCCCAGACGTTGATGTACCGCTCGAAGCCGCGCTCATACTTCAGGTGGTGATAAGCGATGTCCGACGCCAGATAGGTCGGGCGGCCGTCGTCCCGCACGACGACGCGGTCCTTTTCATCGCCGTATGCGCTCGACGCGAGCCACCTGGCCCCGTCTTTCTCATAGAGTTTCCCGTTCGCTTCCAGCGCGGCGACCGCCTCTTCCACCTTGTTGCCGTTTCCGGTGAACAAAGACGACTCGCTGAACCATTCATCGAAGCGAACCCGGAACCCGGCGAGGGAATTTTCGATGTCCTCCAGGATCAGATCCTTGGCGATGACGCCCGCCCGAGAGAGAAGTGCTCCCTCCTCCTCCAGCGTCCCGACGCCCTCGAGGAACCTCGCGGATTTCACGATCTCGCGAATGTATTCTCCCTGGTAGGCGTCTTCGGGAAAGGGGACCGCCTCCCCTTTCACGTCCTGCAAGTAACGCGCGCAGGCCGATTTCGCCAGCGTCTCTATCTGGTTGCCCGCGTCGTTGATGTAATACTCCCGGTGCACGCGAAAACCCGAAGCCTCCAGCACGCGCCCCAGAACGTCGCCCAGCGCGGCGCCCCGGCCGTGGCCGACGTGCAGCGGCCCCGTGGGGTTCGCGCTCACGAACTCCAGGTGAACGGACTTCCCCGCGCCCGTTTCGTTTTTTCCAAAATCATCCGGTGCGGACAGTATCTCCCCGAGCTTCGCGCACAGGTAATCGCCATCGAGATACAGGTTGATGAAGCCCGGCTTTTCGACCCGGACGTCAGTGAAAAACCCCTCGGGCGCCTCGAAGTGTTTTACGATCTGCTCCGCAATCACCATGGGCGCCTTGCGCTCGGCTTTCGCCAGCGTCATCGCGATGTTGCAGGAGAAATCGCCGAACGCCTCGTTCGGCGGCGTCTCGATGACGACGGCCGGCTTCCCCTCCGAAGTCAGGTCGCCCGCCGCGCGCGCGCTTTCGAATGCGTTCTCGAATATGGGGACCATCAGTTCTTTCAGCACATCAACCTCATCAGGAAATCACCCCCGAAACGAGGGAACAAATACTCCTCCGGCGGGATTCCGTCAACGCGTAACGGAGGAATGGCCGGAGCGTCTCGGCAGGCTCTTCCCGCCGTGGTATTGCAGAAACGCCTCCGCGCACCCGATGATCTCGGGCCCCAGGGAAGCGGCGAATCGAATGGAAAAACACTTCTCGGGCGACAGGCGAAGAATCTCCCTCATCGCGGCGACGGCGCCGGCGCGCAGGCGCATCTCCCGCGCCGCCGGCTCAGGGCACCTCGCGCAGCGAAGCTCACCCGTGGCGATATCGAAACGCGCCGTCTCGCTGCCCGGTTTTATCTCGCACGCCGCGCAATAGTCGAGGCCCGGTTCGAGACCCATCGTCTTGAGCAGCATGAGCAGGAAGACCCCCTCCATGCCCGCCGTTCCCGCGCCCGCCTCCAGCGCCTCGAGCGAGGAGCGGAGCAACCAGAAGTGCGCGCTCTCGCCCTCATCCACGTTCAACACCACATCGAGTATCTTCAAGAGGCGCGACGCCACCCGCATGGCCTCATAGTCCTTCCAGAGCCTTTGATAGACCCGGGTCGTCTCGCATTTTCGCATCGTCCCCAAACCGGAACCCGTGCGCCGGCTCCACTCGATATGGTTCTCGCTCGCCGGTTCGAGCCCCACGCCCACCCTCGACTTCGCCGAGCGCACGCCCTTCGCCACCAGGCGCACTTTCCCCTGGCCTTTGCTCAGAAACGTCACGATCAGGCTCGTATTCGAGAACGGGCGCGCGCCCAGGACAATGGCTTCGTCGCTCAGAATGGCCAAGAAAACGCCTCCCGACAGGTCTTCTTTTTTGGGGTCTTGACGAAACCGGGCGGATGAGAGATAGTTTGCGACCGGAAAGATTCTATTTTCTAACGCAAGTTACCGCAAACAGGAGGAACGAAACCAATATGCCAGGAGTAAAAGTACACGAGGGTGAATCGATCGACAAGGCTTTGAAGCAATTCAAGAAACAATGCGAAAAATCAGGCATTCTCACCGAAATCAAAAAGCGCGAGTACTATGAGAAGCCCAGCGTAAAGCGCAAGAGGAAGATACTCGCCGCGCACAAAAAGCGCATGCGCGCCCAGAACCGCTAAGCCTAGATATTCTCATACCCGAGTTCGGAAAGCGCGGCGTCCTTTTGCCGCCAGTTCGGCTTGATGCCTACTTTGAGCCCGAGATATATCTGCTCGCCCAGGCGCCGTTCGATCTCCGTTCTCGATAATTCCCCGATCTTCTTGATCCGGTTACCCCCCTTGCCCACCAGAATGCCCCGCTGGCTCTTCCGCTCCACGTAGATTTCCGCCTCGACGTGCAACAGGCCGGAACGCCCGGCGCGCTCCATCTCGCGCACCTTCACCGCCACGGCGTAGGGGATCTCCTTGTGCAGCAGGCGGTACACCTGCTCGCGAACGAACTCCTCTATCAGGAGCGCTTCGCTCACGTCCGTCGTCATATCGGGCGAAAAGTATCTGGGGCCTTCCGGAAGCGCCTGGATGATGTCTTCCACCAGCGGCTCCACGTTGTCTCCCTTGAGCGCCGAGACGGGATAGACGCTCCTGAACCCGTCGTCTTCGGCGTATTTCGCCAGAACGGGCAACAGTATCGCCTTGTCCTTCAAGCGGTCCACCTTGTTGATGACGAGAAACGCGGGCACGCCCGCATCCTCGATCAACGCGAGCGCGTTTTCGTCCACCTCCCCCTCTGCGTCGTCCGTCAGGAACAGGGCGAGGTCCGCTCCCGCGCAGGCGGCCTTCACCTCTTCGAGCAGAAAACGCCCGAGTTTCGAGGCGGGACGCTCGAGGCCGGGCGTATCGAAAAAAGCCGCCTGCGCGTTATCGGTGTTCAACACGCCGAGAAGCCTGCGCCTCGTGGTTCCGGGCTTGCGGGTGACGATGGCGAGCTTTTCGCCGAGGATGCGGTTGAGGAGGGTGGATTTGCCCACGTTCGGGCGGCCGATGATAGCGATGAAGCCCGAGCGGAATCCTTCGGGCGTCTCGTCGCGAACCTCGCCGCTTCTCAGGATTTTATCGAGGTCGAGCGTGCGCGCGTCGCCCCGGGTGCGAGTTTTCTTTTTCCTCGTGGACACCCGCGCGCCCTACCGGAAGGCCCCGTCGATGCCCAGCTCGCGGAGCTGGAGACGCTCGACCGAAGCCGGCGCGCCGGTCATCAGGCAGGTGGCTTTCTGGGTCTTGGGAAACGCGATGACGTCGCGGATGGATGGCGCGCCCGTCAGCAGCATCATGATGCGGTCCAGGCCGAAGGCGATTCCCCCGTGGGGCGGCGTGCCGAACTCGAGCGCCTCCATGAAGAAGCCGAAACGCCGCTGCGCCTCTTCTTCGCCCATGTCCAGGGCGGCGAACATCTTCTGCTGCACGTCTCGCTGGTGGATACGCTGGCTGCCGCCGCCGATCTCACTTCCGTTCACGACCATGTCGTAGGCCTGGGAGCGGATGGCGCCGGGGTCGGAATCGAACAGCGCTACGTCCTCGGGCACGGGCGCCGTGAAGGGGTGGTGGAGCGCATGGAACCGCTTCTCCGCCTCGTCGTATTCGAGAAGCGGGAAATCCACGACCCAGCAGAAATCGAATTCCCCATCGTCCCGGGAGGCGAGGCCGAGGCGCGCGCCGATTTCATCGCGCAGATGACCCAGTACAGACGCGCTCACGGCAGGGGCGTCGGCCACCATCATCAACAGATCCCCGATTTCCACGCCCGCTCTCGCGCCTATCTCCTCCAACTGTCCGTCCAGGAAGAACTTGGTGATGTTCGACTCATACCCGTTTTCCGTCCGCTTCGCCCAGGCAAGACCGCCCGCACCCAACTCCTGCGCGCGCGCGATGATGTCGTCTATCTCTTTTCGCGAGGCCGAAGCCATGCCCGGCCCCGCCATGGCGCGCGCCACGCCGCCTTTTTCCACCGCGCCCTTGAACACCTTGAACTCGCTCGCCCGCGCCACGTCGGTGAACGTGGCCAGCTTCATGCCGAAGCGCCTGTCCGGCCTGTCGGTCCCGTACTGCGCTATCGCCTCCGCGTAGGGGACCCGCTCGAAGGGCGTCTCGATCTCGACCCCGCCCACCTCTTTCCATATCCGGGCCACCAGACCTTCCATGAGGCCGAAGAAGGTATCGCGGTTCAGGAAGGAGCATTCGACGTCGATCTGCGTGAACTCGGGCTGCCTGTCGGCGCGCAGGTCCTCGTCCCGGAAGCATTTGACGATCTGGTAGTAGCGATCGAAGCCCGCGACCATGAGGATCTGCTTGAACATCTGCGGGCTCTGGGGGAGTGCAAAGAAACTCCCGCGCGCGAGGCGGCTCGGCACCAGATAATCCCTCGCCCCCTCGGGGGTGCTTCGGGTGAGCACCGGGGTCTCCACGTCGACGAAGTGGTTTTCCGTCAGGAAATTGCGGATCACCTGGGTCGCCTGATGACGTTTGATGAAGTTCTCCCGCAACGCGGAGCGCCTGAGATCCAGGTAGCGGTACTGGAGGCGCAGCGCTTCGCCGGCGTCGGAATCGTCCTCTATCTCGAAGGGCGGCGTTTTCGCCTCGCTCAGGACTTCGAGCTTCGTTATCCGGACCTCGATTTCGCCGGTGTCGAGATTCGGGTTCGCCATCCCCTCGGGGCGTTCGATGACCACCCCCTGGACGGCGAGCACCCATTCGCCGCGCACCCGCTCGGCGAGGGCGTGGGACGCCTCGTCATAAGAGGGGTCGGCCACCACCTGGGTGACGCCGTAGCGGTCACGCAGGTCGATGAAAATCAACCCGCCGTGGTCGCGGTTCGACCCCGCCCAGCCCATCAGGACGACCTCGCTGCCTACGTCTGTGGCGCGAAGCGCTCCGCAGTCGTGGGTTCTTCCTTTTTCCACAAGTTCGCTCAAGATTTCTTATCCTTCATTCATGTCCGCGCCTGAATTCACGAATCTCATCACTGGCGCGGGAGCGTATAAGCTTCGCAACCGGAATTCAAGCATCCTGCGCCCGCCTCTTCATTATACGGGAAAGCCAGACGATTCCGCCCAGGCCGATCCAGACGGCCACGCCCACCGAAGCCCAGGCCGCCGTCCACTCTCTGGGCAGGACCTCGCCCCGGGAGCCGGGGTTCGTGACGTCCAGAATGTAGCCCACTTCGATGGAGGAGAGCGCGCCGAAGAGAAAACCAAACCCGGCGAGGCAGCCCAGCGCCGTGCCCAGATGGCGCTTGGGCGCGATTTCGCTCATCACGACGAGGAAAACGGACGCATCCGCAGCCATCGTCACCGCCCAGACCAGCAACACGATCAGCAGAAGCGGAATCGGCGCGTGGAACAAGGCGCCGATACCGAAGGTCATCGCGCCGCTTAAGAGCAGACTCCACCCGATGCTCGGAAGCCGCCCGAACCTGTCCGCCGACCAGGCGCCGATGAAATTCGAAAAAGCCGAAATCGCGATCATGAACGCCAGGGCCGTCGCGGCGTTGTCCACGGCGTCACCTCTCGGAAGGCCGTGCGCGACGAACGCCGCTGCCAGGAACGTGACGCCCCAGCCCCTGAAGGCGAACATCTCCCAGCGGTGCATGACGTAGGAGCCGATGAGCACCCAGCATCTGAGCGGCAGGCGGGGGAAGGCGAATTTCTCCCCGCTTCCCGATTCCTCCCTTCCGGGGTCGGGCACCCGGAGCAGCACCATGAAGATGCCCACAACGGGGCCGAGCGAACCCGCGGCGAAGGTGAAGCGCCAGCCGAAATCGGGGAGCAGATAACCCGTCAGGAACATCGAGACCGACACACTGAAGGTGAAGAAAAAGGCGTAGCCCGAGACCATCTTCGCCCGCATACCGGACGAGGCATGCTCGGCCACGATGCGCAGGCCCGGCCCGAACACGCCCGCAAGCCCCACCCCGCACGCGCAACGCAGCAGGGCGGCCGTCCACAGGCCCTCGGCGAAGAAGGGGAACATGAGGTTCGTGAGGCCGAGCCAGGCGGCCGAGAAGAGATAGATCGTTCTTGCGCTGAAATAATCCGTGGCCCCGGTGAGCACGGCGGAGGCGACGACGTAGCCCACGTAAAACATGAAATAGATGAATCCGGCATCGGCATTGGTGAGGGACCATTCCGCCTTCAGGATCGGGATGGCGGTCGGGTAGTTGGCGTAGACGAACATGATAGGCAGTTGGGAGAAGCTCAGCACCCACAGGGATGCCTGGCTCATGCGCGCTTTCGGGGGAGTATCCATGAATTCAGCGATCGGTTCGTTCTCTGGCTAGGCGAAGTCGTTTGCCCAAATCTTCTTGAGCTCCTGCATTTCATCTCCCGTCAGCGGATCGGCGTCCGCACCGGTGAGGGCTTCTGCGAGTTGCTCCTCGCCCGAGAAACCCACCAGTGCGCAGGAGACCTCATCGCGCATCAGGACGAATCGAAGCGCGGCCTGCGCCAGCGTGCATCCCTCGCGGACGAGGAACGCGAGCTTCTCCGCGCGGGCCACGTCTTTATCGTATTCCGAACCGAGCGAGAGAACCGGCGGGCGCTCGTCCAGAAAACCCAGCAGGTTCGGCTCCGCCGTCAGCGCGCCGAGCGCCAGGGCGCGAATCGCCAGCACCCCCATCCCCATCTTTGCTGCGCGCTCGATGAGCAGGCCGTAATCCACCGCGCTGAAACCCTCGGGCACGGTATAGGCTGCGCTCGGGTTGAGCAGGTTGAAATACGCCTGCACCGTATGGAACTCGCCGCTGTCGATCATCTCGGCCAGCGAGGCGGGATGCCCGATGCCGGTGAACCCGAAAAAGCGCACGAGCCCGCGGTCGCGCAGTTTCTTGAAACCATCAAGCACGCCACCCGTGCGAAAAATATCGGAGAGATCGAAGGCTACCTCCCCCACCGGCCAGTTCCGCTCGGGGGCCACGTAGTTGTGGATCTGGATCAGGTCGACCCGGGGCCGGCCCAGCCGCTCGAGACTCTTCTCCACCGAGGCGACAACCGCCGCTTCGGGCGCTTCACGCTCCCCGGCGCTCAAGCGGATCTTCGTCGTGAGGACGACTTCCGCCCCCAGGCGATTTAACGCGGCGCCCAGGTTGGCTTCGGACTTTCCGCTCCCGTAGCCCATCGCCGTATCGAAGAAGTTCACGCCCCCGTCCAGCGCGCCGCGAACCGCGCGAAGCTGCGCCTCATGGTCGTCCCCCACCATCAGGCGGCTGATGCCGCCCGTGCCGAAACCTATCCCGGACACCGAGATACCCGTATTCCCCAGGGTGCGCCTGCGCATCGTCATCCTCTCACAAGAACCCTTCCATTCGTCCGGGCGAAGCCTATCACGAGCGGGCGAGAAGGCGAAGGAGAACGGGGTTCTCGAATAAGTCATGATTTCGTGATTCGGTGAATGAAACTGACTAAGGAGGCTGTTGAACAAGCCCCTGAAAGGGAAACCCCATAAAGGCAACCCCCCCCTACCCCCCCTTGTCAGGGGGGTATAAAAAGGCGATGCGTCCTCGCCGGGCTGAGGGGGCTTTGCTTTTTCTTGCCCCCCTGACAAGGGGGGGTAGGGGGGGTTGCCTTTCGACCAGGGAGATCGGGGGTTTGCGCGATAGCGGTCTTCCCGCTAAAGGCAATATCTCCCGACGAGGACTTTTTCACCAACCCCGGAATGCGCGCGCGGCGCATTTTGATGTAGGATAGGCGTATTCCTTACATGGAGAGAACGTGCACCCCCTGCATCTGCTGGCGATTGGGTACATAGCGGGTTTGCTGACGGGCGGGCTTTCCTTGGACTTCGAGCGGGGAGACGCCGCCTCCACCTTGACCGCCGCGCTCGTTCTCGCCTTCTCGATCCTGCTCGCCTTGAGCCGCCGCATCCGGGGGAAGAGGCGGCGCGTCCTTGCGGCGCTCCTCCTGTTCCTGGGATTCGCCGCCTCTATCGCCGCCCCCGCGCTCCATCGCGGCGCCACGCCCGCGCATCACCTGCTGCGGCACATCCCCTACGAGCGCATGAACGTCACGGGCCATCTATCACGCCCCGTGGAGCGAAACGACGGCGAGACGCCCAGACCGCGCATCTACATCGACGCCGAGCGCGCCCTCATCCGGGGCGTCGAGGTTTCCATGACCGGCGTCGCGCGGATCACGCTGGCCTCGCGCCTCGAAAAGGTTCCAGAAGTCGGCGACAGGCTGCTCATCCGGCGCGTGCGTCTCGCCCCTCCCGAGCGCTTCAAGAACCCCGGCGCGTTCGACTACCGCGAATTCCTGCGCCTCCGGGGCGTCCATGCCGTCGGCTACAGTTCCGTGCGCAACCTCCACGTTTTAGAGCCGAGGGAGAAATGGGGCTGGCGGCGGCTTTTGTTTCAGTTCCGCGAGCGCATGAGCGCCCACATGAACGCCGTCTACCCCGAGCGCGCCGCCGGTCTCATCGAAGCGATGACCATCGGATTGCGAGATGGCATCGGCACCGAACTCAAGGACGCCTTCAGGAGGTCGGGCGCGGCGCACCTGCTCGCCATCAGCGGTTTGCACGTGGGTTTCATCGCCGCTTTTTTCTTCTTCGCCCTGCTAGGCGTTCTGCGCAGACTCCCGCCCCGGGTTTTTCCCCTGCGCCCGTTCGTGCTCACGCCGTCCAAACTCGCATCGCTCGGCGTCATCCCCCTCGTGATCCTCTTCGCGCTTTTGAGCGGCGCCCGGATATCCACCGTGCGCGCCACGATCATGATCGTCGCCTACCTCCTCACCCGGCTCCTGGAACGGCCGGGAAGCGCGATCCATTCCGTCCTGCTCGCCGCCCTGCTCATCCTGCTGGTCGAGCCCGGCTTCATCTGGGACGTGGGCTTCCAGCTCTCCTTCGTGGCGGTGAGCGCCATCATCCTGGCGGCGGACAGGCTCCCGCGGCCCGAGGCGCGCCTGAGGATATGGGAGAAAGCGTGGTGGCTGGCGCGGGCGCATCAACTCGCCATCATCCAGTTGGTCGTCACCGCCGCGGTCACGCCGCTCACGGCGCTCCATTTCCATCAGGCGCATCCCATCGGCCTGATCGTGAACTTCCTGCTCATCCCCGTCGCATCGCTGCTCGTGCCTCTCTCCTTCGTGGCGAGCGCCCTCGCTGCGGTCCTGCCGGCGGGCGCGTCCGCTCTCCTGCTCCCCGCCACTTGGCTCACCGGCGCCCTCGCTGGGTTCATGATCTCCGTTTCGACTTATTCCGCAGAAATCCCCTGGGCCAGCATCGTCGCGCCGAGCCCTCAGGTCTGGCTCATCGCCTCGATCTACGCCCTCATGGCTTTCGCCCTGCGCTCAAGGCGCGCGCGGAGGCGGCGGATCGCCTGGGCGGGCGTGTGCGGCCTGACGGTCTTCCTGCTCCTCCCCGACGCCGGCGCGCGGCCCGTGACGCCAAAGCGCACCACCCTGCTCCTGCCCGACGCCGGGAACGTGGACGCCTTTTTCCTGCGCCTGCCGGACGGAAAGGGCCTGGCGGTCGACGCCTCCGGCAAACGGACGGGCGGCTTCAACGCCTGGGGCAACGTGCTCGCTCCCCTGATGCGCCGGGAGAATGAAAGAGCCTGGCAAACCATGCTCAGCCTCTCCAGATATCCCAAAGAGCGACTCGCCGCGAACGCGTTCGCCTCGGGAATACGCGTCGAAAACTTGCTTCGCATCAGCGACCTCGGCGCTTCGGCGCCTTATCGTTCCCGCTTCAGAAAGCGGCGCCATTCTCCCCGCACCATCTGGCGGATGAGCGGAGGCGGGGCGCGGGTTTCCCTGCGTTCCTGGGGAAGAGGCGCGACGGGCTTCGAGGTCGAAAACCCCCGCTCACGCTGGCTGCTCATGCTGCCCTCGAAATTCCCGGCTTTCGACGCCAGGTGGTTCCGGGGGAAGAGATACGACCTCGTGCGCCTGCCGGAGAACCTGCTCAGAAAACGGGAAGTGCTCGACTGGCTCGAAGCGCGTCCGCCCCGCGCCGTCGTGGCCGCTCCCCAAAGGGTGAAATGGATGCGGGCCGACCTGTGGCGGGAAACGAGGAGACGGCAGAGAAGACTGGGAGTCTATCGCCCCTGGCGCGGCGGGATGCTCCGCGTCCGGTCGGGCGGCGAAGGTGATACGGCGCGCATTTCCGTGGAGCGATACCGCGCCGCCGAAGCCTGGCCGGGCAGCGAGGCGGCCGGGTGGCGCGCGTTCCGCAGAAGCTTCGCCCCTGAATTTTCAAGCCGCGAAAAATGGAAACGACGCGCCGCCCGCTAGCGGTGAGACCAACCCGCGCGTTTAGGGGCTGCTGACAGGTCCCTTTTTCGGGGGATAAAGGCACCCCCCCTACCCCCCCTTGTCAGGGGGGCAAGAAAAAACAAAACCCCTCAGCCCGGCGGTGGGCGTTGCCTTTTTATACCCCCGGACAAGGGGTTGTCGAAAAAATCATCCTCGGTCGGAAATGACCACTGCCGTCATTCCGGCGAAAGCCGGAATCCATTTTATCGCAGAATGACAATACCCTGGCTTTTCATTTCTCTGTCATTGGCGAGAATCAATCAGGAAATAAAAACAAAGGCAAAAAATGGATTCCGGCTTTCGCCGGAATGACGAACAAAACCGCCCTGTCTCGTCGGGGCAGGCGGTATTGGGGGTTACGCGGCAGTCCCTCTTCCTACCCGCACGGATGGCCATAAAACCTCATCCTGAGTAGGCGCGTAAGCGCCGTATCGAAGGATGGGGGCGTCTCCCGACGCACGAGAGGGCATCCTTCGATACGCGGCTCCGCCGCTACTCAGGATGAGAGAGATGTGAAGACTTTTTCAACAGCCCCGTTTAAGGCGCAGGCTCAAGATTCCGCGTCGGGCGGCGGAGCCGTGGCGGCCCCGCCCCGGAAGGATTTCACCGTCCGCGTCCACCGGGAGGAAAGCACGTCCCGGTCAATGGGACAGTCGATGACGTGAACGCCACCCCCCGACTGCGCATCGCGGATGGCGCTCCCCAACCCCTCCGCCGATTCCACCCGATGGCCATGCGCGCCGAAAGCGCGAGCGAGACTCGGGAAATCGGGGTTGTTGAGCGAGGTGGCGATGTAGCGCTCATTGAACACGTGCTTTTGCGAGTGCCTGAGCGCGTTGTATTCCCCGTCGTTGAAAATAAGATAGGTGACGGACAAACCGAGCGCCGTCGCCGTGGCGAGCTCACCGCAGGTCATGGTGAAGCTCCCGTCTCCCACGATCGCGCACACCGGCCGCTCGGGCGCGCCGAGCTTCGCCCCGATAGCCGCGCCTATGGCGTAGCCCATCGACTGGTAGGCTTCCGAGAGCAGGATGCTCCGGGGGCGGTGAATCGTAAACGCCTGCTCCATGAGCCAGCTCTGGGTGGCGGAGGAATCGGAGATGAAAATCGTATCGGGCGAGGTGTTCTCGCGCAGCGTCTTCATCACGAAAAGACCGTGGAAGGGCGGCTCGGCCGGTTGCGCCAAAAACGAGCGCAGCCTCTCCTCATAGCGCCTTTTCCCCTCGCGCACGCGGACGTGACCTTCGGTAAGCGCAGTATCTTCTGCGTCCGAGATTCTCCTGAGCAGGCCATCGAGCGCGGGCTTGAGATCACTCACCAAGCCCACCGATGCCGGGTAATTGCGCCCGACCCGCTCGGGGTCGATGTCGATCTGAACGAGATTCTTCGGCATCGGCGCCTTGAAGTAAAAGGTGGCGAACTGCCCGAAGCCCGTGCCTAAGGCCAGACACGAATCCGCCTCTTCGAGCATCTCCTCACAGCCCAGGAAATGCACGAGGCCGAAGGAGAGCGGGTCGGCTTCGGAGAGAATCCCCCTCCCCTTCACGGAGGTGACGACGGGCGCGCCGAGCTTCGAAGCCAGAAGCTGCACTTCTCTTTCGCAGCGGGCGGTCACCACGCCGTTTCCCGCATAGATCACCGGACGTCTGGCCGCCAGGAGCGATTCTGCGATCTCATCGAGCGCGCGCTCATCGACGGGCGGCGGGGACGGCGGCCCTTCGAATTCGGGCCCTACGATCACCCGCTCCTCTTCGGCTTGGAACAGGTCCGCCTTCATCACCACCTGCACGGGCCCCGGCCTTCCCGCCTCCGCCCAGCGGAACGCGGCCTCAATAGCGGGCGCGATGCCTGCGACAGAATCGGGCGTGAACGATTTCTTGACGCAGCCGGCGAGCGCCTTTTCCATATCCACGTCGTGGATGGCGCTCCTGTTCCGCATGTTGTCGGCGAGGGTGGCCGTCACCGCGACGACGGGAACGGCATCCTCATAAGCGGAGCGAAGCGCGGTGGCGAGGTTCGTGCCGCCCGGCCCCGGCACGGTGAAGACCACGCCCGTCTTCCCGGACACCTTGGCGTAGCCGTCCGCCGCGAAGCCCGCCCCCTGTTCGTGGCGCGTGACGACCGGCACAGCGCCCGCCCCGTCGATCATCGCGTCGTAGACCGGCAGCGTGAGCGTGCCCGGAATACCAAAGATGTATTCCACGCCCCTCGCATGAAGCGCATCGAGCAGGACCTGCGATCCGTTTCGCGCCACCTGAGACTCCTCCGGTTTCCTCATAGAAACAAAGCCCGCCAAAGCTAGGCGGCATCCGCGCGCGTGTCAACTTCCATACCCGTTTGCGCGCGCGGGGCCGATGGACTACCTTCTCGACTGATTCATTCGGGCGCACATGACGGGAGGCGGCGGTAGAGATTGTCGGGGTTCACAGCGAACAAGCCCGGCAGCGCGGGGTTGTTGAAAAGCCCTCTTGAGGAGGTCGAGTTTCTCCGCCTCGGAAAACCCGGCGGCAAAACGAGCAAAAGCGGGATTCACTCCCTCATTGAGGGAGCTGTTGAAAAAGCCCTGACTTCGTGATTCGGCGTATGAAACCGGCCGGGGAGGGAGGGTTTGACACGATGGAATTGTAGGGGCGGTTTGCGAACCGCCCCTACGGGCGGATGCGGTTTTGATCGTCATTCCGGCGAAAGCCGGAATCCATTTGCGGATGCGGGTGAATGAACGGCGGCGTTTCATTCCCCGCCGATGCGCAAGAACCCTGACGAAAGGCAAAAAGCATAAAATGGATTCCGGCTTTCGCCGGAATGACGGGGTGGCCAATTCCGAGCGAGGAGGGGTTTTTCAACAACCCTCTCAAGGGGGGAGTGATGCCGACTCTCAGCCGGGCGGCGGGCGCAGAATGGAGAAAGCGATGTTCAGCCAACAGGCGATAGACGCTCTCAAAGACGCGGAATCGGTGGTCGTCCTCACCGGGGCGGGCGTGAGTGCGGAGAGCGGCGTGCCCACCTTCCGGGGAGCGGGCGGCCTGTGGCGCGAGTACAGCGCCACCTCGCTGGCGACGCCCGAGGCCTTTCGCGCCGACCCGAAGCTCGTCTGGGAGTTTTACAACTACCGCCGCGAGGTGCTGGAACCCCTGGCGCCCAACCCGGGACACTACGCCATCGCCTCGCTGGAGGAGCGCTTCGAGCGCTTCACCCTCATCACGCAGAACATCGACAACTTGCACCGCGTCGCCGGGACGAGGGAGATCGTGGAGCTGCACGGCAACATCTGGCGCGTTCGCTGCACGAACCTGGGCTGTGAGCGCTACACGCTCGCGTGGGAGAACCGCGACGTGCCGATCGACCCCCTGCCGCCAAAGTGCGAGGCGTGCGAGAGCCTCCTGCGCCCCCACGTGGTGTGGTTCGGCGAGATGCTCGACCCCGAGCAGTTGCGCCGGGCGCTCGTTGCGGTGGATGATTGCGATTACCTGATCGTGGCGGGCACGTCCGCCGCGGTGCAGCCGGCCGCCTCCATGCCCATGACGGCCTCGCGGGGCGGCGCGTTCGTGCTCGAGGTGAACCCCGAGCCGACGGACATCAGCCCGTACATGAGCGAGGCGGTGCAGGAGCCCTCGGGCGTCGCCCTGCCCCGCCTGCTCGAAGCGGCTCTTGGAGGATAGTGATGGCGCGGCCCAGACTGACGGCGGTGCGCGGCGTGAAAGACGTCCTGCCCGAAGAATCTTCGAGGTGGCAGGGAGCCGAACGACTGGCGCGGGAGATTTTCGCGCGCTACGGCTACGGGGAGATAAGAGTGCCCGTGTTCGAGCGCACGGAGCTCTTCGCGCGCGGCATCGGCGAGGAGACCGACATCGTCTCCAAGGAGATGTATACCTTCGAAGACAAGGGGGGCGACTCCATCACGCTGCGCCCCGAGGCGACCGCCTCGATCTGCCGCGCCTACGCCCAACACGGCCTCCACAACCGAGCGAGCGTCTCGAAGCTCTTCTGCATCGGCCCCATGTTCCGCTACGAGCGCCCCCAGGCGGGCCGCCTGCGGCAGTTCCACCAGATAGACGCGGAAGTGTTCGGAACGGTGGACCCGGCGGTCGACGCCGAACTCATCGTGATGCTCATGGAATTTCTCGATAAAATGGGCGTCGAGGGTCTGGCGCTCCAGATCAACAACCTGGGCGATGCGGAATGCCGCCCGGCCTACGCCGCCGCCCTTCAGGAATATCTCAGAGCAGAAACGAAGCACCTGGGCGCCGAAATCGCCGAACGGGTCGAACGCAACCCGCTTCGCTTTCTGGACAGCAAGAACCCGGACCACCAGGAGATCATCGCGCGCGCGCCGAGGATAGACGCGTTCTGGAACGAAACGTGCCGGGCGCATCTGGAGAGCGTATGCCGGCTCATCGAGAGCGCGGGCGTCGCGTATGAGATCAACCCGAGGCTCGTCCGCGGCCTCGACTACTACTGCCTCACCGTCTTCGAGGTGACGAGCGAGAGCCTGGGGGCGCAGAACGCGGTGTGCGGCGGAGGGCGCTACGACGGCCTCATGGAAGAGCTGGGCGGCCCGCCCACGCCGGGTATCGGCTTCGCGGTCGGCGTGGAGCGTCTCCTGCAACTGGCGGGAGAAAAGGCCCCGGCCCAGAATGAGGATATCCAAGCCTACATCGTCGCACTCGGCGACGCCGCGCAAGCCCAAGTATTCGAACTCGCTGCCGAACTGCGCGCAGGGGGGATTCGCACCGAACGCTCCTTCGGCGGAGGCAGCATGAAAAGCCAGATGAAGCGCGCCGACCGCTCGGGTGCGGCGTTCGTGCTCCTGCTGGGCGACGACGAGGCCGCCAAGGGGGTGGTGAGCGTCCGCCACATGAAAGAGAGTCGACAGACGGAAGTGAAGCGAGAGGAAGCGTTAGATTACATAAAAGGCAATTTATGATTTAACAACAAATATTTGCAAGTTATTATTAAAGTCGATTCTTAATTGTTGCAGAGCCATTCATACACGCTGATGACCCCCACCTCGCTGAACCCCAGCTCCTGATAGAACGCGCGCACGTCCTGATCTTCGGCGGAGACGATGAGTTCGAGCGCCTCCGCGCCGCACGCCAGCGCCCTCCGGGCGGACGCCTGAATCAGCAGGCGGCCAAGGCCGCGTCTGCGGTGAGCGGGCATGACGCCGATGTCGGGGATGTAGACGGCTTTATCGCCCGCAGCCAAACGGCTCGGGTCGACGGCCAGTATCGCCATCCCCGCCCCCTCGGGGCCTCCCGGCTCGCCACCCAGGTATTCGAAGATGAACGAATTTTCCGGGCGCGTGTCCGGCGCGTCGTACCAGGCGGTGATCGTCTCGGCGGTGTGCGGCGTGAAGTTCCACATGTCCGGGAAAATCCCGTTGAAAAGATCGGCGAGGTATCGCGCATCGCCGGGCAGGGCCGCCGCGCGAAGCCGGTAGCCCGCCGGCAGGCGTGGTTCTCCCAACTCCGTGAGCGCGTCATGCTTCAGGAAGCGGAGGTCGCGCACTTTCCGCCCGCCGCTCAGGTATATGAAACGCCCCGGCAGCGAGACGGGCAGATACGCCCAGATGCCGCCCAGGCCGTTTTCGCGCGCTTCGGCGAGGGCCGCCTCCAGCAGATGCCGGGCGTAGCCCGCCTTTCTGGCCTCGGGCCGAACGAAAAGGGCGTCGATGCAGGCCCTGTTCCTCGCCCTCGCCTCCCGGTTCACCACCATGCGGCAATAGCCGGCCGGGGTCTCGCCGCCCTCTCCCGGCCAGGCGAGCCAGACCTTCGTGCCCGGCGCGCCGAAACCGGCATCCACCTCCTCGGGCGAAAGCCCGAAAGCCTCCGCCGCCAGGGCGGTCAGCGCATGGTGGTGCTCCGGCCCGATGCGCTCCACCCTAGCCCCGGTGGACATGGATCTTTCCCTCTTCGATCATCTTTTCGAACTTCCGCATCAGCCAGCCCCGCACCACGGCCCGCACGGCGGGGACCATGAGGGCGAAACCGGCGGCGTCCGTCAGGAGGCCGGGCGTCAGGAGCAGCACGCCGCCCACGAGCACCATCGCGCCCTCGACCATCTCGGCCCCGGGAAGCCTCCCCTCCGCCATTTCCGCCTGGATGCGCGATACCACGTAAAACCCCTGGGTTCTCGCCGCCCACGCGCCGAGCGCGCCGGTGAGGATGACGACCCCCAGCGTCGGGGCCAGACCGATGGAGGTTCCCAGATCGATGAGAATCATCAGTTCGATGATGGGGATGAGCGTGAAGAGCAGGAACAGTTTGAAGATCAAGAGGCCTCTCCTTCGCGGCGCATTTCGCGGATTTTAGCATGAGTGCAGGCGAGATGGGTATATGGGATTCTCGTGGAGAGTGAGGAGAATAAACCGGACTGGCGTGAGAAATCCCGGCGCGCGAAACGCGGGCGGCCTCTTTTCAGGGCGGATGAAAAGCCTTACAGTCCTATGGCGCATTTCATACATCCACTCGATGCGGCCATCGCACCGATGAGACGGAAGGAGGCTCAGACATGGCATCCACGATGAAAGCAATGCGGCTTCATGAGTTGGGCGGATCGTTTCAACTCGAAGAAGTTCCGGTGCCCCAGCCGGGTCCGAACGACGCGCTGGTGCGGTTAAAGGCCACGGGCGTGGGCCTCACGCTGGTCATCATGCGCAACACGCCCGGCCTGGTGGATGAGTACCCCCGAATCCTGGGGCACGAGATCGCGGGCGAGGTCGTCGAAACAGGCTCTCACGTCACGAACGTGGGCGTGGGCGATCACGTGACGTGCCACTTCTACCTCACCTGCCACAACTGCCGGTACTGCCGCAGCGGGCGCGAGACGCTTTGCGAGAATTTCCGGGGCTACGTCGGCCTCGTCATGGACGGGGGCTACGCCGAATACACGTCCGTCCCCGCCGTGAACCTGTGCAAGATCCCGGACGGCGTGAGTTCGCTCGACGCCTGCGTGGCGGCGGACGCCATCTGCACGCCCTACCACAACTGCGTTGCCGAGGCGCAGATAAAGCCCGGCGACGTGGTGGCTATCGTGGGCGCGGGCGGCGGCGTGGCGATTCACGCGGTGCAGATGGCCCAGGTGTGCGGCGGCCACGTGATCGGAATCGACGTGTCCGAGAAAAAACTCGATATGGTATCCCAGCTCGGGGCCTTCGCCACCCTGAACCCCGCGCAGACCGACACCGTGGAGGAAATCCTCTCCCTCACCGACGGACGCGGGGTGGACGCCTACATCGACTACGTGGCCTCGCGCGAGACGCTCGAAGCCGGCGTGGCCAGCATCGGGCGCGGGGGCAAGCTGGTGATCGTGGGCTACCGACCGGCGGCGGCATACAACAACGTATCGCCCAACTTCACCGTCGACCCGCTCCAGCTGCTCACCTACGCGCAGGAGATCCACGGCTCGCGCTATTGCTCTATGGAGGAGCTCAAGCAATCGCTTGAACTGATACGGCAGGGGAAGATCAAACCCGTCGTCACCGAGACTTATCCACTCGAGGAGACCGAAACCGCCTTCCAGGCGCTCTTGGAAAACCGCGTCACCGGACGCGCGGCGGTGGTGTTCGACTAGCTCTCATACGCGGAGACGCATTCGTTTTCATATTCCCAAGGAGAAATACCGATGGTGGAATCCGTAGACAAGGAAGTGATGGCCAAACAGGAGCGCCGGGTGCGGGCGACGCGCGCGGAGGGCTGCCGGGTGGAGCTGAAAGCGCGCAAGCACGCCTTCGTCGCCGATGAACCGGCGCAGGGCGGCGGGACCGACACGGGCCCCACGCCGCGCGAACTGGCGCTCGGCGCGCTTTCCGCCTGCATCACGGTCATCACGAACAAGGTGGCCGAGGGGCTCGACTTCAACGTCATCGCCCAGGAGGTGGAGGTGCGCGGCACGGCCGACCCCCGGGGCGCCAAGGACCCGGACAACGGCATCAGCCCGAACTTCGATTACGTGGAGGCGAAAATCCACCTGACCACGGACGAGCCCGAGGAGCGGGTGGCCGAACTCAAGCGCCAGCACCACGGGCGCTGCCCCATCTCCGCGCTCTACCGCGAGAGCGGCTGCGAACTCGTGGAGGAGTGGATCGTCAAGCGGCCGTGAGGGGGGAAGTCCGCGCCGAAGGCGTCACCTTTACCCCCCTGACAAGGGGGGGGCCAGGGGGGTTGCCTTTCAAGGGCGATGGTTTTCCGTGTACCCGCCCCTGCGGGTTCGTTTTAATTTGCGTGGTTTTTGTAGAAGCCGTTCGTGAACGGCCCTCCCCAGAAAAAGCGGGCGGTTCTCGAACCGCCCCTACGAAACCCGCAAACCCTGCCGGTTGCCGATACGCGCGCGGCGTAAGGACAACCCCTCGTGGTTGTCCCTTGCAGAAGGGGTCTTCGGACAGGCACGGTGGTCTGTCCCTACAAACGAGAAAAGTTTTCGTTCGTCATTCCGGCGTCGGAGCCAACCAGTGCGGGGTTGTTGAAAAAGCCTTTACCAAAGGAGCACCCCCCCCTACCCCCCTTGTCAGGGGAGTAAGAAAGAGCAAACCCTCCACCACAGCGGCGAGGGGCGATGCCTTTTTTTACCCCCCTGACAAGGGGGGGTAGGGGGGGTTGCCTTTCCATCCGAAAGGGGCTTCTCCTCTACCCTTGGCAAGGGGTCTTTTTAACAGCCCCGACGAGGGACGTCGCAGATAGAGCCGAAGGTTCGCCACCGACATTGTAGGGGCCGCATACATGCGGCCCGGCCTTTCGCCGACAAAACACGGGTCGCATATATGTGTGGGGCGGCCCCGATGAGGGGCCGCCACCTACAGACCACTACGAAGGTCGGTGGCCAGAATGGCGGGGCACGGCGAGCCTGGAGGCGGAGCGGGGCGCGAGAGAAACCTACGAGTCTACTCCACCTTCGCCTTCACGTTCTTTGCGAACTCGGAGAATATCTTGTTCGCCTGGTTCTTGATGACGGTGAAGCCCAGCGAGCCGAGCTTCCCGAACACGTCGACGCTCGAGTCGATGCGCACCTTCGTCTCGTTCTCCGAGACGGCCTCGAGCGTCACCTCGTTCTTCTGCTTGAGGCTCGCCGCGATTTTCGAGTCCTTCCCCTCGCCCACCGTGCGGATGTACTCGGGCGCGCGGACTTCCTCGATGTTGATCTGAAGCTGAAAGCTCGCCTTGAGGAAACTGACCTTCTGCTCGACCCGCACGCCGTAGGTCGCGTCGTCTATTTTCTCCACGTCCTTCACGCCGGGCACGCAGGCGGCGAACTCCTCGACCTGCCAGATGAAGTCCCACACCTTCTCCCGGGGGGCGGCGACGGTAATCTCCTGGTTGAATTCCATGTTGGGTGTCCTTTTTGCTCGGTGTGACGCGAAATGATAATCAAACGAGGGTATGATTCTAACAAGACGCGGCGTTTTACTCCACAGACTCTCATCTTTCAGGAACGCAGATGCCGGCCGAATCCCTCATCCTCTTCGCCAAACCGCCCCTCGCAGGCCGGGTGAAGACGCGCCTCGCCCAAAGCCTCGGGCGCGAGGGGGCCGCGCGTCTTTACGCGTGTTTCCTGAAAGACGCAGCCGAGACGGCGCGCTCGCTCAGCGATGCGAGGCCAAGCGCCGGCCTCGTCTGCGAGTGGACGCTGGAGCAAGGCGAATCGCCCGATGAGTTTCCGCTCACCGACTGGCTGCCCGGCGCCTTTCTCCACCGAATGCAGACGGGCGCCGACCTGGGGATGCGCATGGCGGCGGCCCTGGGCCGATGCCTGGCTTTCGGGAGACGGGCTGTGCTCATCGGCACGGATTTCCCGGATCTGCCGCACGAGGTTCTGATAGACGCGTTCGAGAAGCTGGATTGCGGGGATGAGCCTACCGTCGCGCTCGGGCCCGCTGCGGACGGGGGTTACTACCTGATCGGGATGAACCGGTTCGTCCCGGAAATTTTCACCGGCATCCCCTGGAGCACGGGCGAGGTGTTCCCGCGCACGATGGAGAAAGCCGCCGCACTCGGCGTCGGGACTGCCCTCCTTCCCGAGTGGCGCGACGTGGACGAGGCGGATGATCTGGAGGCGCTCAAGGGCCGCCTCTCGCAGGACGCCTCACGCGCCCGGCACACGCGGGACTTTCTTGGCTGAGCTACATTCTGTATTGCGCTGAATCCTTGGAGGTGAAAGGATTGCACGTCTAAGTCCGCCGAAAGATGAGGAGCACGCATTGCCGAACGAAACCGTCGTAGAAGCCACCTATACCTATTGCGTCCACTGAGCCTGGTGTCTCATCGCGACCGGGCGGTTGCGAACACTGAGCGAGCAGGCGGGCGGGCGCCTCGCCATCCGCTACCGCGCCTTTCTGCTCTCGCCCGAGCCGGACCACCGTCCGGCCCGCAAGGAGGCCATCATGGGCCACTGGGCGATGGCGAAAAGCCACCCCGGCGGCGAGGCGATCAACCCCGAACTCATGGCGCGCCGCGAATTTCCTTATCCTCATTCCACGCCGGGCGCGGTCGCCATCAAGGCATTCGCCGCCCAGCTCCCCGAGTGCGAGGGCGAGTATCTCGAAGCCGTGGAGCGAACGCATCTGGTCGAGTGCCTGAGCATCGACGACGCCGGCGTGCTCGTGGCCGCCGCCGAGCGGCTGGGGGCGGAGCCCGCGATGATGCGCGAGGTCATGGCCGACCCGGATATGGAAAAGCGCGTGTGGGCGGATCACGTCGAGGCCGTGAACGCAGGCATCCAGTCCACGCCCACGGTCGATTTTGCCGGCAAATACAGGATCACAGGCGCGCAGCCCATGGCCATATTCGAGCAAACTTATGAGCGCGCCCTGGCCGATCAGGACACCTAAACCCACTATGCGAGAAGGCGGCCGGGCTGCAAGAATAGTCGCCGCTCTGGCGGCCCTCCTGGTGCTTGCGGGCTGCGCGAACATCCGCGCCCTCTTCCTGCCCAAAGAAGAGAAGAAACCGGCGCTCGAAACAAAACGGCCACGGATGAAAAAACCCGAAGAGCCGCATTTTTTCCGCGTCCTGACGCTTCCCACTTACGACATGGCGAAAGAAGCGTATGACAAGACGGCCATCCTCGGGATCCCCTTCCGCAAGGTGGCCCTCGAGTTCAGGGATAAAGCGACGTCCATCCGCAAGGCCGAGCCCTCGGAGTTCAGCGTCGGCGTCCGGGCCGAGGTGCAGGATTTGAAACTCGGGGGGACGTCGAGAATCATCGAGTCGGACGAGGGGTTTTCCATCCTCCAGAAAACGACGAGCGCGCATTACGAACGCGCCCTCAAGCTCATGGAGAAGAAAAAAGACGAGGCCGCCCTCGAACTCATCCGCCGCGACCTCGAGATCAACCCCGGAAATGTGGACGCCTGGCTCGCCCTGGCGAAGATGATGGACGAGGCGGGTGATCTGGAGGAGACGCTCGCCGCGTACGGGAAGGCCCGCGAACTCGACCCCGAGAACCCGGTCGTCTCCAACAGGTACGCCAGATACCTGGTCTCCCAGTACCGCTACGAAGAGGCGGAGAAGGTGCTCAAGGCGGCGGAGGAATTATCACCCGAAGACACGGGCGTGCTCCTGAACCTCGCCTCCCTGCTCGTCTACCTGAACAAGGAGCCGGACTTCGCCTCGCGCCTCATCGAGCGCGGCTCCAGAATCGACCCCGGCCGCCCGGAATGGTACCGCCTCTCGGGCGTGATTCAGAAACGAAGGGAACTCGGCATCGCGCCGAAAGCGAAGGGGGTGAATTAGAAACCGTAGGGACAGGTCGCGACCTGTCCCTACCACTCCTTTGTCTCTTTTTCCTATATTCCTGAAACCCTGCCTTTCGGCCGCTCTCCCCTTACTGGCCGGGGTTAATAGAATGGTCGTCATTCCGGCGAAAGCCGGAATCCATTTGTTTTGCCTTTGTTTTTTATTTCCTGATTTCTTCCCGCCAATGACGAGGAAATGAAAAGCCGGCGTATTGTCATTCTGCTTTAGAATGGATTCCGGCTTTCGCCGGAATGACGGCTGTAGGGGCGGATCGCGAACCGCTCCTACGGGTCGAACCCGACCGGAGAAGAGCCGCCCCAAAAACCCTCCTGGCAGAAGGGGTAAAAACCGCGGCGCGGCCTCTCGCCTGGAAAAGCAACCCCCCCTACCCCCCCTTGACAGGGGGGCAAGAAAGAGCAAAACCCCCTCGGCCCGGCAGGGCGCATCGCCTTTTTTTACCCCCCTGACAAGGGGGGGTAGGGGGGGTTGCTTTTACCTCCTGATGAAAAGGGGGCTTTTTCAAAGGCCCTTCTTCAGCCAGCCGACCCCTCCTTCCTCGTTCGCGTCAAACCCTCCTTCCACACTCGCGTTCGACCCCTTGGCTCCCCGCGCATGAATGCGTCATAATGCCGCCGTTCTTAAACCGCGCGAACTTACACAGAAGAACACCAAATCATAGAGGGTATACGCATGAGCGCCGAGCTTTTGATCAAGAACGCGAAAATCGTGACGCCGACCGACACCTACGAGGGCTGCGTCTATGTGGATGAGGGGCGGATCGCCGCCATCACGCACAAGGCCGAGGCGAATGCCGCGCGCGAAATCGACGCCGCGGGCCGGTACCTCCTGCCGGGCATGGTGGATGAGCACGTCCACATGATGGACCCGGGCTTCACCGACCGGGAGGACTGGACGACGGGCACCGAGGCGGCGGCACGGGGCGGCATCACCACCGTGATCGACCATCACCGGAGCGACCCGCTCGTCTACACGCGGGAGATTCTCGAAGACAAGACGGCCTACGTCGACTCGCGCTCGGTGGTGGATTTCGGGCAGTTGGGGGGTCTCGACGTCGACAACCTCGAACACCTGCGCCCCATGTGGGAGGGCGGCGCGCTGGGCTTCAAGGGCTTCATGTGCGATCTGCACGGCGTGCCCGACCTCTCAGAAGGCGTATTGTTGAACATCATGCGCGAGGTCAATTCTTTCGGCGGCACGGTGATGCTGCACTGCGAGAGCGATTCGATTCTCCGCAAATCGAAAGAAAAAATAGACGCCGATAACCGGACGGACTACATGTGCATCAGCGACTGGCGAAACCCCGAGAGCGAGTACGTGGCGACGCTGGACGCCGTGGCGCTCGCCGAACTCACGGGCTGCAAGGTGCTGGTGGCGCACGTGAGCCAGCCCGTCCTGCTCGAAGCCATCCAGGCGGCGCGCGGGCGCGGCGCGAGAATTTTCGCGGAAAGCTGCCCCCAGTATTTCTATCTCGACCATTCGCATCTCGAAGAACTGGGGCCGTTCGTGAAATTCACGCCGGTCATCCGCTCGGCGGAGACGCGCGACGGCATGCGCGTGGCGCTCGGACGCGACATGGTGGACACCATCGGCACCGACCACTGCCCCTTCCCCCGCCAGCGGAAGGTGGACGGCCTCGAGAACATCCACGACGCGCCCTTCGGGATACCGGGCGTGGAGACGACGGTACGCCTGATGCTGAACGCCGTGAGCGAGGGCGTCCTGACGCTGAACCAGATGGTGCGGGTCTGCTGCGATCAGCCCGCGCGCGTCTTCAACATCCACCCCCGCAAGGGGTGCATCCAGGTGGGCGCGGACGCGGACTTCATCGTCGTGGACATGGACTTGGAGGAGACGCTGCGCGATGAGGATATCGTCTCCAAGTGCAAGTGGACGCCGTTCAACGGCTGGACGATGAAGGGCGCGCCCGTGATGACGCTCGTGCGCGGCGAGGTCGTGATGGAAGACGGCGAGGTGACCGGACGCGCGGGGTACGGCGAGACCGTCGAGCGTCCGGGGGGTTGAGGGGACGCCCCCCTCGGCTTGAAAACCAACCCCCCCTACCCCCCCTTAACAGGGGGGCAAAAAAGACCGACTCCCCGGCAAGTGGGGGATATGAAAAAGACGACGCCCGCCGCCGGGCGGAGAGGCTTTGCTTTTTTCTGCCCGCCGCCGGGCTAGGGGGTTTGCTTTTTCTTGCCCCCCTGACAAGGGGGGGTAGGGGGGGTTGCCTTTGTCCCCTCACAAGGATGACTTTCTCAACAGCCCCGCATGTATGCCCGACCCCGCAAAAACCGTTCTCTCGTTCCACTCATATGCAAACCGACTCCTGCTTCCTTCGTAATCGACTCCGCAATTGCCCGCATTTGCGCTTGCCGGAAGCCGGTCGCGACCGGCCTGGCAGCGGCATTCTCCTCTTGTTGGCGTTCCAGCCCCCGATATCCACTCGATATGCGAACTTCGCGTTTGGGGCGGACACACAGGTCCGCCCCTACAAAAGCGCAAACCCTCATTCATCAGCACTTTATCAACAGCCCCTCAAGGAGGGAGTTGACTTCAAAAACGTGCGCTCCACCAAAATCGCTCCACGAGACTTGTTCAACACCCCCGAGGAGGGAATGTTCGCCGGAATGACGAACAAAACCGCACCGCCTCGCAAGGGGCTGTTGAAAAACCTTCGTGATGGTTTTGCAGCAGGACAACCCCTCTCCGGGGTTGTCCCGCCCTCCGTGGTTGTCCTTCGTCAGGACAGGCACGGAGGCCTGTCCCTACGGTGAACAATTCGATGATCGGGGTTCCCTCCTCAGGGAAACTCTTTCAACAAGCCCATCCGAGGGCGACTCATCGGGGCGCCCCCCCAACGGAACGTGTCGTAAAGTGCTTTTTGTGTTGTTATGCTATAAAGAATTCGAAGAGCAATGCCCGTAGCCGGTTCATTATATGATCGCCGGATTTGAGGAACAGCAATGAGTTTTCCGAGTTGGAAGAGCACGCTGGAGCGGATGGCGGAGCATCTCACCGCCCTGCTCCCCGGCGCCGTGGCTGCTGTCGGACTGCTGCTCGTAGGCTGGCTCATGGCGAGCCTGCTGCGCATGCTGACCAGAAAGCTGGTCGTCGCGGTCATCGCGCGTATCAACACGCACTTTCGACACACCGAGGGCCTGCTTGGAACACGCATGACCGAAGATGCCCCACGAGTCGTGGGAGCATTCGTGTATTGGGTTGTCCTTCTGTTTTTCCTGGCGGCGGCGATAGAAAAGCTGCCCCTGCCGATCGTGACCAGCGCGCTGCAAAGTATCGCCTACTACGTGCCGAAAATCCTCCTGGCGGTCGTGATTGTCTTCATCGGACTTGGCGCGGGCACCGTGGCCAACCGATGGACGGCGCGGGTCGCTGCGGCGGCAGGCGTGGAGTTCGCTCCGGCGCTCGGTCGGATCGCCCAGGTCGCTATTCTCATTGTGGCGCTGAGCGTCGGCTCGCAGGAGATCGGCCTGGAAAGCGAATTTTTCACCGCCACGATTCTCATTGTGCTGGCCACTATCCTGGGAGGGCTTGCGCTGGCCTTCGGGCTGGGTTCCAGCCCGGTCGTGACGAATATCATGGCCTCCTACTACGCAGCTCAGGTCTATCGCGTAGGCGACGTCGTACGCGTAGGAGACATCGAGGGCACCGTACGGGAGATCAGGACGGTGTGCATCGTGCTCGACACTGCCGACGGTCAAGTCCACCTGCCGGCCAGGAAGTATTGCGATGATATTTCGATCGTGTCGAGGAAAGAGTAATGCAGACCCCGCTCCGGGCCATGGCCCAACTCCACGTGGACCGCCACCCCGAGGAAGCCGCGCGAGTATTGGAAAACCTCCCTCCAGGCGAAATCGCAGCCGTCCTGCAGAAAGCGTCGGCCAATGGCGCCGCAGGCGTCCTGGCCTGCCTCGCCCCTGGCCTGGCGAGCATGTGCCTGGCCCACTGCCCTGAAAGAGAGCGCTCAGCGGTCGTAGGTTTACTCCCGACACGCACTGCCGCTGCGCTGCTGCGCCAACTGGAACCGGGCGTCCGGGACGAAACGCTCCGCGCTCTTCCGGAGTCCGACCGGGCGCGGCTCAGCCGGGTCCTGAGTTATCCGGCTCAGTCAGCCGGAGCATTCGCGGACCCCTCCGTCCTCACCCTCCACGCCGATCTGACGGTAGAAGAGGCCCTGAGCCGCCTCAGCCAAAGTCAGGGTCCGGTCGCCGGCCGCATCTTCGTCCTCGATCGCTCCCAGCGCCTTGTCGGCGCCGTGACGCCGGGTCAGTTGCTCACGAGCCGTCGCGGCGCGCCCCTCGCATCTCTGGACCTGGGCCCGGCCCATGCGGTCGTGGACCGCGCCAGCGCTGCGGCGCTGCGGGCCACATCTGCAGAACCGCTTGCCGTGGTGGACCCGCAGGGCGTATTCGTGGGCGCCATCGGCGACGACGTCCTGCCCCGCCTCGAGCCGCAGCGGCAACGCCCGACAGTCGCTCACTTCGTCGCCGCGGCAGGCGAAATGTACTGGCTCGGATTTCGGGAGATACTGATCGGCTTGTGTTCCGGTTCCCGTTCAGCCGAGCCGCCAGGAGAAATGCCCCGTGCCGACTCCTGACCTCAGTACGGAACGCCTGCTGACCGAGAATTTTTTTACCCGCCATCCCGAACAGGCTGCGGATCAACTCGAAATGGCGACATCTTCCGAGGCAGCCGGGATTCTCGCTCAGCTCACCCCGAGGATCGCGAGCGTCGCCTTTCGCCGTGTGGCGCCAGCCAAGGCTCTGGACATTCTGCTCGAGATTGACCGCGAACATGCCAGACAACTCCTCCGTGATCTCGACCCGCCCCAAGCCGGCGCCCTGCTCAGCGGCCTGAGCGAAGAGGAGCGCCGGGAGCTGCTGGCCGGTCTGGCGCCGTCCGAGTCCAGAGTGCTGCAATCCCTCATGCAGTATCCCGAAGACAGCGCCGGGCGGCTGATGGACCCCCGAATCGCCATCTTCCGGCCCGGCATCACGGCCGGGGAGGCGTTGGAGCGGTTGCGCTCGATGAAGCCGGGGAGGCGTTTCTTTGACCTGCTGCTCGTTGACGAGACAGGGCGTCTGTCCGGAAGCGTTCCGTTGCACCAGGCCGTGCTGGCCGAACCGGACACCATGCTGACCGAATTGATAGCAGGTCCGCCACTTGCCGTGTCGGCTTTCGCCACGCGGGAAGAGGTCGTCGCCACCCTGGAGCTTCAACGGCTGGCCAACATCCCCGTGATCGACTACAACGACAAGCCGATCGGGAGTATTCGGCTCGCCGAGCTGGTGTCTGCGGTTGAAACCGAAATCAGCGCCAATCTGGTCAGCGTCACCGGCGCCAGCAAGGAAGAGCGCGCCCTGTCGACCGTCGGCTTTGCGGTGCGCAAGCGCCTGCCGTGGCTGCAGCTGAATCTGCTCACCGCCTTTTTGGCCGCATCGGTGGTCGGCCTTTTCGAAGACACCATTGCCCGGTTCACCGCCCTGGCCGTTTTGTTGCCTGTAGTGGCCGGGCAGTCGGGCAACACCGGTGCGCAAGCGCTGGCCGTTGTACTGCGCGGGCTGACCCTTCGTGAAATCACGCTTCGGCACTGGGCGCGGGTCGTGTTCAAGGAGTTCTCGACGGGACTGATAAACGGCCTGGGAGTCGCATTGGTCACCTGTGCGGGGGTGTACGTGTGGAGCGGCTCGACCGGAATTGTGCTCGTCATCGGCGTCGCCATGGTGTTATCGATGGCGATAGCCGGCGTGGCCGGCGCCCTGATCCCGATATTGCTGTCGATGCTGGGCCAGGATCCGGCCCAGTCCTCCTCCATCGTCCTGACCACCGTTACCGACGTTTTCGGTTTCTTCAGCTTTCTTGGCCTGGCGGTTGTGTTTTCTTCTTACCTATGAATCGGTCGCGTGGAACGGAGGTAAAACGATGACGGTGCTTTTGATTGTGGCGGGACTCACGGTTCTGCTTTCGAGTATGTGTTCGCTCTTCGAGGCCACGCTTTACTCCACCCGCCTCGGGACGCTCGAGGCCGAGAAGGCCACGGGCAAGTACGCGCGCCGCGCCGATAGGCTCATCGCCATGAAGACGAACATCGTCCGGCCGACCTCCGCGATCCTCGTGCTCAATACCTTCGCGAACACGGCCGGCGCCACGATCTGCGGGATGTACGCCGTCCAGTTGATGGGCGCAGGCTGGGTGCCGGTGTTTTCCGTCGGCCTGACCCTCGCCATCCTCTTCGTGGGGGAGATTCTGCCCAAGACGTACGGGGCCACCCACTGGCGCGCGACATGGCCGTTGATCGTCTGGCCGCTCGCGCTGATGCAGACCGTTCTTTCGCCGTTCATCCGGATCACCCAGGCGTTCGCGCGCTGCTTCACCGGCGACCCGAACGTAGCGCCGGTCACCGAGGACGAGATTCAGGCCGACATGCGGTTGGGGAAGGAGGCCGGCGAACTCACCACCTCGGAACTCCAGCTTCTCAACGCGGTGTTCCATTTCGACGATATGCTGACGCGCCAGGTGATGGTCCCGCGCCGGGACGTCGCGTTCCTGGATTCGCGGTGGCCGATCGAGAAATGCCTGGCCGTCATCCATGAAACGCGCCACACGCGGTTTCCGTTGTGCGCGGGCTCGCTGGACGAGGCGGTCGGGCTGATCCACGTCAAGGACCTGCTGGGCATCGTCGACGGCACGGCGGACACGCTCCAATCCCTGGCGCGGCCTCTTCGCCACGTTCCCGAAACCCTGCCCCTCAACCGCCTGCTGCGGGAGATGCAGCACACCCGGCAGCACATGGCGCTGGTCGACGACGAGTTCGGGACCGTCGTCGGCGTCATCACCCTGGAGAACATCATCGAGCAGATCGTCGGCGCCGTGCAGGACGAGTTCGACAGCGAGACGCCGGATATCGCGCCGGAAGGAGCCAACGTATTCATCGTGCGCGGCCTGTTGCCGATCGACAGGGTGAACCGGGAGCTGGGTCTCGACTTGTATGCGCCCGACGTGGATACGCTGTCGGGTCTGCTGGTCAGCCGCATGAACCGGCTGCTCAAGGCCGGCGACCGGATCCGGCTTCGGGGCGCTATCGCCGAGGTCGTCGAGGAGGAAGACGGACGGGCGACCAAAGTTCGCATCCGTATTTCCGACGGCGAAGAAGACGAGGAGACGGCGCCGGAGTAGAGCGAACCCCCGCCATGTCCGTTAAAGGGCGCCATGGAGCAAGAGACTGCATGGCAGGTCGTTCGACTGCGAAAGCCTCCCTTCGCGGACGGCGCTCCCCTCCTGGCCCTTCAGGCATGACTCCATTCAGAGCAGGCTCTATGTGTGGATTTCGCAAGAAAGAAGTGCGCAATTTCCCGCATTTTCGGCGAGTGGATGCCGAGGCAATCGGGTATCCCGACGGGTTGATTCAAAACCTGAAAGGCTTCTGGAATTTCCGTAAATTTAGATAAAATTAGATAAATTCACGGGGTTTTTCGATAAATTGCTGAAAATTTTCGAGGGGAAATACGGGATTTTGCGGGGAAATGCGGGGCCTGAACGTGCGCAAATGCGGGGAATCGCGCGGGTGAAAATCGCCCTCCCCCAGAACACCGTGAGGATACCACGGCCAGGAAGGCGTGCGCTCGGCGGCAAATGCGGGGAATTGCGCGCTTGCTCGGGGCGGCGCCCGACACGCCGGAGTCCGCTCATGCGCCCGATTCGTTTTACCCGGTAACCCGTTGATATTACTTGCGTTTTTTCTCCATATCCAGGAGTTTTCTCTTGCGCTCCACGCCCCAGCGATAGCCCGCCAGGGAGCCGTCGGCCCGGACCGCCCTGTGGCAAGGCACCAGCAGCGCCACTGGATTCTTTGCGCATGCGCTTCCCACCGCTCGCGCGCCCTTCGGCAAGCCTAAGTCTTCGGCAATATCTTTATAAGTCATTGTTTTTCCGTGAGGAATCTCTTTAAGCCGCTCCCAGACGCGGCACTGGAAAGCGCTGGCGCGCACGTCGAGCGGCAAGGATTCAGACGGTGTTTCACCCTCGGCGAGACGCGCGACGATACTCAAGTATTCCTTTAACTGATCATCATTTCGGCTCAGATTTGAGTAGGGATATTCATTTTTCAGATCGGTGATGAGTTCGCCGACAGTATCGGCAATGCTCACGCGGCACACGCCCTTCTCCGTAGCCGCCACCAGCAACCTACCCAACGCGCATTTGGCGATTCCGTAGCGTATCGAAACACCCGCCCCGCCCTTCTTGTACGCCCCCGGCGTCATGCCCAGATAGCGCGACGCGCCCTCGTACACCCCCCTGCTGGAGCCGTACCCGGCCTCGTAGCCGGCGCCCGCCAGGTCGCGCCCGTTTTTGAGTAGATCCTTGTATTTCTGGGCCTTAAGGGATTCGAGATACTGGCGGGGACTCACGCCCAAAGCCCTCTTGAAGCTTCGCTGCAGGTGGTGGGGGCTTACCCCTGCGCACCGCCCCAACTCGGCGAGCGTGGGGCTTTCATCGGCGTGTTCCTCGATGTAGCGAACGGCTTTTCTCACCTTATCGAGACGGGGATCGTAGCCCGCATCCTGCGGAGCGCACCGCAGGCAGGGCCTGAAACCGCGCGCTTCGGCCATTTCCGGGAATTTGAATATCAACACGTTGTTTTTCCTGGGCTTACGGCTCGCGCACGAAGGGCGGCAGTAGATTCCGGTGGAGCGAACGGCGTATACGAAATGTCCATCCGCCCCGGCGTCGCGCTTGAGAACCGCTTCCCATTGAGCGTTCATGTTCACTTTCCAACCTCCTCAAAAGACGTGAGCGATTGCATATTCATTCATAATGTAACCGCAACGCCGGGAGCCTTCTATCCGATTCTTGCTGTCAAATCAGATTTCCGGTTTCCGAGGGGTGAAATTTTAACTACATAAAATTCAAATGGATACAAGGAGGATCTTAATCTCATATACCCGCCCGGAAAACGATTTTCCCTCCGACCATCGTGAGCAAGGGCTTGATGTCCCTGATTTGATCTTCGGGAATCGTCATGTAATCGCGGTCGAGCACGACGAGGTCCGCCAGTTTGCCCTTTTCGATGGAGCCCAGTTCCTTCTCCTTGAAAAACAGGTATGCGTTCGAGCGCGTATGAGCGATGAGCGCTTGTTTTCTCGAAACGGTCTCGGCCTGCGAAAGCGCCCTCTCCCCGCCCAAATCCATGCCCGTCACGGCCCACCAAAGCGATAGCATGGGCGGATATGGGGCTACGACGCCGGCGTCCGTACCAAGCCCCCAGATAACCCCGCTGTTTTGAACCGTCCTGAGCGGCGGGAGCGAGAGAGCGCGCTCGCCCAATCTGCGTCTCAGCGCGGAGCCCAGAATCGTCATCTTGCTGTGCAGGGCCAGAGTCATCCCGAGCGCCCTGACGCGCTCGATATTTCTCCGTGAAATGAAATCGGCGTGATGAATCGACCAGCGAAGTTTCGTGATGTCTTTTCTCTGATTTATCTTCTCGAAAATATCCAGGTACCGCGTGATGGTCGTATCGCGAAAAGCGTGTTCGTGAATCGTCCATCCCCCGTCCGCCGCCGCCTCGGAAACCTTTGCGAATTCAGCATAAGCCTCATCCGGGAACCTCGAGGGCCTGAACGCCGAATCGTGGAGAGGCGCATACATATGCTCCCCGAGCGCGATATTCCCCATCATGCTGGCGGATTTATCAGGGCGGGAATTTCGAATGCGCTCAATCACTCTCTTGTTTCTCTCAGGCGTCCGAACCCGGAAGCGAGGCGTGTGAAATATCCTCAGCGTGAGGCCATCGTTATCAGCCAGTCTTCTCCTGATCAACTCGTATGTCGCATCCCGGACCCCGCCGCCGCCCAGTTCGAATACACTCGTCACGCCGGCACGGTTGAAGTCCGCCATCAGCTTTTTCAGGCCTGATATGGTTTTGTCGTCCGTAATTCCCGGCAGTTCACGCCGCCAGAACCGGAAAATAGCCCGGCGGCCATAAATGACGCCCGAGGGAGTGCCGGACTCGTTTCTGGCTATCCGCCAGCCTCTCGGCGCTTCGAAATTCTCATCGATTCCCGCCTTCTCGAGGGCCAGGCTGTTCAGAATCATGAACCGGTAGGATTGCTGGATGAATACCGGATTGTCCGGGGCGGCCCTGTCCAGTTCCGCCTTCGTGAACAATCCCGGCTTGTCGCGAAATTGCCCGGGGCTCCACCCGCCGATGATGAGGAGCCACTCCCCGCGTTTCAGCGATTTCGCCTTGGCGGAAATGATGGACAGGGCTTTGCTGCGGGAGGTAACCCCGTCGATTCTCGCTTCGTGCTCCCACCGCAACGCATGGCGAATAAAGTGCACGTGGTTGTCAATCAAGCCAGGAATAATCGTTTTTCCTTGTAGATCAATTACTTTCGTTTGAGAATCTATAAATTGCTTTATCCGGGAATCGTCTCCCACAGACAGAATGCGTTCGCCCCGGACAGCCACGGCCCCTCGGGTGGAAAAACTCGCATCGACGGTTAAGACTTTCCCGTTCACCAGGGCGATATCTGCAGTTTGGGCAAATGCAGGAAACGGGAGAGCCCCCAAAGCTACGAAAATGATTGCGAATACTCTGATTTTCAGAATCATGCGTCCCCCTCGGATTCCAATAACCATTCTTTACAAATCATCAAAAAATCAAGGATGAAATACTCCTGTGATGGTGATAACATATTCACCCGAATCAACATTTACGGCAAATGCGGGCAAATGCGTAGTTGGAGAGATGGTAATTCTCACTGCCGAGGAGAACCGAGAATGAATACTTCCAATAATTCAAGCCAGCAAACCCTCAGGCCCAAAACGACCGTAGCGCCGGTTACCGTCATTCGCTTCGGTGAAATGATGCCCGATTGGGGCGAGTATCATGAATCACACGCCGAAGGGAACCACCGCGCGATTTACCGGTACATCGGTGGTATTTCCGGTCAAAATCTTCGTTCCCCCCTCCCCGGCTGGGAGTTTACCTGCGGCATCGCCATGGCTCCTCCTCAAAACGGCGCACCGCTTCATGATCATCCGGATGAAGAGATTTTCATGGTCTGGGAAGGTGAGTTCGAGATTTACTGGGAAGACTTTGAAACCAAAGCCCTTAAAAACGTCATCCTGGGCAAGTATGACCTGATCCGCGTGCCCTCGGGCATCATGCGCGGGTTCAGAAATGTCGGCAAAGATGACGGGTTCATTCATTTCATCCACGGCCAAGGCGACTACCAGTACCCCGTCTATCCTGAAGCACTGCAAGAAGGGTTGCCCGATGACGCCAGGACGGAATCTTACGTCAAACAACCCGCCTATGATCCGGCCACCCAGCTAGTCCGTCATGAAGAATGTCCCCGCAACTGGAATGTTTACCACGAAGCCAAACTCCCCGAGGGAGTTCGTTCGCTCAGGCGCTATATCGGCGGCGTTTCCGGGGACAGGGAGGACGGACCACCGCCTTCTCTCTCCGAGGGAGAGATCGGATATGCGATGGTCGAATGCGGCAATGGCCGGGGCGCCCCGCTTCATGACCACCCCTGTGAGGAGCTTTTTATCGCCCTGGAAGGCAGATGGGTCGTCTACTGGGCTGACGAGCGCGGAGAGAACCATCAAGCCGTTCTCGACCCATGGGATGCCTGCTGGGTGCCCACAGGTGTGCAGCGCGGATTCCGTAACGCCGATAGAACCGAGGGGAAAATCCACATCATCCAGGGACAAGGAGCAACCCCGGCTCCCAACTATACGAAGGATTATTCCGCCCTGAAAGAAAATGCATAGCTCAAACCGCAGGCTCACGATTACGATCAAACGTGTATTTCGCGAGGATGCGAAACCGGAACCAAATCAAATAGTCAGGGGCAAATTGCCCTGACGGGGGATGCGCCCCGCTTGTATCGCTCCGCTTCTAATGCCCCTCCCCCAAGGGTAATTGAACGGCCTCTCCCGTCTGGGAAGACAATTCCATCGCGATCGTCACCTCCAGGGTTTGGCGCGCATCCTCAGCCGTGGCGTGCGTTGTCGGTCTTCCATTGATCACATGATCAAGCCAGCTTCTTGTTTCATCACCCAGCGGGCCCCAATAATCACCCGCTGCCCAGTCACCAGGGGTCGTGCTGCTCAAAAATGCCGTGTTGATGTGATGGTCCGGTATATATGTGTGCGGAATCCCCTTGTCGGTGTACAGCATCTCATCCTTGTGGTCTTCATCAAGCATCAAAACGCCGTCCGTACCGTAAATCTCCATCCTCACACTCTGGCCCAGCGCCGGGTATTTCGCAGGCAGGGCATAAAAAACACCCAAATTCATCACAGCCCCGTTATCGAAAGTGACGATAGACCAGGTGACATCGTTCGCCGAATACCCGTGTTCTTTATAGATTTTCCCGTTTCCCCGGGCGACAACTTCCACCGGTCGATGACCTTCCATGAACCAGCAGGCCATATCCACCCAATACGTGAGCACGTCGAGCACAGGCGTTGCGTGGGGGGAGCGCTTCAGGATCTGGAGCCCCTGGGCGCGGGTGTTACAGGTTCGTCCCGTGCCTGCGAGAATCTCCCCGAGTCTCCCTTGAATAATTTGCTCTTTCGCCATCTGGTAGCGACGTTTGAATCGTTGGGCATAACCTACCCTGAGTTCAGTACCTGTCCTCTCGGCAACCGAGAGTATCCGGTCGGCATCCTCCAATGTCAGGGAGATCGGTTTTTCCACCAGCACAGGCTTGCCTAATTCCAGGGCATGGATGATGGAATCGGCGTGATCATGTTCGGGCGTGGATACGATGACCGTCGTCACTTCGGGGTGTTCAATCACTTCGTCATTTCTGCCGGTAGCGAGTTGGGCGCCTACCTGCTCCCCCAATTCTTTCGCCCGGCCCTGGTCGATGTCGGAAACCGCCAAAAATTCAAGAGACGGATGATGTGAAACCAAATTCGCCCGCAGGGTTCCTATTCTGCCGGAACCAACAACACCTACTCCCAATGACTTTTTGTTCATTTTGACCCTCTGGATATTCTTGAAGAGTAATCTCGTGACACAAGCTCACGAAGAAACACGCCGCTTCTCTTCAGCAATAGGAACAAATCAAAAAAAACCGGCCTCAAAGGAGACCGGTGCATACATCATCATTTGGTTTCATCAGGTCACGGGCGCATAAAATTGCTTCCATTCTTCGGGCAACTCTTCTTCTGTCACATCTTTCATCGAGAGGCGAATTCTCCCATTTCCTTCCACTTCGATGCATTTCACCAAAACCTTCTGGCCTTCTTTCAAGACATCACTCACTGAACCGATTCTCTTCTTGGCAATCATGCTGATATGGCAAAGGCCATCCGTTCCAGGGAATATTTCAACGAATGCTCCAAAATCCATGATCTTTCTGACTGTACCATAGTAAACCGTGCCCTTTTCGGGTTCCTGAGTCAGCTCACGAATGATCTCAATGGCCCTAAGAGCTGCCGCCTCATCGGTGGAGGAAATGAAGATTGTTCCATCATCTTCAATATCTACATCCGCCCCCGTCTCCTCGACGATTCCGCGAATCACCTTTCCGCCAGGCCCAATCACATCCCTCACACGATCTTTCGAGACCTGTATCGTCATAATCCTCGGCGCGTAGGGAGAAATCTCTTCGCTAGGCTGGGAAATCACTTTATCCATCTGCTCGAGCACGTGCATTCTCGCATCGTTGGCCTGCGCCAAAGCATCTCTCACGAGGCTCAATTGCAATCCTTTGATCTTGATATCCATTTGAAGAGCAGTAATGCCATGACGCGTACCACCGACCTTGAAGTCCATATCTCCCAGATGATCTTCCAATCCAAGGATATCCGTCAGTATTGCTGTTCTTCCTGTAGATTCTTCACTGATCAATCCCATGGCAATGCCGGCCACAGGAGATGTTATCGGTACGCCCGCGCTCATCAAGGCCAGGCTGGCGCCACAGATGCTCGCCATGGATGAACTGCCATTGCTCTCCGTGATGTCTGAAACTACCCGGATTGTATAGGGAAAATCTTCCTGCTCCGGCAATATCGCCTGCACTGCCCGAGATGCCAGCGCGCCGTGGCCGATTTCGCGGCGACCCGGGCCGCGGTTTGGTTTCGCTTCCCCAACGCTAAATCCGGGGAAATTATAGTGCAGCAGAAAAGTCCTGTCGGCTTTCCCGTCCAGCGTGTCTATCAATTGGGCCTCGGAGGCAGTGCCAAGCGTCACCGTCACCAACGCCTGCGTCTCACCTCGCGTGAACAATGCGCTGCCATGGGGCCTGGCAAGGGGCGACATTCTAATGGTAATCGGCCGAACATCACGAAGCCCCCGACCATCCGAACGTTTTCCCTCATCTAAAATCAAACCCCGGAAAACTTCTTTTTCGATTTTGCCAAAATAATCCGAGACAACTCCCTTATCCACAGACTCTTCCTCGTCTGCGCAAAGGGTATCGACCGCAGCAGCTTTCGCCTCATCGATTGCGTTATATTGTCCCGCTTTGTCGTGAATCTCTGCAGCCGCTTGTAGTTTGGGAACTACAATTTCACGTACCTTCCCCATTAGTTCCGCATCTTCTTCCTCAGGCTCGACTACACGTTTGGTTTTTCCGCATTCCGCCCGAAGTTCATCCTGCATAGCGCACAACTCTTGAATCACAGAATGGCCTTGCTCAAACGCTTCCATGTAAACGTCTTCGGAAACTTCAAAGCTGCCGGCTTCCACCATGACTATCGCGTCCGAAGTTCCAGCCATCACACAATTCAGATCGCTGTCGATTTGCTGTTCGACCGTCGGATTGACAATAATTTCGCCGTCAATTCGCCCGACGCGAACAGCACCGATAGGACCGGAGAATGGGATATCCGAAATGTGGAGAGCGGCGGAAGTTCCATTGATTGCCAAAATGTCGGAGTCATTCAACTTGTCGTAAGACATGACCATGACCTGAATCATCGTCTCACAACGAAATTCCTTCGGGAAAAGAGGACGGATAGGCCTATCGATTAAACGACAAGTTAATGTTTCCCTCTCGCCAGGTTTTGCCTCGCGCCGGAAAAAATTGCCGGGAATAATTCCTGCGGCGTAGAAAAACTCTCGGTAATCAACTGTAAGGGGGAAAAAATCCACGCCCTCACGTGTAGAATGCGAAGCGCAAGCCGTACACAGCACACTGGTCTCACCATAATGCATCATTACGGCGCCACCGGCTTGCTTGGCGATCTCACCTGTTTCAAAGGCAAGAGTATAACCATTGATGGATATGTCTTTTCGATACGGTGGCATTAGATTACTTCCCTCTGGGGCAAGACCCGCATCTAGCGACGCAGGCCCAGGTCCTGGATTATCGTGCGGTAGCGGTTGATGTCTTTTTCTTTCAGATAATCAAGCAGGCGACGGCGCTGACCCACGAGTTTCAGTAGGCCTCTGCGGGAATGATGATCTTTCTTGTGGGTCTTGAAATGGTCTGTGAGGTAGGTAATACGTTCGGTCAGGATAGCTACCTGCACTTCCGGTGAACCAGTATCTGTGTCATGTGTGCGAAATTTCTCGATAACTTCCGACTTTCGCTCCTTCGCTAGGGGCATTTCTGTCACTTCCTCCACTGCTTATATGTTGCTCTTTTAAGTCTCATTAGCGCAACGTCATCAAAAACGCGCGGATTCTATACGACTTTGCCATCAATGTAAATACAAAGCGTATTCTCTCGTAACTCTATGTGACAAATACTTTTTCAGGCGCCACAAACCCTTGGTTGCGTTTTTGTTTCCTTTCATGGACCGTCTTCCCGACCGCCAATAACTCTCCCGGTCCATTCAGCATACGGACGCGGGTATCTACGGGCAAATCAACAACTTGTTGAACATCTTCAAACCTGACTACCGCACCATTCAATACCCGCACCTCCGCACTGGGATGCACATAGACGGCAGGCAAATGTGCAAGCGCCTGCGCCGGACTCATCAGAATGTCCTGAAGGCGTTTTTCCTGCAAGTGGCGATGAACATCCTGGATAGAAACGGAATCTGACAGCTCAAACGGACCCAAAGCAGTCCGCGTAAGGGCCTGCAAACATCCACCGGACCCTTGATTGGCGCCAATATCATGACAAATTGAACGAATATATGTTCCCCGAGAGCATGTGACATCAAAGGTAAGTTGTGGGCCATCCATACCAATCGCCTTGATCCTAAATACTTCAATTTGGCGCTTTTCTCTTTCAACTTCCTTGCCAGAACGCGCTAATTCATGCAGGCGCTTTCCATTGGCCTTCAATGCAGAATACATCGGAGGTACCTGCATTGTTTTTCCCAATATCCCACTTAAAAGCTCTTGCGCTCGAGAAAGTGAAATATCACCCGGCTCAGCTTCAGCCAGTAATTTCCCCGTAATGTCCTGCGTATCTGTCACTCGTCCAAACAACATGACAGCCCGATACGTTTTCTTGCACTCTAAAAAATATGAGAACAATTTTGTCGAATTACCAATACAAATCGGCAAAACTCCTTCGGCCATGGGGTCAAGCGTACCCGCATGCCCGACTTTTGGTTTTCCGGGAAGCAGCTTTCTCACTTCATCAACCATATCATGTGAGGTAGGACCGTGTTTTTTCTTCAGATTCAAAACACCCGAGAGTTCCAACATCTTGTCCTTTCTCAAAATGATCTCTTCGCACCGGATAACAAACGTTCGATTTCGTCGCTGAATGCCAAACTCCGGTCGGCAAAGAATTTCAGCCTGGGTGTACATTTCAATTCCAAGCGTTCGGCAAGTTTTCTCTGCAAGAATCCACTGGCTCGTTCAAGTCCCTCGAGACCCTCTTCCATCTCCTTGACATTCCCTTGATTTTCACCGTAACGGCTAAAGTAGACCTTCGCAACTCTCAAATCCGGGGATATTTCGACTCGAGTGATCACAACATGCCGCACACGCGGGTCCTTCACATCCCTCATCACCAAGTTAGCAAGTTCGGATTGTATGAGTTCCGAAACGCGCAGTATGCGAGCATTACCCATTTGTTGAATTGCTCTCCATAAATCTCAAAAAATCTCGATATCAAAATCCAGGACAATCACCAGCCCCGTTCCCTCAAGGAAATTCAGCACTTTTCTAAGTTGGCTATCTACAAGTCGACAGTCATTGCTCACCACGCAAACGCCGACGCGACATCTCTGCCACTTATCCTGGAAACCGACTTCAGCGACAGAAACATTAAAACGCTGACGCAGACGTGTTGTTATCGATTGAACTATCTTGCGTTTTGCTTTGAGCGAGCGGCACTCGGGAATCTGAACATCGATATTCAAAAGGCCAACGAAAGGCATGGATTGAAAATATCAAAAAAAGCGACACAAGGCACAAATCAACTTAAAGCGTCCGAGATACTTCTTCTGTAATATATGGTTCTATGATATCGCCTTGCTTGATGTCGTTATAATTCTCAATTCCGATTCCACACTCATAACCAGATTGGACCTCGTTCACATCATCTTTGAACCGCCTCAAAGATGAAATTTTACCCGTATAGATAACTACATTATCCCGGATGAGACGTACACTTGAATTTCTATTGATATTTCCGTCGATGACATAGCAACCCGCTATCGTCCCCACGTTGGGAACATGAAACAACTCCCGAATTTCCGCGTGCCCGCGTACTATTTCTCGCTGAACGGGCTCGAGTATTCCTTCAAGAGCCGACTTGATTTCATCGATAGCGTCATAGATGACGGAATATAATCGAATATCTACTTTTTCATGTTTCGCGACTTCCCTAGCTCCTGGCGTCGGACGAACATTAAAGCCTACGATAACGGCAGCCGAGGCAGCTGCGAGCATCACATCGGTTTCAGTAATACCACCTACCGCACTATGTAAAACCTTAACTCCTACTTCCTCATTCCCTAACTTGCCCAAGGATTCTTTCAATGCCTCTATGCTTCCCTGCACATCTGCTTTCAAGATTAAACTCAACTCTTTTACCCGGCCTTCTTCTACACTTTCCATGAAACTTTCCAAAGAAACGCGCGCAGAAGCCATAAGCGCAGCCATTCGTTCACGTTGTTGGCGCCTGGCGCTTATCTCTCTTGTCATCTTCTCATCTTCTAAAACGGTAAATGTATCACCAGCCTCAGGAACACCGGCGAAACCTAAAATTTCTACCGGCGTAGAAGGGCCCACGAGCCTCAACTTGCGGCCTTGGTCGTCCAATAGTGCGCGAACTTTGCCACTCCATTTGCCAGCCACGAAATTATCACTCACATTCAAAGTGCCTCGTTGAACCAAAACCGTAGCTACCGGTCCTCGCCCTCTATCCAACTTCGCTTCAACCACAACACCACTAGCGAGCCGGCTTGGGTTGGCCTTCAACTCCATGAGTTCAGCCTGCAAAATGGCAAGGTCCAAAAGCTCATCAATTCCGATATTCTCTTTTGCGGAAATTTCAGAATAAACCGTATCTCCACCCCAATCTTCCGGGATTAAGTCCAATGTTGAGAGTTGTTGTTTTACCCTGTCGGGATTTGCATCTGCTAAATCCATTTTATTCATCGCCACCATAATCGGAACTCCAGCGGCCTTCGCATGATCGATCGCCTCTCGAGTCTGGGGCATGACACCTTCATTCGCCGCTACTACGATGATTACCAAATCTGTCACTTGCGCCCCACGCGCCCTCATTGCTGTAAAGGCTTCATGCCCAGGGGTATCTAAAAATACAGCCGTCCCCTTGTCCGAAGTAACTCGATAGGCACCTATATGTTGAGTGATCCCACCAGCTTCGCCTTCCATCACATTGGCTTTACGGATGGCATCGAGAAGCCTAGTTTTCCCATGATCAACATGACCCATAATTGTTATGACAGGAGCCCTGGGCTGAAGATCTTCCTCCCTATCCTCTTCCTGAATCAGCAGATCTTCAATATTGTCTTTGGATATTTCAACTTCATAGCCGAAGGTTTCAGATATATTGGTAGCCGTGTTGTGATCTATCATTTGATTGATAGTTGTCATCTGGCCTTTTTTCATCAACTCCTTGATAACTTCCGTCGCCTTTACATTAATTTTCTCAGCGAGTTCTTTCACCGTTATCGTCTCTGCAATACGGACGCGCCCTCCATGACGGTGAGGAAGCTTCTCTTTGCTGACCTCCCGAGCAATTTGGGGACTTGTTGGTGATGTGGCGTCTTTATCATCAGGTGCTGGAGTTGCTTTATCTAAGACCGTTTGTTTATCCGCACTAACCTTTTCTTTTTCCGCGATTGGCTGTTTGTCGACAACAGTATCTTCTGGTGCGATAGATGCCTGAACAGTTGCATCTTGAGTGGCAGGAGAAGCTGTTGATTCTTCTTTGGATTCTACATCTTCCAAGCCAGACGCACTCGCTTTTTCCGGCTTTTTAGCTTTTGTCTTGGTTGAAGTCTTTTTTTCCGTCTTGCTTACTGGAGCCACTTTCTCCTCTTGCAGTGCTTCTTGAGAAAAAAGCGCCATTACCAGTTCCGCTGTTTCATCATCCACAGTACTCATATGGCTTTTTACTACGATTCCTTCCCTGGCTAATTCCTCAACAAATGTCCTGCTGTCATATCCAAGATTTTTAGCCAGTTGATATACGCGTACGCTCGCCATAAAACCTCCGCTGCAGATTATTCACATCCAATATCCAACGAAAAGCAAATCGAAGAAGAACCTCAAGCCATATCCTGCTTTAACCATTACTCATTGCTCGTTCATGCATCAAGCGCAAGCGGATACTATCCATCAGAAGAGGCTCACTGACAAATAACACGCCAAACGGTTTTCTACTCAAAAATTCTCCAAGTTCATTCATGGAAAAAGGCAGAATATAAAATTCTTCCGACATGCGTTTCAAGTTCATCAAAATTTTTGGGGATATGTCCTTGGAAACAAACGTCGTCCCCATTTTCGAGAACTTTATCTTCTTGAATACCTCCTCTTTTCCAATGGCAAGTACTCCTTTTGCTTTAGAAGCAATCAACATGCCCTCGAGGTTTCGTCTAAGAAGCATTCTCACATTTCGGCTTAATTCGTCTGAACCAATCCTAAAATTCCTTCTTTTCAACGCAATTTCCAAGCGATTCGAAGAAACAAGCTTTGAAATGCAACTCATGTCAAAACAACAGTGCGCTCCTCTTCCCGGCAATTTTCTTCCTAGCTCGCAAACAATATTCCCTTCGGGGCCGATTACCATTCTAAAAAAATTATTCGCATTTCCTTTATTCCGACAAGCTATACATGTTCTATCTGGCAAACATTCATCCCTTCATCAGTCCTCATCGGACTCCGAGCCAGTGGATTTCTCATGAGTTCGAGCTGCTTCGATCAGCAACTCGGCCCTTTTCGGACCAATCCCGGGAACTTCACACAATTCATCCGTCGATGCCGCGCTAATCGCCGCAATCGTAGAAAAACCATTGTCAGCCAAAAGCCGCGCCATTTTCTCACCAACAAGCTCTAGTTCTATCAATTCACTGGAAGAGTCTTCATCAGCTTCTGTTGGACGAATGCTCTCATCCTGCTCTTCTGCGCCAGCAACATCCTCTTGGCGATCATCGATCGAGAACGCCTGCTCGGCGATGATGCGTCGATATTCACCCTCACCTTTCAGATCAATTTTCCAGCCCAGGAGTTTCGCCGCCAAGCGAACATTCTGGCCGCCTTTCCCAATTGCTAGAGAGAGTTGATCGTCAGGCACTAAAACCTCCATTCGGCCTTCGTCTTCAAACAAAGTGATGTGCTGTATCTTGGCGGGACTGAGCGCATTTGCAGCATATGTGCGTATATCGTCGTTCCAAGAGATGATATCGATCTTCTCTCCCCTGAGTTCTTGAACAATCGATTGCACACGGCTTCCACGTGTCCCTACACATGCGCCTACGGGATCTATGTCTCGCTCATGACTTACAACAGAAACTTTTGAACGTCCACTTGGCTCTCGAACGCAACCTTTTATAGCCACTATGCCGTCGTAAATTTCGGGCACTTCCATCTCAAATAGCCGAATCAGCAAACCAGGATGTGTCCTACTGAGAACAATTTGAGGACCTTTTGTTATTTCCCGCACCTCCATAATATAAGCGCGGATGCGATCTCCCCGCTTATAGACTTCTCTAAATATTTGCTCCCGACGAGGGAGGATCGCCTCTGTGCGCCCTATATCTACATAAATATTCCCGCGCTCTACCTGAGAAACAGACCCCGTAATCAAATCGCCTTCACGCTCCTTGAACTCCTGGTATATATTCGCACGCTCCGCTTCTCTGACTCGCTGCAATATAACTTGCTTCGCTATTTGCGCTGCTATCCTGCCCAGCCCCTCGGTCTCGACACCCTGCGAAAGAAAATCCCCAACTTGAATATCAGGATTTTCCTTTCGCGCTTCATCTAAAAGGATTTCACTCTGAGGGTTCTGAACAATCCTGACGACTTCTTTCGCTGCTTTGACGTCAATTTCACCAGTTTGTTCATCAAATGATACGTCCACATTTTTTCCCAAACCGTATTGCTTCTTCGCAGCTGACGCCATTGCGATTTTTAGCGTGTCTAGCAGCACATCTTTGGAGACACCTCGCTCGCGTTCCAACTGTGTCAGGACCGCAATCAATTCTTGACTCACAAAACCACTCCTCCATCATGGATTGAGTTGACTCTACACTGTATTCCCCATGCCTTGAAATTCTTTATCCCAATCCACATCCAAGTTCGCTTTTGCAATATCGGCCAGTGAAAATGAAGCTTTCTCCCCATTCTTTGATGAAATAATATGAATCATATTGTCATCAACCTCGACTATCTTCCCTACAATTCGCCTCTTTCCTTCCTTCTTGCTTTTAAGACGAATGCGCACCCGATGCCCGACATAGCGCTCAAAATCCCGGACTTTTCGAAGAGGCCTTTCGAGCCCAGGGCTCGATATCTCGAGGCGATAAGAATTTTCAATGACGTTTTTGTCATCGAAAAATTCTCCGAGTCTCCGGCTCACTGCTACACAATCAGAAAGAAGGATACCTTCTGGCTTTTGAATAAATATCCGAATGAGCTGTTGGCTACGGTTGCCGGTCAGTTCAATGTCAACCAATTCATACCCTAGGCCAGAAACCACCTCCTGGGCGATAGTCCATATTTGAGAGTCAACATCAATTGACACCATAAACTCTATTCCGAGAATGAATAAAAAAATGGGCCATCAATTGACCCACTTGCTCAACAGCCAAAATCACGAACACTTTAATAGTCATTCGAGTAAAGCGCAAGTGGAATAGCTTCTTTTTAGAACACCGGCGCATTCTTGCCCGAAGAAATGCGACGTGCTAGATTCTGCCAAATTAAGCGGATAAACAATCTTGAAACAAAATGATCGGCGAATCAGTTTTGCGCTTTCTCTAAAATAAACCCGGTGTGGCCTTGACCAGAGAATCTCGTCTCCTGGTTGGAGTGCAATCATCAGTGAAGAGGTAAATCCATGATTCGATTGACAAAGGTCAAGGCCCTTTGGATTTACGAAACAATGGTTCGCATTCGCAGGTTCGAGGAGCGTTCCATCGAGTTATTTCAGGCAGGAGAATTGCCGGGCTTCCTTCACGCCTATATCGGCGAGGAAGCTGTCGCTGCCGGGGTTTGTGCTCACCTGACTCCTAAAGACCAAATCACATCTACACACCGAGGTCATGGGCACATGATCGCCAAGGGGCTCCAATATGAAGGCATGTTCGCCGAGTTGTACGCCCGCGCGACTGGCTATTGCAAAGGAAAAGGAGGATCGATGCACATCGCCGATCAGGACCTGGGAGTCTTGGGGGCGAATGGCATTGTGGGCGGTGGGATCCCCATAGCCGCCGGCGCCGCCTTGGGGCTTCGATTGAAAGGAGAAAAACACGTCGCTGTCAGTTTCTTCGGCGACGGAGCCAGCAACGAAGGCGCATTCCATGAGGGTATCAACATTGCCGCCACCTGGAAGCTGCCTGCTGTGTTTGTCTGCGAGAACAACGGATTTGCCGAAAGCACGCCTCGCGCTGATCATCAGGCGGTTCAGGATATCGCCGATCGAGCTAAAGCTTACGGCATGCCTGGAATCGTTGTCGATGGCATGGAACCCCAAGCAGTATATGAAGTGGCGGGCGAAGCGATTGCGCGCGCCCGCAAAGGAGAGGGACCCACGCTGATCGAAGCGAAAACAATGCGTTTTTTGGGCCATTACGTGGGCGACCCCGGCACCGCTTACGGGCACGATAAAGAGGTGGGCAAGTGGCTCAAACGCGACCCGATCATCACGTTTGCAGAAGTACTCGTGAAGAAAAAATGGTTGGGCAAAAAAAGTATCGACGCCATCCATGCGAAAGTGAACGAAGAGATGGAAGAGGCCATCGAATTCGCCCGGAAAAGCCCGGAGCCCGAGCTCGGTGACGCCATGACAGATATCTACGCGTCCGTTTAGGGAAAGGAAATGCGCGAGATTTTATACCGGGAAGCCATTATCGAGGCCCTGGATGAGGAAATGGCGAGAGATGACTCGGTTTTTCTACTCGGAGAGGATATCGCCGAATTCGGCGGCTCATACAAGACGACCGTGGGTCTTTTGGAGAAATATGGCGCTGCGCGGGTGAGAAACACGCCCATCTCCGAGCAAGGCATCATCGGCACGGCCCTTGGGTCGGCGCTCGTAGGCATGCGCCCCGTGGCGGAGTTGATGTATATCGATTTTTCCGCCGTCGCCATGGATCAAATCGTCAACCAGGTCGCCAAGGTCCGTTACATGTTCGGCGGCAAGGCGAATACCTCACTCGTCATCAGAACTCAGGGCGGTGCGGGACGCAGTTCCGCCGCCCAGCATGCGCAAAGCCTGGAAGCGTGGTTCGTCCATGTACCGGGACTCAAAGTGGTCATGCCCTCCAGCGCACGAGACGCCAAAGGTCTCCTGAAAGCAGCCATCAGGGATGACGACCCGGTTTTCTTCATCGAACACAAACTCCTTTACCTGGAAAGAGGCGCTGTTTCCGAAGAAGAAGAGATCATCCCCATCGGCGTAGCCGAGGTGAAAAGAGAGGGGAGCGACCTCACCATCGTCGCCACCTCCTCGATGGTCGGCAAATCGCTCGCTGCGGCAAAAGAACTTGAAAATGAGGGCGTAAGCTGCGAGGTCATCGACCCCAGAACGCTTTTCCCGCTGGATACGGAGACAATTCTCGGCTCCGTCCGAAAGACGGGACGGCTCCTCATCACCCATGAGGCGGTGCAGCGGTGTGGCTGGGGTGCGGAAATCGCCGCCTTGGCCGCCAAGGACGCTTTTGACTACCTCGACGCGCCCATTGAGCGCGTCTGCGCCAAGGAAACGCCGGTGCCCTTTTCTCCCAAACTCGAATCCTATGTCATACCCGATAAAGATGACGTAATCGCCGGGGTTCGTGGTATGTTAGAGACGGTGTAATTCCACAACACTTCCAATCATTAGGAGCAAAGATTCATGGCCACCCCTCTCCCGATGCCTAAGCTCGGCCTTACCATGGAAGAAGGAACTATCCTCAAGTGGCGAAAAGGCGAGGGTGAAGCGGTCGAAAAAGGCGAGATCATCCTCGACATCCAGACAGACAAGGTTGAATACGAGGTCGAATCGCCGGATGGCGGCCTCCTGCTCAAAACACTGGCGGGAGAAGGCGACGTCGTTCCCTGCGGCACGGACATCGCCGTTATCGGCGAAGAGGGAGAGAACATCAGCGATTTTGGAGGTACGCCCGCCAAGGCCCCGGTAGAGACTGAACCCGAGGCAGCGGAGGCACTTCCGACGCCACCACCCGCCCCCTCGAAAACTGCCCCTGCTCCGGCGGCCCCCGTGGCGGCGCAACCCGCTCGCACCGGCCGAATTTTCGCCAGTCCGGCCGCCAGGCGCGTGGCCCGCGAGTTGGGTATCGATTACCGCACTCTCAAGGGCTCAGGCCCCGGTGGCAGAATCGTTCAGGCCGACGTGAGAGCGGCTGCGGCATCGGGCATTCCTGCCGCCGTAACGGCCGCTGCGAGCGGCCCCGCTGCCGTCGCGGGTTCAACACCTTTGGCCGGGATGCGGAAAATCATTGCCGAGCGCATGCTCTCCAGCTGGTCCCAGGTGCCGCGCATCACGATGCAGGCCGAGGTGGACCTAACGAATCTTCTGGCCGTACGCGAGGCCAGCCGCCAGGCGTGGGAAAACGACCTCGGCGTCAAGGTATCCATCAACGATCTCATCCTCTTCTACACCGCCCGCGCCGTGCGCCGCTGCCCGGCCGTGAACGTCCGCCTCACCGAAAACGCCCTGGAGCAAATGCAGGACGTGAACATCGGCGTGGCCGTAGCCGTCGAGCAGGGCTTGATGGTGCCCGTCATCCGGGGCGCCGACCAGAAATCCATCGACGCCATTTCGCGCGAGTCGCGGGCGCTGGCCGAAGCAGCCCGCGCGGGCGCTTTGGGACTCGATGCGCTCGAGGGCGGCACCTTCACGGTCTCGAACCTGGGGGCGTACGGGGTCGACCACTTCAGCGCCATCATCAACCACCCCGAATCCGCCATCCTATCGGTCGGGGCGGCGCGAGAGCGCGCCGTCGTGCGAAACGGCGAGGTCGTGGCCCGGACGACGGCCTTCGTCGGCATCAACGCCGACCACCGCGTGGTGGACGGCGCGCCGGCGGCCGAATTCCTCTCTACGCTGAAAGAGATGCTCGAACACCCCAAGGTGATGCCTGCTTAAGAGTCAAACCTTTTGATATCAGTAACTTGAAAATAGATTGTTCATCCAGTTTATATTTCGTGAATTTATCGAAAAACCCCGTGAATTTATCTAATTTTATCGAATTGTTCGGGAATTCACTGACGGCCCCTGCTCGGGTTTGATAGCGGTTCACCGGTCCGCGGAGAAGAAATTCGCCGCGGCTCAAAAAGCAGGTGTGGTTCCGATCCGACGCCGAATCGCCTTTCCATTTTCTCCCCCTGCTCCCATCCATGAGAACACGCGCTGTCGCGCGAGGGATTCTCGCCCATCCCGGCGAAAAACCGCCGGCGGCAAATGCGGGGAAATGCGCGGCCGATCACCGTCCCGAGAAAGAAAGATTTTCCGGACCCTCAAAAACGCGTGGACGGCGCATGACATCCGCTTCGACCGATGAGCGAGAGTTCCCGTTTTCCCGGAAATTGCGAAGCGGTATTTCCCTGCTTCCAGGGCGGAACAACCACGCCGTATGGATCAACACGATCCTCCCTCCTCCCTCGGGGTTTACCCCGTTTCCCTGCCCCCGCCTCGTGTTGTATGATTATTTCTATTGAGGCGCGCGCTCAGTTGCGGCCCATGATTCGAGAATAACCGCCCCCCGGCGACGCCGGGTCAATCAGGAGACAGGCAATGGCCGAGACAGTTCGTGAAGTACCCTACTATTACATGACCGCATCGAATAAGCCGGGAGAGGGCGCCGTCCTCGCCTCCATGTTGAAGGATGCCGGCGTCAGCCTGCTGGCGGTGCACGCCTTCCCCGAGCGCAGGCGCGTTCAGGTCGACATCGTGCCCGAGGACGCACGCGCCTTCACCTCCTTCGCGCGCAAGGCGAAGATCAAGCTCAGCCCGCGGAAAAAGGCCTTCCTCGTCGAGGGCACGGACCGCACGGGAGCGCTGCTGCCGATTTTCACCAAGCTCGGTGACGCCGGCATCAACATCACCGCCATCACGGCCATCGCCGCGGGCAGGAAGCGCTACGGGGCCATCTTCTGGGTGAATCCCAAGGATCACGGCAAGGCCAAGAGAGCGCTGGGCGTGTAGCGGATAAAACCCGACCACAGAGGGGTTGTTGAATAGCCCCTGCAATGACGGCAATTAGATTCCGCTTGCCGAAGGGAGTGTAGGGGCCGCATACATGCGGCCCTCGTAGTGGGTGAAAAAACAGGGTCGCATATATGCGACCCCTACAGAAAAAACTCACATCCCTACCCCAACGCCAACTCCATGAAGAGCGCCCCCTCCACGGGGTTTTCGGTATACGGGTCAATCTCCACAAAACCCATCGAGCGGTAAAGGGCGATGGCCTCTTGCATGGAGGGCAGTGTATCCAAGCGCATCCTGGCGTAGCCCATCTCCCGCGCCTCCCGGACGACCTCCTCCGCACACCTTCTCCCCAAGGCGCGCCCCCTGAATACAGGCCTTAGATAAAGCCGCTTCATCTCGCAGATTCCGCCGCCCAAATCCCGAAGCGCGACGCCGCCCGCTGTGGCGTCTCCTGCACGCAACAAGAGAAACCTTCCCGCCGGCGGGCCGTACATCCGCTCCAGGGTCTCGACTTCCTCCTCGAAGCCTTGAAAGCACAGGTCCACCTCGCTTGCGGCCTCGTACTCGCGCAGCAAGGTTCGAGCCTCCCGGTAGTCTTCTTCCGTCTGCGCGATGATGAATTCGGGCATCTTCCCGTCGTCTCCTCGCGCCCATCCTACAGCGAACAGGAGCGAACCTGCACGTCCGCCCCGGGGTTCCTCGCTCCGAATATCTCCTCCCCCGGCAAACGCGTGGAAGCCCCGGCGCCCTCATCCTGAGTAGGCCCGCAGGGCCGTATCGAAGGGCTGGGGCGAGGAGCGCGCCCCTCGATACGCGGCTTCGCCGCTACTCGGGGTGAGGGGGAGATTGGATCGTAGAGGTGGACGCGCCGTCGTGAAACATGAAAGACAAAATCTCTGGATTCGGCCTTTCCTCCTCCCAATCGGAAATAACACCGGGATGACGGCAAACCAGGCATTATTCCGCCCTCGCTCGCAGGGGCCTGTTGAAAAAGTCATCCTTGGTCGGAATTGACCACCGCCGTCATTCCGACAATCAATGCCGACCGAGGAGGGAGGGATTGCCCGGAATCCATTTTATGGTTTTTGCTTTCGTTTTCGCATTTGATTCCGACCCGCAAGAGGGAGTGCCACGCCCGAATCCTGAACGAATAAGGTGTATATAAATGGCGGCGTCAGTATCTTCCCCGCTCGGGAGAGAGGACGTCCGTGCGAAAGGCCAAGGGTAAAGGCGAAAATGGATTCCGGCTTTCGCCGGAATGACGAACAAAAGCGAAGGTCAATGCTAGGCGAAGCGAGGCTTTTTCAACAGCCCCTACGGCTGCCGAATGACGGCCAAAACGACGGTGATTCTCACCCGTACAGGAGAAGATTTTGCGCCCCAAACCCACAGATCACGAACTGTGGGACGACTATGAGTCGGGGTACGCCCCTGCGTCGGCAATCATCCGTCGATGGCGATGACGCCCCTCTTCACCCACCATGATGACGCAGCCTCCGCCCGCGCTTATAATGGCGCATCGCCCGTCTGCGGCTTTTCGGATTTGAGAAGGAGTCCAGAATCATGACGCAGGTAGACGACGCGCTCCTCCGGCGTATGGTCGAAACCATCGTGGACGAGGTGGATCCCGAACAGGTGATTCTTTTCGGCTCACGCGCGCGAGGCGACGCGGCGGCGGATTCCGACGTGGATTTCGTAGTGGTAGAGTCGGCCCCGTTTGGAAAAAGTCGTGACAGGCGAGCAGAAGCGACGCGTCTTTGGCGCGCACTGGCGGACTTCGAAGTCTCCAAGGACATTCTGCTCTTCAGCCGTGATGAAGTGGAATACTGGCGCGATTCACTGAACCACGTCCTGGCGCGCGCCCTGCGTGAAGGCGAAGTTCTGTATGAGCGATCTTAAGCAGGCTCACGTTCTCCTGGAGGCGGCGGAACGGGATTTTAGTGCCCTTCGCGGAATGGAAGATGCAACCATCTTCGCCGATGAGATATTCGGCTTTCATGTGCAACAGGCGTTGGAGAAGTCGTTAAAGGCATTACTTGCTCTAGTTGGTGAAACATACCCTGCTACTCACGATCTGGCGAGGCTGATCAATTTGCTCAAAGAGCACGACGCAGAAGCGGCACGTTTCAATGAATTGGTGGAATATACCTCGTATGCCGTTCAGTTTCGTTACGGCGCCAGCCACGCTGGCGCAATGCCGCTTGCCCGGGACATCGCTTTAGAGCGCGTGGAAGTGTTGATTAATGAAGTTCGGCGGCGCTTAGAAAGCACAGAGCACTCTAAAGAGAATTGATCCGCAATCCCCCTTACGCGAGAATGCGCCCGTTCACTCTTATTCGATCACGCATCACCAGAAAAGGATTTCGCCATGCCGATAAACGAAGCCACGGGCCTCTCTCAGGATATGGGCGTCACCGAGGAGATGATGGCCTGCCCCCTGCCCCGCGTGCCGCTCATCGACCCGGACGACATTCCCGAACACCTGGCCGAAGAACTGGCGCCCCTCTATGAGCGCGGCGTAAAGCGCTGGGGCAAAGTGTCGCGCTTCCTGCGCCTGCTCGGCTGGGCGCCCGGTTTCGTCGAGGGCTGGCAGATCATGGACGGCAAGCTGAGGGTCCAGCACCGGGACAGCGACCCCGAATACATCCACATGGCCCAGCTCGTCATCATCAAGACGGCCATCTTGACCGAGTGCAACAACTGACTCGGGCACAACGTCGAGCTCGGTCGGGCTCATGGCATCTCGCAGGAGAAAATCAATCTGCTGGAGGGCGACGGCTGGCGCGAAAGCGATCTCTTTAACGAGAAGGAAAAAGCCGCGGTCTGCTGGGCGGAGGAAGTCACGAACCTGACGGCGAAGGGAAATGACGCGGCCTTCGAGGCCATGAAGAAGCACTTCTCCACCGAACAACTCGTCTCCCTGACCCTGATATGCGGTTTATGGAACCTGACGGGCCGCGTGGCCGAGGCCTTACACCTCGTCGTGGAGCCGCCCGGCGAGCGCATCGCCTTTCAGGAGGGGGGTGAGTAGGGGGAAACAAATCCAATCGGAAGGAATTGTAGGGGGCGCATATATGCGCCCCTTTTTTTCAAAATAGAGCTATGGCAAAGGTATCGGCTCCCCTTCCTCCTCCAGAACTTCGATATAGCCCTCGATGGCTTCCCGGATATTTTGAACGGCTTCTTTCCTGGATTGACCCTGGCTGATGCAGCCGGGCAGGCTGGGGCACTCCGCGACCCAGAAACCATCCTCTCCGGGTTTGATGATGATTGGTTTCATGGAGCGACGCCCACGAGCACCAGAGGAACCGCGGGAACCCCGCGTCCCTGCCGCAAAACGTTCAGCAAATCCCGTTCATAGTAGGCGACGCCGGAGGACATCTCCCGTTCCAGTTCCTTCATGGGGAGTATCTCCACCCCTACGTCGATGATGTCGGAAACATAGAAGCTGAGATGCTTCACGAACAGGTCATGCGCGACGAAGGCGTATTTGCCGAACTGAACCTCCACCGCGACGCGCTCTTTCACGAAATCCGTCTGGTTGTAGGACATGATGGGTTCGTATCCCGCTTGCTCGATGGCGCGTTTCTGCTCGCTTTCCGGCAGGCCGTATATGCCGCGCATGAGCTTCTCATCCGCCGTAAGCCAGAAAGTGCTCCTGCGCTCGCTCCAGCCGCGCACCTTGAGGCCGTCCTTGAACGCGCGGTTCATGTCGGCGGGCGAGAACAACACTTTCCCGGGCATGGTCTTTTCTCTGGAAACCTTTGTCCGGCAAGACGCCGCATCGACTGCCGCGATGACCTCCTTCACCTCATCCCACAATTGCTTGCGGTGGACGAGCAGGTATTCCTCGCCGTTCAGATGCGAATACTTGGCTTCGATGCGCACTAATGCCCGCCGTTTGGTTTCGCGGGGTCGTAGATGGGCTTACCCATCGGGCGCGTTTTGAGGGTTCCCGCATAAAAGCGGCGCACCCTGTCCAGCGCGATGTCCACGTATTCGGAAACGACGTCACAGCCATACGCCGTTCTCCCGTGCATGAGCGCGGCGATGACGGCGGAGCCGACGCCCATGTAGGGGTCGAACACCGCGTCGCCCGCATCCGTCATGGAGAGAACGAGGCGCTCTACGAGTTCGACGGGGAACTGGCAGGGATGAATCGTTTTTTCCGGGTGATTGCTCTTCACGTTCGGGAAAGTCCACACGTCGCTCGGGTTCTTGCCCTTGGGGTTCCCCGAGAGCTTGCCGATGTTCGGTCCCTTGAAGTGTTTCTTGCCCGGATATTTCGACGGAACCCGTATCGGGTCGAGATTCCAGGTGTAATCGTCTCCCCTCGTCCACCAGTTGATCGTTTCGTATCGGCCCGAGAGCCGCTTGGTGCAGTGAAGGCCGTGGCCGAAACTCCAGACGATTCGGTTGCGGAGCTTGAGGCCCTGCGCCTGAAAGACGGGATAGAGAACCGCGTCGAGCGGGATGATCTCTCCGTTTTCCACATAATTGCCGACCTGCCAGCAGATGGAGCCTTTAGGATGCAACAGCCGAACGCACTCGCGAATCACACGCTCCTGCGCCTCGACGTAAGCGTCGAGCGGAGTTCTCGATTCGTATTCTTTTCCGAGGTTGTAAGGGGGCGAGGTGACGATGAGCTTCATCCTCTCGTCGGGAAGCTCGCTCATGAAAACGAGGTTGTCCGCGCACGCGAGGACGGGTTGGCTTTTGGGTTTTTCTCGCTCCAATCGAGGGAGCATGTCCTGCACCGGCTGCCGCGCCGTGCTTTCAACACTCGAAGCGGCGTTGGTCATCCGATTTCCCCACGGGCGGCAATGTCTGATTCTGATCGTGCGCCATCATACAACCCGCTAAAGCGGTTCTCAAGTCAAAGAGCATTTCATATTCCCGCGCGACCTTCCCTTGCTGAGCAAATCGCCTTCCGGAAAGCACGAGGAGAAAACGATAACAGTGGACATGCCTAGATGTAATGCCTAAAAGGTAAAGGTGGCAGGTTCGGAACGGGTGCAGCAGTTAGAATTTCTCCTACAGCATCTGCAAACCTAAGGGTAACTGGCTGTCCGTCTGCGAATTGACAAGCGTTGAAGTTAATCTTGGTTAGACCCATGATATCCTTCATCACTCTGAGCAGATCGGCTTCACCTTTATGGATATCGACAAGCAATGGATTAGGGACTTCCCAACCAGGGTAGGTATCAAGCCGAGGTATGAATCCTTTGGTCCAAAGGTATCCTTTCCGTTTTGTCGAGAGATATACAGTACCACGAAGCACGGGCATTTTACCCACTCTATAAAGTTTCAATTCAGTGGTCGGGCGGATACGTACCCCGACTAGGTTTGTCTCGTTTGGAACAACTGTTTTGAACCCTTCCCACTCATCATCGTCAAATCGCGTCTTGCCGTGGATGAAAAGTTCTGTGGGCGGCTTCCCATGGAGATTCTGATATGCTTCCACTACTAGGCTCATCAAATCAGAGGCTTTCTCCTTGTTTAGGTGATATTCCTTAAGTGTCTTTGAATACCAAGGACCGACTGCACCCCGAAAAACAACACCATCGCCCGAGTCTAAAAACATTTGGGCACCACAACAAGCATTGCCAGCGTTTGGATCAGTGCCATCCATTTTATAGACTAACCCTACATAGCAAACCCCTGGGCGGACCGACGCAAGTTTCCATGGCTTGCCACTAGCCTTAAAAAACGCTGTTGTGCAGAGGTTCCAAGCGACTGTGGCAGGATCTTGAAGCTTCCGAATTGGACGCCCATTTCTGGCAAATTGATCAGGAGCAAGCGTCGTCTCGCGAACAATCTGAAGAACCACCTTTTCATCCAAAAGTCGGGCTTTCATCTGATGGTGAAAATTCAGATCGTAGCGGTAAATTTCTGCGGCTTGCTGATCTTCTGGGAAAAGCGCACCTTCTCGGAGAATCTTCGCCGCGAATTTAGGAGAGACTGACCGGTTTCCGCGAATACGTTCCTCTCTAGGCACAACCGACTTAGGTCTACCGTACCGATGAACATCTTCCGGTATCACTACAAACCACACGGCAGGCGGGGCTTCTTCTTGACGTAAATGTTTTCGTATAGGTTCCTCGAAAAGAGCAACTGTTTTATAAATTGCTTCGTGTCGATCCGTGAGTCGGATCGAATCACGGACAGCATCACCTGAGACAGTAAGTTCAACGAGGGGAACTTCTGGCCATTTAGTACCAAAAACCGCCTGGAATCCGGGCCAACTGGCATGGTGCGGTTTATCTGGGTTTTGGGGTGGAATGTAAGAACGAATGGTTTTTGTCCATTCACGAAAATAGTTCAGGCCATCCTGTGTTCCAATGACACCGATACGCATTTCAGCAGGATTGGCTATGTCATCTAATGGTCCAAACAAGAAAAGGCCGTCTTTCGGATGCTCCAACTCTTGGTCGTATCGGAACCCTAATCTTGGTTCTTCAATGTGTTGAAGCAGAGAGTTTGTCATGAAGCCTCTCCACTATGGACATCTTCATCTTCAAATACATATCCAAAATCATTTTCGTCTGAATCACCATCAAAATCATCGAGCGCATCAGCCTCTGTTTCGCCTTCTATATGATCTTCTTCAGTAGCAGGGACCGGAACATCACCGACAATGGAAAGGGGGGCATCAAAACTCATTGGAGAGGCATCTATGATGGCCTCGGCGTCGCCACCAAGGGGCAAGATGAATTCCCCTTTTCCATTCGACATAAAAGTCACGAAAGCGCGAAGCAGGTCACGCCAGCGAGCATTCCACCAATTTTTACAGAAACTCCTCCGTAAACTAAAGGCTCTAGCTTTGCTATCAAGTGGGGTTTTCCCATCTTCCGTAAAAACAACGTGAGGACGCAATGCAACATGACGTGGGTCAGCGAGATTAACCTTTTCTGATACTGCAAAGTGCCAATAGACTTCTCTTTTCTCACTTCGGCCAACCAACCGACGTCTCCTTTTCTTCCCATTTTCGTCTTGGAAAGTAATTATATTACCTTCAATCAAATTGAGGGGAACAAACCATGCACTTCCATGTGCAAATTCACAAAACACTAAACCTTGACTCTTCACAAATTGTTCCCACGACTGGCGGAGAAGTCCGGTTACCATGTTTCGGGCTTCCCACCACGATATTTGTACCCCGTTAGGTATTTGACCGCTTAGAAGTCGCTCCAGTGGAATATGACCAACATTCTCAAGTGAAATATCAGGAGTATCAATTTGAAGCGTTGTCGTTTCAGCAAAGCCAACGACCATATCCTTATGCAAAGTGGTCGGACTTTGAAACCTATCGGGCGCAAGTTTCATAGATTTTTGTGAGGCGTTGAAACGGGAAAAATTGATGTGAGAGGGTAAAGAGCTAATCTGAAACCAGTTGGAGAATACTAGCTCCGGTGCATCGCAGATAGAGGTGCTTTGTCTTAGCATATACTTCTGCCAAATAGCCAAGTCCTCTCCAAAATTGCTTATCGATTGTGGAACCTGAGTATCTTCAAAAATTTTCAGAAGTTCGCTGAATCCGTCCGCCCAATTAGATGAGAAATTGATCGCATTTAGGCGTATCAATTGCTCGGGAAAATCGGAGAACGGGAGATCATCAAGGCGGACGGGTATAATAAATTGATCTTTCTTGAGTTTGCGGCCTGTGTTTACAGAAAGAGCAATTTCATTGAGGACACCTTCTTTCGAATAAGATGCACGAGATAAGGCAACAATGACTATGGCAGCTTGTTCCCTAATCACCGCACCAATATCTCGCCAGAATGCCTCACCGCCCTTCAGATTCAACACATCAGTCCATACTTCATAGCCAGCAGCAGCTAATCGCGCACCAAGCCAAGAGGCAAATTCATTGTCCTCAGGGTTGGCATGGCTGATGAAAACAATGCGACGTTTTTCCATCCCGTTTTCCTCTTTGAAGCATGCGACGAGAGCACTCGACCCAAAGTATTTTGGCTAATACGCTAACCGTTTACACTAGCCAATATCCACTCCATACCCCGCACAGCCAAGACCTCTCGCGCAGGAGATCGGTCGCCCGTGCAACTGATCCGGCGCGGGCCCTGGAGAAACGTCAAGGCGAATCCGTTTTTCTCATACAGTTCCACGATTCTACCCGTCGCCTGGTTCGAGAGGACGACGGGGCCTCCGTGCGCGGCGAGAAACTCCGCGAGGCGCACCTGATCCGCCCAGGAGAAATCCTCCTTTGCGTATTTCGTGAACTGGACGTCATAGGGGGGATCCGCGTAGATGAAATCACTGGGCTCGATAGGGAGCGTCTCAAAATCCCGGCGCAGAAACTCCCAGCCTTCGAAGACCTCCCGGTAGGCCGAGAAATCTCGCACGTAGTTGATTCGCTTGTAGCGTCCGAAGGGGACGTTGAACTCTCCCTTGCCGTTGAAGCGGCATAGTCCGTTATAGCCCGTGCGGTTGAGATAGTAGAAAAGCTCCGCCGCTTGCTTTTGGTGTCCTCGTCCGCTCATGAGAAGCGCGTTGAACCGCTCCCTGTGGGCGTAGTAAATCTCCGCGTCGTTTCGCATGTCGAGCCGGGCGTTCGAGAGGCCCTTCTTCAGCCAGGCGTAGAAGTTCATGAGCGGGGCGTTGATGTCGTTCAAAAGTGCGCGTTCGGGGCGGAGGCCGAGTGCGACCGCCAGCCCGCCGCAGAAAGGCTCCACGAGCCGTCGGTCGCTAAAGTTTTTCCAATACGCCTGAATATGCGGGACGAGCCACCGCTTGCCGCCGGCCCACTTGAGGGGGGGCGTCAATTTTTCATCACTGGTTGTGAGGTTCGGTTTGCGAACTTGCGCATTCGTGCTTGTTGCCATGTGGGTATCCGAAACGCTTCGGTGGGCGGATGATGCGGACACCATACCACAACCGGGAGCCTGAGCCATCACTCACTGACGCAGTATAGCGATGGTGCGCCTTGGCCGGGCGAAGCGATTGGGGGTGCTGAAGAAGTCCCCTTGTCAGGGGATAAAGGCAACCCCCCTACCCCCCTTATCAGGGGGGCAAGAAAAATCAAAACCCCCTCTTCCGGCGGTTGGCGTCGCCTTTTTATACCCCCCTGTCAAGGGGGGGTAGGGGGGGTTGCTCCTTTGAGAAGGGGTTTTTCAGCAATCCCGATTACGCTCTTTGCTGATTGTTATTACGAACTACCGTGCTATAAGAAAGAGACGGAACGAAGGAGTGAAAATGACGAGAAAACGAAAGAACAACGCACCGATGGAGCCGGAGGATCGTCCCCTGACCAAGAACATGCTGGAGAAGATGCGTCCGGCTTCGGAAGTAGTCCCCGAGATCGTCGAAGCCCATGCCCGGGGAGAATTGGGGTATGGAGCCGACCGGGAAGGAAGAGAATTCACTCCCCCCTTGAGGGTCTGGCTTCCCGAGGGGAAAGCCAGACGATGAAGCCGAGCGGTTTGTGCGAAGGCTGAATCGGTGGGGGGTGAATCGCGTTTATCGCCAATCCGAATTATACCCCCACCGAATCGCTTACGGGCTTACGCCCTTAGCTCTTCGACTCCCCCTCAAGGGGGGAGTGCATTTCTTTTCTACTCGGTCGGGTTCGACCCATGCGAAACCGCGTTCGGCAACAACGCGGATTGACTTCAGCCGACCCCCCTACCCCCCGATCTCCTGGCGCACGATGGCCGCGCCCTCGGCCATGGACTTGAGTTTGCCGAAAGCGACGTCGCGGTGCATGTACTTCATGCCGCAATCGGGCGCGAGGATGAGCCGCTCGGGCGATATGTGCTCTAGCGCCGCCCGGATGCGCGCGGCGACGGTTTCGGGCGATTCGATCTCGGGGTCGTCGTTGTCGATGACGCCCAGGATGATGGTCTTGTCCGGCAGCTTCTCCAGCACGGCGAGGTCGATGCGCGGCTGGGCCGCCTCGATGGATATCTGGTCGATGTCGCTCTCGTTGAGCTCGGGCAGGAAGGAATAGGCGTCGGGCTTTCCCAGCCCCTGCCAGGCGTGGATGGCCGCGTAGCCGAAGCACATGTGGAGAGCGGTCGTGCCCTCCACACCCTTCAAGGCCTCGGCGATCACCTCCAGGGCGAACTCCCTGGCTATCTCCGCGCGCGCCTGCATGTAGGGCTCGTCGATTTGCACCACGTCCGCGCCCGCGGCGAACATGTCCTTCACCTCCTCGTTCACCGCGCGGGCGTAGTCGAGCGCCATCGCGCGCTGATCGCCGCCGTAGTAATCATCCTGCGCCTGCTGCGTCATGGTGAACGGCCCCGGCAGCGTGATCTTGATCTCGCGATCCGTGTTGGCGCGCAGAAACTCCACGTCGCTCACCTCGATGGGCTTGGGGCGATGGATTTTCCCCATCACGCGGGGGACGGGATTGTCCCGGCCCGAGCGGTCTTTCGCATAGCCGTGGTTTTCGGTGTCGATGCCGCCCAGGGCCGTGGCGACGCGGTTCGAATAGCTCTCGCGGCGCACTTCGCCGTCGGAGATGATGTCGATTCCCGCGCGCTCCATGTCGCGGATCGCAAGGAGGGTGGCGTCGTCCTGCGCGGCTTCAAGGAACTCGGGCGGGATGCGCCATATCTCCTGAACCCGCACGCGCGGGGGGAGCCGCGTGGTGAGATTCTCGCGGTCGATGAGCCATTCCGGCTGGGTGTAGCTGCCCACGACGGTGGTGGGCAGGAGTTTTTCGGTCATCTGTATCATCTCCTCATGTCGCTAATACCGGGCCCGGCGGCCCGCTCGTATCGTCTTGAAAGCGCTGCGTGGCACGCAGCCTTACGGCGTCAGCATTACGCGCATTACGCCGTCCTCGCGCGCCTTGAACATGCGCATCGCTTCGTTGAACTCATCGAGCGCGAACGAGTGCGTGAGCATCTTGTCGGTCGCGATGTGGCCGTCCGCGATGATCTGGATCGCCCTCGGGTAGCAGTTGGGCGATCCGCGCCCGCCGAATATGGCGATCTCATCGAGCACGATGCGGTCCGTGTTGAAAGCCGTCTCCTGGCCGCCGTTGATGCCCTCGAGCACCACGCGCCCCCCGCGCCGCGCCATGTCCACCGCCTGGCGCATTACCTCGGGCGGGCCTGCGCACTCGATGACGAGGTCCACCCCGCGGCCAGCCGTCTCATTCATCACGACCTCGACGGGGTCTTCCTTCGTGATGTCGATGGCGCGGTCGGCGCCCAGTTCCTCCGCGATTCCCAGCCGGTAGCCCCGTCCGGTGATGAAGGTCCTGGACGCGCCCATCATCTTGACGAGCTGGAGCACGGCGAGGCCCAGCAGGCCGGGACCCAGGATCGCCACGGTGTCGGCCGGCTCCACGCCCCCGCGCTCCAGCGCGTGAAGCGCGATGACGACCTGGTTCACGATCACCGCGTCCTCCCATTTCATGGAGTCGGGCATCTTGTGGAGGTTGTTCGGGGGCGCCAGGCCGTATTCGCTGAAAGCGCCGTTCGCCGTGTGGCCGAGGAGCTTGTAGCCGCCGTCCGGCTTCGCGGCGTTCTCGCAGATGTGGTAGTCGCCCCGGATGCAGGTGGCGCAGGCGCCGCAGCCGACCGTCGGCTCCATGATGACGCGGTCGCCCACTTCGAGAGAGGTTTTCGCGCCGCTTCCGATGGCGGCCACCTCCCCCGCCCACTCGTGCCCCTGGATGAAGGGATAAAAGGGCGGCCACATCGGGCGCATATGCCCCTCGTAGATATGGATGTCCGTGCCGCAGATGCCGCAGGCGGCGACCTTCACCAGCACCTGGTCGGGTTCGTAGTCGGGCACGGGAATCTGCTCGATGCGCACCTCGTGCGCGGCGTGCGTGACCGCGGCCTTCATGGTTTCTGGAATATCGCTCATCTCACTCCCCTCCTTCGCTTAAGAGGATTTTCATAATGACGATCAGCCCTTGGGGCTGAACTGCGTCGCTTTTCTGTCGGGCCGCTGCATGTCGAACACGTCGTGCGAGCGGCAATACCCGTTGCCCGCGAGCCTGCCCACGGGCCGGAGCAGCACGGGGTCGATGTATTTCCCCTCCTCTATCATCACGTCCTCGCGCACGTGCCAGCGCACCACCTCGCCGATGATGACGTTCGTCAGGTGCTCGCGCCCGTTCGTGATGAGATGGCGGAACTGGCACTCCATGGCCACGGGCGCTTCTGCGATGCGGGGCGCCTTCACGAGGTCGGAATCCATCGGCGTCAGGCCCGCCTCTTCGAACTCGCTCACCTCGAAGGGGTAGTCGTCCGCGCAGACGTTCATCTGCTCCTCCAGGCCGTCCACCACCGTGTGGATGACGTAGCCCTGCGTCTCCATGATGTTGCGCGCCGTGTCCTTGTAGGAACTTTCGCGCACGCCCACCGATATCGAGAGCAGGGGCGGGTCGTGCCCCACGCAGGTGAAGAAGCTGAAGGGGGCGAGGTTCGCGTAGCCGTCAGCACTGATGGTGCTCACCCAGGCGATGGGCCTCGGCACGACGGAGCCGACGAGCAAGCGGTAGTTCTGCCGCCAGTGGTTGTCGGCGGGGTCGATGGTTTTATAGTTCATGCGTTTTCATGCTCCTGTCGAAATAAGCCGTTTAGCGCGTCCTTGCGCCGTTGATGGCGGGCGTTTCAAGGCCATAAGAATCAAACGCCATAATCCGCAGACGCCATCGCCGATTCCATCGCCGTGAAGCACGCCCCCTGCGGGTCCATGATTCCGCCGATTCTGCCCACGTCGGGGATATCCATCGGGGGGAACGTGCCCTGCCCGCCCAGGCCGATTGCCTTCTCGAGCGCGGCGTCGAAGTTCTCCACCCCGAAATACACCCCCCAGTGCGGGGGCATTCCGCCCATCTCGGGGGTGAGTTCGAGCATCCCGGCGCGCGGCTCCTCGCCGCTCATGAACACCGTGTAGTCCCCACCCGCTGGGTTGGGCGTCACCGTACTCGTCCAGCCGAACAGGTCGGCGTAGAAAGCGCCCGCACGCACAACGTCTTTCGTGAGCAGTTCGTTCCAGTTGAGCGCGCCCGGCTCGCCGATGACGTCGGCCCCCTTGTGCGCCTTGGGCTGCCAGAGGCACAGGAACGCCTCGCCCGGGTCGCGAATCATCGCCATGCGGCCCACGTCGGGCACGTCGCACGGCTCCTGGGGCACACTCCCGCCCAGTTGGGCTGCTTTTTTCACGGTCTCGTCCACATTCTCGACCGACACATAGCTCTGCCAGAAGGAGGGGTGGCCGCTTTCGAGCATTCCCGGAAACATCTCGAACATGGCGCAGACCTGTTTTCCCTCTTTCGAGAAGATGGTGTAGACGGCCTCGTTTATCATGGGCAGTTCCTCGAACGTCCAGCCGAACAGGGACGTGTAGAAATCCCTGGAGACGCCCACTTCTTTCGCCACCAGATCGGCCCAGCAGAAACTTCCCGGCGCGTATTCCTTGACTTCAGACACGAATCTCATTCCTCCATGGATGACGGCGAATGATACGAATTTCTATCCTATATATGACGGTAAATCATGACTGGGATTCGGGGGAAAATCATAGCGCGAAGCGGCGGCGGCGAACAAGCGCTCAAGCGTCCGCATCGTATTCATAGCGCAGGCCGTCGGGCTCATCGGGATCGGCAAGGCGCGAGGCGGGCTCCGAGGCGTCTTCATCCTGCGGCGCCCCTATCGCCTCCTCCTCCAGCAGCCAGCGCTCATAGAGATCATTTGGCAATTCCTCCACGTATCTCGAAAGTCTGGAGAACGCGCCCCTGTTCCACTTCTCGCTCTCGAGCATGGGCTGGCACATGTAGAGTTCGTCCTTCGCCCGCGTGAGGGCGACGTAGAAAAGCCGCCTCTCCTCCTCTTCTCCCCCCGGGTCCGGCAGCGAGCGCGGCGAGGGAAAACGGGTATCGGTGAGCCAGATGAGGAACACCACCTTCCACTCCAGGCCTTTCGCCTGGTGAACCGAGGTCAGGACCATCGACTCGTCCGGCTCGTCTCGATCGCCCGAAGCCGCGGGACCGGCTGCTGCGGCCGTACCCATGAGCGCGAGTTCGGAGAGAAACGCCGCCGCCCCGTCGTACTGCACCGCGTATTCCGCGAGCTGGCGCACGTCCTCTTTGCGTGCTTCGGCGTCCTCGAAGGTGTTCTCGACGTATTTCTCATAAAAGCGATCCAGCACGAGGGTGATCATCTCCGTCGGCGGCAGGGCGGATGGCTTCTCTCCCGCGGCGGCGCGGGGCGCGCCCGTCAGCTCGACGACAAGCTTCCTGAAAATCTCGAAACTCGCGCGCGCTTTCCCCGGGACAAAACTCACCTCTCCACTCTCCAGAAAGGAGAAGGGCTCCTCCCATATCCGCACCTGCTCCCAGACCCGGTGCGCCGTCACGTCCCCCACGCCGGGCAGGAGCTTGAGCGCGCGCTTCCAGGCCAACTCGTCCGAAGGGGAACTCACGAGCCTTAAAAACGCCGTGACGTCCTTGATGTGGCGCTGCTCGAAAAAGCGCAGCCCGCTCCTGATCTCGAAGGGAATCCCCCGGCGCGTGAGCTCCATCTGAAGCTCCATCGAGTGGTAGTGCGCCCGGTAGAGCACGGCGATCTGGGAGAGCGGCACGTCCTCCTCATCGCGCAGCGCGAGCGTGCGGTCGACCACGAAGTCCGCCTGCTGCATGGCGTCGCGCGCGGCCACGAGGGCGGGCTTCATCCCCTCGCCGCGCGTGGTCTTGAGGTTTTTTTCGAACTGACGCCTGTTGTGAGAGATGGAAGCGTTGGCCAGCGCGAGGATGTTGGACGTGCTCCTGTAGTTTTCTTCGAGGCGGAAGAGTCTGGCACCCGGGTATCGCTCCGGAAAAGTGATGATGTTCTCGAAATGAGCACCCCGGAAACTGTAGATGCTCTGCGCGTCATCACCCACCACTGTGACGTTTCTCTGCTCACCGGCCAGGAGGTCCACCAGGTCGGCCTGCACCTTGTTGGTGTCCTGGTATTCATCCACGAGGATGTAGCGAAAGCGCGCCTGGAGTTCTTGTCTTACTTCTTCGTTTTCCGCGAGCAAATCCCGCGTGAGGGAGAGGAGGCCCGAGAAATCCACCGCCTGAATCTCTTTCTTGCGCTCTTCGTATCGGGCGGCGATTTGCTCCATCTCGCCCACGCGGTCCGCCAGGTAAGAGTAGCGATTCAGCACCGTCTCGGCGACGCTTCGGTCGGTATCGGCGGCCAAAGCGAAGATCGATTCCAGCACGCGGCCTCTCGGGAAATACTTCTCTTTGGGGTCGAACCCCGCGAGGCGGATGCACTCGGTCACGAGATCGGCCGCGTCCTCGCGGTCCAGGATGGTGAAACTCGGCCCGTATCCGATGAGGTTTCCGTACCGCCTGAGTATCAGATTCCCCACGTGGTGGAACGTGCCGCCCCAGACGCGCCGGGCGTCGGTCTGGATCAAGGAGGCGGCCCGGTGGAGCATCTCGCGCGCCGCCTTGTTCGTGAAGGTGACGAGGAGGATGGATTCAGGGGCGACGCCGTCTTCCACGAGGCGCGCGAGGCGATAGGTGATGGTGTGCGTCTTGCCGCTGCCCGCCCCTGCGATGACGAGCAGCGGCCCCCCGCCCGCCATCACGACCTCTAATTGCTGGGGGTTGAGCTTCTCCTCATACGCCTTGCGCCGCGCGGGCGAAGCCGCGGGCCGCTTTATCGTGTACGTTCTGTGCTCGCGCGCGCTCATTTTCATACTCGCTGCGGTTAAAGTTCTTCATCGCTACATTTCAGCACCTTAACGCTTCTCGGCGCATTGGCCTAACCGTCCGTTCAGTTGACAGGCGAACGCCCCCGAAGATAAGGTGAGTCCATACACGACATCACAGGCCGGAGCGTTCCGATGGGCGGATACCAGACATTCCTGGACGGCGTGGCCCTGGGCTTTTTCCTGGGGTTCATCGCCTTTTATCTGCTGCACCGCTGCATGGCGCCGAAACGGAAAAAACCGAAAAGCGATGTCGACCGCCTCGTCGACGACATCCAGGACTACTACCGGAACGTCTCCGACCCCGAGGGCAGGGACTACGACTGAGCCGCGCACTCACCCCGCGGCACATCCTCAGATATAGGGCTGATACGGATTCCGCTCGGAGACGGGCGCGTCTTGTAAGTGCGCCAGGGAGTTCATCGTCACGACGCTCCAGCCCCGCTCGGGCGAATGCTCGATGATGTTCATGGCGGCGTTGTGCTGGCGTATCCGCCGGAAGCCGTCGAGTTCCACGCCCAGAATCCTGCACAGGATCATGATGATCGCCAGATTGTGGCTCACCGCCGCGATGACCTCGTTTTCATGCGCCGCGAGGAAGCGCTCCACCGCCGCCCAGGCCCTCTCCTGCAACTCCGGGAGCGTCTCGCCGCCCGGCATTCGCGCGCGGGCGGGATGGTCCCGCCATACGCGCATGAAATCGGGGTGCGTCTCGGGGAGCCGCCGGAAGGGTTCTCCCTCGAGTTCGCCCTGGTTCAACTCGGCGATGCCCGCCTCCTCGAACAGGGGCGCGTCGAGAGCTTGCGCGACGATTTCGGCGGTGCGCCTCGCGCGCCTGAGCGGGCTCGCGTAGACGCAGGCGATCGGGCGTCCGCGCAGCGCGCAGGCGAGCGCTTCGGCCTGCGCGACGCCCACGTCGTTGAGCGCGGTGTCGGAGACGCCCTGGATGCGCTGTTCGACGTTCCAGTCCGTCTCGCCGTGCCGCAAGAGATAGAGAAGCAATGCGAAAAACTCCGGTGGGGCGACGCCCGGGCGAGCCTCGCCTTAGTTGTTGTCCTCTTTCAGGAAATCATCGGGCTTGAGGTCCTTGAGCCATTCCTTGATGTCCTCGGGCTCTTCCTCCAACGGCTTTTCCGACTCGGGGGGCGCGTCTTCCCCGCTGCCCGCCTCCACCCCGGAGACGCCCTCTTTCACTTCCTCTTCGTTGAACTGGATGCTCTTCGCCTCCTCGAGCACCTTCTCCTCCACGAAAATCGGACTGCCCATGCGAAGGGCCACGGCGATGGCGTCGGAGGGCCTCGAATCGACGACGATTTCCGATCCGTTCACGGAAAGATGAATCTCGGCGAAAAATGTGTTGTCTTTCAGATCGTTGATGAGGATTCTATCGACCCGGCCCTTCAAGTCGTTAATCATGTTCTTGATCAGATCGTGGGTCATCGGCCGCGGCGTCTCGAAGCTCTCGATCTCGCGCGCGATGGCGTGCGCCTCGAAAATGCCCACCCAGATGGGCAGCGCTCGATCGCCCTCGGTCTCGCGCAGCACCACAATCGGCACGTTGGTGTGCGGATCGAGCGTGAGGCCTTTGACTTTCATCTCGATCATCATTCGTCTTCCTCCATCGCCACGGCGCTCGGCGGCGAGACGCCCGCCAGAGAGTGAACCCCGCCCCGCATGATTTTCACCTCGACCACGTCTCCAGGCTCTGGCGTAAAACCCTCCGCGTATAATTGTACCCTGTGATTGCCCCGGCTGCGACCCGCAAACCAGTTCGAGTCCGATTCATCCGCAAAATCGGGGCAGCCCGCGCATCCGGCGGGCGCGCTCTTGGGCTTCACCGCGCTCTCGACCATCACCTGCTGGATGCTCCCGACGAGCTCCGCATGCAGATTCTCCGTCACCTCGCGCTGCACCCGGCTCGCCTCTTCGAAGCGCTCGGTGAGCACTTCCTCGGGAAGGGTGTCTTCCATCGCGAACGCGGGCGTACCGGGCCGGGGGGAGTATTTGAACATGTAGATGTTGTCGTAGCGCGCCTCGCGCAGGACGCGCAGCGTATCCTCGAAATCCGCATCCCGCTCGCCGGGGAAGCCGATGATGACGTCGGAAGTCAACACGCCGTCCTTCACGCGGTCTCTGAAGAGAGAGACTTTTTCGAGATATTCCTCCGCCGTGTAGCCGCGCTCCATGCGCGCGAGCACCGCGTCCGCCCCCGATTGAACCGGAAGATGAAGATGCTCGCACACCTTGGGGGATTCCCCCATCGCGTCGACCATGTCCTCATCACAATCCTTGGGGTGCGACGTCATGAAGCGGATGCGCTCGAGGCCGTCCACCTCGTTCAGGCGCCTCATCAGCCCGCCGAACGTAAGCTCTTCCGGGGACTTGCGGCCGTAGGAGTTCACGTTCTGGCCCAGGAGCGTGACCTCGCGAAAGCCCTCCCCCACCGCGCGCTCGACTTCGTCCACGATGAGTTCGCTCGGCTTGCTCCACTCGGGTCCGCGCGTGTAGGGCACGACGCAGAAGGTGCAGAAATTATCGCACCCGCGCGCGATGCTCACGAAGGCGTTCAGGCCGCCGCCGCGCACCATCGGAGCGAGTTCGGTGAAATCAGGCGCGATAGGCTCGGTATCGACCACCCGGCGCTCTTCCATCTCCTCGAGCAGCATCGGGAGCTTGGCGATGTTCTGGGTGCCGAAGACGAGGTCGACCGCTTTGCCGCGCTTCGCTATCGCCTCCCCGTCTCGCGTGGCGAAACAGCCGCACACGCCGACTTTGAGCGCGGGGTTTGTTTTCTTGAGCTTGTCGAGGCGCCCGATCTGGCTATAAACCTTCTGCTCCGCCTTGTCGCGTATCGAGCAGGTATTCAGCAGGATGAGGTCGGCCGACTCGTTCGATTCGGTCTCCTCATACCCTTCGGCCTCCAGATATCCGGTAATCGTCTCCGTATCGTAACGGTTCATCTGGCAGCCGTATGTGAATATCTTGAACTTCTTGCTCAAGGTGCGCTCCCCTCGTTGCCTGGGTCCGGCGGTCCTGCGATTCTTTGGGGCCATATTGCGAGGGCGCGTTTTCGATGTCAACTTGAAAGATGGAAAAGAAACATCGAATTTGATAAGCCTGTCGAGGGTTTGTGCTTTTTTCTTCTCTTTCACGAGAAATACGCCATGCGCGTGGTTTGTTTTCATGGTAGACGCGAAATCGGCGGGGAGGCCCTCTTCCTGAGCGCTGCCCGAATCTTCGCCGGCGCGGCCAACCATGCCGGGTTCTCCGCCCAGGTGCGCACGCCCGGGTTCCCCTCCCCGCCGGGCTCGCCCGACCGGGCCGTGGTGAAAATTTCACGCGAACAACTCTCCGACCTCGCCATCCCGGCGGAGTACGATCTCGAAATCGTCTGCGACCCCCTCCTCGCCGTCGTGCCCCCGATGGGGAATGCGCTCAAACCGGGCGGCGTCCTCGTCCTCAACACGCAAAGCGCCATCCGAAGCCGCGAGATCCGCATCGCCTCGGTGGATATCGACGCCATCGCCTTAAAATACGCCGCAGCGCCCGAGGCGGCGCATCTGGGCGCGGCGCTGGCCGGCTGGGAGGCGCTCGAGGGAGGGATATCGACCCGAAACGCCATCGAGGCATACCGCGAAATAAAGGGAGAGGCCATGCGGGAGACGGAAGAAAAAGCCCTTGCCGAGGCCGCCTCGACGACGAAAAGAGCGCTTAGCGCCGAATAACGGGAAGACAGCCCGAGTGGGGGTTGTTGAAAAAATCCGAGAGAGAGGAATGACTCCCCCCTTGAGGGGGTTGTTGAAAAAGTCCTTGAATAGGAAATCCCATAAAACCAACCCCCCCTACCCCCCCTTGTCAGGGGGGCAAGAAAAAGCAAAACCCTCTCAGCCCGGCGGGGACGCATCGCCTTTTTATACCCCCCTGTCAAGGGGGGGTAGGGGGGGTTGCCTTTCGACGAGGGAAGTCGGGGGTTCGCGCGAAAGCGGCCTTCCCGCTAAAGGCAATATCCCACGATGAGAGGTTTTTCAACAGCCCCGTCGGGGGCGTCGCTTTTACCCCCTGAAAAGAGGGCTTTTTCAACAACCCCGAGTGGGACGCATTGTTCTTTCGCATTGACCTCCCCTCGGCGCAAAGTGTAATTTGAGCGCATAAACTCCCGCCCCACGGAAAAACCGGATGATGCGACTCCCGCGCACAGGCGCGCCCTGCCTCTTGCTCATCGCTCTACTGATCTCAGGATGCTCCTCGTTTCACGGGAATTTTCTCGTGCGCCTCCTCTCGCCTAAACCCTTCGAAATCAGCCTTTGGGTGCAGGCGGAGGGCGCGAACAAAACCCTGGACAGCGCAGAGAAGGTCAAGGCGCTGGTGAAGCGCGCGCGCTCCGCGGGCGTTACGGACATCTACGCGCAGGTCTACCGTTCGGGACGCGCGTGGTTCCCAACGAAGCTGGCGGATGATTCTCCCTCAAAACGCGCCGGGCAGGACCCGCTGGCCCTGCTGCTCGATCTGGCCTCCCGAGGCGAGGAATTCGAGCGCCCCATCAAGGTCCACGCGTGGATAAACGCATTCGCCCTTGCGAGAAACAAAAAAGCGCCCATCATCCGCGAACTTGGCACAGAAGCCGTTCTCAAGGATCAATACGGGCGCTCGCTGCTCGAATATCCTCTTTCGGGAAAACCCGCATGGGCGAAAGGCTTCGGCCTGGGAACGCCCGGCATCTTTCTCGACCCCGGCAATCCGGCCGTGCGCAAGCGCATCATCGACGTCGCGGCGGATTTGGTGAAAAAATATCCACGCCTTGCGGGAATACATCTCGATTTCATCCGCTATCCCTACGCGCTTCCCATATCGCCGGGTTCCAGCTTCTCTTCGCGTCTTGATTTCGGCTACAACGAGGCCTCGGTCGCCCGCTTCGCGCAAGAAACCCGGAAAACCGCGCCGCGCGCAGGCTCGGGCGTGAAGCGCGCCGACGCGGCGGCCTGGGATGCCTGGCGGCGCGCGCAAGTCTCGGAGGCGGTCCGCGGCGTTTATGAAACAACCAGAGGTTTAAGGGGTCAAGTGATTGTTTCCGCTGCCGTTCTTTCCTGGGCGGAGCGGGCCTATCTCTCCGCGTTTCAGGACTGGCGCGGCTGGCTGGAAGGCGGGTTTCTCGATAAGGCAGTCGTGATGAATTATACGAGAGATATTCATCTGGCCGCTCAGATCAGCCGAAGCGCACTAGCCGCCAGGAGGGTGGAAACCCCGAATCCAAGCGCGCCCAAGGTCGTCATCGGCCTGGGCGCATATCTGTTCACCAAAAATCCGGCGAGCGTGTGGCGCGAATGGCGTGCCGCCCGGGATGCCGGCGCCGACGGCGTCGCCCTTTTCTCCTACGATCAGATGGTCGGGAACGATGCGATGTGGAAATTCCCCGTCCGGTGATTTCAGCGCGATCCCTTGGCAGACAGGCGTTTTGCGCTTGCAAGCAATGGCGTAGATAGCTATAATCCGCTCGTCGTTACAGAATCACCCGCCCCGTATTTTACCTCCGCCTAAAACATTTTTGGATTTCTGTTGTTGGACGTTGTTTCAGCAAACAGAGCAGGCGTGAGCGCGCACGCACCGCCCGCGAGCCGCTCAGGGCGAAAGAGGAGAAGAAGAAAATGAACAAAGGTGAACTCGCAGACGCCATCGCCGCGCAGGCGAACCTGAGCAAGTCGAGCGCCCAGGGCGTAGTCAACGCATTCGTGGGCGCCGTAACCTCGGCTCTCCAGAGCGGGGACAAGGTGACGCTGACGGGCTTCGGCACATTCAGCGTCTCCCAGCGGGCGGCCCGCAAGGCGCGCAACCCGAGAACGGGCGAGGAGATTATGGTGGCGGCGGCCACCGTGCCGAAATTCAAGGCGGGAGCCGGCCTGAAGGCCTCAGTGAACTAGAGTTCGCAACTCCGAGCGCCGACAATCCGCCTCGTCGCAGAAGCAGAAACAAACTAGAAACTGCGGGATGTTTCTGCGCAAAAACTGAGAAAATCGCGCGGCCGGGCGTCGCAGTGTGCGGTGATTTTCGCTTGGACGGCGGCGTTGAAGCAACCTCCATGGACGAGAGGGTTGTTGTGCTTGAACATATATGTTAGGACTTAATTGGATCTGGGGACCCAGCTACCTTTCTTCTCTTCATAAGGATTCAATACGATGAACTGGGTCACATTGCTGGATCAATCCAACTTCCCGATGATCATCCTGTTTGGGATGGGCTGGTTTTCCCTGTGGCGGAAAATAAGCGGACTTGAAGCGCGGATATCACACATCGAAGGCGTGATGGAAGGCTGGCTGTCGCCACGCCCGCCGGCCCAGGATTGACCACCCGCCGCACCGCCTCCCTCGGGAAAATACTCTCTCGAACGCGGGCGTGTCCTGCGTCGCCCCGATACTTCTTTTCTGATGCCCGGCAAAGTCCTTATGCGGACGGACAATTTCCATAATGTTTCACCACAGATGTGCGTGAAGTCAAAAACCCGCGCCTTCTATGGCGACCTCTCCTCCCCAAGCCTCCCAGTTGGAGAGCGTGTCCACCGAATCGTCGATGAATTCCATATAATCACTCGTCATCCGCGCTCCCTCTTCGATGAGGCGGCATGTCCTCTCGGTGTTCTCCTCATTGAAGGGCAGTCTGAGCTTCCTCAGAACGATTTTCGTTCGTCCTTTCACGAAGAGATGCTCTACGTCGTGCCAATCGCCATAAAACTTCCGCGGCGCGCCTCGCGCCCGCGCGACTTTTTCCGGCGCACAGCCATATAAAGCGCCGAGACCCTCGGCATATTCTCGTTTCTGCGCGTCGCTCATCGCTCCCTGGGCGTCGCGGAGTTGCTCTCCCACCGTGCCGTCGTCGAGATGTATGGCGTAATCCACTGCAATCTCCACCAGCACGTGCGCAAGATAGTGGAGGCTCGCCTCATCGGGCATCACGCCCGCTTCTTTCGTGAATTCGCGCATCAGGGGGATGAGCTCGACCCCTTTCAGATAAGTGTAGCCCTGCTTTTGGGAGGGAGTTTGCCCACTCGCCGTCTTGGCGATGCTTCCGTAGTGACAGAGGTTGTCGACCACCAGATGACATTTCACCCACAAAAGTTTCGGGAATTGCTCCATCGCGCCCGCCGGCGGCGCGAAGCGGTGGGTTTCCCTAGGATTGAACTCCCCGGACAGCGGCAAGGAATCGGGCGCCACGTTGTAGACGTAGGCGTCGTCCCCGGGATGGGACATCTCGGGATGACGCTCCAGCAGTTCCCGCAAAACCAGCGTGTGGCAGTTGGTAAGCAAAAGTCCCTTCTCCCTAAAGCGGCCCCGTCAGTGAATAGCGCCCATCGGCGCAAGCGACTTTTCCGGATTTCACGAACCTCTCCAGATGCAACTCAATCACGCTGGCGCCCAGCTCTCTCTGGCGCTCCGGCAAATCCTGATATATGAGGTCCGCTATCCTGGCGGGCGAATCGTGTCCTGCCTCCAGCGCTTCCAGATACTGCGCATCGCGCTTCTTGCGGTGTTCGATAAGCTCGTCGATCCTGGCAACCGGGTCCTCGATCACCGGCCCGTGGCCCGGGTAAATGAGGCGAGGCGCGAGTTTCTTCACCTTCTCCAGCGATTCGAGGTAATCACCCAGGTTCCCCTTGGGTGCGGTCACCGCCGTCGTCGAGGGGAGAAGAACGTTGTCGCCCCCCAGAAGAATCCTCTCCTCCTCCCACCAGAACGAAAGATGGCCGGGAGAATGGCCCGGCGTGAGGATGGCCTCCAGGCGCATTTTTCCCAACTCGACGAATTCTCCTTCCCTTATCGGAGAAACCGGCAGACCCGGCTGTTCCTCTTCGAGCAATCGCATCTCCTGGGGATGGGCGTAAGCCGTAACGCCGAACCTATCGCAGACCGCCTTGGCGCCGCCGGAGTGGTCGAAGTGGTGGTGGGTCAGAACAAGTTTTTCCAACTCACCTCCGGCGCGCGCTTCCACACAGGAAAGCACCTCGGGAATGCACTCGCGGTAGCCCGCGTCGAAGAGAATGAAAGGTCCCTCCCCGATGAGGATCACCTCCACGTGGTCCATGAACGAACCCTGAGGGGCTACCAACCTGTGGCTCTGAATAAGGTGTGATGCGGTCGATTTCACGTTCAAGAAAAACCCCTCTCAAAATTCCATCCTGCATGGGAAAACCACACAGGGCCGCGGCTCGATGAAGCGCCGGAGTGCTCTTGCCCGCGCCAGTTGCGGGTAAGGCGCTGCCCTTCCCTCGCCTTTTGGCCAATGTGTGCGAATAATCGGCACGAATCATCGCCTGCCGGAAAAAAACGGCATTTGACAGACACCGTGAATCTGTTATGTTCCCTACCACAAAAATTCGCAGACAGTAAAGAAAACAACCGATTATTGCGTCGTTTTACTTTACTGTCCGAGAGTTGTTCTGGTGAATGCGAAATAAGCGAACCTTTTCAGTTAACCGGGGGCTTGGCCCTCTCTCCATTCCTGCATGAGGAGACTTTCGATGAAATCCCGTATCCGTTACTTCGTTGCCGCCGTCGCGGCTCTGGCCGTCTTCGCATCGGGCGCACTCGTATCCGAAGCGATGATGAAGAACCAGAAAGAGCTCGTGCGCGCGGCGAAAAAAGAGGGCGCCGTCACGCTCATCAACCCTCTGTTCAGCGACCGCACCGCCAAGCGCATGGGACCGGCCTTCGCCAAGAAGTACGGCCTGGGCGACGGCTTCAAGTTCCGCAACCTGCGCAAGGGCACCGGCGCCACCGTATCCCAGGTTCGCCAGGAGATACGGGCCAACAAGTTCACCGTCGACGTCCACATGGTGAGCGCGCCCGGCTTCTTCGCCTCTGCCCAGAAACGCGGCGTATTCCAGAAGCTCGACAGCGCGGAATGGAACAAGCACTTCGCGGCGGTGATCAAGAAGGCCAATCAGTACGCGAACTACCCCTACGTCGTGACGCCTCTGGCCTACACCTTCCAGCCCGTGTGGAACACTTCGTGTCCCGGTATGAAGAACCTGAACGTGACGTCCTATCCGGACACCATTACCAAGGATTTGACGGGCAGGAACATCGCCGGCGACATCACCAAGAGCTTCACCTACACCAACACCGTCATCTCGCTCATCGAGAACGGCATGGACATGAACAAGTACTGGGACGCCCTGAAGGCCCTGAAGCCCGTCGTCATGTTCCGCACCGAGCCGAAGATGCAGGTGCTCATCAACTGCGAGCGCGGCCTCGACCCCTGGAACCTCTCGGGCCGTGTGTACCAGAACGTACTCAAGAAGCCCGACCTCGCCAAAGTCCTCAAGATAGGCTACTACAAGGAAGGCCAGGTCATGCTGGGCAACCAGGTCGCCGCAATTAAAGGAGCACCGAACCCCAACGCCGGCAAACTGCTGGTTGAATTCCTTCTCACCAAGGAAGGCACCGACATCTACGTGGAAGGCGAGGCCATATACAGCTTCCGCGCCGGCTACAAGCCGCCCAAGGCCGTGCAACCCTACCTCCTCGACCTGAGCAAGCACAAGCTTCTGGGGCTCAAGGATTGGGTGGCGGCTCAGAAGCAGTTCAAGAAAGTGCGCGGTGAATTCATCAAGCGCTTCAAGTAGGACGCTTTATAAGTCATCGATCGGAATGGGTGGGAGTCCGCAATGGACTCCCACCTTTCTGTATTAAATAAGAAATACCGCGGCGCGCCATGCCGCGAAGCTTCCGCCAGGGCAGGCATTCTAACACCAACGGGGCGGAGCCTTCGCGATATAGCGCGCGGTTAGCGTTTTACAATTACCGAACATCCCCGCGAATCCAGGAGACGGTTCGCAGGCGTGTTGCTTTTGGAAACGGCGTTCTTTATATTCGATAGTTCTTATTCCCGAAAAGACTTGCGTTTCCAGGATTCGCAGGAAAGGTTGTATCCACAAGACGATGGCTATCAACACTACAGCACCGCGAATCGACATCGCTCCCCCAAATAGAAATTTATTCAACCGGGGGCTCGTCCCCCACTCCATTCCTGCATGAGGAGATTTTCGATGAAATCCCGTATCCGTTACTTCGTTGCCGCCGTCGCGGCTCTGGCCGTCTTCGCATCGGGCGCGCTCGTATCCGAAGCGATGATGAAGAACCAGAAAGAGCTCGTGCGCGCGGCGAAAAAAGAGGGCGCCGTCACGCTCATCAACCCGCTGTTCAGCGACCGCACGGCCAAGCGTTTGGGTCCGGCCTTCGCCAAGCATTACGGCCTGGGCGACGGCTTCAAGTTCCGCAACCTGCGCAAGGGCACCGGCGCCACCGTCTCCCAGGTTCGCCAGGAGATGCGGGCCAAGAAGTTCACCGTCGACGTCCACGTGGTGAGCGCGCCCGGCTTCTTCGCAGCGGCCCAGAAACGCGGCGCGTACCACAAACTCGACAGCGCCGAGTGGAACAAGCACTTCGCGGCGGTCATCAAGAATGCCGGCCAGTACGCGAACTACCCCTACGTCGTGACGCCGCTGGCCTACACCTTCCAGCCCGTGTGGAACTCCGCCTGCCCCGGCATGAAGGATCTGAACGTGACGTCCTATGCCGACACCATCTCCAAGAAGGTGATGGGACAGACCATCGCCGGCGACATCACCAAGAGCTTCACCTACACCAACACCGTCATCTCGCTCATCGAGAACGGCATGGACATGAACAAGTACTGGGACGCCCTGAAGGCCACGAAGCCCGTCGTCATGTTCCGCACCGAGCCGAAGATGCAGGTTCTCATCAACTGCGAGCGCGGCCTCGACCCCTGGAACATTACGGGCCGCGTCTGGCAGAACGTCCTCAAGAAGCCCGACCTCGCCAAAGTCCTCAGGACCGGCTACTACAAAGAAGGCCAGGTCATGCTGGGCAACCAGGCGGCCGTCCTGAACGGTGCGCCGAACCCCAACGCCGGCAAACTGCTGGTTGAATTCCTTCTCACCAAGGAAGGAACCGACGTATACGTGGAAGGCGAGGCCGTCTACAGCTTCCGCGCAGGCTACCAGCCGCCCGCGGCCGTGAAACCCTACCTCCTCGACCTCAGCAAGCATAAGCTCCTGGGTCTCAAGGACTGGGTCGCCGCGCAGAAGAAGTTCAAGGCGACGCGCGCCGAATTCATCAAGCGCTTCAAGTAGGACGCTTTATCGATTGCTACTCGGAACGGGTGGGAGTCCACAAGGGGCTCCCGCCCTTCCGGTTTCAGTAATGAAGCGATGCAATTCGCGGCGCGCCATGCCGCGAGGGTTCAGCCGATGCTGCCGCTCAGGCGCAAGATAAGCGGATCCTTCGCGATGTAGCGCGCAGCGAACTTTTTCCAGAAGACAAACTCCCCTGCGAATCCGCGTGACGTTTCGCAGGGCGTGTTGCTTTTGGAAACGACCTTCTTTATATTCGTTTGTTCGTATTCCCGAAAAGACTTGCGTTCGCAGGAAAGGTTGCATCAATAACATTATGGCTACGGATACCGCAGCACCTCAAATAGATGTAGCCCCACCCAGGGGCTGGCGCACGTGGTTCACGCAGGAGAACATCATCACGACCATCGTCGGCCTCATCGTGGCGGTGGCCGTCATCGTCCCGCTGGTCGCGCTCGTCATCAACAGCTTCCTGGTGCTCGACGACCTGGGGTTCGACACCGAATGGGGGCTTCAGAACTACAGGGATATATTCCACGGCCACGTTATCCGAAAGGCTCTCGTCAACACCGCCATCATCAGCACGGGCTGCACCATACTGGCCACGCTTCTGGGCGTATCGCTCGCGTGGATCAACGCGAGGACAAACTGCCCGTTCAGGGAGCAGCTCGAGCCCTTCAACCTCATCCCGTTCTTCCTGAGTCCTTTCGTGGGCGCGATCGCCTGGCACAACCTGGCCTCCCCCAAGGTCGGCCTCATCAACAACATGGCGAAAACCGCCTTTGGTATTGATTTTCCGCTTTTCAACGTCAACAACCTGTGGGGCGTCATCTGGGTGACGGGGATTTTCTTCGCCCCCCTCGTCTACCTGTTCGTGGTCGGCTCGCTCAGGCGCATGGACCCATCGCTGGAAGACAGCGCGCGCACGACGGGAGCGGGCCTGTTCCGCACCACCATGACAATCACCCTGCCCCTGGTGACGCCCGCGATTCTCTCGGGCGCCATCATCGTGTTCGTGACGACGGCAGGCGAATTCGGCGTCCCCTTCAAGCTCTCCGCCCCCTTCGGGTGGGAGACGCTGACCACGCAGATATTCACGAAAGCGGTGGGTGACGACGCGAACCACTACCTCGGCGCCGCCATGAGCATGGTGGTGGGCGTGGTGACGGCGTTCTTCATCTGGATTCAGCACAGAATCATCGCGCCGCGCTCCTACACGACGGTGACCGGCAAGGGCTTCCGGCCGAACCTCATCGACCTGGGCCGGTGGCGGTGGCTCGCATTCGCCTATAACTTGTCTTACGTGTGCGTCGCCGTGTTTCTTCCCATCATCTGTCTCTTCTTCGTGAGCCTCCATAAAATATGGTCGGGGAGAATCATCTGGTCGGAACTCACGTTCTGGAACTACCAGAAGGTACTCTTCTTCTGGTGGCCCGAGAGCATCCAGGCGGCCACCAACGGCATCATCAACAGCTTCATCCTCGCGTTCGGCGGCGCTTCCATCGCCATGGTGGTGGCCATCATCGTGAGCTACATGATCCACCGCACGAAGGGCTTCGGCGCGCGCCTGCTCGATTTCCTGAGCGTCATTCCTATCGGCTTCCCCGGCATCGTGCTGGCGATGGGCGTACTCGTCACCTACATCAGGACGCCCATCTACGCCACGCTCTGGATACTGCTGCTCGGCTACATTACGCGCTTCTTCCCGTACGGGCAGCGGAACATCTCCTCCATCATGATGGCCGTATCCGAAGAACTCGACCAGAGCTCGCGCATGGCGGGGGCTTCGTGGCTCACGACGCTGCGCAGAATCACCATCCCGCTGCTCAAGCCGGGCATCTTCGCCGGGTGGATTCTGCTGTTCGTCATTTTCTTGAGGGAACTCTCCATCTCCATCATACTCTATTCCGCTGGCACGGAGACGCTCTCCGTCGGCGTGTATTATCTCTCGAACTTCGAAAACGAACCCATGACGTCGGCTCTTTCCATCGCGCAGACGGTCGCGTTGCTAATCTGCATCGTCATATTCAGGAAAGTCGCCGGCAAAGAGGCGCTGACGGCGTAGGACTATGAGCGAAAACAACTATCTCCAGGTCGACCATCTCGTAAAATACTTCGGCGACGACCGCGCCGTGGACGGCATTTCCTTCGGCATTCCGGAGGGGAAATTCCTGACCCTGCTCGGCCCCTCGGGCTGCGGGAAGACCACGACGCTCATGTGCATCGCCGGCCTCCACAAACCGGATGCGGGCGAGATCCGCATCGGCTCGGACCCGGTCACCTCGATAGAAAAACGCATCAACACCGCGCCGGAGAAGCGCAACATCGGCATGGTGTTCCAAAGCTACGCCATCTGGCCGCACATGGACGTGACCCAGAACGTGGCCTACCCGCTCGAGATACGCAACATGGCGCAATCCGAGATCGACGACCGCGTCGCCGAGGCGCTCAAGATCGTCGGCCTCACCGACATGGCGGACAAAAACGCCACGCAGCTCTCGGGCGGCCAGCAGCAAAGGGCGGCCCTTGCGCGCGCGATGGTCTTCCGGCCGCGCCTTCTGCTCTTCGATGAGCCGCTCAGCAACCTCGATCTCAAGCTCAGGGAGCAGATGCGCGTCGAACTCAAGCGCATCCAGCACGAAATCGGCATCACCTCGATCTACGTGACGCACGACCAGGCGGAAGCCCTCGTGATGAGCGATGAGATTATCGTGATGAGCAAGGGACACATTGAACAAACCGGCGGCCCCCATAACATCTACGCGCGGCCCGTCAACAGGTTCGTGAGCAATTTCATCGGCGTGGCGAACCTGACCGAGGGCCGAATCGTCGGTAACGGCGGAGGGGGCGCCGGGGCCATCGAGATATCCCAGGGCGGTGAGAGCGTGCAACTGCCCTGCCTGCTCGCCGACGGCCTCTCGGAGGGCGACGACGCCTATCTCTCCGTTCGCCCCGAGAACGTGGACGCATCGCGCAAGCCCATGGACGGCCCCCGGATCGAGGGCGAGGTGATTCAATCCGTCTTTCTGGGCAACTGCCTCGACTGCCGCGTGAAGTGGGGAGAATTCGAGTGGAAGGTGCTGGCGCATTCGAGAGAGCGCCTGCGCGTGGGCGAAAAGGTGTACGTGCGCCTCGACCCCGACCATACACTGGCCGTCAGACCCTAGAGGATAGATAGCGTGTCATTCGTCGAAATCTCGAAACTGGTGAAATCATTCGGGCCCGAAGTGGCCGTGGCGGGAGTCGACCTCTCCGTCGAACAGGGGGAGTTCGTCACCCTTCTGGGGCCTTCGGGCTGCGGAAAAACCACGACGCTCAGGTGCATCGCCGGCCTCGAGCATCCCGACAGCGGCGACATTCAAATCGAGGGAGATTACGTCACCTCCGTCACGAACGAAATTTTCCTGACGCCCGAAGAAAGAAACCTGGGCATGGTGTTCCAGAGCTACGCCGTCTGGCCGCACATGACGGTCTTCGACAACGTGGCCTACGGCCTGAGGATCCGGCGCGAAACCAGGGCCGCCATCAAGGAAAAAACGACGAAGGCGCTCGACCTCGTGGGTCTGGGCCATCTCGCCGAGCGCTACGCCACCAAGCTCTCAGGCGGGCAGCGCCAGCGCGTCGCCCTCGCCCGCGCCATCGTCTACAACCCCAAGGTGGTGCTCTTCGACGAACCCCTGAGCAACCTCGACGCCAAGCTGCGCGAACACATGCGCATCGAACTCACGCGCCTGCAGCACGACGTGGGCATCACATCGATCTACGTCACGCACGACCAGACCGAGGCGCTCGTGATGAGCGACAGGGTCGTGGTGATGGACAAGGGCGTCATCCAGCAAATCGGCGACCCCGAGAGCATCTACGCCGAACCGACGAACGCGTTCGTGGCGAATTTCATCGGCGTGGCGAATCTCATGGAGGGCAAGCTGCTCGGCCACGACGGGGAACTGACGGACCTCGAAATTCCCCTGGGCGACGGAAGCGCTCCCATCCGCCTCAAGGCCACCGGCGCGGAGGGAGCGCCCGTAGGCGCGAAGATCATCCTGAGCATCCGCCCCGAGGACATCCTGCTGCACCTCGAGAAACCGGCCGAGGCGATGAACCTCTTCGAAGGCGAGGTGATCGACACCGTCTATCTGGGCAACTTCCTCGACTGCCAGGTCCGGGTCGGCCCGCACGAGGTCGGCGTGCAGATCGACCACTTCGAGGAACTCGACACCGGCCAGAAGGTGTATCTCTCCTTCACGCCCGACCACGGCTTGTGTCTGACTGAATAGCCCCATGTCCCCCCGCGCTAAAGACGGCCCCAGACTTCTGGCGGGAGGAGACATCGCCATCAACCGCGCGGAGGCGAAAGGCGCTTTCGGCAGGCTGATTCCCCTCCTCCGGGAAGCGGACGTCTCCTTCGCCAATCTGGAACTGCCCCTTTCTCACGACGGAAAACCCGCACCCGAGAAAATCCTGCTGCGCGGCGCGCCGGAGATGGCCGGCGCCTTGACCGAGGCGGGCTTCGACGTCATGGCCTTCGCCAACAACCACGTGCTCGACTACGGAGAAGACGCCTTTGCGGAAACCATGTCGCTCATGGATTCGCTGGGCGTCGCCCTCGTGGGCGGCGGCATGAACCTCGCACAGGCGAGAAAGCCGGTCCTCATCGAGCGCGGAGGCCTCAAAGTCGGTTTTCTCGCGTATTGCTCCGTCATCCCGAGGGGTTTCGAGGCCGCGGCGTCCGGGCCCGGCGTGAACCCCATACGCGCCCACACGGCCTATCGCCCCTGGCGCGACCTCTCGGAATACCCGGGCACTCCGCCGCGAATTGACACCTGGGCGGAACCCGCCCACCTCGCGCGCATGAAGCGCGACGTCAGGAATTTGAAGAAAAAAGCGGATCTGGTCGTCGTGAACCACCACTGGGGCACGAGCATGACGCACGAGGTGATGGCTTTCGAGCGAGAAATCGCCCACGCCAGCGTCGATGCGGGCGCAGACCTTGTTTTAGGAGGCCACCCGCACGTTCTCCAGGCTGTCGAATTCCACAAGGGCGCGCCCATCGTCTACAGCATGGGGAACCTGATATTCGACTTTGACATCCCGTTTTTCACCGACGAAACGCACGACACCTTCCTGTTCGGCTGCGCGCTGACCAAAAAGGGGGTGAGAGACCCCTACCTCATGCCCGTGACGGCCGGCGTATTCTCGAAACCCAGGCTCCATTCCCCCAGGCGGGGCGAGGGCCGCCGAATCGTCGATGTGATGAACGCGCTGAACGAACCCTTCGGAACGAGCCTGGAAATCCAGGACGACCGGGTTTTGATATCGGCCCCTTAAGACGCCATCTCTTCAAGACCGCGCACTGCCCTCACCTGGCGCAAACCGGCCTTTCGAGCTTCTCCTAACTCAACACCCCGTCGGCGTCGCGAACCGGTCCCTTGATGATGATGGCCTGCATCTTCTCACCCACGGCCGCCGTCTTGTGCTCCATGCCTGCGGGGATGAACGCCACCGCCCCCGGATAAAGGTCGATTTTCTCGCCGTGCGTCTCCGTATAGCCCCGTCCGCTCAGCACCCAGATGACTTCCTCCTGTCCGGGGTGCGCGTGCGGCTCGTGCGGTGTGGCGGGGTCGTACTCGGTGAGTCCCACGCGCACGTGTTCGGAGCCGTTCGCGGCCGGGCTGACCAGGATTTTCGTCTGCCCCCAATCCACGGGCTTGAAAGCCGCTTTCTGAACGTCCACTACTGATTTCTCCGGCATCACAATCTCCTATATTCTACTTGAATAATTCTGTGTAAGTAGTTCTATTTTAGTCTGTTTCTTACGGCGTCGCCGCATTCTTTCGTGGTCAATTTCCCCCCGATGTCTCCAGTGCGCTCCCCGTGCGCGATAGCCCCTTCCACGGCGCGCCGTATGGATGCCCCACCCTCACCGCAGCCCAGGTGATCCAGCAACAGAGCGCCCGTCAAAATGGCCGCCATCGGGTTGGCGATCCCGCGTCCGTAGATGTCGGGCGCCGTGCCGTGCACCGGCTCGAACATCGAGACCCCCTCGAGATTCACGTTCGCGGAGGGTGCCAAGCCCAGCCCGCCGACGAGGCCGGAGGTGATGTCGCTCAGAATGTCGCCGAACATGTTGTTGGTGACGATGATGTCGAATTCTCCTGGATGCTGAATCACCTCCATCGCCACCGCGTCGATGTGCTTGGCCTCGGACTCGACGTCTTCGAAATCCGCCCGCACCTCATCGAACACGCGCCGCCATATGCCGCCTGCGTAGCGAAGCCCGCTCGCCTTGTCCGCCATGGTGACTTTTCTACGCTTGTGGCGCCTCGCGAACTCGAACGACGCCCGGATGACGCGCTCCACCCCCTTGTAGGTATGCACCTCTTCCTGCAGGGCAACCTCGTCTTTCGTGCCCTCCTTGAAAAACCCGCCCACGTTCACGAACAGGCCCTCGGTGTTCTCGCGCACGACGACGTGGTCGATGTCGCCCGCCCCTTTATTCTTGAGGGGCGTCAAATCCTCATGGTAGAGCCTGCAGGGGCGGATGTTCGCGTATAAATCCAGCCCGAAGCGAACCCCCAGAATCACCTCCTCCTGTACGATGGAGCCGGGAACCCTCGGATCGCCGATGGCCCCTTGAAAAACGGCGTCGAAACCCGCCCGAAGCGTATCGCAGCCGTCTTCTGGCATGCCCCTGCCCTGCTCCAGATACCGATCGCTCCCCCAGTCGAAGTATTCGAACTCGACCGGAAACGAGGCCGCTTCGGCCGCCGCCTTGAGCGTCTCCTCCGCCTCGGGCATCACCTCGTTCGCGATTCCGTCTCCGCGCACCACCGCTATGCGAGCCACTCTCATCTCTCCCCTGTTCCAGATAGCATTCCCGAAAAGAAGCGCATTTTGACAAAACGCGAGCGCAACCCGCAAGGCGAGCCGCAGCCCCGGCGCGACTTCCCGAAAAACGCATAGACGGGCTAATATGCGCAGTATTCACGGCATCATCAAAATCAACATTTTTTCGAGGAGATGTTCATGGTCGAGTCCGGTCCCCTGCCCGAAGGCACGGTGCGCTTTCCCGCCGAAGTCATCGAAGAGTTCGTCTACACCATATTCCGCAGCAAGGACGTGCCCGAGGACGACGCCCGCCTGGTGGCGAAAGTATTGGTCAGCGCCGATTTGAGAGGCATCCGCAGCCACGGGGCGGCGCGGCTGACCTTCTTCATGGTTCGCATCGAGAACGGCGTGCTCAACAACAGGCCCGACATGAAATTCTACAAGGGAAGCGACACCACCGGCCTTCTCGACGCGGACGACGCCATCGGCATCGTCGCCTCGAACCGCGCGATGGACGAGGCCCTCGCCATGGCGGAAAAACACGGCTCCGGCTTCGTGACCGTCCGCAACAGCAGCCACTTCGGCTACGCGGGCTATTGGGCCCAAAAGGCGATGGAGGCGGGCTTCATCGGCATCAGCATGACGAACGGCGGACGCCGCACCGCTCCCACCTTCGGGGGGGAGGCGCTTTTCGGCACAAACCCGATGAGCGTGGCGATACCCGGCGGACCGGGAGGAACCGATTTTCATCTCGACATGGCCACCGCCGTGACGGCCGTGGGCAAAATCGAGACGGCCCTGCGCGAAGGCCGTGAAGTCCCCAAGGGATGGGTGCTCTCCTCACTGGGAACGCCTACATTGAACGAGAAGAGCATCCTGAACTACGAGGTGCCGCTCGCGCCCCTGGGCGGCGAGGGAGACGAGACCGGCGGCCACAAGGGCTACGGCCTCCAGCTCATGATCGAGCTTCTGTGCGGCGTGCTGTCAGGCGCGGGTCTGGAAAGCCGCCTGGCGGGCGCGGCAGGCACGGCGAAATCCGCCACGGGCCACTTCATGGGCGCGATCAAGATGTCGGGATTCAGGGACTTGTCCGCCATGTTCGGGGACATGACGAAACTCTTCGAGACCATCCGGGGGGCGAAAAAAGCACCGGGCCACGACCGCATCTACATTCACGGCGAGCCCGAGGCGATCGCCGAGGAGGAGAACAGGCGCATCGGCGTACCCATCACCCCCGCCGTCCTGGAGCAGATGCAAAGGCTGAACGAGGAACTCGAACTCGGTTTCGAGCTTTAAGCGTTCGGCGAGGTTCAACCGTAGGGGCCGCATACGGGATTGTCGAAAACCCCTTCGTCCCGAGCGGCGCCCCCGTTCGCTTCACCCTGAGTAGTCCTGAGCTTCTCGAAGGACGTATCGAAGGGGGGTGTTGATAAAGCCGCCTTTCCAGGGGGTAGAGGGGACACCCCTCTCCGCTTGAAATCCAACCCCCCCTACCCCCCCTTGTCAGGGGGGCAAAAAAAGACCGCCCCCATGTCAGGAGAGTACAAACATGAAGAAAGCCTCCTTGTCAGGGGGCAAGAAAAAGCAAAGCCTCCTCAGCCAGGCGGGGGCGCATCGCCTTTTTATACCCCCCTGACAAGGGGGGGTAGGGGGGGTTGCCTTTATCCCCGATGAGGGGTTGGGGCGCTTACGCGAGATGAGGTATCAGGGGTTCCGCGAAGAAGCCCGCTGCCGCAACCGGGTTCTTCAACAACCCCGTATACAACCCGTGCGAAGACTCAACGCAGATTAGAAGCGACCGTGAAGCTCGTTCAGGAGCCAGCCGCTCGTTTCAGGTATTCGACAATCGCAGGCGCATCCCATTTGCGGGCGCCGATGATTTTTTGCAGGAGGCGGCCCTGGCGGTCCACGATGAACGTCTCCGGCACGCCGGTCGTGCGGTAGAGCTTCTTGATGCTCCCGCGCGGGTCGAGCAGAATCGGGAACGTGAGGCCGAAGCGCTCGACGAATTTCCGGACCGCGTCCGCCCCCAGGGCGTCGATGCTCACCGCCAGTATCTCGAACGGCGCGCCGTCTTTTTTCATCCGGGCGTAGAGGCGCTGCAAATCCGGCATCTCATCCAGGCAAGGGACACACCACGTGGCCCACACGTTGATGAGAACCACCTTGTTTTTCTGGCCTGTAAGAGAGGCGCTCCCCCCGCCCAGCAGCGGGTATTCGAAAGGAGGAACCCGGGCGCCGATTTCGAGATTAACCACGGGCGCTTCTTCGACGCGCTCCGTCGTCAGGCGCTCGCCCACCGCCCAGAGCAGCGTCAGCAGCACCGGGGCCAGGATGAACGAAAGGGCCAGCCGCTTCGCCTTTCGCTGGTCTGGCTTCGAGCTGTTAAACTCCGCCATACTTTCAGCTTTTCTCATCGAGCAAGTGCCCTACGAGAGCGAAGGCGGCCTCGCTGTCCCATTCGCGGGGACCTACGCCGTAGCCCACTACCTGGCCTTGCCTGTCCAGGAGATATGTCGTCGGCAGGCCCCGCACCTTGTAGAGCGCCTTCGCCTTGTGCTCGGGGTCGAGGACGATGGGGAAAGTCAGTTTCAGCTTCGCGACGAACTCGCGCACATCGTCTTCATTGCCCTGGTCCAGTGATATCGCTACGATCTCGAGACCACGCGGCTTGTATTTCGCATAAAGCCGCTCCATCGAGGGCATTTCCCGGATGCACGGCTGGCACCACGTCGCCCAGAAATTCACCAGGACGAGCTTGCCCGCATGCTGCGTGAGGGAATGATTCTGCCCGTCCAGGGCCTTGAGCATCACGTCCGGGGCATCGGCGCGCTGGACTTGCTTCAGAAAAATCATGTCGCGGTAGAGGGAGTCGTCATCCCCTGCGCCTTCCTTCGACATTGCCTGCGCCTGCTTTCTTTCCACCTCTTGCGTCGGCCGCTCCCCCTGTTTTCCGAAATACACAATCATCCAGACAACCAGGACGAGGCTGATCACCATTCCAGTCAGCCGCCATTTGATGCTGCGGCGGGGTGGAGAGAATCCGTCGAGATTTCTGACGAGTTCGGTTTTGGGATTATAATTCATCGAATGCTCTCAGCGTGCGGAGTATGGCGGCTCAGCCCTCGAAATCGCCAAGCTCGCGCTGCAAGCGATTGTCCAGGGGATCGTCCGAGGCGGTTTTTTGCGGGGCTTCTCCCCTCTCCCCGCTTTGCCCGGCGTCGTCTGGGCGCTTCGTCCACGCCCTCACCAGGACGAATACCACGCCGAAACCCGCCAGCACCCCCCCGAAAGGAAGGAGCCAGGCGGTAAGATAAAAACCCTCCGCCGGTGGTTTCGGCAGGACTTCCCGGCCGTACACTTCGACGAAATACCGGACGATCTCCTCTTTCGTCTCACCGGAGAATATCTTGCGGCGCACGAGTTCGCGGAGTTGGGCGCCCTCGCTGCTCGGGCAGTCGTGGAGCAGTTTCCCCGGGCAGACGGGGCTCATGAGGGCGCCCGCCACTTCGGAGAAGGTCGTCTTCGCTCCAGGCGAGGCGGCCTCCACAGCCGGGTGCGCATTGAAAGCGACTACGAGACACAAGGCGAGAACAAGTCGCATCATGGAGAATCTCCCCCGGGGGCAAGTTTTTTCTCCTCCTCGATCAAAATATCCATCCGCGCCTTGAGAGTCCACCAGTAAATCGCAAAACCTCCCAGAACGACGATGTACGCCGCCGCCACGTAGCCCATCATCCTTCCTCCCGCGCGGCGCGCGCCTCTTCCACCCGCGCGCTCAGGCGCTCGATCTGCGCGCGCTTTCGGACGAAACACACGAACAGGAGCGTAAAAGCCAGCAGGGAACTCCACAGCGCGACGTGCATGGAATCGGGCAGATCCCTCAACCCGCCCGAACGCATCACCACAGGCTTGGGATGGAGGGTGCGCCACCATTCCACCGACATATGCACGATGGGCACGTTCAGGAAGCCCACAATCCCCATCACGGCGGCGAAGCGCGCCCTCTGCTCCGGTTCCGTCATGTAGGCGCGCAGCATCAGATACCCCACGTATATCATCCACAGGATGAGCGTGGTGGTGAGCCGCGCGTCCCACGTCCACCACACGCCCCATACAGGGCGGGCCCAGATGGGCCCGGTGATCAGCACCAGCGTGCAGAAGACCACCCCCGCTTCCGCGCAGGCGTGCGCGCGGATGTCGTCGTCCGGATTCCTTTTCGCCAGATATTTGATCGAGAAGATGAATACCAGGAAAAAGGCCAGATACGCCACCCAGGCCGACGGGACGTGGATGTAGAAAATCCGCTGCGGCGGCCCCTGGAGCCTGTCGGTGCCCGCGATGAAGAAATTCGCGAAAATGGCGAAAGCAAGAGTGACCAGGGTGAGAACCGGCAACCACCCGAACACTCCCCGCTCGTTTCGACGCATCAGGCGCTCCTCCCGGCGGCGCAGAGCGGCGACAATATATAAAGTAATTCAATAGAAATAATACTATAAGACATTGATGTTATTCTTCTAATATATATTCGAACACCATCGAGGCGGCCACCAAGAATACCACATCATACACCAACATCAAGCGTATCCAATCCCTGGAATCCGGCCACCCGCCGCCGCCGAGATGCGCTTCCGTCGCCTTGACGGCGGCGATCAGAACGGGCACGAGAACGGGAAACATCAAAACGGGCAGCAAGACCTCGCGCGTCCGCGTACGCGCGCTCATGGCGGAGAACAATGTGCCGGCGGCAGCGACTCCCAGGGTGGCCGAGGCAGCGATGAGCGCGAGCGCACCGGCCGACTTCCACACATCCGCACGATAGAGAACCGCCAGAACGGCGAAGCCCGCAAACTCCATGATCCCCATCAAAACGGCAACGGACACCACTTTGCCCAGATACAACGCGGAAGGATCGGCGGGGCTCGCATACATGGCCGAAAAACCCGTGCTCTCGCGCTCCACGCCCATCGTACGGGACAGCCCGATGACGCAGGCGAACAGGAACGATATCCACAAGATTCCCGCCTGGACGGCCCGCGCGTTCTCCCCGCTCCCTCCCCCCGGGCCGAAGGCGAAGCTGAACAGCGTGAGCACAAGCAGCGCGAAAACCACCATGACGAGGAGACTTTCCTTCGTCCGCCATTCGAGGCGCAAGTCCTTTTCCACCACCGCGAGGAGGACGGAAAAAAAACGCCTCACCCCGAGCCTCCGGAGTATCCATCGAGCGCGGCCGACACATCCTCTTCGCTCGAATTTTGAACATCCGCCTCATAGACGAGCCTGCCCCCGGCCAGAACGGCGATTCTTTCCGCCACCTCAAAGGCTTTAGCTACATCGTGCGTCGTGAACACCACGATGTAGTCACGAAGGTCCCGCATCAACTCGATTACACTCTCCAGGCGTTCCACCGCTTTCGTGTCCAGACCGGAAAACGGCTCATCGAGCAGCACGACCTCGGGTGTATGCAATAGCGTGCGCATAAACGCCGCGCGCTGTCTGAGCCCCTGGCTCAAGACGCGCACGGGCTCATCCAGGCGTTCCTCCATTTCGAGCGTGCCCGCCAAGAGCTCCACACGCGTCATCATTGCTTTGCGCTCGACGCCGAAAAGCCTGGCGAAGTATTCGAGGTTCTCCCGGATCGTCAACCCCTCATAGAGCATGGGCTCGTGCGAGAGCAGACCGATTCTGCCCCTCGCCTCGCGTGAGAGCGGCTGGCCGGACAGGCGCACCGCCCCTTCGGTCGGCTTCAGCAAGCCGGCAAGCGTCTTGAGAAGGGTGGTCTTGCCCGAGCCGTTCTTGCCCAGAAGAGCCAGCGTCTCTCCCGGGGAGACGGACAGGTTCAAATCCTTGAGCGCCCACCTCCATCCGTAGCGTCTGGATACGCCAAGAGCCTCCAGCACGGCATCCGTCCTCTTAGTCCGAGAGTTCTTTGAGGCGCTCGAAGCGCGGGGCGCGCTCCCGGGCATACTCGCTTGAGGTGATTTCTCCCGACGCGAGCCTGTCATCGAGTGAAGCGATGGCGCGCAGTATCTCCTCGCGCTCCACCTGCGCGGAATAGGCCGTGTTCCTTCTTCTGCGGATGTATACGCCCAGCCCCAGGCTCAAGACGACCACGACGCCGCCCACGACGTAGAAAACACCCAGGCCGCCCATCGAATCGGGCGCCTGCATGTCGATACGAACCACCGTGCCTGCCCTGGCCGCCCCCACGAAGCGGTTGTATTCCCTGTCCTGAAACTTGACGGCGGGCTGTGCGGAAAATCCGAGAGCCTGAGCCTGCACACGGTCTTTCTCGGGCAGGACAGCGAAACTCGGCGTGTCGTAGAGAATCGGCCTCTCCATTCTGATGCCGCCGAATTCATCCTCCAGGCGATAGAGCAGGACGATGAATTTCCGCCCCGGCGGGAGAGGCTCCGTCGTGCGGAGTTCATCCCCCACCGTTGTGAGGAACCTGGGGTCGAGCCCTGCGGGCGCCGCTCCCCAGCGCGCTCTGGGATTTCTGATGTTGCTGCTTCTGGGCAACGCAAAGCGCAGCGTGGGAGCGCCGCCTTTCGAGACGATGGTGGCGCTGCCCTCGTTCTCGAAATCCATCATCTCCATGACCTCGAAAAAACCTTTCTCCAGCCGGACGGTGAGGATGTTGCGCTTGAGTTTCAGCGGGGAGAGGTCTGTCGTCGTGGGGCCGGGGGCTTGAACTTTCGCCCTGGGCGGCGCGGCTTCGATCTTCGCCGGTCCTGCATAAGAGAAGGAAGACGAAGAAAACAGCAAGAACAAGCCCAGGGCGATCAGGCAGCATGTGGCAGCGATGCGTTTCAACTGAGCCGGCGTCCACAGGAGGAGCAGAAATTATCCGCTTCATCCACCGCGTTTCCGCAAGAAGCGCAAAACCGGGGTTTCATACTTTTCTCTTGCTCATCCGGTGACGGATCGGCTGGTTCATCCCCCGATTTACCCGGATTTTTTCTGTAGCGCAGGATCTCCGCCTCCAGGCGCTCATCGAGCGTGGGTGGTTTCTCGACCGCGGCTTTCCCGGATGGCGGATGTTTTATTTCGAGCCGGGCCGCCGCTTGAGCCGCCTCTCGCTCGTTCATCTGCAGGGGCGCCATCCCCTCCTTCACCCCTCTGGCGTCTAGGCGTCTCAGCACCTCCACCGCCTGCGCCCGGGCGGGCGCCATCATCTGAGAATAGTCTTCATCCGAGAGCTTTCCCATTTCCTTGTCGAACTCGATGTCCATGATGTTCTTGTAGGCCTGCTCGCGCTCCATCAACAGCCGCGTCAACTCGCGGTTCGAAAGCGGCTGCGCGCTATCCTCATCCGCCAAGACGCCCCGGGCCGTCTCAGGGCGCATGATGGGCCGGATGGTGTAGAAAAACGCCGCGCCGACGGCTCCCAAGGCGATGACGGCGCCCAGAATTTCCATCGTTCAAGCCCGCTTCTTTCTTCGCCTGCCCCAGCGCTCCGGCAGGAAGCAGACGATGGAACCGAGCGTGAAGACGACGCCTCCCGCCCACACCCAGTTCACCAGCGGATTGACCATGAACTTGAACGTGGCGGTGCCGTCCGTGTCCGCCTCGGCGAAGACGGCGTAGATGTCCGAACGAGCCCCCCGGCGGATGCCGGGCTCCGTCGTCGGCTGCGGGGGCGTGAAGTAGAGCCTTTTCTCCGGCTCCACCTCCCCGATGCGATACCCCGCCCGGTAGACGCCCAGGCGCGCGAAGGCGGAGCGGTATTGCGGCGTCGCGCTCTCGCGAATCCCCTCGTAGCGCATCCGCACGCCGTCGAGCGCGAAACTCTCGCCCAGGCGCAGGCGCACCTCGCCCACTTCCTGATAGGCGGAGGAAGCCGCCACGCCCACGAACAGGATCGCCATTCCCAGGTGGACGATGTAGCCCCCGAAGCGCCTCTTGTTGCGCATGGTGAGTTCCCACGCGGCCCGGGCGATGCGCTCTCCCTGGTGACGCACGCGCGAAGAGGTTCCCCGCCAGTACTCCAAAACGATCGTCCCCACCACGAACGCGCAAAGTCCGAACGCGAGCGCCGCGTAGACGTGATGAACGCCGAAGAGCACCAGGACGAGAAGAGCGCCCACGGCCACCACGGAGGGATAGACGAAACTCCTGTTCATCTGCTTTCGAGACGTTCTGCGCCAAGCGAAAAGAGGCCCTGCGCCGCAAAGCAGGATCAGCAGAAGACCTATCGGCACGTTCACCTGGTTGAAGAACGGCGGACCCACGGTGACTTTGACGCCCTTCACGGCTTCCGAGACGACCGGGAAAATCGTCCCCCAGAAGACGGCGAACGTGATGCCGACGAGCACGACGTTGTTCAGCAGAAAACTCGCCTCGCGCGAGAAGAAGCTCTCCATCTCGTGTTCGCTCTGGAGCTGGGGCAGACGCCAGATCATCAGCGCGAAGGATATGACGAGCGCCACCAGCAGATAGACCAGAAACGCCCAGCCGAACGATGAGTTCGCAAAGGCGTGCACGCTCGATATGATGCCGCTTCTCGTGAGGAAAGTGCCAAAAATCGTAAGCGCGTAGGTGATGATGATGAGCGAGACGTTCCAGACCTTCAGCATCCCGCGTTTTTCCTGGATCATCACCGAGTGGAGAAAAGCGGTTCCCACCAGCCAGGGCATGAGGCTCGCGTTCTCCACCGGGTCCCACGCCCAGTATCCGCCCCAGCCGAGTTCCTTGTAGGCCCATGCGCCGCCGAGCAGGATGCCGACTCCGTTGAAGAACCATGCGAACAGCGTCCAGCGGCGCGTCGAGGTGATCCAGTCGGTGTCGAGCTTTCCGCTCGCCAGAGCGCCGATGCAAAAGGCGAACGGGACGGCGAAACCCACATAGCCCAGGTACAGGTTGGGCGGGTGGATCACCATCCCCCAGTCCTGGAGCAGCGGGTTCAGGCCTCTTCCGTCCGCAGGCGGGGCGGCGAGCGTATCGAAGGGCGGGGTGACGAAATTCAGGATCACCAGGAAGAACAGCGCCGTGGCCATCAGCGTGGACGTCACATACGGCATCAATTCGAGATTTCTGTCGCGGTTTTGCCGGATGACAACAAACGCGTAAACACATAGGAGCAGGAGCCACATCAGCAGGCTCCCCTCCTGCCCTCCCCAGAAAGCGCTGAAGCGATAGAAGCCGTTCAGCGTGTTGTTGACGTGTCCCGCGACGTATTCCACGCGGTAGTCGCGCACCATGAGCAGATAGACGAGACACGCACTCGCGCCGCTCACCAGCCAGAAAACGCCGACGGCGGCGTTTCTGCCCGCCGCGACGAGGTCTGCCCTGCGCCTTAGCGCGCCGAAAATGGAAGCCCCGATCCCGAACACCGCCAGGACGAGCGACGCCAGCAAGCTGTAGTGTCCGAACTGAATGGCGATCAACTGAGAACTCCCGGAGTGGAGCGGATTTTCAAGACGACATGAGAGACAAGGGCCGTTTTCGCGGGTTTTTCAGCTATCTGGCCTCTGACATCCGCTTGCGCTTCGCGGCTTCTTTCATCAAGACCTCGTGATCCGTCGGCATGCTCTCACCCGCTTCTTTCATCTCCTCGAACTTCGAGGGGCACGCGACCATCAGGTTCTTCGCCACCAGGACCCCCTTGGCGTCCAGCTTTCCCTCGGCGATGACCGGAAACCCGTTTTCGAGCAAATCGGGGGGAACCCCCTTGTAGCTCACGGGCAAGGTCCCCTTCTCGCCCTGTATATGGAAGGCGAGCAGCATGGCGTCGGGGTTTTTCTGAAGCGTCCTGGGCACGATCTTGCCCTGCACCCTGATGCCGCGGCCGCCCAGGGTCGGCGCCTTTTGGGACACCTCATCCACGGTCAGGAAATACACCAGGTTCTCGCTCTGGAAACCCGAGATGGCCAGATAGGCGAACGCGCTCAGGATGACTGCGCCCGCGATGAGAAATTTGATTTTCTGAACGCTCATCCATTCCCTCTCGGCGGCCAAGAAAGGCGTCTTTCAAGAATACGACGCTCCTTCGTTTCTTTCAACCGGTTCGAGAACATAACCCCCAGGCAATTCAACATTTTTCAAAGAAAAACCGGCGGAGCCGCACGAACTCCGCCGGTCGGGACGTCTCCCAAATTCTCTCTTATTTCACCTCGCGCTCCTCGATCCACGGCATCATGGCGCGCAGACGGCGTCCGACGATCTCGATGTCGTGCTCCTTCTCCTTGCGCACCACCGTGTTGAACGTCGGGCGGTTCACCATGTTCTCGTTGATCCACTCGCTGGCGAATCTCCCGGTCTGGATGTCGCGCAGGATGCCGCGCATCCGCTCGCGCGTCGCATCGTCGATGACGACCTTGCCCCGCGTGATGTCCCCGTATTCGGCGGTGTCGGAAACCGAATAGCGCATCATGGTGATGCCGCCCTGGTAAATCAGGTCGGTGATCAGCTTCACCTCGTGGAGGCACTCGAAATACGCCAGCGCGGGCTGATAGCCCGCCTCAACGAGCGTCTCGAACGCGACGCGAATCAACTCGGTGATGCCGCCGCACAGCACGGCCTGCTCGCCGAAGAGGTCCGTCTCGGTCTCCTCCTCGATGGTCGTCTCGATGATGCCGGCGCGGGCGCAGCCCACCGCCTTGCCGTAAGCCAGGGCGTATTCCTTCGCCTTGCCCGTGGCGTCCTGGAAGACGGCCACGAGACCCGGCACCCCGCGCCCGTCCTCGTACTGGAATCTCATCGTGTGGCCCGGGCTTTTGGGGGCGATCATCACGACGTCGATGTTCTCGGGAGGGATGATTTGCCCGTAATTCAGGTTGAACCCATGGGCGACCACCAGGGCGTCGCCGTCTTTCATGTTGGGCGCGATGTCCGCGTTCCAGATGGCGGGCTGGAGATGATCCTGCGTCAGGATGACCACCATGTCGCCCGCCTCGGCCGCCTCGGCCGTTTCCATCACCTCGAGGCCGTCGTCTTCGGCCTGCTTCCAGCGCGGGGAGGTTTTCCTGAGACCCACGACGACGTCCGCGCCGCTGTCCTGTGCGTTCAGCGCATGGGCGCGCCCCTGGCTTCCGTAACCGATGACGGCGATTTTTCTGTTCTGCAGAAGATTCAGGTCCGCATCGGCGTCATAGTAGATTTTCAGGTCTTTCAACAACTGTTCTTCATTCACTTCGCTCATGGCCTTTGGCCCTCCAGGATTCGCAGCCCTCGCCGCGACATCAAAAAACGATCCACATGGTTCGGAAAAAACACCTCTTTATAGAATTCAGTTTCTCGTGGGAAACCCGCCGAAAAAGAGACCATAATCTAGGAGCAGGAAGCGGGAGCGTCAAGGCGCTCCGGGCATCATGCCGCACATTCCAGAGCATCTGGTTTTTCTCTTGCCCGGCTCCCGAAAACACCGCGTGAAGAGCGCCCGCTCGCGGTCGGGAGCGTTTCGCTCCTCATGCAAGAACCAAAGAGACGCAAAAAAAGCCGAAGCAATGCGCCCCGGCTTTTTTCGAGTTGTCTTCTATACCGCAGAGGAAATGACGGGCCTTTCGATTCCCTTGAACGCAACCGCAATCTCATCAGCCGCCTTGGAGGCCGCATCGCTCGCTTCCTGCGCGAGCGACCTCGCTCTTTCAGCCGCCTGATGGGCGGATTCCGTCGCCCTGTCCTTCGCATCCGCCAGATACGCGCTCGCCTGTGCGGAGAACTCGCCGGCTTCCGCCGCGGCGTATTTGGCCTGTTCGACGGCCGCCATCGCCATGTCCTTGCCCTTCTCCAGCATCTGGCGAACGGCCTGATCGGCGTCGTCTTTCTTGTGTTTCAGCGCAACGGAGGCGTGCGAGAGCGCCGCGTCGACCGATTCCATGGCCTTCCGGGCCGATTCCACCGCGGCCTCGCTCGCTTCCGTCAAAGAGGGCATTTCAGGGACTTCGAGCGGCATCGTGGGGTCGGTCATCGTGTGGAGCACTTCGGCGCGGGCGTCCTCTGTATCCAACCTTCTCGCCTCGGAGGCGCGCAAGCCCTCCTCGTCCACCATGATGTCGAGTCTTTTCGCCACGACCCGCTGGCTCGGCTCCCTCACCCCCCAGACAAGACCGAAGAGTTCCATGATCTTGATGAGCCGGTAGGTGATGTCCACCTCGAACCACCTCTGGCCGTGGGCGGCCGAGCGCTGGTCCGCATGGTGGTTGTTGTGCCAACCCTCGCCGAAGGAGAAGATCGCGACGAGCCAGTTGTTGGTGCTCTCCTCGTCCGTGTTGTAGTTGCGGTAGCCGAAGGTGTGCGTCACCGAATTCACCGCCCAGGTGCAGTGCCACAAAACGACCGTTCGCACGAACACGCCCCAGACGAGCCAGGACATGCCCAGACCGCCGTACACTTCCCCGGCGAAGTAAATGGCGACCGCCGTCAGGACATAGATGGGGAAAAAGAACATGTCGAAAAAGCGCTGCCACTTGTCGCGGTGCAAATCCTTGGCGAAGCGCGAATACTCCTGGTAGGTGTGCGCGTCCGGCAGGCTGACGAAAAGCCATCCGGCGTGCGCCCAAAGAAAATTCACGAGCGGGGAATGGGGGTCCGGCTCCTCGTCCGATTCCTTGTGGTGAATGCGGTGCATCGCCACCCATTCGATGGGCCCGCTCTGAAGCGCCTGGCAGGCGCAGAAAGTCAGGAAATACTCCACCGGCTTGTACGTCTGGAAACTCCTGTGCGTCAGGAGCCGGTGGTAGGCCATCGTCACGCCCACCATTCCGGCGACGAAATACATCACGATTCCCAACACGAGGCCGGAAACGCTGAAATAGCTCGAGTCGAAAGCCATCAGGGCGAGCAGATGGATCACCCCGATGATGAAAATCGTCTCCCACTGCAGCTTTCTTTCGGCTTTTCGGTGAATCGCGAGGCTGGGTTTCTGCGGCGCGGTAGACAAATTATTTCCCCCATTCTCAAATATCTGTCTGGGTATCGTGGAACTTCATTTTAGATATGATCGGGCGATGTGCCGAGACAACTGTTCATCGACCTCAGACACTGTGATGATTCGCGGTTATCATGGGCCAGAAGCAAGCAGAAATCAAGCCCCCCAGAAGAAACCACTCCCCCTGAAGCCGAATCTTTCACTCGTTTTCACCAAAGCCGATCGTGTGGGTTCGACACATGGCAAGCAAGGAGAATTCGGTGATCCGCATTGTCATTTTGCCGATTCTCCCGTAAGAAACGAATTTCATAACCACACGTCATCCTGCGAGGAGAACACCATGCCCGAAGTGAGAACAAACGGCGTCAGTCTGTATTACGAAGCCAGCGGCGAGGGCGCTCCCGTCGTCTTCGTTCATGAATTCGCAGGCGACTGCCGCAGCTGGGAGGACCAGGTTCGCTATTTCAACCGCAGGTACAGGGTCATCACCTACAACGCGAGAGGATTCCCGCCCTCCGAAGTGCCTGAAGACCCATCGCAATACAGCCAGGACATCGCCGTGAACGACCTGGCCGGCCTCATCAGGGATCTGGGCCTCGCGCCCGCCCACGTCGTGGGGCTTTCGATGGGCGGCTATGCGACGCTCCATTTAGGCCTCCGGCACCCGGAACTCACCCGCTCCATCGTCGTGGCAGGCTGCGGCTACGGCTCCGAGATGGATCAGCGCGAACGATTCCAGAAAGACGCGAACGAAGTGGCCGACAGGTTCCTGAACGAGAGCATGGATACGTTCGGCCCCGTCTATACCGCCGGCCCCACGCGCATGCAACTGAAGAGAAAGGACATGACCGGCTATCAGAAATTCATCGACCATTTCATGAGCCATTCCCCCCTGGGCTGCGCCAACACGATGCGCGGGGTGCAAAGCGCGAGACCTTCGGTCTATGAACTCGAAGAACAGATGAAGAACTGCTCCGTCCCAACGCTCGTTCTCACCGGAGACGAAGACTTTCCCTGTCTGGAACCCGGACTGTTCATGAAGCGCAACATCCAGACGGCCGCCCTCGTCACCTTCCCCAATTCCGGCCACCTCATCAACCTCGAAGAACCCGCCATGTTCAACCGGGTCGTTCTCGAGTTCATCACCGAGGTGGATGCCGGACGCTGGCCGACGCGCGACCCGCTTTCGATGGGAGAATCCGCGCTCCTGCCGGATGAGGAATAGCATTCAACATCAAGGAGAAGACATGCCGGGCAAGCTGGAGGGAAAAAGAACGATTATTACGGGCGCCTCATCCGGTATCGGCGCGGCCATCGCGCGCAGATTCAGCGCGGAGGGCGCATCCATCTGGGCGGCGGGCGGCTTCAACCAGGAGCGCCTCGACGGAATCATCGCCGATTGCAGCGCGGGAGGCGGCAAAATCGACGGACGGTGCTACGACTTGAGAGACGCGAGAAAAGCAAACGACCTCATGAGCGATGGCGCGCAATTCCTGGGCGGTCTCGACATCATGGTGAACTGCGCCGCCATGCGGGGGCACAAGAGTTTTTTGGAGTTCACCGACGAGCAGATAGACGAGTTGTATGAGGTGAACGCGAAATCCGTGTTCATCGCCACGCGCGAGGCGGCCAGGCTCATGGCGCCCCGGGGCAAGGGAAAGATCCTGATGATAGGCTCCATCGACGGGGAGCGCGGGGTTCCCGGCAACGCGCTCTACTGCGCCACGAAGACCTCCATGCACAACCTGACGCGCGCCCTGGCCGTGGAACTCGGCCCTCTCGGGCTTCGCGTCAACTGCCTCATGCCGGGAACCACCGAGAGCGAGCGCGTGAAGGAAATTCACATCAACGACCCCGAGCGCGCCAGGGCGAAACTGCCCCGGATACCGGTGAACCGCTTTGCGACTCCCGAGGAGATGGCCGAAGTCTCGCTCTTCATGGTTTCGGAGGCGAACGATTTCATGAACGGCGCCTTCATCTCATGCGACGGCGGCACACTGGCGATGTAGCCTCACTGCGACCCCCGGGAAAAGGAATACCCCACCCATACGAGAGCATCACGATTCGCCAACCCACGGAGGTTTGTCGAGCAATGAAGAAAACCCCTGTCGTTTGTGAGGATGTCACGCCCGCTTTCCCGTCCTACCCGGTGGCGGTCAGGGCCGGTGAACTTCTGTTCGTCTCGGGTTTAAGGCCCGCCGGCCCGGCGGGTTTCGCGGACCTGCCCGAAGCGGGCCGCGAGCAGATGCAGGGCTACCCGCTCGCCGACCTCACCGAAGGCCGCGTAGTCGCCGATTCCTGGGCGGTGCACGACAGCCTCGAGAAAATTCTCGTCGCGGCGGGCACGCACCGCGACCAGGTGCTGCGCCAGCACATCTGGCAGCGCGACAAGCGCTATTTCCCCAGCTACGAACACGTCCGGGTGCATTGGCAGCCGACGCCCGCGCCCAGCAGCGGACTGGGCGTGACGGACGTCATCGGACGCGGCAGGCACTGGATCGGGGTCGACGCCATCGCCGCCTGCACGCAAGAAGGCGGCGTGTTCGGCGAACGCCAGGTGCTGACCGACGTCTACAATCCGGACCTGCCCGCGGCCTCGCACTACTGCCAGGCGATACGCTCTGGCCCCTTCGCCTTCTTCGCGGGCCACATCCCCATCAAGACCGCAGAGCCCGGAAAACCGCTGGTCAACTCTTATGACGACGTGCCGGAGGAGGGTCGTTTCCTCTCGACGGGGCGCAGCCACCCGGACAGCCGCCACGGCCCCATCGCGTCGCAGACCTGGTACGTCTACAACGAACTGAGTCGAACGCTCGCGGGCCACGGCATGGATATGGAAGACGTCGTGAACGTGTCGATTTTCCTGGGCGACCTGCGCGATTTTTCCACGTTCCACCGGGTGCACAACCATTTCTTCCCCGAAGTCCAGCCGTCGCTTTGCGTCGTGGGATTCGACGAGGTGGGCCACCGCGGCACGCGCATCGAGATCGAAATCACCGCCATGGACCGGCGCAGCGGTCTTGCCCGTCAATCATTCCCCTGGCAAGGAGCGGCGCCCTTCGCGGCTCCCGCCGTCACGCAGGCGGGGCCGGTTTGTTACCTCTCGGGCATGGTGGGCGTCGATGAGGCGGGAGCGGTCGTCCGGAGCGCGGACGCCCTTCCCGAAGCGGGGCGGCGCGCCGTGTCGCCGATGGAAGATATAGAGCGGCGGCCGGGTCTCGCCGCGCAATGCTGGATGGCGTGGGAGCAGCTGCGCGCAAGCGCTTCAGGTGCGGGGATGGAACTGGCGGACATCGCCATGACAAGGGTGTATCTCTCCGACCCGGCGGATCTTGTGGTCTACGAGGCGGTTCGCGAGACCTTCATCGACGAGGACCTGCCCGCGTTCGAGTGCGTGATCGTGCATGGCCCCGGCCCTGTCGCGGAAGCGCTGGTCCAGATCGATGCCATTGGTGTGAAATAAAAAGACAGTCGCGACGACGTTTCGCGGGGTCAGAACCAGGCCCACAAATCTTCTTTTGCGCGCAGCTCCTCGCTCGCGCCGTCGAACACCACGCGCCCGCCCTTGAGCACGATGGCCCGCTCGACGACGTCCAGGGCGGCGAGCACGTTCTGCTCGACGAGGATCAGCCCGGTGCCGAGCTCCGAGTTGATGCGCGAGAGCGAGCCCAGCACGTTTTTCACGATTGCAGGCGCGAGACCGGCGGTCGGCTCGTCGAGCAGGAGGATTTGCGGCCGCGTCATCAAGGCCAGCGCGACCGCGAGCATCTGCTGCTCTCCACCGCTCATGTCGCCTGCGAACTGGTCCTGGCGTTCCCGCAGCAACGGAAAAAGGGCATAGGCCTCCTCGAGAAACGAGGAGTCTGACTTCGAACCCGCAATGTGGAGATTCTGCTCGACCGTGAGGTTCGGAAAAACGTTCTGGACCTGCGGCACGAAGCCGATTCCCAGCATGACGTTGCGGTGAACCTGATCGGCGACTATCGGCGAACCATCAAAAGCCACGGCGCCCGAGATATCCCTGACGCCGCCGACCAGGCATTTGAGAAGCGTCGACTTGCCCGAACCGTTATGGCCGAAAATCCCCATCCGCACGCCGGTATCGAAAGACAGCGACACGTCGTTCACGGCGACAAGCGGCCCGTAGCGGGCCGTGAGGTTTTGGATTTCGAACATTGCGCTCTCTCGATTCCTACGGGTGTTCGCCGCCGAAATACAGGTCCGTCAGCTGCGAATCGCGCGTGAGTTCGTCGACGGAGCCGCTGGCGAGAACACATCCGTTGAACATGAATACCGTGCGATCGCTGATGTCGCGTATGAACGAGATGTTGTGCTCCACCACGCAGACCGCACGCCCGGCCTGGGCTTCTTCGCGGATGACGCGGATGATCGTCTCATACGCCTGCCCTTCGACGCCCGCCATGGGTTCATCCAGCAACAGGCACGCCGCGTCGCTCATCAGCGCCCGGGCGAGGCCGATCCGCTTCTGCTGGCCGTAGGAGAGTTCGATCGCCATCTCGTGCATCTTGTCAGCGAGACCCACCCGCTCGAGAAGCACCATGGCCTTCTCCGTAGCTTGCTGGCGGAAGGCGTCGACCGAGCGGCGGCGGAACAGAATGCGCGCCAGCGATTCTCCGGGGTAGCGCCGCGTCGCTATCAGCAGGTTGTCGATCACCGACATCGAGTGAAACATGCGGGTGTTCTGCCAGGTTCGGGCCAGCCCGATCCGCGCACGGTGGTGCATGGGCAGTTGATCCACGCGATGGCCTTCCAGGGTGATTGAACCCGCATCGGGGGGGATCACGCCCGAGATCAGGTTGAACAAAGACGTCTTGCCCGCCCCGTTGGGACCGATGAGGCCGACGATCTCGCCCGCCTCGAAGCTCAGGTTGACGTCGTCCGCCACCACGATTCCGCCAAAGCTCTTGTGCAGATCCTCGATCCGGACGATTGCGCTCATTCCGCATCCCTCCTCGCCCTGAAGGCCGCGCTCGCGCTCCAGGCCTCGAGCCCTCCGCCGCCCCTGGTGCCTCCCGTCAGGCCCTGGGGCCGGGCGAAGAGGAAGAATATGACGAGCGTCGTATAGATGACGCCCTGTAGCGGCGCCATGATGGAGACGGGCAGACCGAGAAACGTGATGGCCTGCGGAAGGGTCGTCAGGAGCACCGCGCCCACCAGGGGGCCCCAGGTCGTGGCGGCGCCGCCCACGACCACCATCGTCAGCAGGGCCGCTGAGGTGAATATCCCGAACTGCTCGGGCGTGACGTAGGCGAAGTAATGCGCATACAGCGCGCCCGCGAGGCCGGCCATGCCCGAGCCGATGGCGAACAGGACGATCTTGATGTTCATCGCGTTGCGGCCCAGGGCGCTGAAGGCTTCCTCGTCGTTGCGCATGGCGGTGATGGCCCGCCCGTAATCCCCCTCGACGATCCAGCCCACCAGCATAACCGCGCAGGCGGCGACGACCGCGATGAGCAAGACGAAGACGAGGCTTCTCGACGGGCCTTCGTTCAGCACCGGAATGTTGGTCAGCCCGCCGGCCGCGCCTGTGAATTCGAGGTTGTTGATGACGTGCAGGATACCCAACTGGAACCCGATGCTGGCGATGACGAGGTAATCGCCCGACACGCGAAGCGAGGGCAGCGAAACGCCGAACGATAACACCATCGCGATTCCTGCCCCCATCAGGATAGAGAGCGGAACCGGAATTTGTAAGTGAATCGCCAGAAGCCCCGAGCAATAGGCTCCGATGGCGTAGAAGATGGGATGGGCGACGCTCATCAGCCCGCCGTATCCCAGAATGAGGTTGAAGCTCGTAGCGAGGATCACGTTGATCCCGATGAGCACCATGACGGTGAGGATGTATTCCATTTCCGGCTCAGTCTCCCGCAGGGTCAGCCACCGCCACGGCGGCGGAGCGTCCCGATGGTCTCACCAGCCCGCTCAGCTTGCGCGGCAAGGCGAATCCGCGCGGGAAGAAGATGATGACGACGAAGATCAGGATATAGGCGAGCAGCGCCTGCCATTTGGAGGCGATGACGAGGATGCTGAAAGCCTGTATGAGGCTCAGCGCGACCGCCGCGATCCCGGCGAGAAAGATGTTGCCGATGCCGGCCAGAATCGTCGCGATGACGGCGAAGATCAACAGATGCTGGAGCGGCGTGGAGGGAAACAGCGCCGCCTTGGTCCCGAAAAGATACATGCCGGCGGTGATGAGCACCGCGGCGATGGAGATCGAAACGCCGTAGGCGCGCTTTCGGCTGATGCCGTATATTTCGGCCAGATTCTCGTTATCGGCGACGGCGATCAGATACCGGCCGTAGCGCGTGCGGTGGATGAACAGGTAGAGGAGCAGCATCAGTACCGCCGTCACCGCGATCGCCATCAGGTCCCAGTGGCTGATCGCAATGCCGGAGTATAGGTCGACGGGCCACAACAGGCTCGGGTAAAGCGTCTGCGGTTCGGTTCCGAAGACCAGTTCCATGAGATAGACCGAGAACTCCGAAAACACGATCGTGAAGATGAACAGTGTCAGGATCGAGGAGTTGCGGTCGCGGAACACCATGAAGGCATAGCGCTCGAGGGCGAGCGATACGGCGAGCGTTATCAGGAGTCCGAAAACCAGGGCGGGAACCAGCGGCAGACCCCAGTGCCGGAACGCCACGAGCAGGGAGTAATAGGCGAACACCATCACCCCGGCCTGGGCGAAGTTCCATATCTTGTTGACCTTGAGAACGAGCGAGAAGGCGACCGCGAACAGGCAGTAATAGGTCGCGGCGGCGAAACCCGTCCACAGGAGCTGACCCAAAATCCCCCAGGTCAGCATGGCTTGACTTCACGCACGATAAAATCCCGGTGGGCGCGCCCGGCGGCTCGCCCACGCAGAGGAAGCATACGGGATCAGTCCTTCTGGGAGCCGATAAGCGTGAATTTGCCGCCCTTGACCTGCCAGAAATAGACCGGTTTCTTGACGGTGTGATCGTCGTTGATGGTCACCGTATTGGTCAATGGCTGCTCGAACGTCTTTATCGCCACCAGCGCCTTGCGCATGTTCTCGCCGGTGATCGGCAGCTTCTTGTCCAGCACCCATTTGTAGAGCGCCGCCACGATGTAGGGCGCATCGTAGAAATACTGCGTATAGGGCAGCCCGATGGGCATGCGCTTGTACGCCTTTTTCCAGCGCTCGATATAGGCGGGCAGGTTCTTGTTGTCCTCCACGCTGGGGGCCAGCGCGGTCACGATGATGCCCTCCGCGCCCTTGCCCAACTGCTGGATCATCTTGGGGTTGAAGGCCGTCTGGTAGCTGGTGATCTGGGTCTTCACGCCGAGTTGGCGCATCTGCGCGACGACGGCCGTGAAATCGCGGATCACGCTGTGGATGTGGATGATGTCGGGATTCGCCGCTTTCACCTTGAGCACCAGCCCGGTGAAATCCGAACGCTCCTGCTCGTAGGACTCATACACGACGATTTTGCCGCCGGCCTTCTTGAAGCTGTTGCTGAAGACCTTGGCGCCGTCGCGGCCCGTCTCGTGGTTGACGTGGAGAACGGCGGCGCGGCGTTTGCCCATCTTCTGATAGGCGTATTTGCCCAAGGCGTTCATATCCACGTCGGCCAGCGGGAAAGTCGTGTAGACGTAATCGCCCAGCCGCGCGATGGCCGGCGCGTTCGCGCCCACGCTCAGCATCAGCACCTTCTCGCGGTTGGCGATGGGCGCGACCGCCTTGACCACGTTGCTGAACGCGGTGATGTACACGGGGACTTTCTCTACATGGACGAAGCGGTTCACCACCGCGATCCCGACCTCGGGCTTCGCCTGGTGATCCAGGATGATGGCTTCGAGCGGATGGCCGTTGACGCCGCCCTTGGCGTTGATGTCCTCGACCGCCCAGCGGACCGCCTGCATCTGGTCCTTGCCGAAAATCGCGGCAGGCCCCGTCAGGGGATCCGCAACCCCGAAACGAAGCGGTTTCTTCTTGGCCGCAGGCGCGTCACCAACGAGCGGGCCGCCCAACAAACCAATCGCTACGACAAGCGCAACCCAGAAGGAGGCGCGTTTCAGAAGACGCGAAAAGATGTGGCTCATCGACTATTCTCCCGTGTGGATGTGAACCCGGATATTCGGTTGTATGGCAGTCCAAAAATTACAACACGGCCCATTCTTCCGTGTCAACGTTTGCACGGGGCAATCAACAGGCGCGGCAGAAATCCCGATGAGCGGCGATTCGAGCGTCATCTCCCGTGGGCGCGGTGGTACTGGTCGGCGACATAAGCCTCATCCATCACGCCGAGCGCCCCGGCCGCTTTTTGCGGCCAGTAGGGCTCGCGCAGCATCTCGCGCGCCATGAAGACGATATCGGCCTCGCCGTTTCGGACGATCTGATCCGCCTGCCACGCCTGGGTGATCATGCCCACCGTGGCGGTTGGCATTTCGGCTCCCGCGCGCACGGCTTGCGATAGCGGCGTCTGGTATCCGGGACCCACGGGAATCTTCGCCAGCGGCGTTCCCCCGCCCCCGCTGCAATCGATGAGGTCGACCCCTTCGGTTTTCAGGATTTTCGCGAGTTCTATCGTTTCATCGAGCGTCCAGCCGCCCTCGAAATAGTCGGTGCACGAGAGGCGGATGGCCAGCGGCTTCTCTTCCGGCCATTGCTCCCTCACGATTCGGACCGTCTCCAACGTGAAGCGGATGCGGTTCTCGAAGCTCCCGCCGTAGTTGTCTTCTCTTTGGTTCGAGACCGGGGAGTGGAAGCTGTGGAAGAGATACCCGTGCGCGCCATGGATTTCGAGCCACCCGAATCCAGCCTCATCAGCACGTCTCGCGCCCTGGCGAAACGCTTCCTGAATCACGGCGATCTCCTCGACGCTCAGCGCCCTGGGCGCGCGCGCCTTCTCGTGAAACGGAACGGCGCTCGGCGCCACGATCTCCCAGCCGCCCTCCTCATCCGAGAGATAGCCCCCGCCCTCCCAGGTCGGCGCGCAGCTGCCCTTGCGGCCCGCGTGTCCTATCTGAATCCCGGCGACGGCCCCCTGGCCGGCGACGAAGCGCGCGACTCTCGCCAGGGGTTCCACATGCTCATCCGACCAGATGCCCGAGCACCCGCGCGTGATGCGTCCGCGCGCCTCCACGTTCGTCATCTCGACCATCACCAGACCCGCGCCGCCGACCGCGCGGGCGCCCAGGTGCACGAGATGCCAGTCGGTGAGCCTGCCGTCCTCGGCGCTGTACTGGCACATGGGGGAAACGCAAATCCGGTTCCTGAGCGTGACGCCCCGCAAAGAAAATTCATCGAAAAGTTTCGCCATCTTTCCTCTCATCCTCAGGAAACTGAAACACAAGAAAAATCCTCCGGGCGGCGCTTGAGAATCCCGCCCGGAGGAGAAAAACGTATCAGTTGCTTCCTACGGCGTTGCCCTGCGGCTGCCGCCATCCATGTAGAGAGAACTGCCGTTCACGTAAGAACACGCGGCGGAGGCCAGGAACGCCGCTACGTTCGCCACTTCTTCGGGCTCGGCGATTCTGCCGGCGGGCGTCCTCGCGCCGACATCTTTCAAGAACTCCTCGACGTCCTTGCCCGCCTTGTCCGCGGGGCCCTGCATGAGGTCGCGCGCGCGCTGCGTGTTCGTCATGCCCGGGCAGACGGTGTTCACCTGAATCCCCTCTCCCGCCACGGCGTCGGAGAGCGCTCTCGTGTTGTTGAGCACCGTGATGTTCGCCGCACTCGTGGGGATGTTTCCCCGCGCCGGACTCGCGCCCGCGCCGCCCGCGATGTTCACGATGCGGCCCCAGCCGTTCTTCTTCATGTGGGGGATCACCAACTGGGACATGCGCAGATACCCATACGTCTTGAGAGTGAGCGCCTCGGTAATGAACTCCGCGTCGAGTTCAAGAATGTCTCCGCCCCGCGCCGCGCCCGCGCTGTTGATGAGAATGTCCACGCCCCCGAAATTCGCGACGCACGCGTCGACCACCTTCTTGCAGCCATCGAGAGAGTTCAGATCGGAGGAGACGAACATGCCCTCGCCCCCTGCGGCGTTCACATCTTCCACTGCCGTAGCCAAAAGCGCCTCATCGCGCGCCGTGACGCAAACGCGGGCGCCCTCTTTCGCCAGCGCGATGGCGCATTCGCGGCCGATGCCGCGGCTTGCGCCCGTTACGATCGCAATCTTTCCCGTCAGACCAAGATCCATCCTTTTCTCCTTAGAAAATCATGAATAAAACGATGAAATGCCGCTGCTTAAGCCAGCACGAGCTGGCAGGGGTTCGTGGCCCGGTACTCGGCCTTCTTGTCCGTGATCTCCATCACGCGGGGCAGGTTTTCGATGCCGTGCTCTTCGTGCGTAATGAGAGAGCGCACGTCTATTCGCCCGCTGGCCACCCATTGTCCGCCCAGAGCCACGGTGTCCGCTCCATGGCCTTCGGGGTAAATCCACTGAACCCCCTGAGCGCGCATGAAGACGGGGTCGAATTTCACGTCTCCGATGAGACCCGCGACCTGGATGACGCGCCCGCCGATGCGCACCATGCGCGTCGCCTGGTGAAGCGTGGTGTGGCCCGAAAGCCCCTGATCCGCGTTGCCGCCCGCGCACTCGAAAACGAGGTCAACGCCTCTGCCCGCCGTGATCTCCATCACCTTCTCGACGGGATCATCCACTCTCGCGTCGATGACTTCATCCGCACCGAACTTGCGGCTCAAGGCGAGGGCCTCGTCTTTCACGTCGCTCACGTATACGGCCCCTGCTCCGCAGGTGCGCGCGGCCTGTAAGGCGTAGAGACCCATGACCCCCTGACCGGTGATGGCCACCGTCTCGCCCGTCTGGATCTTCGCATCGCGCATGGCGGCGACCGTGGAGGAAAGCGGCTGGAGACATGCGATGGATGTATCGTCCAGCGTCTGCGGCGGCCTCACGAGGCCGTGCGCGGGGAGCGAGATGTATTCGGCGAACGCGCCCGGGGTGTTGATGCCCACGTGGAGCTTGTCGATGCAATACATCTCCCGCCCCTCGCGGCAGAAACTGCATTCGAGACACGGCACGTGGCCGGAAGTGCACACCCTGTCGCCGGGTCTTAAGTGCTCGACGCCATCGCCCACCTCGATGACTTCCGCGCTCATCTCGTGCCCCAGCAACTGCACGGGCGCATATTTCTCGAGCATTTCCCTCAAAAGCGCCGAATTGATGGTTCCGATACCCAGGGACCTCTGCACGTCGGTGATGCTCGGCTGCACACGCCGCACCTTGCACAAGGCCCAGCCCGGCTTCACCTCGGGATCGGGCACCTCATCCAACCGCATATCGCCAAAGGCGTAGAAACGCCACGCTTTCATGCTTGCGAACCCTCCACTTGTAAAGGCAAACTCACCGCAATAGCTCTTAACACTCTTTTCCCCATCCGCCAAGACTGGGCGGGAGATTTGTTTGCGCGCGGCTTTCCGCCCGCGCGAGGAGAAAACATGCCGGACATCAAGGTTCATGCAAAAAATCTTCATGCCTATCTCGCGCGCGTCTACCAGGCCCTCGGTCTCCCCGAATCGGACGCCAACGCGTGTGCGGCCCAGATTGTGGACGCCGAACTGAGGGGCGTGGGTTCGCACGGGTGCGTTCGCTTCGGGGTCTTCGTGGAACGCCTCAAAAACGGGACGGCGAACCCGAAGCCCAGCGTGCGAACCATCACCGATCTGCCCGCATTTACCCTCCTGGATGGAGACTACGGCATGAGCGCGGTCGTCGCGCGGCGCGCCATGGAGGCCGCCATCGAAAAGGCGAAGGCCGGCGGCATCGGGGCTGCCGCGATCCGCAAATCCTCCCACACGGGCCACATCGGCTATTTCGCCGCCATGGCGCTCGAACACGGAATGATCGGCATGGTCGTCAGCGGCGCGGTGGGAAACCTTGCCCCGTGGGGCGGTTTCGAGAGAATGATCGGGAACAACCCGGTGGCCTTCGCGGTTCCCTCGAACCAGGAATATCCGATCCTCTTCGACATCGCCACCTCCAAGGTGGCGAGAGGCTACGTGCTGCTGGCCGCCAGGACGGGGGAGCCGATCCCCGAAGGCTGGGCGCTCGACCCTTCGGGCAACCCGACCACGGACGCCGCCCTCGCCGCCAAGGGAACCATGCTGCCCCTGGGCGATTACAAGGGATACGGCCTGGCGCTCATGTTCACCTTCCTGACGGGGGCGCTTACGGGCAACGGCTTCGACGCCGACCAGCCCGACTGGCTGGAGACGGACAAACCATTCGGCCTGCCCATGTTCGCCATGGCGATAGACCCGGAGAGATGCCTGGGCGGCGGCTACAAAGCGGCGGTGAATGAGGCCGTGGCGCGCATCAAGGCCTCGGGCCTGGCGCCGGGTTTCGATGAAATCCGCATCCCCGGCGAAGGCGCTCACCGCAGGTATCAGGCGGCACTGGCCGGGGGCATCCCGATCAAAGAAGCGCTCGCTCAGGATCTGGACCGGATCGCGGCGGAAGTCGGCGTTTCGCCGTTGCCCGGAAACTGAACGGGATGAAAACCCCCGTCTTTGTTGAAGTGTTGGCTCCCATGCGCTAGGTTTATGGCTCGTTGATTGGACGATTCTCAATTATCCGTCACATGGCTGGGTGCGAGGCGTTTTCGCGCCCTGAATTTTTGAAGGAGAAAATATGCCGGTAACTGCAATGATCATCGAAGAAGGAGACAACGTCGCCACCTGTCTCGAGAAGGTGGCAAAGGGAGGCTCCGTCCGCCTCATGCTCAACGGGAAGATGGGCAAGACGCTCAAGGCCAACCAGGCGATTCCCTACATCCACAAAATCTGCATCAAGCCCCTGAAAAAGGGCGAGCACTGCATGAAATACGGCCTGTCCATCGGCGTGGCGAGCAAGGACATCAAGGTGGGCGACTACATTCACGTACACAACATAGAGAGCGCCCGCGGCCGCGGCGACCTCGAGTAGAAAAGGAGGTCCAGGATGGCCAGAAGAAACGGAAGAGGCGCAAGCTCATCGAAACGATTGAGAAAAACCTGGTGGGGATATCCCCGGGAAAACGGCGACGTGGGCGCGAGAAACTACCTGCTCTTGTTGAGCGGTACGCTTTACGCCAACCCCACGTGCGAGCGCGTCGCGAGGACTTTAAGGCATAGCGTCGCCCTCACCCACCCGCTGGGACGCTGCCAGATCGGCCCCGACATCCAGCGCACGTTCGAGACCCTCGTCGGACACGGGCAGAACGCCAACGCGGGCGCCGTCATCGTCATCGATCATCACCGCGAGGAAGGCTGCACGGCGGACGAGATAGCCCATGAAATCGCCAAAACGGGGAAACGGGTGGAAGCGATCAACATCCGCGAGGACGGCGGCGCGATAGACGCCACCGCCAAGGCCACGCGCATCGGCATGGAGATGCTGAGGGAACTCACGAACGAACGGCGCCAGGAAGTTTCCGTGAGCAAGCTCCTGTTGGGCCTCAACTGCGGGACGTCGGACACCACCTCGGGCCTCTCCCACAACAAAGCCACCGGCTGGGTGACGGACCAGGTCGTCAAGCTGGGCGGACGCGCGCTTTTGGCCGAAACCACGGAGATGATGGGCGGCGAAGGCGTGCTGGCCGACAAATGCGTGCGGCCGGCCCTGGGCAAGCGCATCTGGAGGATGGTGGAGGAGATGGAAGAGCGCATCCTCGCCTGCGGCGTGGATCTCAGGGGCAGCCAGCCCACGGGCGACAACATGGAGGGCGGCCTGACAACAATTGAAGAGAAATCCCTGGGCGCCATCCAGAAGGCGGGCTCCGCCCCCATCGTGGACGTGATCCCGTGGGCGAAGCGCGCGAACCGCAGAACCGGGCTCCACGTGATGGACACCCCGGGCCACGGGGGCGAGTCCATTACCGGCATCGCGGCGGGAGGCTCCCAGGTGCTCATCTTTTCCACGGGCGGCGGCCATACCATCAACCACCCCCTGATGAGCACCATCCGCATCACGGGCAATCCGCTCTCGGCGAGGCTTCAGGCCGACACCACGGACGTGGACGTGACGGACATCTTCGAGGGCGCGCCCATCGAGGTGGCCGGACGCCGCGTGTATGACGAGGTGCTCGAAGTCGCGAGCGGGAAGATGACGAAGGCCGAAATCCTGCATGAGGACAACGCCTTCGCCATCAACAGGAATGGACCCAGCGTCTAGGAGATTCATCACCGGCCCCCGGAGGTTGCTCTCCGGGGGTTTGGTTCACGCGGCGTTGCGGGAGAATTCTCTCGCCCAAGCGGTCCGATTTCCCACGGAAATCATCGAAGTTTCCCCTCGCCAGCGGGATTAGGTGGTGAAATCCCTGCCCTACGCCGAGGCCATCGCAAGGCTCGCCGAAGAAGAACGGGGGGACGGCTGGCTCGCATTCTGCGAGAGGGAAAACCTCTATCAGCTTCCCGTGGTCGAATGGCTGGACGCGCTGACAGAGGAAATCCTGGCCCTTGCTCCCGAAGCGCCTCTGGAAGTGGGCGCCGGCGACGGCGTGATCGGAAAAGCACTGCAGGCGCGCGGCGTGAACCTGAAACTCACGGACCCGGCCGGAGGCGATGGCACCGAAGCCCTGGACGCGCAGGATGCGCTCCTCGCCCATGCGCCTGATTTCGTGTTCTCCTGCTGGATGCCGTATGATTCAGGCGCTGAACGACAGATACTGGGCGCGAGCGGCATCCGCTGGTATCTGGCGGTGGTGCAGCAGGGACCGGGCTACGCCGGGAGCGAAGCGCTGTGGGGCACGCCCGGCTGGGGCGTGCGGGAGTTGAGCGAGGTGAACCGCTGGTCGGTTTCGCGGGCCGATTTTCTGGGCGAGGTCGATTCGGGTGCGCACGTCCGGCACGGGACGGCCTATCTGTTCACGCGTGAGGAGTGAATGAGCGGACACACGACGGGCGAGAAGCTCCACACTTTTTTAGAGCGGGTCTTCAGCAAGCTGGGCATGCCGGCTGAGGACGCCGCATGGACGGCGGATACGCTCGTGACGGCCGAGTTGCGCGACGTCACCAGCCACGGCGTGATCCGCATGCCGCACTACGCCAGGCGTCTGGAGGTCAAGCTGGCGAATCCGGCTCCCAACTTCAAAGTCGTCAAAGACGCGGGCGCACTCGCTCTCGCAGACGGCGACAACGGCATGGGACAGGTGGTCTCCAAACGCGCGATGGAAGAGGCCGTCGCCCGCGCCCGAACCCATAACGTGGGCGTCGTCCTGCTCAAGGACAGCAACCATTTCGGCGCCGCCGCGACGTATGCCGCCATGGCTCCAGAAGCCGGCATGGTGGGCCTCGTGACGACGAACACGCTGCGCGTCCTGCCTCCTGCAGGAGGCAAGGAACCCAGGATCGGCAACAATCCCGTCTCTATCGCCCTGCCGAGCGACCCGCCCATGGTGCTCGACATGGCGCTCTCCGTCGTGGCCCGGGGCTACATTATCGAGGCGGCGCGCGCGGGCGAACTCATCCCCGAGGGCTGGGGACTGGACAAGGAGGGAAGACCCACCACCAACCCCCACGAGGTTCTCGAAAGCTCCCTTCTTTCCCCGATTGCGGGCTACAAGGGGAGTGGGCTTTCCATCGCGATCGACGCCATTCTGGGTTCCCTCGCGGGTGGGGGTCACAGTCACGAGATCGTGGGCATCAACGAGTTTCACGGGAAAAGCCGCGTCACCAGCATTTTCGTCGCCATCAACGTCGAGGCATTGCTCCCTTTGGAGGAATTTCGCTCCGCCGCCAACGCCTTCATCTCCATCATCAAGGCAACGCCGAAGGCCGCGGGCGTCGAAACGATTTTCATGCCGGGAGAGATCGAGCATCAAAGCGAGACGAAGCGCCGGCGCGACGGGTTCGAGCTGTCGACCGAGCGGCTCGCCGAACTCGATGAGATCGCCCGAAGGCTCGACCTCCCCCCGCTGGAGCGCGGGCGATGAGCGACCCTGCTCCTCAGGCCCTGGCCGAGGCGGCCTCTCGATTCGCCCGCGAGGCGGGAGAAATCCTGATGGGGCTTTTCGGCAAGCAGGTGGAGGTCGACTACAAGAACAAGGCCGAAACCGACCCGGTGAGCGAAGCCGACCGCGCGAGCCAGGAGTTCCTGACGAAAGCGATAAACGAGAAATTTCCGGCGCACGGCGTCCTGGGCGAGGAGAAGCCCGAAGACGAAGAAGAGGCCAAACGCCAGGGCGCGCTCGAGGTGCCCGAATATCTTTGGGTTCTGGATCCCCTGGACGGTACGAAAAATTTCCTGAACGGACTGCACGTGTGGGGCTGTTCCGTGGGGGTCCTGAAGCGCGGCCGCTCGATTGCGGGCGCGATTTTCACGCCTGAAGACAAAGGAACCATCTACCACGCATTCGAGGGGGGCGGCGCGTTCCGCAACGATCACCGAATCGAGGTGGCGAAAGAGGAGAAACCCACGGGAAAGCGCATCGTCGCCCTGCCCGGCTCCTACTGGACGCAGTTCCGCCCCACGGGGCCGCTCAAAAAGAACCTGGGCGAGGTGCGCGCTACCGGATCGATGTGCTACGAGCAGGCCCTCGTGGCGCGCGGAGGCCTGCACTACACGCTCTTCGGCGTCCCCAGCATCTGGGACGTGGCGGCGGGCGCCGTCATCGTGAAAGAAGCGGGGGGCATGACGCTCGCCCGGCGCGACCGCACGAACAGGTGGAGCGAACTGGACAGCTTCTTCTCCGGGGAGAACACGCCCAAAGACCTGGACGCAGCGCGCAAATGGCGGCAATCCCTGCTCATCGGCAACCCCGGCCTCGTGCAATACATCGCGAAACACATCAAGAAAGTGAACCGGCGCAAACTCGGGCGCAAGAATCGCTAGCAACCGCTCAGAACGAAAGCGAATTTATCTCTATTCTACTTTAAGATAGATTGATAACATATTGATATTCAAAGATCGTCTAATTCAGATCCGGCACTCGAACCGGCGCGAAACGATCACTCTGGGGCCCCTTGCCTCTTCCGCCCAGACCCTCGATTTCCATGACTCGCTCCTCCTGGGGGTTCCGGTACGCGGAGCCGGATACCACTTCGAATTCATACCGGGGAGCGGGGCTGCCTCTTCCGGGTGATTTCCCGCGTATGGGAAATGAGAACGAACGACTCTCTCCGGGCCTCAATCCTCTGAGCCAGTGCCTTGTGCGGCAGCATTTTTTTCCGTTTCTGACAAGTTCCACCTGCAAGCCAACGTCGAAGGAAAAATCCGGGTCCGCATTATGCAGCGTGCCTTGGGCGCGCAGATAGGGACTGCAGGATTTACACCGTGGCTTCCTGAACACCTCGACTTCGGCGTTTTCCACGCGCACCCACCGATGGACCTGTCGATTCCTTTCCCTGGCCATCGAGTTGATGGAGAAGAGAACCCGCTCCTTGTGAACCGAAGCCGGATAGCGCTCGAGAAACTGCTCGAGCGCAGCGACGCGGCCCGAACGCTCGGCTCCTTCCAGCGCCCGCGCCTCCATGCGCTGCTGCATGAGAGCGGCTTCTTTCGAACCTTTGAATCTGCGGATAAAAGCCTTCCAGTCCGCCTCAATCTCAGAGCGTATCGCCTGCCTGAACCTCGCCGCGCGCAAAGCGTCCTTCGCCTCGGGAAGATAGGAGCTCAGAGGATTGTCAAAGACGAATCTTTCCAGGTCGAGAACATCGCCCGAGGCTTTCGCCGCGTCGAGCAGGAGTCGTTCGAGGCGCTGCGTCGCCACTTCCGTCCACTCGCTCCGCGCCTTTTTGTATTTCGCAATGAAGGCCCTGTAGGAGGAGACGTCGTCTTTTTCTCCCAGAGCTTCATATTCACTCTTTTGAAGATCGACGTTAGAAGGCTGCCGAAACCAACCTTCGGGAAAGCGCTTTAGAAACGCCTCAAGGGCGCCGGGCGCCTTCGATGCAAGCGCTTCCCGGTACATGAGTTGCTCCCACCGGTAGCGCGCCCGGCGGACGTGCTTGCCGTCAAAATGATAGTCCAGATACTCCTTGTAAGCGCGGGCCGTATGCCTCCGGGTCGCACTTTCAAAATCGTACTCATCGAGTTCCGCGAGAAACGCTTTCGATTGGGGATGACTGGGGTTGTCGTGAACGAACCAGCGTTTTTCGTTCATCACGTCGCGCGGCGCTTTCCTGCGCACGCGCGGGCTCTCCAGACACCCGACGAGAGTCAGGGAGAGAATGAAGCAGAAAAGCAAGAACAACAGCCGATTCCCGGTCAGGTTCTTATGGACGCTCATCGCCTGCACCTCAGCGCTTCACCATCTTTCCGGGCGTTTTGGAAACTATTCGAAATGCCAGTGCCGACGCCGGTATTCTTCGGGCGTGGGCAGGCACGGGTTCTTCCTGAAGCGAACCACCCTTTCCAGAAAAATTTCCACCTCCTCGGGTTCGAGAAGATCGTCCATCTCACGCCTCAAGGAACTGTCGCTATCTCGCAGGCCGGCTTCCAGCCTTTTGACGTCGTTCAACTGCGCCTCGGGCAGGGAAACGCCCGCATAGTCCCAGATGACGGTACGCAGCTTGGGTTCCGCGTGAAACGTGAGGCCGTGATCGATTCCCCAGACGCGCCCGTCTTCGGATTTGAAGCAATGGCCTCCCTTGCGATCCGTGTTGTTCACCATGATGTCGAATGCGGCGATCAGCACCAGTTCCGGACGCTCCTCGGCGCGGAGCGTGAAATAGTTCGATTTCCCGTCATAGGGCACGCACAACTGCATGGAACCCTCCCCGTGCGGGCCTTCGCGAATCACCGTCGGGGGAACGAGGTGCCATCCCAGGTGATGGCTCACCAGAAAAGAGCACCTTTCCCGGAAATGAAGCGTTCCGTAGGGGAAATCCCATAGTGGCCTCTCCCCGCTCGCAGGCTTGTATATCCCCCAGAACTGGAAATCCTCCGCGCCCATCCTCACGGCGAACGTATAGTTCGAGCCTTGCGGCACCAGCTCGCCGCCCAGAATTTCCGAGTTCAGAAGAAGGTTCTCGATCTCCTCCGGTTCGAATCGATACGCCTGCGATTCGGACGCATCCACCGTTTCCTGGGCTTCAGGAGGAGAAAATTTCCGGGCCACGAGATTTCCCTGTCGAGTAGGATAGAGCCGGTTTAATGACGAAAATGCCCGTTCGTATTGGGGTCGACCTTGCCGGTGGCCACCATGGCGTGACGGGAGAGCGCATCCGTCCCCCGCCCGGAGGAGCATTCATCGAGGCTTTGGTTGATGAATTCTTCCAGCTTCGCATGCGCGAGACTCACCTGCAGCGCGGCGGGGCCGACGGCCTCCTCTTCGTATTCCTCTTCTTCGGAAGACTCCCCCTCCGAGGCGACCTCGTCCCGTTCATCGTAAAAAAAGACCGTGACGCGGCCTTTGCCCGGGCCATAAGCCAGCCCCAGACGACTCACCTTGAACTCGAGCAACCCCTCGGAACTCACCGGGGTGGAGCCGACCTCGGCGATGTCGGGAAAATCCGGCTCCTCGCCCGAGCGTTCCCCTTCCCCTTTCGCCTCCACCATCTTTTTCATCGCCATCGAAAGGCCGTAGACCTGTTCTTTTTCCAGCCAGAGCGTGGCGGCCGCTTTCGTCGGGCAATCGATCAGAATGCGGAAAATCCTCTTTCCCGCAACGCCGATCGCTTCCGTTTGGATTTTTTCGACCTCGCCGAAATTATGTTTGGCAGAATCCATGTGAGATATAAAACTCCGCGATGCGATATGAGACGGCTCGTGATGGGTATACCATAAACGGATGTCCCAACCTTGTCTATTCAAATTTTTCTCGCCACCGCTTCTGGTTTCATCGACGAGAAATTGTGTTTATAATCAACAACAGCGCCCGCCGTACATTTTCCTGATGGCCCGAGAATCCACCGCATGGCGAAAAGAAATCCCAGAAAATCCGCCGCCGTCAAACACGGACTTCTCGAATATCTGCTCCTGAGCGTTCTCGTGCTCGTCGTCGTGGTTACGGCTTGGACTCTCTATGACAACGGCATCATCGACACGTTCATCGAACTCATCAGGGGTGCTCGCTAGAGAACGATGCGCGCCCGGGAGTCGCGCCTCCTGTCCTCCGAAGTCCGCACCACCCCTCATAATTCGGCGCGTCAAAAGCAAACGACCAAATTTCCATACCATGGATTCGGAGCAAACAACATCCGCCTGCCAAAAACCCCGAACCGGCTACACACTTTTGCCTAAATAGTGATAGCCTCCCAAAAATCGTCACACATCAGAGGTTGCTCATTGGTCCGGCTCATATCCAAAACACTGCCAACTCCCGACGGCCCGCTCGCCTATACCGAAGCGGGAGCCGGCGATAATGAACCCCTCCTCCTCGTGCACGGCGGCTTCGGGGCGGCGAACCACTGGGCGAAAAACCAGGCTTTCTTCGCCGAGCACTACCGCACCCTGGCAATCGATCTCCCCGCCTTCGGGGAAAGCTACCGGCCGCCCAAGCCGCACACGGCAGCCTCCGTCACGCAGGGCATCGGGCGACTGCTCGACGGGCTTGGAATCGAAGAGTGCTCCTGCGTGGCTTTTTCCTTCGGCGCGACGATGAGCGTGACGTATTGCCGGGAAAACGCCTCCAGGTTCAAAAAACTCGTTCTGCTGGGACCGGGGGGGTTGGGGATCACGGGAGACGTCAAGCTCGGCGATGAGCGCCGCGCCACCAGGGAGATGAGCCCCGAGGAGAAGCACGCGGTATTCGTTCACAACCAAAAAGCGCTGATGTTCAAAAACCCGGCCTGCGCGGATGAGGCGTACCTCTCCCGGGCATGGACGAACCTCAAGAATTCGAGGATGAACATCTACGCCATGAACCGCGAGCCCTACCTGCCCGATCTGCTTCCGGCGTGCGCCATGCCGATGCTGATATTGTGGGGAGACGCCGACGTCATCGCCTATCCCACGCCGGAGGAACGGCAGCGCGCTTGCCAAAAAGCCGCCCCCCATGCAGAACTAGGGATTATTCCGGACGCCGGGCACATGGCCCAGTGGGAGCAACCCGAGGTATTCAACGAACGTGTACTGAAATTCCTAAGGTCTTAAATACCCATCATCGCTGAGGAGAGCGTTTCATGAGCAAAACGAGCTTTGATTTTTCCGGACAGGTCGCCGTCGTCACGGGTGGCTCACGCGGCATCGGCAAGGGGTCGGCGGAGAAGTTCGCCGAGGCGGGCGCCAAGGCCTATCTCGTCGACATCGACGTCGAACCCGGAGAAGCCGCCGCGGCCGGCATCCGCGAGAACGGGGGGGACGCCACCTTCATCGACTGCGACCTCACGGACTCGGTGGCCGTGAAACAGATGATAGAGCGCATCGTGAACGAGGCGGGCGCCATCGACATTTTCGTGAACTGCGCGGGCGGGTTTCACCAGCAACTCTCCATGGGCGATACGTCGGAAGACGAGTGGGACGCCGTGGTGGACAGAAACCTGAAGAGCGTGTTCCTTACCTCGAAGCATCTGACGCCCGTTTTCGAAAAACAAAAGGGCGGCTGCGTGATCAACCTGGGCTCCATGTCGGGAATCACCACGCTCCAGCCTTCTTCCCCGCCCTATGCGGCGGCCAAGGCGGGCGTCCACGCCCTGACCCGCGTGCTCGCCTACGACCTAGGGCAATACAACGTGCGCGTGAACGCCATCGCACCCGGAACGACGGCGACCGAGCGCGTCATCGCGGTGCGCTCGGAAGAACAGCGCGAGATGATCGGCAAGGGCACGCTTCTCGGCCGCATCGCCGACGTGGACGACATGGTGGGCTGGGTGCTCATGCTGGCCTCGCCCGAATCCGCTTACCTCACGGGCCAGACCATCGCCGTGAACGCGGGCCGATACATGTCGTAGCGATGACAATCTTTACGCGCTTACAGCCATTTTGAGGAATTCGATGAGCGAATACCTGGAATTCGACCCTAACGAGATAGAGAGGCGCGAGATTTACCGCCTGCTCACGGGCTCCATCGTCCCCCGCCCCATCGGCTGGGCGTCATCTGTCAGCAAGGAGGGGGTCCACAACATCGCGCCATTCAGCTTCTTCACCTGCGTGTGCGTGGCGCCGCCGATGATATCGCTCACCGTGGCGAGAAACCCCGACGGCACCAAGAAGCACACCCTCATCAACGCCGAGGAAACCGGGGAATTCTGCTTCAACGTCGTCACCCACCGCCATTGGGAGCAGATGGTGGACACGGCGAACGGCATTCCGGCGGAGGAGAGCGAATTCGACGCCACCGGCCTCGAACCCATACCCGCCAGGAAAGTGAAGGCCCCCCGCATCAAGGACGCGCCCATCCACTTCGAGTGCAAGACCCATAACGTGTTCGAACTGGGGCCGAACAAACACCCGCTCCTGATCGGGGAAGTCGTGTACTTCCACGTCAACCCCGACGTCATGACGGGCGGATACATCGACATGAAAAAACTAGGTCCCATCGGCCGTTTGAACGGCTTCTGGCAGTGCACGCTCGGGGAGTTTCTGGAGAGGAGTTTTCAGGACGGACAGCCGAGATAGGGCCGAGAACGAACTAAAACATCGAGAATCTACTTGATATATAGCATATAACTATCTGTTAGATATTTATTTACTCAACATCAAATCCGGCGTCTTCAACGGCGGCGCGCAAGGAGTCAAGGCTCGTCGCCCCCTCATCGAAAACGACCGTCGCCCTGCCTCCTTCCAGGTCGACGGCGGCTTCGGCCACGCCTTCCACGCCGCTTAACGCCTCCTGGACCGCGGACTGGCACATCCCGCAACTCATGCCGCCTACGATGATCTCCACTTTCGCCATTTCAACCTCTCCAAAAGAAATCGAGTCGGTAGACCTATAAGCCCGCATCCCGAACCTGGCCCGCGCTCCTCGAACGGGCGGGCTTCCAGTTTCTGAGCAACAAGGTGTTCGACACGACGGATACGGAACTGAACGCCATGGCCGCCCCCGCGACGATGGGGCTTAAAAAACCAAAAGCCGCGAGAGGGATGCCGAGAATGTTGTAGAAAAACGCCCAGAACAGATTCTGGCGGATTTTCCTCATCACGGTCTTCGAGAGGTGAACCCCCGCCACGACGCCCATCAGATCACCCTGCATCAGCGTGATGTCCGACGCCTCCATCGCGATGTCCGTCCCCGAGCCGACCGCGAAGCCCACGTCCGCGGCGGCCAGTGCGGGAGCGTCGTTGATGCCGTCGCCCACCATGCCCACTTTCTTGCCGCCTCGCCTGAGTTGTTCCACCATGGCCGCCTTTTCATCCGGCATCACGTCCGCCATGACATGCGATACGCCCGCCTGCGCCGCCACGGCCTGCGCCGTGCGCTCGTTGTCGCCCGTCAACATGTAGACTTCGACACCCATGCCCTGTAGAGCCGCAACCGCTTCCGCCGAGTTCTCCCTCAGGGTATCGGCGACGCCGATGACGCCCAGCAGGCCCCCGTCATCGGCGGCGAGGATCACCGTTCTCCCCTGCGATTCGAGGCGGTGAATCTCATCGACAAGTCCAGACGCTCCCACGCCGCGCTCCGCCAGGAACTTCTCGTTGCCCAGATAAACTTTCCGCCCACCCACCTCCGCTTCCAGGCCGTGCCCCGGAAAGGCGCGGAAATCCCGCATTTCGAGCAATTCAACCCCGCGCGCTTCCGCCTCATCGACTATCGATTTGCCCAGCGGATGCTCGGAACCCCGCTCCGCGCTCGCCGCGAGCCTGAGCAACTCCTCTTCGGTGAGTCCGCCGAGCGGCAATATGTCGGTCACCACGGGCGTCCCCCTGGTCAGCGTGCCCGTCTTGTCCAGTATGACGGCGTCGAGCCTGTGCGCCGTCTCCAGGGACTCGCCGCCCTTGATGAGAACCCCGGCCTCGGCCCCTTTGCCCGTGCCCACCATGATGGCCGTAGGCGTCGCCAGGCCCAAGGCGCACGGGCAGGCGATGACCAAAACGGCGACGGCGTTGATGAGCGCCGGCGTGAACGGCCCCGCAAAGTCCCAAAGAATGTACGTGACGAGAGCGATTCCCAGCACGATGGGCACGAACACCCCCGAAACCCTGTCCGCGGTGCGCTGGATCGGCGCCTTGGAGCCCTGCGCCTGCTCCACCATGCGGATGATCTGGGCCAGCACCGTTTCCTTGCCCACCCTCAAGGCCCGGAACTTCACCGCCCCGTCGATGTTGAGCGTGGCCCCGGTGACGGCGTCGTCCACGCCTTTCGCGACGGGAACGCTCTCGCCCGTCAGCATCGACTCATCCACGGAAGTGGCGCCCTCCAGGATAATCCCGTCCACGGGGTATTTTTCGCCCGGCCGCACCATGACGACGTCGTCCACAACCACTTCACCCACGGGAACCTCGCGTTCCTCCCCGTCGCGGAGCACCCGCGCCGTCTTCGCCTGAAGGCCCATCAGCTTCTTGATGGCTTCGGAAGTTCTGCCCACGGCGCGTTCTTCGAGCACTTTCCCGAGCAGGATGAGCGTGATCAGGACAGCGGACGCCTCGAAATACACATGATGCCCGCTCAGACCCCACAGGGTCACCACGCTGCTGTGCAGCCAGGCCGCGCTCGTGCCCAGGGCGACGAGAACGTCCATGTTCGCGCCGCCGCCCATGAGCGAATGGTACGCACCCCGGTAAAACCGCCGGCCCACGATGAACTGCACGGGCGTGGCGAGCGCGAACTGCCACCACCTGGGCAATTCCCATCCCCCCGCGCCCGGAAGCATGCCCGCCATCTGGAAGAGAAGCGGCGCGGACAAAACAGCGGAGAGCACGAGCAGGCGCACGCTTTTCCTGAATTCGCGCTCCCGTTTCAGTTTCTCCGTATCCTGTTCCTCATCCATCACGGGGCGGGTCGAATACCCCGCCCCGGCCACATAATCGAAAATATCATCCGCGCGAGCGACCGCCGGCTGGAACTCGACTCGGCCCTGGGCCTTCGAGAGGTCCACGCCGGCGGACACGACGCCATCGAGCTCCCTCAATTGCTCTTCCAGGCCAGCCGCATCCGCCGCGCTCTTCACCCCCTCTATCTTGAACTCGACGAGAGTATGCGGAACGCGGAATCCGGTTTTCTCCACTCTTCTGGTGATGTCGGCGGGCGTGACCTGGGCGGGAACGAATTCGACCTGAGCGCGCGCCAGGGCCAGATTCACATTCGCGCGCAACACGCCGTCAAGCGCGCCGAGTCGCTTTTGCAACCTCGCCGAGCAGGCGGCGCAAGACATGCCTTCGACCGGAAATTCGAGCGTTTCGGGAATGGAATTTATCGACACGTCATACTCCTAGCCCAGGGCCTGTAGCTTTATGTTTATGCTCATCTCGCTGCCATCGCGCATCAATCGCACTTCCACCACGTCGCCCACCTTGTGCGCATCGAGGGCGTCCAGCAGGTCATCGAGCGAAGTGATGGAGTGCTCTCCCACGCCGACAATCACGTCGCCGAGCACGAGGCGGCCTTCCCGGTTTCTCCCGGTGCCGCGCAACCCCGCGCCTTCCGCCGCGCTGCCTTTTTGCACGCGGATGATCAGTACGCCCCGCACGCCGAAGCGCTCCGCCGTACCCTTGTCCGCCACATGGATGCCGAGCCCGGGCCTGATGACGCGGCCATGACGGAGCAACTGGGGCACCACCCGGTTCACCGTATCCACGGGAACCGCAAAACCGATGCCCGCGTTGGAGCCCGAGGGGCTGAAAATAGCGGTGTTGACGCCTATCAGGCGCCCGGCGCTGTCCAGAAGAGGCCCCCCGGAATTGCCCGGATTGATCGCGGCGTCGGTCTGGATGACGCCGCTGATCTTGCGGCCCGACACGCCGTTGATCTCACGCCCCAGAGCGCTGATGATTCCCGTCGTGAGCGTCTGGTCCAGCCCGAAGGGATTGCCGATGGCGAACACACGCTGGCCCACCTGCAGGTTCGCGGACTGGCCGATGGCGATAGGCTTCAAGCGATCCCTCGGCGCGTTGATGAACAGAACCGCCAAATCCTGATCCGGCGCCCCGCCCACCACGCGCGCATCCCACTCGGAATTATCCGCCAGGGTGACGCGCAGGGCGCTCGCTCCCTGGATGACGTGAAAATTGGTGATGACGTGGCCCTGATCGTTCCAGACGAAGCCCGAGCCCGTGCCCTGCGGAATCTCGAACAGATTGAGGCTGAACCTGTCGCGCCTCATCGCCAATCTCGTGATGTAGACGACCGACGGAGAGGAGAGACGGAAAAGCTCTATGTTGGATTTTTCCTCGGCGGCGAGATCCCCGCGCGGGGTGACGACGCGGGGCACGGCGTCCGGATCGTGGAAGTTGTCGAAATATCCCCTGGCGAAAAGCCACGCGAGTACAACACCCGCAAAAAATACGCACCAGACGAACCATCGCCATGCGCCGGCATACACGAGACCTCCGCGCCTGAATTCACGACCTCCCCCGTTCATTCCGACTCCTCACTCCGCGTCCAGGGCAGGCTCATGAAAGCACGCTCGCAGTCTGCGCGCAAAGAAGGCTCATCCCGGGAGCACCTCGCGATGATATGCGCGCCCTGAATCTGGGAGAAATAAGAACGCGCGAAAACAAGCGGGGTGATACGCCCCGGAAGGTCTCCTTCTTTCTGGGACTGCGCCAATACGAGGGCGATTCTCTCGAAAACGCCGTCCCACACCTTTTTCAGCTTCACGCGCATCTCCTCGTCCAGGGCGCTGAGCTCGAGCGAGAGGTTCCCGATGGGGCATCCGCAGCACGGGGAATCCTGAATCGGCATGCGGGCGTAGGACTCCGCCAGACGCCTGATTTTCTCACGCCCCCTCGCCTGAATATCAAACGACGGAGAGAGGTAGTTTTGATGAAGAAGCGATTCGTAATGATCGATGACGGCGAGCCCCAGGTTCTTCTTGGAGCGGAAAAAATAATACAAACTCCCCCGGTTCACCCGGGCGGCCTGCGCGACCATATCGAGCGACGTGGCGTGAAAACCATTTTGATAGACGAGCCGCGCGGCCGCATCTATGATTTTTTGTTTCGTCGCGGACGCCTTGGGGCCTTTGGGCGTCGCCGTTGCTGATTCCATTCCCTATTACTCCGATCCGTTGGAAACCGCCTGGTGAACAGCAACCCACCGGAAAAGGATAATTTATTTTAGTTAGTCAGTCAACTAAATTTTTGTCTATCCGCAGAAACCGGCGTGAAAATTCATTATGTGGAAAGTTCTCGCAAATGCGCGACGACGGAGCGCTCCAATGCGTCGAGGTTGTATCCGCCCTCGAGAAGACAGACAAGCCGCCCCTCGCAGAGGTTTTCGGCAAGCGCCCTCACCCACTCGGTCAGACGGGCGAACCCGGCTTCGGTGATCATCAGCCCCCCGAGCGGATCGTCTCGGTGCGCGTCGAACCCCGCCGATACGACGACCGCTTCGGGCCCGTGCACCTCGATGGCGGGGATGACGCTCTCCTGAAACCTCGCCAGATATTGCTCCTCGGGCGTTCCCGCTGGGACGGGAATGTTGAGCGTCGCACCCTCGCCCGCTCCTTCTCCGGTCTCGCCTGCGAGCCCCGTACCGGGGTAGTGGGGATGCTGGTGCAGGGAGACGAAAAGCACGTCCGGATCGCTCCAGAAGATATCCTGCGTGCCGTTTCCGTGATGCACGTCCCAATCCACCACGGCGATTTTCCGGAGGCCGTGTTTTTCCTGCAGATACCGGACCAGGATGGAGGCGGTGGCGAACAGGCAGAAACCCATGGATTGATGGGGCAAGGCGTGATGGCCCGGCGGTCTGGCGGCGCAAAAGGCGTTATCGGCTTCACCGGCCACGACGGCATCCGCCGCGCTCAGGGCCGCATCCACGGCGGCGAGGGCGGCCTCATAGCTACCAGGGCCTGCCAACGTGTCGCCGCCATCCAGAACGCACCTGCCGCCTGCGCACGCTTCTCGCACGAAGCGGTGGTGCGATTCCTCATGCACCCTCAGAACCCACTCCTCAGCGTCGTGAGGCTTAATCTCCATGTGTTTGAGCGATGGAACTTGCGGGAGAATTCTCTCGGGCGCCAGGCGTCTTGCGCGCTCGACGTTCTCCACATGCCGGCCGTTGTCGTGCATGAGAGATTCGGGCGTCCAGAAATACGCGGTCCGGCTCAATGGAGTCTCACCCTTGGGTCGAGGACGGAATACATCATGTCAACGATGAGGTTCAAAGACACGAAAATCAGGGCGGTGATGGTCACCGAAGCCTGCACAAGCGGGAAATCCTTGGCGTAGACGGCCTGAATCAGGAGCCTACCCACGCCCGGCCAGGAGAAAATCGTCTCGACGATCACCGCTCCCCCCAGCAGATGCCCGAATTCCAGGCCGATGATGGTGATCACCGGAATCAGGGAGTTTCTGAGCACGTGCAGGTTGACGACGGCCCACTCGGAGAGTCCCTTCGCGCGGGCGGTCTTCACGTACTCATGGCGCAGCACCTCCAGCATGGAGCTTCGGACCACCCGCGCATTTCTGGCAATCGAGTAGGTGGAAAGCGCGATGGCGGGCAGCACCAGATGCTCCCAGCCGCCTCTCCCGCTGACGGGCAGCCACCTCAGACCCACCCCGAAGACGAGGATCAGCATCAAACCGAGCCAGAAAACAGGCATGGATTGTCCAAGGAGCGCGAATAGCATCCCCCCGTGATCATACGGAGAGCCGCGCTGCGTCGCGCTGATGATCCCTACCGGAAACGCCAGGATGACCGAGAGAAGCAGCGCCACCAGGGCGAGTTCCAGCGTCGCCGGCAGACGCTCCATGATGAGTTCGAACGCTGGCTGGCGGTAGCGCAGGCTTTCTCCGAAATCACCCTGCACGGCCCGGCCCACGTAGCGCGCGTACTGGACGAACCAGGGCTTGTCCAGACCCAGGTCTTCTTTGAGCTTCTGGACCTCCTCGACCGTCCAGTCCTCGCCCACCATGGTGTCGGTCGGGTCGCCCGACAGGAACAAGACGGCGAACGAGATAAAGCTCACGCCGACTACGACCACGACGGCCCGAAGAAATCGTCTGAAAAGATAGGCGCCCATCGTCTATTCTTTCGTTTCTTTCAACCGAATCGTGGGCAGGTAGATTCTCTCGTCCGGCCTCGGGGTCCATTGCGTCCTGGCGCTCAAGCCGAAAAAATCATACTGGTTCCAGAGAAATACCCACGGGCTTTCTTCATGAACGATGCGCTGCATCCGGTAGCTGATCCGCTTGCGCTCGGCGGGGTGGAACGCCTGACCGAGCATCTTGTAATTTTGAATAAACTCCCGGTTTCTCCAGGCGGTGAGGTTCGCAAAAAGGTTGGGCCTCAACACGCCCAGGTCGAGTTCTTCGTTGAAAGCGGAGCTGAACCCGTGAAAATAAAGCGGCGCCAGCGTCTTTTTTCTTCTTCTGGCGAGAAAAACGGACCACTCCAGGGGAATCACCTCCACGCGGACTCCCACGTCGCGGAAATAAGCCGCCAAAAATTCCGCCATCTCCTTTCCTTTCAGATACCTGGAAGTGGGAACCTCGAGTTTCACCTCAAATGGCTTTCCATCCGCCTCCAGGACACCGTCCCCATTCGTGTCCTTGAGGCCGGCCTCGGCGAGGAGCGCTTTCGCCTTTTGAGGGTCGTAGGCGTACGCCTTGATATTCGGGTCGGCGTTCGGGGGATTCACGATACTCTTCATCCGGGAGCCGTGACCCAGAAAAACGTTCCTGACGATGGCTTCGAAATCAATCGCGTGGTTCAGCGCCCGGCGAACGCGAGGGTCGCCGAGCACCCCGTGATCCGTGCGAATCCCCAGATAAATCCTGCGTCCCCCCCGAGCACCTTTGAGCTGGAGACCCTCTTCTCTCGCCAGAATGGTTTTCGATTGATCGGGCGAGATGTTCATGATGACGTCGGCCCCGCCCGTCTCAAGCTCCCCGATGCGGGCCGAAGCCTCGGCCACTGGACGCCAAACCACTTTTTTTATGGCGGGCTCACCCCGCCACCAGTTCTCGTTGGCCTCCATCTCGACGTGGTCGTCCTTGACCCATCTCACCAGCTTGTAGGGCCCCGAGCCCACGGGTTTCTTCAACAGTTCCTTGGGCGGGGTCGATGAATAATACCCGGGCGGCAGCATGAACGCGTTCACCATCCACACAGGCAGGGTGGCGACCGGGCGCTTCGTGTGAATCTTCACGGTGTGTGAGTCCACTTTTTCTATCTTGTCCAGGAAAATCCGCCTGTACACGGTGATGCGCGGCTTGAGTTTCCTGTCCCGCATCCGCTCGAAGGTGTAGCGCACGGATTCCGCATCGAACGGCTCACCGTTATGAAACTTCACACCCTTGCGTAGATGAAACGTCCAGACCTTTTTCGTCTCGTCCACCTCCCAGCGTTCGGCCAGGGCGGGCCCCAGCGTCATATCGCCGCGCCGCTCGATGAGCGGGTCGAACATGTTCATCAATATGCTCCACTCGATGGTGGCCGTGGCGAAATGGGGGTCGAGCGTATTGGCTTCCACCGAGAGGAGAACCGTGAAGGGGCCCTGTTTCGCTTCGCGGCCGCAGGCGGCGAGCGCCACGAGCAGCAGGCAAAATCCGCACAACAAGGCCCTTTTCATGCACGAGTTCCCTTCCGAAACCTACATGTCATCGCCGAGACGGGGATCCATGTAGTCCCTCAGCCAGTCGCCGATGAGGTTGATGCTCAGAACCGTCGCCATGATGGCGAGACCCGGGAAAGTCGCCATCCACCACGCGCCTCTCAGGTATTCGCGCCCTTCGGACAGCATGCCCCCCCAGGTGACGACCGAAGGCGGAACGCCGAACCCCAGAAAGCTGAGCGAGGATTCGGAAATGATGTTTCCCGCCACGGCGAAGGTGGCGATGACGATCAGAGGCGAGAGGGTGTTGGGCAGTATCTGCATGAACAGTATGCGGTACAAGGGGTAGCCCAGGGCGCGTGTGGCCTCCACGAATTCGCGCTCCCTTATCGAGATGACCTGTCCTCTCACCACGCGGCCGTAAGCCACCCACCGGCTGATGCCCAGCACCACGATGATGTTGAGCAGGCCCGGCCCGACGACCGCCATGATCGTGAGGGCCAGGAGCATAAAGGGAAACGCCAGTTGAATCTCGGAAAACCCGCTGATGAGATCGTCGATTTTTCCGCCGAAAAAACCGGAAACAAGTCCCAGAACGATGCCGATCACTCCTGAAATCACCACCGAACTCAAACCCACGAGAATGGAGACGCGGCCCCCGTACATGAGCCGGCTCAAAACGTCCCGGCCCAGCGCGTCGGTTCCCAGAAAATAGCGCGCGCTTCCCCCCTCCACCCAGACAGGCGGCTTCAGGCGCAGGTTGACGTCCACCAGGCTCGGGTCTTGCGGCACAATGAGAGGGGCAGAAAAAGAAACGACCACCAGCAGGATGAGAAAAACGCCCCCGAGCATCGCCGGTTTGGCGCGCATCAAGCTGCGGCGGAATTTCGCCCACCGGAGCTCCGATTCCGACATTATCGGGTATACATCCGGTTCAGAGGCCGACTCGGGCATATTTCCCTGTTCAGACATTCGCCTGCTCTCGCGTCTTGTTGACATATTTCGTGAGTTGAGCCGCTCCGCATCCTAGCATAGCGGAACGCGCGTTGCAGAAGCCCCGGGGGTGGAATCGCCGTCCCCTGAAACGTCGATTCATGTTGATATCCGCAAGGCTATCGAATTAGAATCGCCTGTTTTTTGATTTTGAGGCCGTCTGATCATTCATACTGCTTCCCGAAGAAGGAAAGTTTTCCTTGCCTCGTCACACGAAAGATGAATTCAACGAAGTGTTGACTTCTGCCGTTCCGGCAGGCTCGACGTTCGGCTTTCAGGGTCTGCGCGCGGTCGATTCCATTACCGTGGAAAACATCGTGCCCCTCGATTTCCTCATCGCCTGTGATTACGGGCTCGACGGACCGGAGTGGGACAGGCGCCTGCGCTATTTCGCCGTGGAGCGCGGAGGGAAAAGGCGAATCGTGTGGACGCACTCATCACTCGTGGAAGCGTACGAAGGCGCCCTGGGTCCTCAAATCCGGGAGTTTCTGTCGCAAGGGGACGCTCCCCGGTACGTCATCCCCTACCGCTCGACGGAATTTCTCGGCAAGCTCGCCGAAGAAGCCGGGGGCAGGCTCCGCATTCTGGCGAACCCGGTGGAAATCAAGACGAGATTCGACGACAAGATTTCGTTCCGCCGCCAGGCGGTCGAAGCAGGGTTCGCCGTTCCCCCGGGCGACGTAGTGGCCCTGGGCGAACTCGGACTCAAGGAGCTTGGGCAATTCGGCCCCGTTATGATCATTTCGGAGCGAATCGGTTCCTCCGGCAACCAGACGCACTTCATCGACTCACCCGAGGCGCTCGGGACGAAACGGGATGAACTCATCGGGAAACTGGGAGCCGATGCGCCGGTGATCGTGAGCACGTTTCTGGATGGCCCCGCCGTCGGCACGGCGGGGTTGATTTATGACGGCAAACCCCGGATGTCCCACCCCTCGGTGATGTTCACGGGAATTCCCGGCTGCTCCATGCACCGCTTCGATTACGCCGGAAGCGACTATGCGGCGTATCGGCTGGTTCCGGGGGAGAGCCGGCGAAAAATCGAAGAATTCACCCTGAAAATCGGAGAGTGGATAGCAGAGGCGGGCTACCGGGGAATATACGGCGTCGATTTCATCGTCCATGAGAACGAACCCTATGCCCTCGAGCTCAATCCGCGCGTACTCGGAACCACGCAACTGATGACCGAACTCGAGGAAATACACGGCGACGCACCCACCACCACCTACTGGCATCTGGCCGAATTCCTGAAGCCGGGCGACGCTCTCGACGCGCATCAGGACTTGCTCGCCGAACTCGGCCGGCCGGATTTATCCGGTTTCCAGCTCCTGATTCGAAACACGAGTCCTTCGAGGGTGCGAATCGGCTCCTCGCTGGAACCCGGCATCTATGCTATCCAAAACGGGGAGCCCGAATTCATCCGGCGGGGGTATCGCCTGAGCGACGTTCAAGACCGGGATGAAGTGCTGGTGACTTGCTCTCCCCCGGCGAAAGGCACCATAGTAGAGCCGAGGGGAGCGTTCTGTAAGCTCGAGGGCGTTTCATCCATCTATGAAGGGGGAGAAAAGCAGATATCTCCGTACGCCCGGGAAATGATTGACAGTTTCACGCGCCGCCTCGCGCTTTCTCCCGCTTAGGACATCGTGGAAATTGAAAATAGATTCTTTCGCATCCACCGCCCGGGGTCTGTTCCTCTCTCCTGAGAGTCCGTATGTCTTTCAGGCGGATTTCACGCCCGACCCGCAGCCCGTTCCTTCCAACGGCATCTTCCTGGGTGAGGTCGTTGACGTTCCCGAAAACGCGCCCATTGATCGCCTGGAAACGCTCGAAGCTCTCCAGGGAACGCAAGACGCCTGGAAAACGAGCGAAATGAAATTGCGCGAAAAAACGAACGTGGCCGTGACAATCGGCGGGCGCTATGCGAACCGCAGCGTCTCGGGCCGCGTGCCGGACTCGCCCGCAGAGCCTGGCGTCATACTCGACCTGTTGAATACCGGCGGCGTCTGCGGGGTCCGCACGAACCCCGATACGCCGTGCGTGAAAATAGAGGTGAAAGGGGGCGTCGCGCTACGAGGCGAACCCGCCACGCTTTCTCATCTCCCCGTCATTCCCGATACCCGGTGCCCGGTGGATGAAGAGGGAATTCCCTGCGCTCCCATCATCCTGGTCACCGGCTCCGAGATGGACGTGGGCAAGACGACCTGCGCGTCTTCGCTCGCCTCCGCCCTCCACTCCTCGGGTATCCACGTCTCATACGTGAAACTGACCGGAACGGGACGCATGCGGGATCTCATGCAGGTAAACTACGGAAGACCGCTCGGGTTTTTCGACTCCGCGAGACTCGGGTGGGATTTCGTCGATGCGGGTCTCGCTTCCACATGCGGCGTCTCCAGTCACAGGGCCAGGCGATGCGCCCAGAACCTGCTTCGCCACGGCTGCGCGAAGGCGGAGATCGTCATTGCGGAATTGGCGGATTCCCCGTCTTCCGACGCCAGCCTCCACGTAGCGAGCGACCCCTGGGTCAAAGACTGGCTCGCGCGCAGAGGCCTGATAATCTGCGCATGTGATACGCTGGAGTCAACGCTCATCGTTCACTGGATACGGAGCCACCTGGAAGTGGAGGAGGAAAACATGCTCATTTCCGGAAAGCTCGCGAACGAAGCGCATGCGCGCGAGGAGGCGTACCGCATGACCGGCATCCGCGCCCTTAGTTGCACAGCTCCGAATCCCTCCTCCCTCGCCGGCGAGAGGGCTGTTGGCGGAGCCATTGCGGACTGGGTGGCCAAACACTTTATGCGCCAGCGCAAGTCGGTCTTCTAAAAGAGAAAACCTTGGCCCCGTACAAGAGAGCAAATCATCCCCTCATCGCGCGGGAACCTTCTCTGTATCACCTCACGCCGGATGCGAGCGGCGGCGTCTGGGATCTGAACCGGTTGAGCCGGGAATTCGACTCGCCCGCCGGCGACCTGAATGAAACCCTGATCGAAAGCCTCAACCAATGGGCGTCGCGCGAACCTCGATTCGCAGACTTCCGCATCGTAAAAGACGCATCACCCATTCGGCTTCCGGGAGAGATACTTTTGCTGGACGGCTCCCCGAGCCGACTCCCCCTCACCATGGAAACGGCGCGGGTGATGCGGGCGCACCTGAGTCAACTGGGGTTGTCCATCCCCGTCAGGGTCTTGAACCGGCGCGAGGAACTTCTGGCGCGCGCCGCCAAGGCGCCGAGAGAACTCCTCGTCATCAGCCAGACCGCCCAGAGAAGCCTCTACGACGCAACCCTCGCGAAGGTTCTCGAATCGCGGGGAATCGTCGTGGTGCCCGGGCCTCTCACCGCTCCCGGCGGGCCGCTGTCCAACAAGAAAACCACATACGAACTCCTGAACGGAAACGGCGCTGACGCGAAAAACCTGCACCTGGATGGTTCCGGGCGTCATCTGACGGCCGGCTATGAAGTGGTGGAATCAAACGGAGGGCGGCCTGCGGATACCGCCGCAGCCATTCTGGACAAGGCTTCCGCCCTGTCGAAGAAGTGGGGCGCCACGACTTTCTTCGTCAAACCGCAGGAAGGCGGCGGCGGACGCGGATGTTTTCGGCTGGACGTCTACCCCAATGGGTTCGGTCTGCCGGATTTGAGCAGACTTGGCGTCGCAACACGCCATGCGGCCCCTCAGCCCTTGTCTATCGACGCGGAAAACCACGACCACCTTCGGGCGATGGACTGGCTCGTTCATCGCTTCCAGGCCAGCCCGGCGACCTCGAAAGCCTACATCAAGACCCGAATGGTGGGAGGCGGCGCTCCCCCGGACGTCCTGGGTCAGATGCTCAGAAACTGCGCGCCCAGACTCGAATCCGAACTACGCGAATCCGCCCGATCACGCGAAGAATCGCTGCGCCTTTTGTCGAGCGCCATCGAGAACTACGAGCAGGTGTTCGACGCGCGCTACCTGCCGCTGATATGCAACTGGATCGATTTCGGCCTGTTCAGCGTTCGCGTTCATCTGAGGCTCAGCCGCGAGGGAATGGTCGTGGAAACGCTCTACGCCAGGCTCTTTCCGGTGGAATTCTCGGATGATTCGATCGGCGTCGTCGGCGTGGACAGCATCACGAACCGCACGGAGGGGGGCATGGAACTGAACCGCTATACGCCTTTGGTTCCGCCCCTGGTCGCCTATGCGGGAGGGGCCGAGAGATTGTGCGAGAAGCTTCGCGGCGCTTTCGATGCGTTCGCGCGCTTTTTGACTCTCGTCGACCCCTCTGAGCGCGGCAGGATTCCGGTTCGGGCCGAATTCGACCTCTCGCCCCTCAACGGACTGATCGCCGAGGGCAACGCCGATCCCGTCCGCGCCCAGTGCGCAAACAGCCGCTGGGCAAGATTCTCTGAAAACAGCGCGCAGTGGGCGGAGGACGCCCTGTCGCTCTACTCATGGAAATCTCAAAAACTCTAAGTTAGAATCAACCGGCCCGCGTTCGTTTCTATTCGAGGAATCTCGCGGGGCGGGAATCGCGCGAAAGATCCTCATCCAGCGCTCTAGAAGTGAGCGAAATGGCGAAACTCCTCAAAAAAGCGTTCAACATCCAGGAAGAGGAGTTGCTCGTCTTCTCGGTGTTCTTTTTCTTCTACTTCCTGATCGGGGTTCAGTTCTCCATCGGGCTCACCGTATCCGAAGCGCTGTTCCTCTCGGAAATCGGCCCGGGTTTTCTCCCCTATATGTACATATTCAACGCCCTGATGATCATCTTCATCAGCACGTTCTACTCCTCGCTGACCGAAAAACTCTCCATCCCGGCGATGTTCAAGACCGTCCTGATATTTTTCATCGCCCTCGTATTCGGCATCAAGCTGCTCATCTTCGCGGATTTCCGCGCCTACGCGATGCCGATCGCATTCCCGCTCCTCCACACGCTGTTCGTGATGTTCACGAACATGCTGCCGAACAATTTCCGCGCCCTTTACGGGCAGTATTTAGACGTATTGCAGTCGAAGCGGCTGGTTCCGATCATCCTCACGGGCGGGCGCTACGGCGGCATCGTGGGCGGCCTCGCCATTCCGCTGCTCATCCCCGTGCTCGGGAGCGTCTCGAATCTGCTCTACGTGTGGATTGGAGCCATCGTGGTCAGCATCGGGGTGGTGCAATACGCCGAATGGCGGCTCAGAGACCACCTCATCGACGATGCCCGTCCCAAAAAGCGCAAGACGAAGAAGACGGCCTCAAAAGGCGGCAACCTCGCACTGATGAAGACGAACCGGTACGTCTGCGCGTTCGCCCTGTTCAGCTTCATCGTGGTGATCCTCAGGAGTTTTCAGGACTTCCAGTACAGCCTCGTATTCCGCGAGGTCTTTCCCGACCGCGCGCAACTCGCCTCGTTCCTCGGATATTTCACCGCCATCGGAAGCGCCTTCTCCCTGCTCGTCCAGACGTTCATCACCCCGCGCATCATCAAGCGGCTCGGCCTGGGCACTGCGAACCTCCTCTACCCGCTCACGACCATCATCGGCCTCGCCGGCATGGCGATCTCACCCGGCTTCTATTCCGCCGTCTTCCTGCGCTTCAACAACAAGAATCTCCAGGAATCGATTCGAAACGCCATCAACGCCCTGCTCTACAACGCCGTCTCCCCTTCGATCCGCGCGAGGGTCGGCGCGTTCGTCGCGGGCCAGGTGGTCGCCGTGGCCAGCATCGTCAGCGGCGTCGCCCTGCTCATCATCAAGCCCACCGGTCTCGCCCTCTTCCCGCTCAGCGCAGGCCAACTGGCGCTCATCTCCTTGTTCATCGCCTTCGCCTATCTGGCCGTCGGCTTCTTCGTGCGCCGTGAATACGGGGCCGCCCTGCGCCGGATGCTCGAGGAGAGGAACCTGGGGTTATTCCGCTACGCCCAGGAGGGGTTCGGCCCGGTTGACGACGAGAACATGGCGATACTCAGAAAAAACATCCGCGAGGGGGACGACGACCTTTGCGTCTTCACCGCCCGGATGATGGCGGAAAGCGGCAGAAGCGAGACTTTCTCTATTATCCTCGGGGAAATCCCGCGGCGAAAGGGATATGCCGCGGCCGAGTTGCTCAAAATTCTCGCCAGGGCTCCAGGAGCCGAAGAAGGCGAGAAAATGCGACCCTTGCTGCTGGAATACCTCACCTGCGGGGAGCCCGTCCTGCAATGCGCCGCCATGGACGCGGCGGAAACGGTCGGGCTCACCGATGAGACGGCGGAGCTGGTTCATGAAAATCTGGAGAACCGATCGCCTGAGGTCAGGGCGCGCGCCGTCGAACTGCTGGTGCGCTCCGACGATCTGTTCTGGCTCGCCAACGGACTCCAAACGCTGCACCGGATGCTCAACGAAGAAGACGCGGCGGCGAGGGTCTGCGCCCTGCGGTGCATGGGGGAACTTCAGAACCCGCGCTTCATCAGACGCTTGATCCCCTATCTCTACCAGGAAGAGGAAAAAGTCCGCGAAGCCGCTTTGGAGGCGATAGAAGTACTGGCCCTGAACCAGGGGGTCGATGAGGAGAAGATGGAGGAAGTCATCCGGGTGACCACTTCGGATGAGAGTGCGGCCATCAGGCGCAGAGGCGTCAGGCAACTGGGCAACAAGGGCTCGAGGGAGAATTTCGAACGCGTCCTGACCGCTCTTTCGGACGTCGACTCGCTGGTGAGGAGACAGGCCGTCGATTCGCTCAAGAACATGAAGCGAAAAGGAACCCTTTCTCTCGAGGGCTCGGGTCTGATTTCATTCGCCGCCCCGCTTTTGTTCAGAAGCGCCAAAAACGGCTCCCGCGAAATGAGCGCGCAGGAAATCGTGGACTCCCTCTCCGGGTTCGCCGTGGAGCACCTGAAGGAAGTCTACGGCGTCATCAATCACCTCCACGTCATCGAAAGCCGGGAAAACGCATCCGCCTTCACGATGTTGAGAAAAGCGCTCGAAGACGTCGTCGCGGAAAGGCAACTGGTTTTGCTGGAATTATTGGGGGTGATAGGAGACGAGAAAACGGTGGACACCGTGTCGGAATCCCTCGCCCGTGGCGGCTCCTCATCGAGGGCAATCGCCATCGAGACGCTCTCGAACTTCTCCTCGACCGGCAATACGAGAGTCCTCATTCTCGCCCTGGAGCCTCTGTTGCTGGGCAGGTCGACAGCCGACAAGGTTTCCGAGGGCAGGAAACTTTGGGAGATACCCGATGAATCGATTGGCGAGGTGCTCTCGACATACATGAATTCCGAAAACGCGTGGCTCCAGGCCATCGCTCTCGACGCGGCGGGCAAGCATCTCCAAAGCGAAGCGGGTGGAGCAGCCGCCGAGTGGCGCGAGCAGTTCAGGGCGCGGGCAACCGAGGACGACCCGTACGTCCGCGAGGCGGCGGTTGCCGCATTGAAAATTATCGGGAAAGATGAAGACGACGTTGAGGCGTTCTTGAGAACCATGGAGAATGACGAGAACCAAATGGTGCGCATTCAGGTGCGCCGCGAGTTACTCCGTTACGAGGACGGTGGGGAAAATTTATCCAGGCAGGAGAAAATCATGCTCTCGACCATCGAAAAAGCCCTGTTTCTGAAAGGCGTCAACATGTTCGAGACGATGAGCGCGGATGAACTGAAAATACTGAGCAACATTTCCAGGGAAATCCAGATTGAGGCGGGCAAGGTTCTTTTCGAGCAAGGAGACTCTTGCGACTATCTCTACGTCATCGTGGACGGGGAAATCGAAATCATCCTCAATCAGGAGGACGCAGAGCCCAGGATTCTCGCCACGCTCGGCCCGCCGACCTCTTTCGGCGAAATCGCGCTCTTTGGCGATGAGGGCAGGAGCGCAGGCGCGCGCGCGAGCAAGGACACCTCTTTGCTCGGCATCGAGAAAGAACCCCTTCTCGAACTGATTCACGAGCACCCCACCATCTCCATCGCCATCATCGGCCAACTGGCCGGCATCATCAGAAGCCAGAACGAATAGCCTGGAGAAGGAGCGGAAGCGGGGGCATGAACGCCCGCCTTCTTCTTCGTGAACCACCTTGTGTTTTCTGCATATTCCCGCCGTATGCAGGCTGAATTACGCTACGTTAAAACTACCCGCTCTGCGGTTGACGCCCGTCCTGCCCATACCTATAATCAGCCGGATTTTAGCCAAAGAACCCGGATTTTCCGCTCAGAACGCCGGTGGGGGAGCGTTTTTTCACGATGCAAGGTCGAGACTTCAAGCCTCCGGAAGAGAAAACCAGTCCTATATCGTTTTTCATCGTGGGGCTCATCATGGTCGCGGTGACGTTCTGGACCGTCTGGGACGAAGCGTTCACGCGCAGACCATGGAAACAATACCAGAAACAGTTCAACGCCTATGAAAAAGGCCAGGTAGAGAAAAAGCTCGCCAGCCTCAAGAAAACCACCGGCTCGAAGGTTTCCGAGCTCGACAAGAAAATCGCCGCGCTGCAACAAAAACTCGCGGGCGACGAAGAGTTGAAAAACCTCAAGGAAGAACTCACGAAGAGCGAACTCGACGCCTTCGAGAAGGTGCAGGAGCTAGGTTTCAGAAAGGCGCTCTTCGATCAGTCCTACTTCTATCTCCAGGAAGCCATCCGTCAGGGCCACGACAAAGAAGCCGAGCAAACCGAAGTCGACGAAGCCAAGGCCCTGCTCGATGAGATAACGCCCGTCGCGGCGAAGGCTGAAGCCGCAAGAGACGCGATAAAAGCGAAGATTGCGGCCAAAGAAAAAGAGCTGAAAACGCTCCAGGCGACGCGGCGGAAAGTGGCGGGTGACATTTCCTTCCAGGAGCGCCGGCTGAAAGGCATCGCCGCCCGCCCCTATGAGATCAACCAGCTCGTCCTGCGCGAATACGAACGAAACAACTTCAACGAGCCTGTGATGAAGGTGGAACGGTGCCAGACCTGTCACCTGGGCATCAACCGGGCGGGTTTCGAGGATGCGCCCCAGCCGTTCCGCACGCATCCCAACAGACGCCTTTATCTCACGACGCACGAATTCAACAAGGTCGGCTGCACGCTTTGCCACGGAGGACAGGGATCGGCCGTCACCAGCCTCAATACGGCCCACGGCCATGTGCAGTTCTGGGAAGACCCCCTTCTGCACGGCAGCGAAACACAAACCAAGTGCAGAAGCTGCCACACCGAGATTTTCAACATCCCGGAAGCGCCCAAAATCTCGCGCGGAATCTCCCTCACCAGGGAACTGGGCTGCAACGGCTGCCACACCCTCCCGGGCACGGAAGGCCTGCGCAAGGTGGGGCCGGACCTCTCGAGAATCCAGGAAAAAGTGGCGCCCGCCTGGCTCGTCTCCTGGATCAAGAAGCCGAAAGACTACAACCCGCGAACCCGCATGCCCTATTTCAGCTTCACCGATCAGGAAGCGCTGGACATCGCCACATACGTCTGGCGGCAGGGCCCGCGCAAGGTGGAATCCGCCGAGTTCCCGAATCTCGATGACGCCACGCTGATCAAAAAAGGAAAGTCCATCTTTGAAGAAGTCGGATGCCTGGGTTGTCACATCCGAAACGATAAAGACCTGGAGCTCGGCCCCCCGCTCGAAGGCGTGAACGGCAGGCCCATCGTGTACAGGAACCGCGATTTCGCACCGGCGCTCCAGAACATCGGCGCCAAGGTCCAGCCCGACTGGCTGTTCCGCTGGCTCAAGAACCCCAGGTCGTACTGGCACGACACCAAGATGCCGAGCCTCCGCCTCACGGATGAGGAAGCGAGCGCGGTCACCACTTACCTCGTCAGCCTCACGCCCCCCGCGAAACGGCCGAAACCCAGAAAACTGGGCGATGAGGCCTCGTTCGAGCGCGGCAAGAAACTCGTGGCGACGCGCGGGTGTTTCGGCTGCCACGTTATCCCCGGCACCGAGAAACTCTCCAAAATCGGGCCGGACCTGACGCGCTTCGCGGCCAAAAAGCCGTTCGAGCTCTCATTCGGCAACGTGGTCGACATGCCCCACACCTGGGAGTCGTGGACGTTCGGCAAGCTGAAAAATCCGCAGCTCTATCAGACCGAGCGCGAGACGCTGCTCATGCCGAACTTCGAATTCTCGGATGCGGAGGTCTCCGCCATACGCACCCTGCTGCGCTCCATGACGCCACACGGCGCGCCGCACAGCGTCCACCAGGTGCTCGACACGCGCGCCAGGCGCATCGAGAACGGCCGCCGGATGATCGAGAAATACAACTGCAACGGCTGCCACGTCATCGAGAACTGGGGCGGCGACCTCCTCAGGCGCTATGAAGACAAGACGAACGGCCCGCCCCTGCTGAACGGTGAAGGCCGAAAGGTGCAGCCCGAGTGGTTCTTCGGCTTCCTGCGCAACGTCGTCACGCTGAGACCCTGGCTCAAGGTGCGGATGCCCAGCTTCCAGATGCCCACCAAAGACGCAGCAGCGCTCGTGGATTACTTCGCCGCGCTGGATTCGAAACTCAACCCCTACATCCACTTCGACGCCAAGAGCGTAAGCACGGAAAACCTCCAGGCCGGCAAAAGGCTCTTCGCCATGGCCGAATGCCTCGCCTGCCACGGCGAATGGCCGCCCCCGCCGGGCCAGGAGCCGCCTACGGCGCCGAACCTCCTGTTCGCCAAGGAGCGCCTGCGCCCCGACTGGATCGTCGACTGGCTCATCTACCCGGGCAGAATCCAGCCGGGAACCAAGATGCCCAACTTCTTCGAAGGCGCGGGTTCTCAGGCCCAAATCGTCAAAGGCGTCCGGGGCGAGAAGGAAGACGACCTGTTCATCTACGAACTCGAAGCCACGGAAGAAGTCGAGTTGCCCGAAGAACAATTCGCCACCCTTCGCGTCGGCGGCGCCACCCATCTCGTCAAGGTGACGGGGATCGACGAGAAAAAGCTGACCATCTCCTCCCCTACCGACCTCGGAAAAACCATCGGCAAAGCGACGATAGAGAGTCACGGCGAGCCCATCGACGAGGAACTCCTGGGCGGTGACGCGTACCGGCAAATCCGCGCGATGCGCGACTACCTGATGATCGAGACGAATTTCCTGAGGCCCGCCGAGTCCAGCGCGAAGAACGACGCGCCTCAGACCGGGAAGCCCGAAAAAGAGGCCGAAGCCGAACAGTCCGATAGCGACGCATCGCCGAGCTAGACCTGAAGTTTCCAAACAAAAGAAGCGCCTCGCAAGGGGCGCTTTTTTATTCCCTCTTTCGCCTCACCCGCTCCTCGTTCACGCGCCTGTGAGCCGCGCGTATCACTTCGGGCAGACGATACCGCGAAGTGGCCGCAAGCACCCAATGGACAGAATCCTCGATGTCGATGAGGTGCCCGGGTGAGACGTACACGGGCTTCACGCCCTTTCTCGTTCTGAGAACGGCGCCTATCTCCCGCCCATCGGGTGAGTACAGGTGCCGCCAGTCCCCTTTCTCATCTCCCGGCGGCTCGCCGGCGTCGCCGAACAGGCGGCTTTTGGCGCACCCGATGGAAGGCACGCCCAGGCGGAGGCCCAGGTGCGAGGCGATACCGAATCCCCTGGGGTGGGCGGCGCCCTGCCCGTCGAAGATAATGAGGTCCGGTTTTTCCCTCAACCCCAAAAAGGCTTTTTCAAGCAAGAAACCCTCCCTGAAGGAGAGCAGCCCCGGCACGTAGGGAAACCGTAATTCCCCGCTGTGGAACGACTCGTCGATGGGTTGCAAATCCGGCCAGGAGAAAACGACCATGCCCCCGACGCCGAACCGCCCGCGCCACTCACTCGAGATGTCCGCGCCCGCAATCGTTCCCGGCGGGGACGGCAGCGAATGCAGGGCCACGCGTTTTTGGAGCGTCTTCTGGATCTGAACGGCTTCGGCGGGCGCTATTTCCCAGGAGTGGCGCAGCAAGTCGGTCATTTTCGCGTCATCGATTCACGAAGCGGGCGAGGTTTCCGGCGTCATTCGGCTCATCAATGAAACATCCAGGATGCGCGCCACCCCGCCGAAACGGCGAAAAGCGCCCTACTCCGTGGGAATTTGCGGAACCTTCCCCTTGAGCGGGGCCACCTCGGGCGCAATGCGGTTGACGGAGAGGATGAATTTCTCGTCGCGAACCCTCTTGACGACGTCGTTGAGCTGGGCCAGGTCGTGCACCTGCACGTCCAGGCGAATCTCCGCCTTGTCCTGCGCGGCCTCGGCCGCCACGCGGGAGATGTTCGCCTCACAACTCGCGATGGCGGCGCTCAGGTTCGCGAGAACACCCGGCCTGTCGCGCGCTTCGACCACGAGCGTCACCATGTGCATCTGATCCTTGTCGACATCGCCCCAGGCAACCTCCACCAGGCGTTCCTCGTCGTCCATCAACGACTTGATGTTGGGACAACTCTCGTTGTGCACCGTCACGCCGCGTCCGCGCGTGATGAAACCCACGATCCCGTCGCCCGGAATCGGCTGGCAGCATTTTCCGTAGCGAATCAGGACGTCGTCCTGACCCTTGACGAGGATGCCCGCCCTGTTCTTGTGGCGGCTCACGCGATTCACAAGACGCCTGAGACGGGATTTTTCCCGTTTTTCCCTCTCCCGCACGAGTTCTTCGGGCAGCAGCTTGTGCGCGACCTGCCGCGCGGATACGCGCCCGAAACCTATGGAAATCAACAAATCTTCATCGCTTTGAGCCTCGAAGGATCGCGCCACTCCCTTCAATTCCTTCGGCTTCATGTATGAAGCGACATCTTCTTTCGCCACACACCGTTCCAGTTCATGTTCGAGCAACTCATGGCCGAGCGTGAGGGAGCGCTCCTTTTGTTCCTGCCTGATCCAGTTTCGGATTTTTTGTTTCGCCCGGGCGGTGACGACGAACTTCATCCAGTCCGCACTTGGCTTGCGGTGCGGGTTCGTGATGATCTCGACGATGTCGCCATTCTCGAGCATCGTGCTCAGCGGCGTAATTTTTCCGTTGACCTTCGCACCCACGCAGTGGCTGCCCACCTCCGTGTGGATGGAGAAAGCGAAATCCACCGGCGTCGCCCCGCGCGGAAGGCTCTTCACCTCGCCCCTGGGCGTAAAGACGAATACCTCGTCCTGAAACAGGTTGACCTTGACGGAATCAACCAGGTTCCTGGGGTCGGATTCCTCGTTCAGGCTCTCCACGATTCTCCTGATCCACTCGAACTTGTCGGCCATGCCGTCGTCGGCCTCGTCGCCCCCCTTGTACTTCCAGTGCGCGGCGATGCCCTCCTCCGCAACGCGGTGCATCTCCCTGGTGCGGATCTGGAATTCCACCCTCTGGCCCTGCGGCCCCACGATGGTCGTGTGGAGAGACTGATACAGATTCGCCTTTGGCAAAGCGATGTAATCCTTGAAGCGTCCGGGAATGGGAGTCCACGTGGAGTGCAGGACCCCCAAAACGGCATAACAATCCTGCACGGAATCCACGATGATTCTCACGCCGCAAATGTCATACACCTGATGGAAATCCAGGTTTTGCGTTTGCATCTTCTCGTAAATGCTCGAATGGAGCTTGAATCTGGCGGACGCGGCGCCGTCGATGCCTTCCGTCTCGAGAATCTCCTGCAATTGCTCCATCACGAGATCCATATACGCTTCGCGGTCTTCGAGTCCGTCGCGGAGCTTCTCGTCGATCTCCAGGAATTCCTTGGGATGCAGGTGCTTGAACGCCACGTCCTCCAGCGCCCCCTTGAGCCACCCGATGCCGATGCGATTGGCGAGCGGGGCGTATATTTCCGCCGTCTCCCTCGCAATGCGAACCCTGCTTTTCTGGGGAAGATGCTGGAGCGTCAGCGCGTTGTGGAGCCTGTCCGCGAGCTTGATGATGATGACGCGAATGTCTCTCGCCATGGCGATCAGCATCTTGCGGTAGCTTTCCGCCTGGCGAACCTGGGTGTTCGAAACATCGATCTTCGCGAGCTTCGTGACGCCGTCCACGAGCTCGGAGACATCCTTCCCGAAATGCTCGCCAATCTCCTTGAGCGTCGTGGCGGTATCCTCCACGGTGTCGTGGAGAAGCCCCGCGCATACGGTTTCGGGGTCCTGGCGCAACTCCGCGAGAAGCCGGGCCACTTCCAATGGGTGGGAGATGTAGGGTTCGCCGGAAATGCGGGATTGGCCCTTATGGACCTTCGCGGTGAAGATGTAGGCCTTGGTGAGCAGATCGGAGCAGTCCGGCGAGTATTCCTCGACCAGATCGACGATGTCCATGATCCGGGCCGGCGGGCGCGACGTCAAAACTGGAGGCAACGAATTTCCCCCTCTTTCGACCTGCTCGGACTGCTGACGAAAAAGAGCAAAATCAGGCTCTTTCGATCAATATAGAGCCTCGATAAATGAAAACGCTACCTGAGCCTTCATACAGCGTCAAGGAGATGGCACAAAAAAACTCCCCCGCGTCCGGGGGAGTCCTCGTAATGATATGTCTCGTCTTAATAGGCGCGAAGCGGCGAGGTGACGAACTCGTGCATGAACGGCGTCATGTATTCGGACTCGTCCTCGTGCTTGGGCACGATGATCGCCCCCTTGTTGCAAATCTCCTCGCACAGACGGCAGCCGACGCACGTGGACTGATCCACCACGGCCACCGCGCTGTGGTCGCGCTCCACCGAGGAGGGCGCCATACGGATGCAGTCGAACGGGCAAACGTCCACGCACCAGATGCAGCCCGTGCAGTTCTCCTCCAGCACGAACGCCTTGGGCATTTCCTTGTGCTTGATGTTCTTGATGATGTCGCCCGTATCGTCCTGAATGGAGTAGGCCGGGCAATACTTGCCGCACACGCCGCAGTCGATGCAGAGCGTGGGATCGATTTTGTAGATTTCGCGCGGCTCGCCCGTGATGGCCTTCGTGGGGCAGACGGGCTCGCACACGGAACACCCGATGCAAGCGTCGAAGATGAAATGCGGCATATCTGCGCCTCTCGGATAATTCGATTCACAAAGGGCGACGCGCCGGATCCACGCAGCACCTCCGGCGACATACTCTCGATATCAAAGATATATCCATTCCGCGCACCGGTTGTCAAGGCGTTTCGCCGGTGAAACAGCTGATATGCGGGAGCAAAACCCCTGATTCTCTTGCCCTCGGCCCGGATTTGCGTCAGAATAGGCGCATTATTCGCCGCCGCAACAAACAGAGCGGGGAAAGAGATGACGGCATTCGAAAACTGGAGTTTGACGGCGCAGTTCGCGCAGGTGTTTATCGGCTTGTTGCAGGCGGGGTTGATTTTCTACGGAATCCGCGTCATGGACAGAAACGCCACGATGCGGGCGGCGGATTCGGAGCACAAGCACGAAGAGAACATGGCCGCGCTCAAGGAACTCATCGCCGGGCAGGAAGAAAGCCGGGCGGCCCTGCGCGCACTCATCGAGAGAACCAGTGGAGAAAAGTAATACCGGGAGGGGGAGCCCCTCTTCCCGGAGATAACTGTATACGGCATATAATCAGGACACGAAAACAAACGCTTTCAACCAAAAAAACTTAAGGATTCGAGATGGAAAATTTCCTGCTCATTCTCACGAAACCCGACAACATCCCCATCGCGTTCATGATTCCCCTGGTGGCGTTTTTCGTCTGGCTGGCTATTTCTCAAGGTCTCAGGCACGACAGACTCATCAAGAAGGGGAAAAAAGACGACGTCTACGACGAGATGATCCGATAAGCGCTTTGCTCATCCATCCGATCTCATACCCGAGCGGCAATTTCCCCTGTGCATGGAACCATGAATCCTCCATGACCGGCAGCGGCGCAACGCCTTCGTTCCCACCCATATTCTGGAAGCCGACATGCTAGAACTCATCTTCGTCGCGCTCTTCCTGGGGTTTATTACCATCCTGTTCGTCAAGCGAACGACCTCGAACATCGCGCTCGAAGCCGATGCCGAGCAAACCAGAAACGATTCGGAAATCGAATCCCTGCGCAAGCTTTCGCCGCAGGCGTTCGAGCGCATGCTCGTGGAGTTGCTCGAGGGCATGAACATGCGCATTGTCGAGATCCACTGGGTCAACGAGGAGGAAATCGACATCCTCGCGCACAACCCCGCGCCCATCCTCGGGGGCGACTACATCATCCACGGCATACTCGTGCCCGAGGGCGACTTCGTGAACTCGATACGGGTCATCGGCCTCTCCGACACCGTGCGCGCAGAGAGGGCGCTCAAGGGAATCCTGATATCGACGGGATATTTCACCGAAGAGGTGCAGAAATACTCCGAAGGCGCGCCCATGGAGCTCATCAACGTCGCGAAACTCCGCGAGATACTCCACGCCCACGACATGGCCTGGCCCGGTACGGAGTGATTCTTTCCTTTACGCAGGGCAGTCCCCTGAACCCGTCCAGCCGTTGCGCCATCCGATAAAGGACAACCACAGGGGGCCTGCCAAACGGCTCTGCCCTTCTCGGGAGAGTTTGTCACCGGAATTACGGGAGCCTTCGATTCAGGTCCGCCCCTACAAAAAACGAGACATTCGAAAAAAAGCCGCCTCCGTTGGGAAGCGGCTATCGATGTGACGAGGAATATATCTGCTTTTGCGGCTTCAAGGATCTCCTAGACCAGGAGATATATCACGCCCGAGACGACGATCAGAGCGAGGGCGGCCACCTTCACGCCGCAGGCGTCCCACCAGAGATGTTTACGCTGTCTGTCCTGAACCATCTTCTCCGCTCGGGTTGAGAAAACCTAAATGTTGAACCAGGGCGTGACGAGCACGTATTTGACGTTGAGCCCGATGCGCAGGACCATTTTCGCCACGATACCCATCATCGTCATGTTGAGCGACGCCTTGATGAGATAGCGCACCAGGCCCACGTTCTTCATGCGCTCGCGCCGCCAGATGTAGTAAGCCGGTATGGTGGCGTACCAGAGCAGGATTAGCACCGCGCCGCACGCCGCCTGGCCCCAGTAGCTCCTGAATCCGAGCATATAGGGCAGGTCCACGTTCGTCAGGGCCACGACCTTGTGCGGGTCCCAGTACTCCCAGGGCATGAAGAAGTTCCACCCCGGCCCGCGCAGGAAGGTTCCCTGCACCACCATCCACACCCACAACACCAGAAATCCGAACAGGAAGGTGAAGATGGCGAATCTGCGTTCGTGGAAGGTGTAGTAGCCGTTCCCCTTGGGGTTCACGTCGATGAAGGGGATGGCCATCAGGCCCACGATGATGAGGGTGGGCAGCACGACGCCCGCCATCCACGGGTCGAAATAGACGAGCAACTCCTGAAGGCCCAGGAAGTACCACGGCGCCTTCGAAGGGTTCGGCGTGACGGAAGGGTTCGCGGGCTCTTCGAGCGGCGCGTCGATCACGATGGACCACACCACCAGCAATATGGTGATGATGATCGCGCACATGAATTCCAGACGCGTGAGGTAGGGCCACACGTGAACCTTGTCGTTCACCCGCTCCCAACTGGTTTTGGCCATCTCATCGGCAGAGCCGACTACCTTGTCTTCCTTCGCCAATGTTCTCGCCCTTCTCTTTTATGCCCCCGAGACTACAAAGGACCCGAGATGCCGCCGTCTTTTCGGATTCTCCAGAAATGCACCATCATCAGAATCGCCGCTATCAGAGGAACGACGATGCAATGCAGCACGTAGAAGCGCAACAGCGTGGGCGGACCCACGATGGTTCCGCCCAGAAGTGCGGAGCGCGCGTCGAAGCGCGGCGTCACGCCCACCATTTCGGCGAACGGGCCCTCGGACCCCAGCAGGGGCGTCGCCCGCGCCATGTTGGTTCCCACCGTCACCGCCCAGATGGCGAGTTGATCCCAGGGGAGCAGATAGCCGGTAAAGCTGAGCAGCAGCGTGAGCGTGAGCAGCAGCACCCCGATGACCCAGTTGAACTCGCGCGGCGGCTTGTAGGAGCCCGTCATGAAGACGCGCAGCATGTGCAGCCACACGGCGATGACCATCGCGTGCGCCGCCCAGCGGTGCATGTTTCGCATGAACATGCCGAAGGGGGCGTCGAATTCGAGATACTTGATGTCGGCATAGGCGTATTCGCCCACGGGCCGGTAGTAGAACATCAGGACCACGCCGGTGACGACGAGGTAGAGGAACAGCAGGAACGTCACCCCGCCCATGCACCACGTGAAGCGGATGCGGATGGCGTGGCGCCTGATTTTCGTGGGATGCAGGTGCAGCCAGAGGTTGTCCACGACCATGAGAACGCGGTTTCTCGGCGTATCCTCGTATCCGTGGCGGAACATCGACCTCCATACCTGGGAGTCGAGCACACTGCGTTTCATCTGATCCAGGTTCAAGCGTTCTTTCAAACTCGGCATCTAAAAACCCCCACGTCCTCGCATCGAACGAACATATAAGCTCTTACGTAAAGAGAAAAGCGCCCGGGTCGTCCCATTGCCCTTTCTCGTGGAGAAACAGCTTGCCCTTGTCGATAATCAGCTGCCCATCCTCGGCCAGGCCGATTTTGAGCCTCTCGAGCGGCCTCGGGGCCGGACCCTCGAAGTTGATGCCGGAGCGGCGGAATCCGCTCCCGTGGCACGGGCACTTGAACTTGTCCTCGGAGCCTAAATACTTCGGCGTGCATCCCAGGTGGGTGCATATCGCGCTCAGAGCGTAGAAGCCGTTCTCCTCGCGGATGATCCACACGCGCTCGCTGTTCACGTAGCGGGTGTCCACCACGCCCACGGCGTAGTCCGCCGGGTCGCCCGCCTTGAACTCGGTGGGCGGTTCGAACAGCACGCGCGGGAACATGAAGCGCAGGAAACCGATCAGCGCGACGTTGATGGCGCCCAGGATGCCGAGCCACCCCGTGTAGTTCATGAACCGCCTGCGGTCGATGAACGGCTTTTTCTCTTTCGCCTCCTCCTCGTAATCGGCGGGAAGCTTCACCGGAGGAGCTTTCAAGCGAGTGTTCATGAGGACGCTACACTCCTGTTCTGAGACTCGAACCAACTTTCGACTTCACTCATCCCGCGCCTGTCAGATGCCAAGCGCCGCACGGATGCATTATCCCCCATCACGACGGATAATGAAACCGATTCGCTTGGTTTCGCCACGGGCGGCGCATGGCCTCGCCGGACGCCGAAACCATAGGGGATTTAAGCTGTTGCCAAGGTTCTTATTACGGACGAAAGCACCTCGTGTCAAGGGCGGATGCGCGTTTCTCGCCGGATGGCGGGAGATTCAAGAACTTGTGGACGGCTTTCTTCTCGAATACGAGAAAGCAAGAGAAGAAACAGGAGAAATTACACTGTTTCATGAATCCACGGGATCAGCGGTGAAGCGGGATGAAGTCCTGAAAATTCTCCGGGCGCATAAAAAGACTCTCGCGGAGCGCTTCGGCGTCGCCGAACTCGCCATTTTCGGCTCCTTCGCGCGCGACGAAGCCACGGCGGAGAGTGATGTGGATATTCTTGTTCATTTCGATGGGCCGCCGCACTGGAGACATTTTTTCGACACGCAGTTCTACATCGAAGATCTGCTATGTCGAGAAGTAGAGCTAGTGACCGACAAGGCGCTGCGGGAGGAACTGCGCCCCTACATCGAGAAGGATATGATCCGTGTCTGAAGGCGGACACGAGGAGCGGGCGTGGCGCTTTTACGTGGGTGATATACCGACGCTTGCAGCGAGGCGCGCTTTGTAGGGGCGGTTCGCGAACCCCCGACCTCCCTCTTTGAAAGCACCCCCCCCTACCCCCCCTTGTCAGGAGGGTAAAAAAGGCGATGCGCCCTCGCCAGACTGAGGGGGTTTGCTTTTTCTTGCCCCCCTGACAAGGGGGGGTAGGGGGGGGTGCTTTATGGGATTTCCCTTTCAAAGGGGTTTTTCAAAAACCCCGCATTAGTCGCGATTGATTCTACAAACCCGCGCGGTTGTTCTCCCTGACGGCCCTGTTCACCACGTTCACGGGCCACTCGCCCGAGAGAACGCGCCGCACCTCGCCCGGTGCGCCCTGCTGCAGGCCCACCATGGACTCCTCGCTGTACCAGGCTGCGTGGGGGTTGATGATGACGTTCTCACGCCCCCTCAGGGGATGCGGGTCGGGCAGGGGCTCGGGGTCTGTCGTATCCAGCGCGCAGCCGGCGATTTCGCCCGCATCGAGCGCGCGCACGAGGGCGTCCGTATCGATGATGGGACCCCGCGAGCAGTTGATGATGACGGCGGTGCTCTTCATCTGCGAGAACGCCTCGTCGTTCATCATCCCGCGCGTCTGGGGGATGAGCGGCGGATGGATGGAGACGAAATCGGCCTCGGCGTACATATCCGCAAGCTCATCCACCTTCTCGCCCGGCGCGTCGAACTGGCCCTGCTCCACGAAGGGGTCGTTGAAGAGCACCCGCATCCCGAACGAAGCGGCGCGGACGGCCACCATGCGGGCGATGTTGCCGAAGCCCACGAGCCCGAGCGTGGCGCCCACGAGGCGAAACATCGGCTTGCCCGGCGGCACCGCCCATTCGCCCGCGCGTACCTGCCTGTCGTAGAACGCCACCTTCCTCGCCGATGCGAGCAGGAGCGCCATGGTGTGCTCGGCGACCTCCTCGATGCAGTAGGTGGGGTTGTTCGTGACGATGATGCCCGCCTCCGTGGCGGCGTCCAGGTCGATGGTATCCACGCCGATGCCGTAGCGCGCGATGATCTTGCAATCCGGCATCCCCGCCATGTCCTCTTTGGTGATGGGGCCGGCGTAGGTGTTCAGTATGGCTTCGCAATCGGCGGCTTCCGCCAGAAATTCCGCGGGCGTCTTCGTCTGCATGGCGACGATGTCGGCCAGCTCTCCCAGAATCTCGTTCTCCACGTCCAGCGACTCCCAGACGTAATCGGTCAGGACGACTTTCGCCTTGTCCGGCATGTTGTTCCCCTTTTGTTGGTATCCATGATGGCTCAGAAAATTTTCCCGGCGATGCTATCCCACGGACATAAGGGAATCAAGGCTTTGGGCCGTATTCCTTGACCGCGTGAAAACCCTGTAATAGCCTTTTTCATCATTTCCCGCTTGAGGAGAGCGAATGGCCGACATCGACTCGTTCCGGCTTAAGCCCGAAGACTGCCTCCTGCTCATCGTCGACGCGCAGGAGCGGCTCATGTCCGCCATGAGGGAGGACGTGCGCGCGCAGGTCGTCGGGCGCATCCTCACGCTGGCGGAGGCGGCCGCGCGCCTCGGTTTCCCGGTCCTCGTCACCGAGCAATACCCAAAGGGACTCGGCCCCACCCTCCCCGAGGTGGCGGAGAAGGTGCCCGGGTTCGCCCCCATCGAGAAAATCTCGTTCAGCTGCTGCGCCGAGGAGACGTTCCTGCCGCTCCTGCACGAGACGGGCCGGACGAAGATACTGCTCACGGGTGCGGAGACGCACGTGTGCTGCTACCAGACGGCGCTCGACCTGCTCAATAACGGCTTCATCGTCCACGCGGTGGCCGACGCCACCTGTTCGCGCTCGAAGCTGAACTGGCGGACGGGCCTCTCGGCGCTCGAGCGCGCGGGCGCCATTCCCGCCACGACCGAGCAGGCGCTCTTCGATCTTCTCCGCGTGGCGGGCACCGAGGATTTCAAATTCCTCTCGAAACTGATACGCTGAACCCCACGCCCACCTGAAACGCTTCGCACGCCCCGAGGAAGGATTCGCCGCAAATGGCGTCAGCATCCCGAAAGACGAGCGTCGGTGTCGTGTTCGGCGGCCGCTCGACCGAGCACGAGGTGAGCCGCAACTCGGGCCGGGCCATCATGGCGGAGCTAGATTCCGGGAAATACGACGTCCACCCCATCCTCATCACGAGGTCGGGGACATGGCTCGCCCTCCCCGCCCCCGATGCGCCGGAAGATGCGGGCGAGGAAGTTCTCTTCTCGGGCACGCCGGGCGAAGCGCCGCTACGCTACGCCGGGAGCGGTGAACCCCTTGCTATCGACGTGTACTTCCCCATCATCCACGGCACCTTCGGGGAGGACGGCACGCTGCAGGGCCTGTTCGAGCTGGCGGAGGCGCCCTTCGTGGGTTCGGGGTGCGCCTCTTCGGCCGTCACGATGGACAAGGCCGTGGCCAAGGCGGTGCTGCGGGGGGCGGGGCTGCCCGTTCTGCCTTCCCTCACGTTGTTCCCGGAAACCTGGGAGGCGGACCGCAGCGCCGTCTCGGAGGAGGCGGCTGCCAAGATCGGCTATCCCCTCTTCGTCAAACCCTCCTCTTCGGGCAGCAGCGTCGGCGTCCACCTCGTGGAGAGCCCAGGCGGACTCGGCGAAGCGATCGCCGACGCCTTCCGCTTCGACGGCAAGGTCTTGCTCGAAGAGCACGCGCAGGGCCGCGAACTGGAGTGCTCCGTGCTCGAAGGCCCCGCTCTGGGTGAATTCCTCGCCAGCCCCCTCATGGAGATCACGACGCGTTCGGGCTGGTACGACTACGAGGCGAAGTACGAAGAGGGGCGCGCGGAGTTGACCATCCCCGCGCCCGTGGAGGAATCCCTCGCCGATCACGCCCGCCTCTACGCGCGGGGCGCGTTCAGCGCGCTGGGCTGTTCGGGGCTCGCCCGCGTGGATTTCTTCTACCGGGAGAGAACAGGCGAGCTCTACATCAACGAGGTGAACACCCTGCCCGGCTTCACGCAGCTGAGCGGATACCCCCGCATGATACAGGCGGCGGGCGTCTCCTACCCCGAAATGCTGGATCGGCTCATCTGCTGCGCGACGGCGCGCCACGAGAAGCTCAGGTCAAGAGAATACGACAGAAACGCCTGATGAACATGGTTTTACCGGAGTTGTCGAAAAAGTCATCATCAGGGGATAAAGGCAACCCCCCCTACCCCCCTTGTCAGGGGGGTAAGAAAAAACAAAAGCCCCTCTACCGGCGGTGGGCGTTGCCTTTTTATACCCCCCTGACAAGGGGGGGTAGGGGGGGTTGGTTTTCAAGGCGAGAGCCTACGCCTCCGCACAGTTCGGGGTTTGCGCCGAAGCACGGAATCAGAGCTCATTCAACACCTCCCCGCGTCAGCTTTTCAGGCAACCATCCAGAAACTCGAACGCCCGCTCCTCGGCCCAGTAGACCGGCGCGCGGGGATTCATGCCCGCCACGAAGCCCACGTGCCCGCCGCTTTTCAGCAACTCGCCGCTCAGCCATTCGGATTCCCCGATTTCTCGACGGGGAAATACGTGGGGCGGCACGATGGGGTCGTTCTCGGCTGCGAGAATCAGCGTTTTCACGCGGATTCGGGGCAGATACGGCGAGGCGTCGGCTTGTTCGTAATAATCCAGTTCGTCCCGGAAACCATAGAGCGGCGCGATGACCAGGCGGTCGAAACGGTGGAAAGTCCGCGTGCGGCGCACCCCCTCGATGTCGATGAGGCCGGGGTGCAGTTCCGAGAAATGCTCCGCTTTTTCCTTCACGCTGCTCAGCAGGTGCCATTTGTAGAAATAACCCGGCAGGGAATCGAGCACCTTCGCGCACGCGGCGGGGTTCAGGCTCGGGGATATACTAGCGGCTCCGTGTATGCGGTTCGAGACCTTATCGCCGTATTCCCCCAGCCATTTCAGCAGGACGTTCCCCCCCAAAGAAAAACCCGCGAGCACGAGCGGCCCGGTGAACCTCTCCAGAATCCGCTCCGCCACGAATCCCGGGTCCCCCGTCTCCCCGCAGTGGTAGAATTTGGGATTGCGGTTCGGCTCGCCGCTGCACGAGCGGTAGTTCAGCGCCAATGTCCGCCAGCCGAGCGATTGCGCCCTCGCCGCCGCCCCGCGCACGTAGTGGGAATCGGAAGAACCCTCCAGCCCGTGCAGGACGAGCAGCGTCGGGGCGTCAGGTTGCTCCGAATCGAGAAAATCGACGTCCAGAAAATCGCCGTCGGGCGTATCCCAACGCTCCCGCCGCCAGGGGACGCGCGGGTGTTTTCTCAAGGAATATCCCCAGGTACTCTGGAGGTGACGCCCCCGGCAGAACCAGGCCGGGCGGAAAGGGGGGGTCGGCGCGGAACCGTCAGGTTTCATGCGGTGCGTGAGGGAGATGTCGAATCACCCCGATGAACGAGGGTTTGAGGCGAGCGATGAAAGCGCAAGATAGATTCCCCCTTGGGGGTTGTTGAAAAACCCCCTGAAAGGGTAATGGCAACCCCCTTGAAAGGGAAACCCCATAAAGCAACCCCCCCTACCCCCCCTTGTCAGGGGGGCAAGAAAAATCAAAACCCCCTCAGCTACTTCACCCGGCGACTTCTGCCCCTCTTATTGTCAAAGGCAAGAAAAAGCAAAGCCCCCTCAACACGGCGGGGGCGCATCGCCTTTTTATACCCCCCTGACAAGGGGGGGTAGGGGGGTTGCCTTTCGAAGGAGAAAATATCAGAAAAGCGGGGCAGAGGGGAAATCCTAAAATATCTTGCCGGCCGCCAGCTCCGATTCGATGTAGTTCAAGGTTGTTGAAAAACCCAAATCAATCGTGCTCGACACGTAGGGGCGGACCTGCGTGTCCGCCCGATCGGATGAGAACACGGAAAACGGGGGCCTGTCCGACATCGTGAGGTCGGATATAACCATCGGGCGGGCGCGGAGGCCCGCCCCTACAAAAACGCAACCCCTCTCCCCGGAGGCGCGGATCAGGCGTCCTGATCGAGGAACGCTCGATAGATATCCTCGCGGTGCGTCGGCGGGTCGAAGCGGTACTGTTTCTCGTATTTCTGCGCCAGCACCTGGTAGAGACCCAGCGAGTTGCAGAAGAACGCGTTCGACGAGCATACCAGCCAGACGCGGTAGATCCGGTAGGTGCGCTCGCCGACGAGTTGCCTGATGCGCTCGGCGTTCTCCTCGAATTTCTCGTACCAGTGCTTGCACGTCCGCGCGTAGTGGAGCCTCAGATTCTCCACGTCGAGGATCTCCCAGCGCGCGAGTTCCATCACGTCCTGGATGTGCGAGATGTTGTCCATCTCCCCGTTGGGAAAGACGTTGCGAAGCAGAAATTCGTTCTGGCTCGTGGGTTTCCAGAACTTGTTCGTCGTGATCCCGTGGTTCAGGAACAGGCCCCCGTCGCGCAGGCGGTTCCTCACCGAGGTGAAGTAGCTCATGTAGTTCGCGATGCCGATGTGCTCGATGATGCCGATGGCGGATATCTTGTCGAACGTCCTCGCCTCGGGGAAATCGCGGTAATCCATGTGATGGATCTCGCACCTCTCCTCGATCCCCTCGCGGCGCGCCCACTCCTGGCCCCATTTCGCCTGCTCGCGCGAGAGCGTGACGGCGGTGGCGTTCACGCCGTAGTGCTTCGCCGCCCATATCGCCAGCGAGCCCCACCCACAGCCGATGTCGAGGTAATCCTCGCCGGGCGAGAGCCTGAGCTTCCGGCAGACCAGGTCCATCTTGTCGCGCTGCGCCTGGGCGAGATCGCCGTCCGGTTCGCGGTAATAGGCGCACGTGTAGAGCATGTTCTCGCACAGGAACTGCTCGTAAAACTCGTTGGAGAGGTCGTAGTGGTGCGATATCGCCTCTGCGTCGAATTCTTTTGTTCGCTCTTTTACCATGGCCGCCTCATTGTTTTGTTCAACCGATCCCGAATGCGCCTTCCAGAACCAGTCGGCGTCTGAGCCATGCGTTGCCGCATATGAACTTCGCCACGCCGAACAGAACCTTATCGGGAAGACGATCGATCAATTTATCGAACAACCCTTCCCCGCCGCCTCCGTATTTCGCATAAAGCGCCTCGCCGTATTCCGCGAGGCCTTTCCCCGTCTCCAGATACTGTTCCGCAGCCTCGGCCGCCATCTTGGCGCTATGGACGGCGGGGCCGATGCCCTCTCCGCTGAAATCCTTGGCGAGCCCTGCGGCGTCGCCGATGAGCGCGAACCCATCGCCGGCCGGCCTGCGGACGTGCACCCGGTGCACCGAATAGGCGTGGCCCCGGAATTTCGTGAGCTCCATCCCGGCGGACAACCTGCCCGTCTCGCGGAATTTCTCGAGCAGTATCTCGAGGCGCTCGTGGACGCTCGGCTTCTTGCCGATGCAGCCCACGCCGATGTTCAGAAAATCCCCTTTTGTGAAATACCACGCATAGCCCTTGAAGTCGGGCTCGGCGAACAACTCGGGCAGACCGTAATTCGGCGCCAGTGCGCGGAGCTTCTCGGCGCCCACGTTCGTCTCGCTCTCCTGTGTGAGGACGACCGATTCTTCCGAAGAAACGTCGCCGAACGTCCTCGCGACCGGACAGGTGTGTCCGCCCGCACCGATGACGACGGGAACATGAATTTGCTCGCTCCCGATATCCACCCTCATTCCATCAGCCGTTTTCTCCACGCCGCGCACGCGGACGCCCTCGCGGACTTCGGCGCCCTCTTCCTGCGCGCGCCTCAGGAGCCAGGTGTCGAACTGGCTCCTGATGATCCCGTAGCTCGCGGGTTCGCTCCACCTCGTCTCGAGCAGCTTGTCGTCATAGCCCACGAACACGCTCTGGAACGGCTGGATGGTGTGGGGGTATTCAGCGGGGTCGAGCTTGAGGTCGGTCATCACCTGCTTCGTCACCCAGCCGGCGCAAAGTTTGACGCGCGGGAAGGTGGCCGCATCGAGCACGAGGACGCGGCGGCCGCGCTTCGCGAGTTCCCAGGCGGCCGTGCTGCCCCCCGGGCCCCCTCCCACGACGACGACGTCCGGCGCACTCATTCCGCGAGTTTCCAGATGCGCAGGGCGATCTTGAATTTCTGAATCGTGCCCAATTCGACCGTCTCCATGCTGTCGGCCACCTTCATGACTTCGAACAGGTCGCCCTCCACGTCGATGACCGAATCGCAATAGGCTTCGGCGAAGGCGTCCGCGCTGGGGTTCAGCATGACGCGCTTGAAGGCGTCGAGCGAGGGAAACGTCACCTCGATGGCCAGCGCCTCGCGGCCCACCGAAAGCGTCGTGCCGTCCCACAGGCGGAAGCTGAGCCCGTGGTCCAGACCACCGAAGACGTCGCGGAGGATCCCGGCGGCGCCCGAAGCGGCGGAGTTGTTTTGCGCGGTAGATGTATCCATGACTTCATCCTCCTATGCGGTGTCCAAAGGGGATGATCGTTCGACGGGCGTTGTGTGTTGCGACTCTCTCATGGCCTCGCTTTGCGGACGTAAATCAAACCGAACATGCAACCTTTCATCTATTTTGAATAAACGCTCACAGCCCATTCTGTCAACCCTTTTTTTCGGATGGCAGGCAGGTCCTCCGTCCGAGCGCGCTTCACCCATGGCCGCCATCCCGGCGCATGACGGAATAACGGCAAGCCGGACATCCATTTGCAGGGTCCGCTCACGAACGCGGGCCTTTTTTCAGAACGGCTCCGGCCGGATTATGGCAAATGCAAAAATCCCCCGGCCCGCAAAAGGGAGTGATTGCAAACCGCGCAAGGCCGAATTTCAATACCCTTGCAACATTCAGACGCAGTACCTATATTAAAAACAGGAACACGCTCATAAAGAGCATGCCCGAGGTGGAAAGGACGCTCCCTTTTCGCGCCGGCGCCCCGCTGATGAGGAGGATGAAAACGACTCGCATTCGTTGCCGACAAATAATCGTGTTGCCGTAAGCCGGTGGAAGATATCGTGGGGGAATTCGCGCAATGATTCGTAAATTTATCCTGTCATTCGTTTTGTCCCTGCTTGTTCTTCTCCTCCCGGACGCTTCCCTGGCGAAGTACAAGGTCGCATCCGTCAAAGACGGCGGCGTCATCACCGGCAAAGTGAGTTTCGAGGGAAAGGTTCCCGCCCCCGTCAAATACATCATCACCAAGGACCAGCACGCCTGCGGCAAGGGCCAGGTCACCCGCCAGGAGGTGGACGCGAAAGACGGCGCGCTCAGGGGCGTGGTCGTCTATCTCGACAAGGTCAAAAAGGGCAAGGCGTATCCCAAGCAGATCCAGAGCGCCGTGGTGGATCAGAAGAAGTGCGCCTACGTCCCCTACCTCCAGGTCGTCGCCGAGGGGGGCAAGGTCACCATCCTGAACAGCGACGACGCCCACCACAACATCCACACCTACGAGATCATCGGCCGGGCGAAGCGCTCCATGTGGAACATCTCCCAGCCCAAGCAGCGCAAGAAGGTCGTCCGCCGGGCGAAGGTCCGGCGCAGCCCCATCGTCCGGGTCGAGTGCGACGTGCACAACTGGATGAAGGGATTCCTCTTCGTGGCCCGGAATCCCTATTACGCGCTCGTTGGCGCGGACGGGAGCTTCGAGATCACCGACGTTCCACCGGGGAAATACTCGCTGCGGGCGTGGCACCCGACCCTGGGAGTCAAGAAGAAAAGGATCACCGTATCCGCCGGGGGGAAGAAGGCCGCCGCCTTCACGTTTACTTCGAAATAAGACCGGATTCTCAACACGAGGAAGGCCCTGGAAAATGAGAACCGACCCGCATACAGCGCAAACATCCGGGAAGCGAACGGTTCGATTCGCATCCTCGGGATTGCCCGTCTCGTTTCGGGCCGCCGCCAGAGAACACGCCGGATACGGCCAGGAGGGGGCTGCTCGAAAAGCTTCCCTGACGAAAACCAACCCCCCCTACCCCCCCTTAACAGGGGGGTATAAAAAGGCGACGCCAGACGTCGGTAGAGGGGGTTTGCTTTTTCTTGCCCCCCTGACAAGGGGGGGTAGGGGGGGTTGCCTTTGTCCCCTGACAAGGGGGGTTGAGGGGTTACTACCCCGACGAGGGGCTTTTTCAACTAGGGGATAGCGTCATAAGACAGAACAACCAGCCAGGGAGGTGCGAAGAATGGATGTAGTTCGCGTTGTTCGGCGCCGGATACTCAGCGGAATCCTGCTTATGGCCTGGGTCTTGCTCCCCGCCGCGGGTTGGGGGGCTGCTCTGGCGCCCCTTCCCGCGCCCAAGGCCCAGAAGCCCGCGCAGGCCGAGCTGGGCCGGTACCTGTTCTTCGACCCCCGGATGTCGGGGGACGGGGGGATCAGCTGCGCCACCTGCCACCAGCCGGCAAAGGGATGGGGTGACGGGCAGGCGCTCTCGGCGGGCTATCCGGGCAGCAAGTATTTCCGGAACGCCCAGACGCTCTTAAACGCCGCCTACAACAAGCGCGTCTTCTGGGACGGCCGCCTGAGCGGGGCCGACCTGCCCACGCTCGTGCGGGACCACCTGACGGAAGCTCACTTCATGCTGGTGGACGGGCGCCTGTTCCCCGAGCGCCTCAAGCAGGTGCCGGCTTATGTGAAGAAATTCAAGGAGGCCTACGGCGGGGAGCCTTCCTTCGGCGGCGCGCTCAAGGCCATCTCGGCGTTCCTGCACACCATCGCTTCCAGAAACGTTCCCTTCGACAACTATCTCAAGGGCGATAAAAAGGCCCTTTCCGCCGAGGCGCAAAAGGGCCTCGCCCTGTTCCGGGGTAAGGCCGGTTGCGCCGGGTGCCATAACGGCGCGCTATTGAGCGACGGCGGGTTCCACGCGCTCGGCGTTCCCGAGAACGAGCAGATATTCAAGGACCCGCTGCGCCACATCACCTTCCGGCGGTTCAACAAGGTCATCGGCGTCCCGAACTTCATGAACTTAAGAGCCGACCCGGGCCTCTACGTCGTGACCAAACGAGAGAGCGACCGGGGCAAGTTCCGCACGCCGACCCTGCGCGAAGTCGCAAGGACGGCGCCCTACATGCACAACGGCGCACTCGCCGCGCTGGAAGACGTCGTCGCCTTCTACGACAAGGGCGGCGGGAGCGGCCCGAACAAGAGCCCGCTCTTGAAGCCGCTGGGGCTCTCCGCGGAGGAGAAGAAGGCGCTGGTGGCGTTCCTGAAGAGCCTCTCGGGCGAGGCGGTTTCTGCTGCGGCGCCGAAGATTCCCGATTACGAACTTCGCAAACTCGGCGATAATTGAGGAGACGGCCATGAACGCGCGAATCAAAAACTGCTTCCTGGGTTCTGTGATGGCCGTATGCTTCATCGCCGTCCTCGTGACGGGAGGAGCAAGCGCGGCCCAGGAGGGGAAATTCCCCCCGCTGGGACCCCTGCCGCCTGTCCCGGTGCCCGCGGACAACCCCATGTCCCCCGCCAAGGTGGAACTCGGCAAGCTGCTCTTCTTCGACGCCCGCCTCTCGGGGGACGCCAGCACGTCGTGCGCCTCCTGCCACAGCCCCGAGGCCGGCTGGGGGGACGGCGGCGACCTGAGCCGGGGCTATCCGGGCACGCAGCACTGGCGGAACTCCCAGACGATCCTGAACTCCGCCTATTACGCAAAGCTCTTCTGGGCGGGCGAGTCCACGAGTCTCGAAGACCAGGCGAAGAGCGCCGCCACGGGCAACGTGGCGGGCAACGGCGACACCATGATGATGGAGGAGCGCCTGCGCCAGATTCCCGAATACGTCAAGCGCTTCCAGGCGGTGTTCGGAACCCCCTGGCCGACCATCGACGACGCCTGGCGGGCCATCTCGGCCTTCGAGCGCACGGTGGTGTCCAACGCGAAGGACGTGCCCTTCGACAGATTCATGAAAGGGGAGGAGAAAGCGCTCTCGGACAGCGCGAAACGCGGGCTGGCCCTTTTTCAGGGAAAGGCAGGGTGCGTCCAGTGCCACAACGGCGCGCTTTTATCGGATGAGGACTATCACAACGTCGGCACCCCCAGGAACCCCGCGTTCGAGGAAGACCCTTTAAGGCAGATCACGCTTCGCTTCCAGCACGTCATCCGCGGCGTTCCCGAATCCGTCTACCGGAAGGCGGACCGGGACCTGGGGCTCTTCTACACCACCAAGCGCGACGCCGACCGGGGGAGGTTCCGCACCCCGAGCCTCCGGGAACTCAAATACACCGCGCCCTATATGCACAACGGCGCATTTTTCGAGTTGGAAGAAGTGATCGATTTTTACGACGAAGGAGGGGGCGAGGACGCGAACAAGAGCCCCCTCATCAAGAAACTGGGGCTTTCGGACGAGGAGAAAGAAGACCTGCTGGCCTTTCTCGAATCGCTCTCGAGCGATAAGCCCCTGCTCGTCCGGCCCCCCGAACTGCCGCCGTATGCGGCCATGCCGTAAGGAGGAATCCATGACTCAGGAAGCCAAGGAAACCCGGCCTTGCGTCTCGCGGCGCGCCTTTCTCCTGGCCGGCGGAACCGCCGTGAGCATCGTGCTGGTCCAGGGCATCCCCGGCCTGGCCGGAGCGGCCCTGCAAAGAGCGGAGTATCCCCGCCGGAAAATCGGGACGCTCAGCGCCTTGAAAGTCGATACGCCGCAGTACTTCCAGTACCCGTGGAAGGACGTCTTCTCGGGGTGCATGCTGGTCAAACTGGGCGTTCAAGCCGGCGGCGGCGTCGGCCCGAAGCGGGACGTGGTGGCGTTCAGCACCCTCTGCACCCACATGGGCGGTCCCCTGCAGGGTACTTATAACGCGCAGCACAAGGCCATCGGCCCGTGCCCGTTCCACCTGACGACCTTCGACATGATGAAGCACGGTATGGTCGCGGCGGGGCAGGCCACCGAAAGCCTCCCCCAGGTGGTTCTGGAGACCCGAGGGGACGACATCTACGCGATCGGGATGATGGGGCTGCTGTATGGTTATCACTCGAATCTGGCGCCGGTACAGCGCTGAGGAGGACGCATCATGGCAGGAAAGGTAACGAACTACTACCTTGCGGAAGACAGTGTCCCCCTCCCCCCGCCGAACGCGGAGGTGTTCACCACGGCGTGCGACTACTGCATCGTGGGCTGCGGGTACAAGGTCTACCGCTGGCCGATCGGGCGCGAGGGCGGGCCCAAGGCGAGCCAGAACGCCCTGCGCGTCGATTTCCCCACCGCCATCATGAGCGGCGGCTGGGTCAGCCCGAACATGCACAACATCATCATGGTGAACGGCAGTCCCCACCACGTCGTCGTCATGCCGGACAAGGACGCGAAGGTCGTGAACGTGGGGGGAAACCACTCCATCCGGGGCGGCGTCCTGGCGAAGAAGCTCTACAACCCCAACGAACCCTCGCAGGATCGCCTGCGCCAGCCGATGATGCGCGTGCGCGGAACGCTTCAGGAGGTCTCGTGGGATACGGCCATGGGCGTCATGGCGGGACTCTCGAAACACGTCCTCGATAAATACGGCGAGCACGCCTGGGCCATGAAGACGTATTCCTACCAGTATTTCGAGAACACCTACGCCATCTCCAAGCTCGCCTTCCGCGCCATCGGGACGCCGGCCTACTCCCCGCACGACAAGCCGGGTCCCGGCCCGGACACGCCGGGGATCGATTTTTCCGGCATCAACCCCTTCAGCGCCTCCTATGACGACTGGGGAGAGGCGGAGGTCATCTTCTTCTCGGGCGTCGACCCCTGGGAAACGAAATCCGTGCTGTTCACCTCGTGGATCATGGGCGGGAAAACGCCGAGCAAGAAGCTCGTCTTCGCCCTGCCCCGCAAGACCTCGGGCGTGGCCTACGGCGAGAAGCGCGGCGGCCTCTTCCTGCCCGTCATTCCGGGGACGGACACGGTGCTCCACCTGGCCATCATCCGCCTGATCCTCGAGAACGGCTGGGAGGACAAGGAGTTCATTGCGCGCAAGGTGTCGAACAAGTGGGAGATCGGCTCCGGCATGGGGCGCGGCACCCGCAACACGCCCTGGCAGTGGGTCACCACCTGGGGCAAGTACGGGACGGACTTCGAGGGCTATAAAAAATGGATCCTGAGCTATCCCTACGCCGAACTGGAGAGGGCCGCGAAGATCACCGGCGTGTCCGCGGCGTCCATCCGCCAGACGGCTGAAATCCTCGCCAAGCCCAAGCCCGACGGGACGCGCAAGAAGACCTCGTTCATGCTCGAGAAGGGCAATTACTGGTGCAACAGCTTCGGGAACACGGCTTCGTTCGCGGCGCTGGGGCTGGTCTGCGGCGCCGGGTCACGGCCGGGCCGGGTGATCTCGCGCGGCGGCGGACACCAGCGCGGCTGGATGGGCGCGGCCGGTTACCCGAGGGTCATGTCGCCCGAGAAGGCGCCGGGTCGCCGCAAGAAGGAGATCGACCTCGACCGCTGGGTCGTGGACGGCAACGTGCGCTTCGCGTGGGTCATCGGCACCACATGGTGCCAGGCCATGGCGGCGTCTCAGGAGTTGATGGACGTCTTCCAGCGGTTGACCCGCCGCAACCCCCACCAGATCGAGAGCTTCGACGTCGATAAGGCGGTGGACGCCCTCAAGCGCCGGGCGGATTCCGGCGGCATGGTCGTGGCCCACCAGGACATCTACCCCGTTTCCCCGATAGGAACCGAGTATGCGGACCTGGTCCTCCCGGCCGCCACCTGGGGCGAGGAGGACTTCACCCGGTGCAACGGCGAACGCCGCCTCAGACTCTACAGCAAGTTCGCCGACCCCCCGGGAGAGGCCCGGCCCGACTGGTGGATCATCGCGGCGTTCGCGAGGAAGATGGGCTTCAAGGGCTTCGACTGGAAGGACAGCAACCAGATATTCGAAGAAGCGGCCCGCTTCGGCCGCAAGGGGGTGCTCAACTACCACCCGCTCGTGGTGAAGGCCAAGCGCGAGGGGAAACGGGGCCACGAGCTGCTCCGCGAATACGGGACCGGCGGCATCCAGACCCCCATCCGCATGGTCAAGGGCGAACTCGTCGGTACGAAGCGCCTCCACGACGAGACCCTGGAACTCGGAACCCCCGAAGGCCCCACCATGCACCGGAAGTGGCTCACCTCCTTCGGCACCCAGAGCGGCAAGGCGGTCTTGCTCAAGAGCTACTGGGAGGATTTCAAGGACTTCTACGACCGGGTGACCCCGCAGGGAGACGAACTGTGGGTGACGAACGGGCGGATCAACGAGCTCTGGCAGTCCGGCTACGACGACAAGCGGCGGCCCTACATCATGCAGCGCTGGCCCCAGCAGTTCCTGGAAATCCACCCCAAAGACGCCGGCGCCCGGGGCATCGAATCGGGAGACCTCGTGGCCATCGAGAACGACGACCTGCTCGTGCAGACGGGCGGGTACATCGGCGTCGACGGCAAGGAGCAGACGTTCACCGAGCTCATGAAGGCCGGGAATATCAAGAAGAGCAAGGGGAGCTTCACCGCCGTGGCCATGGTCACGGACGCGGTCCGGGAGGGCGTCACCTTCGCCTATTTCGGATTTCCCGAGAACCCGGCGAACTCGGTGGTCCACCGGGTGCCGGACCCCCTGACCAACCGCTACCGCTACAAGCTGGGCAAGGGGAAGTTGAAGAAGATAGGAGAATCTCCGCACAAGCATTCGCTGACGAGCTTAAGCTTCGTCCCCCGGACGCTTTGATGGAGATGGAGGTTTACACAAGCCCGTAGAACCGCGAGGGAGGTTGTATGCGAATGTCTCGATCGAGAGGATTCATCATCTGCGCCGGCCTGGCGCTTGCAGTGGCGCTCTTTTTCTGGTCTTCGGATGACGGGGCCGCTCAGCAGAAAGGCGACGTTGCGGCCGGCAACGTCAAATACCAGCAGCTTTGCGCCTCCTGTCACGGCGCATCGGGCAAGGGCGACGGCCCCGCGGCCAAGGCGCTCAACCCGAAGCCGAGGAATCACACGGACGCCGAATACATGAAGACCATATCGGACGAGTATATCGCCAAGATCACCAAGCTGGGCGGCGTCGCGGTAGGGAAATCGCCGTTGATGCCCCCCTGGGGCGGTGTTCTTTCCGACGCGGACCTCCAGAACCTGGTCGCGTTCATGCGCTCCCTGGCGAAATAGGCTCACGAAAATGAGTTCAGGGAATCGCGACCCCTTCCCTCCCGGGCGCTCCTTTCGGGTCGAGTTGCCCGGCCACGACCACTGGCGGAAAACGATTTGCTGCCAGGATGCGTGTCCCGTCCACACGGACGCGCGGGGTTACGTGACGGCCATCTCGGAGCAAGACTTCGAGCGCGCCTACATCATCGCCCGGGGGCCCAACCCCTTCGCGTCGGTCTGCGGGCGCGTCTGCGCGGCGCCGTGCGAAGCGGCCTGCCGCCGCGGCAACATCGACGCGCCGGTGGCCATCCGGGCGCTCAAGCGATTCGTGACGGAGCGTTACGGGGTGGAGGCCGATTTGTCGTCCGGCAAGGGAGAATCCTCCTTCCCGCACCGGAGCCTCAGGAGCATGCGCGACCTCCGCTTTCAGCCCGCCACGCGCACCATCAACGATTTCTCGGTGCTCGAAGCCGCCCGCCGAAAGCCCGAACAGGAAAAGACGGCAGGGAAAAAGGTGGCCGTCGTCGGCTCGGGCGTGGCGGGGCTGACCTGCGCCCACGATCTCGCCCTGCTCGGCTATGACGTGAGCGTTTTCGAAAAACAGGGCGTCCCCGGCGGCATGCTGATGCTCGGGGTTCCCGAATACCGCCTTCCGCGCGATCTCGTTCAGGCCGAAATCCAGGCCATCCTCAGCCTGGGCGTGGAACTCCGGCTGAACCAGGCCATCGGGCGGGACTTCGACCTCTCCTCTCTCCGCGAGGAAGGCTTCGAGGCGGTGTTCGTCGCCATCGGCGCGCACGTGAGCCGCTCTCTTCCCATGGAAGGACAGGACGCGGACGGCGTTTTCCGGGCCGTCGAGTTTCTGCTGAACGTGAACCTGAACTTCCGCGTCGATCTGGGCGAGCGGGTCGTCGTGATCGGCGGGGGGAACGTGGCCATGGACGCCGCCCGGGTCGCGGCCCGGGTCGCCGGCGGGGCGGATGCGCCTGAGAATGCCGCCGATCAAACCGAAGACGCCGTCCTCATGCGCGAGATGATGGACGTGGCCCGGGAAGCCATGCGCGTGGGAGCGAGGAACGTCCACGTCATCTGCCTGGAATCGCGCGACGAGATGCCGGCGGCGGACTTCGAGATCGAAGAAGCGCTCGATGAGGGGATCGAGCTCGAGCCCCGGGTGGGGCCCGTCCGCATCGTGGAGAAAGAGGACCGCGTGGTCGGGCTGGAAGTCCAGACGTGCACCCGCGTCTTCGACGAGGAGGGCCGCTTCAGCCCCGAATTCGACCCGGACAGCAAGCGCGTGATCCCGTGCGACTCGGTGATCGTCGCCGTCGGCCAGGCCTCCGACCTCTCCTGGATCAGCGAGGAAGACGGCGTCGAGACGACGCCGCGCGGGACGATCCGCGTGGACCCCGAAACCCTGGCCACGACCGCACCGGGCGTGTACGCGGGCGGGGACGTCGCCATGGGCCCCCGTATCTTCATCGAGGGGGTGGAGAACGGCCACCGCGCCGCCCGCTCCATTCACACCTATCTATCCGGCGGTCAGGCGGGCGTCCGGACGCATCTTCAGTGGGCCTCCATCGAACCCTTGCAACAGGCGCTGCTCCAGGAGCCGGGAGACGAATTCTCCCTTCCCATCGTCAATCCCGGATACCAGAAAGTGTCTCGCCGAAACCCCGACGCGCTGCCCATCGAGCGCCGAATCGGCGTCGCCGAGGTGGAGCTTGGTTATTCGCCCACAGAAGCCGTCGGGCAGGGGCTCCGGTGTCTGCGCTGCAGCGCGAATCCGATTTTCGACGGCGCCAGGTGCATCCTCTGCGGCGGCTGTGTGGACGTGTGCCCGTCGCGCTGCCTGCGAATGGTTCCCCTCGAATCCCTTCAGGGCGGAGAGGACCTGGCGGCTCTGGTACAGGCCCGCTTCGGAACGTCCGCCGGGGGCGCAGGAGAGAGAGGCGCGGCCATGATCATGGACCCGGACAAGTGCATCCGTTGTTCGCTCTGCGCCCAGCGCTGTCCCACGGGCGCCGTCACCATCGAGAATTTTTCTTTCCAGGAAGAGTGGGTGGAGACTGGATGACATGACCGCGAGCATGGATGAACAGACCCCCCGGCGCCGGATGCTGCTGGGGCTCGGTTGGATTTCCTTCCTGATCTCCCTGCTGGGTCCGGTTCTCGCCAACGTCCGGTTCCTGTTCCCCAACGTCGTTTATGAGGGCGAGTCGGTTCTGAAACTCGACTCCCTGGAGAAGTACACCGTGGGGTCCATCACGTTTTTCGCCGACAAGAAAATCGTTTTGTTTCGCGAGAAGGACGGGTTCCGGGCTTGCACCGCCGTCTGTCCTCATCTTCGCTGCGTGATCAGCCCCTTCGTCGGGGCGCCCGGCGCGTCTCCCGATATATTGAGGGCCCGGTGCCCGTGCCACGGCAGCACGTTCGACGGCCGGGGGCAGGTACTCGGGGGGCCTGCGCCACGCGGGCTCGACTTCTTTCTCGTAACGAAATCGCCGGATGGCCGCGTCGTGGTCGATACGCGCAAAGTCGTCGCCCCATCCGAGCATTTCAAGCTCTGAGCCGCCACGATGGTCACCGAATCCCCACAAAAACCAGGACGCGGAAAAGCCGTATCGTGGCTCAGGGACAACCGCGTCGTCCGCTCGATCTTCCGCCGCGGCTATCCGGACAACGATCTGGATCGCGCGGCCGTCATGTTCTCGAATTTCTTCCTGCACGTCCTTCCCGCGCGAACGCACGTTCACAGCTTAAAGCCCACCTACACCTGGGGGCTCGGGGTCATCTCCCTGTTCCTGTTCATCATTCTTCTGGGCACCGGCTCTTTGCTCATGTTCTTCTACGTCCCCTCCACCGGACGCGCCTACAGCGACATGAAGGACCTGCAGTTCGTCGTCTCCTACGGCGTCGTCCTGCGGAACCTCCACCGCTGGGCCGCTCACGCGATGGTCGCCGTCGTCTTCCTGCACATGTGCCGCGTGTTCTACACGGCGAGCTATAAAGCGCCGCGCGAGTTCAACTGGGTCATCGGGGTGCTCCTCTGGGGGGCGACCCTGATGATGAGCTTCACGGGCTACCTCCTCCCCTGGGATCAGCTCGCCTACTGGGCCATCACCGTCGGGTCGAGCATCGCCAGCTACCCGCCGCTGGTTGGAGAATACATCCGCACGCTGATGCTCGGAGGCGATACGGTGGGGCAGAACGCGCTGATCCGCTTCTACGTCATGCACGTCATCGTCCTGCCGGGAATCATGATGATACTCATGGGCGTCCATTTCTGGCGGATACGAAAGGACGGCGGCCTCTCCCGGCCGCCCGCGCCGCCCTCGGACGCCGCCCGGGGCGAGGCGGCGGCTTTTTCGCCGCACAAGACGTACATGCTCGTGGAACTGGCCGAGGGCAAGACGCCCATGGTGGATGCGCAGGCGCCCGAAGAAGAGGTCATGAGCTGGCCGCACACGGTCTTCCGGATGCTGGTCGTCTTCGTGGGCGTCGTGGCCGTCCTCTCCGCCGTCGCCTACTTCTTCGATGCGCCTCTGGAGGAGCTGGCCAACCCGGACCATCCGCCCAACCCCGCCAAGGCGCCCTGGTATTTTCTCGGGCTTCAGGAAATCGTGAGCTATTCCGCTCTCGCGGGGGGCGTCATCGTTCCCGCCGCCGCGATCATCGGCCTCATGACCATTCCCTACGTCGACCGGGACCCCGAGGGCCAGGGAACCTGGTTCACCTCGGGCCAGGGCCGGCGGATCACGCTCTGGTCGGTCGTGGCGGTCATCCCGGTCGTCCTCGTCCTGACCTGGCTGAACGAGCACTACGCCGTGCGGATACTGGTTCCGGGCGCCTCGCAGATATGGGTCGACCTCCTGAATCCGGGGACCATCCTGATAATCCTCTTCGCCGCCGGGTCGCTCTACATCTGGCGGCGGACGGGGTCGAGCCGGATGGGGGCGTTGGCTCTCTATTCATATTTTCTGACGTCTTATCTGATTTACACGCTCATCGGGCTGTATTTCCGCGGCGCCAACTGGGCCTGGATATGGCCGTGGCAGGCGACGGGCCTGCACTGAGGCGGATGACGAATGGCGAATTCAAATCAAAACGATTCCCGGGTGCCGTTCGGGTGGGTGGTCGCCTTCACCGCCCTGAGCGTCTGCGCGGCCTTGTTTTTCCTGCTGTCCGTCTGGAAGGACTACGACCGCGAATGGCGGGGCTACCAGCGGACGTTCCGTGAGATGCTCGTCGAAAGGGCCGGAACCGAGGAGGAGCGCAAGGCGGCCCTGGCGAGCGGGGATCAGTTCGAGCAGATCATCGTGGCCGGCGGCGAGCGCGTGGACAGGTGCGTCATGTGCCACCGCGGCGTCGAGCACCCGGCGTTCAAGGACGCCGACCAGCCTTTCGCCAGGCACCCCACCATCCCGCCGCACCCTTTCGAGCGGTTCGGCTGCACCGTGTGCCACCAGGGCCAGGGGCGGGCCACGAGCGTCCAGGACGCCCACGGCGAAGTCGCGTTCTGGGAGGAGCCCCTCCTTCGGGGAGGGTTCATTCAGGCGAGTTGCGGCCCTTGCCATGCAGGGGCCCTCAAAGACGCTCCCCTCATCCAGAGGGGCAAGCTGCTCTATCTGATGAACGGCTGCCTCGCCTGCCACAAGATCAGGGGCGCCGGCGGGGTCGTCGGGCCCGACCTGACGTTTGCGGGCGAGCGCAAGAAGGACCCGAAGTGGCACATCGAGCACTTCAAGTTCCCGCAGAAGGTTTCGCCCGGCTCCGCCATGCCCGCCTACGGCCATCTGAAGCCTGAGGATCTCGAAGCGCTCACGGTCTACATGCTGAGCCTCCGCAGGGCGCCTTCCGCCCTCGCGCTGGCCGCGCCCAGACCCGTCGCCGGGAAGAAATAGAAGCGCCTGCGCCCTCCCCTCTCATTCGCCGCTTCGCCTTTGACGGAGGACGAGGGGGCGTAAGTGAAATGTCACCCGAAGCCGGGCATGTCCCGGAGCTCCGGGAGCGCAGCGCGGGCGAATTCTTCTCCGTCAGAAATCCTCCGCCCCGGAACGGAGCGGGTTTTACCGGGCAGGGACACGCGGCGCGACGTACGCGTCCGCGATGCCGATCTGCTTCAGCAACTCGATGAACGCCTCCGCGTCCGCCGCTTCGAGGGGATGGACCTGCACCAGGTATCTCTTGCGTCCCTTGAACAACCTGCTCACGATGCGCGCCGGCCCGACGCCGAGTTCGCGCATTTTCCAAACCAGACGCTCCGCATTCGACGGGAATTTGAACAGCGCCACCTGGAGGTAAAGTTCCTTCTCGTCGGAGGCGGAATCCGCCGCATCTGGCGCAGGCCGCTCCGCATCGGGATCGAAGGGACCCTCCTCGCTCAGGGCGGCTTTTTCCGCAGGAGCAGGGACGGCGGCGCGCGGCACGACGTAAGCGTCCGCGATGCCGATCTGTTTCAACAACTCGATGAACGCCTCCGCGTCCGCCGCTTCGAGGGGATAGACCTGCACCAGGTATCTCTCGCGCCCCTTGACCAACCTGTTCACGATGCGCGCCGGGCCGACGCCGAGTTCGCGCATTTTCCAAACCAGACGCTCCGCCTGCTCACGAACGTCGAAGACCGCAACCTGGAGACAAAGCTCTTTCCCGAGGGGCGCGGCCTCCACCGGCTTCTTCTCCCCGGGCTCCTTCTCTTCCGGCGCGGCCGGAATCGGCGCAACGGGAGACACGGGAGGTTCTTCCACCGGAGCGGGCGCGGTCTCCGCCGGCTTTTTCTCCCCGGGCTTCTTCTCTTCCGGCGCGGCCGGAATCGGCGCAACGGGAGGCGCGGGAGGTTCTTCCACCGGAGCGGGCGCGGCCTCCACCGGCTTCTTCTCCTCGGGCTTCTTCTCTTCCGGCGCGGCCGGGATCGGTGCAACGGGAGGCGCGGGAAGTTCTTCCACCGGAGCGGACGCGGCCTCTTTCGCCTTCGAAGCGAGGGCGCGCCCCAATCCCGTCCGGGCGCCCGCCTCCGTGATCACAGGCGGCCCCTTCAAATCCTCTCCTTCTTCTCCGGCTCTCCCCTCTTCTTTTTTCGCTTCCTTTTTCTCCCATTCGGTCGCGAGCTTCACACAATCATCCGGGCTGACCTTCGTCACGGTGCTGATCAGCTCGATCGCCCCCAGTTCCATAATCGTCCGGACGCCCAGTTGCATCGGTTCCTGGACTTTCTCGCCGGCGTTGATCTCGAACAGCGTGGAGCCGAAAAAACGGAACAGGTCCACGCCCGCCTCGTAGCCGACCAGCTGCTTCTGGAGCGAGACCGCCTTGACGACTTCCAGGGTGGAGGTCCTGACGATGCGCAGGTCGGCGCCGACGTTCATGGCGAACACCCGCCCCTTGGGCCCGCCGCCCTTGATCCGAAACTCCGCGCCGCCGGAGTAGATGTTGTAGTTGAGTTCGGTGATGCCCCCGGTAATATAATAGTCGCTTTTCTGCACCGAGCCCCCCGTGTAGGGGAGCCAATCGACGCGCCGGGGGGCGCCCGTCTTGTCGCGTATCAGGTGCAGGCTGCCGTCCCCGAGGTAGCGCTTACTGATGTAATCGAACTCCAGGTTGGCGACGCTGGGATCGAAGCGCTCGGCGAGCTTGATCTTCCCGCCCATCTTGCCGAGGGCCGAGATCATCATAAGCGAGGCGCCGCGCGTGACCACCGCGCCGGTTTCCCCCACGCCCATTTTTCCCGTCAGATCCTTGATGTTCCCGACGGCGACGTAAATCGGCTTGAATTCATCGCGGGACGACAACTTGCCGCGCATGCACGAGAGCGCGCGATGAACCGGAGTGAAATTGACCGTGGCGATGGGTCCCGCTATCAGCGGATACTGATCCTCGCCGGACAATTTGACCTTCGGGATGGGCTCGCATCCGGCCAACAGGAAAAGGGACAGCCCGATCAGGGCGCAAAGCCACCCTGCCCCGCCGCCTGCGCGCCGCCGCTCGTCGTTCAGGAGGGGAGATCCGGTATCCGGACAGGCCGCGTCACGGCCGAATACGGCCCGAAAAACGGAGAAGACCCCCCGCATTCCCGATACCGCCCCTACCGGCCCGGAATCCGGACATCGCGCGCGTTCGGGTTCTTCGCGACGCGAAACCCCGTCATCCAGGAACCAGGGCTTGCGCCCCTCCGGCTTATCTGATGACGCACTTTCTCCGCCCAGAAGAATCTTCGCCTCGGCGGCGGAAACTTCCGACTTTCTTCTTTCCATTTCCTTAGGCGATGCGCCTTCATTTCCCCGAGCGGCCCATCGCCGTACCTCCTTACCGGAAACGGCAATCCCTCCCTCTCGGGAAAGGGAGGGATTTACCGCCCTCGCTGCTATCTGCTGCCTGCACTCGCGCTGCTTCCCACAGCCGCGCCCGTGGCCGGGCCGCCCGCTGCAGGAGCGCTGCTCTCCATAAACCTGTAATTCTCAATCGGTGCGTACGTGCAGACCTCGTTGGAAGACGCGCTCGCCTCGATAGAGGAAGTACCCTGGTTGGATTGATTGATGTCGTTGCGTTGCCGGCTGTTGTTCGTGCCGGTGAACGTATCCACGTCGTTGAGCAGCCGGGTGTTGTCCACCGAGGCGGTCAACATGCTGTCGTTATTGGACTGCGATGCGCCGCCACCCGAATCGCCCGAACCCGGGTCTCCCGACCGGTTCCCGGCGGTGTCGGCCCCGACCGTATTCTCGTCGATGGACTGCGAGGCTCCGGTACCCCCGTCGGACTGCAGGGCGCTCCGGTTGCCGGTTGCGTCAACGGTCACCGAACAACTCATCATGACGCTGCTGGCGGGCGCGTAGCCGTCGTTGATCTGCCGCAGTTCCATCTCCGCGGCGCGGTACCTCGCGTTGCGCTGCTCCGCGCTGATGAAGCCCCAGGAGAAGTCGCTGCCGGGCTCGTTTGCGTGGCTGAGCACCGGCCACGACAATCCCGCCAGGAGGAGAAGCGCGGCAAGGGCGGGAGCCTGGCGGACAAGCTGCTTCCGCCTCGCTCCCTGCTTCGCGACGCGTGCGCCCGTCATCGGCCTGGACCGCTTTGCATCAAATTGCCCGTCGCAATCGCCTCGAAGCGGTTGCGGGCCATGGCGACCCGGCTGTTTTCCAGCTTCAGAGCGAAGCGCGGCGCCCCGATTGGACTCGTATGGAGGGCGCTCGGGTTTGAGTTGGTGATGGTGACCTGATTCCCTCGCGTGTCGGCGCGGGACAAACCGCCTGCGTTATGCTGGCGAACTTCCCATCCGGGCCCCGGCAGATCAGAAAGGCGCGTACGGGCCGTGTAGCCATTGCTGGCGTAATTGACCACCGATGTCGAGCGGAGCACATTATCCGTGAGCTCGAATTTCCCATCCGTGTAACTGCCCTTCAGTTGGATGGCCAGCACGTTCGCATGAGGAACACTGTCCGCACTGCCCGCAACGATGGGAGAAACGGGAGACGCCGGGAACGTCCCTGTGACCGCCTGGATGTTCGGCGTTTCGTTGTCGTCGTTGGTGGATATCTGGTACGTGTACAAGATGGCGCCGCTGTGTTCGGCGGTATACGCCGAATCGCCGCCTACCGTTATGCGGTTGCCGACCGCGATCGAGTCTACCACTGTGCCTCCGACGGCCACATTCGCTCCACTTGCCGCCTGGATACCGTCAAAATCGATACCACTCCGATCGTAAACAAACACGAGGGCGGGTAGAGGAGGTGCGAGGGGGTCCGAGCTTGGAGGCGGCAGGTGGACGATCCGATCGGGATCCGGCGGATTCAACGCTCCGCCTGCAGAGACGGGAGTAACCGAAGACAAGACTCCCCTGTAGGTCGGATCCGAATTCAGGGTGACCAACGCCTCGTTGCGAAACGCATGGGCGGTCACCTTCGAATTCCCGTGGATCGACTGGACGCTGGCCAGATTCTTGCGGTCGGGGACCACTGCCAGAGCATCGTTGAGAACCGCTTCCGCCTGAAATGTATTGTCATAGACGTTCACGGAGGTGCCGCCCAGGGAAGCGGCCCAGTCCAGCGGGATACGCACAAAGTTTTCACGGGCGGCCGCCTCGACTTCGGTTTTGATGTCGCTGCCGCCCGGCCGGGCTTCCTGAAAATTCAGGTAGTATGCTGCGGGCGCTTCGTTGACCCGGTCCCTCAGGAGTTTGATTTCGTCATAGCTCGTATTGCTCAGGCACCCCGATACGGTATCGTCGCTGTCGTCGACCCGGTTCTCCGGAACGCACCGGTTATTTGCCAACTGACCATTCTGCGAGGGATTCTCCGCCGCCATCGCAGGCCCGATGCCGAAAAGGAACGCGAGGGCGAATATGGCGACCCGGATGGCCAGCCCCCCTCCGCCATGGCGACCTCCAGAGTATTCGGCCCGCAAGACATGCGAATTTTGTTTTGTGCTTTTCATTCTCTCCCCTCCTCGGTTCCATGGCGCCAGCTTCAGCAGAATTTGTCCCTTCTTCGGGCGTGTGGTTCATCCAGTCCAGCTATATTTAATTGAACGATAAAATAAAACATGTCGCATAAAAATGCAAGGGGATTGTCCGCATAAACACCCCCCTGGCAATGTGGTGGTATTTATGAGGGTAAAGAATTGTATGTAAACGGTTTAATGGATCATTCGGCCTTTGGCTTCCCGTTTCTTTTCCGTTCACTCCATCGATGAACCTCACGTCGGCGATTACGTCGGCCAGATGACGGAAGCCGCGTAGCCGGCGCCATCGCTTCCGGGCGCCCATGGCGAGCTGATGCACGAGGCTCAGCGCCGTCTTCTCACTCGGGCAGTTCCTGGTCTTCGCCGTTCGCAAGCGAATGGTGGCGAATGTCGACTCGATGGGGTTCGTCGATATCCCCTTCAGGTACAGTCATGGAATCACCGCCCCCACCCGCCTCGTCTTCTTCAAATACGGCGGCAACAACTCCGAGCGGAAGCTCCACTACCCCCACCCCGAACCTGTCTCGCGTCCGGGAAACACGAACCCGCACCGGCCCGATTCCCGTCAAAATCCCCCGGGACGATAAATAGCGTTGCGGGAACGGCGATAGCGGTCATCCAAGATAAGAAGATTGCCTAGTATACTGATAACACTTGCGCCGGTTTCTACAGCCGAGCGAGCTCGCAGTTCCGCGTGATGGAGCGGCACTGGACGCTGAAAACCTCGAAGAAATCGTCATAGAAGCTTTGAGTCTCGCCCTTTTCGTACGCTGCACCCGCCTAATTTGAGGCGAAGCGCGCCGCGCGGACGTGCATCTCGTTCTAGAAGAGGCGCACTTCTAGCCTCCTGCGGTACAGAGCCAGACGGCGATTCGGGGCAAAAGATAATGGGGTGCTTTCCTTATGATTTTCATGGGATCGAAATATCGCATCTTTTCCAGTGCGCGTCGTAGTTGGAAAAAGCAGAGTCTTCACTCAAACGCAGTGCCCATATCTTGAATCTGACCGATTATGATTTCGTTGGGATAGGTGCAGAGTCATGTGCTAATCTAGAGAAAGGAGTAAAATCAACTTGTAATGTGTTCATTGTGCACACACTAACCATTTGAATTGTTATGGTATTAGTTGCTAATTGACGAACAACTTGGGATTGAAAGTATAAGAGAAATGAAATAGAAAATACGCATGCCATTGCAATAGCATGGTTTAATTCTTAGGCGTGATACAGTGTGGCTTTAGTGAATTTGTTTCTTGACAAATCCCGAGTGGTTCAGACATTGAGGATAGCTATAATGATTGCGCCCACAAACCAGAAGTGGCCCTATCCTGGGTCGCGATGGTGGAAATTTGATTTTCATACTCATACACCCGCCTCCCTCGACACCTCGGTTTGGCAAAATTCCATCGGTTCGGAAGATGAGGTTCTCCCGAAAACTTGGCTGCTTAAGTTTATGGCTTCCGAGATCGACTGCGTCGCGGTAACTGACCACAATAGTGGTGATTGGATCGACAAGCTTAAATCAGCCTACGAACAGATGAAAGAACAGGCTGAGAATGGAGTGTCGCCCGATGGCTTCCGGGAGTTAGTGCTCTTTCCCGGAGTCGAGCTATCTGTACATGGTGGTTTCCATTTGCTTGCCTTGTTTGATCCTTCTTCTCAATCCAGCGACATCGATACATTGCTCGGCAGCGTTGGCTACGATGGAACCAAAGGCGATAGCGATGCCGTAACACGCAAGGGTGCTGCGGAAGTAGTACAGGCAGTTGTCGAAGCCGGGGGTCTTCCGATTCCAGCTCATGCAGATCGTCAAGGAAGCAATGGTAAAGGGTTGCTTGCTGTACGCGACAATACCCGAGCCTGCCAACTTGATGCCAATACCGTTCGTCAAGTGCTAGAAACTGAAGGCTTACTTGCAGTGGAATGGGAAGATAGCAATCACCAGTTACCAGAGATTGTTGAAAAGCAGGGCCAGTCATTGTCTAGAGTAATAGGCAGTGACTGCCATGATTTCGAAGAGCAAAAAAATCCTGGGTCTCGCTATACGTGGATCAAGATGGCGAACCCTACACTCGAGGGACTACGTCTTGCACTCTTGGATGGTAATAATGTCTCGGTTCGCCGAAGCGATGAAGGAACGTTTGAACCTTTCCAAACGCCTTCACACTTTATTACAAAGATCAAAATCGATTCTGCCCAGTACATGGGCAATGGCAACCCCATCTCTATGTCTTTCACTCCCTATTACAATGCACTGATTGGTGGGCGCGGCACGGGAAAATCGACGGTCGTTCAAGCCCTGCGCTTAGCATATAGACGTGACGGAGAATTGGATTACTTAGGCGAAACTAGTGAGCCTTATCGCCAGTTCAAGAGTTTTACCGGGGTCATAAATGGGCGCGAAAGCAACGGCGCACTCCGACAGAATACAAAGATATTCGTGGAGTTAATGAGAAATGGAGTTTTGCACAAGTTGTGTTGGTGCCAAGATGGCCAGGGGACTGTCATTCAAGAGCAGCGTGAAGACGGGGAATGGAATGATTCTTCCAGCCAAACAACATCACCCGAGCGATTTCCAGTAAGGTTGTTTTCTCAAGGTCAGATCGCGGCCATGGCTGGCGATGGTCGACAAGCATTACTTAGTATTATTGATGAAGCTGCTCAAATAGGCGATCTTCATCGTGCCTTTGAGGAGGCAAAGGGTAGCTATTTTTCGAAACGCGCACGATTGCGCGAATTGGATGGAAAGCTAAAGAGTCGACCTGAGTTGGAACGCAAACTCGAGGATGCAAAAAGTAAACTTGATGTTCTAGCTCAGTCACATCACGCTGAAGTGCTACAGGCACATCAGCAAGCCCAGCGGCAAGGCCGAGAAGTAGATGCAACACTAAATCAACTTCGTATGATACCTAATCGCATTGAAACTTTAGCTGAAGACCTACTGTTGGATGACTGGCAGGATGACACATTTGATTCATCACGCGATCACGATGTTCTCACTTGGAGGAATGAAGCAGAACAGATAATTAACACAATTCGTGCTGAGCTTACGCAAACCTCGGGTGTGCTTTCTGAAAAGATACAAAAACTAGAAGACGATTCCAAGCTAGCAGAATGGCGGAAGCGTGTTGAAGAAGCGCAAGCAAACTATGAGGAGTTACAGTCTTCGCTCATCGAACAAGGAGTTGAGGGACCACAGGCTTTTGGGCGTTTAGTACATGAGAGACAGGAATTTGAGGAAGAGTTGAAACACCTTAATCAGTTGAAAGATGATCGCCAGCATCTAGAGGCTGAGATTGAAACTCAGTGGATTCGGGTAGCAGATACGCGTAAAGCAATAACAAGAGCTCGAGCGGAGTTTCTTATGGCCAAGTTGGAGGCAAATAATTTCGTGAGCATGGAAATAATTGATTTTGGCTTTGATGCAAACCGCATAGAACATGAAATGCGAGATTTACTCGATGTTCAGGACGAGCGGTTTAGTAGCGACATATTGCAAATCGAAGATGGCGAGCCTGTCAGCGGATTAGCGTTTGAACTGGCGAACGCTCAAGATAGCGAATCGACTTTGAAAAGCGTAAAAGTGCGAATAATTGAAAAACACCAGAATTTCGGAGGTTACTTCCAGAACTATCTTCGACGCAAATTTGAAACACCTGAATTTGTTGACCATGTACAGTGCTGGTTTCCCGAAGACGACCTGCACATCAAATACAGCCGTACTGGAGATGGTCAAAATTGGTCATCTATTAGTCAGAGCTCACAGGGACAACGTTCAGCAGCATTACTGGCGTTTATGCTCGCTTTTGGTGATGAACCGCTAATCCTTGATCAGCCGGAAGACGATCTGGACAACCATTTGATATACGAACTCATCGTACGCCAGATTCGTGAGAACAAGCTCCGTCGACAATTAATTGTTGTGACACATAACCCCAACGTGGTGATCAATGGTGACGCAGAAATGATTTACGCTTTAGATTTTCGGTCTGGTCAATGCAAAGTGGCAGAACAGGGTGCGCTACAGGAACAGGCGGTTCGAGAGGAAGTCTGCCAAGTAATGGAAGGCGGACGAGAGGCATTTGCACGCCGTTGGGCGCGTTTGGGACGAGAAGTGTGAGATGTTTGCGACACGTGGCGAGTTGTTAGAAAAAATTCGGTTAGGTGAAGATAACTTCTTGGAATTAAAGGAAGTTCGTTTTGCTGGCGGAAACATACGTGGACCAAGGCAGAACGAACTTGCTGATGAACTCGCTGCGTTTGCGAACAGCCGCGGTGGTGTGTTGTTGATGGGTATAGATGATAACACACGGGAAGTATTGGGTATCCCCGTGGAACGTCTTGATAATGTCGAAAGATTGATCCGCCAAGCTTGCGAAGATTCAATCAGGCCGCCTTTGGCGCCGGTAATTGAACGGCTTACGTTGCCTGATAATATGGGGGTAGAACGCCCTGTGATCCGCGTTGAAGTCTCGCCGAGTCTATTTGTACATCAAAGTACAGATAGGTATTTTCATCGGGTTGGCTCATCAAAACGACCCATACCTCCTGAGCAACTTGTGCGCTTATTGCAGCAGCGTAGTCAAGCGCGCCTGATTCGCTTCGACGAAACACCGGTGCCAACAGCGACGTTTGCCGATCTGCATGAACCACTTTGGAACCGTTTTCGTACATCTCGCTTTACTGATACATCCGAACAGTTACTAATTAAGCTAGCAATGGCATCTCAAGGTGATGGAGGCGTTTTGCGACCCACAGTGGCTGGTATAATGCTGGCTTGCAGGAATCCGGAACGCTTCATACCTGGGGCATTCATTCAAGCTGTTGCATATCGAGGATCGACAATTTCGCCGCGTGCCGAGGCAGCATATCAACGTGATGCACACGACATCACGGGGCCGTTAGACCGCCAAATATTTGAAGCTTGTGAATTTGTGCAGAAAAACATGCGAATCGGAGCAAGAAAAAACTCAACAGGTGGACGTGAAGATATTCCACAATACGATCTTCTCGCCATTTTCGAAGCGATAACGAATGCTGTTGCGCATCGAGACTATTCGATGGGAGGGAGTAAGATTCGGCTCCGATTGTTCGATGATAGGTTAGAGATATTTACGCCGGGGCTTCTACCCAACACGATGACTCCCGATAGTCTTCCCTATCGGCAAGCAGCCCGTAATGAAGCAGTAACCAACTTACTGGCACGTTGTCCGGTTGAGCAAGATAACTTAACTAGTCATCGGTCCTATATCATGGACAAACGCGGTGAGGGTGTACCAATCATACTCTCAAAAAGTGAAGAACTCTCCGGAAAAACACCTGTGTATTTCTTGGCTGACGAATCGGAACTGGTCCTGAAGATTCATTCGGCGGAACTAACATAGAGTAAATCTAACTTCATTATTTCTTTGTGTCGTTTGCATAGTTTAGTTTTTCTGACCTTATGTATTTGTATCAATATGGATTAACCAAGATACATTGGGACTTCGTGAGCGAATATCAACACTTGTCTGTCGAATTATGAGAAACTCGTAGCTCTGGTGTATGGGCTAAAATTCAAGAAAGCGGCGCATTCTTACTAAAAACGCTTGTTGACTGCCCGTTGATTAGCATCAACAGAGAAGAGCCGCATACGCGGCTTGCGTTAACTGTCCGACAAGCTTGCCGATGTGAAGTTCATCGACGAAGTGAGTGAAATGAAAACGAGCAGGATGGCCATATGATTCTTCACGAGAGTTACTGTCAAATCTGGTGTATGACCGTCCTGAACCCAGCGACCCTCCCGCCCGTTTCTTTTCCGCTCACCCCATCGATGAACCTCTCGTCGGCGATTACGTCGGCCAGATGAAGGAAGCCGCGTAGCCAGCGCCATCGCTTCCGGGCGCTCATGGCGAGCTGATGCACGAGGCTCAGCGCCGTCTTCTCACTCAGGCAGTTCCTGGTCTTCGCCGTTCGCAAGCGAATGGTGGCAAAGGTCGACTCGATGGGGTTCGTCGATATCCCCTTCAGGTACAGCCACGGAATCACCGCCCCCACCCGCCTCGCCTTCTTCAAATACGGCGGCAACAACTCCGAGCGGAAGCCCCAGCACCTCTAAATACCCCATAAAAGAGATATTCAGCCTCGAATATTCCATATATACACCTTTATATAATAGATATTTATTAAATTATCTCTTTAATATCTTATATAAAAAGAGTATTATGGTTCCAGGATACGGAGTCAACAAACTTTTCCGCATGAGGTTCATACGATGAAGATACACCCCGAAACACTGCAAAGGCTGCGCAAGGCGCAGGGATGGAGCCAGCAGGAACTGGCCGACAGGGCGAAAATCGAAAAGAAGACCATCGGCCGTCTCGAGAGCGCAAACGGAGGCGAAGCGCGAGAATCCACCGCACGGTTGCTCGCTGGCGCCTTGAAGCTGGGGAATCCCCGGATTCTGGCGCTTGGCCCCGAATCAGAAGCGGTGCGGGAGGAAGTGTCCCGGATCAACTTCGATTCCGGCGGCTCAGGCCCCAGAGTTCACCTCGACAGCGAAACCGCCCTCGCCTACGACATGGTGGAGGAACACTACGGGGTGGAGATGCAAAGACTCATCGAGGAGGCCCCCATGCTCTTCACCCTCCTGGCCGAAGCGAGCCTCGCCGAACGCCGCCGCCGTGTCGGGGATGCGAAGGCGGCATTAGAGGAGTTCAACCGCGCCCTGCCCGGACATCTCGCAGACTCCGCCTGGGCGTATCAGGAGGAGGAAGAGTCCATCGAGAGGCGCGACCTTTTCCGCCATCCCGGAGACCTCGAGTGGGACGACCCCCGCTGGGAGGAATACCGGGAACGCGGGAACCCCTTCTCCAACTTCCTGAAAGGATTGGCTGAAAACCTGAAAACCGACAACGGCGCGCTCGACCCCGCCGACGTCGAGTTCGACCCCGACATCAGCTGCAGGGGCTATCTTTTCCCCGAACGCCGCGCGCGCCTCACAGGCGGTTCACGGCGCGCCGATTGGGCCCTCTCCCACGGGCACGCGCGCCTCGGCCGGATACCCAAGCGCCTGCGCGGCGAGGGCGAGGTAATCGCCCGGGAGCGCGCCGAATGGCTGGAGGCGCAGATCACGGACGATGAATGGGCTAAATGTGAGGAGATGATGGCCGCCGCCGTGAAACTCGGGAAAATGCTGACCGGCGAAATTGGCGCGGAAGACGAGGCGGACGAACAGGAGAACCAATCATGATGAATGAAGTGACAAAGCACAACATTCACGAAAAAGCGATGGAATGGGTTCGTTTTATTGAAAAGGATTGGATTTCCGCAGGGCTTGATCCTGAGCAGATGTTTAACTTGGCATGGTTGCGCTACGGACTCGTGGCCTATCGCGCAAACAACACAGCCGGGAAAGGATGAGGCGATGGCGAATGATTCCATCTTTACCGCCGCGGAAAAAGTAGCGCTCATAGCGGCATTGGGCAGGATGGGCGCAATCAGCGATTCGCTGGAAAGAATCGCCGACGCTCTGGAGCGGGCATATCCTCCCCCGCCGAAGCCCGAGAAGAAGGGATGGTTCAAATCGTAAAGCCGCGTTTTCTTGATACCGGACAGATGCAGAAGGAGAAAACATGAACGCCGAATGTTTGATTCAGTGGAACCGCCTGAAGAGAGAAGCAGGCGAGGATTTCCCCGTTGAAAGGCTCGGGTGCGGCATCGACGCCTACCTGCAAGAAAACGGAGAGGCCGGCGAGCGGACCGTATGCGCAATTCTCAGGGCCATCCGGGAGGCGCTCGAATGCTCCGGGCATGAGGATGAGGCCGTCAGGCGCAAGGCCGGGAAACTCCTCAAGAGCTGCCGCCATACTTTCGATGAAGCCTGCAAGAATGCAGAGCACTTCCGCAAGGCATTGACCGAGGCCCGCGAGCGGCGCGCCGAAGCAGAAGCAAAACCCGGCGCCATCCCCCTCAGCGGGGAGTTCCGGCTCGAAGAGGTGCTCTCCCTCAACAGGCTCATGACAATCGGAAAAACTCTCGAAATCTGCGTTCGCAAGCGCGAGGATGCGCAAAGTTATTGGAAGGAGGTCGAGTCCGGCGAATCCGGGCTGTGGCTGCTCCTGAAGGGAGAAGAACCATTCGCACTGCTCAAGATCGATCTGGAGAAGAGCGAGGCTGTGGAATTCTCCGCCCACGATAACGACGATCCCGAAATTTCATACGAGTTGGCCATGGAGCTTCTCCATAAGCTCGGCGTCACCGCCGATAACGAAACTTCATTCGCACGCGTCGGCGCATTCGGCAGGTTCAAGGGCGGGCGGCCCGAAGTCGAACCCGCCCGCGTCGGCGATTTGGAAATGTGGATCTGGTACTACGGAGACGAACTCATCGTAGGGATGGAAGAGCACCCCGACGGGAGACTCTCCTGGTCCCGCTTCCGATTGACAAGGGAGAACTGCCGGAACCAGCTGGAATGGGACGATGATTTCGGCAACCACCTCAGCCTGGGGATGCTCTTCGAGATCGTCCGGCGCAATCCCCACCTTCTGGAAAAACTCCGCTCCCCCGTCCCGGGGGAATCGCCCCGTCTCGAAATCGCCGCCTGAGCGTCCTTCTCCTCTCCTCATCCCCGAGACATCCCCCCGCCGATTTCAGGAACGCCCAAGATTCGGCTTTCGATGAAGTACGCATTTCCCCGCATTTGCCCTCATCCGAGGATGCGGCGCGCACGGCGCCATCCACGCGGACTCCCACACGCGCAGCCGAGTCGAATTTCCGAAAATTTCGATAAATTCAGATAAATTCACGGGGTTTTTCGAGAAATTTCCGACAAATTTTTCTTAGGGCGAGACGCCGCGGAACCGGGGCGCAGGGGAATTCTGCCACGGCCCTCAAGCTTCGCGACAACGGCAAATGCGCGGAACTGCGGGCTAGCGCAGCGAAGTCACCAGAATCACGCCCGCCACGGTGATCAGCACGCCCAAAACGATGCGCGGGGTGATCCTCTCGCGCCTGCCGAGTATCAGGGGCGCCAGCACGAGCATGAAAAGCGGCACCGTCGCCACCATGGGCGTCACGCGCGACACCTCCCCCATGCTCAGGGCGGCCATCAACGTCAACTGGGCGGCCGCCATCGCGAGACCCGCCAGGATGAAGTTGCCGAGCGAGGCCTTGTTGAACACGAACGGGCTCCACCCGGTGCTCGCCTTCAGGATCAAAGGACCCAGGGCGCATGCCGAGACGGATTGCAGAAACCCCCCGAAAACAAGGGATTCCACGCCTCCGAGCCCCATTTTCCTGAACGTGTGGGCGAGCCCCATAAAGGCCGCCGCGGTGACCGGCAACAGCAGCACGCGGCCCCTGGCGAGCGGACCTCCTCCGCTCGTCATGCAGAAAACACCGGCCACGACGACGAGGATACCCAGCCACAAGACGGCGGGCGGGCGTTCTCCCAGCACCAGAAACGCCCAGAAGGCCCCGAAAATGGGGTGGGTGTTGGAGATGGGGCTGGTGGAGGCGACGCCGATCCTCTGGATCGAGCGAAACAGGAACATCAGCGACAACGCGGGCGAGGAAATCCCCGCCGCCAGAAAAGCGAGCCAGTGGACCGAAACCGATATCCGGGAGAAATCCACGACCACCAGGCAGGCGGAGAAGAAGACAAGCTGCATGAGCAGGACGACCAGACTGCCCGTGTGCGGCGTGCTGCCGTCCAGCCCTCTTTTGGTCATGATGCTCGAGAGGGCGAAGAAGATGGCCGGGCTCAGGGCAACCAATTCAAACGGCATTCACACTCCGACCCGGCCGGCCTGCGTCGGCCTGTCCGGCTTGGGGAATCGCTTACATGACCCCCGGATTCACGATGTTTACGGGCCTTTGGCCGCCTAAGGCCAGGCGCATGTTCTCCGCGGTGCGGTCCATCGCGGCAACCTGCGTCTCCGGCGTCCGGGAAGCGTGGTGGGGGCTGATGATGACGTTCTCGAGCCCCCACAAGCCATGATCCCCGGGCAGCGGCTCGGGATCGGTGACGTCGAGCCCCGCACCCGCGAGATGACCGTCGCGCATCACCTCCAGCAGATCGTCGCTCACCACAGCGGGGCCTCTCGAAACGTTGATGAGGATGGCGTCCGCCTTCATTTTCAAGAGATTCTCCCTGTTCATGATGCCCCGCATCTCGGGCGCCAGCGGCATGCACAGAATCAGGAAATCAGCGCGCGGCAAGAGCGCGTCGAAAGAGGTGAACTCGAGCGTCGCCTCGGGCACGTAGGAGGGGTCCTCCGTCCGCGTGTTGATGAGCAATTCCATGCCGAAACCATTACCGATGCGCGCCGCCCTTCTACCGATATCCCCAAGGCCCACGATGCCGAGCGATTTGCCGCCCAGTTGCACCGCAGGCACGTGCTCCCAGGTTTCCTGCTGATCCCGCATCCAGGCGTGGCGCGCGACGTAGAGCGCCATGAAAAAAGCGTGCTCCGCCACGGAGCGCCCCCGTACGCCCTCGACGTTGCATACCATGACGCCGCGCTCATTCGCCGCGTCGACGTCGATGTTGTCCACGCCAGCACCCGGCTTGGCCACCACCTTGAGATTCGGCGCCATGTCCATCATTTCCGGCGATACGGGCCGAAATACCGTCAGTATGCCCTCCGAATCCGGCAGCAGCGGCTCGATGGCCTCAGGCGTGTACTCGGCCGGAGCGACGACCTCGTGCTCCGCGCCCAGCCAGTCGGAAGCCACATTCCACGCGGGCGTCGAATAAAGTGGGTCGATCAGGACTACTTTCGCCATAACGTTAATCCTCTTATGAACTTATGAAAAATCGCCTGCGTGCCTCGCCGTAGGAATACAACACACCCGAACTTTGCGGCCGAAAGGCTTAAAGTTACTTCGTTGATCTAAGTCGGTATTGCGAACCCGGACTTCCGGCATGGGGGCATTCACCATTGCAGACCCTGCTACCCGATGATCTTGAGTTCAGGCACCGATATGGGCCCCGATGCGTTGGCGATGGCCACCTGCTCGGCCACCTTTCTGGCCGCTTCTCGAAACGCCCTGGCCGTCGGGTGATCCGGCTCTCCCGCAACGACGGGCACGCCGAAGTCTCCCCCCAGCCTCACCTTGATGTCGAGCGGAATGGCGCCCAGGAACGGGACTTCATAGCGCTGGGAGGCCTTCTCCCCGCCTCCCGTGTCGAAGATGTTCTCGCGATGCCCGCATTCGGGGCACAGGTAATAGCTCATGTTTTCGATGATCCCCAGAATGGGCACGTCTGTCTTCCGGAACATCTGCAGACCCTTGCGCGCATCGAGCAGAGCGATGTCCTGAGGCGTGCTGACGATGACGGCGCCCGCCAGGGATACCTGCTGCACGATGGTCAGTTGCGCGTCGCCGGTGCCGGGCGGCAGGTCCAGAACCAGATAGTCGAGTTCCCCCCAAATCGTCTCGCTCAAAAACTGCACGAGCGCCCGCATGACCATGGGGCCGCGCCAGATGACGGGGCTGTCCTCATCGACCAGAAACCCCATCGACATGACTTTGAGACCATGCGCCTCCAGGGGCCTTATCTTGTTCTCCTCCTCGGCGATGGGCCGCGCGGCCGGGATTCCGAGCATCAGAGGCTGGCTCGGCCCGTATATGTCCGCGTCGAGCACCCCCACCTTCGCGCCTTCCCTGCTCAGAGCAAGCGCGACGTTCACCGCCACGGTGGATTTGCCAACCCCGCCCTTCCCGCTCGCTATCGCGATGATGTTCTTCACACCCGCGACGTCCATTTTGCCGGCCATCGAGGGACGAGCGGTGACGTGGCTCGTCACCCGGACGTTCACCGAATTCACGTTCTCCAAAGACCCGACGGCCAGCTTGCATTCCTGCTCAAATTCTTCCTTGCGCGGATGCGCAGGCGTCGTCAACTGCAGTGTGAAGGCGACTGCATCTCCACAAATCTGCACATCCTTGATCATGTTGAGGCTCACGAGATCTTTTCCGACCTCTGGGTCTCGCACCTTTTTCAGAGCCTCGATAATCTGGGCTTCGGTAGCTTCTGCCATTGAAGGAATCCTCTAATCCAAAATGGGACACGCACTAAAAAATCGCTTGCCGACAAGCGGAATTCTCACATCAATCAGTTTTCATCTTATCCCCCGGATTTTTTTGAGTGTCAAACGTGAAAGCGGAACCAATATTTTACGGATCGCGCAAAACCGGGAAAAATGCCTTTCTCGGTTGACGCATCGACTCCATCTCATTATTTTTAGGCCGTCTCGTTTTGTTGATTCAGAACATATCCGAGCGATTCACACGACCATGACAGATGAAAAGTAGCAAAAACAAGGAGAATCAACCCTTTGGATATCATCGTCTGCATCAAGCAAGTACAAGACCCCGACATCCCTCCCCGCGATTTCAAGGTGGATGAGGAGAAGATGGATGTCATCCCGCCCGCGAACGTATCACCCGTCATCAACGGCTTTTGCGAAAACGCCGTCGAGGCGGCCATCAACCTCATGGAGGAACACGGCGGAAAAGTCACCGTCATGACGATGGGTGATGAAAAAGCCAGGGACGGTCTCAAAAAATGCCTGGCCATGGGGTGTGATGAAGCCGTTTTGCTCCAGGATGAAGCTTTCGAGGGTTCCGACGCCTTCGCCATCGCGCGGATTCTGGCGGGCGCCATTCAAAAGCTGGATAGCTTCGACGTTATTCTCTGCGGCAGGCTGAGCAGTGACTGGAGCTATGGCACCACCGCCCTCGCCCTCGCCGAAGCGCTCGACCTCCCGAGCGTAAGCCAGCTGCAGAAAGTGGAGAAAACCGACTCAGGCCTCCGGTGCGAACGCGCTCTGGAAGACGGCGTGGAGGTCGTGGAAGTATCGACCCCGTGCCTGCTGACCGCCAGCAACGAGATCAATACGCCCCGCCTGCCCTCGGTGAAAGGCATCCTGATGGCATCGCGCAAGCAGATTCCCGTCTGGGGCGCGGCGGACATCGGAATAGACCCCGCTTCGGTCGGAAAAGAGGCGGCTACTTTTGAGGTCACCAAATTCTACAAGCCCGTGTTTGACGGGAACTGCGAATTCATCGAAGGCGAATCACTCGAAGAAGCAGCCGGCGCCCTGGCGCTTCGCCTTCGTGAAGATAAAATCATCTAAGGGAGAATGAACAACATCATGTCGAATAACGTCCTCATTCTGGCCGAGCGCGCGGGAGACAAACTCGCGCTCGTGAGCAGTGAGCTTTGCGGTATCGGACGAAAACTCGCCGACGAAAAAGGGGGTTCCCTGGTCGCTCTCCTCCTCGGCGGCGCGGGCACGCATGAACTGGCGAAAGGACTCATCGCCTTGGGAGCCGATAAGGTGCTGGCGGCCGAGTCGGATATTCTGGATGGATATACCAATGCAGCTTATCTGAAAGTCATCAACGCCGTCCTCGGAGAAGAGAACCCGAATATCTTGCTGGTCGCCAATACCTCCATGGGGCGGGACGTAGCGCCCAGGCTCGCTTTCCGGCATGGGGCAAGCTACGCGCACGACTGCACGGACCTCTCGATTGAGGACGGAATGCTCGCCGCCATCCGCCCGGTCCACGGAGGCAGCGCCATCAGCCACGTTCGCTCGAAGACGGATTCCCTCTCCATCGCGTCCACGCGCGCGAAAGCCCTGCCGCTGGCCGATATCGAAGAGGGCCGCGAGGGCGAGTTCATGGAAATCGGCGTTTCCGTGGATGCCGACGAGATTCGAATGAATTTCGTGGAGGCGAAAAAGGTGGAAGCAGAAGGCGTGCGTCTCGAAGATGCGGAAATCGTCGTGAGCGGCGGCCGCGGTTTGGGAGGGCCGGAGAATTTCGAATACCTCCAGGATCTCGCCAAGGTGCTCAAGGCGGCCGTGGGCGCGAGCCGCGCCGCCGTCGACGCCGGCTGGGTGCCGACGCCAATGCAGGTGGGCCAGACGGGCAAGATCGTGAGCCCGAACCTCTATATCGCCGTCGGCATCTCGGGCGCCATGCAGCACATGGTCGGGGCGGGGCCGAGCAAGAACATCGTGGCCATCAACACGGACGCCGAAGCGCCCATTTTCCAGCGCGCGCGCTACGGCATCGTGGGCGACTACAAGAAAGTCATCCCCGCCCTGACGGAGAAATGCAAGGAGTTAATGGATTCCTAGTCCTCAGGCGAGCGGCTGATAGGCCCAGACGACGCGGCCCACGATTCGATCGGCAGGTTCCTCCCCGTCCAAATCAATATGGGTGACCACCTCATCCCGATTCTCGGGCACCAGCCATAGACGCGGCGGGGTCCATTGCAACCGCTTCAGCGTACACCCTCCGGATTCATCCCGAACGGCGTAAATACCCTCTGAAACGATCGCCTTGTCGCGGCGATCGATGACGACCACGGCTCCCGGCTGAATCAGGGGAACCATGCTGCGGCCCATCTCCCGGTCCACCCGAACCGAGACCAAATCTCCACGCCCTGCAATTTGAGAGACGTGGATGAGCGCATATTCCTCGATTTGCTCATCCACGATTCTGGCGCTGCCCGCCGCGATGGAGCCCGACACCAAAGGCACGGCGCGAAACTCCGCATCGCTCACCCTGCCCGGCGCCAGTAAGTTCTCGCTCATGCTCAAGGTGACGTCCAAAGGCCCGACACCCGGAATCTCAGGCGCGCCGGTTCGACCCAGCAGCCAATCGCCGGACACGTCGAGTACTTTTGCGATTTCAAACAGTTTGCTCGCGCTCGGTTCGTTCTGACCCTGTTCATAGCGTGTGAGATTCGCCCATGTGACCCCTGCGGCGCGCGCCAGTTGATTGCGGTTCCATCCCTTGCGCTCACGCGCACGCGCGATGCGGCGTCCCAGTTCGAACGCATACTCCGATCGGGGTTGGGGAGACTGGGGCATAGGCTCTGCGGAGGGCTGAGAAATCCCCTCCCCGGGGCGGATGTCGCAGATAGACATCTAGCCTATCACATTTTGGCCATTCATCGAAAAGACGGGGTCCTCGCCTCTAAACGGCGAGGACCCCGGAAGATGGACTAATCGTCCAGAACCGCCACCGCGCGGACGGGGCTCCCCGTACCTTCCCGGAATTTCAGAGGCAGGGAGATGAACTGGAACTCGCCCTTGCCGAGCAGGGCTTCCAAGTTGCACAGGCTTTCCAGGTGGGTGATCCCCCTCTCCCAGCAGGTTTTGTGAACCAGGGCGTTCACGTCGCCCTCGGGGCCGGGACGCATGGAATCGATCCCGAAATGGACGATTCCCTGATCCGCCAACCATTCGGTGGCTTCCACGTTGATGCCCGGATTATCCGTGCCATACGCCTTCGTCGGGAAAGTGCGGGCATGATGGCCCGTACAGAGCAGGATGGTGCCGCCCTGGGGAACCGGGAGGCCGGTCTTCTTCACCGCTGCGTCGAGGTCCGCCGAGCTGATTTCCGCCCTCGGTTCAATATGCTGCAAATCGATGCAGATGCCGCGCACGATGCAGTTCTCGAGCGGGTACTCGTTCATCGGCTGCGCGTCCTGGTGGAAATGACGCGGCGCGTCGAGGTGCGTGGTGCCGTGCTCGGGCATGGTGACGAAGTTCAGGGCGTTCCCCCAGACGTTGCCCGAGTCCTTGAAGGCCTCTTCGTGGTTTTTCCACTCGGCGTAGAGGATGGGCGGCTGGCCCGGATACGCGGGCGTGCGGTGGTAGATCTCTCGTGAAAGGTCAACGATGGTAGGCATAGAATTTTTCTCCTTTTCGCCTAAACGGTGCAGCGCAATATATGCAGTCCATGGTTCTTGTCCGTCACATAAATGATTCCGCGCCTGTCCACGATGACGTCCTCGCTCTGGGTGACGAGCGTCTTGGGCAGCATGCCGAGGCGTTTCGTCGGGTCGGCGGGGATGTAGTGCGCGATCTCGCGCGGATGGATGGGCTCGGAGATGTCATAGACCCTGAGACCTGCGTTGAAATACGTCAGATAGATGCGGTCTTCCCTTTGCTCAAGGCAATCGAGCCCCTGGGGATGATGCTGGTTGTGGGGGCCGAAGCGCCCGCCGCGCTCGCAGAAACTCTTGTGCGAATAGCCGGGCGGCGGCTCGGGCACCGGGAAGAGCGACATGAGCCTCGGGTTCGCCTCGTCTTCGATGTCGATGATCGCCGTGTAGTTGAGCGGCTCGTCGCAGTTCTCCTTGAGCGCCTCGCTGTTGATGATGGCGAACCCCCGGTTGAGATAGGGATACGCCGTGTGGACGGCGATCGCGCTGCCCAGCGGCGGGTAGACGTTGAAGCGGCTGATGAGCCTGGGGCTGGTTATGTCTTCGATGTCCGCGATGACGAACCCGCCGCGCGCGTAAGGAAGATACGCCCGCCCGTTTTCCGCATGGGCCGGCCCGTGCTGGAACACGCGCATCCCCTCGCTCCAGTCGTCCGACATATCGGTTTCTGCCCCCTCCTGCTCGGGCAGCCAGAAGCGGCCCGCTTCCCTGGGGTTTCTCGGATCTTCCAAATCCAGAATGCGGTAAATGTTCCCGTCATAGCCGGGCGCGTATGCGGAGAGATGGGCATAGCGGCCGCCGTTATAGAAATTGCGGTGCGTCCCGTCGGCCCCCGTCTGCCAGTGCGAGATGAGTTGCGGATCGGCGGGGTCTTTTTTCACGTCCCAGATGTAGACGCCCTCGGCATCGGGCGGATCCTCGGGCCGCGGCCCCCAGCCAGGAGGGATTCTCTCCAGGGAGGTGATGAGCAAACCATCCGCCACCTGGACCTGCAGCGTCCAGGTGTTGTCCGGTCCCTCGATGAACTTGAGGAGTTCGGGCTTTTCGGGATCAGTTACGTCCAGGACGCTCCAGCCGCTCACCCAGAATTGCGAGAGGTAGAGGTAAAACCGACCGTCCACCTCCTGAATCGCCGTCTTGAAGGCGGGTCGGTCTTCCAGGTCGTGATAGCCGAGCAACTCCATGTTGTCGCTGCTGATCGCCGCAGGCGCCTGCGCGAGACTCATCGCATCCTCACAAATGATGTTCTCTTTGACTCTTCGCCAAAATTGTGGAAGAGAATGTCTGTCGAATTGATTGCTGAACCATGCCTTATGTACCCCACTACCGCATGGTGGTAAAGTCCCGCAGCGACTTTGACACATACAAACCGAATCGCGTCGCGGGGCCTTTCGCCAAGCGCACCGGAAAGCGGAGAAGATATGACCTCACCCGGCGTGGATTTAAGCGGCAAGACAGCCTGCATCACGGGCGGCGGCCAGGGGCTGGGCGCCTCGATGGCCATCGCACTGGCGGAAGCGGGCGCAGACCTCGTCCTCATCGGCAGACGGCCCGAGCCAATGGCCGAGACCGCGAAGGAATGCGAGGAATTCGGCGTACGAGCCAGACCCGCCGTCTGCGACGTCACGGATCCGGCTCGTGTGAACGCTTTGTTCGAGCAGGTCAACAGGGAACTCGGCGGCCCGCACATTCTCATCAACAACGCGGGCGTGTCGCTCCCCAGCCCGATTCTCGAAATGACGAACGAAATCTGGCACCAGACCATCGATTTGAACCTGAGCGGCATGTTCTATTGCTGCCGGGCGGCGGTGCGCTTCATGCTCGAGGCGGGAGGAGGTAAAATCGTCAACCTCGGCTCGGGCGCTGGAAGCCGGGGCCGCCCCAACCAGGTGGCCTATGCGGCGTCAAAAGCAGGCGTAAGAGGATTCACCGAGGCGCTCGCCGTCGAACTCGCGGAGAAAAACATTCAGGTGAACAACATTGCGCCGGGCCGCTTCCCTACCCCGATGACGGTCGATCGCATCGCCGACCCGGCGCAGAGCGAGGAATTTTTACGCTACGTTCCCATGAAGCGCTACGGCGAACTCGAAGAAATCCGGCCCCTCGTCGTCTACCTTTGCAGCCCCCAGAGCGACTTCATGACGGGGCAGACGATATACCTAGACGGCGGCAGCAGCGCGCTCTAGGCCCTCACCACGTCGCACCGACCGCCATCCACGTTGATGGACTCGCCCGTGATGTTCGAAGCCAGGCCGGACACCAGGAATAACGCCGCGTTCGCACAATCCTCGGCACGCGTGAGGCGGCCCATGGGCAATTCGGCGCGTCTTTCGGCATCCACTTCCTCATAAGCGCGATTCGTGAGTTCCGCGATTTTCGTCGTCTGCCGGACGTACCTCGGGGTGTCCGTCGTGCCCGGATTGATGAGGTTCACGCGGATGTTCTCTGGGGCCAGCCTGCGGGCGAGTTGATGCTTGTAGGCTGCGAGACCCGCGTTCGGAATGCAGCCCGAGCCGTGGTACTCGGAGGTATGGACGTGACTCAGCCCCGAGAAATAGACGATGACGCCCTCGCCCCGCTTCCTCATCTGCGGAATCACGGCCTTCGTCAAACGGATGGCGGCGCGGAGTTTCAAGTCGATGGCGAGATCGATGTCCTCATCCGTCGTCACGATGGGGTCCGTGCGCCTGCTCACGCCCGCGGCGCTGACGAGAAAATCAATTCCTCCGAGCCGGGCGCAGGTCTCCTCGACGACGCGCTCGGTTTGCCCCTCAGCGGTGAGGTCGCCCGCCAACACTTCCGCGCGTCCTCCGGCGGCGATGATGTCCGAGGCGGTCTGCTTCAAGTTTTCCTCGTTCCGGGCCGCGAGCGCGACCGAAGCTCCCGCACGCGCCAGCACCATGGCGCACGCCTGCCCGATGCCCTGGCTCGAACCCGTCACCAGGGCGATTTTCCCGCTCAAATCTATCGTGATCATCTGTTTCCCTTTCTCGGCGATCCGTTCATACTCGTAACCGCACCCGGAGCGGATGCGGACAAAATGCGCGACCTCGAAAACCTTCGGCCGGGCGCTGGATTTTCATGACGATTTTCCTTATACACGACTTGTCCTTCGGCGGCATTCCAGGCGGCGTTCACATTCACAAAGGCGGCGACCCATGACGAAGAAAAGCATCTCGGACATCGACGTGCGCGGCAAGCGCGTGCTGATGCGTGTGGACTTCAACGTCCCCCAAGACGCGAACGGCCGCATCGCCGATGACCGCAGAATCCGCATGGCGCTCCCCACGATAAACCACATTCTGGATAACGGCGGCCGCCTCGTCCTCATGAGCCACCTGGGCCGCCCGACGGGAGAAGGCCCCGAAGCCGACGCCAAGTGGACGCTCCGGCCCATCGCCGAACGCCTGGAGATGCTCCTCGGCAAAAGCGTCGTCTTCGCGGAAGACTGCGTGGGACCCGCCGCCGAAAACGCAGCCGCCGCGCTGATTGACGGGGAATGCTGCCTCCTCGAAAACCTGCGCTTCCACAAGGCCGAGCAGATCAAGGACAAGGCGGCCTCCAAGGACGAGACCAAAAGACGCGAAAAGGACGCTTTCGCGCAGGGGCTGGCCTCTTTGGCCGACGTTTACGTGAACGACGCCTTCGGCACCTGCCACCGCGACAACGCGAGCATGCTCACCGTCCCGCAGATGATGGCGGGCAAACCCCGCGTCGCGGGATTTTTACTCGAAAAGGAGCTCCAATACCTCGGCGAGGCGCTGAATGCGCCTGAAAGACCTTTTCTCGCCATCATCGGAGGCAAGAAAGTCTCCGACAAAATGATGGTCATAGAAACGCTGCTGGGCAAATGCGACCGGGTGATCATCGGCGGGGCCATGGTCTATACCTTCATGCGGGCAAAGGGCCAGGAGACGGGCGCAAGCCTCGTGGAAGAAGACAGGGTCGAAGTCGCCGCCCGGCTGCAATCCTTAGGGGACGAGAAACTCGTTTTACCGACGGATGTAATCGCCGCGCGCGCCATCGAAGAAGGCGCGCCATTCGAAGTATTCCAGGGGAAGATTCCCGAGGGTCTGATGGGCCTCGACATCGGCCCTGAATCCGCGCGCCGATTCTCGGAGATGATTTCAGGGGCGAAAACCATCGTCTGGAACGGCCCGATGGGCGTCTTCGAGGTCAAGCCCTTCGACGTGGGCACGTTCACCGTTGCGCGCGCCCTCGCGGAGGCGACGAAAAACGGCGCCACGACCGTCATCGGCGGCGGCGACAGCGCGGCGGCCATCGAGATGGCCGGGCTGAGCGAGCAAGTGAGTCACGTGAGCACGGGCGGTGGAGCGAGCCTCGAGTTCATGGAGGGAAAATCGTTTCAGGCCGTCGAAATTCTCGATGATTTGTAGAGGCCGCGCGGATGCCGCATAATCGTCTCGTAAGGACGAGGTTTTCCAGTATTCAAGCCGCTTTAGAAGGTTTACCTCAGTGAAGAACAACATTCTGGAGGCCATCGGCGACACGCCGATCGTAAGGCTCAATTCCATCGGCGCGGAAGTCGAATCGGAACTGTTCGTCAAGGTCGAATACATGAATCCGGGCCTCTCGGTGAAAGACCGCATCGCGCCGCTGATCGTCGAAGACGCGGAGAAAAAGGGCGAATTAAAGCCGGGCGGAATGATTGTCGAGGCCACGTCGGGGAACACCGGCGCGGGACTCGCCATCGTCGCCGCCATCAAGGGCTACAATTGCGTTTTCGTGATGCCCGACAAGATGAGCCAGGAGAAAGTCGACCGGCTGCGCGCATACGGTGCCAAAGTCATCGTCACGCCCACGGTGGCGCTCGACGACCCGGAGAGCCATTACTCAGTCGCGCGCAGGATCGTGGAGGAAACGCCCAACTGCATACTGGCGAACCAGTACAACAACCCGAATAACCCCGAATCCCACTACCGCATGACGGGGCCCGAGATATGGCGTCAGACGGGAGGCGAGTTCGACGCCTTCGTTACGGGTCTCGGCACCGGCGGCACCATATCGGGAACGGGAAGGTTCCTGAAAGAAAAGAATCCCGACATCAAGATCGTAGGCGTCGACCCCATCGGCTCGATTCTCTACGGCCTGTTTTACGGGGAAACGGACCCCGAGGCGGGCTCCTACAAGACCGAAGGCATCGGAGAAAGCTTCAAGCCCAATACGCTCAGCTTCGATAACATCGATGAAGTCGTCCGCGTGACCGACGCTGAATGCCTCCTGATGGCGCGCAGGCTGGCGAGAGAAGAAGGCATTCTGGTGGGCGGCTCTGCGGGCGGTGCGGTGGCAGGCGCCGTGCGGTACGCGGAATCCCTCGAAAAACCGGAGAGAGTCGTCACCCTCATGCCGGATTCGGGCATGTTCTATCTCAGCAAGATTTTCTCCGATGAATGGATGGTCGCCAACGCTTTCCTCGATAAAGATGAGATGGAACAAACGGCGACACCCGAGAGCGCGTGATAGAGGTCGATACGGAAACAGTCACCACCATCCCCGCCTTTTTGGAGCAACATGAAAATATCCACCAGAGCGATTCACCACGGAAAAGAACCCAACGAACTCACCGGCGCCGTGAAGCCCGACATCTGCCTGAGCAGCACGTTCAAGCAGCATACGCCCGGCGAGCCCGTCGGCGATTTCGAATACTCGCGCTCGGGCAATCCGACGCGAGAGGCGCTCGAGATGAACATCGCAGGCCTCGAACGTCCCGAAGGCGCGGATGCGGAGTGTCACGGGCTGGCGTTTTCCTCAGGCTTGGGCGCCACCACCACGGTACTCTTCGCCCTGCTCTCGCATGGCGACCACATGCTCTGCTCGGACGACGTGTACGGCGGAACCTTCCGCCTCATCACGGGCAAGGATTTCAGGGGGTTCGAGAAATTCGGGATTGCGTGCGACTACGTCGACATGGCGGATGAAGAGTCCCTCGCCGGGAAAATGAGGGAGAACACGAGGCTCATCTGGATAGAGAGCCCCACGAACCCGCTCTTGAAGATGGCCGACATCCGGAGCATCGCCTCCACGTACGGGAAAGACGGGGCCATCGTTGCCGTGGACAACACCTTCATGAGCCCCTATTTCCAGAGGCCGCTCGCCCTGGGCGCTGACATCGCCGTTCACAGCACGACGAAATACATCGGCGGGCACAGCGACGTGGTCGGCGGCGCGCTGGTGACGAAAAGCCGGGCGCTCCATGAACGCATAAAGCACTACCAGAACGCGCTCGGAGCGACTCCCGCCCCCTTCGATTGCTACATGACCATGCGGGGGATCGACACCCTCCCCGTGCGGATGGAAAAACACCAGCAAAACGCCATGAAAATCGCCAGGCATTTTGAGGGGCACCCCGGGGTGGAAAAAGTCATATATCCGGGGCTGGAATCCCACCCCCAGCACGATCTGGCGAAAAGGCAGATGAGCGGGTTCGGGGGGATGCTGGCGTTCTACCTGAAAGGCGGCCTGCCCGAGGCGCGCAGATTCCTGGAAAACGTCCGCCTGTTCACCCTGGCGGAGAGCCTGGGCGGCACCGAATCCCTCGTGGAGCATCCCGCCATCATGACCCACGCTTCTCTCACCGAGGAGAGCAGAGAAGCGCTCGGCATCAGCGACACCCTGATTCGCCTGTCCGTGGGAATCGAGGATGCGGACGATTTAATCGAGGATCTCGATCAAGCCCTGAAAGCGTAATTTGCCACACAAAAAAACCATCCTCCGGCGACCGATAAGGCCGGAAGATGGTTTTTTGTCTAAATCCGAAGCCTACATGAAATACTTCCGGTCGTTCATGTCCGGGTACATGTCCCCCACCCACTTCGCATAGCCGTTGAACAGGAGCGTCGGCCTTCTCTTGTTCGTTCCCAGCATGCGCTCCGACGCCTGGGACCATCTGGGGTGATTGAACTTCGGGTTGATGTTGGCCCAGAAGCCGTACTCACTGGGCCCCGCTTTCTCCCAGAACGTGCGGGGCCGCTTTTCGGTGAATTCGATGGCAACGACGGATTTTATGCTCTTGAATCCATATTTCCAGGGAACCACCAAACGCAGGGGCGCGCCGTGCTGCTGCGGCATGGGATAACCGTAAATGCCCGTGCCCATTATCGCCAGTTCGTTCATGGCCTCCTTCATGGTGAGACCTTCCACGTACGGCCACGGGTACCAGACCTGGAGCTGCCCCAACGCCACCTTGCGGTTCAGGAAGGTGGTGAATTTGACGTATTTCGCCTTGCTCGTGGGCTCTACTTTCTTGATGAGTTCGGAAATCCTGAAACCCGTCCACGGAACAGCCATCGCCCACGCTTCCACGCAGCGGAAACGATACAGTCGCTCCTCCAGCGTCATGCCCTTGATCAACTCGTCGATATCGTAGGTTTTGGGCTTCTTGACGTGGCCTTTCACCTCCACCTGCCAGGGGCGCGTCTCCATGCGCTTGGCCAGCCAGGAGATCGCCTTGGTGCCGCCGAATTCGTAGAAATTGTTGTACTCGGCCGCGACTTTTTCTTCCGTAAGAGGCCGATCCAGCGTGAAGGCGGGATTCCGGCGCGCCGGGTACAGGCTCACCGTTTGATCCTTGGGATGCGCGCCCGTCTTTTTCGCCTGCGCCAGGGCGACCGGCCCGTCGCGTTCGGGCCAGTAGGGAGGCGTCACCATCTGGCTCAGCATCAGACCCGCGCCGCCCGCCAGGAACTTGCGGCGGTTCAGAAAAACGGATTCGGGCGTGGCTTCACGCTCGGGCATCGACCATTCGGGCTTTTTGATGTAATTCATCTCGTCCCCTTTTGGGTGGCGGCTGGAGCCGGGTGTATGCTCCAGAGCAGGCGAATCGTTTTGAGCGAAACTATGGATGCGAATCCGCCTTCCATAACGACCCTTGGGAATATATCATAGAATTCTCACCAAGTAGTGAGAAAACCCGGTTTCAAGGAATCTATACAGTTGGAACTGTGCGCATACGTCGCGCAGGCGCGCCCCGCAGGCACAGAGACGACCATTCGATCGAGGAGACCCATGTCCGAAATACGCTACCCCGTAGAACGCCTGGAGAATTTCATTCACGCCGTCTTATCAGCGCACGACGTTCTGGACGAGCACGCCCGTATCTGCGCCGTCCGCATGATCGAAGCCGACCTCCACGGGATGCACGGACACGGCATCTTCCGGCTCCCTCCCTATTGCCGCAGAATCCGGGAAGGCGGCTACAACCTGAGGCCCGACATCCGCGCCGAGCGCGAAACCGCCGTGAGCGCTCTCATCGACGGAGATAACGGTTTCGGCCAGGTGGTGGTGACCTTCGCGGCCGAACTCGCCATCCAGAAGGCGCGGGAAAACGGGCTGGCGTGGATCGGCATCCACCGTGGAAACCATGCCGGCGCAGCGGGCGTCTATGCCGCCCTGCCCCTCGCGCACGACATGATCGGGATGTACATGGCCGTCGCGAACGCCAACCACATGCCGCCCTGGGGCGGCGTGGACATGCTCCTGAGCACCAACCCCATCGCCTACGCCATCCCCGCGGGCGAGGAGCCGCCATTCGTCCTCGACATGGCCACCACCGAGACCTCCTACGGAAAGGTGAAGGTCTACGCCCAGGAGGGAAAACCGATGCCCGAGGGCTGGATGATGACCAAAGACGGAAAACCCCTCACCGACGCCTCACGCGCCGAGGAGGGTTTTCTGCTGCCCATCGGGGGGCACAAGGGCTATGGCCTGAACATGATGATCGGCGCGCTCGCAGGCGTTCTGAACGGAGCGGCCTTTGGATCTGACGTCATCGATTTCAACAAGGATTTCAAGACGCCCACGAACACGGGCCAGGTGTTCTTCGCCATGCGGCCGGACATCTTCCGCGACCTGGACGACTTCAAGGCGGAGATGGACCTGAGGATCCGCGAGATCAGGAATTCCGCCCCCATGGAGGGGGGAGACCCCATCCGGATTCCCGGCGAGAACCTCGCGCGCCGAAAAGAGCAGATGCGCAGGGACGGCGTGCCCGTCGCCGCGCCCGTGCTCGCCCAGCTGAGAGAGTTGGCCGGAGAACTCGGTCTCGAGGACAGGCTCGCCGACTAATCACGCCAGGCTGATCAGCGCGCCTCCCGCGACGATGAAGGCCGCGCCCAGCACCATGAGCGGCGTCAGCGGCTCCATGCCTTGCGGCAAGAATCGAGAGAAGAGCAGCACGAACAGGGGCTGGGCCGAGGTGATCGGCGTCACGACGACGATTCGGCCCTCCTCGAGGGCGAAGAAAAGCGATGTCAGGGCCGAGAAACTGGCGAGTCCCACGAGGATGAAATAAAAGAGGCCCTTCCCGGTGAAGTCCTTGCGTCCGCTTCTGGAATTCGCCAGAACCAGGGCCATGACGATGCTCGACGTCCCCGCCATTACGAAAATCGCCAGCGTCTTGTAGGGCACGTCGGGCGAGGAGTAGCGGATGATGAGGTCGCGCATGACCCATATGAGCGTGGCGCCGATCGCATAGGCGATTCCGGTGAGCGCCCACGAGCGAATCTCGTCCTTCCTGATCGACAAGACGATGATGCCGCATACGATGAGCGCCGTTCCCAGGGCGAGGACGGGCGTGAGTTGCTCGCCCAGCAGCAAGACGGCCAGCGTGCTGGAGAAGAGCGGCCCCAGCCCGCGCAGGATCCCCGAGGGGGCCGCCCCGATGCGCTGGACGCCCGCGAACTGAAACGTCCTCGAAATGCTGGGGGTGATGACGCCGAGCCCCACGAACCAGAGCAGGTGCGGATTGGCGAAAGCGCTCATCGGCACGCTCGCCGCTATCCAGGGCAGATAGAGCAGCGTCACCGTGGCCGAGGCCACGAACCCGCCGAACACGGGCGTCGCCTCCCGCGTCGCCAGGCGCGAGAAGATGAAGGTCAGCGCGAAAAAAGCCGACGCCGCGATGGCCAGGGGAATCTCTGTCAACACATGCCTCGCCTCACAACCAACAAAAAGAAAAAGCGCCCCCGGCTTTCGGCCAGGGGCGCCGATTCGACCAAGCGCCTGCTCAGTCCTGGATGATCAGCTCCTCGCAATAGGGAGCGCGCGTCATGTAGACCGGCTCATCCTCGGTGATGAGGATGTGATCCTCGATGCGCACGCCGGCCCCGCCGGGAATTCCCGGCACGAAAATGAGCGGCTCGATGGCGAACGTCATCCCCGGTACGAAATCCACGCTCTCGGCGCCAGGCATCACCTCGCCCACGTAGGGCGGCTCGTTGGGCGATATGCCGCAGCCGTGCCCGATGAACAGCTTGATGAAGTTATCCTCCAGGCCTGCCGAGCGCGCGACTTCCAGGAACTCCGCCGCTGAGTCGTCGTTCGTGTAGCCGGGGCGCATTTTTTCGATTCCCGCCCTGAGCGCCTTGTAGACGGTCGTATACACTTTCTGCTGCATGGGATGCGGCGGGCCGCCGGCCACCTTCGCGCGCCCGCAGTCGCCGAAATACCCGTTCCAGCAGGCGCCGATGTCGATGAAGACGATGTCCGCGTTCCTGATGATCTTATCGGTGGGAAAGCGGGTCGGCGGCGCCATGTGCTCGCCCGAGGCGACGAACGGAGACGCCAGGTGTCCGAACTCGCCGCCGTGGGTGAAGAGCGTCTTCATCGCTTCTGCCGCCACGTCGAACTCGCGAACGCCCGGCTCGGCGTGGTTCAAGGCCGTGATGGTCACGGCGTCGGCGATGGCGCAAGCCTGGTGGAGGCAGGCGATTTCATCCGGCGTCTTCTGCACCCGACTCATGTACATGAACTGCTCGCCGTCCACGAAGGTGGCTTCGGGGAAGTATTTTTCGATCATCGCCCGCTGTGTGAACGTGTGCCCGTCGAGCCCGATGGTGCCGTTCGAAACCCCCCAGTCATCGAAACGCGTCTTGATGTCGGTGCCCACCGTGTGCTCGACGAGACCCGGCTCCTCGAGGATGCCGATGGGCACGTAGTCGTCTATCCAGGGCATGCACTCCTCGATGCGGTGCGCCTCGCCGCTCGAGGCGAGCAGCGTCGGGTTGCCCTCCTGCCGAAGCAGCACCCCGTAGGTGGTGGAGGAGCGGTACTGAATCATGATGACGCGCGCGCTGGTGAGATAGCGCACGTTCTCGTCCTTCCAGAGGATGAGGGCGTCGATGCCCTTTTCCTTCATCGCCGCCTGGGTCTTCTCGACGCGCTCTCGGCGCATGCGGTCCATATCGATCCGGTGCTCCCAGTCGACCATCATCGACCCGCGCGCCCATGTGGGGTAGTCCGTCATTGCGTCTTCCTCCTCGAAAAACAAAGATTTCGGCCTGAAAATATCGAGTCCGCAAACGATTGTTCCGAATATGAAATTCGCGGCGACGCTAGCACCCGCGCCTTGACCTGTCAAGAAAACGCGGGCGGGGCGGGGTTGCGAGAGCTCCCGAAAACGCAGGCGCGTGCTCCGCATCGTTGACTTCACTCCCCGTCCTCGCTAATTTCGGCCCAAAGGACACGCAACGAGCGCATTCGTCAAACCAATATGGAGAAGTCCTATGAGCAACATCAATTATGAAGTGGAAGGCAAAACCGCCATCATCACCCTGAACCGGCCCGAGAAACTCAACTCGTACACCGAGGAAATGGTGGACGATTTATACGACCTCAGTCAGAAATTCATGAAAGACAACAACGTATGGACGGCCATCATCACCGGCGCGGGGGACCGCGCGTTCTGCGCCGGCCATGACCTCACTTCGGTCGTTGCGAGCGAAGGCCAGTACAATGAGCACGACTCTCCCACAATGTGGTACGGCGAATACGAGATATACAAGCCCATCATCGCCGCGGTGAACGGCTACGCCTATGGCGGGGGATGCTCGATGGCGCTCTCGTGCGACATCCGGATTGCTTCCGAAAACGCGGTTTTCGGCTACCCGCAGCCCAAGTACGGCGCGATGAGCCTCGGCGGGCACCAGCGCCTGCCCAAGACCATCCCGCCCGGCATCGCCATGGAATTCATGCTGACCGGCAGGAACATCACCGCGGATGAAGCCGAACGCTGGGGCATGGTGAACAAGGTGGTGCCCCAGGACAAGCTGATGGGCGAGGCGCGCGCCATGGCCGCCCTCATCAACGAGAACGCGCCCCTGGCTGTGCAGCACACGAAAGAAGCGGTGCTCAAGGGTCTGAGAACGCCCGACGTGCGCGAGGGTATCGCCAATGCCAAACTCATCAGCTATCGCCTCCAGACCTCGCGCGACACGCAGGAGGGTCTCGCGGCCTTCATGGAGAAGAGAAAACCCGAATGGGAGGGCCGCTAAGGCGCATGGACTAGGCCCTCGCTTCACTGGAACTTACATATGTATTCATATGAGGAATCCATAGATGAATGATGCACCGAAAATCGGTATGGCCTTCATCGGGCTCGGCTGGTGGGGCGCCGTGCTCGCGGACGCCGCCCTCGCCTCCGGGAAAGTGGCGGTGACCGGCGGATTCGCCCGCACGCCCTCCTCCCGCGAGGAATTCGTCGGTAAATACGGGGGAAAGAATTTTACTTCTATTGACGAGGTGATGGCCGACCCTGAGACTGAAGCCGTCGTCATCGCCACGGCGAACTCCGTACACAAGGAAATCGCAGTCGCCGCCGCCCGCGCGGGCAAGCACGTTCACCTGGAAAAGCCCATGGCCCTCAGCGTTTCCGACGCGAAAGAAGTGGAGCAGGCCTGCAGGGAACACGACATAAAACTCCACATGGGGCAGAACTTCCGGCGTTGGCCGATGTTCCGCAAGGCGAAGGAAATCGTGGAGAACGGGGACCTGGGACTGGTGAACTACACGGTCGCCACGTTTTCCAATAATCACGGCTTCACCTCCGGCCCAAAGAGCATGCGGTGGGACGCCACGGAGAACCCGGGCGGGCCGCTCTACAGCTACACCATCCATCTCGCGGACATGATGGAATACCTCTTCGGCGACGTGGACGAGGTGAGCGGTGCATGCGCCAAGGTGGGCGGCCCCAACCCCCAGGAAGACGCCGCCGCCGCCATCCTGCGCTTCAAGAGCGGGCTGATGGGCGTCATCTCGAGCAGCTATCTGGCTCCCTTTCACTTCGCCTACGACATTCAGGGCACCGAAGCCAACCTGAGCCTCTCCACAACGGACAACCCGACCCTCAAGCGCCCTATCGACCTGATGGGGGGGCTCGAAACCACAATCGTGGAACTCGACCACGATCTCGTGGAGGGAAGACTCCTCGCCAACCGCGAGCAGTTCGACGACCTCGTCGACGCCATTCGGGAAGACAGGGACCCCGAAGTCACCGGGCGCCACGGCGTACGGGCGCTCGCCATCATGCGGGCCATTCTCAAGAGCAACGCCGAGAGGCGGATTGTGACGATCGAGGAGATTCTGGAGAACGACTAGGCCCGAATCAGCCCTCTCGCCACGGGGGTCTGATTCGCGTATAATCCTGCCTCGTTGGCCCATCGCATATCTGCGACTTGTTCCGCCCGGACTCGTCCCGGAAACCATCTCTCATGGGCAGGCGCCGCGATACCCCGGATTTCACGCGCTCCAACAAATTCCCGGCGCTCGAATACCGACCCAAGGCCCAGGAGCGCGAACTCACCAGAAAACTCATCGAATCCCAGAGCGCGAGCGAGCGAGAAGCGCTGGGCCAGAAACTGCTCGACAGCATCTGCCGAAACCTCGAAATCCCCCGCTCGCGCCTGCGCGTGCTCAACGAGCGGCAGCCCCACAAAATGTATGAAGGAAAACTCGCCTCCAAGCTTTACGGCGTCTACTACTGCCAAAACGCGATGATCGAAATCGCCAACCTCACGTCGATTCGCAAACAGGTCGTCGCGGGCAAGACGTTTCTCGATACCCTCATCCACGAACTCATGCACCACATCGACAGGAAATTTCTCCGTATACCCTCCACGCCCCACAGCCCCGGCTTTTACGCGCGCATCGAGGACCTCAAGACCAAACTCATGCGCACGAGGGGCGAGGATCGGGCATCCCCGCAAGAAACCGCCTGGCAAAGACCCAGGGACCTCACGGCGGCTCTCGAATCGGCGATCTCCAGTGCCCAGGCGGGAAACGCTCCTCAGAACTCCGGAAACCCGGCCCCGGCGGCCCGGCCTGAGACGAGAAAGCCGAGATGGACCCCGCCGGGGGAATCCGAACTTCTCACCCATGCGAAGCCAGAAGAATCGAGCGCAACGGAAAAACCGCCGCGCACGGAAGAAGAACCCGCTTCCGTGAATCATCCCCCAAAAGACGCTTCCGGCGAGAAAGAACCGCAACTGTCGTTCGATTTTTAATTCCTACAATCTACTTTAGATAAACGACAATAAAATTTTGAAGCATATTGTGAAAGAAATTCAAAAAAATTGCCCTCCAGGAACCGCCTTTTGCCTCCCGCTTCGAGCGGTTGTCTTTCATCCGGCGATTGGGTAAACAAGAGAACTGGGCATACGCCATCATACAACCAAGCGCACATCGCAGAGGAGTTTCCCTATATGAGGCCGGCTAACGATTCCGTCCCGAAACCCTGGGGGCCGCTGGCGGGTTTTTGGTCCTGGCAGTACCTGAACCTTTGGAAGACCATCAAACTCGTCACGAGCAAACGGGTCAAGAGTTTTTACGAGAAATTTCCAAACGTACTTCCTCCGGGCACCGCCTTCCCCGACTTCGAACTCAAGGACATTCACGGGAACGTCCACCGCATGTCGGATTATCTGGGGAAAAAATACGTGGTGATCACCACGGGCGCCATCACGTGACCGCCCTACAGGCGGCAGGTGCCGTTTTACGAAGAGTTGCAGGAGAAATATACGGACCGCGACGTGGTCGTCTTCAATCTCTACGTGAGGGAGCCCCACGCGGGCGAGCGCGGATTCCCCGAGATCAGAAACCATGAGTCCTACGAGCACAAGCGGAGCTACGCGCAGAAGCTGGCCGAGCTCAAGGGCATGGAAACCAGCATCCTCGTCGACGAGATGGATCAGAAGGTGCACGCCATGCTCGGAGACCTGCCGAACACCATCTGGCTCATCGGCAAGGACGGGAAGGTGGCCTACAAGTGCACGTGGTCCAATGCGGAGCACGTGGATGAATATCTGGCCCGGATGGTGAACGAAGACCCCGCATTCGAGGGAATGCCAAAAATGGAGCACACCGTCTTCACCGCTCGCGCCGGCACGGCTATCTAGCGAAATTCGTCTTTGAAAAGCGCCCCCGTTTTCGAGGGGCGTTTTTCGTTTCTGTAGCGAACGGAGGAAACCCGGACATGGACGCGCCGACAATCATCAAAGAGCGCCTGGAAGCCTACGGCATGAGACTCAGAGAGGTTATGGAAGACGTCACCGATGAGGACCTCATGTTGCAACCCGGCCCGAACGACAACCCCATGGGCTGGCTCGTCTGGCACATGACGCGCTTCGAGGACAGGACGTTTTCGTTCCTCGGCGGAACCCCTGAGCTTTGGATAGAGGGGGAATGGCACGAGCGGTTCGGCATGGCGCCCGACGCCGAATGCACCGGCGTGGGCTTCACGCTCGAACAGGTTCTGGCCCTTAGAGTCGGCAAGGAGGCCCTGATGGGCTATTTCGAAGCGGTACGCGGGAAAACGCTCCCCTGCCTCTCGGGCCTGAGCGCGGCGGACCTCGACAGGGAAGAAATCGATTTCTACACCAAGAAACCCATCAAGCTCGGTCTGGTCCTGGGGAGATTTCTCGGCGATCACCTATCGCACGTCGGCCAAATCTGCTATCTGCGAGGCCACATCGCAGGCTGGGGGCGATACCCCGCATAGATGTTCAGTCGAGTTCTCCCAATCTCCTGAGCGCGCGCTTCACGTCCTCTTCGGGCGTCTCGTCGGGGACGCGGAAAAGAGGCTGCGTGACGCCCATCTCCCTCAAAGCCGCCAGCATCTCGTTGCATCTGGATTTGGGGCCGCAGATGGCGAGGTCGTCCACCAGTTCATCAGAAAGCGCCTCTCCCGCCGCCCTGCGGCCGCCCTTCCTCCAGGCCGCGCGAATTTTTTGAGCGTCCTCCCCGTAGCCCCAGCGCGTGAGCTGGGCCTGGTAGTAGTCGCCCATCGCGCCGATATAAAACCCGAGTTCGGGCTTCACGAGGGCGCGCGCGCGATCGAGATCGTCAAACGGCGCCGTGTAGACGAAGGGCGCCACGTCGATCTCCGAGACCGCCCTGCCCGCCGATTCGGCGCCCTCCTGCAGGAATTTGAGCGCGTCCCTCGTCCTCGAGAACGGAATGCAGAAAGGAATCCAGCCATCGGCGATCTCTCCGGTCAGCCTCGTATAGTTCGGGCCGTTCGAGCCCAGATAGATGGGCAGGCGCTCCTGCACCGGCTTTCGTCTGAGCTTGAAGCCGCTCATCCGGTAGATTTCGCCGTCCAGCTCCACGCGCTCGCCACGGAACGCCTGGCGCAGGGCTTCGACCATCTCGCGCGAGCGCTTGAGCGGACTGCCGAAGGGAACCCCGTGCCAGTTCTCGATCACCGCCTGTCCGCTCGAGCCGAGTCCCAGATGGAAGCGGCCGTCGCTCATCACGTCGAGTTCCGCCGCCGTCTGGGCCATGAGGCCGGGCGTTCTCCCGTAGATGTTGAACACCGCGGCTCCCAGCTTGAGCTTGTCCACCGACTGCGCCGCCATGGCGATGAGGATGCTCCCGTCGCGAACCCAGGTCTCCGGAAACCAGAGCGAATCGATTCCAGAATCCTCGCACCACCGGGCGAATCGCGGAACCTCGCGCGCGTCGATGGTCTCCTGATGCCATAAAACGACCCCTTTTTCCGTCATGAACCGACTCTCCTCCAACTGCAAGTCCTTGGTTTCCGCGCTTGACAGACGCGGGCATATTCCCTATAAACTCTCATCGTGAGAATTATCAAACGTTTAGCGAGCATCATTCGCTCCAAAAGCAAAGCAGAAGCACCTGAGAGCCAATCAAGTCCCAAGGTTCAGGAATCCGCTTCCATATCAACCGCAGACCATACCGGGCGGAGAGACCCGCTTTCCGCTTCGACACCCCTCAACGGTGAATCCCCTAAGGAAGAAACCGGCTCGAACGGAACGAATCCCGCGAAACCGCGCCGCCGGCGCAGGCGCTCGCGGAGAAGACAAAGTAATGGAGAACCCTTGCATAAGCAAAACACAGCGACCATAGAATCGAAAAAACCGGAAAACGACGACAAAACATCCAAAAACAAAAAGACAAGAAGACGCCGCAAGAGAAAACCCGCAACAGCCGGAGCGAAAACCGCACCGCAAAAATCCCAGAAAGCCGCGAATCCCTCGTATAACGGCATCACCTACCAAAAAGACCCCGCCGACTTCGGCGTGGGCGATTTTAACGTCGACGATGCGCCCGAGGGCTTCCGGGAACTCGGCTTCGAGCCGGAGTTGCTCCGCGGGATTCACGGCCTCGGGTTCGATGCCCCCACCCCCATCCAGAGCGAGGCGATACCCGTCGCGCGCGAAGGCCGAGACATCATCGGCTGCGCCCAGACGGGCACGGGGAAAACAGCCTCATTCGCACTGCCTACGCTCGAACGCCTGCAAGGCGGTTCGGGCACGCGCTGCCTCGTCCTGACGCCCACACGGGAACTCGCCATCCAGGTCTCGGAGCAATTCCACCGGTTGGGAAAACACCTGGAAACATCGTGCGCCGTCATCTACGGCGGAGTGGACTACGAACCCCAGTTCCAGGCTTTTCAGGAGAAGGTGGACATCGTCGTCGCCACGCCCGGCAGGCTGCTCGATCACCTGAACCGGAAATCCGTCCATTTCAGAAATCTGGATATCCTCATCATCGACGAGGCCGACCGCATGCTGGACATGGGCTTCGCCGAGGAAATCACCGAAATCCTCAAACGCCTGCCCAAAGAGCGCCAGACCATGCTCTTCTCCGCCACCATGCCCGAAAAGATTCAGGACCTGGCGAATCGAGCGGTGAGCGACCCGGTGCAAATCAACATTTCGCCGCCATCGACGCCGGCGGAGGGCATCCACCACGGGGTCTACCCCATCAGCATGGTGAACAAGCCGCGCGGCGTGCTGGGCATCATCGACAAATACAACCCCACCAGCGTTCTCATCTTCACGAGAACCAAGGCCGGGGCCGATGTGCTGTGCAATTTCCTGGAAAACGAGAAAATCTCCGTCGCCAAGATTCACTCCGACAGAAGCCAGCGCCAGAGAGAGCGCGCGCTGGCGGGCTTTCGCCAGGGCAAGCACCGCATCCTCGTAGCGACGGACATCGTTTCGCGTGGCATCGACGTGACGGGCATATCACACGTCATCAATTACGACGTGCCCGAATACCCGGAGGACTACGTCCACCGCGCAGGCAGAACGGCGCGCGCGGGCCGCATCGGCTACGCCATGACGCTCATGTCACCCGGCGAAATCACGCCCGTCAAGAATATAGAACGCTTCATCGGCAAGGCGCTTCCCAGGGTCGGCATCCAAGGCTTCGCGGACGACGTCCACCAGCAAAACCTCGAGAACGAACCCAAGCCCCTGCTCGACCAGCCGCACGTGGCGCGCTACGAGCGGCTTCGCAAAATGCCGCGCCGCACCGGCCTGTCGCTCCGCTAGCTCGAAGCGCCCCCCGGCAAATGTGAAACGAAATAACCGAAATACGGCCTCCTTCTCCCAAAGATTTGTTAAAGATTTTTTGAACTTTCCAAGTATTTGATTTGGAATCACTTACAGGCATAGAAGCACGCCCGTCAATGAAAAAATCCTGGGCTCCGCCATGTTCTCTATTGACCTCTCCGCGCGGCTAGGATAGATTGAATTCCCTCGTGAAATTTTTGTGATATCAATCGTTTCTATAAAGCCCGTAGCCGAACGTGGAAGGGAGACCCATATGCAAAAATCCGACCTGATAGAAAAAATCGCCGGGGACGCCGGCATCTCGAAAGCGGCGGCGGACCGGGCTCTCAAGTCTCTGCTTGACTCCGTGACCCAGGCCCTGAAAAACGGGGACCGCGTATCCCTGGTTGGATTCGGAACATTTTCCGTCTCTAAACGAGGCGCACGCACGGGGCGCAACCCGCAAACGGGCGAGACAATCTCCATCAAGGCGAGCAAGGCGCCCAAATTCTCCGCAGGCAAAAGCCTCAAGGACGCGGTGAACAAGTAAACGCGGGCTTCTGAAGGCGTCTGATTCGAGAATCACCAGTTACAATGTGAAACCCCCGATGCTGGAGGTGTAATGTCCGGCGCCGGGGGTTTCCTTTTTTCAAATACGTTTCATGCGAGTCCCTTCACCGATGAGCGTCATTCCGGTGAAAGCCGGTATGACGTCGATCCGCAAGAGACAGAGGTGCTTTCGCAGGGGAGATCTACTGACGCACAGCGGCTTCAGGCGAGAAAATCCCTGAGCTTCGAGAGGAATCGCTCGTTTTCCTCAGGGAGTCCGACTGTCACGCGAATCCATTCGGGATGCCCGAAGGCGCTGCCCGGGCGAACGATGACGCCCTCGCGCATCAGGGCGTTCATCGCCGCGTCGCCCTCACCCACGCGCACGAAGATGAAATTGGCCTGGCTCTCCACGTATTCGAGCCCCATCCCGCCGAACGCCGCATAGAGCGCTTCCCTCCCCTCCCGCACCAGCGTGACGGCGCGCTCTTTGTAGCCGTCGTCCTCGAGCGCGGCCAGGGCAGCCGCCTGCGCGAGCTGATTCACGTTGAAAGGCTCGCGGACGCGGTTCATGTACCCGACGACGCTCTCGCGGCTCAAGGCGAATCCCACGCGAAGGCCGGCCAGACCGTAGATCTTCGAAAACGAACGCAGGACGACCAGCGGGAAGCGATCGATGAGGGAGACGCTGTCGGGATAGGCCGGATCGTCCGCGAAATCGCCATAGGCCTCATCCAGGAGCACCAGGAGGCCTTCGGGCAGTTTTTCGAGAAAGGAGACGAGTTCATCCCCGGTCAGAATCCCGCCCGTGGGGTTGTTCGGTGAGCAGAGGAACACGATTTTCGTGCGGACGGAAATTCTATCGAGGACATCGCTCAAATCAACCCGCATATCCCGCAGGGGCGAGAAAACGACCCGCGCGCCCATCACCCGGCTCACGTGCGCATAGGGGCTGAAGGTGGGCTGGGGGATGACCACTTCGTCGCCGTCGTTCAGGAACGTCCTGCTCATGACGGAGAGAACGTCGTCGCCCCCGTTTCCCATGAAAACGCAGGCCGGGGAGACGCCCAGTTTTTCCGCCAGGCGCTCCGCCAGCGCCTTCGCTCCGCCGTCGGGGTAGCGGTGCAGGCCGTCGAGCGCGCCGCGAATCGCATCCACGGCACCGGGCGCCGGGCCGAGCGCATTCTCGTTGCTGGCGAGCTTGACGACCTCGCTCAGCCCGAACTCGGCGGCCACCTCCTCGATGGAGCGCCCCGGCACATACGCCTTGAGGGACGAGACGCCCTTTCTCAGCAAGTCTTCCACGTTCAAAGTCTTACACCTCTTTTCCGGTCCTCATCGTCGTTTGGAACTCCCCGAACGGCGAACATATAGACCATTCAGAACGATTTGGCCACACCCCGGAGTTCAAGGACGCCCACGGTTTTCCCTGCACAGGAACCGGATATCGTCATACGCCATGAAGCCCGCAATGTCGATGCGTTGCCCTCTGCGAGGCGGACGGGCTAGAATATGGCGGATCAGCCGTCGAACGGAGGTTCACCTTGAGCGATGCGAAGCCCGACGCGAAACTGAAAAAACTCGAACAAACCCTCGAAGAGATGGGGAGCGTTCTGGTCGCGTTCTCTGCGGGCGTGGACAGCACCTTCCTGGCCAAAGTGGCCCACGAAACCCTGGGCTCAGGCGCGCTCGCCGTCACGGGCCGCTCCGTCACCCTGGCCGCGTCCGAACTCGAAGAATCGCACGTACTCGCAGCGCAAATCGGGATTCGCCACCTCATCGTGGACACAGACGAGATAGCGGACGAATCGTTCGGGAACAACCCGCCGAACCGCTGTTATTTCTGCAAGAACGAGCTCTATACCGTCCTGAGCCGCGTGGCGGCCCGGGAGAAGACGGCGGTCATCGTCGACGGCTCGAACGCCGACGACGTGGGCGACCACCGCCCCGGGATGCAGGCGGCGCGGGAGCTGGGCGTGCGGAGCCCGCTCATGGAAGTCGGGATGACGAAAGAGGACATCCGCGCGCTCTCCCAATCCTTCGGCCTCCCCACGTGGGACAAGCCGGCGCAGGCCTGCCTATCGAGCCGCTTCCCTTATGGGGACCGCATCACGCCCGAGAAGATCGCCCAGGTCGAAAAGGCGGAAAGCGGCTTGCGGGAGCTGGGCTTCCGCCAGCTGCGGGTGCGCCACCACGGCGACGTCGCCAGAATCGAGGTGCCTACAGCCGACATCGCGCGGCTCGTTGACGAGGAGACCTCCAGGCAAGTGGTCGCCCGGATGAAAGAGGCCGGCTTCACCTACGTGACCATCGATCTCGAAGGGTTCCGCTCGGGAAGCATGAACGAAGTGCTCAAAACCGGGCGCGACTCCGACCTCCTCATCCTCTCGTGAACCCGAACCTCATCCTCGAACTCCTCGAGCAGGTGAAAGGGGGCCGTCTCGCGCCTGATGACGCCGCCGCGCGCCTTCGGGACCTGCCCTTCGAGGATCTGGGCCACACGCGGGTGGATCATCACCGCGCGCTCAGGAACGGCTTTCCCGAGGTCGTCTTCGGCGCGGGAAAAACCAGGGAGCAGGTCGTCGAAATCGCAAAGAGCATGATGGCGAAAGACCAGACGGTCATGGTCACCCACGCAGGCGCGGAGCAGGCCGAAGCCCTGCTCGAATTATCCGCCCGCGCGAAGCACCACGAAACCGCGCGCATCGTCGAAATCCCGTGCGAGAACCCGCCCGCTCCCGTCGGCTCCGTCGCGGTCGTTTGCGCGGGCACCTCCGACGTGCCCGTGGCCGAGGAGGCGGCGGTGACCGCGCGGGTGCTGGGTTCCAACGTGACGCGCGTCTACGACGTGGGCGTGGCGGGCCTGCACCGCCTCCTGGCGGAGGTGGAGACCCTGCGCGGGGCGAACGCCGTCATCGCCGTGGCGGGCATGGAGGGCGCCCTGCCCTCGGTTGTCGCCGGTCTGCTGGCCTGCCCCGTCATCGCGGTGCCCACGTCTGTGGGCTACGGCGCGAACCTGGGCGGTCTCACGGCGCTTTTCGCCATGCTGAACTCGTGCGCTTCGGGCCTGAGCGTGGTGAACATCGACAACGGCTTCGGCGCGGCCTGCCAGGCGCACCTCATCAACAGGCAAACGGCCGCCTCATGAAGACGATCTATTTCGACTGCTTCGCGGGCGCTGCGGGCGACATGCTCGTGGGCGCTTTGATTGACGTCGGCCTCGATTTCACGGCCCTTGAAGCCGAGCTCGCGAAGCTGGGGATAGAGGGGTATTCACTGTCTTCTGAACATGTTTTGAAACAAGGCGTTACGGCTCAAAAATTCAGGGTGAACATCACCCATGAAACGCACCACCATCACCACGGAGAGGGGCATTCTCACGGCGCGCACCATCACGGCCGCTCCTACAGCCGGATTCGGGAAATACTCGAACAAGCGCCGATACCGGAGGCTCCCAAAGCTCGCGCCATATCCGCGTTTCGCCGTCTGGGCGTCGTGGAGGCGGGCATACACGGGGTCTCCCTCGACGAAATCCACTTCCACGAAGTCGGCGCAATAGACTCCATCATCGACGTCACGGGCTATTTCCTGGGACTCCACATACTGGGCGTCGAGCGGGTGGCGGCCTCTCCCCTGCCGGTGGGGAGCGGGTTCGTGCAGTGCGCCCACGGTCGGATGCCGGTTCCCGCACCCGCGACGGCCAAGCTGCTCGAAGGCGCGCTCGTGGCGCAGAGCGACCTCGAGGGCGAGGTTCTGACGCCAACGGGGGCCTTGCTGCTCACCGAGAGCGCGGAATTTTTCGGCCCCGTGCCCGAGATGACCATCACGCGGGTGGGCTACGGCGCGGGGGACAAGGACCAGCCGGACACCCCCAACGTCGTCCGCGCCTTTTTGGGGGAAAGCGAGGCGAGTCCCGAAAGCGATGGGCCGCCCACGACCATCGCCGTGCTCGAGGCCAACATCGACGACATGAGCCCCGAACTGTTCCCCCACGTTATCGAGGGAGCGCTCAAGGCGGGCGCGCTCGATGCGTTCTCCATACCCGTAACGGGCAAGAAGGGCAGGCCCGCGCAACTGCTTACCATCCTGAGTCCTCTAGAGAATCAAGACGCCCTCACCCGCTTCCTGTTCCGCGAAACCTCGACCCTGGGCGTACGCCGCCGCACGACGCGTCGCGCGGTGGCCGAGCGCGAATGGATGGAGGTCGACCTCCCCTGGGGCCGTGTGCGCGTCAAGCGTGGAACCTTCGAGGGCGCGCTCACGAATCTCGCGCCCGAATACGAGGATTGCAGGCGGCTGGCGGCGGTAAGCGGGGTTCCCCTGAAAGAGGTGATCGAGGCGGCCCTCGCCCGCGCTAGGGAATCAGCGGGGAGCGGGCCTTGAATATCCGCATGAACGGATGACCCGTGAGGCGCGGCGCAGCCCCGGGATGAAGGAATCGAGAGGCTACTCATGAAGATCCGCATCAAATTGTTCGCCGATTTTGCGGAGAAGATGCCGCCCGAACAGGATGCGGAGGGTGTCGCCGAGATCACGCTGCCAGAAGGCGCCAGTATTTACGACGTGCTCGACCGCTTCGAGATTCCGTATGAAGAAGCCTATATCGTCCTGCTCGACGGGCGGCACGCCAAGAAATCGGTCGTGATACCCGCAGGGTCGGAACTTTGCGTGTTCCCGCCCATCGTGGGGGGATGAGGGTTCCCTGCTCAGGACAGGCACAGGGGGCTGGCATCACCCCTGCCACTGAAAATGCCCAACCGGAGGGAAGCGGGCGCAAAATACCTTCAGTGATTTCTGCGTTTCGGCATCGTAACCAACTGATAATATAAAGAGTACATATATCTATTCTTTTTCTCTTCTCTCCACCATGATGGTGACGTCGCCCTCGTGGATGAGTTCATCGCGCTGATTCAGGAGCTTGAGGGCGAGCGTCACAATCCCCTGTCCCTTGCTGGAGATGCGCCTCGATTTCACGACGACCTCGCCGGAAATCGTATCGCCGAAGCGAATCGGGCCGCGAAAACGCCACTCCAAGCCTAAAAACGCCTCGACCGTCCCCTCGACGATGCCGAGCCTCGTCACCAGACCCATGAGAAAGGAAAGCCCGAGCAGCCCGTGGCCCACCCTTTCCCCGAAAGGCGTCCTGGCCGCCGCCTCCGCATCGGTGTGCAGATAGGTGTAATCGCCCGTCAGGGCCGAGAAGGCGTTGACGTCGGACTCTCCGATCGTGCGCGCGGCGGTCTTCCACGCCCTGCCTTCTTCGAATTCCTCGTAAAACAAACCCGTAGCCTCGTATTCCAAAACAACACTCCTCAGCGTAAAAGAAAACGGAAGGTGATCTCGCCCCACTGCTCCTTGTCTTCGGCGCCCGGGAGAAGTGGACTGAAGCGCCAGCGCTTCAGGTGGTTCGAGGCCAGGCCTTCGAGGTAGGCGCTCGCTTTTCTGGTCGGTATGACGCGGCCGACCGTGCCGTCGGGCAACACCCAGAACTTGAGCACGATCTCCGTTGTGCTTTCGAGCCTCTCGAGCTTCGGGGGTTTCGGCTGAAACAGGATTCTTCGCCTCGCCGCAGGCCCCGCGATGTTCATTCGCCTCTTCTGCGCCGAAGAGCGGGGGAAGCTCAGTCGCGATAATTGCTCCAGCATTTCCCGGTCCGTTTCGGAAGCCGGCAATGCTATTTTTTTTCTGCGCTTCAAACCCCTCGACTCTCCCGCTTTTTCTTGTATCGGCAAAACGATATCCTCCAGCGCCCCGTCCGTCTGCAAAGCGCCCATCGAGGGTATCCCGCCGGGTGGGAGCACCGGCTTCGGCATATCCAACGCGGGAGCGTCGGGCAGCGGCTTGCTCTCGGGCAAAGTCCCCGGATCCGGCGCTTCGAGCTTCGTTTTCGCATCCAGATTCAAGTTCCGCTCCGTCATCACTTCTTTTTGAAGCATACGGCTCAAATCCAGTGGTTTCGGCAAAGGAACTTCGGGCAGGACTTTCGGAAGCAGCGCTTCGGGGATGGGAACCTCGCGGCGCACAAGGTCGACTTCCATTCTTTCGGGTTGACCGGCGAATATCGTCGGCAGTTTGACGGCAGGGCCGAGCAGAATCAATCCCGTATGAAGGGCGATGGAAACCAGGATCGTCAGGACAAGTGAAAAGCTCATGGTATTTTGAGCTTGCCTCCTTCGGGGCTGTTTCGTCTACTTTTTCTGCACCCGCTTCGTCGGCGCCGTCGCGATCGACATGCGAAGGGCGCCCGCCTGTTTGGCGATATCCATCACCTGCACCACGAGACCATGCGGCACGCCCTTGTCCGCCCGAATGATCATCAGGCCCTCCGGCTGCACTTTCAGCTCTTCTATCAACCGGCCCCAGAGCGATTTCAGGGGCACCTGATCGTTGTTCAAAAACACCCTTTCATCGCGCGAGATGATGAGGATCAAATCCTTGCGGACGGGGTGTTCCTGCGTGACGGTACGCGGCAGCTCCACCTTGACGCCCGGCTGCAGGACGAATGAAGAGCTCAGGACAAAGAACAGGAGCAGCAGGAAGATGATGTCGATCATGGCCGTCATGCCGGGTTCGGCCCGCACGCGCCTGATGTCTCGAAATTTCATCGCCCGCTCACCTCTTCAGCGTCTCGACGACCCGGTAAGAATGTTTTTCGATTTCCAGGATGAGGCGGTCCGCCTTGTTGGTGAAATAGTTGTAAAAAATGAGCGTGGGTATCGCGATGACGAGTCCGGTCGCCGTCGTGATGAGGGCCTCGCTGATGCCGCCGGCAAGTTGGCTGGGATGAGCGATTCCCTTCTCGCTGATGATGGCGAAGGTGCGAATCATGCCGAAAACCGTGCCGGTGAGGCCCAGCAATGGCGCGATGGCGGCAATCGTTCCCAGGGCGCCCAGGTTCTTGTCGAGCGTAGTGACCTCCTGCCTGCCCGCATCCTCCACGACAGAGCGGAGTTCTTCCCGGTCTCTATCGTGATTGGCTATCGTAACGAGCAGGATCCTGCCCATGACGGATGGATAGCGCCGACAAAGCGTCATGGCGTCGGAAACCTGGTTCTCCGCAACCAAATCCCTGACCTGCTGCAAAATATCGAGTTGAATGATTTTCCTGGTGCGTAGATTCAGGGTCCGCTCCAGAACAATGGCCAAGGCCAAGATGGAGCAAATACCCAACGGAATCATCAACACCCCGCCTCTGGCCAAAAATTCGAACATCAATATGTCCCTTTGAATGAATGGGAGCTTTCCATTTTCATCGACGCGCACGCTTCTCGATTTGTTTCGTGATTCGCCTGATGGCGATCCGGGCTTTTCGCTTAAACGCGGGAATTTCAACTACTTTTCCCATCTTCCGGTAAATCCGGAGGGCAAGCGTGCGTTTGCCCGCTCTTTCATACAACCCACCGGCTCGATCATATGCCCGCGCTACCCATATTTTCTGATCCGGGTATCGATAGGTCAACTTCAAGTATTCAGCCGCTGCTCCCGGACCCCTGCGCTCAGAAGAGATCCGCGCATGCGCGAAAAACGCCTCCGCCGCCAGTTCCCGCGCTCCAAACTCGACCACCATGCCCAGCGCGCGCTGCGCATCGGCATATTTTTTTCGCTTCCTGTACAGCTCGGCCGCCAGGAGCGCGGATTGGCTTCGCAAGTCCATGCCTGCGAATTCATTGTTCATGACCATCACAAAGTGAGAGAGCGCCGCACCATTTTCGACCAACCGAACCAGGCAGCGCCCCAAGGCGAACCGAGCCAGCATTTCATAGTCGTGCCCCGGGAAAGTCTCCAGGAATTCCGTAAGCTTCTGTTTCGCCTCTGCGCACCGTCCAATGCCCGCCAGGGTTTCCCCGACGCCGAAAAGCCCATCCGCGCGAAAGCTGCCTTCCGGGTACCGGGTCAACAAAGTCTCGTATGAATCAAGGGCTTTGTCGATATCTTTTTTGCTCCGATGGATGCCCGCCATCCTTAAGAGGGCATGAGCGGCCAGGTCGTTGCCCGGATATTGCGCGATGACATCCTGATACGCTTTCAGGGCATCCCCCGTGTTCCCCTGCGTGAGCAAAACCTCGCCGATCTGAAAAGCCAGGGAAATGCTCAGGTTGCTCTCCGGATAGCTCTCAACATACGCACGCGCGCCTGAGAGGAACTTCGCATACTCCCCGAGCTGGAGGTGGGTGAGCAAACGCCCATAGACGGCTTCGGAGAACTTGGGGTGCTCGGGATACCCGTTCATCATGAGGCGATATAACCGGTTCGCCTCCCTGTAGCTCCCCTGGTTGTACGATGCGTCGGCCTGGCGCAAATAGGCATCGCCCGCCCGGGCGGATTCTTTATGCGCTTCGCGAAATTCAAGAAGTTTCCTGCCTGCCAGGGCGTAATCGCCCTTCCGGAAAGGAATCAGCGCCAGTATGTATTCTACCTCGGCCACCGCTTTGCTTTTCGGGTAGCGCTTCAAAAAATCATGAAAGTTCTTCTCCGCCGCATCGAAACGACTGCGCCTGAACAGCAATTTCGCCTTCTGAAACAACGCTTCCTTGGCGACATCGCTTCCCCTGTATTTCTCCTCTATTCTTTCGAAAGACTGCAAAGCGCCGTCGTAGTTCCTGAGGTTGAAGCGAGCCTCACCCGCGCGAGCGAGAGCTTCCGCCGCCAGGGCGCCCCCCGGCTTATGCTCGAATACGCGGTCGAAGGCGAGCGCCGCTTCTTTCCAGTTCTTCTTCCGGTACTGAATCCATGCAAGACCTCCCAGGGCGCGGTAATACTCGGGCGACCGCCCGGGAACCGCCCGAAAAGCGCGAGCGGACTCATCCAGATCCCCCAATTCGAAAGCCGCCTCTCCATACCACAACATCGCCAGACCATCCGGCGATATCGTGGGGCCTCTGCCCGGCAGGAAAGCCCAATGCTTCAGCACATCCAAAGCGCCTTTGAAATCCCGGAGCCTGAATGCGGCAAAGGCCGTCGCCATCGCCGCAGAACGAGCAGCATCCTGTTCCGCAAGACGATCAACCGACACCGGCGGGTAATCAGCGCCCAGGCGCAGGATCCCGTAGGCGCGCTTCACTTTGTCCAGGTGGTATTGAGAGAGGCCTTCCACGATTCTCGCGATGCGGTAGATTCTGCCGAGCGGGAACTCATCGCTTACCTTTCCCGCCAGAACGGACGCTTCTTCATGCGCTCCGATTCGGAACAGCTTCCAGGCCAATTGCAGGCGCAAAGCGGCGGCGAACGTTTTTCGGCGATTGGCGCGAGAAAATCTCGAAAGGCGGGCTCTCAACGCTTTCAGCCCTTTCCGGGATTTCCGGATCGACTCGATTTCAGCGGAAAGCAAACCCGCGTGCACGAAAACCCCGAGGAGATGCTTCGGGTGATTGCGCATGAAAAGCGAAAAAGCGCGCTTTGCCTCCTCGACCCGGCCCAGGAACAATCGCGTCCAACCGATGCCGTACAGCGCTTCTCCCCGAAGCGCCTCGCCAGGCTTGTCTTTGCCTGCGGCGAGCGCTTCGGCGGCCGCATAGCGTTTCTCCGCCCGGGCATGATCTCCTCTCCGGAGATGGGTATGCCCGAGCGCCACAAGGGCCTGAAACGCGAGACGCCCGTTCGCGTTCGCGAGCATTGTCCAGTATCCGACCGCCTCATCGAGGGAGCCCGCTTTCGCCTGCACCCAGCCCTTCAGGAAAATCGCCTCTTCATAGGCGAAGCTTCCTTTTTCCCACGATCCCCCCTCCAGCAGACCGAGACACCCCTCGTAGTCACGCGCCTCGCAACGCTCTTGCGCCAGGGCGTATCTTGCGGCCGCCGCATAGTGCCGACCGTCGGCCAGCAGCAGGCTCGACAACCTCTCTCTTCTGACCCTCGCCTCCTGAGGTTTCCTTAAATCCAGAAGCGTCTCTCCCGCCCAGAAGAGCGCCGCCGCTCGCCAGAAATGAAGCTTCGTTTTTTTCGCCAATCCATCGAAAAGAGCGAGCGCCTCTACGGGCAAGCCCTTGCGCAGGTAGGCGTACGCCGTGTTGAAATGTTCACTCTCGCTGACAAAATCATCCGACGAACTCCCGAAGTACAGCGTCAAATCCTGGTCCGGTTTTTTCTCGACCGGTATCGGGCGGGCAGGCAGGCGAATCGATGGAGGTTCAAGCTTTATGAATACGGGGGGAAGGCGAACGCCCAACCGCTTGGGAGGGACGGGGCGCACACGAGCCGCGATGAGATGCTCGATACTGGGCGACTCGATCACGACTTCGGGCAAGGCGACAGACAGCTGCTTCCCCTTGGCGGCGTTTTGATCCTGGGCCCATGCGGTGCTTGCCGCTCCCAAACAGCCGCACCATATGACCGCCAGGCCGAGGAGAAGCCTGCACCCGAGATGATACGTCACGTATCCAGTCATACACCCCTCATCGCAGCATCGGCTTTTGATTCTTCATCTTCCAGTCACGCTCCTTGACCGAAGCCAGATATGACTCAAGCCGGCGAATCCTCAATCTCGCCTTCTTGATTTCCTCTCCCATGCGCGCCGAAACATGACCGTTATCAAGCGCCGCAATGCTTTGGTAATGGACGATGGCCTTCTTCCACTCCCGGCGCGATTCACGAATCGCCGCGGCGCGCCAGGCCGCCAGGCGCACCCACTCCCTATGGCCCGGCCCCGTGCGCATCAACGACTCGAAGAGATCGAGCGCCTTGCTCCTTTCTCCCTCTCTCTCAAAGCCCACCGCGATTTGAAACAACGCGGGCCCGGAAATGTCCGCATCATCAGATTTCGATGCTATCCGAAAAGCCGCCGCCGCCGCTTCGGGCCTTTTCCTCTGCTGTTGAATCCTGCCGAGCCGCAAGGCCACCATACCCGCTTTGACGTTTTCAGGAAATTTGCCCAGGAAATCCGAGTAGGCTCGAGCGGCTTTGTCGTTATCGCCCAGGTTCTCGAAGGCTTCCGCAAGCCTCAGCGCCACCTCGGCGTCATGAGGGGCAAGGGTCAGAATCTGGCGCAGCGCACCCGCGAATTCCTGCAAATCATTCTCTTTGAGAAAACACGACGCCCGTTGCCGGTGTAACGCCAGCTTCTCGTCCTTCGTCCTCTCATGCTGCAGCGCCAGTACCGACGTCTTCACGGCGCGGCCGCAGTCTTTTCGCTCGAACAACACGAGCGCCCACAGCCTGAGCCCCTCGCCGGGCTCGGGCGGTTCAAGCGCCATCCAGGACGAGAAGGCCGCATCCGCGCCTTTCCAGTCCCGCGCGCTGAAGGCGTTTCGCGCCAGGAAATACCAGATCGAGCGTCTCCTCGTAACGCTCACCGCCTCATCGCCCGCAAGCGGGAGGAGAAAATCCTGCGCATTTTGCAAATCGCCCTGCGCTCGATACAGGTTGCCGATTTTAAGGCGCGCCTCGCGCTTCAAATCTTCGGGAAGAAGCGGCAACACGCTCTGAAACCGCTTCAAGGCATCCGTTTTGTCTCCGCGCTTCTCCGACAACTCGCCCAGGCGATACCGCGACCGAACCGCGAGCTCGGGGCGTCTCTCGCTGGAAGCGACTGGCCGGAAATACGCGCCCGCCTCCTCGAATTTTCCGTCTTTCCATGCGCATTCGGCCCTTATGAAGGCCACCTCCGAGCGCAAGGTTTGGGGGACATATTCCTTGGGAACCGCTTTCACCCGGGCGACGGACCTTGCGCAATCCTTTTGCGCGTTGTGGATAAACGCCGCCCGCAAAACGCCTTGATACGCCGCCCGCATGAGTTCGGGCTCGATTTTTTTCTCCGATTTCCTGAGCCCGCCAAACGACGCCGATATCTGCTGATAGCGCTCGAGAAGCGCTCGCGTGTTCCGCTCAGGCTCTTTTTCGAGCATATCGGCCAGACGCAGCCCGGACCATACCGCCTCGCGCGTGTCCGGCGCGCGCCGGATGAGTTCGCCGTATTGGCTCAGCGCCTCCTTCTTCAAGCCCGCGCGAAGCAGGCAATCCGCCAACCGGAAGCGTGAAGAAGAAGGCAGCGGCGCGCCCTTTCCGAGGGCGTCGAGCGCGAAAACGAGATATTTCCTGCTTCCCTCCGCGCAAAGCCCCGCTTTTTCCACGCTTTGCCAGAAAAACAGGAGATAGGCGCCGTCTTTGGCCGGGTCCCGAATCAACCGTTGATAGGCCGGCGCGGCTTTCGCGTATTCACCGGCGCGCCACCAGGAAGACGCCAGGCCTCGCTCCGCCGCCCTGCGCTGTGGTCCTGAAAGCTCCATTTTCAAGGCGGCCTCAAAGGCGGCGCCGGCCTCGGGGTATTTCTTCTGCGCAAAAAGACTCGCGGCCTGCCCCAGCCTCAAGTCGGCGCGTTTTTTCTCTCCGGGCCTTCCCTGAAACAAGGAGTCGAACGTCTTCTCCGCCGAGCCGAACTTCTTGAGCTCGAGTTGCAGCTTCGCGAGCCTGAGCCTGAAGGCGTGCGCCCTCGGGTTGCGCGGGAAACGGCGCACGACGAGGCTGTACGCCTTCTCGGCCTCCTTGATCAGCGGTATGTGATCGAGAGCGATGGCGCGCTCGAACAGGGCGTCCTCCACGCGAGGGTCCTTGGGCGCGGATTTGATGAATTCATCGAGCGAGGCGACCGCGCCCCGCCACTCGCGCGCCGCCAGCCTGAGCGCGGCGACCCGGTAGACGGCCTCTATCCGGTAGCGACCGGGATTCACGGAAGAATAGGCGCGTATCGCCTCTTTTCGATTCCCCGTCCTCTCGGCGAGCACTCCGATTCGAAACTGAACCTCGCCGACCCTTTCGTGGCGGGGGTGCCGGTTCACGAACGCCTGATACGCCGTGATGGCCTCTCCCAGCCGGCCCTCGCGACGAAGCGCTTCGGCGAGCAGATAGCGCACGATCGAAGCCGCCTTGCTGTCGCCCGCTTCCTTCAAGTAGGCCCTGAAAGCGTCAATCGCAGGGTCATAGAATCCATCCCGGTAGGTGTTCAGGCCGAATTGGAGATGAGACTGCGAGGTTTCCTTGAACTGCGCCCGAACCGCGGATACCGGCGCGAGAAGAGCCCCCGCCAGAATGCACACCGCGAAAATGAGGAGACTACGCCTCATCGTCAGGCTCCAGCAAGATGTTGTCAATCAACCTGGTTTCGCCGATATAAGCCGCCACGGCCATCCGGGCGGCGCCGTTGATCGTTTCTACCCTTTCGAGTGTCGCAGGGTCCACGATCTCCACATAATCGACCCTGGAACCCGCTTTCTCCAGTTCATCCACGCAAGGCTGAATGATGGCGGCGGAGAATCGCTCCCCGGCGGCCACCATCCTTTTCGCGTCGAACAAGGCGCCGCTGATGGCGCGCGCGCGCGACCGCTCATCCGCCGACAAGTAGGCGTTCCTGCTGCTGAGCGCCACCCCGTCGTCTTCACGGACAATCGGGCAGGGAACGATCTCAACGCCCAAATCCAGATCATCCGTCATCCGGCGGATCAGGACGAGTTGCTGGTAATCCTTCTCGCCGAAATACGCCCGGTGCGGGAGGCAGGCTGCGAGGAGCTTGAGAACGACCGTGGCCACGCCCCGGAAGTGCCCCGACCGATGAGCCCCGCAAAGAGGCGCGCCCAGGCCGGGCACGTCCACCCAGGTGTCGTATCCGCCGGGATACATGGCATTCGCCCTGGGCGCATAGACGCAGGCTGCGCCCATCTCGCGGCAGGCCTCCAGGTCCGCCTCGAATGTCCTCGGGTAGGTATCGTAGTCCTCACCGGCTGCGAACTGGGCCGGGTTCACGAAAATGCTCACGACGGCGGCGCCGCACTCCTCCCTCGCCCGGGCGATGAGGCTTCTGTGCCCCTCGTGCAGCGCGCCCATCGTGGGGACCAGCCCGAGCGGCGCCTCGTCCCGCCTTAAAACTTCGGCCAGCTCACGCATATCTTGAGGCGTATCGACAACTTTCATCGGGAATCTCGGGGAAAACGGGCAACACGCACCGTAATGGGCGGCGGTAGGCTATCTTCTTAAAAACCAGAGGGAAAAACAAGGGGTTGTTGAAAAAGGCCTTGTGGATCGGGCCAAATCACTCCCCCCTTGAGGGGGAGTCGAAGAGCTAAGGGCGCAAGCCCGCAAGCGATTCGGTGGGGGGTATAATTCGGAATGGCGATAAAACGCGATTCACCCCCCACCGATTCAGCCTTCGCACAAACCGCTCGGCTTCATCGACTCCCCCTCAAGGGGGGAGTGAATCTTGCTCTTTCATTGGTCGCGTTAAATCCTCGTTAATCGGGGTTTTCCCCTGAAGAGGGGGACTTCTTCAACTACCCATAAAGGGTTACCCCGGCAGGACGGCTCAGGCGCTAGGGGGATTCCGCCTGAAACTTCTCGACCCAGAAATCTCCCGGAGAAAGGCCTGCCAGCAGTTCGGAAACGGATTTTTGGAGGACGGGATGAACGAAGCCGGGCGCGATTTCGGCCAGGGGCGCGAGGACGAAGCGCCTCTCGTGCAACCGGGGGTGCGGGATTTCCAGCCCCTGCTCCTCGATGGTTTCCTCACCGAAGAAGAGCATATCCAGGTCGATCACCCGTGGACCCCAGCGCTCCCCTCGGACGCGGCCCATGTTCTGCTCGATTTCCAGGAGGAGCGAAAGGAGGTCGTGCGGGCCGATTTCGGGTTCGAGCGCGAATACGGCGTTGATGAAGGGAGGCTGCTCGACGGGACCCACCGGCTGCGTGCGGTAGAGGGACGAGGCGCCGAGAAATTTTATGCCCCGGCTTCGGCGCAATTCCTCTTCGGCTTGTCTGATTTGGCGAACCGGCTCGCCGAGGTTCGCGCCCGCGCCGATGAAGGCGCGCGCTTCATTGCTCAAAAGCCCGCCTTCTCGATTCTCTCCAAGGCTTCTTTGAGCCTGGCTTCGGGAACCGTCAGGGCGAAGCGGATATATCCCTCGCCGGAGGGGCCGAAACCGTTCCCCGGCGTGGTGACGACGCCGCAGTTTCTCAAAACATGCGCCGTGAACTCACTTGAGGTGAAGCCTTCGGGGCACCGCACCCAGACGTAGAACGTGGCCTTGGGCGTATTGGCCTGGAGGCCCAGTTTCGCGAGGCCCTCCATCACGACGTCGCGCCTGCCCTGGTACATCTTGCGCATTTCGGCCACGCAGGTCTGGTCCGCGCTCATCGCCTTGATGCCCGCCTCCTGCACCGCGCCGAACACGCCCGAGTCCACGTTCGTCTTGATGGCGCCGAGGCCCGCGAGGACTTCCGCGTTCCCCACGGCGCTCGCGATCCGCCAGCCCGTCATGTTGTAGGTCTTCGAGCACGAGTGGAACTCGACGCCCACGTCCTTGGCGCCCTCCGCGTTCAGGAAGCTGATGGGCTCGTAGCCGTCAAAAGCCATTTCGGAGTAGGCGTTGTCGCTGCAGACGATGATGTCATACGCGCGGGCGAACTCGACGAGTTCGTTGTAGAACCCTACTTCCGCGCAGGCGGCGGTGGGGTTGTTCGGGTAGTTGATGAACATGAGTTTGGTGTTTTTCGCCACGTCCGTGGGAATCGCGCCCAGATCGGGCAGGAAATCGTTTTCCGCCGTCAGGGGCATGAAGTGCACCTGCCCGTCCGCGAAATAGGTGCCTATCTCATAGACCGGATAGGCCGGGTCCGGCACGAGCACGTGGTCGCCCGGGTCCACGAACGCCAGCGGGATGTGCGCGATGCCCTCTTTCGAGCCGATGAGGGAGATGACTTCCGATGCCGGATCGAGCGCGACCCCGAAGCGCGAGCCGTACCAGTCCGCCACGGCCTTGCGGTAGGAGGGCATGCCCTCGTAGGAGGGATACTGGTGGTTCGTGAGCTTTCGCGAGGCCACGTCGAGCTCTTCGATGATGTGGCCGGGCGTCGGCAGGTCCGGGTCGCCTATCCCCAGGCTGATGATGTCCATGCCCGAATCGGCGACTTCCGCCTTCATCCGGTCGATTTCCGCGAAAAGATAGGGAGGCAAGCGCTTGAGCCTGTGCGCGCGTTCGATGTTGATTGACGCCATGAAATTCCTCAAGTGTGATGTGGGACAGAAATTGATATATCCGTTAGCAATTATGTTTCAGTCAGTTGTGTGGTTTTCCTGATGCAGTTTCTCGTAAGTTGCGCAGGTTTCTGCATTCCATGTGCCGGAAACCTAGCACGGCTGGAATTGATCGGCAAGGTTGGGGGGGGGTGGGGGATACTACTGAATCCGGTCTATGGGCTGAATCGAGAAAGGTGGCGCATATCTGCTGCAATGGGGTTGTGCAAAAGCCCGGTGAGGTCTGTAGCCGTCATTCCGGTATCGGAGCCGACCGCAGTGGAAGGGTTCGACGGAATGACGAACAAAACCGTACCGCCTCGCAGGGACAGGTCGCGACCTCGGACAGGCGCAGGAGCCTGTCCGCTACAAAACCAACCCCCCCTACCCCCCCTTGACAGGGGAGCAAGAAAAAGCAAAAGCCCTCAAACCCGACGGGAGTGCATCGCATTTTCATACCCGCCGGGCCGAGGAGGGGTTGCCTTTTTTTACCCCCCTGACAAGGGGGGGTAGGGGGGGTTGGTTTTATCCCCTGAGGAGAGGGCTTTTCCACAACCCCGCCTTCGCCGGCTCCGACACCGCAATGACGGCGGAAAACAAGCCACGGACGGGCGCGATCCTCGCCGCTCCGCTACATTTCGCCCCCCTCCCCCAAAAACCTCACCACATCCCTTTCACAGATTGTATTCCCCCGAAAAAAAGTGCTAACATCCCCGCGTTCGAAACCGCGCCGGTTAGGTGCGCAATCATTTGCCCGGACTCTAGTTTGAGGAGCGCATTCCGATGACCCACGTCATCGCGGAACCATGCATCGACACCAAGGACACCGCATGCGTCGACGTATGCCCGGTCGACTGCATCCATGAGGCGGCGGACGGATCGAGCCCGATGCTCTACATCGACCCCGTCGAGTGCATCGACTGCGCGGCCTGCGTGCCGGCCTGTCCGGTGGACGCCATTTTCGAGGAAAGCGACCTGCCCTCCCAGTGGTCGAAATACACCCAGATAAACGCGGATTTCTTCGCGGGCGGAGGTGCTGCGGCGCCTGCGGCGGCAGCCGCGGCGGGCGGTGGCGCTGCGGCGGCCGCTCCGGCCAAGAAGGCGGCGCCCGAACCCGAGCCGCTACCGGAGCCTCTGGAACTCACGGTCGAGGAGATGTACAAGGAACTCTCCGAGATCAGGGAAGACGTGGCCACCAACCGCGGCAGGGAAGAAGAAGGGAAATCGACGAAGCGCTCCCCCACCCTCATTTTCCTGGCCGCGGCGGTGATACTGCTCATGGTCTACGGCATCTCGAACAATTTTTCGAAATCCGTGAACACCAGCCTCTACGGAAAACTGAGCTCCTTCGCGCTGGGGGACAGGAAACCGACGCTCTCGGGCAGCGTCTACTCGGTCAACCAGACGATCGGCGGCAAGAGATACACGATCGAGGTGTCCGATTCGATATTCGGCGGAAGGACCTTGAGGCTCCAGGCGCCGGCCGAGGCGTTCCAGAAGATATACCACAAGGACGAGAAATTCTTCGGAAACGTCGCGAACCAGTATAGCCGCTACTACTATACGTTCGTCGACGACAAGAGCGACGGCACCGTCGATTCCATCCTCCAGGTGCGGGAACTCTGGAGCAAGGAGAACCGCTTCCTGGGCCGGTACCACAACCCGATTCAGCCCAGTCCCGAACTGCAGAAATCCTACCAGGAGGCGGCGCAAACGCTCGCCAAACAATTCGGCATCGCAGAATCCGGCGCGTAGGGCGGGGCCAGGCGCGGGACGACCCGGGACAGGCACAGGGGCCTGTCCCTACAAAGGCAGAATCCCGCAACGGTTGAGGCTGAGGCCGGTATCACGGTAAGGACGCCCGTAGGGGTCGCATACATGCGACCCTTCTTTTTCGCCTTCCAACCATGGGCCGCATATATGCGGCCCCTACAGGCACATTCCAACTTAGGCGGGAGAGAATGCCGGAATCCGGGGGTTTCCGCTTTCACCGGAATGACGGCGGTGGTGAATTACGACCCGTAGGGACAACCCTCTGTGGTTGTCCCTTGCAGAACGGGGGCCTCGGACAGGCACGGAGGCCTGTCCCTACAGCAGCCTCCATCGGGATTTGCAGGTTCCCGTAGGGGTCAGACATATATGTCTGACTGCGTGTCCGCCCTGCCCCCGCAAAACGAAAAACGGGCGGACGCGCCGATCCGCCCCTACGGTGAATTCCCGACCGAGCGGCAAAGGGTTTTTCAACAGCCCCTGGCCTGGGGTCAGAACTCACCACTTCAAAAAATCAAAAATCGACCTTGTCCGCCTCGTCGGTCTCCGGGAAAGGCCCTTCCTTGATCTCGATGGCCTTCGTGCCCTCCTCCAGAAACTCGATGCGGTGGCCCTCGTACATGAGGATCAGGTCGCCGGGCGCCAGGTCCACGTCGGCGGCATGGTCGCCCTCTTTGGCGTAGACGCCGATTCGCATCCGGCCCGAGCGGCAGATCATGATCTGGTGGCGCGTCGTGTTGGCGGGGCGCTCCGTCACCTCGTGGTAGTGGGGGTTCACGACGGCGCCGGGGTTTCTGTTCAGCATGACGATCTGGAGCGGGTTCTCGTCCGGCGTCATGTGCGCCTTCGTCCTCCGCTCGGTTTCGGGGTCGGCGCCGGCGTAGGCTTCCGCCAGATGGGCGCGCTCTTCTTCCGAGTCGAGATAGGGCGGGAAGGCGGCGTAATCGTCAAAATTGTTCCTGATGACCTGCGCCAGCGTCCTCCCGTCCGCCGCCTTGATGTATTCGACGCCCGCCGCTTCGATTTCCCCAGCCATCCACGTATCTCCTCATGGTGTTGTCGATAGTAAAAATTCAAGGGATGAGCCCTATGAAAGCCCCAGAACGTCCTCCATGCCGTAGACCCCGGGGGATTTGTCCGCCACCCAGCGGATGGCGCGAACGGCGCCCGCCGCGAAATTATCCCGGCTGCCGGCGCGGTGCGTGATCTCCACCCGCTCGCCCATCCCGAAGAAATAGACCGTGTGCTCGCCCGGCACGTCGCCGCCGCGCAGGGTCTGCATGCCGATGACGCCCTCGGGGCGCACGCCGGTCTGGCCTTCGCGGTGAAACACCGCATCTTCTGGATATTGCCTGCCCGTCACACGGGCGAGAATCTCCCCCATGCGCACCGCCGTTCCCGAGGGGGCGTCAATTTTCTGGTTGTGGTGCGTTTCGATGACCTCGATGTCGTAGGCGTCGCCCAGGAGCCTTGCCGCCTCTTCTATCAGGCGAAAGGAGACGTTCACCCCCACGCTCATGTTCGGCGCCAGGACGCAGGCGATGCTGTCGCCCAGTCCTGCGATCTCCTCGCGCTGGGCGTCCGAGAAGCCGGTGGTGCCGACGACGGCGGACATCCCCTTCTCCGCCGCCAGGCGAACGTGGGCGACGCTCGCTTCCGGGATGGCGAAGGAGACAAGCACGTCGCCGCTCAGGGCGGAGGAATCACTGGTGAGCGCGACGCCCATTTCCCCGCAGCCCGCGTGCGCGCCCGCATCCGCGTCCAATTCCTCGAATCCCTCGCGCTCGAGCGCGCCAGAGAGGGTGAGATCGCTCGATGAGGCGATCTGGTGGATGATGCGGCCTCCCATCCTTCCGCCGGCTCCGGCCACGACGATTCGTATCGACACGGGGTTCCCCTTCCCTGATAATGAAAATTCAACAAGTCATTGATTGTAAAGCGTATTATATGCGCTTTTGCCTCGAAGTGGGAACCTGGGGGCGTCATAAGGGGTGTAGGGAGAAGAAATGTGAAAAACGCCCGCATTCTGACAGCATATTTGATACGATAAGGCGACGAGGATGTTCACTCTGGCGATACCGGCTTGGGGATTGGGACTTTTGGAAACCCCGCACGAAGAACTGGACGAGTCGTGCTGTATCAAACGCTGCCAGAACGGCGACAAGGACGCTTTCGAACCCCTGGTGCGTCAAAACGCCGGAAAAATCCAGCGCCTCGTGTGGGGGATGCTCGGCGAACGCAGGGAGGACACCGACGACGTCGTTCAGGAGATATTCCTGAAAGCCTATCTCGCCCTTCCGAAATTCCGGGGAGACGCCAGGTTCTCCACCTGGGTCTACCGCATCGCGGTCAATCACTGCCGCGATTACCTGAAGCGCGGCGGGCCGCCGCCGCTGGAGTTCGACGAAGAGCAAATCGCAGATGACCCGCCGCCGGAAGACAAGGAAGGACAGGATAAATTGCGGGAAATGCAGGAGAGACGCGCGAGCGATAAACTCCAGAAACTCCTGTCCCGATTGCCGGAGAAACATCGCCGGATTCTGGTGATGCGCGAACTCGAGGGAATGAGTTACGATGAGATGGCCGAAGTGCTCCGGATCAGGCCCGGCACGGTGCGCTCGAGGCTCAACCGCGCGCGCAAGGCTCTCAGGAAAGCGGCCGAGGACGACAAGAAGGAAGGTCGAGAGGGGCAGGAGGATTCTTGATGCGCTGGTGGGAAAACATTCTTGACAGAGGTCGAAGCGCGGGGGACTGGGACGCTCACAGGCCCGAAGACGAGACGGTCGAGGAGCTCAAGGCCCTCTTCGAGGCCGCGCGCGAGGATGCGCCGGAGCCGGACGAGAGACTCTGGGAAAAGCTGCGCCCCCGGCTCGCCGCCCATGAAGGGCAAGCCCGGAACGGCTTCTCCTTCGCCGCGGCGCTGGCCGCTACGGGGCCGAGATTCGCGGCGGCCGCCCTGGGCGTCCTGCTTATCGTTGCGGGCCTTTTCTGGAGCCAAAGCGCCGAGAGGCAGGCGCGCAACCTGGAGCGCCAGACGTATCTGGCGCAATATACAGGCAGAAATCCCCTGAACCCCACGATGTTGATCAGCAACGCGCTCGAAGCGCAAACAGGCATGGAACTGCTTCAATACGCCGTCCACGCCGGGCCTGAGCGTTAGGCAGAGAGATCGAGACGATGAAAACCTGGTTCACGAAAGAATTCATGAAGGCGTCGGCCGTGCTTTTGGTCGTGTTCCTGGCGGGCGCGGGCACCGGCTACGTCGGCGGACACAAATACGCGGAATACAAGCTCCACAAGGAATTCATGTCCCGCGACTTCGAGTCCCGCACCGGAGCCGCAGAACCCGCGGCTTCCGTGGCCCGCTCCTTACGAAGCAAAAGCCTGGAGCGCGGCGCCCGCATTCGCCGCGCCGAAAGCGCCAAAAGCGAGAGACGCCGCTCCAGGGGCGAGAGGCGCTTCATGCGCCGGCTGGAGCGGGACCTGAACCTGAATACCACACAACGGGAAAACGTGGACCGCGCGCTCGAGCGCCACTATGCGCGTATCCGCGATATCAGAAGCCAGATGTGGCCGCAGATCAGCTCCATCATGCAGGAAATTCGTAGAGACGTACGCTCTCTCCTCAATGCCGAGCAACAAACATCTTTCGATGAAATGGTGAAAAAATTCGAGGAAAGACGCAAGGAAAAGCGCAAATGGAGAGAAGAAAGACGCAGAAAGAGAGAGGAAAAACGAAAGAGAAAGCAATAGAAGACGTTAGAGATTCAGATGCCGCCACTCGGACGACCCGGCCGGTCAGTCGAAAAAGCAGGAAACCCCAGAAGCAAACGCAATGCCGCCGCAAATGGAAGCACGAACGCCACACCGGAGGAATTTGATTATGAAACGTCAAAAACGCCTTGCCACAGCCGTCCTGGCCGCCGCGTTGAGCCTCGGTCTCGCCGTCGCGGCCCAGGCCCAGGAGGAGCCCAAGCCTGGCCCGTGGGGGCCGCATTTCACGCCGCAAACCCTCGAAAAAATGATGAAAGAAGCGCATCTCGGCCGGTCCGGCGGCTGGGGACGCCGCGGAATGCGCGGCCCGCGGCCCTATTCGGCGCGCCCGCTGGTCTCCATCGCGCTCAGGAACCACGAAGAGCTCAAGCTCACCGACGAGCAGGTGAAGCGCCTCAAGGACATCAGAGACGCGTTCTCCAAGAAGGCGGTGAAAGAACGCGCCGATATGAAAGCCCGCGGAATCGACCTCAGGCGCGCGCTCGACGCCGATAAAGTCGACCTCGCCGACGTGGAGAAGAAAATCCGCGAGATCTCGAAAATGCGCGTCGATTTGAGGGTTGCGCGCCTCAAGGCGATCCAGGAGGGGAAAGCCGTCCTGAACGACGACCAGCAGAAGCAGCTCTCGAAAATCGCCCGCAAGCGCGGTGGCTGGGGGTCCGGGTTCCATAAGGAGATGTTCAAAGGCCGGGGTTCCGGAAAACAGTCCCAGACTTACTAGAACGTCCCGACGCCCGGGGCATGGCGTGAAAACCGTGCCCCGGGCTTGCGGGCCCATCGGTTGGAGCCGCCATGTGGATTTTGATGTATGAGATTTACGCCGGTTACGATCTGCTCGATTTCGCCCTTGCGAGCGCCATCCTCATCGCATCGGGGGTGGCGTGCGCTCTCCTGAGAACGCTCTGGCGGGATGGTTCACCCTACGCGGTTTCATCCGGAGGAGAAGGATAGCGCAGCCCCCGATTCAAAAGGGTTGTTAAGAAAACCCTTTTCAAAAGAGCAACCCCCCCTGCCCCCCCTTAACAGGGGGGCAAGAAAAAACAAAACCCCTTCAGCCCGGCGGGAGCGCATCGCCTTTTTATACCCCCCCCTGACAAGGGGGCGTTCTTTTTTTACCCCCCTGTTAAGGGGGGGTAGGGGGGGTTGCTTTTCTATCCGAGAGGGGCTTTTCCTCTACCCCTGAAATGTGGGCGTTTCCAACACCCCCTTCAGAGCAGAGCCTCTTCCGTCATCTCTCCCTGGTAGACGAGCCTGGTCTCCCCTTCCATGTAGACGTCGCGCACGTCCGCGCCTGCGCCCTCGAAATAGATTTTGAGGATTTCGCCGCTGCGCACGTTCACGTCCACGGGAGCGCTTACGAACCCGCGCGTCGCGGCGAGTATCGCCGTCGCCACCGCGCCCGTGCCGCAGGCCAGGGTCTCGTTCTCCACCCCCCGCTCGTAGGTTCTCAGGATCACCGAATTCTCCCCGCTCACCCGGGCGAAGTTCGCGTTCGCGCCCGCAGGCGCAAACGCGTCGTGCGTGCGGATCGCCCGGCCGTCGCCCACGATGTCGACCGTCTCCACGTCGCCGGTGAACTCCACCGCGTGGGGGACGCCGGTGTTCAGGTGATCGACCACCACCCCTCTCCCGTTGATGTCGAGTTCAACACCCGCGCGGTAATCGAAGGGCTGGGTCATCCGCAGCTTGACCCTCGAGCCGTTCATCGTCGCGTCGATGACGCCCGCGATGGTCTCGAACGACACCGAATCCGCGGCGATCCCCAGCTCTCTCGCAAAGCGCGCGGCGCAGCGCCCGCCGTTCCCGCACATCTCGCCCTCGGAGCCGTCGGCGTTGAAGAAGCGCCACTTGAAATCGGCCCGCTCGCTCGGCTCGATGAACATCAGCCCGTCCGCGCCCACGGACTGGCCCCTCCGGCAAACCCGCCGGACGAAATCGATCATCTCGTCGGCCCGGTGCTCCAGGTTCCTGTTGTCGATGAATATGAAATCGTTTCCGCTTCCGCTGAACTTCGTGAATTCGATTTTGCTCACGGAATCCGCCTCTCTTCGATGAACGCCGGAATGTGCTCGCCGCGGACGAGGTCGTCGTACGTCTCGCGCTCCCTGATTATATGATACTCCTCCCCGCGCACAAGAATCTCGGGCGGCCGGGGGCGCGAGTTGTAGTTCGACGCCATGGTGAAGCCGTACGCGCCCGAACTCATGACGGCCACCAGATCGTCGCGCTGAAACTCGGGCAAATCCCGGTCCTTGGCCAGATAGTCCCCGCTCTCGCATACCGGGCCCACCAGGTCCGTGACATGCTTCGGCCTCTCCCGCGCCGCCTCCTCCACCGGCCACACGTCCTGAAAGGCCTGGTAGAGGCTGGGGCGGATGAGGTCGTTCATGCCGGCGTCGATAATCACGAAGCGTTTTTCGGGATTCTCCTTCCCGTACAGCACGCGCGTGACGAGGATGCCCGCGTTGCCCGTGATGACGCGGCCCGGCTCGAAAATGAGCGTGCACCCCAGATCCTTGAGCTTCGGCAGTATGGCCGCCGCGTAGTCACTCGGCAGCGGCGGCGCCTCGTCGTGATAGGTGATGCCCAGGCCGCCGCCCAGGTTCAGGTACCGGATGTCGTGCCCGTCGCCGCGCAACTCCCCCACCAGGCGCGCCACGATCTCCACCGAATCGGCGAACGGGCTGCTCGAGGTGATCTGGCTCCCGATATGGCAGTGCACGCCTGCGGGTTCGACGCCTTCGAGCGAAGCCGCCGTCCGGTACTGCTCCCTCGCCCGGTTGATGTCGATGCCGAACTTGCTCTTCTTGAGGCCGGTGGTGATGTAGGGATGCGTCTGGGGGTCGACGTCGGGGTTCACCCGGATAGCGACCTGAGCCTGTTTGCCCACCCGGCTCGCCACGGAGCCGATGTTCACCAACTCCTCCTCACTCTCCACGTTGAAGAGCAGCACGCCCTTCTCCAGCGCGTAGGCGATCTCCTCGTCCGACTTGCCCACGCCCGCGAACACGATGCGCTCGTAGGGCATCCCGGCCCTGGCCGCGCGGAACAACTCGCCGCCCGAAACGATGTCCAGCCCGCCGCCCATCGCGCCGAAGAGCCTCAAGATCGCCAGGTTCGAGTTGCTCTTCATGGCGAAGCAGATGAGGTGCGGGACGGATGCGAACGCCTCGCTGAACACGCGGAAATGCCTCGTCAGCGTCTCGTGGCTGTAGACGTAGTAAGGCGTTCCCACCTCCTCCGCCAGCCTCGTCAGGGATACGTCTTCGGCGCACAACTCGCCGTCTTTGTAATCGAAATGGTGCATTCGGCAATCTCTCTTTCCGAGTCCTTCCGGGCTTGAGTTCCTACAAACTCCCGGCGACCGGACTCTTGGGAGGTTTCGGCGGTCCCTTGACGCCGCAACCCGCGACCACGCAGGCCATCGCGACCATCAGGACGCCCGCCAGCAGAATTCTCTTCATCATCCTAGATTCCCAACCGTTTTTTCTCGGCCCGTATCTGGGCCCGCACGCTTCGCTTGGAAGCCCCGCCCGCGCTGCTCCTCGAGCGCAGGGATTTCGCCAGATCCGTTTCCGCCAGATCACCCGCTTCGAGCCTGGAATCCGCTTCTTCCAAATCCCCGGCACTCAACTTCCCGAGGGCCACGCCCTTTTCGAGGGCGATCCGCACGGCGCGCCCCGCCGCCTCGTGCGCCTCCCTGAACGGCACCCCCCGCCGCACCATGGCGTCCGCCAGGTCCGTGGCCGTCATGTACCCGCCCTCGGCGGCCCGGGCCATCGCCTCGGGCTGAAACCGCATGGATTCGACCATGGGCGCCATGACCCCCAGACAGGCCAGCATGGAGTCCGCGGCGTCGAACAGCGACTCTTTATCCTCCTGCATGTCCCGGTTATAGGTGAGCGGCAGCCCCTTCATCAAGGTGAGCAGGGCCATCAAATCCCCGAACACGCGCCCGCTCTTGCCCCGGACGATCTCGGCCACGTCGGGGTTTTTCTTCTGCGGCATCAGGGAGCTTCCCGTGGCGAACGAATCCGCAAGCTCGACGAAGCCGAACTCCCCGCTCGCCCAGAGGATGATCTCCTCCCCCAGGCGGCTCAAGTGCATCATCGCGATGGCGGCGGAGGCGGCGAACTCCAGCGCGAAATCGCGGTCGCTCACCGCGTCCATGCTGTTCTCCGCGACGGCGGCGAACCCGAGCTTTCCCGCCACCATTTTCCTGTCCACCGGGTGGCTCGTGCCCGCCAGCGCGCCCGCCCCCAGCGGCAGGACGTTCACCCGGGCGCGCACTTGCGCGAACCGCTCCCCGTCGCGCCTGAGCATCTGGGAATACGCGAGCAGGTGATGCGCGAGCGATACGGGCTGCGCGCGCTGCAGGTGCGTGTAGCCGGGCATCACGGTATCGGCGTGCGCCTCCGCCTGCGCGAGCAGGGCGCGCCTGAGCGCAAGGAGCGCATCCAGCGTCTCGTCGACCCGGTCTCTCAGCCACAGCCTGAGCGACGTGGCCACCTGGTCGTTCCGGCTCCGGGCGGTGTGCAGCCTGCCGCCGGCGGCGCCGATTCGCTCAGTCAAAGCCGCCTCGACGTTCATGTGCACGTCTTCGAGTTCGGCCCGGAACTCGAATCTGCCGGCCTCCACCTCCTTCAGGATGGCCTTAAGGCCCCTGACGATGGCGCGGGCGTCCGCTTTCGCAATGATGCCCTGCGCCCCCAGCATCTCCGCGTGGGCGACGGAAGCGAGGACGTCGTACGGCGCCAGGCGGTAGTCGAACGAGACGCTCTCGGTGAAGGCCTCGACGCGCGCGTCCGTCCCGCCCCGGAACCTCCCGCCCCAGGGTTTCGTGGATTTCGTCTTCTGAGACTTCGCACCTCGTTTCGGCATCCGCTCCTGTCCTCTTTCGAACCACGCCGCGCGCCTGAGCCTGCGCCCAAGAGACGCAAAAAGAACTGCTTACACGATAGCGGGCGTGCAGGGCAACCGGGGAAAGCGGAAATCATGGAGGATCGCCCGGCCCCGCTCGCGGGCTGTTGAAAAACCCCCAAACGGTGAGGGGACGATGGTTTTGTAGGGGCGGACCTGTGTGTCCGCCCGATTTTATATATTCGATTCATAACGCCATGATTAAACGGGGCAAAGGCATAGGGCGGACACACAGGTCCGCCCCTACAACAGCCCGGTTTTGCATGGCTTTTTCAACAGCCCCCTCAAGGGGAGAGCCGTAGCGGACAGGCACGGAGGCCTGTCCCTACAAAACCATCACGTCTTCGCCGCGTGAACCTCCTTGCCGCCGATCCGGCATCGGGCTTTTCCGGCGACCCCGCTTGCGGGCGCGCGCCGCATCTTCTAGGATGGCTCTTGCGCAGCCTCTTATCGAATCTATCGGCCGATTTCGGGGAAAACGTATTTGGAACGGGAATATCGCCTCTTCTCACCCAGGCAGTGGATCTTCATCGTCTCCGCTTTCGCCCTCATGGGGCTCTTCTCGGGCCTGAATTTCCTGTTCGGCGTATTCCTGAACCCCCTGATAGACGAATTCGCCTGGAACCGCTCGACGGCCTCGGCGGCGTATTCCATCAACATGTTCATGATCGCGTTCTGCTCGATGATCGCGGGCGGCTTTTCCGACAAGTTCGGCACGAGGCCCGTGGTGCTCGTCGGGCTTCTCATCGCGGGCGGCTCGCTGCTTCTCTCCTTCTTCATCCAGAACCTGTGGCACTACTTCCTGTTCACCGGCGTGCTGGCGGGCACGGGGCGCGCCGCCATCGCGACCCCCGTGCAGGCCTTCATCCAGCGCAACCTGAACAGGCACCGGGGGCTGGCGACCGGGCTGGCCGGCTCGGGCACCGGCCTCGGCATCCTGATACTGGCGCCCCTCACCGGTTTCTTCATCAACAACTACGGCTGGAGAATCTCCTACCTCTACCTGGGAATCATCTTCTTCATCGTCGCCCTGCCCGCGGCCGTGTCTCTCGTGCCGCAAAGACGGCCCCCGGCGGACAGCCCCGGCCCCGGCCGGTCCCCGGGCAGACAGGAGGAGGCCGCCCCGATTCTCCCCGAGGCGTCCATGGGGATGCGGGAGATCCTCAAGCGCAGGCCGTTCTGGATGATCATCTCGAGCCACACCACCGACTGCATCTGCCACTCGGTGCTCATCGTGCACCTCGTGCCCATCGCGATCGAGTCGGGCATCCCCCACGTGCAGGCGGCGGGCCTCGTGGGCGTCATGGGCCTGGGGACGCTCATCGGCAGGATCAGCCTGGGCGTGCTCTCGGACCGCATCGGCGCCAAGTGGGCGCTGTTCACCACGCTCGTCACGCAGACGGCGCCCGTGCCCCTGCTGTTGTGGGTGGAGTCTCCCTACGCCTTTTACGCCATCGCCCTCATGGTCGGCACGGGCATGGGAGGCCACGGGACGATGTACCCCGTGGTGACGCGCGAATACTACGGCCCGAAGAGGGTGGGCCTCCTGTTCGGGGCGTTCATCACGGGCGCGAGCTCGGGCATGGCCACGGGCGGGTTCCTGGGCGGGCTGCTGCACGACCTGACGGGCGACTACACGCTCTCCATCCTGCTCAGCTTCGCGGCCGGGGTCGCCTCGCTGTTCTTCGTCCTCGCCTACCCCTCGAGAATCAAGCCGATCCGGAAAGAAGACGTGGCGCACCCCGTCGCCCAGCCCGCGGGCTGAGGGGTCTGGCTTCCCGAGGGGAAAGCCAGACGAAAAAGCCCTCGTCAATCGGGCTCGACACGTAGGGGCGTCGATCTTCCCGAAGAGGGCAGTTCGACCGTGCCCGCCCGTATCGGAAATGTCTATACCCGTAAGAGGCTTTGGACAGGCACGGAGGCCTGTCCCTACAAAACCAACCCCCCCTACCCCCCCTTGACAGGGGGGCATGAAAAATCAAAAACCCCCTCACCCCGGCTGGGGCGCATCGCCTTTTTACCCCCTGACAAGGGAGGCTATTCTTTCACCCCCTCGTCGGGAGGGCGCTCTTTCTTACCCCCCTGTCAAGGGGGGGTAGGGGGGGTTGCCTTTATCCCCCGTTAGGGGGAAGGTAGGGGGGTTGGTTTTCAAGGAGAGAGGCGAACGCGACTGATCGTAGAAAGAAAGGGCCGACACCCCTCGAAGGGCTGCTTTCAGGGGTTGTTGAAAAACCCCCGAGTGTGGGAACTGCTGCGACACAATCCCAGAGGTGCAGGCCGAGTCGGGGTGTCGGCTGCTTTCATGAACGCGAAACAGGGGCTGCCCGTTGTTCCCGTTCCCGGCTCGAGGACTCAAACTCATAACCAGGAGCGGTACTGTTTGCTCTATCACGAGGGAAGCAACCAACGGGCAACCCCCTTTTCCACTCTTCTTCCTTTTCCTTTGTTCGCCTGAGACCCCGGGGCGGTGAAGCCCCGAAAGCCGAAGGCGTCCTGCTCTACGGCCTATACGCTCCGAACGCCCCGATGAAGGCGGCGTCTCCCACCGGAGCGCTTTGCTTGATCACGTAAAAGGTTCCCGCGACCGAGTTCGGAGCATCAGGCTGGTATTCGTAATCCCGGCCATTACTCGTATTTTGGGGTGATAAGGGGGAACTTTTGGTTCTCTTGCCGAAGAATTGGCCCGTCCATCGACCACTGTAGTTTTCGCCCGCAATCACACCGACGGCGGCAGGATCTACATTACTAGCATCTTCAAATGGGCCGCTTATGTCGTTACCAAGAGGATGACGAATCAAATCAATACTACCCTTGATGGATTTCCCACCGGCAGTGATGTTCGTCACTTCACCCGAAATATTGCTGCCTGTAACATTTGTGCCGTCTACATTCCGGAACACGGCCGTGAGTTCGACGTCCGCCGTGAAATAACTGGCCATTCCTGCCGTGAGGTAGGCCCCGCTCGCATCCCCCCGATAGGTAGCCGTTAGATCTCCGCCTGCCGAGACAAAATTGGTGATCTGGTGGAAACCGGTAGCCTCAGCACAAGTATTAGGTAAAGCATTTTGAGTAGCGCTACACCGGTTGAGGCTTGCCGCGCGGGCAGCGTCAGTGATGTTTTCGCTGCCGTATGCAAAGGCGCCCAGTTCGTGAGTTCCGGTGATGTCATTAAGCCAGATTCCGGCGAGCAGATAATCAGGGTCGGCGACATATTGATACGCCTCATTTATATTCGGAGTGCCGGTGGTGTCGTCTTCTACTCCTGTACCTACTCTTTTCTCTACAGCGATATCCGTATAGGCATTGAAGAATAGAGTGTTGGCGGAGTTTTTCACATCGAGGCCCTGGGAAAGGCGTCCCGTCCCACCAAGTTTAGCCGTCTGGGCAGTAGCAGATGAAACCGCCCCTCCTCCGGTTCCTCCGACAGTTATCGTTACTCCCAGCACTCCCCTCTTTGCATCTTGAGGTGTTGGGTATACCCCTGCACCTGCAGCATTTCTTGCTCCCGTGTGATAAGGATAAGTGGCTTCGTTCGCTCCCGAAGCCACCGTGCCCACAGTGATAGAATCAGAATCTAAATTGCCCAGAACCTCATCATATACCTTTTTATTGTCTCTCACGTGCTGGATGAGCGAGGAGCCATTCGTCGCGAGGCGATCTTCCTCCGCCTCTTGTTCGCGCAGGTTCGCCACCGCCTCCACGGCGCTCTGGATGCCCACCGCCTCCGTTTGAGCGGCCCTCAGCCTGCCGAGCGCCGCCTTCGCGCTCGCCACGGCGCCTTCCGCCGCCTCGGGCGTGGTGGCCGCATTCGCCGCGCCGCTCGCGCGCACGATTTCCCTCAAGGCGTCCAGCGCGGCATTCCCCTCGGCGCGGGCGCTCGCTATCTGCTCCGCCGTGGCGTCGGCGTTTGCTTCCACCGCCGTCACGGCCAAGCGCGCTGCCTGTTCTATCCTGTTGGCGTCGTTGACGATGCCCGCTATCGTTTCTCTCGCGGTGGCAATCCTCTGCTCGTCACTCGGCCCCGGGTCTGGCTCCACCACGGGCGGTTCCTCCGGCGTCATTGCAGAGCCGCCACCGCCACCGCCGCCGCAACCGGAGGCAAATGCCGCAATGCACACGACAAGTACCGCCAATCCTGAATATCTGAGCATTTTCATCATTTGCCCCCTAAGGCTGCCCCCCCTCCTGAAACGGAAGGGGGCGGACGGATTAAATTCGGGTTTCATCTACTGCTTGCGCGCGCCGAAGCAGCACGCTCTTTCCATCCCCCCCGGCCCCGGGCTGCATCAAGCCCGGGGCTCGAAGGAGTCATGCGCTGCTGCTTACTCGGCCTTCCACGCGCCGAATGCGCCCAGGATGCTCATCTTGTCGTCCTGGGTGGACGCGCTGAACGTGCCGGCGACGGTCGTCGGGTGGGCGGTGGCAGTTGCGTTGGGGCCGTATAGCTGACCGCCCCACTGACCTCTGAAACCGTTTCCACCGAGAACGCCGTCTGTCGTGGCTATACCTGGAGTGCCTGCGGGTCCTGTCCCAACAATCCCTCCAGTGGCGTTTATGTTGCCTCTCTCCAGAGTCAGGGAACCGTCAATCGACTGTCCGGCGGCCATGATGCTCGAAATGCTTCCCGAGATCGCCGCCAGAGGAGTCGTGTTCGTCGCTCCCCCGAAGTTGGCCTCGAGCGTGGCGTCGGCGTCGAAGTACTGGACCATTCCGCCCGCCGAGTACAGGCCGTTCGCGACCCCGTTATACGTGGCCTTACCCGTGATCCCTTCAGTAACCGCGAATGGATCGCTGCCGTAAGCGAACGAACCCACCTGGGCGGCATCGGCTGATATTGTGGTGCCACCCTCTATCAGAGTGTCCCTGATGGAACCGATCACCCAGAAACCCCAGGCCAAGTAGTCGGTATCTATTTTTGTTACGGTCGCCTTGTCCGAGGTAAACTGGTAGTTTGTAACCGCTACAACCTTGCCGTCTTCATCCACGCTGATGGAGCAAGTCTCAGTGGCCGGGCAATAAAACTCACCAGTCACTGGCGCGTTGTTATCCGCGGGATTTGAATTGTAGCTCGCTACAAAATCACTCCCGTCTCCCGGAACATCCCCTATGATTATACTGTCCGAAACAACGTCAGGGTCGGTTGCATCAGTCTGTGTATAACTATCTGCTCTTGTCGTCGCTTGAATGTCCGTGCTGACGACGAGATGACTTTTCGTCGTAGTGGTGGCTGCTGGATCTTGGAACAGCAGATCCTGGGCTTCCCAGCCGCCTTTGGTCTGGAAGCGTGAAGGCGTTTCACCCGTCAACAATCTATTCGTGCCAATGTTAAGCGCAAATTTGGATCCGCCCGCCATATGCGTCACTACTGTGGTAGGTGCAGCAGCTTCAACACCAGTAATTTGTGTACCTAGAGCTACGGTCGAAACAGTGTCTGTACCACTGACTCCACCCTGGTTCGTAAAACCAGTAGCAGCATCAGTAGCAGGCGGTCCGGCGGCCGCTATTGCGGCGTCCACGTTCGTTGCATTGGAAACGGCCTTGGGCGGCGTCGAGCCATCCAACTCGGCATTTTCAATGTCGTCGCCGTTGAGCATCTTGTTCGCCAGCATGGTAAGCCCCAGGCCGTGCATGCCAGCCGCTGCCATGGCGTTGTCCCGATACATCTCGGCTTTCATCTGGTATTCCATGGCCATGGCCGAAGTCGTGGCCATCGCCGCCGAGTCGGACGCGCCCTTGGCCATATCCGCGGCTGCCTGCGCGTTCGCCATCGCCACGGGGTCCACCGCGCCGCCCACGGCCGCCATCGCCGCCATGTAAGCCGCCATCGCGGCTTCCTGCGCGCCGCTCAGGGCCATCTCTTCGGCAAGGTCCGCGGCGGAGGTGCACGATCCGTCCGCGTTATACCGTCCGCCGTCACCCTCGCACATTTCCTGCGGGGTGGGTTCCGGCATTGCGGGCGGCTCCGGGTCCGGCGCCGTGGCGCTGCCGCCACCGCCGCCGCAGCCGGCCAGCGTCAGCGCGAACACAGCCGCCAGCGCGAAAGCGTAAAGCTTGGTTATCGATTTCTCTCTGAACGTCATTTAGTGAGTCCTCCTGAATACACAGTAGAAAAAGGGATTTTCAGTGAATTTCCGGCTTTCTCCGATTAACCTCCTTTCCTTCTCATTTACGGGCCTTCACAAACCGATTGTCGTATTTCGGGCAGCCCGGAGGACGGCGGACTTGCGGACCCATCGTCCGGGCTGGTATTAACTCTTTCCGCGACACACGAATCCCTGAGGTATGCGCGCACCTTTTTCGGTCTCCACAGACGAACCGCCTCGCACCCGGCCTGCCCGCCGCTAATTATTGTTACGGGACGCGGGAAGCCCCGTTCTCCGCCGGGAGACCCGTTCCGGGGCGCGCGCGGGCCGTAAAAGAGCGAAAAAAGACGGAAAACGGCGCCCGAAAACTCCTCCTGGGACCCCGGAATTGCGCTTGACATGGTTTTGAGAGGTGTTATATTGTCTGATAACAATAATTACCGGACATTATTAATATAATTATTTATCGGTCCTAATAAATTCCATCATCCAGCTACTCCGAAATGCACGAAAACGACGTTCTCAATCTGGCAATTCATCTCAGTCGCTTGCGCCCGCTCATCGATGAAGTGCTCGAGCGGTATCATGTGAGAGGACCCACCGCTGGTTTTGGGGGTCGGCTTCCCGGCATGACGGCGCCCGAGGCGAAGCGGGGCTCCGCACCGAAAGAGGAGCCGGCTCCGTCCCACCCGGCGGCGGAACTCGCGAAGGCCTCGATGGCGAAGAACACGCGCCGGTCGTACGAGCAGGCGCTCAGGGGCTTCGAGGGCTCGGGGCGTCCGGAGACGGACGCCGGCGTGGCGGCGTATCTGGGGGACCTCTACGGACAGGGCCGCTCGGCTGCCATGGCCGCGATGGCAGTCGCGGCGCTTCGCTTCCGTGCGAGGCTTACGGGACAGGATTCCCCGGTGGGGCCCGCTGCCGAGCGCGTGCTGGCGGGATTCAGGCGCCTGGTTCGGGAGCGCGGCTGCGACAAGGTAACCGGGATGCGCTGGGAGGAGGCCGACCACGCCTGTGAACTCGCGGAGAGTGCGGGGGACCTCGCCGGTTTGCGCGACGCCGCGGTCGTGGCGGTGGCGAGCGACGCGCTGCTCCGGGTGTCGGAGCTCGAGGACCTTGACGTCGATGACGTGAACCTGGCCGAGCAGACGGTCCTTATCCGGCGTTCGAAGACGGACCAGGAGGGTGCGGGCGTCGTGCAGTACCTGGGAGAACCGACCGTTGCGCGGGTCCGCGCCTGGATCAAGGCTGCCGCACTCACGCAGGGGGCGCTCTTCCGGCCCATCTTCAAGTCGGGCCGGCTGCGTGAGGGGCGCCTCACCGAGCGGAGCATCCGGCGCATCATCATCCGCCGCGCGCGCGAGGCGGGCGTCAAGGGCCGCATCAGCGGGCACAGCCTCAGGGTGGGCAGCGCGCAGAGCCTGGCGAGTGCGGGCGCTTCCCTGGTCGAGATGCAGCTCGCGGGGCGCTGGCGCTCGCCGTGCATGCCGGGGCGCTACGCCCGGGGGCAGTTGGCGAAGCGCGGCGCCGTGGCGAGGCTTCGCTACGGCGTCTGACCTGGTCGCTTCGGGTTCCCGTCCACGTCTCCTGCGTTCCCGTTTGGGTGGATTCCGCATTAGAGTCTATACTGGAGAAGGTATCGAATACTCGGCGCGATAAAGGGTCTAGTCGTGAACGAGTTGTCTGAACGACCTCAAGGGATGGGAACGGACCCGGCCGGGGACGCCGCTCGGGAGAGGGCGTGGGCATCGGTATCAGGGAGCACGAGGCGCTCGTACGAGGCGGCGCTCAGGCGCTTCGATCGTTCGGGACATCCCGAGACCGACGCGGGGGTGGCGGCGTACCTGGGAGACCTCTTCGGGGAGGGATACACGGTTGCCGTGGCCGCGATGGCGGTGGCGGCGCTGCGCTTCCGGGCGGGTCTCGAGGAGAGGGACTCTCCTGCGGGTCCCGAGGCCGAGCGTGCTCTGGAGACGTTCCAGCGCCTGGACACGGGGCGCGGCTACGGCCGTGTGGCCGGGATAAGCTGGGAGGAGGCTGACCGCGCCTGTGAACTCGCGGAGCGGGCGGGGGACCTCGCCGGTCTGCGCGACGCCGCGATCGTGGCGGTGGGGAGCGACGCGCTGCTCCGGGTGTCGGAGATCGAGGCTTTGGACGTCGGTGACGTGGACTTCACAGAGCAGACGGTGTTGGTCCGGGACTTTAAGGCGAGCGAAGAGGGCGCCTTGCAGTTCGTCGGGGAACCCACCGTCCGCCGCGTGAGCGCATGGCTCGGGGCCGCGGGGCTCGAGGAGGGGCCGCTCTTCCGGCCTCTCTACAAGTCGGGCCGTCTGCGCGAGGGTCGCCTCACCGAACGGAGCATCCGGCGCATCATCATCCGCCGGGCGCGCGACGCAGGGGTTCAGGGCCGTATCAGCGGGAACAGCCTCAGGGTGGGGGGCGCGCAGAGCCTGGCGGCAGCGGGGGCGTCTCTGGTCGAGATGCAGTCCGCCGGGCGCTGGCGCTCCCCTGTCATGCCGGTGCGCTACACGCAGGAGAAACCCGCGGGAGAGGGTGCCGTGGCGAGGCTTCGCTACGGGCGTTGACGGAACAGGCGCCCAAACGCCCGACGCCATCGCGCGGAGTTCGATTCGAGCACCGCGGGTTTCGACGAAGAGGCCGACTACAGCCTCGACGCCATCGGCGGCCTGCACGAGAAGGAAAGCGGCGAAAAACCCGTCCATGGCGTCAGGCTCAAGAGACCTCCGTGCTGGAGTCCCATTCCCATCGCTTACCCTGGGGTCGGCCGGGTAGGCGGGGGCATTGCTGCGCCCCGCCCCCCACAGACCCGAGCGTGCGCGATTGACGCACTCGGTTCCTCACCTGACAGGTTCGCTCAAGAAGCTTTGCCGAGAACGCACGTACGAGACAAATGGAAGGGGGTATCGCAAGAGAAGCGCGTTCATCCGGTCCCAGTTCATACGACGCAGGCGGCTGCGGCGCGCAAGCCACTTCCGCCACGTGCGAGCCACCTGGTAGCGGAACCACCGAAGACGCTTGCCGTTCCCTGTCAGACCGTAATATGCGCAGTGGCCCCGTATCACCCGGACGAGATAGTCATGCTGCGCCTTGACCGGCAGGTGCCGATGTCTCTTGCACCACTCGTGCACCGATTTCAGCGCGCGGGCGAAGCGGCCTTTCGCCGTGATTTGGCGAACGACGTCCTTGCCTTGCATCGACCGCCCCCAGACGTGGGTGAAGCCGAGGAAGTCGAACGTCGTGGCCGACGCCATCCGGTGACGCCCGTAGGGACGCCTCCGGCGGAAGTCCACATAGCGCGTCTTGGCCTCATGGAGCGTGAGTCCGTATCGGCCCAGACGTTTGCCCAGCACGTCAAGCAATCGCTTGCCGCTGTGGCGGTCTTCGAAGGCGACGACAAAATCGTCGGCGTATCGCACCAGCTGGCAGTTTCCGCACAAGCGCGGCCTCGCCAATTCCTCGAACCACTTGTCCAGCACGTGGTGCAGGAAGATGTTGGAGAGCATCGGCGAGATGACACCCTGAACGCAAAAGGCAACTTCCAGTTTGAGCGCCAGATTGTGGCGTGGCGGCATCGTTCGGTACTTGATCTTCGTCTCAAGAGGTAATATTATTATGACAAATGACGCGATCAACCAAGTCCCAGAAAGCCGAACGGATCAACGCCGCCTACACGCTGCTCGCGCAGGGCGTCACGACGAACGAGGCTGTAGTGCGGCTATCGCAGCGTTTCGGCGTATCGCAGCGGCAGTCCTACCGCTACGTTCAGCAGGCGCTGGCCATGGACCGGCCTGCCGAGCCGGTCGAATCCCGGATTCCCATCACGATCAAGATTCCGGGCGCGTTGGCGCAAGCCCTGCGTACGCACGCCAGGATCAGCGGCCAGGCCATCGGGGACATCGTCGCACGGGCACTGAGGCGCTTTCTCCCGGACGTGGATTGACATGGCTGCGCGCCGCTCGGGTTCGCGGCCCGGCGTTGAACTTGATTACAGTTTCGAGCGCCTGTTCGCAGCCAGGCTCCAGAATGCCTACGAGATACTGGTTCCCGATCAAGCCTGTAAAATCCCTGCCCGAAGACGAGAGACAGGAGACGAAAATGAAAGTCGCAGCCCTTTATGCGCGGGTCTCGGGCGAGCAGCAGAGGGAGAGCAACACGATCGCGAGCCAAACCGAGGCGCTGGTCGAATACGCCAGGAACCACGGCTACAGCGTCGCGCCGGAGATGCTCGTCGAGGATGACGGCTGCAGCGGCGCTGTTCTCGAGCGCCCGGGGCTGGAGCGGATCAGGGACCTCGCCTCGGAAGGGCGCTTCGATACATTGGTGGTCCATGCCCCGGACCGTTTGAGCCGCCGCTACGCCCATCAGGTGCTGATCATCGAGGAATTGGCCCGTCAGGGTGTAGAGACCGTGTTCGTGAACGCGCCGTCGATGGAGACCCCGGAAGACAACCTCCTCGTCCAGTTCCAGGGCATGATCGCGGAATACGAGCGCGCACAGATCCTGGAGCGTTCCCGTCGCGGCAAGCGTCATCGTGCGCAGCGTGGTGAAGTCGCGGTTCTCGGAGGTGCGCCTTATGGCTACCGCTACCACAAGAAAACCTCCGAGAGCGATGCCTACTATGAAGTGATCGATGCTCAGGCATCGGTGGTTCGCGAAGTCTATCGCTACTATACTCATGACCACATGAGCATCGGCGAGATCACACGCAAGCTCAACGAGCGGGCGGTGCCCACGTCCTCCGGGCGCGGACGCTGGGAGCGTTCGACCGTGTGGGCGATGCTGCGCAACCCGGCGTACAAGGGCAAGGCGTGCTTCGGCAAGACCCGCCAGATGCCGCGAAAAACCGTGACCCGTCCCTTGCGGTTGCGCGGCGGCGTGGCCGGCGCCACCACCGGCGGTCACGAGAAACCGCGTGAGGAATGGATCGAGATTCTCGTGCCGGCGATCGTCAGCGAGGAGACCTTTGCCCTGGCCGAAGAGCGGCTTAAGATGAACAAGGCTCTCGGGCGGCGCCGGACAAAGACGCCCAGCGTGTTGCAGGGGCTGGTCTCGTGCGGAAAATGCGGCTATTCCCTGTCTCGCACGTCGACCCGGACGAGCGCCCGCACGATTTACTATTATCGCTGCCTGGGGTCCGAAGCCTGGCGGCATCTCAACGGGCCGGTATGCGACAATCGGCCGGTGCGCCAGGATCTGCTTGACGACGTCGTCTGGAGCGAAGTCGTTCGCCTTCTCGAGGATCCGGAACTGATCGGCGCCGAAATCGAGCGGCGGCTGGAGGCGGCCCGCGACTCCGACCCCAACCGGCAGCGCGAGGCAGACTTGCGGCGCCGGCTGATCAGAACACGAAAGAGCATCGACCGTCTGGTCAATGCCTATCAGGAGGAACTGGTAACCATCGACGAACTGCGCGAGAGAACACCCGGGCTACGCCGTCAGGAACAGGCCCTTCATCGTGAACTTCAGTCCGTTGTCGATCAGGTCAAGGATCGGGAAACCTACCTCCGGCTCGCCGATACGCTGAACGGGTTCCTGGCGCGGCTTCGCTCCTCCGCCCACACCCTGGATACCGGCGAACAACAGCGTCTTGTCCGGCTTCTCGTCAAGGAGGTGCTGGTCAGTGAGGAGAAGATCACGATTCGCCATTCCATCCCGATCCCGGGGGCGTCCGGTGGCAGTCCGAGCCCATCGGAACCCGACGACGGCGGCGCCGGAGAGCAAAGTTACCTTTTGCGTTCAGGGTGTCATGACCCCACCTTGAGGAGTACCGGCGACCGGCCTGTGAACGGCCCCCTCTTCGAGCACCCCCGCTTTCAGCCATTTGTCAATCATGCGCCTTACGACGCCGTCCTTAATCCGCAGGTCGAGGAATGACCGCAGGTGGGTGTGCGATATCGAGTCGAAGTACTTCGAGATATCGGCGTCAATCACCCACCGTTGGCGCTGCTCCATGATGCCCGTGCGAAGTGCGTACAGGGCATCGTGAGCCGACCGTCCGGGCCGGAAGCCGTACGAGCACGTCAAAAAGTCCGTCTCGTAAATCGGCTCCAGCAGCATCAGGATTGCCCGCTGCGCCACCTTGTCTTCGAACGTCGGAATGCCAAGCGGTCGTTTCGTGCCGTCCGCCTTCGGGATGTAGTGGCGACGCACCGGCGGCGCAAAGTAGCGGCCCGACTTCATCCGGCCCAGGAGGTCGTCAAGATTCGCCTCCAGGTCCTTCTCGTAGTCGGCAGCACTCACGCCGTCGATGCCCGTCGCCCCATCCTTGCGCGTTCGGCGATACGCTTCGCGCATCCACTCGCCGTCGATGAGGTGGTGCAGGGACGTGAACACCCGTTCCGGATGCTCCCTCGCCTGTTCGGCTATCCACTGCTGTTTCGTGTACGTGTTCGTGGAACTCAGGGTTTCCTCCAACGTTTCCCATCAGTGGCTCTGTACAGGTGACGCCCCGCTTCCCTCCGGCGGGTCCCGATGGCCACGGTTCCCCGCCTTCAGCGGTACTATCAGGGCGCTACGACTTCCTGCCCTTGCATGTCCTTCGGCTTATTGTTTTCGCCAACCGGATCCGCGGGCGCCTGCCGGGTTCGTGTCCGCCATGAGGCGCTCCCGCCGCCGTACAGGCCCGGCGACGGGCCGGGGTCTGGATTAGCATGCTGGCATCCCCTTTCCAGCGTCCTTGCCCACGGGCAGGAGCAGGATCTCCCAGGTTCCCTGGCGACCCATCCCGTGACTCTGCGCCGGTCCACGACCCCGGACGACCCGTTGCGCCTCGCCGATGGCGGCGCTTCCGGTGCTGCCCCCACACGATTAACAGTGAAGGCGTCATCGATTGACCGATTTCGAGGCTTACCCCGCCGCTTCGTCACCTGCTGTCTACGCTTCACGACGCGCGTTGCCGCTCGCCATGCAAGACTCGCTTCCGGCTGGCTGGCTTCGCCTTTGCCGGACGGGAGTCGAACCCGCCGGGTCGCTACGAGAGGTTTCAGGTCATGGCGTCCTCCTCTCCAGGGCTTCGCCTGGCGCAATAACGGTTCAGTCGTGGGGTGATGGCGCGTAGCTCATCGGGGATATTCGAAGAGATTCCCTCAAGGGTGCTGGTAACACAATCCGGCATGTGGTAATCATGTCGGCATGAAGATTTGCACAGAAGCTGCCGAGACGAAGCTTTCGCTGGTCAGGAGTGTTGACGTCGGGAGTCCTCCCTCTCCCGGGATGCCCACAACCGCAGAGACGTACTGGCGTTCGCTGTACGAGCGCGAGCGTGCGCGCGCGGAGGCGGCGGAGGCGCGCTGCGAGGAGTTGCGGCTCAAGGAGGTGGCTTCGCGCGCGCGGGCGGGTTCGCTGAAGTGGCATCTCGACAACTGTCGGATGAAGCTTGTCGCGCGCGCCGGGAAGTTGAAGGAAGTCCGCCGCGCGGCGAAGAAGGACGTCGAGGCGCTCGAGGCGGAAGTGGCTCGACGGGAGAAGCAGCTTCGCAAGGCCGGTGTCGAGCCGGGCAAGCGCAGTCCGATCGAGTCGCTGCGCAAGGAGGTCGCCCGGTTGAACGAGGCTCTCTCGGCCGCGTTGCCTCCGGGGGAGGCCGCGCGGCTGCGCCAGGTCGTGGAGAAGCGGGAGAAGACGATAGCGTCTCTTCGCGAGGAGCTTGAGGGGCGGGAGAAGGATGTCGCCCGCCTGGAGGATCGGCTGGCCTGGGAGAAGATGGAGACGGCGGATCACAAGAAGACTATTCAATATCGTGACGAGGAGCTTATCCGGCTCTACGGGAAGTTGCGGGAATCGCGCGACGAGTTGCGTGTCTCGCTCAGAGCCGCAGGCAGAGTGAAGGAGGGGCTGAAGGAGCGGCTGTTGCGCGCGAAGGAGGCGTTGCGCACGAGGTCGTCTCGTCGGGACGCGGAACTTCGCAAGGCCCTGGGAAGGTCGCGGCGCCAGAAGACGGCGCTCAGGTCGCTGTCGAGGGAGAACGGGCGGCTTCGCAGGACGCTTCGCAAGTCGGAGACCCGCCGGGCGCGGCTGGAGGCCGAGCTCGCGAAGCTTCGCGCCACCGGAGCGGTGCTGGCGAGGAGGCTGTTCGGTCGCGGGAGCGAGCGGCAGGAGAGGCCGCGCTCGGAGCGTCGGCGCGGTCGTCAGCCCGGCGCCCCGGGCCATGGCCGCACCCCGCGGCCCGCGCTCGATGAGAGGACGGAAGTCCGCAACCCGCCGGCCGGTGCACGCGTCTGCGCCGCTTGCGGGAAGCCCTATGTGGCCAACGGCGCCCGTGTGTCGCGCATCGTCGAGATCGAAGTCTCGGCCTACAGGCGCGTCATCCACCGGCCGCGGTGGCGCCGGAAGTGCGGGTGCGCGTCCTCGCCCGCCGAAGTGTCGGCGCCGCCTGCGCCGCGCCTGTTCGCGGGTACGCCTTATGGTACCAGCGTGTGGGCGCGCTTCCTGTTCGAGCGCTATGCCTGCTTCCGCCCGCTGAAGAGAGTCTCGGCATGGTTGTCGGACCAGGGGCTTCCGGTCTCAGCGGGCACGCTGGCGAGCAGCACACATCGGTTCGCTTCCCTGTTCGAGCCGGTGGTTGCCGCGATCCTCGCCCGCCAGAACGAGGCGGCGGTGCGCCACGGGGACGAGACGACCTGGCGCGTTCAGTCGCTTCGCGAGCAGGGGCGTTCGAGCCGCGCCTGGCTTTGGACCTCGGTCAGCGCAGACTCCGTCTACTTCCACGTCGACCCCTCGCGGTCTGCTGAGGTCGCGATGAAGCTCTTCGGCGCGGCCGGCTCCCATACAGTACTCGTCTGCGACCGCTACAGCGCCTACAAGAAGCTGGCGCGCATTCCCGAGGGGCTGGTGACTCTCGCATGGTGCTGGTCTCACGTCCGGCGCGATTATATCCACTGCGCCGCCGGGGAAGCGCGGCTGACGCCGTGGTGCGAGAGATGGATCGGGCGGATTGCGCTGCTCTATCGCCTGAACGAGGAGCGCCTGGCGCATTACGACCCGGGCGCCGAACGACAAGGCGCGGCGTTCGAAGCGGCGCAGGACGCGCTCAGGAAGGCGCTCGAGAACCTGTTCGCGCAAGCCGGGCGGGAGGTGGCCGCCCTGCCCGCGCAGGCGCGCGAGGGCAAGGCGCTTCGCTCGCTGCTGAACCACCGCGAGGGGCTGAGCGTCTTCCTCGAACGCCCGTCGGTACCCATGGATAACAATCAGGCCGAACGCGCTCTTCGGGGTCCCGTGATCGGCAGGCGCCTCTCGTTCGGCTCCGACAGCGAGACCGGCGCCAGGTTCACGGCGATGATGTACTCCGTCCTCGGAACGCTCTCCTCGAACGGGGTCGACCCGCTCCGCTGGCTGGAGGCATGGCTCACGGCCTGCGCGGAGAACGGCGGCCGGGCGCCCGGGGACCTCTCGCCCTGGCTGCCCTGGTCGATGAATGAGGAGCGTAGACGCGCCCTCATGGCGCCGGGATGACGCTGTGACCGAGTGCCGCTACTACGGGCGCGACTTCACGACCGAAGAGATGGCGCTGCTGCGCGCGTTGATCGACGGTCCACCTGCGCTCAACCGCCATGCGCTGTCGAAGGAGTTCTGCCGCCGCATCGGCTGGTTCAAGCCCGACGGCGGACTCAAGGACATGATGGCCCGGGTGACCATGCTCGCCATGCACAGGGACGGCCGGATCGCGCTCCCCCCGCCGAAGCGCTCGCGACCCCAGGCCCGGCCGATTGTCTTCGGACCCGACACCGAAGCTCCCCTCGTCCCGGCGCCGGCGACTCTCGATGAGGTACGCCCCCTCGGGATGCGCGTCGTCGTGCGCGGAACCCGCGAGGGCAGGCTCTGGAACGAGTTCGTCGCCCGCTACCACTACCTCGGCTACAAGACCCTCGTCGGCGCCCAGATGCGCTACGCCGTCCACGACCGCGACGGCAGGCCCCTCGCCATGCTCGGCTT
>JAJDYR010000020.1 GCA_022825065.1 bacterium
CAGGTAGACCACCGGGCGGGAAATTTCATGCGGGCGGAGCCGGTTGAGCAATCGAATCTATAGGGGAATGTTGAAAAAGCCCCTCTCCTCAGGGGATAAAGGCAACCCCCCCTACCCCCCCTTGTCAGGGGGGCAAGAAAAAGCAAAACCCCCTCAGCCCGGCGAGGGCGCATCGCCTTTTTATACCCCCCTGACAAGGGGGGGTAGGGGGGGTTGCTTTTCAAAGCGAGAGTTTTTGTAGAGACCGTTCGTGAACGGCCCTCCTCGGAAAAAGCAGGCGGTTCGCGAACCACCCCTACAACAGATCAAAATCGCGGCAAACGCTCCCGCATCAGTCGCGATTGGCCCCCATCATCCCCTGTGGATTATCCCGGCTTGCGCGCCTTGTGGTAGTACATCGGCGTGAATATCCCCAGGCGCCCCGCCTCCACGAGGCTGTCGGCCGCAATGTTCAAAACTTCCTGTACCGCAAGCGATCCGGTGGGCACCGCGCGCACGCCTTCCAGGACGCGCAACGCCGCCGTAGTGATTTTCCGGCCAAGCCGCGTTCTCGGCAGACCCCTCAGCGTCAGGCCGTTGCCCTCCAGCGACCGATACCACGGCGTCTGCGGGTCGGCGTCCGGGGCGCGGTCGCGCGCCTCGATGCGTTCGAAACCGGCCGCACGCAAGCCCTCGGTGACGTCCGCGAAGGAGGCGATTCCCGGCAGCGCATTGCCGAATTCGATGCGCTGCATGACTTCTCGATGCGCCGGGTTTTCGCCGTCATACTCAGGCGTCACGCACCAGTCGTAGCCCGCGAAGACAGCCCCCGGCCGCAATACCCGGAATATCTCGGCGTAAGCGTCCGTCTTGTCCGGCGCATGAGCCAGGGCCTCGACATGGTAGACCGCGTCGAAGCTCCCCTCTTCCGCCGGGATGTCCATGAAATCGCCGTGCAAGACGCTGCACAGATTCTCCAGGCCGGCTTCTTTGTTGTACGCGGCGCACTTCTCGACCTGATACGCGCTGATGTTGAGGCCGACGATCGACGCGCCGAACTTCCTGGCGAGCGAGCGTTGGGGGCCGCCTACGCCGCAGCCGACGTCCAGCACTTTCATGCCCGGCGCCAGGCCGATTCCCTCGCCCAGAAAATACTGATGCGCGGCGAGGGCTTCCTCGAAGGACGCGCCGCGCACCCCGGGCGCGAAGTGAAACGACTGGCCCCATCCGTACTCGTAAAAGTCGGTGATCAGATCGTAGAACGTATTTATCATGGCGGCGTATTCTTCCTTGCCGCGCTCCTGGCTGCTGCGGAACTTCGAGAGCGTTTCGGCCATCTCCTCCGGCGGAATCGCCCTGGAAATGGGGTTGTGGAAGTCAGCCGCCATTGCCGGTCTCCCCCTCCGGGTCATCCGCGGGGCCTTCAGGGTAGAACTGCCGGTACCACTTGCGCATCCTGCCCAGGGGGCCCTCGCCCGCAACCCCCGGAGGGCGTTGCCGGTAAATTTTATTTTTCCAGATCTCCACGTCCTGCCGCCATTGCGATATCCAGTTCCCGACCACGTAGGAAATCAGAATCCGCGGAACTTTCCGGGCGGCGAACCACCGGAAGAATACCCGTTGCCTGAGCGCCTCGAGGGGGGTGTGCGTCTGGAACATCGTTATTTCACCGATTTTCGGAATCTGGAATTCGAACTTCACGATACTCCCGGGTCCGAGAAAGGTGATCAGCGCCCGCGCTCTCGTCTTCTCGTACACCCGGCCCCTTATCTCGAGCGCGGGGTCGTCCTGGAAATAGGCGACGTGCCCGAGCGCGTCATCGAGAAACCACGAAGGCTCGTGGAGAATTCTTATCCAGGGCAATTCTATGTTGGTCCAGGGGATGCGCATCGTGCCGTGGAGCTCGGAAAAGTGATGGAAGTCGACGCTGTTCTCGGCGAATTCGATGATGTGCATATCCACTTCGCCCGCGTCGTACCGGCCGCGGTAGACCAGCTCGCGCTCGTCGATCCTGGGCTCGGCCGGCAGCCGGTACGGCGCCTGAGCGCCCTGGCGCGCCGAGTGGTAAATCATCACCATGCCGTAGTAGTCGATCGCTTCCCAATGCCGGTGGAGGAGAGGCCGGTCTTTGGCGTGGGGCGGGTCGCATACCCTGCCGTTCCCGTCCAGCTGCCAGCCGTGAAACGGACATTGCAGCCGGTCCCCCTTCACCTCGCCATGGGCCAGGTTGGCGCCCAGGTGCGGGCAGAATGCGTCCACCGCCGCAATCCGGCCGCTCGTCTTGCTGCGAAACAGGGCGATCTGCTCCCCCACGCACTGAACGTGCTTCGCTTCTCCCGCCTTGATTTCCCCGGACGCCGCCACCCTGTACCAGCCGTCCGGATAAGGCGGCGGGTAGGTGCGTTCCCGGTAGCGCGTGAGGTTATCGGACATGAAAGGGCATCCATTTCGCCGAAAAATCGAAAAAAATCGCCAATTCAAGGGATTTCCGGCGCATATTATAGGCCAGAGAGCGGTTTGCGCCAGAGAAAAATCGTCGGGGAAGATGAGGTCGGCTACCGGAGTCAGTGAAAACACCGTTATCCAACCAAATGCGTTTCCGGATCCCGCTATCCCTCCCCCGTCGGGGTTGTTGAGAAAGTCCCTCTTGTCGGGGGACAAAGGCAACCCCCCCTACCCCCCCTTGTCAGGGGGGCAAGAAAAAGCAAACCCCTCATAAAAGGATCAACTCCCCCCTTGAGGGGGAGTGAATTTGTGTTCATCTCGGCGGTGGGCGTCGACTTTTTATACCCCCCTGTCAAGGGGGGGGTAGGGGGGGTTGGTTTTAAGATCCTACCACCGCCTCGAGCCCTTGAGGAGGACTCCGCTCTCGGGGTCGTCGCCGCTTGCGTTCCCCTCCCACCAAGCTGCTCCTTGAACAATCGATCCCGAAGTGTCAGGGTGGGAGGCGGTACGGCCCCGAAGTTCAGCGCAGGGCGGGATCAGCCCGAACAGCGCCGGTTTCTGCGGGGGCGTGCTTGGGCGTGAATCCCGCTGTGCCTGACCGCGCGGGCGAGCGGCGGGGGGATGCGGGACCGGAGGGGTATTCAGGGAGGCGGCCATGGCGGGCTTCGAGGAGGTTTCGATCGACAAGCTGTTCCGCATCGACGGCGACAGCGCGCTGGTCACCGGGGCGGGCGGCGGGCTGGGACGAATCGCCGCGCTCGCGCTCGCCGGCGCGGGGGCGCACCTCGCGGTCACCGATATCGACGCGGCGGCGGCCGAGCGGGTCGCGGCGGAGATCCGCGACGCCGGCGGGGTGGCCGAGTCCTGGCGGCTCGACGTTGCCGACCGAAAGCGCATCGACGCCGTGATCGACCAGGTGGCCGAGCGGTTCGGCGGGCTTCACATCCTGATCAACAATGCCGGCATCATACGGCCCGGCCCGGCCGAGAGCTTACCCGACGAGGACTGGGACGAGGTGGTCGAGGTCAACATGACCGCCCCGTTCGTCTGCGCGCGCCGGGCGGCGAAGCACATGCTGGCCCGGGGGGAGGGGCGGATCGTCTCGATCGCCTCGATCATGGGGTTCCGGGCGAACCCGATGATTCCCCACATCCCCTACCAGGCGACCAAGGGGGCGCTCGTCAACATGACCCGCTCGCTCGCCGTCGAATGGGCGGGCCGGGGGGTCCGGGTAAACGCCATCGCGCCGACCTTCTTCTACACCGAACTCGGCGCCGACCTGCGCCGGCGCCGGCCCGAGCTCGTGGACGAGATCGAGGCGCGCACGCCGCTCGGCCGGCTCGGCGAGCCCGAGGAAATCGCCGGCGGCATCCTCTACCTCGCGAGCCCCGCCTCCTCGATGGTGACCGGCCACACGCTGGCGATCGACGGCGGCTGGCTCTCGACCTAGCCTCCTGATTCAGGGGTTTTCATTCAACTTTTTCCCGGACGGGGCTGTCGAAGAAGCCCGCCATGCGTCCGGGCGAAGGCGTGATGATCCCGCAGCGGACAGGCCCCTGCGCTGCCTCCCCCCGGCGTCGTCTCGGATGCAGGGGACGCATACATGCGTCCCTCTCGGTCCCAAAACGCCCAAACAATCTCACTTCTTGAGCGTGAATGTTCTTGCCGGACATGCGAGACGAATTTGAGACGGGATGAGGTGTATCCGGGGGTGAGGGGGTTTGTGTGAGAAGAGTGTATAGGCGATAATTTCACGAAAGCGCTTGACGAAAAAATAAATGCCCGCTAGTATGTGTTAAAGAATCATACCACGCCCGAACGAGACCCCGTGTGAACGTGAAGCATAGCGAAAAGACGCCTATTGAGCCTACTGGTGAATCGACGGAAGGAAATGGAATGCAGAGGTCGATCAACAGCAGGCGGATAGTGAAGAACGCGAGCCGGAGACGGAAGAAGATGATCGCCTTCGGCTGGTACGGCGGAAAATTCTCGCATCTCGACTTCATCCTGCCGCATCTGCCGGATGACGCCGTGCATTTTTGCGACGTATTCGGCGGCTCGGCGGCGATTCTGATCAACCGAAAACCCAGTCTGGTGGAAACATACAACGATCTCGATTCAGAACTGGTCAATTTCTTTGAAATCCTGAGGGATCATGGGGACGAATTGACCAAGGCGATCAGCCTCACGCCGTTCTCACGAGAAGAACTCGTCAAGGCATGTCGTTTCGAACCCGACCTGCCGAGCTTGGAAAGGGCGAGAAGGTTTTACGTGAGGGCCAGACAAACGCGCACCGGCTTGGCCCAGACGAGCAGCGAGGGCCGGTGGGCCCATTGCGTGCTCACCTCCCGCGCGGGCATGGCCGGCGCGGTTTCGCGCTGGCTGGGAGCCATCGACGGACTCCCCGAGATAGTCCAGCGGCTTTTGCGGGTGCAGATTGAGAACGTCCCCGCACTGGAACTCATCGAACGCTACGACACGGAAGATACGTTGTTTTACCTGGACCCGCCGTATGTGCATGAAAGCCGCAACGACTCGAACGCCTATGGATACGAGATGACGAACGAAGAACACACAGAACTCGCCGAAATGTTGCATTCCATTCGCGGCAGGGCCGTCGTATCGGGATACAGAACGGAACTCTACGACAACTTGTTCGCCGATTGGGTGAGAGTCGACGCGCCTGCCAAGACATGCAATTCATCGAAGGGGCAAAGGCAGGAATCCTTGTGGCTGAACTTTCATCCGGGAGAAAACGGTGGCGGAGAACAAAACCTCCCCGGATGCTGACCTGGCACGCGAGTTGCTGGATGAACTTTGGGGGATAGTAACTCAGGAAGAAAGCGGACAAACAGATCCGGATATCGCCAAACTCGTCGGCAGCAGCTACGTTGCGATTAGATATTGTTTGCCGACTCAACTGCTCGGAAAACTCACCGACCCCAAACTGGATTGTCTCTGCCTTCAGAAAGGCAGCGGCGATTCCGATTCAAAGTGGGATCCGAGAGGCTTTTCAAAGAAAGTACTCGTTCCATGGGTTGCCGAAAACCAGGCCGTCTTGGGGGCGAGCCCCGATCCGTATGTAGGAAATCCCCTTCGCAAGGCGCGCCTTGAAGAAAATCCCCAAAACGTCGAAGGACAAGATGAGTGGGTTTTGCTGTATCACGTTCTGGATGAGATTGAACAACGAAACTCACAAGAATACACGCGCCTTTGCATGTTGCAGACCTTACGAAGCATTCATGGAAAATTTGCCGAACTCGTTTTCGAATACATCGTACCTGAGAGAATCAGCATCGAGCAGACGGAAAAGCTCATCGAAGAATTCTTGTCCGAAGGCAGCGGAGGCGACCGGGGACTTTCCGTTGCGGCGGCCTTGTTCGAGACGTTCGGCAAGTATTTTGGAATTTACAAGGAGGTGAAGCGCCACGCGATTAACGCCGCCGATCAAGCGACGGGCATGGCCGGGGATATCGAATGCATCGGCGGCGAAGGAGAGAGGAGACTGGCAATCGAGGTGAAGGAAAGAAACGTGACGCTCGCTGACGTGAGAAGCGCAGTCCGGAAAGCGCGTAAGGTCTCCTTGCGAGAGGTATTGTTCAATGCACCCGGCGCGAATCCATCCGAAAAAGAAGAAATAAACGATTTGTTCGCCAGAACATGGGCGTCGGGTACGAATCTTTATCGCCTTTCCATCGATGAACTCGTCAGGGTCGGCCTTTCCCTCACCGGCGAATCCGGGAGAATAGATTTTCTGGAGAACGTCGGCAAACAGTTGGACGAATACGGCACGCAGCCGAGTAACAGGAAGCGTTGGAAGGAGTTGCTTGAGGGGATGTAGGGGGAGGTTGGTGTTCAACTCATCGAGTGCAGACCCGGTTGGGCGACCCGAACAATGACGGAATGAGGCAAGGATGCCAAAACGAAAAGAGAAATGAACATGAAGGGTGATCAAGGGAATGACTCCGACGAACAAGGAGTGAGATTTGTACCTGTGAAGGGCAGTGTGATTGGTGGCTTAATGAAAGACAAGATGGCGCGAATCACGGACGCAATGATTGACTTGCAACTCGCGATCGATGGATTGAGAAGTCAGTTTTCCGGTATCCACAGAGAGCATAGCGTCGTCGAACATCCCTCCGTTTATCAGATCGAATGCGACGTAAACCTGTTGTCACAAGCAATGGGTGCATTCGCGCGCACCTGTTCGGTGTTCCTCCGAAAAACCGTTTTGGGAGACCGTGATAGGCGCGGGACCCGATTGCTCGACGATCATGTTCTAGGTTCGGTCGGATTACGATTTGATCCGTTACGCAGGATCCCCCGGGGCAGGCGGAGAAACATCGAAGTCGGCTTGGGTCTTACTGGCGGTCTCCTAGAATTGACAAAACTGGACGATCAAACGCGGGAACCTCAGGCAACCTATCGTTTTCGTGCGGGGCCACAAGAAGTGAAGCTATCCATCGAGTGGCCGCTGCCTGGTGCGGCGGATTGGAGGGGAATACCATCAGAGGAGACCCCCTGGCTGGTGAGTTCCGACCAGTTGTTTCAGACAAGTGCTGACGCCAGCTTGAGTTGCGACGAATGGTTGGGCCAACAGGTCGTGCTCTTCGACGGGAAGGGGATTTCCCTCAAGGAGATGATTCGGACCGTGGTAAACTTCGAGGGTGCTCATTCGATTAATGTCGGCCGTCTAGCCACCTTCGAAGGCGAAGAGCTTACCAAGGCCGCGAAGAACCCAGCTCCCCACATCCTGAACGCCGTCTCCGTGTGTGGAATTCGTTACGCCCACCTGATTGTGATCGAGTGCGCGCTGTACTTATATGAGAAGTTATTGGACGAGAACTCAATCAAGCAGCCGAGTGGGGACATTTTTAAGGTCACATTTGGAGTTGCATGTTCGCCCGAGCAAGCGGAATCACCTCGCCCAGATTGGGTGAAATTTCAGGGTTGGATGATGATTTCGTTTTCAGGTGCACCGAAAGTGACTTCGCATAAAATCAGGGCCGTGAACTAGGCTACTAATCCGAGAATAGCCATAAGCGTGGGCAAGAAGATTCTTCTAACTCCCTTTTGAAGAAGTAGTGATAATGGAGCGATATTAGAGACCGCTCACAAGCCGCCCGTACGAGTTCAAAACCCGGAGTAGCCCCTTTCTCACCCGTCGAAATTCGTCACACATCGCCGTCATTCCGGGATCGATTCCGACTGTTAAAGGAGGAATTGACTGACCGGGAAGGGAGGGATTGCCCGAGTCCGGAGGTTTCGCCTCGCCTATGTCTATTTTTCTAGTCGGCATTCTGACTTCACCGAAGGCAGATGAAACGCCGCAACACGCCTGCCGGATCCGTTCTGGATTCCGGCATGCGCCGGAATGACAGTAATCTCGATTCGCGGTTTGCAGGGGTGGACGCTTAAGTCCGCCCGGTTCTATGGCGCCCACATTGACGAAAGACAACCCGATAGGGTTGTCCCTACAAGCACTCCAATCGGCAAACCCACGCTCCTCAATCGGCAAGCCCTCATTCATCAATCGGGCTTGACCCCCGCATTTCCCCGCAGTTGCCGTTATCCCCGCAATCCCGGAATCCGCTATCGTGCGCGCGGCGAAGAAAAGCGGGAATCGCCGCCCGCGCGCCGTCTTCAGGATGCGGCGGGAATCGTTCCGGGGAGAGAAATCATGCTCATGGGTTCAAGGATGACGGCGACAATGCAAATAATCATATTTCCCGTAAATATCGATAAATTCACGGGGTTTTTCGATAAATTTCTGAAAATTATTTCTTTTGTAACAGTTTGTAACAAAAAGAGTTACCATACAAACCTGAGCGTCCCGCACTCAGATTCGGCGGCGAAAAGGTTTTTCAGGCTTCCACGCATTTCCCCGCAGCTGCCCGCCTTTGCGCGCTATGCGCCGCCGGCCTCTATCTATCCTCTGGGCGCGTCATCCCCGCCCGGCTGCCTGTCCACGAAGGGCTTGAGCAGGTCGAGCGGCAAGGGGAAGACGATGGTCGAGTTGTTCTCGGTGGCGACTTCCGAAAGGGTCTGCAGGAAGCGGAGCTGGAGCGCGCCCGGGGCCGTGGCGATGGTGGCGGCGGCCTCGGAGAGCCGCTCGCTCGCCTGGTATTCGCCCTCGGCGTGGATGACCTTGGCGCGGCGCTCGCGCTCGGCCTCGGCCTGGCGGGCGATGGCGCGCTGCATCTCGCCGGGAAGGTCCACGTGCTTGAGCTCCACGTTGGTGACCTTGATGCCCCAGGGATCGGTGGCGTGGTCGAGGAGCTCCTGGAGCTGGGTGTTGATCTTCTCGCGCTCCGAGAGCAGATCGTCGAGCTCCATCTGGCCCAAGACGCTGCGGAGCGTCGTCTGGCTCAGCTGGCCCGTGGCGTAGAGGAAATCCTCCACCTCGATGACGGCGCGCTCGGGCGTCAGCACGCGGAAGTAGACCACGGCGTTCACCTTCACCGACACGTTGTCCTTCGTGACGATATCCTGCGGGGGCACGTCCATCGTCACCAGCCGCAGGCCCACGCGGGTCATGCGGTCGATCACCGGGAGCACGATGATGAGGCCGGGCCCTTTCGTGGAATGGAAACGCCCCAGCCGGAAGATGACGCCGCGCTCGTATTCGTTCAGCACGCGGATGGCGCTCGCCAGGAACAGCAAGATGATGATGGCGGCGATGATCAAACTCCAATTCATTTATCCACCCTCCTTCTCGACGCGGAGCCTGAGGCCCTCCACAGAGACCACGCGGACTTTGTCGCCGACTTCCAAAGGTTCGCCTGAGTCCGCCATCCATATCTCGCCGTGCACCCGAACCTGGGCCGGCGACCCCTCTCCGGACAACGCGCTCACGACGCCGGACTGGTCGAGCATCCCCTCCGAACCCGAAACCGGCCGCACCCGCTGGGCGCGAAAGCCCATCCCCACGAGCCAGACGAAGAAAAAGGCCGTTCCGGCGACAGCAGGCAGAATCACCTTCAGGCTGATTTGCAGGTAGGGGTCCGGCGAGTCGATGAGCATGACCGAACCGAGCGTCATGGCGATGATTCCGCCGATGGTCAGACCCCCGTAGCTGACCACCTGGATCTCCAGGAGAAACATGATGACGGCAAGTCCCATCAAGAGAAGCCCCACGTAGTTCACCGGCAGGACCTTGAGGGCGTAGAGCGCAAGCAGCAGGCTGATGGCCCCCACCACGCCGGGCAGTATGGAGCCGGGATTCGAGAGCTCGAAGAACAGGCCGTACATCCCCAGGAGCATCAGGATGTAGGCGATGTTGGGGTCGCTCAAAAGGGTGAGCACTTTCTGGCGCCAGCTTCGCTCGAGCACGATTTGCGCGGCGCCCCTGGTCGACAGGGTCACGGTGTCGCCGCTGGCGAGTTTTATCTTTTTCCCGTCAACCGCCAGCAGAAGGGAGCGCACGTCCGCCGCCACCAGGTCGATGACTTTTTGCTTCAGGGCTTCGGCCTCATCCACGGATATCGCCTCGCGGACCGCGCTCTCCGCCCATTCGATGTTGCGCCCGGTGCGCGAGGCCACCGCCCGCGCGAAGGCGGCCACGTCGTTCATCGCCTTTTTGCGCATATCGCCCTGAATCTGCTTCCCCCCGCCCGATACGGGCGAAGCCGCTCCGATGTTCGTTCCCGGCGCCATGGCGGCGATGTGGGCCGACATGGTGATGAACGTGCCGGCGGAGGCGGCCCGCGCCCCTCCCGGAGCGACGTATACCGCCACGGGAACGCCCGCGCCGAAAATCGCCTTCACGATGTCGCGCGTGCTGGTGACCAGACCGCCGGGGGTATCGAGGCGAATGACGAGAAGCTGCGCCCCCCTCCTGGCGGCCTCCTCGATGCCGAACGCGATGTATTCCGAAGTGCCGGGCGATATGGCGTCCGCCACGTCCAGCACGACGACGGGAGGCGTCTTCTGCGCGGCGGTGGCATGGTAGAGCGTCAACATCGCTCCGGCCGCCACCAGAGTGAGCAGAACCGCCAAATGAATTCGTTTGTAAAGCTTCCTTCGCATCCCATACCTCAAAAGCGGCTGGAACATTGGGCGCATCTTAACACAAAGTGGTGCGTTGGTATCGCCCCCTGCACCAGGCCGTTATTCACCCAACTCGAGCAACACCTCGTCCACGATGCCCACGGCCGTATCGACCTGGGCCTCGTCGATAATCAGCGGCGGCAAAAACGCCAGGACGTTCCCGTGGTGTCCTCCCGGATAGATGAGAAGGCCCTTTTTCAGGGCCATGTCACTCGCCTTCTTGGCGACGCTCAAGGGTTCGCGCGTCGCCCGGTCGGAAACCAACTCGGCCGCCACCATCAGCCCGCGCCCGCGAACCTCCCCGACGATGGAATGGCGCTCGGAGAGCTCCTCCAGCCTTCTCAGGAAATAAGAACCCGTCTCAAGGGAGCGCTCGGCGAGGTTCTCCTCCTCGTAGACCTCGATGGAAGCAAGGCCCGCGGCGCACGCCATGACGTTTCCGGCATAGGTGCTGCTCTCGGTCCCTGGATTCGAAGCGTCCGCGATTTCTTTTTTCGCAACGCAGGCGGCGAGGGGCAATCCGCCCGAAATCGATTTTCCCATCACGACCAGATCGGGCTCGACCTCTTCATGCTGGTAGGCGAACATCTTCCCCGTGCGGCAAAACCCGCTCATCACCTCATCGATGATGAGCAATACTCCGTGACGGTCGCAAGCCTCACGAAGCGCCTTCAAGAACCCGATGGGGGCCGGAATCATGCCGCCGTTTCCCTGAACCGGCTCGATGATGACGGCCGCCACCTCACCCCAGCCGCTCACGGGATTATCGAGGAATTCATTGATGTAGCGAATCGTCCCCTCCGCGCATTTTTCCGGGCCGTCGCCGAAAGGGTTCCGGTAGGGGTATGGATATGGAACGTGGTGTATCCCCGGAACGAGCGTCCCCAGCCCTTCGCGCTGGTTTTTCCTGCCCATCAGGGCCACGGCCCCCAGGGTTCTGCCGTGGAATGCGCCCGTGAAGGCGACGATCTCATCGCGCCCCGTCGCCCGGCGGGCCATCTTGAGAGCGATTTCGGCCGCTTCGCTGCCCGAGGAGCCGAGGATCATGCTCTTGGGCGTCGCGCCCGAATGCAGGGAGAGAACTTTATCCAGAAATTCGTTCCGCACCTTCGAACCAAGCGACATGGCCTGATGGACCTGCTCCGCTTGTCTTTGCATCGCCGAGACGACTTTGGGATGGCAATGACCCGCATTGAGCGATCCGAAACCGGCGACGAAATCCAGAAACAAATTGCCGTCAACGTCTTCGATCACCGCCCCCTGCGCACGCTCGACAACGACGGTTTCGGGGCTCATACCGAAGCTGAGGGCGGCGCGGCTCTCCGCTTTCCTGAGACGTTCAAGTTCCTTGCGGGTTTCGGGTCCGGGATGGGGAACAACAAATTTCGGCGCTTCCAAAGCAAACCCTCCTCGTTATTCACCAATATCTCTACCATATTCTGAAAGGCATTGGGAACGGTTCAAAAAATGCGCTCGTAACGCGTGTCTTTCAACTTTGATTGTTATAAGATGCAGCCCAAATGAAAACCACTCACACCGAAGAAATATAGAGGCGCCCGTGAGCACAAACGCTTCCCCGAAGAAAACATATTACGGCTGGTACATCCTGGCCGGTTGCTTCTTCATGATGTTTTTGGGTCTGGCGACCAGAAATTCATTCGGTCTTTTCTTGAAACCGATGATTGCGGATTTCAACATCAGCCGGGCTTCTTTGTCTCTTCCCTTTTCTCTTTGCCTGATTCTCTACGGCGCGTCACAACCATTGGGCGGGCTTATGATGCGCCGCTGGGACCCCAAAACAGTCATCATCTGGGGGTCGGCATTAACGACCATCGCCATGCTGGGAATCTACTTTGTCGACTCCCTGTGGGGCGTCTATCTGTTTTTCGGCATTTTGCTGGGAATGGGAGGAATCGGCAACAGCGTGACCGCCTTCACCCCCCTGGTGTCGAACTGGTTCCCGGACAGGCGGGGTCTGGGCATGTCCATCATCAGCGCAGGCTCGAGCATGGGCCAGCTCATACTGCTTCCCGTCTTCGCGTATATGATCGGCTTTCTGGACTGGAGGATGACCTCGTTCGTCATCGGCGTCATTTTCGTGTTCACCCTGATGCCCATATCGATCTTCCTCATCAAAAACTCCCCCACGTCCAGGGACGTCCCCCCGAGCGCGCCCACGTCCGGCAACGGCGTCAAGATGGTCGTCCCCTACGATGTGCACTGGGTGCAGTGCCTTCCCAAGATGCCGTTCGTCCTCCTGCTCACGAGCTTTTTCACCTGCGGCTTCACCGTAACGGTCGTCTCCGTGCACTGGGTGCCGTTCGCGACGGACGTCGGATTCTCCGCAGCCGTCGCGGCCACGTCCTTCGCCCTGGGCGGCGGGCTGAACACCGTGGGCGTTCTGGCCGTCGGTCCCCTGTCGGACAAAATCGGCCGGAAAATCCCCTTGAGCCTGATCTACGCCTTCCGGGGGCTCGGGTTCATCCTTTTTATCTTCTTCAAGAACGATTTCACCGTATGGGCCACGCCGATGATGATCGGCCTCTCCTGGATCGCGACCGTCCCGCTCACCTCGGCGTTGACGGGGGATTTCTTCGGCTCCAGGAACGTGGCGATTCTCTTCGGGCTCATCACGTTCAGCCACCAGCTCGGCTCGGGCCTGAGCGCCTGGTTGAGCGGATACATCTATGACGTGACGGGCAGCTACAACCTCGCATTCGCACTGGCGGCCTACCTTTGTTTCCAGGCGGCCGTGCTCGTCTCTTTCATCAACGAAAGAGAGGTCCGCGTCCCGCAAGTGGCCACGACGTAGCACGGAATGAATGGAGTCCGAAAACCCCACACCGTGAAATGAACGTGCGAATTTGCCACCAGGGGAAGCCTTTGCAATAATTCTTGCTCTTTCGGGCGAGGCCGGGCTTCGCCGTTTACTTTTGGTGAAGAGATGGACTGCAACTGCTGGTTCCAATGCATAAACCCTGAATGCGAGGCGACATACTCCATTTTCGACTCCATTTATCGGTGCCGCGAATGTGAGAGCCTCCTCGACGTCACCCACGATCTGGAAACCCTTCGCATGCGAAGCGCGTCGGAGTGGCGTCATTTATTCGACGATCGCTACCAGCGCAACATATGGCCATACGGCAGCGGTGTGTGGGGCAAGAAAGAGTGGGTCTGCCCGCTCATAGACGATGAAAACATCATCTCTTTCTACGAGGGGGGTACGAACCTTTTCTGGGCGAACCGTCTGGGACGCGAACTCGGAATCGGCGAGTTGTGGATCAAGCAATGCGGAAACAGCCATACCGGCTCTTTCAAGGACCTCGGTATGACGGTCCTCGTATCCGCCGCGCAGCAGATGATAGCCGACGGGAAAAAACTTCGCGCCGTCGCCTGCGCATCGACGGGCGATACCTCCGCCGCATTGGCCGCGTACGCCGCGGCGGCCGATATCCCCGCCATCGTTTTTCTGCCGCGAGAAAAGGTTTCGGTGGCGCAGCTCATTCAACCCATCACGAACGGCGCCGTGGTGCTCGCCATCGATACGGATTTCGATGGTTGCATGCGGATCGTGAAACAAGTGTGCGAGGAGCAGGGAATATACCTCGCCAACAGTATGAATTCGCTTCGGATCGAGGGACAGAAAACCATCAGCATAGAACTCGTTCAGCAGTTCGACTGGGAGGTTCCCGACCTCATCATCATTCCAGGCGGAAACCTGGGAAACGTGAGCGCGCTGGGCAAGGGTTTCATGCAGATGCGAGATTTGGGTCTTATCGACAAACTGCCCCGCATCGTTTGCGCCCAGACGGAAAAGGCCAATCCCCTGTACAGAAGTTTCATGACCGGGTTCCGGGAATTCCAACCCATAGAGGCCGAACCAACGCTGGCGACGGCCATCCAAATCGGGAATCCGGTGAGTATCGAAAGAGCCATCAGTACCCTGAAAGCATTCGAGGGTTCCGTGGAGCAGGCAAGCGAAGAGGAATTGGCGAACGCCGCCGCCCGCGCGGACAGAACCGGAATGTACAACTGCCCACAGACCGGCGTGGCCTTGGCTGCTCTCGAAAAAATCATTGCGCGGGGAGAAATCAACCCTCAAGACCGGGTGGTGGTCATCTCTACGGCTCATGGGCTGAAGTTCACCGAATTCAAGGTCAATTATCACCAAAAAGCAATTCCGGGCGTTGACAGCCGATTCGCCAACACTCCCATCGAACTTCCTGAAGACATCAACATGGTTCAAGATGCCATTGAGAAGAAACTCGGCGCATTGTCCGTAAGCTAGCGTCCGTTCGGTTTTCATTGTTTCGTTCTGCCGATGAAACAGGAGTTGAGTTCATTGTCGAAAAACATGAGAAGAGACGAGCGAAAACAGGCGAAAAAGTCGCTCGCGCCGCCTATCTTCCAGACTGCGACGTTCACCTTCGACAACTCGGACGATCTGGAAGCTTTCCACAGCAGCGAGACGGACGCGTTTTTCTATACGCGATACGGAAACCCGACGAACGAAGCCGCCGAACGCAGGCTGGCCCTCATGGAGGGCGCGGAAGCCTCTCTACTCTACGCCAGCGGCATGGCGGCCGTCTCCTCGGTATTTCTCTCGCTCCTGGCGCCAAATGCGCGAATCGTCATCCCTCAGGAGAGCTACAGACATACGAGGGACATCGCAGAGGGTCTCCTCAAACGCTACGGGGTGTGCGTCGATATTCTGGCTGAGAATACGGCGGAATCCCTGGAAACCCTGACGGACGGGACGGTACGCGTGTTGTTCGCGGAAATTCCCTCCAACCCCACGCTCCGCATACCGGATATCGATAGAATGGCCGAATGGGCCAGGCAAAGAAGAGCCAGGTTTATCGTTGATTCGACTATCGCAACTCCCGCTCTGTTTCGCCCGCTGGAGCACGGGGCCGATTTGGCGCTTCAAAGCGCAACGAAATACATCGGCGGGCACAACGACGTCGTGGCGGGCGCGGTTTCAGGGAGCTCGAACATCATCGACGCCCTGCGCGAACAACAAGCACTACTGGGTTCGATTCTCGGGCCTCAAGATGCGTTCCTCGTGGAGCGGGGACTCAAAACGCTCGAATTGCGCGTTCAGCGCATCAGCGCCACGGCTCTCAAGCTGGCCGAATTTCTCGAGGGCCACCCCAAGGTCTCCCGGGTTCACTACCCCGGTCTCGAGTCTCATTCGGATCATCAGCGAGCCGTCCAGTATATGTCCGCGTTCGGCGGGATCGTCAGCTTTGAGCTTGATGGCAACGACGGAATAGCCGACGAGTTGGTGAACGCTCTTCAAATTCCTGTGCTCGCCCCCGGCTTCGGCGGCACGGAGAGCCAACTGGAGCATCACGTAAAAATGGCGTATGCGGACATCGGGATAGAAGGCGCCGAGAACCGGGGCATTTCCGCAGGGTTGATTCGATATTCCGTGGGACTCGAAGATTTTGAGGTTTTACGAGATGACCTCAGCGAGGGACTCAAAAAACTATAGCATCAACTTTTGCCGCCTTTGTGGTTCGGGGCCTGTTCCGTGAGCCAGCGTGTGCGCACCCACATTCTCTTTCCTTCCCAGCGACCAGATTTCACCTCCACCCGGGTAAAACCACGCTGATCGCCGGAAATAACAGATACACGCGTTCCAGGCTTGAGCTGGAAGGGGTATCGAGAGCCGCGCGGCTTGTCATAGCCTCCCGCATAACTCAAAGACAGACCCCGGTATGTACGGCGGATATATCTGGTGCCCGCGCGCATTCCGCTTTGATTGGCAGCCTTCGCCGTGGATTCTTTCTTGTGTTCCGGCTTTGGAGAAACCATCGCCTGAGCGGGCTTCGCTTTTAATCCTTTCACCGCTTTCTCGACATTCGAAACCGTATCACGAAGCTGCAGTTTGAACTCGTTCAACGACTTGCCGTGATTCGCCAAAATTTGTGTGTGCGCAAGAAGCTGGCTGCGGATCGCACTGACTTCCTTTTGGCTTTGCTCCTTATCCTCCTGGTAATCCGTTTGCATCACCACGAAGCTGCAACCAGAAAACACAGCCATCAGACCGCAAGCAAACACCATGCGTAATTTGAGATGCCTCTCGCCCAGTGATTTGATCGCTCGACCAAGCTTCCGATTCATACCGGATACCATCCCTCGATAGGTGGCATCACGACCAGTTCGCTGTTCAACTCGACAACTCCAGTATATTCTCTGGCAATTGATTCAGCCAATTCTTTTTCTTCATCGCTATTGACACGCCCATGCAGGAACAGCTGCCCTGGTTCGAGACACTCTACGACAATGCCACTCGCATCGATTCGCTCATCCGTCATGATCATCGCTTTGATTTTCTGCGCAAAAGCCAGATTCTGGAGCTTTTGAGATTCTGATGGCTCAGATTGTGAAAACTTTCCGCTTTGCAATATGTTCACCAGTAAACTTACAGACATGTCTTCATTGTACAACCCGGTATTCAATGTGATATCAAAGTGACTCGGTTCTCCCCATCGGACATCAAAGAAATGCCGCGTATACGCCATTCTTTCATCATCGTTATGGCGGATGAACTGCTCCGCCATTGATGGCGTAATCCCCTCGTTCTTCACCAGTGTTCGTTGGCGATAATCCCGGGGCGCCACGATGCGCGCCCGAAATACCCCCTCGATACCCTCCAGGAGTATATGAGAGCCACGGCCCAATATGACGAAATTATTTTTCAAAGCCGATTCATATACGATGGCGCGCATGATATCGAGATATACGAGTTGCCTGTCCCGGAAAAAACGATCTATCAAACCGGGCTTCCTCTCATCCACCTGCTCGAGTTCGTCTCGAACATAACCGTACGATTGTGCGGCATCCGCAAATCCATCATTATCCAAAAGGGTCCATCCCAATTCTGCAGCAACTTTCTTCCCAATAGCATCACCACCGCTACCAAGCTCTCTTGAGATTGTCAGAATACCCATTGCTCAGTCCTCCAAACTAAGAGTGGCGACACTAACGGGGCGGGATGAATCACCCTTCCCCTTCCCTTCCTGTCATTTACTTGCGCTCATGACACACAACACTTTCATTCACGCCGAAGAAGTGCTCAATTGCTCAAAACCATCAGGGCATGGCAGATACAAACATCCTTCCGAATGTTTCCGGCAGTCATTTGCGGCTCGCTCTCTTGAATTTTTCCAATTGTAGACGAAAATAGCGAGTTCCTGGCTCTAATTCAATCGCCCTTTGAATGAGCGGGAGCGCCTTCACCGATTCTCCGTTGCGATAATACAACTCCGCCAAGGTATCGAGATACGCCGGCGTATCGGGCTGAATTTCCAGCGAGCGCTTTGAAAGTTTAATGCCGTGCTCCAAACTGTCTTTATCCCTCCTGTGAAACCACGCCAAACGATTCAAGGCCGGTGCTGAATCCTTGTCGATTTCGAGCACCTGCATGAACATCTTCTTCGACTCTTTCGGTTGCTTGTTTTCCCAAAGAAAAACACCAAGTTCCACCAAAACGCGAGACGAGCGGGGGTGCTTCTCCAACAAGTCCAGAAGTATTTTGTGAGCGATCTTTTTCCGTTTCCTCGACTTATGAAGATTTGCGATGCGAATTTTCATCTCGATGTCGTTCGAGTCCAGTCGGCCGGCCTTCTCATAGAGTGCGATCGCATCTTTATCCCGGTTTTGAGATTCCAAAAGAGCGCCCAAGCGTATATAACCATCCAGCCAGTCGGGCGACAATGCAACAACTTTTTCATAAGCACGAATTGCTTCATTCCTTCGGTTCATTTGAACCAGAGCGGCACCCAGCCAGAAATGGAACCTCGCATTGTCCGGTGTTTTTTCGATGGCGCCTCTCAGCAGGTTGACAGCCCTCGCCGGATCCTTACCTGATATGAAACGCTCCGCATTAATTAAAACCTGGATCGGGTCCAAGGTCTCTTTCGCAGGCGCGGCCAATTCAGGCTGAACCGATCTGACACGCGATTCAACAATTTGGAGACGTCTTTTCAAGACGATGTCCTCGGGTTCACGCAGATAAGCTTCTCTGTATATTTCCACCGCTTTGGGAAACTGCCCGTTTTGAACATACAAGTCGCCAAGTAAAATCATGCCTTCTATATGCCCCGGAGTGCGTTGGAGCAAAGATTGTATTTCACTTATGGCCTCCCGGGAATGATTTTGCTGCGCCAGAATTTTCGCCAAGCGGTACCTGGCCACACTCTGGCGGCTCCCCCTTAATCTCAACGCTTTTCTCAGGCTGGTTACGGCTTTATCGAACTCACCTTCACTTTCATGGCGAGCTGCCTCTGCCATATATCTTCTTTGTTGTTCTTCGAGCCTGAGTTTCGGGTTTTTCCGCTCGCTGGACTGCAGCCACTCACCAACCCTCGCTTCCCAAACGGCATCGAGGCGCTTCCAGATATTGCGAAAATAATCCGGAGATTCACGAGAAATCGCTGTGGAGGCAAAACCAGCAGCCAAAAACAGCACCAACACAGCTGCAATCTGAAGGCGCCTTTTCGAAATCCACGGTTTAGTCGCAGGAGTCGGAACGACGTCGGGCATCATCATTCTGCCCTCGAACTTTGCTTCCGGATCAATATGTATTTTGGGGGCCTTCACATTGCCTTGGTGATAGCATCCGGCATTTAATTCAACGCGATTTTCCACACATATATAGCCTGTCGTATGGCCGTGATTCACCAGTTCTTTCGTGTGGATATCACCCTCGGCCCTTCCCGTCTCGGCAATCTCCAGGTGCCCATCACCACGAATCTCTCCTTTGAACTCGCCTTGCACGAGAACATTGCCCGCGAAATGCAGCGAGCCTTCCAAGCGCACATTCACACCTATGAAAGAGAGATTCGACCGAGGACCCGAATAGAGGCGTTGTTGTTGCATGGATCCTTCTCATAAAATTGTGAATGACAAATTTTCAATCACACAACAACGAATCAATATATTACCAAAATGTTGAAAAGTTGCACCAACTGATATTTTCCGACAAACCCAGGGTCCGCCACCACAGGAAATCTGAAATATCCCGGCCTCATCGATCATTGGAAATGCAGAGAACCGAGCCCGCCGCAGCAGTCACGACACGGATCGAAAAAAAGAGGAGTGAAACCGATGATGTAGTGATGAAAAGACTTCCCGAAAAACTATTGTGCGCTGAGACGTCCAGAATCTATCGCCTGCAGGGAGATGAGAAGAGGATGAAGCTCTTCGATGTCCATCATGTTGGGTCCATCGGATAATGCCTCATCCGGCATGGGGTGGCATTCAAGAAAAAAAGCATCGACACCCACGCCCGCCGCGGCGCGGGCGAGGTGAGGAACCATGCTTCTGTCCCCTCCCGAGCATTCCCCGAGTCCGCCCGGCGACTGAACGCTGTGCGTCGCATCGAAAACGACGGGATATCCCGATTCGCGCATCTTCACGAGCGAACGCATGTCGGACACCAGATTATGGTAGCCGAAACTGGTCCCTCTTTCGGTAAGAAGTATTTGCCGGCAACCCGCTTCCTCGAGCTTTCCTACGACGTTTTTCATGTCCTCGGGCGCCATGAACTGCCCTTTTTTCACGTTTACGGGCTTTCCCGTTCTCCCCGCGGCATCGAGGAGGTCCGTCTGGCGGCACAAGAAGGCGGGAATCTGAACCGCATCCAGCACCTGCGCCGCGCGTTTGGCCTCCTCGGGACTATGGACGTCCGACATCACGGGAAGGCCGGTTTCGCGTCTTACCATATCGAGTATGCGCAAGCCCTTATCGATGCCGGGTCCACGCGGAGACTTGCCCGAGCTGCGATTCGCCTTGTCATACGAGGCCTTGAATACACCTCCGATACCGCATTTTTCAGTCGCTTCCCTTACTTTTTCAGCACATTTTCTGGTTAATTCTTCACTTTCAATCACACAAGGCCCTGCGATGACGCATATCGCCCCCTGCTCTCCAAAGGCGACATCACCGATTCTTACTATTTTTTTCGCCATTGTTATCTTTTCCAGACTTCATGCCGTATGAACGGTATGAGAGGACGCATCAGGGGAACAACTCTCCGCTCGCCTTTTTAGCGGCGGCGATGAACCCGTGAAACAGGGGATGCGGGGCGTAGGGCGCACTCTTGAATTCGGGGTGGAACTGGCATCCGATGAAATAGGGATGCCCCGGCAACTCTATCATCTCCACCAGATTCTCATCCGGAGAAAGACCGCTGAAGCGAAGCCCGCTTTCTTCCAGAGCCTCGCGGTAAGAATTGTTCACTTCGTATCGATGCCGGTGCCGCTCCTCGAATTGCGCCGCCCCGCCATATATTTCCGACGCCAGGGAACCGGGCATTAATATCCCGGGGTAGGCGCCAAGCCTCATTGTGCCCCCCATGTTCACGCCCTCCTGGTCCGGCATGAGGGCCACCACGGGATGAGGCGTCTCGTTCGAGAACTCCGAACTGTTCGCCGCTTCCAGACCGCAGATGTTTCTCGAATACTCAACGATCGCGCACTGCATCCCCAAACAAATGCCGAAAAAAGGAACCAGTCGCTCGCGCGCATACTGCACGGCGGCGATCTTGCCCTCTATTCCCCGCTCGCCGAATCCTCCCGGAATCAGGATTCCGTGCGCCTGCGAAAGCAGCGGCGCGCTGTCGCGCTTTTCTATCTCTTCGCTATCCACATACTGCAGGTTCACCTGAACGTCGTTTCCGAAGCCCGCGTGACTCAAGGCTTCGGACAAGGACTTGTAAGACTCCTTGAGGTCCACGTATTTCCCGACGATGGCGATATTACAGCTGATCTTGGGTTCTCTCTCCTTGCGGGAGATCTCCTCCCAGACGCTCAGCTCGGGCATTTGCCGCGCTTTGTCGAGTTTGAGCAAATCCACCACAATCCGGTCGAGTCCCTCTTCGTTGAACCTCAAGGGAACCTCATAGATGCAGTCCACGTCAATCGCCGTGATCACGGCGCTGGGAGGCACGTTGCAGAACAAGGAAATCTTCCGCTTCACGTCCTCTTCGAGAGGCATCTCCGTTCTGCACAACAGGATATCCGGCTGAATACCGATTTCGCGCAGCTTCATGACGGAGTGCTGCGTCGGCTTGGTCTTCAATTCCTCGGAAGTCTTGATGTAGGGTACCAGCGTCACGTGGATGTGAATGACGTGCCCGGGTTCGTGGTCGAATCGAAACTGGCGGATCGCCTCCAGAAAAGGAAGACTCTCGATGTCGCCCACCGTTCCTCCGATCTCGCAAATCACGACGTCCTCACCATTATCCACGTGGCGGATGCAGCGTTTGATTTCATCGGTAATATGGGGGATTACCTGGACGGTCCCGCCCAGATAATCGCCTACGCGCTCTTTCGTGATGACGTTGTAGTAGATGCGGCCCGCGGTGTAGTTGTTCTCTTTTTTCATCCGCGCATGGGTGAAGCGTTCATAATGGCCCAAATCGAGGTCCGTCTCGGCCCCGTCGTCGGTCACGAACACTTCTCCGTGCTGGAAAGGACTCATCGTTCCCGGATCGATGTTCAGGTAAGGGTCCAGCTTCTGAATGTTCACCCGCAGACCACGGGCTTCCAGCAGGGCGCCGATGGATGCGGAAGCGAGACCCTTGCCCAGAGAGCTCAAAACGCCTCCCGTTACGAAGATATACTTGGCCACCTGCCCTTTTCCTCCTCGAGCGCACTGCGCATCGCTTCATCTCCCAGTAGACGCTCCCGATCCTCGAGTCGGTCCACTCCTACCGCATCTCGATTGATCTCCACAACACGAATCGCCAACCCATCCTCAAGCGCGCGAAGCTGCTCCAATCGCTCCAATTCCTCCAGCGGGGACGGCCCCAGCCCGGCAAATCGCAACAGACTTTCTTTTCTGAAAGCGTAAAACCCAAGATGTTTCAACGGTTTTGGGGATATCTTCTCCCAATTTTCCAGGATTTTCTCATACGCCTTGTCCTCGCCGGAAAGAACATCCCTCGAATATGGTATGGGCGCCCGGGAAAAATAAAGCGCATTCCCGTTCTCACCTCTTGCCACCTTCACGGCGTTCGGGTCCAGAAATTCCTCGGGCGAAACGAAGGCCACCGCCAGGGTCGACATTTCCAATCCGCATTCATCGATCAAAGGCCGGATGCCGGCGTCGATGTCATCAGGATGAATCAGGGGTTCGTCTCCCTGTATATTGACGACCACGTCCGCATCTTCTCCGGCGGCGACCTCGGCCACCCTGTCCGTTCCGCTGGCGTGGTCATCGCGCGTCATCCGCACGTTTCCGCCGAACCCGCGCACCGCATCGGCGATTCGCTCATCATCGGTGGCGATGCAGACGTAGTCGACCAGCGCCGACCTCGACGCGCGTCTGTACACATATTCAATCATGGGATGCCCGCGCAATAAAGTCAGCGGCTTTCCCGGAAAGCGTGTGGAGCCCCAACGGGCGGGTATGACGGCGATGATCCGGATGCCGCTCATTCTCTCCACCCATGACGCCGTCTAATACGCATTTTTGTTTATCAGTCCCTTCCAGAGGGTGAGCCATAAGATCTTGATGTCAAAACCCAAGGACCAGTTCTCGATATAGTGTAAATCGAATTCGATTCTTTTTTCTATCGACGTGTTTCCGCGCCATCCATTCACCTGCGCCCAGCCCGTTATTCCGGATTTCATCTTGTGACGCAGCATGTAATCGGGAACGGACGCGCGGAATTTCCCTACGAAAACCGGACGCTCGGGCCTTGGACCCACGAGGCTCATTTCACCGCGCAACACGTTGAACAACTGCGGCAACTCATCGAGACTCGTCTTTCTGAGGAAAGCGCCGAAACGGGTGCGCCGCTCATCCTCATCCATCGTCCAGACCGCGCCTGATTCCGCTTCCGCATCCACCCTCATGGAGCGAAACTTGTACATGCGAAACCGCACGCCGTCCAGGCCCATTCTCTCCTGGTGATACAAAACGGGACCCCGGCTCGTCCATTTCACGACGAGCGAGATGGCTATCATGAGCGGTCCAAGAGCGAGCAACGCCAGGGCTCCCAGAGAATAATCCACCACCACCTTCATCCACCGATTCCAGCCCAGAAGAGGCGTTTGCGACAACAGGATCACAGGCAAACCATCGAGATCCTCAATCCCGGCGTTCAACCGCATGTGATCGATAATATCGGGCACCAGGCGGACGTCAACGCTCGAGTCCGCCAGAGCGCTCAGCAATTCCTCCTGCGCGGCGTACGAATTCGGGGGAAGCGCCACGTAGACTTCATGGATTCTCTCTCGCGCCACGACTTCGCGCACCTCGCCCAGTTTCCCGAGAACGGGCGTACCCTCTTCGCCATCTGCTTCGCAGAGGTGTCCCACAACCTGAAATCCAAGATTTCGATACGTCTCCAGATGAGCGGCGATTCTTCGGGCGAGAGGCGTTGTTCCCGCGATGAGAATGCGCCGCATATCCATGCCACGCCGCCTCAAGCGCCGAATGATGGACCAAACCAAACGCCGAGCCGAGAAAAGAAAAACAGGCGCCAGACACATGAAAACAACGATCAATAAACGGCTGTAGCTTTGTCTGCGATAGAAAAACGTGAAGAAAGTGAACAACAGGATTGTCCAGGCCAACGTGCTCGTGAGCCGAATGACTTCTCGGGTGCTATTGAGTCCGGCCCGGTAATGATACAAACGCGACATACCAGATGCGATAAGCCAAATGAGCAGAATCACGAAAAGTGAAACGAAATAAACGCTGAAATCGGGATACCCGAAAGAGACGGGAATTATCTCCACGACGAAACGCAGCCAATACGCTGCGAACCAGGCTGAAATCAGCGCTATTGCATCACCACAAAAGAGAAATAACGCATTCAATTGGCCGTATTTGCGCAACACGACATGATGTTCCTTGTCGGGTCCGGCCTGGAATTCCTCGTGGAAGGCTTTTTTGGATAGCCCTATTCTAGCGGTGTTGCTCCTTATTTTTCATCCAGATTTTCAAGACGCTCGCGGTGATTCAGCCAACTTTGCCGAAATCGCTCTCTCGCCGCTTCCTTGAAATTCTCGCGAGCGAATCGCTCCGCCTGTCTGCGCGAAGCCTCAGGGGAGAACCGTTTTTCCATTTTCTCGAAAGCCACGACGGCATCTTCGATGTGCGTCGGCTCAGAACGGGAGAAAAACATTCCCGTAGGCTCCGCTTCCCCATCCCCCGCACCACCCCAGGGGATGAAGCCCTGCGGCGCTTCATATTCATCCGCATTCACGCTCACGACAGTCTCGAGTGCGCCGCCCGCGCCCAGGGCAATAACAGGACGGCCGCATGCTTGCGCCTCGAGCGGGGTGATGCCGAAGTCCTCCTCTCCCGGCAGGATGAAGGCGCGGCAACCGGCGTAAAGCTCGCGGATGGTTTCATCATCCTGCCTGCCCAGGAACTCCACGTTCGGTTTTCCCAACGCCCGGACGCGCTCGAAATCCTGACCCTCTCCAACCACCTTGAGCGGGCGGCCCAGCCGCCCGAACGCCTCCACAGCCGCATCGACGCGCTTATATGGCGCGAACGCCGTGACCATGAGGTAATAATCCGAGACGCGCTCGTTTCGGGACTGGTAGAACCCGGTGTCCACCGGCGGGTAGAGCACCTCCGCCTGCCTGCCGTAATAGCGGCGTATGCGCTCGGCCACCGTATGGCTGTTGGCGATAAAATCATGCACGCCCTTGTTGGCCTCGTTGTCCCACCTTCTCAGGTACTCGACGAAACGGGGAAAGAACCATCTGGCCGCGCCACCCAAGCGCGAGAGATAATCCTCGTACCCGCTCCAGGCGTAGCGCATCGGCGTATGGCAATAGCTGAGATGATACGTTTCATAACTTCCCCTCGCTCCTTTAGCGACGCAATGCGAACTGGAGAGGATGAAATCGTACTCGCCGAGCGAGAACATCCGCACGGCCGTCGGCATGAGGGGCAGCATGTAGCGATAGCGGCGCCCGGCGCCGGGAATCCGCTGCAAGGGGCTGGCATGGATACGATGACGCTCAATGGTGTCCGATACCGAACCCGGAATGTGAAACAGCGTGAAGATATCCGCTTCCGGGTAAATCTCACAAAACACCTCGAGGCATTTCTCCCCGCCTCTCATTCCCGTGAGCCAGTCGTGCACGATCGCTACCCGCATTTCTGCTCCTGAGGTCTCACCGTCTGGAGACGGATGGTGTAGCGGAAATCCGGCCGGGCGAACACGAAAGGGCGTCACGGTAAGCACGCTGCGTTTCGGCGGCGAGTTTTTCCCAATGAAAAAAGCGCGCCCGCTCTTTCGACTTTCCAGCAAGGGCGTCTCTGATATCCGGCTCCCTCAAGATGCGCAGCATGGCGTTTCGCAAGGCATCCTTATCTCCCCGGGGAACGATGAGGCCGGCATCGCCGACCACCTCGGGCAGAGCCGCCGCGTCCGAAACAATCGGCGGCACACCGCACGCCATGGCCTCCAGGGGAGGATAGCCGAAACCCTCGTAATGGGAGGGAAACACCAGCGCCAGCGCGGGGCGATAGATGCCGGGGAGCGCTTCCTGAGGCATCTGCCCCAGAAACACCACCTCCTCACCCAGATTCAAAAAGCGCAAAACGCCATCAAGACTCTTCCGCTCACCTGTCATGACAAGGCGAACCCCATCCGCTTCCTTCAAAAGATCCGCGAAAGCGTCGAGCAGCAAATGCAGGTTCTTGTGACGTTTGTGGTTTCCCACATACAGGAAATAAGGCGCATCGCCGATCTTTTCCAGAGCTTCGGGCCTGGGCGCGCGCCCCTCCTCCCAGCCGGGCGGCAAGGCGTTGTGCGTCACGCGTATCTTTTCCTCCGGGGCGCCCACGTGCTCCACGATATCTTTTTTCGTGTGTTCGGAAACGGCGAGAATAACACGCGCCCGCCGCGCCGTTCTCGCGATCATCCATTTGGAGACGCGCCAATGCAGCGGCGAGGGGCAAAGCGCCGGAAATAACTGATGGATCAAATCATGAACAGTCGCCACCATGGGCGTCTTGCCGAAAAAAGGCGTGAAATAATGCGGATGGTGGATCAGGTCCAGACGTTCTCGCCTCAATAGCCGGGGCAGTTTCACCTGTTCGGCGAGCGAATACGGAGGCGCTGCACAAACCACTCGCCTGAAGTTACTACCCAGACCTGTGCAGGAATCCATATCCTTTTCATACAGGAACACGACGTATTCCACATCGTCATCGCGCCTGTCCAGCCCGGCGAGCAAGCTTCTTAAATAGGTGCCGATGCCGCCCATCGATATCATCCGGGCGTCAACGCCTATACGCATCTCTTCACCGCCTCGTAGACGCGCTCGAGTTCCTGGTTCTCTTTGTCCTTGTGAGTATCGCCTATGGATGAGGGACTTTTTCGCAACACCAACACATTCGGGCCACGCGGCCCCCATACGCTCGGCTCGGCCGGGCCCTGGAAGATGCAAATCACGGGAAGGCCGAGCGCCGCGGCGATATGGGTGGGACCCGAGTCGTTGCCGATGAACAAGCGGCAGGCCTTCATCACCCCCATGAGCGAACGGAGATGCTGAACCTTCTCGCACATGTCAATAATCGTGCCCCGGACGCGGACACCCTTCATGGATTTGAGTGTCTCATCGACGACCTGCCGATCATCCGGCCCGCCCAGCAACAGGACCCGAGCGGGAAGAGTCGAGACGACCCGGCTGATCAACTCCCCGTAGAGTTTCGGGCTCCATATCCTTTCCCTTCCTCCGGCGCCCGGGTGAATTCCGATGAATGAGCCTGAGGTGTCCTCCGTCAGGGAGGCGATGCACGCTCGCCCCTCGGCAAGCTCTTCTTCAGACAGCGTCAGCGCGGGATTTTTCGTCTCGAACGGACCCAGCCCCGCATGTTCGAGCATATCCAGATTAAATTCCACCTGATGGCGTTTTGGGAATTCCTCGGCCTCCACGTCCAGACCGAAGCCGAACCCCCTGATTCCGCGCCCCACCAGATAGCGCACTCCCGCAAGCCTGGCGGCGACAATCGATTGAAAATCGCCCGCCAAATCCACCGCCAAATCGTAGGACCCGCCGATTTCCTCGGCTCTCAACCTAAGCAACCGCCTCAGGCGATTCATCGAGAGAAAACCGAATTTCTTCCTTTTCGGCCTGTCGCGCCAGGACGCATTGAATACGAGGAAATCCACTCCGCCCAATTCTTCGTCCATATTCCAGAACAAGGAGCGGGCGGATGAGCGAATGAGGAGGTCGATTTGCGCCTCCGGCAGGCTCGCGCGAAGGGCATGGATGGCGGGCAGCGTGCAGACGACGTCGCCGATATGGTCGGGGCGCATCAAGAGAACGCGGCGAATCGCCTGGGGCCGTTCCCTCGTCTTGCGAAAAAAGGTCTCCCCCAGCAGGTCGACCGCGCGAAACGCCCATCGCGCCGGAAATCTCTTATAGTGATAGCTGCGCTCGAATACGGAAAGTTTGCGGCCCCGCTCCGGCCCGAGCGCCTCTCTCAACGAGGGCGTAGCGGATTTGGGAGGCACACGCAGGCGAGCCTCATCGAAAAAACTCGCCGCATCATCGGGTGATTCGCGCATTCCTACTTTTTCCCACCTGTTCATCTTGCGCTCTCAAAATGTTCGACTTCGCAGGTCATACAGAATATAGCGCGCTTCGCCCTTTGGCGGAAATTCCCCTCTCCAATTACAAGAAATATACAACGCCATCCGCTCCATCACGTCCATGCGCTATCCGCTCAAGACCGCAAGACATCCTCATAAAGACGATGCGCCTTATCCGCCAGCACATCCCAGGTGAATTCCTCTAACACTCTTTTGCGGCCCGCATCCGCCAGCCGCTTGCACTCACCGGGTTCGTTCTTCAGCTTCTGGAGGATATTTCGGAGAGTCTCCACGTCATCTTCCGGAAATACGAATCCCTCCGTTCCAATGACGTGCGTGATTTCACCCGTGGCCGCTCCAACGGGAACCACGCCGCAAGCCAGCGCCTCGATCAGCACCCGGCCGAACTGCTCCCTCCAGTGCGCGGTCGTTCTCGACGGCAGCGCCAGCGCATGCCAGCCACGCAAACAGCCGGGCGCGTCGGCGTTATCGACCCAGCCCAGGAATTCCACCCGTTCCCCGATCCCGAGGGACCGCGCCAGCCGCTCGAGCGTTGCGCGCTCGTCTCCACCCCCCACGATCTGCGCTCTCCACTCCCCCGAAAGGCCAGCAAGCGCTCTCAGGAGAACGTCTACTCCTTTCGAATAAACGAGCCTCCCGAGGTACCCGACGCAGAAAACATCGCCGCGCTCACCCGGTCCTGGAGGACGGAAAAGCTCGGGGTCGAGCCCGAACTGGGGCAGCGTTCGCACTTTTTCGGGGGGCGCGCCGAGACGCAACAGCCTCTCCCGGGCGGTACGGGCAAAGACCAAAAGCGCATCCGCGCGGCGAAAAGCTTGTTTTTCGATAATGCGGGAACGCCAGGGGAGAGCGATATCGAAATTCTCCGAGTTGTTGATCATGAGCTTCGGGCGCGTCTTCAACATGGACAAGGAAAGCATCACCTGCGCCGCGACGAAGCTGTAGGATTCCTCCTCCATGTGGACGATATCGGGCCGCGCTTCCTTCAGCGCCCTCCATAGCCCACTGCCGTAGACGTGGCCGCCCACCCTGCCGCTCAAAACCAGAGAGCCGGTGAAAATCCGGTAGCCCTCTTCCTCGCCCTCCCTGCAGGTGAACAACCGCGCGCCTTCTTTCCACGCCGCAGGCGCGAGCAGAGAAACTTCCAGGCCGGGCCGCCGGGCGAGCGCGGCGATCTTCGCCCGATAAACCGGAGATGCGCAAAAACGGGAAATAACCAAAACGCGCATGACGACCCACCCATGTCGATAGCGCATGCCTCGCGTCATGCCCGTTTTCCAATTGCCATATTTCGGAAACCCTGGAATTTCCGTTTGCTCTCATTCCAGAAAACTGGTGGGTCCCGTGAGCGCAGATATTCCAGTAAAACGGCCTCTCAGGAAAAGCGCAAGACGCATGCGGCATCTTTCGGACAATCAAGACTTCCACCCACGATGGTTCAAGCGCTCCATGGGCCGAGTCCGCCTTTCCATCTATCCTCACGACAGGCGCACAAAAACGCCTTCAACGACCCCGCTGAACCAGCAAACGGGAGGAATCTTGGAGAGCCAGGCCTCCACGCCCTGCCATATATACGGATGCGCTCCCAGCAATTGCCTGAATCTTTCCGGCAAAGGGGTGAAATTCCTGGGCAGGATATTCGAATACCAAGTCTCGACCGCTTCGAACCCGAACGTGGAGAGGAGCCGACACATTTTTCCCATGGAATAGAGCCGCTCGTGATCGCTCGCGCGGAAGACGTTTCTCGCCATGAACTCCGCATAGCTCCATTCGTTGGGAAGCATCATCACGATGAACAGCCCTCCGGGGCGCAAGATGCGCCGAATCTCCGTGAGCGAGCCGCTCTCGTCTTCCACGTGCTCCAGAACGCCGCAAGACAAAACGACGGCGAACGATTCGTCCTCGAAAGGAAGCCGTACGGGGTCTGCGCCGTATACGACATTCAGGTTCTGTTCACGGAGAAAGGAGTTCCAGGGAGAGGGTTCTTCCGCCTCGATGGTATAGGAAACGACCTCGAAACCCCGGTTTCCCAGCAAAAAAGACATTTGCCCATAGCCGCACCCCCAATCCAGCAGCCTGCCGCCATCCGGATTCAGGTGTTTCACGGTATCCGCTTTGCGCAGGTAACCGGCGCGACCCAGCGGCGTGCTGAGGTGATAGAGACCGGCGCAGCCTTCGGCCAGCGAACGCTCGACGGCGCGGGCGAGGGCCGCCATCTCTTCGGACTCGGCTCGAGGAGAGCGCTTCCTGGGCATGGCGTGTGGACCCTGTTCTTTTCATGGAGGCAAGGATTACTCTAACCCCGGGATCACGCGGAACACAAGGCTCGCTTGACACGGGGCCGGTGGTGGGAGAACTTCCGAATAACTTGATCACCACTTATTCGAGGGATAACGCCATGAACGATCGTGGTGCGCGCCTCCGGGCGCTTCTGGAAGAGAACCGGCCCGTGCTCGCTCCCGCCTGCATCGACGCCTTCAGCGCGCGCATGGTGGAGCAGGCGGGGTTCGAGGTGAACTATCTGACGGGCAACGGCGCCTCGGCGGCGCTCCTCGGCAAGCCCGACGTGGGCTTCATGACGCTGCGCGAGGTGGCCGACGTTTCCCGGAACATCGTCCAGGCGACTTCGATTCCCCTCATCGCGGACGCCGACACCGGCTACGGCAACGCCGTGAACATGATCCGCACCGTCCGCGAACTCGAATCGGCGGGCGTCGCCTGCATCCAGATCGAGGATCAGGTGACCCCAAAAAAGTGCGGCTTCCTGCCCGGCTCGATCCCCGTCATCTCTCTTGAAGAGCAGCTCGGCAAGCTGAAAGCGGCCCTCGACGCTCGGGAGAGCGAGGATTTTCTCATCCTCGCCCGCACGGACGCCGCCGCCGACCACGGACTGGACGAGGCGATCCGCCGGGCCGTCGCCTATAAGGAGGCGGGGGCCGACCTCACGTTCATCGAGGTGGAAGGCACCGAGGAGGAACTGAGACAAATCGGGGCCGAAGTTCCCCCGCCCCACGTCACCACGCTGGATGAATCAAGGCGCGAGGCGGCCCTCAGCGTGGAGGAACTCGGCCAACTCGGCTTCGGCGTCATCATCTACCCGGGCATCGTGCGCTGCACGTACCTGAAAGCGGTGAACGACGTGCTGCGGATATTAAAGGAGGAAGGCTCCACGCGCTCGGCGCGCGAAATGATGGCCACTTTTCAGGAATACAACGACGCCCTGGGCACCTCGGAAATCCAGACGTGGGAGCGCGAATACCTCTAGCGCCGAAGCGGCGTCATCCAAGGAGCGGAACATGATCACCGTAGGGATGTATTACGAAGTGTTGCCGGGCAAGGAGAAGGAGTTCGAGGAGAAATTCGAGGCCGTGGCCGGCGCCCTCGAAGGACAGGCCGGCCACGTGCAGAGCCTTCTGTATCAGCAGGTGAAAAATCCCAATTCCTACACCATCCTCTCGGAGTGGGACGCGCAGGAAGACTTCATGGCCTTCATCAGGAGCGATGCCTTTCGCGCCGTCACGGACTGGGGGAAGGCGGAGATTCTCGCGGGCCGGCCTCGTCACAAGCTCTACGGCCGCGAGGGCGACCTCCACTAGAGGGAAACCGAATGCCGGATATGCTCCCCTGCCCGCCGCCCGATCCCCGGCCCAGAGCGCCCCGCTTCAAGCTCCCCCCCGGCGCCTGGGATACCCACGGACACATCTTCGGTCCCGAGAGCAAGTACGCCTACTCCCCCCGAAGGGGCTACACGCCTCCCGACGCCTCACTCGATGCGTACGAAACCCTCCACCGCACGCTCGGCGTGGCGCGCGGCGTCCTCACCCAGCCGAGCGTCTACGGGGTCGACAACACCGCCATGCTCGACGCCATGGCCCGCTCCGGCGGGCGGCTCATGGGCGTGGCCTCCGTGGACAGGGAGGTGAGCGAGGCGGAGTTGACGCGCCTCCACGACGCCGGCGTTCGCGGCTTGCGCATCAACCTGGCGGACAAGGGCGGGAATCCCTTCGATTCGTTCGCGGACGTTCAGGCGATGGGCGAGCGCATCGTGGACATGGGCTGGCACCTGGAATTCCTCATCCACGTGCATGAGTTTCCCGATTTAAGAAAAACCTTCTCCGCCCTGCCCGTCCACAGCGTTTTCGGCCACATGGGCTACGTACCGGCGGGCGAGGGCCTTGGGCCACTCCAGGAATTCATGGACTTGCTCAAAGAGGGACGAACCTGGGTGAAGCTCACGGGCACATACCGCATCACGGGTCTAAAGCAGACCCCTTACGCGGATGTGGACCCAGTCGCCCGCGCTCTCATCGAAACGGCGCCCGAGCGCGTCATCTGGGGCACGGACTGGCCGCATCCCGTCTGCAAGATTCCGATGCCCAACGACGGCGACTTGCTGGATCAACTACTCGACTGGGCGCCGGATGAGAGCGTCCGGGAAAAAATACTCGTGGAAAACCCCCTGAATCTGCTCGGGATCGAAAGATAGGAGAGAAGCATGGCGCGCAAGGCAACGAAAAAAATCGCATTCCTGGGTCTGGGCCGCATGGGCGGATTGATGACGAAGCACCAGGTCGACGCCGGTTTCCCGGTCACGGGCTACGATCCCTCGGCGAAAGCCATCGCTACCGCGAAGAAAAACGGCGCCAAAACCGCCAGAACCGTCGCAGCGGCGGTGAAGGGCGCAGACGTGGTGTGCAGTTCGCTCCCCTCGCCCGCCGTCGTGAGGGACGTCTACCTCGGCCCCAGGGGCGTGCTCGAGACCGCGCGGCGCGGCGTCGTCTGCTTCGAGCTTTCGACGAGCACCGTCAGCCTGGCGAAGGAGATCGCAGAGGCGGCAATGAAAAAGGGAATCGCTTTTCTGGACGCTCCCGTGAGCGGAAGCATTCCGCACCTGGAGCGCAAGGAAGTCGCCGCCATCGTGGGCGGAGACCAGGCCGCTCTCAAGGAAAACCGCGATGTGCTCGACGCCTTCAGCAAGTCCATCACCTACATGGGAAAATCCGGAAACGGACTGATCATGAAACTGGTGACGAACCACATCCTGAACATCCACCACTCCGGCATGGCGGAGGGACTCGCTTTCGGGATGAAGGCGGGGCTGACGGCGCCCAAAATGATGAAATTCTTACAAGGCAGCGTGATTCCCCTGCTCATCCACTACAAGGGCACGACGATGGCGGCGCGCGATTATTCCGACGTCATCGCGAATTTAGGCATCAGCTTCAAGGATCTCGGACTCAGCATCAACGAGGCGAACGATTTGGGCGCCCCCGTACCCCTGGGCGCCGCCGCGCGGCAGCAATACACCTCCGCCATGGCGCTCGGCCTCGAAGATGCGGATTTCAACGCGGTTTTCGAGTCGTTCCTGAACGCCATGGGAACGAGACCGAAGAGAAAGTGAATCTTATCGAGGCATCAGAAACGCCCGGATAGACGGTGTGCAACGGCGCATACGATTTCAGGAGTCTGAAGTTATGGCGCGCAAGGCAACGAAAAAAATCGCGTTTTTGGGCCTGGGCCGCATGGGCGGGCTGATGGCGAAGCACTTGGTTGACGCGAGTTTCGACGTCACGGGCTACGACCCTGTTCCCAGAGCCGCAACTGCGGCGAAGAAAAACGGCGCCAAAACCGCGAAAACCGTCGCGACGGCCGTCAAGGGCGCAGACGTGGTTTGCAGTTCGCTCCCCAAAACCGACATCGTGAGAGACGTCTACCTGGGCAAAGGCGGCGCGCTCAAGGCCATGCGGCGCGGCGCGGTATGTTTCGAGCTTTCGACGAGCAGCGTCGCACTGGCGATAGAAATCGCCGCAGAAGCCAAAAAGAAGAGAATCGCCTTTCTGGACGCTCCCGTGCTCGGAAGCGTTCCGCACCTGGAGCAAAAGGGAGTCTCCGCCATCGTGGGCGGAGACGAGGCCGCGCTCAAGGAACACCGCGACGTGCTCGACGCCTTCAGCAAGTCGGTCACCTACATGGGGAAATCCGGAAACGGCCTGCTCATGAAACTGGTGTCGAACCACATCGTCTTCATCCAGCACGCCGGCATGGCCGAGGGACTCGCATTCGGGGTGAAGGCGGGGCTGACGGCCCGGAAAATGATGAAATTCCTGCAACAGAGCGTGATTCCGGATTTGATCCACTACAAAGGCCCGGAGATGGCGGCGCGCGATTATTCCAAAGTCATCGGAAACCTGGGACTCAGCTACAAGGACATGGGAATCAGCATGAACGAAGCGAACGATCTGGGCGTTCCCGTTCCCATTGGCGCCGCCGCGCGGCAGCAGCACACCTCCGCCATGGCGCTCGGGTTCGAACACGCGGACTTGAACGCCGTCTTCGAGGCTTTCCTGAACGCCGCGGGCATGAAGCCGAAGAGAAAATTTTCATAGAGGCAGGCACATACCCCACACGAGACGGGAGAAGCCCCTCCTGGTTTTTTTTGCGAGATTGGCCTGTCCACCGATTCTCAAACGTGGGCGTCGGGGGATGACGCACCGAATTTCAGTTGAGAGACGCAGCATAAATTTCAGGAGTGACGCAAAATGGCGAAAGTGGTTGCTTTTCTGGGGCTGGGAAACATGGGCTCGGGCATGTCGGAGAATCTGGTGAAGGCGGGTTTCGAGGTTCGTGGCTTCGACCCCGTTCCCGCCGCGCGCGAGCGGGCGGCATCGGCCGGTCTTACCGTCTTCGAGACGGCGGCGGAAGCCGCCACGGGTGCTGAGGTCATTTGCAGTTCGGTGCCCGAGGTCGAGCACGCGAGAGAAGCCTACCTGGGCGAGACCGGCGCGCTCACGACGGCTTCGGAAGGGACGGTATGCTTCGACCTGTCCACCCTTACTGTCGAGGGCAGCCAGGACCTGGCGGCGGAAGCGGAAAAACAAGGCGTCCGGTTTCTGGATACCCCCGTGAGCGGGAGCGTGCCCCACGCGAGGGCGGGCACCCTCGCCATCATGGTCGGCGGCGATGAGGCCTCGCTCGAAGCCCACCGCGAGGTCTTGGAGGCCTTCAGCGCCTCCATCCACTACTTCGGCCCGAACGGCGCGGGCCTCCAGATGAAGCTGGTGACGAACCACATCTTCGCGATCCACATCTCCGCCATCGCCGAGGCGCTCACCATCGGCACGAAGGGGGGCCTCGACCCCGAGCATATGGTCGAGTTCCTGAAGGCGAGCGTCATCCCCAAAATTCTCGAATACAAGGCCTCGCCCATGATCGCCAAGGACTATTCGCCCACCTTCACGGTGAACCTGATGCTCAAGGATCTGCGCATCATCGCGGCGATGGCCGACGGCGTCGGTACGCCGATTCCCCTGGGTACGATGGCGCGGCAGGTCTACATGGGCGCGGCGGCCCTGGGCCATGGCGACGCGGACCAGAACGCCATTCTCGAGTTTTTCGAAAAAGGCGCAGGGATGAATTAGCGAGATGAATGAGCGTGCGCCGCGCAGTCGATTCCACAGGCTGTCGTGGGCGCGCCTCTTGCGGCATGGCGCTTGGGCGCTTTTTTCCGGATAATGACTCGATTTCGATATTTCAAGAATCAGGCTTGCTATTCTTGAGTAATTTAGTTTAGTATTCGAAAGAATTGCGGGGCGGGTGCTGCGCTCTCTCCCATCCTGACAACTTACGATAATCAATTCCATATCTTTTCAGCGAACGCTGGCAGCAAAGGAGATGAGAATATGTCGAAAACAGGACGAGACCTGCTCGAGGCCGCGCGGGGCGATGTTCCTGAGATCACGGCGGAGGAAGTGAAGGACGCCGTCGATACCGGCGCCGGGGTGGCGCTCATCGACGTGCGCGAACCGGACGAGTTCCGGGGCGGCTATCTGCCGGGCGCCGAGCACGTGAGCCGCGGATTCCTGGAACTCAAGATCGAGCAGGTTGTACCCGACAGGGCGACGCCCATCGTCGCCTATTGCGCGGGCGGCGTGCGCTCGCTGCTCGCGGGCCAGGTGCTCCAGTCCATGGGCTACCAGAACGTGAAATCCATGGCGGGCGGTTACGGGAAATGGAAAGACCTGGGCTTCCCCGTCCAGGTGGACAAGCAGATGAGCGCCGAGCAACTCAACCGCTACAGCCGCCACTTCCTGCTCTCCCAGATCGGCGAAAAAGGCCAGTCCAAACTCCTGGACGCCAAGGTCGTCCTGATAGGCGCGGGCGGGCTGGGTTCTCCCACCGGGCTGTATCTCACGGCCATGGGCGTGGGCAACATCGGCATCGTGGACCTCGACGTGGTGGACATGAGCAACCTGCAGCGCCAGATCGTCCACACGAACGACCGCGTGGGCACCTCCAAGGTCGAGAGCGCGACGGCCACCCTCACCGCGCTGAACCCCGACGTGAACGTCATCGCGCACGAAGACAGAATCAACCGGGACAACGCGCTCGATATCCTGAAAGACTACGACGTCATCGTGAACGGGGCGGACAACTTCCCGACGCGCTACCTCGTGAACGACGCGGCGGTCTTTCTCGGAAAACCCATCGTCGACGCCTCCATCTTCAAGTTCGAGGGCCAGGCGACCGTCTACCACCCCGGAGAGGGCGGCCCCTGCTACCGCTGCCTCTACCCCGAACCGCCGCCTCCCGGCATGGTGCCCTCCTGCCAGGACGCGGGCGTGCTCGGCGCGCTGTGCGGCACGATGGGCTCCATCCAGGCGACGGAGACGGCCAAGCTCATCGTGGGCTTCGGCGAACCGCTCATCGGCAAACTGCTGATGTACGACGCGCTCAAATCGCAGTTCAGGACGCTCAAGATCAGGCGCGACCCGGGCTGCCCGGTGTGCGGAGACAGCCCCTCCATCACCGAGCTCATCGACTACGAGTTCTTCTGCGGCCTCACCGAAGCCCCCGCTACGGCCTCCGTCAACGGGGGTTGATGGGAGCGATGTGGACAGTCAAGCTGGCGTAAACAGATGTAGATGAACAACGAAAGATGAGCCACAAGACACCCCCGGGGCGAAAGCCTCGGGGGTTTTCTATGAGATTTCCTCCAGCCTGACCGCATCCCCCACAGGACGAATGGGGTAGCCGCCCCGCAGTAATTCTGCGAGAAAGGCGAGGTGTTCGGCGAGGGCGGACATGTGCGCGGCGGCGTAGCGCGAGGAGAGCGCGTCGGCTTGTTGCGCCAGAGCTTCGCGCGCATCGGCGGCGGGTTCATCCTGCGAGGCCAAGATGTTAAAGGCATTGAGCAGGGCGCGCACGTCTTCATGCGCATCCCCATATTCCGTCTTCAGCGCGTAGGGGCTTCGTAAGATCAAATGGACGGGGTTCTGCGTGTTCGAGGACTGATCGAGCATGCAGCGGCTGCGCCTCTGGTCGTAGTTCTCTGGCATGGCGTCCTCTTCAGCCTCCCCGCGCGTCGTGGAGCGATATCCCCTGCTCGCCCCTGCCCTTGAACTCGTTGTAGAGCTTCATGACGGCCTGCTCCACGCGGTCGGGCTTCATCCACTCGGCATAAATCCCTAAGGGAATCTCGCGCGCGGCGCGTCTGGCGGGGATTCCCTCCTTGAAACGCTTTCGCGCCTCCCGGCGCACGAGCCGGAGGTAGCCCAAGGTTTTTTCGAGCGCGCGCTTGTCCCCCGGCGGCCCGTGGCCCGGAACGACCGTCTCGACCGGAAAAGTTTTCAGAATCTTCTCCGCAATCCGTATCCACCCGCCGACGTGGGCGTCGAAGGTGGCGGGCGTGACGTAGTGAAAGCAGATGTCGCCCGTGAAGAGAACGCGCTCCTCTGGCAGATAGACGACCGTGTCGCCTTTGGAATGCGCGTGGCCCAGGTGGTGGAGTTCCACGACGCGCTTGCCCAGGCGGAGCGTCATGCCCTCCTCGTATGTCACGTCGGGAAAGCGCTGCCTGAGCCTTTTGAGTTCCGAGGCGTATTCGGGGTTCACGCCCCTGTAGTGCGCGAGGTCGAGGCCTGTTTCCACCATCCGCTCGCGCATGTAGCGGTGCGCGATGACGGGGATATCCCTATCGAACCAGATGAGGCCCAGCGTGTGGTCCGCATGGTGGTGGGTGCAGACGATCTTCCGCACCGGCTTTCTCGTCGCTTTGCGGATCGCCTCCTGAAACGCCTGCGTCATGGGCCGCACGTAGAGCGCGTCGACAACGAGCGCTTCATCGTCCCCCACGATGAGGCCTGCGTTCGAGACGTTCAGCCCGCCCGCCTGGATGTAGGCGTAGACGCCCGGGGTCATGCGCTGAAGTCCTGTTTTCCAGCTTGCGGGCACTTCCCGGGTCCCGGCCATGCGCACCTCCTTTTCAGGCGCATCATTCTACACGATGGGAGCGATTGACCGCACGCCCCCGGACGGGCGACATTGGCCCCGAATTCAAAGCCAGGGGCTCAGCCGTTCATGCAAAGGGGGAGCAAATGCAATTATCGTTCGATCACGTACATATTATTTGCAAGGATTTGGAGGGGATGGTCGCCTTTTTCGAGAAGATATTCGGTGGCGAGGTCATCTACCGCGAGGAGAATTTCCACGGCGCGCCCAACGCCGTCGTGCGGGTCGGTGAAGCGAGGCTGTTCTTGAGAGGCGTGCGGCCGGACGAGCGCATCGGGGAGAACCACGAGGACGCCGTGATGGGCCTCGACCACTTCTCCTTCGCCGTGGACGACATCCACGGACTCGCGGCGCAAATGAAGGCGGCGGGCGCGGACTTCATCCGCGACCCCTCCCCCTCGGGCATGGGCGGCAGGACGACGGCCTATATAAGAGGCCCCGAGGACGTGCGGATCGAGCTCTCGGAGCGCGCGGGAGAGACCTACGGCGGCGGTTGAAGCGCAACTCAAGTCAAACAAAAATAAACCCCCGGGCGTCAAACCCGGGGGTTTCATGTTCCGAAGCGCAGGAGTTATTTGTGGTCGCAGCGGGCGGGCAGGCCGTTTCCGTTGAACTCGACCTGATCGCTCGCGCGCAGGTCGCCCGCGATGAATTCTTCGATCATCAGGCTCGCGACGGAATCGGGCACCTGAACCGGGGGGTGCTTCATCAGATAGGCGCTCACCGGGTAGAGCGGCCCCGCCTCGCCCCGGTCGCGCGCGATGCGCGCGAGGCGAATCGCGTCGATGACGACGCCGCCCGAGTTGGGAGAATCCTCCACCGAGAGGCGCGCCTCGATTTCGAGCGGCACGCCGCCGAAGCCCTCCGCCTCGATCCGCAGGAAACAAATCTTGTTGTCGTCCTGCCAGGGCACGTAGTCTGAAGGGCCGATGTGGATGTCGTCCGAATCGAGGGGTTCGGGCAACTGGCTCTGCACGGCGTCCGTTTTCGAGATTTTCTTGGATTTGAGACGCGAGCGCTCCAGCATGTTCAGAAAATCGGTGTTCCCGCCCGTGTTCAACTGGTAGGTGCGCTTAAGCTTCACGCCCCTGTCCGCGCAAAGTTTTGCGAGCGTGCGGTGCAGGATGGTGGCGCCGAGCTGGGCCTTCACGTCGTCTCCCACCACGGGAATCCCCGCATCGGTGAAGCGGCCCGCCCATTCCGGGTCCGAGACGATGAAGACCGGCATGCAGTTCACGAAGGAAACGCCCGCCGCGAGGGCCGCTTCCGCGTAGTGGCGCGCCGCCTGCTCGGAGCCCACCGGCATGAAGTTCAACAGAATTTCCGCCCCGCTCTCGCGAAGCTCCGCCGCCACGTCGCAGGGTTCCGCCTCGGCGGGCAGGAACGAGCGATCGGAAGCGTATTCCGCCATGTGGGACGCCACGCCGTCGAGGATGGGGCCCATCCGCACGTTCACGCCGTAATCGGGCAGGTTCTCCCAGATGGTCTTCGTGCAGTTGGGCCTGGCGAAGGCCGCGGCGTGGAGCGGCTGGCCCACCTTGCGGACGTCGATGTCGAAAGCCGCGACGACCTCGATGTCCTCCGGCCCGTAGCCGCCCAGATCCCGGTGCATGAGACCAAGCTCTTCCTCGGGATGGTGGCGGTAATACTCGATGCCCTGTAGCAGGGAACTCGCGCAGTTCCCCACACCGGCGATGGCGATGCGAATCGGCGACATGTATGTGTTTCCTTTCCTGCCTTTGCAGTCGCTGGGGCCTCAAATGAGGGATCCGAAACCGAGTCCATGCGTCAGGATTCCCGCCGTCGGCCACGCGCGTGCGGATTCAAAATCAGGTCAATCGATGCGAACGCTTACGTCCACAGAAACGCGACTATATCCCAAAAATTACATTTTCTCCAAGAGGAGGAGAGAAAATGATTCCAGAGGGCCTCGGGCGGGAGACGCGGCTAATACAGCAGACAGCGGACGAAGTGTCCGGGGGATACCTCTTTGAGTTCGGGTTCGTGCTCCAGGCACATCGCCTTCACTTCCGGGCACCTCGGGTTGAAGCTGCAGCCCGTCGGCAGGCGGTTCAGGCTGGGCACGATGCCCTTGATCTCCTCCAGGCGAATCCGCTGGCCCGGGTCGGTCGTGTTGAGCTTGGGAATCGAGTTGAGCAGACCGCGCGTATAGGGATGGAGCGGGTTGCCGAATATCTCCTCCGTCGGCGCTTCCTCGACCACCTTGCCGGCGTACATGACGACGACGCGCTTGCACGTCTCGGCCACGAGACCCAAGTCGTGCGTGATGAGGATGACCGCCGTACCGAGCTCTTCCTGCAACTTGACCATGAGGTCCAGGATCTGCGCCTGGATGGTCACGTCGAGCGCCGTGGTCGGCTCGTCGGCCAGGAGGATTTTCGGGTTGCACGAGAGCGCCATGGCGATCATCGCGCGCTGCCGCATGCCGCCCGAGAGCTGGTGGGGGTATTCGCGCACCCGCTGGCGCGGCAGGGGGATGCCAACCAGGTCGAGCATCTCGGCGGCCTTGTCCATCGCGTCTTTTTTCGACATGCCCTGGTGGAGCATGACGGCTTCCGCGATCTGGAAGCCGACGGTGAACACGGGGTTCAGGCTCGTCATCGGCTCCTGGAAGATCATCGAGATGTGGTTGCCCCTTATCTCACGCAACTCCTTCGTGTCGAGCTTCGTCAGATCGCGGCCCTCGAAGAAGATGCCGTCGCCGAATATCTCGCCCGGCGGCTCCGGGACGAGGCGAAGCACCGAAAGCGCCGTCACCGTCTTGCCGCACCCGGACTCACCCACGACGCCGAGCGTCTCGCCCGCCTTCAGGCTGTAGGTCACGCCGTCCACGGCGCGCACCGTGCCCTCGGGGGTATGGAAGTATGTGTGCAGGTCTCTCAGTTCCAGGATCGTGTCGGTGCCGACGGCTGCGCCATTGGCCATGGATAACCTCCGGATTGCGGACTAAGCCGAGCAGAACAGGTTAAAAGATAGGCGATTATAAGGACTCCGGATTCAGGTTGTCCAGTCGAATGCGCAGATGACTGCAAATCATCCGCCGGAAAGCGCCTCCTGGCCATGCGGACAGCCTTTCAGGATCGGACAATCCGCGCAAAGCGGCTTTCTCGCCGAGCAGCAGTTTCTCCCGTGATGGATCAGGAGCAGCGTGACGCGGCCCCACCATTTCTTCGGCACGGCGTCCAGAAGCTGGAACTCGGCTTTTACGGGGTCGCGCGTCGATATCCAGCCCAGCCGGTTCCCGGTGCGCAGAACGTGCGTATCGACGGCGATGGCGGGTTGGCCGAAAACCTCGTTCAGGACGACGTTGGCCGTCTTGCGCCCCACGCCGGGAAGGGTCACCAGATGCTCCATTTCTGCGGGCACCTCGCCGCCGAACTCCTCCGCGAGGCGGCGGCAGCACGCGCGGATGGACTTCGCCTTCTGGCGGTAGAAACCGCATGAGTGAATCAGATCTTCCAGCTCAGCGGGTTCGGCCTCCGCATACGAGGCGGCGTCGGGATAGCGGGCGAAAAGGGCGGGGGTGACCATGTTCACCCGCTCGTCCGTGCACTGGGCGGAGAGCATCGTCGCCACGAGGAGTTCGAGCGGGTTCCGGTAGTCGAGCGCACAGCGCGCGTCGGGATAGGTCTGCTCCAGAATGCGCAGAAGACGCGCTGGCGTGGATGCGGGCATCGGGCTTCCTTTTCATGGGCGGTGATTCGGACTAGAATAGCGAATCGAGATCATATCGCCTACAGCGTCAAGACAAAGGAGAACGAACCGATGGCCGACCCCAAAGTGGCCCAGAAAGCGCCTTACATCTATAAACCGGAAAAGGATGAGAAAGTCGCCTGGTGCGCGTGCGGCCTGAGCGAAACGCAGCCTTTCTGCGACGGCTCCCACAAGGGTTCGGAGTTCCGCCCCATCGTCCTCGACGTGCAGGCGGGCAAGACGTGCGCCTTTTGCGGCTGCAAGCAGACGGGCAACGCGCCCATGTGCGACGGCACGCACTCCATGATATAGGGGTGAGGTTCTAAAGCAGACGATGAATACGCGCGTGTAGCTCAGAGGATAGAGCGCCTGCCTCCGGAGCAGGAAGTCGCAGGTTCGACTCCTGCCACGCGCACCAGGAATCGTGAATCCACAAGTGCCGGAGACCAGCCTCTCCGGCGTTTGTTTTACGGGGGTGCTCCCCGGCCCGCCGTTCCCTGTAATCAGCCTCCCCCTTGACCCCCGGTGTCCATGCGGATAGGTTGACTTCCAAGCATCCAACCAGCGGAGAGGTTCCGGTGTTCGGCGAATACATCGACAGCCACAACCACATGCACGCCCTGAACTGGGACGAGTGGGAACTGCTCGGCACGACGGGCATGCGCGCGGCGGTGCTCTCCTGCGGCAACCCCCATCTCTACCGCGAGGTGTGGGAGGAAGCGCCGGGTTACGACGACATCATGCGCTTCTGGGAGGGCCCCATCGACATGGCCCGGGCGCTCGAGGCGCAGCACTTCATCCAGATCAGCTGCGCGGTCGGGATCAGCTCGATGACGCGGGTGACCGACTGGGAGAAGCTGCTCGAGGAGATGCCCGGCTTTCTCGAAGACGAAAGCGTGGTCGCCCTGGGCGAGATCGGCCTCGACCCCACGCAGTATTTCTCCCTCACCTGGCCGATGGAAGAGCAGGCCGCCTGTCTCGAAGCGCAGGCGGAACTTGCGAAAAAGTACGACAAGCCCATCATCCTCCATACGCCGACGCCCAAGAAGAGCAAGGATTTTCTCGGCAACGTCGCCGTGCAGGCGGACGTGCCGCCCGAGCAGATCCGGCTCCACTACATGCAAAAAGACCTGGAAATCATCCGCAAGACCGGCTTCGATGAAGCCCGGGTCGCCGTCGATCACACCGACGCCACGACGGTCGAGCACATCCACGAGCACACGCGCGCCATGTGCGCCATCAGCATCGGCAGCGCGCTCAGGCCGCTCCAGCCCGCGCAGGTCATCGAGTGGGTGGAGAGGTTCGGGCCGGACCGGATCATGCTCAACTCCGACCACCTCGGCTACCGGCCCATCGACATCCTCTCGGTTCCCAAGACGCTGCGCGCCATGCGAAACGCAGGGCTGTCAGACGAGGCGATCCGCAAGGTGTCTTTCGAGAACGCGAGAAAGTTCTACAACCTCACCCTGTAGGGACACACGATGAACGAAACGCAGGACCCTTTCGAGTATTTCTTCGAGATGCCCTGGTCGGACGGGCTGCCCGTGGTGACGCCCACGCCCGAGCGCCTCGCCCTGATGCTGGGCGGCACGGGCAGAGACGCGGGCGAAGTTCTGGGCGACATCCCCCCCTCGCTCAACACGGCGACGGTGGAGAGCGTCGCCCTGCACGCGCTGATGGCGGGCTGCAAACCCGAATACCTGCCCGTGGTGCTCGGAGCTATCGAGGCCATGCTTATCGAGCGCTTCAACCTCGTGGGCATTCAGGCCACCATGTTCACCGGCGGGCCACTCCTGATACTGAACGGCCCCTACGCAAAGGAGATCGGCGTCCACGGGGGCTCGGGATGCTTCGGCCCCGGCTTCCGGGCGAACGCCGCCATCGGCCGGGCGATAAGACTCATCATGATGAACCTGGGCGGCGGCATTCCGGGCGTATCGGACATGAGCACGTTCGGCAGTCCTTCCAAGTTCACCTACTGCGTGCGCGAGAACGAGGAGCAAAGCCCCTGGGCGCCGATGCCGGGCGATTTCGGCTTTGGCCCGGATGAGAACGTCCTCACCGTCTGCAACGCCGAAGCGCCGCGCATGGCGATGGACGACGTGAGCGCCGAACCAGAAGGCGTCCTCACCACGCTCTCGCACACCATGTGCGCGATGGGCGCCACGACGGCCTACACGCAGACGAACTGGGTAGTCGTCGTCGCCCCCGATCACGCCGACATCCTGGCGAGAGGGGGCTTGAGCCGCGCGGACGTGAAGCGGGAACTCTTCGAGCGGGCGAGAATGCCCGTGGGCATCCTCAAAAAAGGCGGGCGCTACCGGGGTCCCGAGCTCTCGCGATGGCCGGAGTGGGTGGACCACGACGACGATGATTCCCTCGCCCCCATGGTGCACGAACCCGAGGACATCCTCTTAATCGTCGCGGGCGGCATCCCCGGCCCGTCCTGCCTCGTCATTCCCGGCTGGAACACCTCGAGCCAGGCCATCACGCAGGCCTATCGCACGGATTGAGGGGGGGCTTTCTTCCATCGAACGAGAATGACCCGTAGGGGCGGACCTGCGTGTCCGCCCGCTTTTTCTCCGTAAGGGCCGTTCACGAACGGCCCCTATTTTTTGCGGACTTGATACCCGTCATTCCTCTGTCAATTCCGATTTATGGGAGATTGCCCGGAGGTGGACAAAAATACCGGGCGGACACGCAGGTCCGCCCCTACAAAACAACCGCTCATCCAGGCCGAACACAGAGGTTCGCCCTTGCCCGAAATATCCGTCCCGAATCGTCCCTCCATCTGGATCACGGAGCGCAAGGCGGCTATAATCGCCGCGTTCATGGAAAAACCCGAAAGAAATTTCAAAGGCGGCATTCCGCGCCGCCTGCACTCAAACATCTTCGATGAGCCGAGGAGAAAGACCGAATGAGCGATTACAAGACCGAAGACAGAGACGGAATGCGCATCGACTGGGACGTCCCCATCCCCATGGAAGACGGGGTCGTCCTGCGGTGCGACGTCTACCGCCCCCAGGACAACGAGGGGAAATACCCCGTCATCCTGACGTATGGCCCGTATGGAAAATACCTCCATTTCGAGGACCTGTACGAGACCTGCTGGACGCGCATGGTCGAGCAGCACCCCGACGTGCCCGCAGGCTCCACCAACAAGTACCAGAACTGGGAGGTCGTGGACCCCGAGAAATGGGTGCCGGACGGCTACGTCTGCATTCGCGTGGACTCGCGCGGCGCGGGCCGCTCGCCGGGCGTCATCGACATCTGGTCGGCGCGCGAGGCGCAGGACCTGTACGAGTGCATCGAATGGGCGGCGGTGCAGTCCTGGAGCACGGGCAAGATCGGGCTGAACGGCATCTCCTATTACGGGATGAACCAGTGGCAGGTGGGCGGAATGCAGCCGCCCCACCTCGCCGCCATGTGCGTCTGGGAGGGCGCGGCCGATTTCTACCGGGAAATGGCCCACCACGGCGGCATCTTCTGCAACGGCTTCGCGCGAAACTGGTCCGAGATGCAGGTCTACACCGTCCAGCACGGCCTCGGCACGCGCGGCTTCAAGAGCCGCTTCACGGGCGACTGGGTCTCCGGCCCCATCACCCTGACCGAGGAGGAACTCGGCGCGAACCGCCGGGACTTCGGCGAGGATTGTTTTTCCCACAAGCTCGATACCGACGAATACTGGCAGTCGCGCATGCCCGATTTCAGCAAGATTCAGGCGCCGCTCCTCTCCACCGCCAACTGGGGCGGACAGGGGCTCCACCCGCGCGGGAACTTCGAGGGCTTCCTCGAAGCGGGATGCGAGGAGAAGTGGCTCGAAGTCCACGGCATCGAGCACTGGACGGAGTTCTACACCGACTACGGCGTCAACATGCAGAAGAAATTCTTCGGCCACTACCTGAAGGGAGAGGACACCGGCTGGCCGGATCAGCCCCGCGTGCTGCTCCAGGTGCGCCACCCCGGCGAGCGCTTCGTCGAGCGGCACGAGAACGAATGGCCGCTGGCGCGCACGCAGTGGACGAAATACTACCTGAACGCGAAAACCCATACGCTCGAAGACACGCCCGTGGCAGAGGCGGCGACGGCGACCTACGCGGGCTTCAGCGAGGGCGTCACCTTCATCACGCCGCCCGTACCGGAAGAAACCGAAGTCACCGGCCCCATCGCGGCCAAGCTCTTCGTGTCGTCGGAAACAAAGGATGCGGACTTGTTCCTGGTCGTGCGCGTCTTCACGCCCGACATGGAGGAAGTCGTTTTCCAGGGCGCGCTCGACCCGCACACCCCCATCGCGCAGGGCTGGCTGAGAGCCTCGCACAGAAAACTGGACCCCGAGAAGAGCCTCCCCTACAGGCCGTATCACACGCACGATGAGGAACAGCCCCTGACGCCGGGTGAGGTCTACGAGTTGGACATCGAAGTCTGGCCGACCTGCATCGTGATTCCCGAAGGCTACCGGATCGCCTTCACGGTGCGCGGAAAGGACTACGTCTACCCCGGCGGGTCGGGCGGCGGCCTCTCCAACATGAAGAACGAGTTCACCGGCTGCGGGTGCTTCATCCACAACGACCCCAAGGACAGGCCGCCCGATGTGTTCGGCAAGAACGTGACCCTCCACTGCGGCGGGGAGCACGAGGCCTACGTGATGCTGCCGGTGATTCCGGAGAAATAGGCGCGGAAGATAGAACTTCCCACTGACGAGATGAGGTGAACATGAGCGACATCGACCTGAGCACGGACCCGCAATACCGAACCGAGAAACGGCACGGCTTTCTCATCGAATGGGACGTCCCCATCCGGATGGAAGACGGCCTGGTGCTGCGGGCGAACGTCTACCGGCCCGATGACGACGGCGAATACCCGGTCATCCTGAGCTACGGACCCTACGCGAAAGACCTGGCCTGGCAGGACGGCTACGAGACGGTGTGGGAGATATTCTCCAAGGGACATCCCGACGCCGTCGCGGGTTCTTCGAACATCCACCAGAGCTGGGAGGTCGTGGACCCCGAGAAATGGGTGCCCGACGGCTACATCTGCGTGCGCGTGGACTCGCGCGGCGCGGGCCGCTCGCCGGGATACATCGACCACTTCTCCATGCGCGAGGCGAAGGACTTCGCCATCTGCATCGAATGGGCGGGCGTACAGCCCTGGTGCAACGGCAAGGTGGGCCTCACGGGAATCTCGTATTACGCCATCAACCAGTGGCACGTGGCGGGGCTGCAGCCCAAGCACCTCGAAGCCATGTGCGTCTGGGAGGGCGCGGCGGACTTCTACCGCGACATGAGCCACCAGGGCGGCATCCTCACCACGTTCCTCACGAACTGGTACGACATGCAGGTGAAGAGCGTGCAGCACGGCCTGGGGGAAAACGGGCCCAAGAGCCGCGTCCACGGCGGTCTGGTCTGCGGTCCCGACACCCTGAGCGAAGAGGAAATGGCGAAAAACCGCTCCGATTTCGGGGGCGACGTCCTCGAGCGCCCGCTGGACGGGGAGTGGTACCGCGACCGCTCCGCCCACTGGGAGAAGATAAAGACGCCCTTCATCTCGGCGGCGAGCTGGGGCGGGCAGGGTCTCCACCCGAGAGGCAACTACGAGGGCTTCATGCGGGCGGCGTCCACGGAGAAGTGGCTTGAAGTCCACGGCCTGGAGCACTGGACGGAGTTCTACACCCCCTACGGGGAGAAGCTCCAGAAACAGTTTTTCGGCCATTACCTGAAGGGCGAGGACACCGGCTGGATGGAGAAGCCGCCCGTCATGCTCAAGGTGCGCCACGTCGGGGAGAAATTCGTCGAGCGCGGCGAGAACGAGTGGCCCCTCGCGCGGACGAAGTGGACGAAGTTCTATCTCAACCCCGAATACATGAGCCTCGACGCCGCGCCCATCGTTCGCGATCAGACCATCACCTACGGGGGATTCAGCGACGGCGTGACGTTCATGCTGCCGCCGTTTGATAAGGAGACGGAGATCACCGGCCCCATTGCGTCCAAGCTCTTCGTCTCATCCGAAACCCAGGATGCGGACTTGTTCCTCGTCCTGCGCCTGTTCACGCCCGACATGAAGGAGATCACCTTCCAGGGCACGCTCGACCCGAACACGCCCATCGCGCAGGGCTGGCTGAGAGCCTCCCATAGAAAGCTCGTGCCCGAACTCTCGACGGAGTGGAAGCCCTACCAGGCGCATGACGAGAAGCAATACCTGAACCCCGGCGAGATATACGAGCTCGACATCGAGGTCTGGCCCACCTGCATTGTGGTGCCGCCCGGCTACCGGCTGGCGCTCAGCGTGCGCGGCAAGGACTACGAATACAGCTGCGTCACCACGCACAAGCTCTCGAACATGAAGAACGTGTTCAGAGGCTGCGGGCCGTTTTTGCACGACGACCCCACGGACAGGCCCGAGGAGATTTTCGGGAAGAACGTGACGCTTCACTGCGGACCCGAGCAGGCGTCCTACATCATGCTGCCCGTGATTCCTGAGAAGTAGGAGGGGAAAAAACGAGAGGCGTAGGGGCGGACCTCAGTGTCCGCCCCCTCGAAGCACCCAAGAACTACATCTATCCCAAAAGCAATTTTGTGAAGGCTGGCAGATCACCGAATGCGATATAAATCAATATGTAGCCTGCGAGTTGATGAACATAGAAGTAGTACCTGACCCATCCGTCAAGATTCACGTCCGTGTAGTGTTGCTCGCGCAAATGGATGAACGGCACCAGCATATCAACACTATACCAAAAACCTAGCTTCTTAATTCTCACGCCCCACTTCTCTTCATAACAATCCTTGCTTATACGCAGCATGATTGTGCCAACTATGACGTTCAGCAATGCCCAGTACAGCCCCAAAAAGACCCGGGAACCGTAACCGTAACCTATGGTGATTTTGAAAAGTGTCAGAATAGTCCATCTGGCCAACGACGTATCAGGTTGAGCTCGCTCACGCTCACGATTTGCGTAGAGTATATCGTCCGCCATATCACTTAGTCCGGAGTCACGGAAAACGCTCGCCAGGTGCCGATATGGTTGCGGCGAATAAGTCTTATCTTTTTCAAGCCACTTGATAAACCAGTAATTTGCTCGCTTAACAGGCGCTTCTTTTCCGTCCGCGGCAAAGCGCTTGTATGTGAAGCCATCGAGTTCTAGGTGCTCGGGCCAGGCGTCTTCAGTGTCGTGGAGTGTGCCTACGCTGGCGTTACGCAGACCCAATTTGGGTGTCTCGCCTTTCCAATTGATTTTTTTTTCAGGCAACGCTCCAAGCCTGAAAGCTCCTTTTACATTGGATTCCGTGAGATCCAGTTCGTTTAGCGTGACGCCTCGCGCATTCATGTTGGTACCGACCGAAACGGAAGCCATGTCGAGCTTGCCATTGAATATGGACTCATCCATTTCGATATGGCCACCAATCGTGGCGGATGATAAATCAAGCTTGTTCTCAAAGGTCGAACCAATCATGGAGAGTCCACCATCGAGTTGAGCTTGATTCAAGAAAACAATATCGCCAAATTTCGCGTTTCGCATGAGCAAATTTCGCCCGATCGAAGCTGAATAAATACTGAGAAATCCTCCAATTTCAGAGCCGTTCATATCGAAATGGCCTCCAACCTTTGCTTCCCGTAAAACAACATCTCTGAATTCTGCATTTCGCATATACAGATTTTTGTCGATCTTGACAGAATTCATGACGAGCCAACCCCTGAATTTCGACCCACGCATATCGAGCAAGCCATCAATCTCAGCCCTTCTCAAGTCAACCTTTCTAAATATCGCAGTCCTCATAAGCAGGTCGCCACCAATTTTGGCGGAACCCATGTCGAGTGTGCGCAAAAATTTCGAACCTTCGAAAGAAACTAACCTCGATGTCCTGAAACGCTCCAGGTCAACCCTTGATTTAAAGAAAGAACGCTCAAGCATCAACGGCCACCCTATCGATGCCTCCTCCAAATTGGTTCCTTTCCTGAAGTAAGCCCCATTGATGCGGACGCCTTGGTGCGGGATAGCACTGCGGAATGGCTCGTGAAGTAGGATAGTTTTCAGGAAACGCTGATTCAGCGTCCGCCGCCCTTTCGCCCATTTCTCATCATCTTCCAGGTTTCTCGGATCAAGTCTCTCTGTTTTCGGATTTCTCGGATTGAGTTTCCTTGCGCGCCGCCATCCATTGAAATCCGCGATTCGTCCTTCACAGATTTCTTTCCATGCCCATTTTTCTGCCTCGTTCCATTTGAGTAATTCCTCCAAGTCGGGGTCTTCCGACAGATCGACTCTGCATTTCTCATTCGGTAGGGCGATTCCAGGTTTACACTCTTCGCACGCAATCGCTTTCTTATCTGTTTGAGCAAGGAGAATAGACGAACCGCTGAACAAGAAGCCCAACAAAGCGAGGAGAATGCTGGCGCACTTCACGAGTTGCATTGAACGCATGATCTCTACAAATCCCTTACGCATACCCGGTGGTTCTCCCTCGTAGCGCGTTTCATCTGGACCGAGTAGTCACGCGTGCGTAAAGCCGAATTTCTTTCATCATGGGTGAACTTCTATTGACATTAAAACAATGTCGTTGACATTATATCAATATCAGGAGATTCATCAAGCGTGAGAGCGCCTAGGCGCATGCACCCAGGCGAATCATTTTTTCTTGTGGTTCAGACAACTGGGTACATACCCTCTGGAGGACCCACATGGCAGAACGCCCGATAGTCATCCTGCACGGATGGAGCGATACATCTGCGAGCTTTGAGCCTCTGGCAAGGCTCCTGCGAGCGAAGCTAAAAGAACAGGACGTATCGATCATTTCTCTGGCCGACTACATCAGCATGGAAGACGAAGTCCGCTTCGACGATGTTGCGTCAGCCATGGAAACAGCCTGGGACATTCATAATCTGCCGAAGGAAAAGGGCAGCATCGACGCTATCGTGCACAGCACCGGCGGCCTCGTGATTCGAGACTGGCTTCAGCGCTACTACGAACCTGAGAATGCCCCCATCAAGCATCTGGTCATGCTCGCACCGGCGAATTTCGGCTCCCCGCTTGCGCACAAGGGGCGATCGTTTCTCGGCCGCGTCTGGAAAGGCTTCTTCACCAAGCAGCCCGAAGGCGAACCTTTCGAGACCGGGACACACATCCTCAAGGGGTTGGAACTCGCAAGCCCATACACCTGGCAGTTGGCCGAGCGCGACCGCTTCGGCGATGGCGGCGCCATGTATCAGCCCGGCAACGTGCTGTGCACCGTGCTGGTCGGCAACACCGGTTATCGTGGGATCAGCGCCATCGCCAACGAAGACGGCTCGGACGGCACGGTGCGCATTTCAACGGCCAACATGGAATGCGTGCGGATACATGCGGAATTCCCGGCCAACCCCGACGAGGCAGGACACGACGTCACCTATATAATGGACGCTTCATCTGGAACAACGGCGTTCGGCGTGATGGACGGCCATGATCACAGCTCAGTCAAATTGTCACACTTTGACCCCAACGCCTCTAGCGACGAAGTCATGCTCTCAAACATCCTCAAAGCGTTGACAATCGAAGACGAGCAATTCCAGGAGTGGCGCGACAGGTTGGCAGAGGACAACGATAAGTTGTTGCCCCGGACCGAATTGGACAGCAGCGGGAAACACGGATTCCAGAACACTGTCGTTCGCGTTGTGGACCAGTACGGGGTCGGCGTAGATGACTACCTTCTCGAGTTCTATGAAAAAGATGACGACAGGGAGGACCCCGTCGCCGAAACGTTCCACACTTCCGCCATCCGAGGCGTCCACAAATATTCGGATGACGCATCCTACCGAAGCGTCTACGTCGACTGCACGCAGTTGCGCGAGACAATCGACAAGGTCGGTGAGCACTTGAGCGCAAGCGTTACCGCCTATCCGGAGATGAGCGAGCGAACGCCGGCTGGTTTCAAGACTCTCGGAAATGACGGAATCGGCGGCATTCGCATCAAAAAAGAGAAAATCAGCGAATTCTTTTCCCCTCATCGCACGGCGCTTGTCACCTTGCAGCTTACGCGACAGCAGTTGGATAGAACTTTCCGCTTCCAGAACCCTTAATCTATATGTTCGCCCCGTGTGAGGTTGTCTACTCATCCATCATAGTGTGCGATAAGACAAGGTGGAACTGCATATACCCATCCAAATAGGTACTTCAAATTATATCTTCACCCAGCCAATCGATCCCGCTTAGGTTGCACAGATCGCCCTTGCCATGAATCCCCGTTTCGCCTAGAATCCCGCGTCGTTGTCATCAAATTCATACGTCATCATTTGCAAGGATACGCCCGAACCCATGTCCACCATCATCGGCGTCATTCATGCGACCCGCGTCGCGGTATCGCCCATTGAGGCCGCGTTCGGAATCCATTGGCCCGAAGCCGAAGTCGTCCAGTTCATGGACGAATCACTCATGCGCGATCTGGACGAAACCGGCCATCTCACGCCCGCGATCAGCGAACGCGTGGAGAGCCTCGCGGATTTTGCTTACAAAGATGGCGCAGCGGCGATTCTCTACTCATGCTCGGCCTTCGGCCCGGCGATAGAGGCCGTTCAGGCGAGGCTCCCGGTTCCCGTCCTGAAACCCAACCAGGCGATGCTCGATGAGGCGCTGGCATTTGGAGGCCGCATCCAGATACTCTCCACGTTCCGGCCGTCCGGCCCCTCGATAAGGCGCGAACTCGAAGCCCTGACCGAACAAAAAAGACTCGAGGTCGAAATCGACGACTCCTATGTACCGGGCGCGCTCGACGCCCTCCAGGCGGGCGACCCGGACGCTCACGACACCCTCATCGCGGATGCCGCCGGCTCGCGAGCCGACGTCGTGCTCCTCGCGCAGTTCTCGATGGCGCGGGCGCGGGATGCGGTCTCCCGCCGCGTTGACGCGAAGGTGCTCAGCAGCCCCGTGAGCGCCGTCCTCGCGCTCAAGCGGATGATGCGCGCGCCTGCGAACGGGCACGCTCCAGCCGCAAACGGGACGGCGGCAACTTCCGCGCAACATCTATCCGCGTAGTTTCACGACCTTATCCTGGATGGTCTTCCCCCGCAGGGGCCGTTCGCGAACGCCCCCTACGCCGCCTCGACCCGTAGATCGTCGTCATTCCGGCATCATTCCCGACTGAGAAAGGAGGGATTGACCGGAATCCATTTGCGGATGTGGGTGAATACACAACGGTGTTTCATTTCCCACCGATGCGCGGGGACCCGGACGAGAGGCGAAAGGCGTAAAAAATGGATTCCGGCTTTCGCCGGAATGACGGTGAACACTCTCGATTGGGGGGGAGTCAACAACCCCCTTCCGGGCGGACACATCGGTCCGCCCCTGCGAAGACGCTATCCCCTCACCCGCCTTGCCCCGCTCTCCACGCCGGTGGATAATGGCGTTTTCTCTTACATCTTGAGTTTCTCACTTGTTCGATTCACTCCATCCCAACCTGATGGCGCTTCTTTCGGCGTTTTTCATCTCGGTCGCAAGAACGCTCTACCGGGGCGCGCTCATGAGCCTGAGTCCGCTCGTGACGACGGTGATCGCGACCATCATCACGACCATCTTCGCGCTCGGCCTCTACGCGACGGGCGAGGGACTCGACCACTGGCCGCTCTACGGCATCCTGTGGTTCGCGCTCGTGGGCGCGGTCGGCGGACTGGGCGGACGCTACATGGGGATGATATCCATCAAGCTGGTAGGGCTGGCCCGCACGCCCATCCTGACGCAGACGGGCCTCGTCTGGTCCTCGGGGCTGGCCGTGATTCTGCTCGGCGAGAGGCTCACCCCCCTCGTCGCGCTGGGGACGCTCGCCATCATGGCCGGCGGCGTCCTGCTCCTCTACGACAAGAAAGCCGCCCAGAGGCGCATCCCGCTCACCTACTACCTCATCCCCGTGACGGGTGCTGCGTTCGCGAGCGTCTCCCACATCGTGCGCAAATACGGCTTCGTCCACATCCCTTCGGTCACGCTGGGGATGGGGGTCTCGAACATGACGACGCTCACGCTATTGCTTGCGAGCGCCTTTTTCTTCCCGGCGCTCCAGATGAAAAGCAGCCCTTTCACCCGCCATTCGCTCCTCATCACCGCCCTGGGTGCTACGTGCAACTTTCTGGCCGCGTTCTTCTTCTGGTGGGCGATCAAGGACGGCGAGGTCATCCAGGTGGTTCCCATCAACCGGCTCTCGATCCTGATCGTCATCCTCTTCTCCTGGCTGTTCTTCAGGAAACAGGAGCGCGTGAGCGCGCAGGTCATCATCGGCGGGGCGTGCTCGGTGCTGGGCGCATGGGCCGTCGTGTGGGGGAAGTGATGTCTGGGGCGGGCGATGCACCCTTTGATGTCGGACCTCCCTACGGCGTTTCCACTTGCGCCCATCCCCCCGCCTCAGATGACTCCAGCATGGCCGAGAGCAGCGCGACGAGGGCGGCTCCTTCGCGCCCGTCGGTGAACGGGGGCGCATCGCCGCGCACGCTCTGCGCGAAAGACGCCATGTGGCGGGCGATCATGTCGGTCTTCTCGACCGCGAGGACCTCGGGCGCCTCCTCGCCCTGCCTGTGGATGACGAGGCCGGGCGCAGTGGGCGTCCCGCCCCCAGGGTCGGCGTTCACGTAGAGGTTCGCCTCGGTTCCGAACAGGGAAAGCTGGTAGCGGCGCGGCGTCACGAAGCTCGAACTCACCTGTGCGGTTACGCCTGAGGCGAACCGGAGCGCGCCCGAGGCGGTGTCCGGTATCCGCCCCGACGCCATTTTCCGCTCCAGCACGGCGAAGGCTTCTTCGACGGGACCCAGGAGGTACTTCAGGATGTCGAGAAGGTGAAAGCCCGGCCCCGTGAACGGCCCGAGAGGCGATTCTGCGGGGTCGTCGCGCCAGATTTCCCTTCCGTAGTTGCGGGCGCGCGGGTTGCCGAAATGCCCCGCCGCCTGCGTCACCTCGCCGAGCGCGCCCTCGTCCAGCAGCGCCTTCGCCTGCTGGACCGACGCCACCCAGCGCCAGCAATGCCCGACCATCAGGACGACGCCCGCACGCTCGCAGGCCTCCACGCAGGCGCGGGCGTCACTTAATGTGACGGCGATCGGCTTCTCCACGAACACGTGCTTCCCGGCCCGGGCCGCCGCGAGGACTTGCTCCTTATGCGCGCTGTGGGGCGTGGTGAGGAGGACGGCGTCGATATCCGGGTCTTCGAGTATGGCCGCATAGTCGGGACAGGGCCTGCAACCGTATTTTCGCGCGAACGCTTCTTTCCGCTCGTCCGACCTCGTATGGCAAGCGGCGATTTCGAGCCCCGGCGTCTTCCGGACCCCCTCCGCCAGCACCCCGGCCCAGCGGCCCAGCCCGACGCAACCCAGACGAATGTTTTCTCCGCTCATGCCGGGCAATATACCACCACGCCCCCGAAACGATAAAATTCCCCTTGCGACTGCCCATATCGCGGCGGATGAATTAGGATGGGGCTTTCACACTACCGGGAGGCGCGCCGTTGTCGCCAGAAACGATTCAAGGAAAAACCTGCATCGTCACCGGCGCGAGCCGGGGTATCGGGCGCGGCTGCGCGGTGGCGTTGGGAGGCGAAGGCTGCCGCGTGGCGGTGAACTACCGCGAGCGCGCGGACGAGGCGGAGGAGACCCGCCGCGAGATAGAAGAGGCGGGCGGGGAGGCCTTCATCATTCAGGCGGATGTATCGGACGCTCAAGACGTGCGCCGCCTCGTGGAGGAAACGAGAAAACGCTTCGGCCCCGTCTCGATTCTCGTCAACAACGCAGGGATCGCCATCCAGAAGCCCTTTGACGAACTCACCGAATCGGACTGGGACGCCACGATCGACGTGAATCTCAAATCCGCGTTCCTGCTCACCCGGGCCGTCCTGCCCGACATGCGAGAGGCGCGGTGGGGCAGAATCGTCAACGTCTCATCGAACGCCGCCTTCACGGGCGGGCGCGTCGGGCCGCACTACGCGGCTTCGAAGGCGGGCATGCACGGCCTGACCCACGGCTATGCCGCCGCCCTGGTGAAAGAAGGCGTCACGGTGAACAGCGTGGCGCCCGCCCTCATCGACACCGACATGACGACGCAGGACCTGCGCACCTCCACGCCGAACACGCCGATGGAGCGGTTCGGGACGGTGGAGGAGACGGTCGACGCCGTCATGATGATGATCCGGAACGCCTTCGTCACGGGCCAGACCCTCCTGGTGAACGGCGGCAATTACTTCCACTAATCCATATCATTTCCATCAATACCCAGAGGCCAGACAGATGAGAAACGCAAACGGCGCATCCTTGCTGCTCGAAACCCTGCTCGATGAGGGCGTGACGCACCTGTTCGGGAACCCGGGCACGACGGAGCTTCCCCTGATGGACGCGCTCGTGAACGAGGAGCGGCTCAGGTTCATCCTCACGCTGCACGAGGGCGTGGCGATATCGGCGGCGGAGGGCTACGGCCTGAGCACCGGAAAACCCGCCGCCATCAACCTCCACGTCGCGCCCGGTCTCGGCAACGCGATGGGGCTTCTCTACAACGCCAAGCGCTCGGGCGCGCCCATGCTCGTCACCGCCGGCAACCAGCCCCAGAGCGGACATTTTCAGGAAATCATCCTCTACGACGATCTCGCGCGCATGGCGGAGCCCCTCGTGAAGTGGTCGTACGAGGTGCGCCGCGTCGAGGACCTGGAGCAGGCCGTTCGGCGCGCCGTGAAGGTGTCCATGACGCCGCCGACGGGCCCCGTGTTCCTCTCCCTGCCGGGAGACGTCATGCTGGCCATAGCCTCCGGTCTTAAGGAAAAGCCCACGCGCATCCACACGCGCTTCGCCGCATCGGCGGAATCGGTCGAGGCGGCCGCCGCGCTCATCGCGAAGGCGGAGCGGCCCTGTATCGTCTCGGGTTCCGGCGCCGCGCACTCGGGCGCGCTGGACGAGCTGGCAGCGTTCGCAGACCTTATCGGCGCCAAGGCGTTCGAGGAGAACTTCGCCAACTTGATTACTTATCCCATGGCGCACCCGCTCTACGCCGGGAAACTCCCCATCCTCGCCAGACCCTTGCGGGAGCGCCTCTCAGAGCACGACCTGGTGTTCCTGGTCGGCACGGAGGTTTTCCTGTTCTCATACCCCGCCGACGTGCGCCCGCTGCCCGAAAGCTGCCGGGTCGTTCACCTGGACTTGAACGCATGGGAGATGGGCAAGAACTTCGGCCTGGACGCCGCACTCTACGGCGACCCCAAAACCACCCTTCCCGTTCTGACGGAAGCCGTGGCGAGGGCGCAGACGGCGGATGAGGCGGCGGGGGCGAAAGCGCGCGCGGAGCGAATCGCGGCGGAAAACCAGAGCGCGCGCGAGGCCGTCCCGGCCCCGGCGGAGCAAAGCGATTACTCGCAAGGCATGTCCCTTCCCGCCTTTCACCGCGCACTCGGCGCGGGCGCGCCCGACGGCGCCGTGTGGGTGGATGAGGCGCTGACCTCCGCGGGCCCCGGCTTCCGCCGAGCGGTGGGACGGACGGCCTCCCAGATTTTCGGCAGAAAGGGCGGCGGCATCGGGAACGGCCTGCCCATGGCGCTGGGGGCGAAGATAGCGACGCCCGACCGCCCCGTCATCTGCCTCTCGGGCGACGGCTCCGCCATGTATTCCAACCAGACCCTCTGGACGGCGGCGAAATACGGCGTCGGCGCCGTCTTCGTCATCGCGAACAACGGGGCCTACCATATTCTCAAAGGGCGCGTGCTGGCGCTCGACGGCAAGGCGAAGGAGTTTCACCGCTTCGTCGGCATGGACCTGACGGAACCGAACCTCGACTTCATCAAACTGGCGGAATCGATGGGCGTGGACGCCGCGCGCGTCCATTCGCCGGATGAGTTGGAAGCGTGTCTTGCAGAAGCCGCAAGTGGCGACAAACCCTATCTCATCGACGCTATCGTGAAACCCAACCCTTTGGGCGGTGCGCCTCCACAGGAGCTTTGAGGGGGAACAACCAATACCCACTCATCCCGAGTAGCCGCGCTTGCGCGCCGTATCGGGGGCACGAACCCGACTGGTCCTCCAGGAGTTATCGAAAAAGCCCTCGTAGGGGCGGACCTGCGTGTCCGCCCGTTTTGCTTTTCGGCTCGATGGCGCGTCGGCGCAAGGGGGGTTCGCGGTGGGCGGACACGCTGGTCCGCCCCTACAAAACCATCGTACCTCCACCGCTTCAGGGGTTGTTCAACAACCCCTCATAAATCACGTTTTACTTTCGATACGCTGCTTCGCAGCTACTCAGGGTGAGGGGGATGAGGAGGGCTACTCGGATTAGTAGAATGAGGCGGGTTACTCAGGAGGCGTCAGGCCCGCGGTAGGAACTTTAGTGAAGTGAAACTCAATCCGGTTTTTGGCCCAGGATGGTCAGGCGTTTTCTGATGACGGAGAATTCAGCGCCTTCGCCGCTTTCCTCATACCAGCTTCCGCCCTGATCGCGCAGGGCTTCGAAGGCGGCCCTCAGTTTCGGGAACACATCGGGCGAGGTCTTGGCGAGGTCCATCCAGTCATCGAAGGGCGTGTCCGTCCTGTCGACGACGGTCTCCTCGACCCGGATTCCCTCCGCGTAAAACAAGCCTTCCATCTCCTTTCCGGACAGGTGCCGCGTGATGGTCGGCTCGCGCACCCGGTCGAGCTCTTCTATCTTCTCGCGCTCTTCTTCTTCGTCGGGGTAGTGGTAGTCGATCAGGAAGACGTGGCCGCCGGGACGGACGGCGCGGGCCATCTCCGCGAAAACTTTTTTGGGGTCTTCGAGATGATGAAACGTGTGGCGGCAGATGGCGGCGTCGGCGGCCCCTGCCGCCAGGGGCGCGTCGTGCGCGTTCGCCATGACGTAGCGGGCGTTCGCCTCGAGCCCCCACTCGCGCAGGCGCTCGCGCCCTCTTACAGCCATCGCGGGGGTAAGATCCAGCCCCACGACGTTCCCGCCCGCCGCCAGAAAGGGCTTTGCGGAAGTGCCCGTGCCCATCCCGAAATCGACCAGCCAGGAACCTTCGCCGAAGCCGACCCGCTCGGCCATCGCGCCCAGGCGCGCCTGCTCCGCGTCGCTGTAATAGCCGCCGTAGGTCTCGGCCATTCGAGTGAAGGTCTCGATGTTCCGCTGTTTCGCCGTATCCATCAAAAAGCCCCCTTAAGGGAGTTCGCCTTATCCTGCCTTGAGGTATTCGCGCATCATACACCGAAACCGGGAAAAGCACGCTCTCCGCTCTCACTCGTTTTACAAAAGGCGCGGGCTGCCGTTAGAATGGCCGGAAATCAACCTCTCAAACACAAGGAGAGCGCACCATGGGTGAAATCCTCGACAGATTCGCAGCCGAATGCCACGACATCCTGAAAGCCGATTCGAGCAAGGCGGGCCTCCAGAAGGTGAGCGACGCCCTGGAGAAAGTCCTGGTGCAAGAGGAGTTCGTGCAGGAGCACCTGGGACCCGACAACGACTCCCCCCGCAAGATCCTCTACAAGGACCCCGAACTCGGCTTCTGCATCTTCGCCCATGTTCACAAGGGCGTGACCGGAAGCTCCCCGCATGACCACGGGGAATCCTGGGCCATCTACGGCCAGGCGGTGGGCACCACCACGATGACGGACTACGAGCTCGTCGAGCGGCCCAACGGCGCAGCGCCGGGCAAGGTTCGGGCCGTGCGCAGCTACGACCTCACGCCGGGCCTCTCCAAGGCCTACGACGTGGGGGAATTCCACTCGCCCAAGCGCGAGGGGGAGACGCGCCTCGTCCGCATCGAAGGCATCGATCTCGACACCATCACGCGCGACAAGTACGAGGCGGTCTGATATCTGATACCGGCCATCGCAGCGCGCTGATTTTGTAGCTGGAAAGCATTTGTTCCGACCTGTCGCAGGTGGGCTTTCTCGGTGAAAGCCCGGGAAGCCGGTGAGAATCCGGCGCGGACCCGCCACTGTGACCGGGGACGAAAGCGGCTGAAACCACTGGCGCACCCCGCCGGGAAGGGGCCGTGAGTAGGATGATCCGGGAGCCAGGAGACCGGCCTGCGGCAACCTTTTGACCCGTCACGTCCTCGCGGAACGGGAGGTGGGTGGTATCTCGCGCATCTTCACACCCCGAAACCAAAAGCATCACCGGAGCGCGTGCCCCACGCAGGCGCGCGCCTGTTCTTTCGTCGTCAGCGGGAGTTGTTGAAAAAGATCCCTTATTAGGGGGTAGAGGGGACGCCCCTCTCGAATAGAAAAGCAACCCCCCCTACCCCCCCTTGTCAGGGGGGTATAAAAAGGCGATGCCCCTGACTGTAGGGGGCAAAAACAAAGAAGGTCCCCCCGACAGGGGGGAATAAAAAAAGACCCCCCTGACAAGGGGGGGTAGGGGGGGTTGAATTTATCGGGTTTCCCTTTCAGGGGTCGCCATTACCCTCTCGGAGGTTTTTCAACAGCCATAAGCGCGGCGGAGCAAACCGCCGCTGAAACAGCCGGCAGGTGTACGGGAATCCGGTGCGAAACCGGAGCTGCCCGGCAGCTGTGAGCGACGCGCCTTTCATGCAACCACTGGGATTTTCCCGGGAAGGAATGAAAGGCGGCCATCGGCGCGAGCCAGAAGACCGGCCTGTCGGCACCATCTCCACACGACCCCGCCAGGGGTCCGTTTCGAGCGCTTGGGCCGCTCAAGGAGGCGCACCATCATGCAAGGCATTTCAAGAAGACCCGGGAAATTCCCCATCCGACTCAAACGAAGCCTGTTCGTTTTATCGCTTGCAACACTCATCCTGATGGGCGGGGCTTGCCTTGCCGGCGCGCAAAGCGCAGCGCCGGAGGAAGAACTCTACCTCGACCCCATCACCGTCACGGCGACGCGCACGCCCGAGCGGGTCAGCGACGTGGCCGATTCGGTGGAGGTGTTCGGCCCGGAGCGGATCGAGAGCCTCCTGCCCGGCGACATGCTCGATTTCCTGAGCGAGGGGGCGGGCGTCATCCTCCCCCAGGCGAGCGGCAGGGGCGGGCAGGCCAGCCTTTTCCTGAGGGGGAGCGAGAGCAACTTCACCAGCGTGATGATCGACGGCTTCAAGCTCACCTTCCCGGACGGGAGCGCGTATGACTTCGGGCACCTCTCGCCCGAGTGGGTGGGCGCAGCCGAAATCCTCAAGGGTCCCCAAAGCCCGCTTTACGGCTCGGATGCGGCTTCGGGCGTCATGAATTTTATTCCGGACATTGGCAAGCCGGGCGAATCGCCGAGTTTCACGGTCCGCGCGAGAGGCGGCAGCGACGAGACGTTCGAGGAGGCCTTCAAGCTCAAGGGCGGAACAGCCAGAAGCGGTTACGCCGCCAGCTTGAGCCGCCTCGACACGGAGGGACATCTTCCCAACGACGGCTACTACCGCACCGTGGGAACGGCGGCGCTTGATCATTTCTTCTCGGACAACGCCAAACTGCGCTTTCTCTACCACGCCAACCGGAACCGCTACGACATCCCCGGACCGGCCCATGCGGGCTTCAGAGAACCCAACAAGTACGGGCGAAACACCGAACAGCTCATCGGCGCGCGCGCGCATCTCAAGCCCTTCCCGTGGCTCGAATACATACCGCGCGTCTCCTTGTACCTGAGAGACACGCTGTTCGAGAACAAGGCGGACGCGATCAGCCCCGGCTCCGACAAAACGGATACGAGCGGAACGAGGCTTCATCTCGACAACCAGGTCAACGTGAGGCAATCGGGGAAACAACTCGGCTTGAGCGCCCTTCGTCGCTCCATATCCACGCTCGGCGTCGAATGGGAGACGGAGGACATCTCCATCAAGAGCGCCTATGAAAACGACTTCGGCTCCGGCGAAAACGAGTACGACAGCGACAGGCGGGCGACTTCTTTTTACGCGCAGCAACAGTTTCAATTCCAAAACGGCTTCACCCTTGCAGGCGGGGTGCGGGCCGATAATTTCGACGTCGGTGAAGACGAGACGACCGGAAAACTCTCCGCCTCCTATAAAATCCCCGGAACCGGCGCCCGGATTCGCGGCGCGGTGGGCGAGGGAATCAAGCGGCCTTCCTTCGCCGAACTGCTCGACGTCTACGGCCCCGGCAACCCGAATCTCAAGAGCGAGCGGCAAAAAAGCCGGGAGGTCGGTTTCGATCAGTTTTTTGCGAACAACAAGCTCAAGTTCAGCGCCACGTATTACGTGAACGAAATCGACGACCTGATCGCCTATTCGTTCGAGCCTTTCGAGAACGGCACGAACTACGAAAACATCCAGAAAGCGCGCGTCAAGGGTGCGGAACTCTCCTTGTCCCTGCTTGATTTTCACGACTTCTCGGCCCATGCGAGTTTCAATACCATGGATACCGTCGCGCTCGAAACGGGGGGCCTCGGTGCGCCGAACTATGTGGAGGGAGAAGAGCTCTTAAGACGCCCGGACTGGTGGTGGAGCGCCTCGGTCAGCTATCACCCGGACCGCCTGAGGGCGAGTTTAAGAGTCAACTCGGTGAGCGAGCGGTGGGACATCGACGACTCCCAACCCTGGCCCTACCCGAGGGTGGTGAACCCCGGCTTCACGCGGGTGGACTTAGGCCTCTCTTTGGACGTCGTGAAGGACCGTATTTCGATGTTCGACAGGACGAGGAAATCGAAGGTGAAAGATTTGACGGTCGAGTTCAAGGTGAACAACGCGCTGGATGAGGAATACGAGGCCGTATATGGCTACGCCGCGCCCGGCATCCAGTGGTTCGCGGGCGTAAGGGCGGTCTTCTAGGGGTTGTTGGAAAAGGCCTGGAGAGGGTAAAGGCAACCCCCCCTACCCCCCTTGACAGGGGGGTATAAAAAGGCGATGCGCTCCCGCCGGGCTGAGGGGGTTTTGCTTTTTCTTGCCCCCCTGACAAGGGGGGGTAGGGGGGGTTGGTTTTATGGGATTCCCTTTCAGGGGGTTGCCACTACCCTCTTAGAGGACTTTTTCAACAACCCCCTGAACGGGGCTTTGCGCAAGGGACGGCAGATGCGATTATGGAATAATCTCAAAATTCGCTTCCTGGCGGCGGCTCTTCTATGGGCTGTGGTCTCCCCGGTTCCGGAGGGGGCCGCACCCGCCCGCGCCGCCGGGAAGCCCGAGCGCCTGATCGCCATGACGCTCGCCACCGCCGAGATGCTCCTCGCTCTCGCGCCCAGGGAAAGAATCGTCGGCCTCCACAAGCTGGCCGGACACCCGGGCTATTCCAACGTCGCAGATAAGGTGGGAACCATCCCCCTCATCGACAGCGCGCCCGAGCGCATCATCGCCTTAAGGCCCGACATGGTGTTCGTCGCCTCGTATTCGAGCGCCGCGTTCCTGGACCACCTGCGCGCCGCCAAAGTTCCCGTCTCCAGATTCTCCGCCTTCAGCGGCGTTGCGGACGTTTTCGCGAGCATCGAGAAGATGGGCCAACTGTTAGGAAATCAAGGAAAGGCGCAAAGACTCATTCAAGACACGAGGGAGAGAATCCGCGCCATCCGCTCGCGCATTCCGCCCCATATGAAACCCCCGCGCATCCTGACCCTCGTTCGGGGCGGCTGGGTCACGGGCAGCGGCACTTCGCACGATGCGCTCATCCGTCTCGCGGGCGGGGAGAACGTAGCCTCAGAACACGGAATCCAGGGAGCGCGCAGGGTGTCGGCGGAGCGGATCATCGCCTGGAACCCGGACGTCATCATGGTGGGGGCGCATCCCGAATCGGGCGCGAGCATGAAAGACTTCATCCGCGCAAACGGGGTCTACGCCCCCTTGCGGGCCAAGAAAATCGTCGAGATCCCCTACCCGCGCTTCTCGAGCGTATCCCAATACATCGCAGGCGCCCTGGATGACCTGGTGAGGGGGCTGTACCGGTGAGAAAATACGCCCTGACGGCCGTGCTCATCGCCCTCGCCGTGCTCCTCGCCGCTCTCAGCGTCCGCCTGGGCGTGGCGGATATCGGCGCCGATAAAATCGTGAAAATCATCCTGAGCGAACTGGGGCTCATCTCAGTCGTTGAGGCGGGCGTCTCCGCGCATGAACGCGCCATCATCTGGCACATCCGCCTCCCACGGACATTGACGGGCGCTTTCGTCGGGGCGTCGCTCGCGCTTTCCGGCGTGATGCTGCAGGGTCTTTTCAGAAACCCGATGGCGAGCCCCGTCGTCGTAGGTGCCAGCACGGGGGGCGCGCTGGGCGCGACGAGCGCCATCGCCCTGGGACTGGGCGCCGCCTCCATCTGGGCCGTTCCACTGAGCGCCTTCGGCGGCGCGCTGCTGACGGTGTTTCTCGTTTCCCTGGTGGCGTCGCATAAGGGGCACACGCCCCTGGGCTCGCTCATCCTCTGCGGCATGGCGGTGAACTCGATTGCGGGCGCGCTGACGACGCTCGTGCTCAGCTACAGCGTGAGCGATTTCGAGATCGCGCGCCAGATTCTCTTCTGGCTCATGGGGAGCCTCACGAACCGCACCTGGGAGCACGTGATCCTCGTGGCGCCGTTTTCCGTAGCCTCCGCGGTGGCCGCCGCGTTCTTCGGGCGTGAGCTGAACCTCATGATGTCGGGGGAAGAATCCGCCATGGCGCTCGGCGTGAACACGGCGCGGACGAAGGCGTGGATACTCGTCATCGCGGCAGCGGCGGCAGGGGCGTCGGTCGCCGTGGCGGGCGTGGTCGGCTTCGTGGGCCTGCTCGTTCCCCACATCGTGCGGATGCTCGCCGGGCCGGACCACAGGAGACTCCTCCCCATGAGCATGATCGCGGGCGCGGTCTTCGTGATGGGGATGGACCTGCTCGCGCGGACGCTCTCGCCTGCGGGGGAGATGCGCCTGGGCGTCCTCTCGGCGGGCATCGGCGGGCCGTTCTTTCTGTATCTGATCGTCAGGAATCGCGCGCGCGCGGAGATGTTCTGATGCGGCTCAAAATGGAGAACGCACGGGTTGAACTCGGCGAGCGGGACGTCCTCAAGGGCGTCTCGGCTTCTTTTCCGCCGGGCGCGCTCACGGGCGTCATCGGCCCCAACGGAGCGGGCAAGACGACACTCCTGCGCGCGCTCGCGGGCCTGCTGCCCGCAAAGACGGGGAACATCTCTCTGGACGGCGAACCCATCGATTCGTTCGACAGGAAAGAGACCGCCCGCCGCGTGGGCTATCTCGCCCAGAAACAGGAAATCGCGTTTCCCTTCCGCGTCGACGAGACGGTGATGATGGGCAGATACCCCCATCAGGGCAGGCTCTCGCCCGAGACCGAGGCCGACAGCGAAGCGGTGGACGCGGCCCTTCGCGACGTGGACGCGGCAGACCTTAGCCGTCGCGCGATCAACGAACTCTCGGGCGGAGAGCTTCAGCGCGTCCTGATCGCCAGAACGCTCGCCGCGCAAACGCCCGTCCTGCTGCTCGATGAGCCTTTTGCGAATCTGGACGTCAGGCACTGCCTCGACATTCTGGCGATACTGCGCGCACAGGCTCGGGAGGGGCGTACCGTGGTCGTCTCGGTGCATGATCTGAACCTCGCGCACCGCTTCTGCGACCACCTGCTCCTGCTGTATGAAGGAGAAATCCTGGCCCAGGGAGACGTAAATGACGTCTTGACGCACCGGCTCATCGAAAAGGCGTTTCAGGTGCATCCCGAGATTCTCACGGTGAACGGGAAGGATGAGCGGTATTTCATCATGCGCGCCCTGGAGGAGAGAGAATGAGAACCGCCTTTGCCCTCATCGCGCTCGCGTCCTTCTTTCTCTTCATGCCGAAGCCGCTACCCGCGCAGGAGATCAAGACGTCCGTGAGTGAGCCTACCGAGGCGCCCTCTTTCACCTTCAGGAAACGGCGCGTGCGGATGGATGCGGACGCGCGGCTCCAGGCGGTTCTCAATCGCATCAGGCGCCACCAGCATTACCCTGCGCTCGCGCGCGAATCGGGGGCGGAAGGCGCGGCCACCGTGAGTTTCCGGGTTCTGCCGGACGGGCGGCTGCAGGGCTTACGGATCAAAAAAACCTCGGGCAACGCCCATCTGGACGACGCCTCCCTGGAGGCGGTTCGAAAAGCGGCTCCCCTCCCCTGGCTGGATAAGACACTCGTGCTCACCATACGCTATACTCTGTTGCGAACGACCGATTCGCCTTGAACCTATTGGCTCGGGTTCCACTGAGGCGGGCGGCGAAGTTTCCAACGGGGTAGCGGCATGAAAACGGATGTGCTGTACCGGGAAGAAACAGGTGCGGACGGGAGCAGGCAGTGCGTCTGGGAGTTCCGGCCCGGGCGCGAGTTCCTGGAAACCCTGCTGCGCGACCTGTTCGAGAACCACTACGAATCCCTCACTTTCGGCCCCAGCATCCAGGGGGCCGTGTTCGAATGCCGCGTGAAGGCCCCGCCCCGCCGGATCAGCTTCCTGGACGGCTACCTCACCGTCGATCTCGGCGACTGGCACTTCCACCTGTGCATCGGCAAGCACAGGGGCGACGCGCAGCACCCCTGCCCGCCCGAACTGGCGCGGTGGCGCAGGTGCGCCCGGGTGATGCTCCTTCGCATCTACCAGAATCCCCCCATCGCTGGCCACGCGCCGGTGAGCTATTCGATGGCGCTGCTGAACGGGCGCAACGAGCAGATGGTGACCTTCTACCTCCCCAACCCCTATTTCGACGAGCGCTACCGGGTCCTCGAAACCGCCGACTGGGGAAAACTCGCCCTGTGGAACCACATACGGACGAGCTACCTGGGGCTGGAGGCGGACCCGGGGCCTTTCGCGGACTTATTCTAAGAGACAACAGACAGCAAGGAGAACGCGGTGAAAGCGGTTCTGATGCACGGCTACGGCGGTCCCGAAGTGCTCGAATACGCGGATGCGCCGGACCCGGTGGCGAAGACGGGAGAAATCGTGGTCGAGGTGCACGCGGTCAGCCTGAACCCGGCCGACTGGAAGGTGCGGGAAGGGCTACGGAAAAACGACGTGAAGGCGCGGTTCCCGCACATCCTGGGGAGGGATTTCTCGGGCGTCGTGCGCGAGACGGGAGACGGCGTTTCGGACTTTCAGGCCGGAGACCCGGTATTCGCCGTCAACGAACAAGGCCGCGAGGGAGCCTACGCGGAAGCCATCGCCATCCCGGAGGCGCTTGCGGCGCGAAAGCCCGATTTCCTCTCCCACGCTGAAGCCTCCGCCCTCGCCATGACGGGCCTGACGAGCTTAAGAGCCCTGGAGGACGAGGCGAAGCTCAAAGCCGGTGAAACCATCCTGATCCACGCGGGCGCGGGCGGCGTGGGCGGCTTTGCGGTGCAATATGCGAGACACGTGGGCGCTACGGTCCACGCCACGGCGAGCGAGACGAACCATGAATACGTGAAAAGCCTCGGTGCTGATTTCGTCATTGACTACAAGAAGGTGGACTTCACCGAAGCCGCCCCTCCCTGCGACGTGGTGTTCGACACCATCGGCGGCGAGGTGCATGCGCGCAGCTTCGCCCTCCTCAAGCCGGGAGGACGGCTCGTGCACATCGCCGCGGGGCCGCCGGGGTTCAGCCCCCCGAGGGAGGACGTGCGCGTTATCCGCCCGGACGTGCGGAGGGACCGCGCGCATCTCACGAGAATCCTCGAACTCGCCGAATCGGGCGCGGTGCGTCCCCCTCATATCCAGGAGATGCCGCTGGCGGACGCGGCGGCGGCGCAAGAGATCAGCAAGACCGGCCACGTGCGCGGGAAGATCATCCTGAGGGTGCGGTAGCCTACAAAGCCTCCGCGATGGCGCTGGCGGCGTCGAGTCCGGCGACGACGCGGTTCTTCTCGCGCACCACCCGCGTGTAGATGACCCTGCCCGCGTCGCTCGCAGGCCCCCGCCCGGCGTAGTGGGCGATGCACTGGAGCCCCGGCATCCGGAACGCGCCGCTCGCCGGGTCGTGGTCGAACGGCCCCGCCAGGGTGTAGAGCACGGGGTTCACCGCGTGGCTCATCTCGAGGAGCGCGCGGTTGGCGCGGGCGGCGTCGACGCTTTCCAGCTTCGCGTTCAGCGACTCGCACGCCCTGGCGAAGCGCGCGCCCGCCTCGCGCAGGTCGCCCAGGTCCACGGCTTCGCCTCCCGATTCGGAGAGCCGCTCTATCTCCTCGTTCACGACGGCCGCCGTCGCGGCGGGGTTCAGCGGCGCCCGCTCGAGCGAGCAGAGTTCGTGCAGCGCGCCCGCGTAGAGGCGGCAGTGCTCGGCGAGGAGGTCCTTGTCCATCTTGTCGAGCGTGTCGGCGGGGTGGTGCCAGTACTCGGGAAAGCCTTCGCCGGGGTGATCCTTTCTCAAATCGGGGTGGCCGGGCGGGAGGACGGGCAGGAAGGAGAACGAGGGCACGCCCACCCCCCACAGCGACTGGTCCGCCATCTTGCGGGGGTGATCCGGCTCGGTGCTCTGCCCGCCCAGACGCGCGACGGCGTCCCGCACCCAGTCGCGCACGTCCGCCGTGCAGAAGGGGCGGTAGAGCGTCGCGCCGATGCAGCCGGGCTGGTCGATGTTGAGATAGGCGACGCAGTTCCGGCGCAGTTCGTGAAACATGTGGTCCGCATACCAGGTGGAGCCCGAGAAGCGCCCGTGCGAGTGCCCGTTCCACCACGCGACCTTGAGACCGCGCGTGAGCTCGCCCCGCCTCCCGTGGGCGACCCGCGCGAGCTCCATCAACGTCGCGTCGCCCGCCGCGTTGTCGTTCGCCCCGACGTGCCAGGAGTCGATGTGCCCGCCGACGAGGACGTAATCACCGGCCCCGTTCTCGGGTGTGATGGTGGCGACCGGCATCAGGGTCTCCCGCCAGGCGGTGTCCATCTTCACGTGGATGAGGAGTTCGACCTCCTCCCGCGCCTTCAGCCGCTCGATGAGGCCCGCCCCCTGCTCGCGCGAGAGCGTGACGACGGGCGTCTCCGGCAGCCGCGCGATGCTCTCGGGCGTCGGCGCGCCCCAGATGGTGGAGACGGTCAGCTCGTGCGCGTTGCCCTTGTTGACGTAGACCTGCGCGACCGCGCCTCTTTGCTCGAAATAATGAAACCGCGCGGGGCTCACCATCCCCTCGGCCACGACGACCCTTCCCGCCACGGGGGCCTCGCCGGTTGCGCCCGTATAGAGAGGATCGGTAAACGGCGTCGCGGGCGGGCCGGCCTCGCCGACGTAGGCCGCCTGGCCGCGCACGCCCGCAGCGCCCGTCGAGGCGCCGAACACCGCGCTGATGGCGCGAATCGTCCCGCCGCCCCCTCCCGTCACTTCGAGCGTCGTCTCGCCCGGTATGCTGATGAGCGATTCGAACGCGTGGACCTCGACGTCTATCCCCAGCGCCGACAGCTCCGCCTCGACATAGCGCACGGCCGCGTTCTCGCCCTCGGTGCCCGTGTAGCGCTCCCAGCGGCAGAGGTCCCCTAAATTTTTCCACAGGGAATCGGCGTCTACGGATTCGCGAACGGACATGTCGTCTCCTGAGTGAGGTGTATAAAGAGGTGGTGGCCGCCCATTCTAGTACACTGCCCGCGGAATGCCGAGCGCGCCCGCGCGTTGCGGGCCGGCGCGCTTCGGGGGAGAATCCCCGGAACGGATACCCGTCCATCCGGGGTTGTTGAGAAAGTCCTCGTCGGGGGTCAATGGCGACCGAAGAGGGAGCGATTGCGGCTTTTGAAGTCAGGCAGCCCTCCTCCCTCGTCGAAAGGCAACCCCCCCTACCCCCCCTTGTCAGGGGGGCAAAAAAAAGGCCCCCGCCGCCGCTGTGGTGGACGGTTTTGCTCTTTCATACCCCCCTGTTAAGGGGGGGTAGGGGGGGTTGGTTTTCAAGGCCGGGGGAGGACAGGCACGGAGGCCTGTCCCTACGGTGAACAATTCGATGATTGGGATTCCCTCCCTCCCCGGGGCGGCTTTCCCGACAACCCCCATCCGCGGGAGCGAGCGCGCATGTGGCGCAAGATATCCAGGCCGTTTTTTCTCTCGCTGGGCTGCGTCTGCCTGGGCCTGGGCTTCATCGGCCTGCTGCTGCCCGTCCTGCCGACGACGCCGTTCATCCTGCTGGCGGCGTTCGCCTTCTCGAAGAGTTCGGAGAAGCTCCACGGGTGGCTGCTGGGCCATAAACTCTACGGGCCGCTCATCACGAACTGGCAGCGGCACGGCGTCATCAGGCCCCGGGCCAAGTGGACGTCGGTCGCGCTCATCGTCCTCCTCGCGGGGCCTTCGATCTACCTCATGAGCGCGCCGGGGTACGCCAAGGCCGCCCTCGCCGCCGTCTGCGCGTGCGTGGTCTGCTTCATCGTCACGCGGCCGGGCGTGATACCGGGGGACGGGGAGTGAGGGGGGAGGGTGATTTTGTAGGGGCGGACCTGCGTGTCCGCCCGTTCGCCTCGAAAACCAACCCCCCCTACCCCCCCTTGTCAGGGGGGCAAGAAAAATCAACCCCCCCCTCCCGGCGGGGCGCATCGCCTTTTTATACCCCCCTGTCAAGGGGGGGTAGGGGGGGTTGCTCTTTTGACGAACCAAACCGGACAGGTCGCGACCTGTCCCTACAGGATCGGTTGGCAAACACGTAGGGGCGGTTCGCGAACCGCCCCTACACAAAAATTGCAAAACGAATCGCAGGGCCATCACCATCCACCACCTTATATAAAGGAGAAACCCATGAACGAGGAACGCTACGAACGGGGGCTCGCCGTCCGGAAATCACTCGGCATCTATGGCGAGGACGGCCTCGCGGGCACGTTCACCGAGATGAACGAACTGGCGCCGACGCACACCCGCGCCATCGTGGAGTACGTCTTCGGCACCTGCTGGAGCCAGCCCCTGCTCGACAACAGGACGCGCGAGATGATGATCGTCGCGGCGGCGGCGGGGCAGGACCTGTCCGGCGAGGTGGAGATTCACTCGCGCGGCCTGCTGAACCAGGGCCTTTCGCCCGAGGAACTCATCGAGGGCATCGTCTCGCTCTGCCCCTACATCGGCTTCCCGAAGACGAACCACGCGCTCGCCGCGGCGACGCGCGCGATTGAGAAGCATGAGGCGGGGTAGGGTTCCGTAGGGGCGGACCTATGTGTCCGCCCGCTCGCCTCGAAAACCAACCCCCCCTACCCCCCCTTGACAGGGGGGTATGAAAGAGCAAAACCCTCCACCACAGCGGCGGCGGGGGCCTTTTTATACCCCCCTGTCAAGGGGGGGTAGGGGGGGTTGCCTTTCAGGGCGTGAAAGAAACCGGACAGGTCGCGACCTGTCCCTACGGGATCGGCGGGCAAACGCAAAATTCGGACAACCACGGAGGGTTGTCCCTACGGTGCGCCCAAATAAAGATTGCGGAAGCGGCCCCCCATGCTCGCGCCCTTCATGCGTGGTAGGCTGAACCCATCGACACGCGAAAAATCAAACCACCCACCCGGAGAACGCCCCATGAACGAGATGGACGAATTCGAATTCTTTCTGGAGAAGCCCTGGTCGGACGGCCTGCCCGTCGTCACGCCGACCGAGGAACGAATCGAGCGCATGCTGGCGGGCACGTCGCGCGCACCCGACGAAGTCGTGACCCCCGTCCCGCCGCTGGACGAGACGGCCACCGTGCGCGACGTCGCCGCCCACGCGGTGATGGCCGGGTGCAGGCCGGAATACCTCCCCGTCGTCATCGCGGCGCTCGAGCTCATCGTCGAGGAGCCGCTCAACCTGCGCGGCGTGCAGGCGACGATGCACAGCGTGGCGCCCCTCCTCATCCTGAACGGCCCGTATGCGAAGCGGATCGGCGTCACGGGCGGGCAGGGCTGCTTCGGCCCCGGCTTCCGGGCGAACGCCACCATCGGGCGCGCGGTGAGGCTCCTGCTGCTGAATTTAGGCGGCGGAATCGCGCGCGTGGCCTGCATGAGCATCTACAGCCAGCCGTCCCGCTTCACCTTCTGCGTGGCCGAGAACGAGGAAGACAGCCCCTGGGAATCCCTCGCCGTCTCGCGCGGCTACGCTCCCGATCAGGACGTCATCACCGCCGTCATGGTGGAGAACCCCCACATCATCTTCAACGACGTGGACCGCGAACCCGAGCGCCTCCTCGTCTCCCACATGGACAACATGGCTGCGATGGGTTCGTGGCCCATCTGGGTGCGCTCCGACACCGTGCTCGTCCTCTCCCCCGAACACGCCCGCCTGTGCGCGCGGGCCGGCTTCTCGCGCGCGGACGTGCACGCGTACGTCTCGGAGAACGCCGGCCGCACGGTGGGCGAGCTCAAGCGCGGCGGCCCCTGGCGGGCGGACAAGCCGAACGGGCGGTGGGAATACCCGGTGGAAAGAGAGAACGACGATTTCTTCATCCGCGTCGTGAACGAGCCCGAGGATCTGCACCTCATCGTCGCGGGCGGGAACGGCCCCCTCGGCGCCGTGATGCCCGGCTGGAACGGCGCCAGCCGAGCCGTGCACAGGGCGTATCAACCGTAGGGGGGTGGAAAAAGAAAAAGGCCCCCCTGTTAAGGGGGGTTGGGGGGTTCCGGCAGGGCGGACCTGGAAAAGAGCAACCCCCCCTACCCCCCCTTGTCAGGGGGGTATGAAAAAGAAAAAAGCAACACCCCCCGCCTGGTTGAGGGGTTTTGCTCTTTCTTGCCCCCCTGTCAAGGGGGGGTAGGGGGGGTTGCTTTTTCCAGGGCGAGAGCGGCAAGGAGGAGGTTGCCGTCAGGAAGGCTGGTTCG
>JAJDYR010000006.1 GCA_022825065.1 bacterium
GAATCAGCTGCTCCAGCGAACCGGCCACGAACAAGTCCATCTGCTCGCGCCTCTTGCGGCCCATCATCTCGGGAACTCCCATCTCGGGCGAGTCGGGATACATCCATACGATCACAAAACCAGGACTTTTTCAACAGGCCCGACAAGGGGGGGTAGGGGGGGTTGCTTTCAAAGAAGGAGGTCGGGGATTCGCGCGAAAGCGGCCTTTCCTCTAAAGGCAATGTCCCTCGACGAGGGGTTTCTCAACAACCCGATTGAGTAGTTCGGCGTAGGGGAGCACCCATGTGTGCTCCCGTTTTTTATGCCCGCGCCCGGTCGATTGGGCGAACACACAGGTCCGCCCCTACGGGAAACGAGGTCTTTACGTTCACTCCTTGAGGGCTTTCTCAACAGCCTCCGAAGCGCCCCCACGCCTGAATCACACCCCAAAGAGCAATCAGACTTGCCATTCCCGCGCCGATGGTGGATTCTCCCCCGAAATCTGAAACGGCCTCATCGAACCTGGAGTCCATACGAATGTCGGAACCGAAAAGCGTTTTCATCGAAAGAGACGGCGTGCGGCTTCACGCCCTGGACCACGGGAGCGAAGGGGAGGACAAGCCCGTCATCCTCATGCTGCACGGCGCCGCGGCCCACGCGCGCTGGTGGGACCACATCGCCCCCCATTACGGGGACATGCTCCGGCCCGTGGCGACGGATCACCGCGGCCACGGGGACACCGGGTGGCAGGACGAATACATCTTCGAGGACCTGCTGCGCGACGTGGCCGCCTGGGTGGAGTGGGCCAAAGAGGCGAGCGGCAGGAAGCCCTGGCTGCTGGCCCACTCGATGGGCGGCGTCATCGCGCTGAACCTCTTCGCGCTCGAGCCGCCCGATATCGAGGGCTTGATCGTCGTGGATTCCCCGCTTAAGACGACGGACGCGATCCTGGCCGAGGTGCGCGCCTTCGGGAACCGGCCCGCCAGACCCTGGGCGTCGCGGGAGTTGTTCGTCGAAAAATTCAGGCTCCTGCCCGCATCGGACAAGGTGAACCCCGAGACCATCGCCCACATCGCGCGCCACGCCGTGAGGCAAAACGGCGACGGCACCTGGACGGTCAAGGCGGACAGGCGATTCCACGCGGCGCGCCCCGAGACGGATCAGCGCGCCGGCTGGCAGCGCGTCGAGACCCCCGCCCTGCTCGTGGCGGGGGAGCTGTCGGATCGCCTGAAATCGGATTCCCTCGAATGGGTGCGCGAGAAAGTCCCCCACGTCGAGACCGCCGTCATCCCCGGCGCGCACCACCACGTCTTCATGGACGAGCCGGATGCGTTCGTCCGCGTGACGCGTGAGTTTCTGGAGAGGAAGCTGGCCGCCGCGAGCGAGCCGAGCGCGTCTCAGAAGGTCTGAACACTCTCTAAAAGCTGTCCTTGAGGGGGGACTATTAAAGGCCCCTCTTCGCTCGGAATTGATTACCGTCGTCATTCCGGCGAAAGCCGGAATGACGAACAAAAACGCATTCACCCGTAGGGGCGGTTCGCGAACCGCCCGCATTTTCCGGGGAGGGCCGTTCACGAACGGCCCCTACAAGAACTCTCGCCTTGAAAAGCACCCCCCCCTACCCCCCCTTGTCAGGGGGGTATAAAAAGACGATGCGCCCCCGCCGGGCCGAGGGGGTTTTGCCTTTTCTTGCCCCCCTGACAAGGGGGGGTAGGGGGGGTTGGTTTTCAAAGAGTGTAGGTCGGATATACATGTCCGACATATACGCGTGGACAATCCCGAGGAGGGATTGTCCACTACAAAACCGTCGTGCCCCCCTACTCCGTAACAGCCAGCGGCGCCATGGCTTCGATGTCGCTCACGCAGTCGATGACGACGGGCCGGTTCGCGCTGAAGGCCCGGTCGAGCGCGCTTTTCAGCTCGCCCGGCTTCTCCACCCGGATGCCCAGCGCGCCCATGGATTCGGCGATCTCGGCGAAATTCACCTCGTTCAGCGTCCATAGCTCATAAGCCTGCCTGGTCTGCTCGCCGCCGTAGGCGCGGTCGAAGCCGCGCTTGGACTGGTTGCCCGAGGCGTTGTTGTTCACCAGCGTCACCGCGTTTATCTTCCAGCGCACGGCGGTCTCGATCTCGGACAGGTGGTACCAGAAGCCCGAATCGCCGTTGAAGGTGAGCACCGGCCGCTCTGGTACGGCGCACTTGGCCCCCAGGCCCGCCGAGAAGGCCCAGCCCAGGTGGCCCGCGCTCCGCATGTAGCTCTGGTCCGGATGCGAGAGGTCGTACATACCACCCATCCACATGCCCGAGTGGCCCGTGTCGGCCAGCACGACGCAGTCAGACGGCAGCGAATCCGTGAGCTCCTGGCAGATGCGCTCGGGGCGCATGGGCGCGGCGTCCGATTCGAGGTATTCGGTGAACTCATCGCGCCATCCCTGGACGAACGCTTGCGCCCGCTCCACCCAGCCCGCGCGCGAGGCGGCGGAATCTCCGCTCGCCGCGTCGAGCATCTTCTGGAGGCTCACCCTGGCGTCGCCCAGGACGGCGGCCTGTAAGGGATAATTGCGCGCGAGGGCTTCGGGTTCGATGTCCAGTTGAATCGCGGGCGTGCCGATGGGCGGCACGGCCCAGAAGTGCGTCGTCATGCCGCCCGTCTCGGTGCCGACGAAGAAGACCAGATCGGCCGCGTTCACGACGCGGTTCGCGCTCTTTCTCGAATAGGTGCCCACCACGCCGACCGAAAGCGGGTGGTTGCCCGGAATGTTGTCCTTGCCGTTCAGGGAAGTCGCCACCGGGATGTTCAGCTTCTCGGCCAGGGCGATGAGTTCTTTGGAAGCGCCCGAGGAGCGAACGCCGCCGCCCGAGACGATGACGGGCCGCTCCGCCTTTTCGAGCAGTTCGACCGCTTTTTTCACGCGCGCCGGCTCCGGTTCTGGCCGGTAGGGGGGAAGCTCCTTGAAGTCCTCCTCGATGATCACCTCCATCTCGGCCTCTTCGATGTCGAGCTGGCCCTCGTTTCCGGCGAATTGCAGGTGCACGGGGCCCGGACAGCCCGACATGGCGACGCGAAAGGCCTGGCGGAGCATGTCCGGGAAGCGCGAGGCGTCGTCCACCGTGGCGTTGAACTTGGTCACGGGCTCGAAGGCGGGAACGTCGTCCACCTCCTGGTAGACCTTGCGGAACTTCGTCTCGGGCACGCGCCCGCCCGTGAAGGCGAGCACGGGAGCTTTCGCCAGCCAGGCGTCCCTTAAGCCCGCCGCCAGGTTCAGCGCGCCGATGACCTGCGCCATGCAGACGCCCGGCTTCTTGCCCGCGCGGGCGTAGCCGTCCGCCATGTAGGCGGCGGATTTCTCGCCGTGCGTCTGGATTCTGGCGATGTTCGTGCGCTCTTCCATCTCGGCCATCGAGCGCCTCAGGACGGCGGGAACCAGAAAAGTGTGCGTAACGCCATAGCCCTTGAGCATCTCGGCCATGACCTGGGCGCCTGTCATTTTCGGCATTCTGTGATTCTCCTTATCAAGTTCAAAAAAAAAATATCGCCAGGGCCGTCTCTTCCGCCTCGGCATTCTACGCAATCCAAATCGCTCCCCGGACGCCGGAAGCGGGAATAGCGGGCACGCGGGGCAGGTCGCGACCTGTCCCTGCGGGAATCCTCGCGCCGCAAGGGGCCGTTGAAAAGCCCACAGAAGGAGCGCATTTGATTTCACTCCCCCCTTGAGGGTCGGGCTTCCCGAGGGGAAAGCCCGACGGTGAAGCCGAACGGTTTTTGCGAAGGCTGAACCGGTGGGGGGTAAAATGCGTTTTACTGCCATTCCGAATTATACCCCCCACCGAATCGCTTGCGGGCTTACGCCCTTAGCTCTTCGACTCCCCCTCAAGGGGGGAGTTATTTTTCTCTCTCGTCGGCCAGTTACATACGACAAATTCAGAGTCCCAGGCTTTTTCAACAACACCGCATTGGTCGCGATTAACCTTCGATACGGCCCTCCGGGCCTACTCGGGATGAGGATTTCGAGCTTCTTCGAACCAGGGCCTTCATGCCGGGAAATCCCGCATAGGCTTACCAGCTAAGGGCGAGAAAATCCAGCCCCCAGCGCATCGCGCACGGCGTCGGGAATCTCGCGCATGTCCTCCACCACGGCGGCCCCCGCTTCTCTCAGCAGCGCCTTTTTCCGCGCGGGCGAACCCTCCCCGCGCTCGATGATGGCCGCCGCGTGGCCGAAGCTCACGCCCTGCGGGGCGGACTCGTTCACCATCCCCGCGATGAAGGCGACCACCGGCTTGGTGAAGCCGCCCTCGCCCATCAGCCGCGCCGCGTCCTCTTCGGCGCACGAACCCGGCTCGCCGAACAGGACGACGCACTCCGTATCCGGATCCTCCTCGAACAGGGGCATGAGTTCAGAAAACGGCGCGCCCACCATCGCGTCTCCCCCCACGCTCACGTAGGTGCTCTGGCCGACCCCCTCGCGCGTCAGGAGCCAGCAGGTCTCGCTCCCCATCCCCCCGCTTCGGCTCAGGACGCCCACCGGCCCGCGCCGGAACAGGAGGTTCGTGACGGGCAAGTCCCCGCCCGTGCCGCCCATCTTGGCGCGTCCGGGGCTGATGATCCCCTGGCTGTTGGGACCCACGAGCCGCACCCCCGCGCGCCGGGCATGGGCGATCATCAGCGCCACGTCGTGCTGGGGGACGCCCTCGGCGCATACGAGGATCATGCCGACGCCCGCCCCCGCCGCCTCAATCGCCGATTCCGCCGCAGCGGCCGCGGGCACGAACAGGACGGCGGCGTCCGCCGGATGCTCTTCCAGGGCTGTGGCGAACGAATCGTAGACGGGAACGCCGTCGCAATCTTCGCCCGCGCGTCCGGGCACGACGCCCGCCACCACATTCGTACCGTATTCGCGCATGAAGCCGGTGTGGGCGCGCGCCTGCCATCCGGTGATTCCGGCCACGACGACGCGCGTATTCTCATCTAGGAGAATGCTCACCGCGCACCTCCCGCGCTCGTCCACGGCTCGCCGCGCTTGACGGCTTCCACCTGGGCGACGATGCGCTCGGCGGCTTCTTCGAGCGTCACCTCGTCTCCCAGATACTGAAGGCCGGGACAGCCTGCGGCGATCTCACGCGCCTCCTCCCCGCCTGCGCCTGCGAAGCGCACGATGAAGGGGAATTTCGCGAGGTCGACCCCCGTCTCCTCCACCGCGCGGGCGATGGCGCGGACCTTGAGCTGCACGCGCGAGAAACTCGTGATGTTGCTGCCCGCAAGCGCGCCCTTCACGTTCGGCATCGCGAGGATTTCTTTGGTGATCTCGTAATACTTCTCCTCGAGCGGCCCCGGCGTGATGTCGAACGCCGTGGCGGGCTTGCCGCCCAGGCGCGCCATCGTGTCCAGAAGATACAGGCCGCCCCCGCCCCCGCTCCACATGAGGGCAGTCTCCCCGCCTTCGATCTCCGTGAAGCGCGCCGTGTTGAATGGCGGGACCCTGGCGTCTATCTCGGCGACCCTCGCCTCGACGGGCGTGGGCGGACGCCAGCCGCCGCCTGAGTCCTCATCCAATAACGCTTCCAGTTCGGGATGCCGGAACAGGGCGTCCGCGTCCAGGTCGAGCACGCACGCGGCGGCTACGACTTCGTCTGTATCGGTCAAGACGAGGGGATTGACTTCCAGAAGCCGCGCATCGCTTTTTCGGAAAAGCGCGTAGCAGGCCTCGAGAGCCATCGCCGCGCGGTAGAGACCCACCCCGTGCACGCCCATCGCGCGCAGGAACGAGACGCACCGCTCCTCGCTCAGGCCGTCCAGGATATCGACTTCGAGCCGCTTGAGGGCGTCCGGGTTATCTTCCAGGAGCGCCTCAATCTCCACGCCGCCCTCCGTGCTGAACATGACGAGCGGCCCGCGCGATGCGCTGTCGAAGGCGATAGAGAGGTACCACTCCTGCGCTATCGCGACTCTCTCCTCCACCAGCAGGCGTTTCACCGGAAAATGATGCACGACGCGGCCCAGGAGCTTCCGCGCCGCCTCTTCCGCCTCACCGGGCGTATCGGCAGCGAGAATCGCCCCCGCCTTGCCGCGCTTTCCTGCGGGCACCAGGGCCTTCACCATCACGGGGCCGCCGATTTCACTCGCCGCCTCCGCTGCCTCTGCGGGCGTACCCGCGGAGCGTCCACGGGGGACGCGAACGCCCGCGTCGGCAAGGAGCGCTTTGGCCCTGTCCTCGAACACGCGGGGCATGGCTATCTCACCGGAAGCGGAAGGAGTGCGTCTACAGGATGGCCACGGGCCGCACGGGCGAGCCCGTGCCGCCGCGCACCTTGAGCGGCAGACAGACGAAGAGAAATTCATGCGCGCGCGCCCGGCTCAACTCCTCCAGCACGGCGACTTCGAGCAGGTGGATGCCGCTGTCCACCAGCATGTGGCAGTGCACCGGCAGGGAGGGGGCGGGCAGCACCTCGACCGCGAAGTTATCGCTCCCCGCCATGAAGATTCCCTGGTCGGAGAGCCATTTTGCGGCGTCCAGGTCGACGCCGGGCACGCCGCCTTTCTGGTGATAGTAGTCCCGGCCCGGCCAGTGGCGCATGTGGCCCGTGCGCACGAGGACGACGTCGCCTTCTTCTATCCTGACGCCCTGTGCGGAGGCGGCGGCGCCCAATTCTTCTTTCGTCACGGGCCGCCCCGCCTCCAAAACGTCTTTTTTCAAGTGCGCCGCCATGTCGATCATCACCCCGCGCCGCACCACGGGCGCTACGCTCTCGATACCGTGGGCCTTCAGGCCCTCCGTCTTGCTCTGGTGCTCATTGACGTCCAAGCCGCCGTGGAGCTTCATGTCCCGCGCGACGTGGCCGAGCGCGTCGATGTGCGTGCCCGTATGGCCGGTGCAGAAGAACGTATCCACCGCCGAGCACGCACCGCCCGCGTACATGAAGTCGCCGTGCTCCCTGATCATGGAGTACCCGAAAGGGCCGTGGAGCGGCACGTGGGGCATTCCGGGAAACAACTCGACGCCCAGATCGAACACTCTGCTGCCGCGCGCGATGGCGCGCAGGTCTTCCAGGTTCATGATTCCCTCACTCTGGCACTCAAGGGACTGCGAGTTGATGGGCCTTATCTACGTTTCGGCTACTATAGCTTTGCGTCTCCCCATCGGGCAAGGTAAACAGGGATGATGCTTAAAACGTGGCTTATCGAACCTTCCCGGAGCAGAGGCGCATGAATCTGGCGGCGTACGTTCACCCGGCTTTTCAGATAGCCACTCTCTCGCTGGGCCTGATTGTGCTGGCGAACGGCCTGCGCGTGAGGCGCTCGCGCAAGGGGGGCGCCGGGCCCGAGACGGCGCGCGTCGCCCGCCTGCACATGCGGCTCGGGCGGTGGTTTATTGCTCTGTTTTCCGTGGGCTACGCTCTCGGTCTGGGCGGGATGCGCTTCGCCCTGGAAGGCCCCCTCTACGAGACGGCGCACAGCTATTTCGCCACCCTGGCGCTCGTCCTGTTCTGGGCGACGGCCTGGCTGGGCCGGAAGCTGAGGAAAAATCCGGGGAAAGATGATCTAAGGCAGCTCCACTCCTATTGCGGTTTCCTGGCCGTCTTCATCGCCCTGTTCGTCGCCGTTCTGGGGATGCGGCTGCTGCCCTAGAATCCCGACTCTGGTATAATGCGTCCGGCGCCGCCGCCTCACGAGGCAGAATCCATGACGGCATTCCCCTTCCCGTTGCCGCATCGAAACCACTCCCCAAAGGGAGGAGGACGCACCATGCTGAGAAAATCGAGGCTCGTCCTCCCCGGCGCGCTCCTTGTCGTCTCGATGTGGGCCGTCCTTCCCGTCCATGCGGCGGACGCACCCAAGAACCCTTGCGCCGGAAACCCTTGCGCCGCCCAAAATCCCTGCGCACCGGGCAACCCCTGTGCAGCGAACAACCCCTGTGCGCCCCAGAACCCCTGCGCGGCGAAGAACGCCTGCGCCAGGGCGGAGAAGAACCCGCGCATCGTCAAACCGTCCACCCCCCCTGCGGACGTCGGGGCCCGGGCGAGGGGTAAGGGGCCGACGATCACGCATCCGCCTTCCCTCTCCACCCCGAAGCGCGACGCCAGCGTGAAGGACGCCGTCGCACGGGGCAGGAAAGTCTTCCGGGGCACCGGCTGCGTCAGCTGCCACCCCAGAGGCCGCACCATCCGGGGCACCGTGGTGGACGTCAACGGCGTGAGGCATCCGGTTCCCGTACCCACTCTCATCGGAGCGGCGGACCACTTCCCGCGCCTGAACCCGGCGGGACAGGTGGCGAGCGTCGGTCAGTTCAACGACTGGTGCGCCAAGACGTTCATCGGAAACCCGCCCATGAACCCCAATTCGCAGGAATACAAGGACCTGGAAGCCTACGTGGTTTCACTCACGCCCGCGCGGTACGAGCGCATGCTCGAGTGGGAGGCGAAGCGCAAGGCGTTCATGAAGACCGCGCAGCCCGCGGCCGGTGGCGCAAACCCCGGTGGAGGCGACCCCGGCGAGCCGAAGAATCCCGGCGGGGATTCTCCCGTTGCGAGAAACTTGAGCGAACCTGCGAATCCGTGTGCGCCGAACAACCCCGGCGCAGCAGCGAACCCAGGCGCCGCCACGAACCCGTGCGCGCCCCAAAGCCCGGGCGCGTCCAGTAATCCGTGCGCTGCACAAAACCCTCGCGCCGCCAAAAACCCTTGTGCGAACAACCCCTGCGCGCCGAAGAACCCCTGCGCAGGGAAAAACCCGTGCGCCACCAGGAATCCGTGCGCGAAGAAATAATGGTGGCTTGACCGGCATGATCGGGTGAGCAACCGGCGCGCCCGCGCTCGAGACTCAGCTTCCAACCCGTATCGACGAGACCGCTGGAAGAGGACAGGAAATGAAGTTTTTGTGGGAAAAGGGGGTGTGGATCGCCCTGGCTTGTTCACTCAGCCTCATCGCGCCCGCTGCCTCTCATGCGGCCAGGAGAATACCCCCCAACCCCGAGACGGCGAAGCAAAACGGCGGGGACTACCGGCGGGGCAAGAAAATTTACGGGGAGATCTGCTTCTCCTGCCACGGGGTGAAGGGCGACGGCAAGGGGCCGATCTGGCGGACGGTGAGGCCGAGGCCCCAGGTGTTCATCAGCCCCTACATGAAGCGCATGACGGACGACTACATGTTCGCCGTCGTCAAGTTCGGCAAGATGAACGTGCTCAAAAACCGGACCGAGGGCCATAAGGTGAAGAACGGCGTCCCCACCGCCATGCCCTCCTTCGGCGAGTCGCTCGAAGACGAGCAGATCCGGAAACTCATCAGGTGGGTGCGCGGCTTCAGCAAAGGGGAGCAGCCGAAAGACGCGGTGAGCCGGGAAATCTTCACCGACGCCTGCTCCCAGTGCCACGGCGGAAAGGGCCTCGGGAACGGCGCCCGCCCCGTGGAGGATCAGGACCCCGGGAGACCGTTCATCAGCCACATCCAGCCGCCGCCGATGAACTATCACCTGAAAGAGCAGATGGCTCGCTTCGGCGACGGCTTTCTCTTCTGGGTCATCAAGCTCGGCCGCATCGACGCCAGTGAGATAAAGAAGTTCAATTTCATGCAGTCCTACGGCCACCTGCTGAAAGACGAGGATATCTGGTCGGTCGTCCGCTACGTCCGCGAAGCGTTCATCAACGGAAAACCGAGAAAGAAAAAATAGGCGGGGTGTGAGGGGGTTGTTGAAAGAGTCCCTTTTCAGGGGATAAGGGGATAAAGGCAACCCCCCCTACCCCCCCTTGACAGGGGGGTATAAAAAGGCGGCGCCCCCCGGCAAGGGGAGATATAAAAAGGCGACGCGCCTTCGCCGGGTGGAGGGGTTTTGATTTTTCTTGCCCCCCTGACAAGGGGGGTAGGGGGGTTGCTTGTGTCCCTAACGAGGTTTTTTCAACAACGCCATAAAGGGGCTCTTTCGAATACCGACGCCGCCGGGAGTTGAACGATGCGCTTGTGGAGTCTTCATCCCGGATATCTCGACGCCAGGGGCCTCGTGGCCCTGTGGCGCGAAGCCCTGCTCGCCCAGGCGGTCCTGGCGGGCGAGACGAAGGGCTACCGCCGCCATCCCCAACTGGAGCGCTTCCGGGGCGGCGCCAGACCCGCCGCCCTCATCGCCGAATACCTGAGAGCCGTGCGCGCGGGGGTCGAACAAAGCTGTAACCACTTGCGCCGAAAAGCTATCCTGGAATCAGCGGAGGCGATTTATCCCCCATCCCCCGCCCAGACCTTGACGAGGGTGTGAAACTCCCCGTTTTCGCCGAACCGGTCGACCCACTCCGGCAGGCGCGTCATCATCGCGCGGTCGAAGCGCTGCCCGACGCGCACGACGCCTAACGCAACTTCGGTCACCGCCGAGACTTCGCAGACCGCGCCGCTCGCTTCCAGGTCGTCCATCAGCGCCTCATAGGGCGCGCCCCACAGCGGGAAGTGGAGCGACGCGCCAAGATCGGCGGCCAATTCCCGGAACGCCTCGACGCGCCAGTCGCGGATATGCTCGAGATGCAGGTCGCCGAAGACGAAGCGGGCTATCTGCGGGATCATCCGGGCCGCTTCGCCAATCCGCGCCTCATACGCCTCTCCCGGATGGAGGGGTACGCCCAGCAGCGGGACTCCCAGATGTTCCGCCTGGCGCGCCACCAGTTCGATATCGAGTTCCTGGTGCGCGATTTTCCGGCTCGCCGCGTCGAAGGTGGTGAGCAGAACGATTGACCGCGAACCCTCGCGCCGCAAGGCCCGCCAGGCGAGATAGCTGTCCTTGCCCCCGCTCCAGAAGAGCACGTCGGCGGGTTCCGCTGGAGGTTCCGCGCCCGTCATCCAGGTGGACCGGCGGGCGAGGCGGGGGCGTTCTTCCACAGGCACCGCCTCGTGCGCGTAGGGACAGTGGCGGCAGCCGCTGCCGCAGCAACTCCCGCGCCTGCGCAGCCCGACCTCGGTGAAGACGCGCCAGCCCGTCTCGGGGTCGACGTAGAACTCCTCCCCGGCGCGGCACGCCCGCTCATGAAGAGTCTGCCGGCTATCCTCGTTCATCACTCGTTCCGGTGGGTATCAGGCCGCACGCGCTTCGAGACGCTCCCAGCCCGCGCCCTCGTGGCCGAAGGCGAAAGCGCCGGGATGGAGAATCTCCGCGAGAATCTCGGCGGATTCGACCAGCCTCGGCCCGGGACGGTTGAAGAACTGGTTCCCGTCCGTCACGAACACGTGCCCCCTTCGCACGGCTTCGAGGCGCGCCCATTCCGGCCGCCCGGTGAGCGCCGACAACTCGCGGCGCGAGCGCGCGATGTCGAAACCGCACGGCATGAGCACGACCGCCTCAGGCCCGGCTTCTTCCAGCGCGGCCCATTCGAGCCACGCGGAGTGTTCGCTGGCGACGCCCAGGACGTCCTCCCCGCCCGCGATCTCGACAAGCTCCGGAACCCAGTTGCCCGCCGCCATGAGCGGGTCGTACCACTCGATGCAGGCGACGCGCGGCTTGCGACCCATCTCCCCCGCGCGCCCGGCGATGGCGTCCAGGCGTTCACGTAATTCCGCCAGCAGCGCTTCGCCGCGCTCACGGACTCCCAACGCCGCCGCTACCGAGGCGACGTCGCGCCAGACGTCTTCGAGCGCATTCGGTTCGAGAGAGAGAACGTCGGGCTTCGAGCGCACCAGTTCACGCACGGCCGCTTCGACGTCCTTGAGGCTCACGGCGCAGAGTTCGCATTGGGACTGCGTGACCACGAGATCCGGCGCCAGTTCTTCGAGCAAAGCGGTGTCTACATCGTATACGGAAACGGCTTCCTGCAGCACCGCCTTCACGCGCTCGTCAATCTCGCGGCTCGTGCCGTTCGGGTTGAACTTGGGCGCCGTGCAGGGGGGAAGCGCCGCGATGCCGGCCGGATAATCGCACTCGTGCGAGCGGCCCACGAGGCGGTCGCCGCAGCCCAGGGCGTGGATGATCTCCGTGCTGCTCGGCAGGAGCGATACGACGCGGTTCAAGAACCCGCCCTCCACTTTTCATCGCTTATTCTAAACACATTCCACATTCTCTTTCCGCTCATGCCGCCTCGATGTCGGTTTGGGCGAAGTCCTCGCCCTTGAACAGCAGCGGCTCGTCCATCAGGTCGGCGAGCGCGTAGGCGAAGCAATCGCCGAAGTTCAGCGATGCCGGATGATTTCCCTTGCCGAAGCGCCGCCAGGCGCGCCGGGCCGCTTCCAGATGTTCCAGGCCAACGGGCGCCAATTCGATTTCGGCGTCCCTCAGGAACAAATCGAGTTCGTGCCCCGCCGCTTCGCCGCCGCGACCTTCCAGGACGATGGAAGTTTCCAGCACGTTGGCGACCGACATGCGGGGGCGCGCGGCCGAGGCGATAGCCTTCTCGTAGCGTTCCGCGTCCTGCTCACGGTAGAGAACGGCGAGGAGCGCCGAACTGTCGATGATCACTTCGGCAATCCCCGTTCGTCGTATAGCACGTCCCCATGCTCCACGGCGGACGGCCCCGGACCCAGGAGTTTCGCACAGCGCTCCGCGATGGCGCGCAGTTTTTGAGCGCGAACGTCTGCGTCGCGCAGCCTTTTCTCGCGTTCGAGACGTTCCTGCAGGGCGACCGTAATCGCGCCGGTCTTTGTCTCACCCGTCAGCCGGGCCAAATCAGCAGCGAGCCTGCAGGTTTCCTCATTTTTGATGTTGAGACCCATCGCCGACTCCCAGGGTAGAAAAAAATTACGCCTTCTACCCTACGTCAAAACATCGGTATACGCAACGACATGGAAACGGGGAGAGAATAGCGCAAGACCGGAGAACTGCGCGCGGCGACCCGCCCCTCCCCTTGCCGGGCCGTCCGCCCACTGCTAGCATCCGGGAAATCCACATATCACTTTTTCACGCTTCAGGAGGACGTGCGCGATGGCGGAATTCACCGTAGCCAAGTTCAAGGACGTGTCCGAGGGTCTGCAGGAGGGCCAGTTCGCCGTGGGCGAGAGGGCGAAGGCGAGCGGTCTCGCGGACCTGGACCCCATCTACAGGGATTTGCTGGACATGAAAATCACCGTCACGCTCGGCCTCATCGGCCCCGACGGGCGCGTGAACATGACGCCCATGTGGTTCGACTACGAGGGCGACACCATTCTGGTGAACACCGCCTCGCACCGGCCCAAGTGCGGGTGGATACGAAACAACCCGCAGCTCACGATCCTCCTCGTGAACCCCGAGAACCCCTACCACTGGATGAGCATCAAGTGCACGGTGGTGAACGAGATACACGAAGACGGACCGGGCGGCGAGCGGGCGACGGAGCAGCTCGACCGCATCTGGACGAAATACACGGGCGCGGACCCGCCCTATGCGCTCAGAGACCCCGCCATCGACGAGAAGCGCGTGCTCTTCGAGTGCCGCGTGGACCGGGTGGCCACGTTCGGAAAGCCGGCGTAGGGGACTGGGTTGGCAGGGACCGCATCCTGTCTTCCCGGTGTTGCCCAAAAAGCCCCCCTGGCAAGGGGTTGTTGAAAAGGCCCTGGGAGGAGAATGGCAACCCCCTGAAAGGGAAACCCCATAAAGGCAACCCCCCCTACCCCCCCTTGTCAGGGGGGTAAAAAAGGCAACCTCTCCACCGACGAGGGGTTTAGGTTTTTCATACCCCCCTGACAAGGGGGGGTAGGGGGGGTTGCTTTTCCGGCGTCCCGAGCAACCGACATCTCGACCTCATCCCGAGTAGGCCCGCAAGGGCCGTATCGAGAGCCTGCCCTGAGCCTGTCGAAGGGGACGCCGCCGTAGTGACAGGTCGCGACCTGTCACTACAGAACCAACCCCCCTGTCCCCCTCCTCAGGGGGGTAAAAGTGATACCCCCGCCGCGGGGCTTTTTCAAGAACTCCTCTTCGGTCGGGTTTGACCTACCACACGCAGCCGCGCGCGGCGACGGGGATCACGGCTTCGAGGACGCCTTCTTCCATGCCGCCGCGTATGCCGTGGTAGACGTCGTAGAGGTTGATGGTCGGGTCGCAGTGGCTGGGCTGGAACAGGAGCGTCTCGCCGATCTCGGGACGCCTCGAAGACGGGGATAGCTCCAGCACGCCGTGCTCATCGGACGCCCGCGCGTGCACGGCGCCCTCGAGTTCGAGGCAGGGCGCCAGCCCGCTGTCCGAGGAGAGCGCCTTGTGGCCGGCGTCCATCACCACATGGCCGGGGCCGGGCGCGCTCACCACGGTCGTCAGCACGAAGAGGCTGGGCTTGAAGTCGTCATAAGTCTCCGAATCCTCGCCGCCGATGCTGCCGTAATGCGAATCCATGAAGAGATAACTCCCCGCCTGGAGCTCGTTCAGAACGCCCGATTCCGCGTCCCAGCGCCATGAGCCCGTGCCGCCGCCGCTCCTGATCTCCAGCGGAAGCCCGGCGGCCTCGAACGCGTCCACCGTCTCGCGCATCCGTGCGATGGCGTCTGCGTAGACCCCGCGCCGCTCGGCGAAGCCGTCCACGTGCTGGGCTTTGCCCTGATAGGCCTGAATCCCCTTGAGTTCGAGCCCTTTCGCCGCCTCCACGCGCCGGGCCAGCTCCACCGCCGGGGCGCCCGGCGCCACGCCGCAGCGTCCCTGGCCCACGTCCACGTCGACGAGCACGCCGATTCCCGCTCCCGCCGCCGTCACGGCTTCTGAGAGCATCGCCACCCCCTGGGGGTGATCCACCACCACCATCAGGTCCGCATGGCGCGCGAGCGCGGCCAGACGCCTGAGTTTCGAGACGGCCGTGACCTCGCTGCTCACGAGCACGTTCCCGACGCCGCCCTCCACCATCACCTCGGCCTCGCTCACCTTCTGGCAGCAAACCCCCACCGCGCCGAGCGCCATCTGCTTTCGCGCGAGCCAGGGGCTCTTGTGCGTCTTGGCGTGGGCGCGGAGACTCACGCCCGTTCCCTCCAGGCGCTTCGCCATCAGGGCGAGGTTCTCCTCCATGACGTCGAGGTCGACCAGCAGGGCGGGCGTTTCGATTTCGCGCACCGGCGTTCCGATGTTCTGGGTGTGGGGCATGGGAAATCCTTTTCAGGGAGAAATCGTTATTCCTGCTCATGAAAACTTTATTGGAGAATATCACCTGGACGGCGCGGCGGGAACCGGCTTGCCCGCCGTCCCGTCATGGCGCATGATGGATTTTTTGAGCTCAAGCGATTTTTCTACTCGATCCCGGAGGATTTTTCTTCATGCGCACCAAGGCCGACGATCTCCTCGAAGGCGCCATCGACGTTCACGCCCACATCTTCCCCCAGGTATTCGTGGAAGAACCCGGGCGCGTGCTGGACCACGAATGGGCGGAACTCGCGCGCGACGTCGGCATGCGCGGCTTCGTGATGAAGAGCCACCTGTGGCCCACCATCGCCCAGGCGAGGATCCTGAACGAGGTCTATCCGGGCGTCACGGCCTTCGGCGCCATCACGCTGAACGCCAACGTGGGCGGTCTTTCGCCCTTCGCGGCGGAAAGCGCGGCGCGCCTCGGCGTGAAGGTCATCTGGATGCCCACCTACTCCGCGGCGAACGACATCGCGGTGGGGGCCTACAGCAAGCGCATCGCGGAGGCTTACAGGCAGCCCCCGCCCGCGCAGGGCCTGACGGTTCTGGACGCAGACGGCGCGGTACGCCCCGAGGCGGACGCCATACTCGAAATCGCCCGCGACGCGGACGTGGCCGTGGCCACGGGGCATCTCTCCGCAGAAGAGGGCGTCGCCCTGGCGAGGCGCGCGAAGGAGATCGGGGTCAAGAAATTCATCTTCACCCATCCGATCATCTTCATCATCGACGCGAGCGAGGCGCAGCTGCGCGAGGTGGCGGATTTGGGCTACATCGTCGAGTTCACCTGGATATCGGCCTTCCCCATGTGGCGCGACCTGGACCCGGTGAAAGTGGCCGAAACCGCGCGCGCCCTCGGCCCCGAACGGTGCGTGATGAGCACCGACGCGCAACTCGACCTCAACCCCCCGCCGACGGAAATGCTGCGCATGTTCATCGCCACGATGCTGCGCCTTGGGTTCGAGGACGAGGAGATTCGCTGGATGGTTCAGCGAAACCCCGCCCGCCTGATGGGTCTCGAAGAATAAACAGCGCTCGCGTAGAACACCGCCGTAGATCATGCGGGAGGCGGTGCTGCGTTTTTACTCACCTACCCTGAATTTTTTCTTGACTCGCCTCTTGAATTCCTTACAGAATCTTAACGTTGCGACGCCGCCTTCGTTGATAACATTTCAACAGGTACTTCAGGCGGGGAAGCAATTCCATGAACCAGAAAGATTCCATTCTCATCGTCGAGGATGAGAAGAACATCGCATCGCTCATCGACAAGTCTTTCCGCCGGGAAGGTTTCCACACCATCATTGCTCATGACGGGGAGCGGGCCCTGCAGCTGGCGCGCGAGTGGACGCCCGTTTTCGTCGTGCTCGATCTGATGCTCCCGAAAATGAGCGGGTGGGAGGTTTGCAGGCGGCTCCGGGAGGAGTCCGAAGTCCCCATCCTGATGCTCACCGCCAGGGAGGGAGAGATCGACAGGCTTTTCGGCTTCTCGCTGGGCGCTGATGATTACGTCGTCAAGCCCTTCAGCCCGAGAGAACTCATCGAACGCGTCAAGGCCATCCTCAGGCGCACCAAAAACGCGCCCATGCACCGGAAGGCGAAACTCTCTTTCGGCAATCTTGTTCTGGAGCCCAAAAAAACACAAACTCACCCGAAACGGCAATCCCATAGCGCTCACCCCTTCGGAATACAAGCTGCTCCTCACGCTCATGAGCGCGCCCGGGCGCGTTTTTTCCCGCCACGAACTACTCACCAGGCTCTACCATACTTCGGACGCCGTGGTCGCTCGCGTTGTGGACGTCCACATCGGGAAACTTCGGCAAAAAATCGAGTGCAACTCGGCCAATCCCCATCTCATCCTCACGGTGCGCGGCGTGGGGTATCGTTTTGCGGAAGCGGAAGAACAAGGAGATCATTAGCATGAAGAGTCGCCTGCTCTGGAAACTCCTGGCCACCAACCTTCCGGTCATCGTGCTGGTCATTCTGGTTGTCTGGACGTCGATCGATTCCCTCGCCGCCGATTACTTCGCCGCCCTGATGCGCAAATACAACATCTCGCCCACGGAAACACACCAGATGTTCCTGGACGCCGTGCGTCGCCACATCATCAACGCGAGCATACTCGCCATGGTCATGGCCGTCACCTTGAGTTTCTTCCTCACCCGAAGGGTGTTGCGCCCGCTGTACGCGATGGCGGAAGTATCCCGGAAAGTATCGCTGGGCGATTTCACCGCGCGCGCGGATATCTCATCGAAAGACGAGGTCGGCCAGTTCGGGATGATGTTCAACGAGATGGCCGAGAATCTGGAGAAAATCGAAAACCTGAGAAAAACCATGCTGATGGATGTCGCCCATGAGCTGAGAACCCCGCTCACCACGGTGCGAGGCTACCTCGAGGGCCTGGCCGATGGCGTCATTCCGCCCGCCAAAGAGACGTTCTCCATGTTGAAGGATGAAATTCTGCGTCTCGTGCGCCTGGTCCAGGATTTTCATCAACTCGCCCGCGCCGAGGCCGCAAAGGTCTATCTACGACGAGAGGAAATCGACTTGCCGCATCTGGTCGAGCGCGTCATCGAACTCTACCGGCGCGAGTTCGAAGCCCGAAAAATCGGGGTGAGCGTGGATTTCGGCGGCGACGTCTCCGTCGTTCAGGCGGACAAGGACAAAATCGTCCAGGCTTTGGGAAACATCGTCCAGAACGCATGCCGTCACACGCCCGAGGGAGGGGAGTTCCGCGTCCGGGCGGAGGGGCGAAAGAACGGGATGAAGATCGTATTTTCAAATACCAGCCATGATTTTCCGAAAGAAATGGAAGATGTCGGGCTCATCTTCGAGAGGTTCTACCGCACGGAAAAATCGCGTTCGCGCGAAAGCGGGGGAGCGGGCATCGGACTGGCGATAGTGAAGGCGCTCATCGAGGCGCATGGAGGCGAAGTGGGCGCCTGGCATGACGAAGGCGTCATCCACATCTGGTTCAGCCTGCCCGTCTGATCATTCGGCTTACGACGGATTTGGCATTTTTTTATCCATTCGCCGCATCTTTTTGATATGCTGTTCTGAGTAAGCCTGCATCACGAAATGCGCTTATCATCAAATATAGCCGCCGGCCAATCAGTCAAAGGCATGAAAACCGGAAGAGTCAGAAACACACTCGCAAAAGGAACAACCCCATGCAAAATTTCCACAAAGCGCTCATGATTTTCCTCGCGGCATCTTTGCTGCCTCTCGCATCGACTATCGTGTACGCCGCCGGGCCGACCGTCATCACCCTCACACAGACGGGCTGCCAGTTCACCGAACCCGAGGGGGAGGACCACGGCTTCAAGACCACGGGGTCGGCCGACTGCAAGGCCATCAACTCCAAAAGCGGGAAAAAGCGTCTCGCCGGCTCCAAAACCATCACGCTGAAGCCAGGCCCCTATATTTTCCGGGTGACGAACAAGAACGTGCCCTACGGGCTCGGGTTTTACCTGAGGGGCGCAGGGGTCGGACGCCTCACGCTGCCAAAGGTCTCGGGGGGCGGCCTCACGAAGGGAAAATCGAGGGATTACCACATCACGCTCAAAGAGGGCGATTACTATTATTCATGCCCCCTGAACCCGACGCCCGACTACTCCCTGAAGGTGACGAACTAGACTTTCGCGCGGGCGCGAGAGCGGACCGCGCGCGTCCTCTCGCGCGTCTATACACTCCACGGAGCAACTCCGGGGACAGGGGTCTGTAGGGGCCAGACATATATGTCTGACTGTGTGTCCGCCCCAAGCGATCATCCGTCCCGCCCCCTTCATATAGCGGAGACATCAAATCGGGCGGACACAGAGGTCCGCCCCTACGACACCTTTTCGGAGAGATCACGATGCCCGTCATTCTGGTGTCAAACCCTCCCGCATCGGTCGGGTCTGACACCGGAATGACGGTAAAAATCCGAACCCGGGCGGCGCAGGTTCTCTCCTCGAAAAGCAACCCCCCCTACCCCCCCTTGTCAGGGGGGTAAAAAAAGGCCTCGCCCCGCCGCCGGAGGGGTTTGGTTCTTCTTGCCAGCAGTGAGGGGTTTTGCTTTTTCTTGCCCCCCTGACAAGGGGGGGTAGGGGGGGTTGCTTTTATGGGATTACCCTTTCAGGAGGATTTTTTCAACAACCCCATGTGAAGGAACGTCCTCCGTCCTGGCTCGTGCTGTGAATTCGGAGACGGGAACCAGCGAGCCCATACGCCAAGCCCCAGATTCGTTTTTCGCGTTATCCCGCAAACAAGAAGCCGACCGAAAAATACCGGACGCGCTGGAGACGCACGCCCGCCTTATTTTATAATCACTTCATAATATCTCGTTTCCATGGAATATGACCGGGAATCATGTCCCCATCCACATGAAGCCCGACGGAGAAACCTTCTTGAACCTTGAAACTCATCCCGCCGTCTGCGTACTGGGGTTCGGCATGGCCGGCAGACCCATCGCCCGGGGACTGGCGGAGGCCGGCGCGGCGAAGGTCCGCGTCTGGAAAAGACCGCCCTGGCGGCCCGAACATCTCGACGCCTCCGATCACCCGGCGATTCTGATGACGCAGTCCATGGAAGAGGCGCTCGATGGCGCGGACCTCGTACTCTCGCTCGTCACGCCGGAAAGCGCGCTGGACGCGGCGCGCAGCGCCTCCCCTTTCGTCCGAAACGCCGTCTACCTGGATTTGAACACCACGACGCCCGAGGCGAAGAAAGAAATCGGCCGCGTCATCGAGGCGGGCGGAGGCCGGCCGGTCGACGGGGCGATATGCGATCCCGCAGAGGTGTATGGCCACAAGGTCGTCACGTTGATCTCGGGACCCGAGGCCAAACGCCTGAGCGAGGCGATGGCGCGCTACGGGATGCAGCTTCAGGTGCTCAGCGATCGCGTGGGAGACGCCTCCGCCCTCAAGGTCGTGCGCAGCGTGTTCACCAAGGGGCTGATGATGACTTTTCTGGAAGCCATCGAGGCGGCGAGGCGCTGCGGGATCGTGGATGAACTCATCGAGTCCATCGCCGGCACCGTGGAGGGACTTCCCCTGCGGGACCTGGCCCTGAGCCTGGCGGGCACGAGCCTCATCGTCGCCGAAAGGCGCGCGCAGGAGATGGAAGGCGTCGTCTCGACGCTCGAATCGCTGGGCGTGGACTCGCACATCAGCGCCGCATCGCTCGAAAAGTTCCGCTGGCTCCAGGGGTTCGATTTCCACGAAGAACTCGGCGGCGTGCCGCCCGAATCGGTCGAAGCCATGCTCCGCGCGCTCGGGAAAATTTTCGACGCCTCGCCGAAACCGGCAAACTGAAAAAACCCCGCCTTCAGGCAAAAGAATCTTGATTTTGTGCTTCTATACCCTTGATTTTCGGGAGCGGCATCTGCTAGCATCGCTCTGCGCTTGGGGTATCCAGGTGAATTTGAGTTCAATAAACGTGAATCGCCAGGGGTCGTTCCCTCGGGGTTCAGATCGTAAAAATCTTCATCATCCGTAGGAGGGAATCATCCATGACATTTGTCATCGGGGAGAAATGCCTGGGCGAGCGTTATGCGACGTGCGTGAGCGTCTGTCCCGTAGATTGTATGCACCCGGGCGAGTACAAAGGGGAGCCCTTCCTGATCATCGACCCCGAAGAATGCATCGACTGCGGCGTCTGTCAGCCGGAGTGCCCGATTGACGCCATCCTCGAGAGTGAAGACGACGACCCCGTATGGGCGGAAATCAACGCGGAACTCACCGAGGAATTCAAGAACAACGAGCCGGTCGAGCCGCGCCCGGCGAACGACCCGCCGCGCAGATCGGACAACGTGCTGCGCTAGCTTCACTCCAATGATGTAGACACCGCGGTCATCGGGCCGCGGTGTTTTTTATTTACGCCGAAGCTCTTTTCATTCTTCCCGCCGCATGAAAACGCGGATTTCCGAGGGACCTATGGTTTTAAGTCCACCCGCAAAAGACGGCCCGCTCATCGCCGTCGCCGGAACGCGCTTCGGCCCCCCCACGGTCGAGGAGGAGATACTCTCGCCCCTGGGCTCCCGCCTGCGTCTGGGGATGGGGGCGGACGCTGAATCCCTGGTCGAACTCTGCGCGGAGGCGGAAGGCGTCATCATCGGCTCGATTCCCACCTTCACCGCAGAGGTCATCGCGCAGCTGAAGCGCTGCAGAATCCTCGCGCGCGGCGGCGTGGGCGTGGACAACGTCGACCTCGAGGCCGCAAGAGCGAAGGGCATTCCGGTCACCTACGTGCCCGATTACTGCGTCGATGAGGTTTCGGATCACGCCATGGCGCTCATCCTATACTTCGCCAGGAAACTGGAGCAAGGCATCGCGGAAGTCGAAAAAGGCGGGTGGGGCATCGCCGCGCTCCGGCCCATCGCCCCGCTGCGGGGCGCGACATTGGGCGTGGTGGGAATCGGGAGGATCGGCGCGGCCCTGGCCGGAAAGGCGCGCGCCTTCGGGATGCGGGTCGTCGCGCACGATCCTTTCGCGCCCGAATCCGTTTTCGAGGAGCTGGGAGCCAAGAACGCCGCACTATCGCAGATATGGGAGGAATCCGACTACGTCTCCCTGCATGCGCCCCTGACGCCCGAGACGCGGGGCATCGTAAACGCCGAGGCGCTCGATCGCATGAAGACGGACGCCGTTCTGATCAACGTGGCGCGCGGCGAACTCGTGGACGAGCATGCGCTGGCCGATGCCTTGAAGAGAAACGCCATCCGGGGCGCGGGCCTCGACGTTCTGGAAGTTGAGCCCCCGGGGCCGAACCACCCGCTGCTCGCCCTTCCCAACTGCCGCGTCACGCCGCACAGCGCGTGGTACAGCACGGCCGCTCTCGAGGACATGCGGCGAAAGGCGGCGACGGACGTATTGCGCGTCCTGCAGGGGGAGGAGCCGCGCTACCCCGTGAAATGATCCTCAACGCTACGAGGGTTCCAACATCTCCCCTTGAGGGGGTTGTTGGAAAAGTCCCCCTCCTCAGGGGATAAAGGCAACCCCCCCTACCCCCCCTTGACAGGGGGGTAAAAAAAGAAAGTCCCCTCGTCAGGGGGCAAGAAAAAGCAAAACCCCCTCAGCCCGGCAGGGACGCGTCGCCTTTTCATACCCCCCTGTCAAGGGGGGGTAGGGGGGGTTGGTTTTCAGCCCGAAAGGGTTGTCCCTTCACCCGGCTTCCGGGATTCTCTCATCGCTCAATCGGAAAACCGACGATGCTGCCCCACTCCGTCCAGGAGCCGTCGTAAATCTTCACGTCTTCATAGCCCAGCAGGTACCGCATGGCGAACCAGACCAGACTGGCCCGGTGGCTCAGGCGTCAGTAGAGGACGAGTTCTATCTCGTCATCACCCGCGGCGCCCGCTCCGCCGAGAATTTTCCCGAGTTCCTCCGTGCTCTTGTAGGTGTCGTCCTCGTTCAGAAGCTCGCGGAAGAACAGGTGCGCGGCCCCCGGTATGCGCCCGGCGCGCTCGGCCCCGTGGTCGAAGCCCGGCGGCGGCATCACCCGCTCGCCCCTGTATTCCTCGGGCGAGCGCACGTCGAGCAGCACCCTGCCCGGCGCGCCCAGCTTCTCGCGAATATCGTCCCTGCCCACGCTTAAGGTCTCGCCCCCATCCGGCGCGGGGTGGGCGACGGCCTCTGCATCCGGCGCTTCACTCGATACGGGCATTCCGTCCGCTATCCATTTTTTCTTCGAGCCATCGAGCAGCTTCAGATTATTGAAGCCCGCCATCTTGAGCACCCAGAACGCATAGGTTCCGAACTGCACCGGCTCGCCGTACAAGACGATTTCATCATCCGGCCCGACGCCCATCCCGCCCAGACGTTCGGCCAGCGCGTCGGGCGCGGCGAACGCGCGGTCCGTCTCGTGCCAGAGCGCCCCTTTCCAGAACCACCAGTGCGCGCCCGGCACGTGGGCTTCGCGGTAGGAGGCGTCATCACTCGCCGAGGACACCTCGATGACGTGGAGGTTCGGATTTTCCAGGTTTTCTGAGAGCCACGCCGTCGAAACGAGCGTGGAGTTATCGGTTTGCGTCATATCTCATACCCTCACAAGAAAAAAGACCATGAAAATCGCGTCATGAAATTCACCCGCTGACCATAGCCGGTTTCTTCTGACGAATGTCCGGTGTGGCTTCCTCGAACGCGTGGGAGGCCTGCAGGACGCGGGCTTCCTCCCAGGGCGGCCCCACGATCTGGATCGATACCGGCAGGCCGTCTTCGCTGAAGCCCGAAGGCGCCGCCATGGTCGGGAAACCGAAGAGGTTGTAGGGGCCGGTCTGCGGTCTGCCGAGGCCCGTGAACAGGTGCTCCTTCCCGTTCACCGTGCCCATTATCGTCGCGACGGGCCCCGCGGGGCAGGGATAGCCGGGCGCCAGGAGAATATCGATCTCATCGAACACCTTCTCCATCTCGCGGGTGAGCGTGCGCCGCTCTCTCATGGCGTGCATGTATTCAACCAGCGTCACGCGGCTCGAAATTTCCAGGCGCTCGCGGACGTCGTCGCCGAATTTTTCCGGATGCGTTGCGAGCCGCTCGCTGTGGACCGCCGCCAGTTCGGCGCTGGCGATGATGCGCCGCACGTCTCTCATTCTATCCGCGTTTGGATAGCGCACATGGACGACCACGCCGCCCAGAGCCTTCATCGCCTCTATCGCATTCTCGAAACCTTCCTGCACCGAAGCGTCGTTTTCCGGGAGATAGAGGTCCTCGCAGACGCCGAAGCGCATCCCCTCGACGCTCTCGCCTATCAGGGCGCAGAAATCGGGCGTCTCGCGGTCTTTGGAGCCAGCGTCCGCCGGGTCGTAGCCCGCCATGGCCTGCAGCATGATGCCGCAGTCGCGCGCCGTCCTCGCGAGCGGTCCTGCGTGGTCGAGCGTCGGGGAGTTCGGGAAAATGCCGCGAAGGCTCACGCGGCCGTAAGTGGGCTTGAGACCCATCGTGCCGCATGCGCTCGCAGGCCCCCGGATGGAGCCGCCCGTGTCGGTCCCCACCGCGCCCGGACACATATAGGCCGCCACGGCCGCGCCCGAGCCGCCGCTCGAACCGCCCGATACCCGCTCGGGATTCCAGGGGTTGCGGGCGGGGCCGTAGTGGGGGTTCACCGTGGTGGAGCCCGCCGCGAACTCGTGCGTGTTGCACTTGCCGACGACGACCGCGCCCGCTTCTTTCAGCTTCCTCACGCACTCCGCATCCGCCGACGGCACGTTGTCCGGGAAGAAGCTCGACCCCTGCGTCGTGAGGACGCCTGCGGTATCGATGATGTCCTTGATGCCGACCGGCACGCCGTGCAAAGGGCCGCGGTAGTGGCCGCCCTGAATCTCGCTTTCCGCCTTTGCCGCGTCCTCGCGGGCCTCGTCCGCGCACACGGTGATGAACGCGTTCAGTTCGGGATCCAGGGCCTCGATTTGCCGCAAATGCGCGTCCACCACCTCGCGCGGGGAGATTTTCTTCTGCTCGATTTGCTGGGCAAGTTCGTATATTGAGAGAAAATTCAGTCCATCGGCGCTCATTCCGACCTCCATTCCACCTGTGTGAATTTCGTTCCGCTTCCACCTGTTTGATGAAACGCCACCATACCACGAGCGGAGGGCTTTCGCCCGCACTGGAGGGGTTCTCTGTTTCATTCCTGCTATACGTATGAACTTGGGATTCACTCCCCCCTTGAGGGGGCTGTTGAAAAAGCCTTTGTCAAGGGAGCGAACGCTCCTTCCCCGGTCGCGTTCAACCCCCAACCCTCCTTGTCAGGGGACAAAGGCAACCCCCCCTACCCCCCCTTGACAGGGGGGCAAGAAAAAACAAAAGCCCCTCTACCGTCGGCGGGCGTCGCCTTTTTATACCCCCCATACAAGGGGGCCTTCTTTTTTTACCCCCCTGTCAAGGGGGGGTAGGGGGGGTTGCTTTTCCAGTCGAAAGGGCTGACCTCCCACGCATCAGCCGTCACATAAATCGCTCGGCTTCATCGTCTGGCTTTCCCCTCGGGAAGCCCGACCCCCTCAAGGGGGGAGTAATTTCGACCTTCCAGCTCGTCTGGAATAATTCCTCTCTCCAATCGGAACAACCGCTCCCCCTCATAGAGCCACTTGGCGGAAGCGCGGCGATTTGATATGGATATTTTCATACCGCCCGTTTGAAGCACCCGAAGCAACAAGACGCGAAAGACGATAGCGCGGCCATCTTTCCACGAGGTCAAACCCACATGAACGGCGATACCTACGACGCCCTGGTGGTCGGCGGCGGAATCAACGGACTCTCCGCGCTGTATCACCTGAAGCGCCTGGGCGCCGCGCGCGTCGGGCTGGTGGAGCGTTTCGAGATCGGCCACGACCGGGGCAGTTCGCACGGCGCCGCCCGCGTCACGAGAAGCGCCTATGTCGCCCCCGAATACGTCCGCCTCATGCAGTGGGTGCACGCCGAAGAGTGGCCCAGGCTCGAAAAGGACTTACGAAAAAAACTCGTGTATGCCAACCCCGGGATATACACCGGGCCGCCGTGCGAGCGTTACCATTCCTACGTCCAGGCGGTGGCGCAAGAGGGCGTGGACGTGGAACTCCTCTCCGCGGACGAGGCGCGGGGGCGGTTCCCCCAGTTCACCTTCGAGGGCGTCGAGAGCGCCCTGCTGGACAAGACGGGGGGATTCATATCCTCAATTGAAGCGATCGAATCGCTCGCCGCGCTGGCCCGCGAGAGCGGGGTGCAAATCCATGAGAACACGGTCGTCCACGGATTCGACCCGGCGGCCGATCCCGTAAAGGTCGAGACAAGCGCGGGAACCTTGGAGACCGAACGCCTCGTCGTGGCACCGGGCGCTTGGGCGAAGGATTTACTCCCGTTCCTGAAGCCCAGTCTCAACATCGCCCGCCAGACGGTTGCGTACTTCACGCCCGAGGACGACCCGGACGCCTACCGGCCCGGCCGGTTCCCGGTCTGGGCCTACAGGGAACAGGACGAGAACAACCTGTTCTACGGAATGCCCGTTTTCGGGCGCACGGGCGTCAAGGTGGGCCGGCATCTGAGGGTCGGGGTGGACGACGACCCGGACAACCCGCCCGACGCCGTCGACCAGGAGAAAATTGACGACGTGAAGCGCTTCATGGCGCGCTTTTTCACCTGCAGGAACTGGACGCTCGCGGGCGCTGAGCACTGCCTCTACACCAACGCGCCGAACGAGGATTTCATCATCGACCTGCATCCCGAGAACCCGCGCATCGCGTTCGGGGCCGGCTTCTCGGGCCACGGATTCAAGTTCGGTCCGCTCACCGGAAGGCTTCTGGCCGAACTCGCATGGGAGGGGAAAATTTCCATACCCGATGCCGAACTGGCGAGGCGCCTTTTTTCACTCGAGAAATAAGGCTTTATCTCTCCTGATGAGGGTCCGCGTCCCTCCCGAGGCGTCGGGTATGGATCCCCCCAAAGCGAGCGGCAGTTGAAAAAGCCCTCGGGAGCGATTTTGTTGCGCGCACGCCTTTGAAGTTCACTCCCCCCTTGAGGGGGCTGTTGAAAAACCCCCGATTTCGTGATTCGGCGAGTGGAGCCGACCGGGGAGAGAGTCCGCAGGGACAAGTCTCCGTGCCTGCCCCTATAAAACCACCCCCCCCTACCCCCCTTGTCAGGGGGGTACAAAAAGGCAATGCGCCCCCGCCTGGCTGAGGGGGTTTTGCTTTTTCTTGCCCCCCTGTCAAGGGGGGGTAGGGGGGGTTGCCTTTCGACCAGGTAGGTCGGGAGTTCGCGCGAAAGCGGCCTTCCCGCTAAAGGCAATATCCCCCCGACAAGGACTATTTCAACAACCCCTTGAGAGGGAGTGGTTTTTCTCTCTCGTCGGTCGATTACATACGACAAGTCCAGGAACCGGGGATTTATCAACAACCCCGGCGAACGGAGAATGCCTCAGGACGCCCCATCCTCAATAAGCGCCCGCAAATTCTCCGCCGCCAGCTTCGCCGCCGTGCGGATGTCGGGTTTGGAGACGATCTGGCAGGTCAGCCAGCCGCCGTACCCTATCGAGCGAAGCGCCCCGATAACCTCGCCGAAGGGAATGTGCCCGCCGCCGGGGTAGTAGCGGTTGTTCTCGGCGATGTGCATGTGGCCGAGAAACTCTCGCGACTCGACGATGGGTTCGGTGAACGACGCCTCATCCGCGTTCATGTGGTAGGTGTCGAGCATGAGCACGAACGCCTCGTGATCGAGTTCCCGGCAAAGCGCCACCCCTTCCGCCGCCGTGGTCACGTTGTTGATCCAGTGGCTGCACAAGGGTTCCAGATAGAGTCTGGCGCCCCGCGCGGCGGCCTCATCCGCAAGGCCAAGCAGGGCGTCGCGCATCCAGCCGAGGGAATCCTCGCGCCGCTCGTCCTCGCAGAGATTCCCGCGTGAGGAGCCGATCACCATGCCGCACCCGAACCTCTCCGCCATATCGAGCGCGTCCAGGTGTCGGCGGTAGGACACTTCTCTTATCTCGGGCACGGGATGGCACAGCCATATCCTGTCCTGAAAGCCCATCGCCGCAGTGTGGATCATCGAGACGGAGAGGCCCCGGCTTTTGATCTGCTTCTCTATCTCGTCCAAATCGAGTTCAGCGGGTTTTCGCACCGAAAGCTCCACGCCGCAGAATCCCGCCTCGGCGACGCAATCGAGGTTTTCCCCGAGCGTCCCCTGCGCGCTGGGGAGGTTGGGGGTGGAGATATCCGGCGTGGCGATCTGATAGCTGAGCTTCACTTTTGAGACTCCTCTGCTTCCATCGCGCCCCAGGACGCGGCGCGCTTTGGCGTTATCTCTATCATCCAGGCGTGGATCGTGATGGCGCCCCGGTATTGCGCATATTTTTCACGCAAGCGTTCGGCAGCCTTCTCGTAGACTTCGGCGTCCGCCTCGACGTGGATGATCCTCGCGTTCCCGAAGATGAGGGCGAAGCCGAGTTTCGCCCAGTCGTCCTCGTAGTGATCCACCAAAAACGAGACCTGTGCGTTCTCACGGATGTTGTCGAGCCTTTTGAGCCGCTCGATGTCTTTTTTCTGCTTGCCGTCCACCGGAATGTATATCTTCCCGTCCACCAAGGCGAACACGACGGGCACGACGTGGGGCGCGGCGTCCTTGCTTGCTGTCGCCAGCCGCGCCACGCGCGCGCGCTCCACGAACGCCCAGGCGTCACCTGAGAGCAGAGGCTTCATGATTCCGCCGCCCCGTAGCCCCCGCCGCCCGGCGTGATGAGCGTCAGGGTATCGCCCGGCTCCATGTCGGTGGTGACCTTGGGGTCGATTTCGCGCTCGTTGATGCGCACCTGCCCTCGCCCGCCGTGCCCGCCGCCGAACAGGCCGGGCGCCGGCGATTTTGTGCGCTCGGCCATGAACGAGACCGTGATGCGCGCGGGCGAGTCGTTCCGGAAGACGATCCGCTGCCCGCAGCCGCCCCGGAACTTCCCGGCGCCGCCCGAGTCTCTCAGTATCGTCTTCTCGATCAAGGTGAAGGGCGTGATGCGCTCGATCACCTCGATCGGCGTGTGGGAGACGTTGCTCGGATAGCTCAGGCACGCATGGCCGTCCCCGCGCGCGGTGGCGCCCGTGCCCCCGTTCTGGAAGAACAGCCCCGCCGTCCGCACGCCGCGCTTGTCCAGCCCCGTATAGTTCACGCACCAGAGCGGAGAGCCGCTCGCCGCGGGCACCTCTTCGGGGATGACGGGGGCGAGCGCCTCGAAGACGGCGGCGGGCAGGTAGTGGCCCACCAGCATCCGGCCCCCGCCGGCGGCGGGGTGGAGCGGCTCCAGGATGCTGCCCGGCTCCGTGCGCACGTCGATGGGCCTGAAGCACCCCTCGTTGTTGGGAACCTCGGGGCACAGGACGCATTTGATGGGGTAGACCGAATAGGCGTAGGTGTAGTTGTAGGCCACGTTCACGGCGCGGTCCACCTGGGGCGAAGAGCCCGCGTAGTCGATGACCAGGGAATCGCCCGTCTTTTCGATCCGCGTCCGAACCCGGATGGGTTCCGCGAGGCCGTCGGTCTCGATTTCGGACGCGAACTCCCCGTCGGGCAGACGGCGCAGGGCGTCGCGCATGGCCTTTTCGGATCGGCCCTGGATCTCTTTCGTCAGCGCGCGCAAATCATCGAGACCGTATTCATCCAGCAGGTCGCCCAGGCGCTTTTCCGCCAGGCGGTTCGCCGTGAGCTGGGCGTTGATGTCGCCCATCACGAGATCCGGCACCCGCACGTTGTAGCGGATGAGGTCGATGAGCGTCCGGTCCGGCTCGCCGCGCCGGTACATCTTCATCATGGGGATCTGGAGGCCCTCCTCGTAGACCTCCCTCGGGTCGGGGGAGCGGATTTTGCCGCCGATGTCGGGGAGATGGGCCGTACTGGCCGAGAAGCCGATGAATTTCTCCCGGTGGAACACCGGCTTCACGATGTTCACGTCGGGGAGATGGCCCGTTCCGTACCAGATGTCGTTGGTGATGAGGATGTCGCCGGGCTCCAGCGCCTCGGGCGGAAATTCCCGGAGAAAATGCCGAACCGTTATCGGCAGGGTGCCGATGAACGAGGCGATGCTGGCGGAGGACTGCACGAGGGAGTGGCCCTGATCGTCGGTGATCACGCAGGAGAAATCGTTCGACTCGCGCACCAGGGTCGAGAACGAGGTGCGCACCAGCGTCGCCGCCGCCTCGTCCACGATGCCGATGAGCCGCCGCCAGAGCACTTCCAGCGTGATGGGATCGAACGCCATTATCCGGCAACCTCGATGATGATGTGGCCGCCCGCGTCTTTCCGAAAGCGCGCGTCTTCGGGGACCACGATGGTGGATTCGCGCTCCTCGACGATGGCGGGGCCGGAGAATTCTCTTCCTGCGGGCAGCGAATACCGGTGATACACGCGCGCCTCCGAGAATCTACGCTCGGGACCCGCGTATATCTTTCTCACTCCCTTATCGAAATCCGTATCGTCTTTGAGGGGCGGGACTTCCGCCTCGGAGGGTCCGGGACCCAGCATGGTCAACCGCCAGGCGGCCACTTCCGCCGCCACGTTCTCGATCTTTCGCAGATACCGCCGCTCATAGGCGCGCTCGAACAAGTTCTGCATGGCTGAACTATCGCGAACCGGCATCCCCCCCTCCTCGGGCAGGGGGACGCTCACCGTGTCCGTCTGCCCCCGGTAGCGCATGTCGGCCGCGCAGAGAAATTCCCAGCGCCCGTCCACCTCTATCCCCTCACCCAGGGAGTCCGTCATCTGCGCGGCCATCTCCCGGTACGACTCCTCGACGCGCGCCCAATCGACCGCATCCACGTCGGACACCAGGACGCGGACGGCGTCCGCCCTCGGACGCGCCGCCAGCAGGCCGGCGGCCGAGGCCACGCCCACGTCCGGCGGGCAGACGATCCGGCGGATGTAGAGTTTTTTCGCCATGTGGCAGGCGTGAAGCGGCGCGGCCCCGCCGGTGGCGATCAGGGCGTAGTTCCTGGGGTCGCCGCCCTTCTCGGCGATGTGCACGCGCGCTGCGCTCGCCATCTGCTCGGTGATGATCTCGTAAATCCCCCACGCCGCGTCCTCGACGCTCATGCCCAGCTCACCGGCCAGTGAGGAGACGGCCTCGCGCGCGCGTCCGGCGTCGAGCCGCATCGCGCCGCCCAGGAAGAAATCGGGATTGAGATAGCCCAGGAGCAGGTTCGCGTCCGTGACGGTGGGCTGCGCGCCTCCCTGAGCGTAGCAGGCGGGCCCCGGGGCCGCGCCCGCGCTTTGGGGCCCGACGCGGATCAACCCCAGGTCGCTTATCTCGGCGATGCTGCCGCCGCCCGCGCCGATCTCGACCAGGTCCACCGTGGGCGAGAGGATGGGCAGGCCGCTTCCCTTCTGGAACCTCGAGGTCCTCGCCACCTCGAAGCGGTTCTCCGTCGCGGGTTCGCCGTCCTCGATCAGGCATATCTTGGCCGTGGTCCCGCCCATGTCGAACCCCAGGGCGTGGGCCTCGCCCAGCGAGCGTGCGATCTGCGCCGCCGCGAGCGCGCCCCCTGCAGGTCCCGACTCGATGATCCGCACCGGATGCTCGCGCACGCCCTCGAGCGCCGCAAATCCCGAGTTCGAGAGCATGATGAAGAGATCGCCCGCGAAGCCCGAATCCCTGAGACTCGCGAGCAGGCGCGTCAGGTACGCATCGGCGATGGGCCGCACGTAGGCGTTCGCCGCCGTGGTGGAGGCGCGCTCGTACTCGCCCGTCTCGGGAGCCACGTCGGACGAGATGGAAACGGGCGTATCGCCCGCGACTTCCCCGATGGCCGCCCGGGCCGCCCTTTCGTTCGCAGGATTCACGGGCGCGTGGAGAAACGAGACGGCGATGGATTCCGCCCCCAGCTTGAGAAGTCTTTCCGCCTCGCGCTTCACGGCTTCCGCGTCCAGGGGGACCACCACCTCGCCGTCCACGTGGACGCGCTCGGGCGCCTCGGCCCGATATTCCTGCGCTATCAGGGGTTCGGGCATCTCCTGGTGCAGGTCGTATAAGTCGAAGCGCTTCTCGCGACCTATCTCGATGACGTCCGAGAACCCCTGCGTGGTGATGAGGCCCGTGCGCGCGCCTTTTCTCTCGATCAGCGCGTTGGTGATGAGGGTGGTGGCGTGAACGATGCTCGCGAGGTCGGATGCGTCGATACTCGCCGATTCGAGTATTTTCCTGAAACCCGCGAGCGTCCCCTCGGCGGGATCACCGGGCGTGGTCAGCACCTTGGCGACGTGGACTGCGCGGCGCGCCTCGTCGATGAGCACGAGGTCGGTGAACGTGCCCCCGATGTCTATTCCCAGGCGAATGTTCAAATTGTTATCCATCATTCCGCGTTTACGAGTATCTCGCCGTCCCGGATGATGGCCTCGCCGTCGAACCAGACGGAAGGCGCGCGGATGATGGCGTCGAAATGGGTCTTCGCCTGCACGTCGCCGCCCAGGTTGGCGGAGGTTCCGATGCCGATGTGGATGGTGCCGTTCACGCCCTCGTCGTTCAGCATCTCGCCGGTGAAATCCCTGCATTCGGGATTGAGGCCCACCGCGAACTGCGCGACGTTGTAGACCCACTTATCGTTCTGCGCGGCTAAAAGCTCGCGCAAGAAATCCGCCTGCCGCCCGCCGGTTATCTCCCGCACGAAGCCCTCCTCGATACGGAAAGTCACAGGCTCCTCGATTACGCCCACCCCGTAGTAGGGAATGCTGCCATCCACCACGAGCGCGCCGCTCGTCGTCCCCTCCAGAGGCGACGTGTTGGCCTCGATGTTCGGAACGGCGGTGAAGCCCGGCCCGTCGAGCACGCAGGCGTGGCTGTTGCCCGCGCGTCCTTCGACGCCGAGCACGAGTTCGGTGCCCGCCGGGTTGGTGACGCGCACCTCGCGCGCCTCGCTCAGGCGCGCCGCCAGGGCGTCGCAAAGCGGTTTTCTCGCCCTGAAATCCGCCATCAGGCCGCCGCGCTCCATCTGGCCGGGCGTGAACGCCGTCATCGAGAGCACGCGCGCGCCCGCACCTATCGCCTCCCTCGTCGCCCGCGTATGGGCGAGAGCGTGGGTGACGGGCAGGAATACCACGTCGGACGCCCGCATCGCCTCGGCCACGGCGCGCGGGGGCTCCTCGTTGTCGATGCTCCTGGGCGGGCATACGGCCATCGTGGCCCTTGCGCCCAAGTCTCCCGCTTCTGCGCAAAGGGCCTGCGCGATGGGGAGACGCTCGGCGTCGGTGACGATGAGCACGTCCTCGCCTTCCTTCACGCCGGCGCAGTCGCCCACGAGAATTTTCGCGCCTTTTTTCACGATATGTTCCTTAACCCGGAGTCATGAATCCATGATTGCGAAACGCGGTTCGCCTGTATCACCCATCTTGTGGCGTAACGAAACCGCGCAAGGGCTATGAATGCGTCTTTGCGCTACGGAGTCGGCCTATATAAAAGTAGGAATCTACACTACGGGAATGAGCGAGGCGAGCATGACCGAAGAAAAACGCGCAGTTCAAGTACCGGGCCTCAACCGGAAGCGCCTGATGGATATCTACGAGCGGCTCCATGCGCGATTCGGCCCGCAGGACTGGTGGCCCGGCGAGACGACGCTCGAGATATGCCTGGGGGCCATTCTCGTCCAGAACACCTCGTGGGCGAACGCGGCGCGCGCGATCGGGAACCTCAAAAAAGAGGGCCTCCTGACGGAGGGCGCGCTCAAGAAGGTGCGGGGAGACCGCCTCGCCCGCCTCATCCGGCCCGCGCGGTTTTTCAACATGAAGGCCAGGAGAATCAAGGGGTTCGTCGCCTACCTCTCGAAATACTTCGAGGGAGACGTGGACAGATTCCTGGACCTGCCGACGGAAGAATTGCACGAGGAATTGATGGGCCTGGACGGCGTCGGGCGCGAGACGGCGGATTCCATCACGCTCTACGCGGCGGAGAGGCCCGTTTTCGTCGTGGACGCCTACACGAAGCGCATCTTCTCCCGGCTCGGGCACTTCGAGGCGTCGAAGAACGGGGACAAGGACTACCTCGCCCTGCAAGAGCGCCTCACGGCGCATCTGCCCCGCGAGGCGGCCCTTTTCAACGAATACCACGCCCTCCTCGTGCGCCTGGGGCACACCTTCTGCCGTCCCACGCCCAGATGCGAAGAGTGTCCGCTGCGGGCGGTGTGTCCGTATTCTAAAGACGATATGCAGGAATGACGGCCAAAATCCGAACCCGGGCGGCGCAGGTTCTCGGTTTGAAAAGCAACCCCCCCTACCCCCCCTTGTCAGGGGGGTATAAAAAGGCGATACGCCCCGCCGGGCTGAGGGGGTTTTGCTTTTTCTTGCCCCCCTGACAAGGGGGGGTAGGGGGGGTTGCTCCTTTGACAAAGGCGTTTCAACAACCTCCCCAAGCCTACACAACCGGGCAGAATCCCCCGTCGATGTTCACCGCCGTTCCCGTGATGTAGGAGGCGGCGTCCGACGCCAGAAAACACGCCATGTTGGCGTATTCCTCGGCCGTTCCCATCCTGCCGAGCGGAATGTCGCGCCCGTATTCGGCGACGTATTCTTCGAACGAGATATCGGGCTCCTCCCGCTCATAGCGCCGCGCGATCTGATCGGTCACGATGCGGCCCGTGCACAGCGCGTTCACGAGCACGTTATGGGGCGCGCCCTCGCCCGCCAGCACCTTGGTCATCGCCATGCCGGCGGCGCGCGAGACGGAAGTCGGCGCGCTCGTGGGGGGCGGCGCCTTTCCCGCCACGGTGACGACGTTGATGATGCGGCCCCAGCGGCGCTCCTTCATCGCGGGGAAAGCGAGGCGGCAGGTCCTGATGGCGCCGAAGAGTTTCAAGCCCAAATCCTCCTCCCACATCTCGTCGCTTATTTCCTCGAACGGCCCCCGGGTGGAAGTGCCCGCGTTGTTCACCAGAATGTCGATCTGGCCCAGATCATCGAGCGCCGCAGCCCACATCTTCTTGATCGCCGCTGCGTCGCCCATATCGCACGAATAGGCGAACACCCTGCCTCCGGTGGCGGCTTCGATCTCCGCCCTCGTCTCCTCCAATACAGCGGGGCGCCTCGCGACGATGGCCACCTCGGCCCCCGATTCAGAGAACTTGAGCGCCATGCCCCGGCCCATGCCGCGGCTGCCGCCCGTGATGAGCGCTTTTTTTCCGTCCAGACGAATGTCCATGAGAAAACTCCTTGGTGATTGGGTGATTATATTTCCGTGATGAAAAGGACAGGATTGAGAATCCTCATCGAACGCGCGGAAGCTCTTCGAACCGCGAACCCGCCCGGACCGGCCCGCTACGGGGTTGTTGAAAAAGTCCTCCTCGCCGGGGGCCAAAGGCAACCCCCCCTACCCCCCCGTGTCAGGGGGGCAAGAAAAAGCAAAACCCCCTCCACCCGGCGACGGGCATGAAAAAGCCAAACCCCTAGCCGGCGGCGGGCGTCGTCTTTTTTCATATCCCCCACTTGCCGGGGCGTCGGTCTTTTTTACCCCCCTGACAAGGGGGGGTAGGGGGGGTTGGTTTTATGGGGTTTCCCTTTCAGGGGGTTGCCATTCCCCTCTCAGGGGCCGTTTCAACAGCCCCCTCATGAAATCTTCGGCAAGGGCTGCTCGCGCGTCATGACTTCCACGATGGCCGGCCTGCCCGCCGAGAGCACCGCCTCGATAGCGTCATCCAGATCGGCAGGCGTTTCCACCCGCACGCCGAACGCGTCGAACGAGCGCGCCATTTCGGCGAAGTTCGGGCTCTTGAAATCGCAGCCGTAGGCCGCGCCGTAGAGGTTTTGCTGCTGGCGGTCGATCTGCCCGTAGGAGCCGTCGTTCAGGACGACCATCACGATGTTCGCGCCGTATTCGCTCGCCGTCACGAAATCGCCGATCGTCATCAGGAACGCGCCGTCGCCCACCAGGCCGATGACGTCGCGCCCGGGGTATTCCATCTTGGCGACGATGGCCGTCGGCAGCGCGAAGGACATGGCGTTCCACACGCCCGACTGCATGAAGGAGAACTGGTTCGTGAGCGGCACGTAGTAGCGCGCGAACATCTGGCAGTTGCCCACGTCGCTGACGACGATGGCGTCGGGCTTGATGTGGCGGCTCAGCTTCTCCATCAAGAGCGCGGGATGGATCGGGGTCTCGCTCTCATGGCCCTGGATGACCTCCAGGGCCTGCCGCCTCAAGTCCGCCTTGCCCTGCGCGATCTGCTCCCGCACCTCAGCTCCCGCCCGTCCGCTCTCTTCCGCAAGATGCGCCTCCAAAGCGCTCAGGAACATCCTGGGGTCCGCGACGATTTCATCGGCGCCGCCGTAGTGCGCGTCCTCCGCGTCGTCGAAGCCGATGAATATCCGTTCCTCGGGCGCGTAGGGTTCGATGTGCTCGACCTCCGCCGTGGCGGCGCGCAAGCCGATGAACATCATCAGGTCGCACTTCCCGGTGACGCCGTTCATGAACTCCGTGTTCCTGAAGGCGAAGTAATGTCCCACCGCCAGGGGGTGGTCTTCTGCGATAACGCCCATCGCGTCCTGGGGGTAGATGACGGGGATCGAGAACTTATCGGCGAGGCGCGCGAGTTCCGCCATCGCCCCCTTGCGCATCACCCCCTTGCCCGCGCAGATGACGGGATATTCCGCAGCCAGGAGCCTGCGGGCGTACTGGGCGACGTCCTCCGCATTGGGGGCGACGACCTGCGCGGGCTTAGGCGCGTATTCGGGCAGCGCGATGGGGGCATCCTGCAAGAGATGGGGGCTGTAATCGCTGAGCCTCGGTATCTCGACGTGGACCGGCCCCGGCCGGCCGCTCCTCGCGACCTGGAACGCTTTCGCCATCACGCCCGAGATGTCTTCCATACGCTTCACGCGCACGCTCCACTTCGTGACCTTCTGGAACATCTCGACCAGGAAGTCGGGGTCGTCCACCCCGTGGAACGCCTCGCGAGACGCATCGAGCGGCACGGAGCCCGTAATGTGCACCATCGGCGAGGCAGCGCCGTAGGCCTGCGCCACGCCCGCGACCGAATTCGCGCCGCCCGGCCCCGCCGTGAGCAGGCACACGCCGGGCTCCCCGGTGAGCCGCCCGTAGGCGTCGGCCATCAGGGAGGCGTTCGGCTCCTGCTTGCAGGTGACGAGGCCGATGGAGGGGGCGACTCTCAGCGCGTCGTAGAACTGGAGAAGATGGGAGCCTGGGAGGCAATAGAGCCTCTTGACGTTTTCCCTGACGAGCGCGTCTACGACAATCTGGCCCGCATGCGCGGGCGCGCCGACTTCAAAAGGCATAGCTGGATTTCCATATTCGAATAGGAAAAATCAAAGAATGCTGGAATTTAATGTTCCAAGGGAGAGGCGTTTCTCATTCCTCCGCCTTACTCGTCCGCCTGATGAGTTCATGAAGCGCCGCCATGCTCTCCTCGTGCTTCGCCATGGCTTCCCTGTGATTCTTGTCGATTTTTTCCATTGATTCCTTGTGATTCGCCATGAACTGTTCGTGGTTCTTCATGACTTCTTCGTGGTTCTTCATGACTTCTTCGTGGTTCGTTCTCGTACCCCTGATGAGTTCGTCGAGCGCCTTGTCTCGCATGATCGCCGCACGGCGCATCATGAACAGACCTCCGCCGATGAGGGCGCACTGCGAAAAGCCCACCAAGGCCGCAACCAATACGCCCATTCTCTGCACCGCCAGCGTCGCCATCTCGAATTCCGTCATTTCGCGATCCCCTTTTTGAAAGGGTCCTCTGTACCATGGTAGCGACCACGATGGCGGCTGACAAGTCAGCACAATCGCCTCGGCGGCTCTTCATGGCGTATCGTTCGGCGGCTTTAATCTAGTGAATCAAATATCTGTAACCGGAAAATCCTAAAACCTTACGCGCCCGATTTCTCGATGTGCGCGCAGAGGTAATCGCCCACTTGTCTGGTATTCAGCGAACCGCCCAGGTCGGCCGTGGTCTTTTTCTCGCGGACGGCGGAGCGAATCGCCTCCCAGATCAGGTCCGCCGACTTCTCCATGCCCAGCGTGTTCAGCAGGATTCTCCCCGTAAGACACACCGCGAAGGGGTTTGCGATTCCCTTGAGCGCGATGTCGGGCGCGGTGCCGTGAACGGGCTCGAACATGCACACGCGGCCCGGGTGGATGCACCCCGACGCCGCGAGACCCACGCCTCCGACCAGCCCTGCGCACAGATCGCTCAGGATGTCGCCGAACATGTTGTTGGTGACGATGACGCCGAAATCCTCCGGCTTGAACAGGAGGTCCTGGCACAGGGTGTCGATGAAGTAGTGCTCCCCTTCCACGTCCGGGAATTCCTCCGACGTCTGCCAGAATACGCGCTGCCACAGGCCGTGCGCGTGGATGATGGAGCCGTGCTTGTCCGCCATGGTCACCTTGGGGTAGCCGTGTTTGCGCGCGTACTCGAAGGCGTAGCGGCAGATGCGCGAGACGCCCTTGTACGTGTTGACGTCCTCCTGGATGGCGACCTCATCCGGCGTTCCCTTCTTGAAGTTGCCGCCCACGCGCACGTTCAACCCCTCGGTGTTCTCGCGCACGACGACGAGGTCGATTTCGGCGTCCCGCTTCAGGGGGGAAAAATCGGGATGCAGCAGCGGCGCCGGCCGCAGGTTCACGTACAGGTCGAGTTCGAAGCGAAGCGCGCGCAGGAGGTCGCGACAGTTCACGTCCTCGGGGATTCTCGGGTCGAGACCGGCGCTTCCGAACAGGATGGCGTCGTGTTTTTCCGCCAGCCCGCGCACGAGGCCGTTCACGTCCTCGGGCAGCGGGGTTCCGTGTTCGAGATAGTGGAGCGCGCCGTAGTCATAGACTTCCGGCTCGACGTCCACTCCCATCGCACCGGCCGCAGTCCGGATCACCTCCGTCGCCACGGGCAGCACGTCGTGGCCCACGCCGTCGCCCAGGATGACGGCCAGGGAAACCTTTTTTTCGCTCATGGGATCCCCCCGCCTAGAGGTGCTTGATGACCTTGATGCGCTGGACGGCGTCGCCCGCGAGATGCGTCCAGACGATCGCGTCGCGAACGAGTTTTTCCACGCCCACGTCCTTCATGACGCCCGCGCCCCCGTGGATGTCCATGCAGAGGTGGGTGACGCGCTGTATGACGTCCGTCGAGAAATTCATGAGCAGGATGGTGTGCTTCATGTCGCGGTCCGCGCCCTTTTCCAGGTCGCACGCGGTGCGCATGACGTAAGCGCGAAGCGCCTCGGTGAGCATGTGCATCTCGGCGAGTTTGAGCTGTATCGCCTGGTGCTCGATGATGTATTTCCCGCCCTGCCAGCGCGTCCTGGCCTGGTGCATCGCCATGTCGACCGCCGCCTGGCACACGCCCAGCCCGTTGGCGGAGAGTTCAAGATCGCCGAACTCGGACGTATCGCCCTTCCTGGCCTGAACGCCGAGGTTCACCTCGCCCACCACGTTGGCGTGCGGCACGCGGGCGTCCTCGAAGATGAGTTCCGCGTTCTGGTAGAAGCGCCAGCCGATCTTGTCGTACACCTTGCCCACGCGGAACCCCGGCGTATCCGAAGGCACGAGGAAGAGCGTGGTGCCCTGCGTGATGGGAACGTCGGGGTCGGTCCTGCCGTCGATGAAGAAGAGCTTGCCCACGCTCCCGTTGGCGATGTAGCGCTTGCGGCCGTTCAGCACCCACTCGTCGCCCTCGCGCACCGCCTGGAGCTTCCAGCCCGTCCGGGGATCGTCGGAGGGGAGCCGATTGTCGGAACCCGCCGATTCCTCGGTTCCGCCTTTCCCCAGGAGATAGGTGTCGTCTTCCAGGAAGGGCTTCAGGAACCTGTCTTTCTGATCGTCCGTGCAGGAGGCGGCGATCAAGTGGCTCCACTTCCAGCACTGGCTGAAGGTTTTCGAAATCGCGCTGTCGCCGCGCGCGATCTCCTCCATCACCAGCGCCTGGGTGACGAAATCGATCCCGTGGCCCCCGCGATCCTTGGGCACGACGGCGGTGCGGAAACCGAGCCTGGAGCCCTTCTTGATGATCTCCCAGTCGAAGGTCTCCCGCGGGTCGGAAATCATGTCCCGCTCGAGCGATATGGGAGCCACTTCCTCTTCCGCGAATTTCCTCGCCTTGTCGCGCCACGCAGTCTGTTCTTCGTTCAAATCGAAATTCATGTACGGTCGCCCTCATCGGTGAAAGAAAACGGACTCTATTCCGAGCCCACACGTTTTTTGAAATTACGGAAAGACTAGACGGAAACCCCCTGGCTCAGGGGCAGGAACGCCTCATCCTCCTCGCGCACGAGGTCGAGTTCCCTCTCCATCTCGCGCACGAGCGGAATCACGTGCCTGCCCACGGTCTGGCATTCCTCGTGCAGGGGGAAACCCGAGAGGATGAGCAAGTCGATGCCCGCCTGTTCGATCTCGACGATCTTCCGCGCGCACTGTTCATACGAACCCACGATGGCGACGGCAGAACCCGAGCGGATCCGGCCCATGCCCGCCCAGAGGTTGGGACCCACCATCTCCTCGCGCGTGCGGGCCTGCTGATCCTTGGTACCCTTGCTCTCGAACGAGGAGATGACTTTTCCGCGATGGGCCAGCACCTCGGGGTCGACCCGGCTCATCACCTCCTCCGCCGCCTCGAAGGCTTCCTCTTCCGTCTCGCGCGCGAAGATCTGGAAGCGCGTCACGTACTTGAGCGGGCGCGCCCTTCCCGCGCGCTCGCATTTTTCGTTCATGTAATCGACGCGTTCGGCCACCTGCCCGGGCGTCTCCCCCCAGAAGACCGAATACTCGGCCCGGCGGATGGCGATGTCCTGCGCTATCTCCGAAGCCCCGGCCATGAAGAAGGGGATCCGCGGCTTCTGCACCGGCCGGGGATAGACGGTGGCGTCTTGCAATTTGTAGAACCTGCCCTCGAAGGAGTATTTCTCCTGCGTCCAGAGACCCTCCAGGATTTCGAGGTACTCATCCGTGCGCTCATAGCGGGTATCGTGGTCGAGCGTCTCGCCGTAGCTCGCCAGCGCGTCGCCGCCCGTGACGATGTTGTAGAGGATGCGCCCGCCCGTGAGTTCATCGAGCGAGGCCATCATCCGCGCGCAGATGGCCGGGTCGATGATGCCCACCCGAACGGCGAGCAGGAGCTTTATCGTCCTGGTCGCCGGACCGATGACGGCGGCGTTCACCATGCTGTCCCACGTGGGGGCCTGCGGCCCGTAGTGGCCGCTCACCTGCGACGTCGGCACCAGTATGGTGGTGAAGCCGCTTCGCTCCGCGTTTTGCGCGATGCGGGTGAACGTCTCATGGCTGGGGGGATGCTCGGCGAATTTCCGGCCGATGTAGGCGCTGTCGCCGTCACAAGACATGTACCATGCAAGCTCTATGGCCATGAGGCCCTCCCCGGGTGGATGAACTGTCCTTCATGGAGGGGCCAGTATATATCCTCAAAAGCGTTTTCGTCACATGAGATCGGCGATTCGCGCACGGGCGCGGCAGCGGTGGTCTAAAGACAGGCTTCTTTGAGGTGTCTGGGGCAGGTTCCTTCGACCAACTCGGGACAGGTTCTCGATACGGCCCGCCGTCATCTTCTTGCGCCTCGGCGGGAGATGCAGCCGTACAGTCACCCCGATGTTCCCGTCGCCGCCACTTCCACGGTGTCGGCAGTCGCTTGAGGCCGTGGCGCAGATTCCCCATGCTCGCACAGGCTTTCGAGATGAAGTTCGATGGCTTCGCGGATTTCCGCCAAGGTTTCTTCCCGGGTGCGGCCAGTCGCGACGCAACCCGGCAGGCCGGGAACATAGGCGGCGTAGTTGTCGGGCGATTTCTCGATAACAACCGTGTATTTCACCCTCATGATCGCTCCTCCACTTGGGATTGCTTCAAAATGCTGTTCCATGTTCCCGGCGGCAGATCGTCTCCCGGTTTTCTCGACACCCTGTACTCACGCGAACTTCCTCACCCTGAGTAGCGGCCACCTCCACTTTTCCTCACCCTGAGTAGCGGCGAAGCCGCGTATCGAAGGGCCCCTGCTCTGGATGTCGTTGCTCCCTCGTGGAGAGAACCCGCAAATCGGGCATTTCCACATGTTTACGAACCTGATTCCTCCAGATACGCGCTTATCTGCCGCCGGTAGTCGGCGTCGTTCATGTATTTCTTCATGAAATCGCCGGCGGGGACGTTTTCGAGGTCTTCGGGCTGCGCGCCTTCTTTTAACGCCTTTAGCGTGGAATAGGCCGCCCCCGCCGCCGCCATGATGGGCTGGTGGCCCTGGAGCGCGACGCGCACCCCTAGACCCCCGAGATAATCCAGCCCCCGCACCTCCTTCGCGCTCCCGCCCAGGATGATGGGGAGGCTCACCGCGGCCGAGATGGCTTCCAGCTGTTCGCGGCTCTGGACGCCCACCACGAAGATGGCGTCCACACCCGCCGCCTCATAGGCCGTTACGCGCGCGAGGGCGTCCTCCGTACCCGTGACGCGGGGCGCGCTCGTCCGGCCGGCGATCACCAGATCCGGGTCCTGGCGTCCCTCTAGCGCCGCGCGCATCTTGCCCACGCCCTCTTCAATCGAGGTGAGCTGCGCTCCATCCGCGCCGAATGGCTGGGGCAGCACCGTGTCCTCTATCGAGAGGCCCGCCACGCCGGCGGTTTCGAGTTCCTCGACGGTGCGCTTCACGTTCAGCGCGTTGCCGTAGCCGTGATCGGCATCCACCAGCAGGGGCATCCCGGCCGCGCGGTTGATGCGCAGCGCCTGGGCGGCGAATTCCGTGAGCGTCAACAGGATGATGTCCGGCGCGCCCAGCACGGTGAGCGAGGCGGTGGAGCCTGCGAACATCCCGACCTCGAAGCCCAGGTCCTCCGCCATGCGCGCGGTGAGGGGGTCGTAGACCGAACCGGGGTGCACGCATTTATCGCCCGCGAGCAGGGCGCGGAATCTCTCTCGTCTCGGTGTCCAGTTCATATGACCTCGCGGCCTCCGTCCGAATAGGTGACCTTCATCGTGACCATGCCTTCGTTCAGCAGCCAGGGGCGCAAGGTGAACGTGCGCGCGCCGCTCGCGTGCATGGGGTCGGATTCGGCGATCTTTCTCGCCTCGGCGATAGATTCGGCCCGGATGATGATCATCCCCTCCCCCTCCCAGCGCTCCTCGTCGTCGGTCCAGAACGGCCCCGCGCCGAACATGATCCCCTTCTGTTCGAGTTCGACCTGAAATTTCAGGTGATCTTCGAGATTCTCCATCACGGGCCCCAGGCCGTTCGCCGGTTTCGTGAAGTAGACGTACATCTGCTTTTGCAGACAGCCGGCGCTGGCGTTCAGGACGTCCTGCGCACTGATTTGCGGCTCGCTCATGGTTCGCTCCTGTATGAGAAATGTTGAGTATGAAGACGATTCCGGGAGGGCCACTATAGCATTTTTCATCGCATCGGCCAGCGGCCCGGGGCGTTTTCGCCGGCGCGTCGGGATGGTCTTCCGTAACTTGGAGAATCCCGTCCGCCCGATACTCCTCAACCGCAAGAAATGCGCTGTGCGCCGCTAGCCCGACGCCAGCATCACCATGCCTGAGAGGATCAGGCAGGCCCAACCCATGCGCCTGCGCAACTCGCCCTCGCCCAGCAGGATCGACCCCATCGCCACCGTGATCAGCACGCTGACCTCGCGCGCGGGCGCGACGTAGACGATCGGCGTGAAGACGAGCGCCGTCAGCACCAGCATATACGCGAGCGGGGTGAACACGGCGATTCCGAGCACGGCGAGCTTGTGTTCGCGCCAATGGTTCACGATGGTCTCCTTGCGCGTGACGGCATAGGGCGCCAGAAACAGGGCGCGCGCGAGGTTCGACCCGTAATCGAGCAGCAACGGCGGGATGGCGAGCGCGCTCACGGCATAGGCGTCCCAGACCGTATAGCTGCCGATGAGCACGCCGGTGGAAACCCCGAACAATAGCGAACTCGTGCGGCGCGCGGAAGACCAGTCGAAGCCGCCGGTCAGGAACACGATGCCGACGATGATCGCAAGGCCGCCGACGGCGATCTGGACGGTCAGATTCTCACCCAGGACGGAGACGGCGAACAGGGTGGATAGGAACGGTCCGGTCGCCCGCGCAACCGGGTAGACCAGGGACAAATCGCCCCTGCGGTAGCCCTGCTGGAGAAGCAGGAAATAGGCCATATGCAGTGCGGCGCTGCCGGCGTAGAACCCGATCTCGCGCCACTCCATGAGGGGGCGCTCCATCAGATAAACAACCACGACAACGGGCAGGTAGATCAAAACCGAGAAAACGGAAAACAGCCAGACGAGTTCCGGCCCGCCGTTGATGCGCTTGACCAGCAGGTTCCAGGTGGCGTGACAAAAAGCGGCGGTCAGCACCAGCGAGAGGGCAAGGAATGTCATGGGAGTACTTTAAGGTCTGGAGAGCGGCCGCGCCAGACGCATCCGCCTGCAACGCGCGTCAGGCCGGTGCCTTGCGAACCGTCTCGATGGAGATCTTTGATGGACTGAAAGCTGTCTCAGCTTTCACGCGCCACCCGCGTTTCGTGCAGTGCCATCGCCTCGCGCAAGGCTTCCGTCGGCTCCTGGGGCGCATCGAGAGCGGCGAGAACCACGGTGCGGTCTTCAGCCGTGAGGAGGCTGCGCTCATGATCGGCAATCGTGAGACGGGCGCGCTCTAAAGCTGTGCCGGTCATGAAAGTCGTCTCGTCGATGACGGTGTTACGGTCATGGAAATTCTGCATGGTCTCGCCTCCTTGGTCTTCCTGTAATGTACGGCATATTGCCGGATACTGTAAGTCTTGAATTATTCCAGCGGCAGCGTAAAGAGAGAGCGAGGAGCGAAAATGGCGAATGCGAGTTTGGGAATTACTCCCTCCTTGAGGGGGCTGTGTAGGGGTCGCGTATACGCGACCCTGCCTTTTCGCCTTCCAACGACGGGCCGCATATATGCGGCCCCTACAATCAATTCCACCCGGTGAGGGAGGGATTGCCGGCATGACGAACGAAGTCGTAGGGACAGGTCGCGACCTGTCCCTACAAAACCAGGTATCTATCCCGTACTGTGGGATTTGCTCCCCCGCGCACAGGGATATTCACTTCTTCAAACCCGTGAACCCGCGTCCTCCTCCCGCCGCACCGTGCCGCCCACGGCGATGGCCGCGCTGAGCAGGATGAGGTTCTTGATGATGTACTGCCCCTCGAGCGTCGGGGCGAAGGGAATCTGCGTGAAGCAGACCTCGGGCAGCAGGAACAGCGGCAGAACCGTCCCCGGCATCTGGAGGAAGAGCAGGAACAGGGCGACGCGGATGAGCGGGCGGAAGAGCAGCCCCACCCCTATCGCCACCTCCCACCAGCCGAGCAGGGGGATGAAGAAATCGGGCGGAAGCCAGTAGACCGTGCGGCGCACGAGTTCGGCCGCGGCGCTCATCCCAAGGGGTTTCAGTGCCCCGAACCAGATGAAGACGACGGCGAGCGAGATTCGCAGGAACAGCCGGCCGTAGCGGTTCATCCAGCCCGAGATGCGGCGATCGATTCGGTCGATGAATTGAATCAAGGGAAACTCCGTCCCGGCGGCGGGCTTTGGAGCGCAACTGCATCTGCGAATATAGCCGCTTATCGCTCGCGGGGAAACGGCCCGAGGTCTTGAAATCACCCGGGCGGGATGCTTTGGGATTGTTGAAAAAAGCTCGTCCGGGGATAAAGGCAACCCCCCCTACCCCCCCTTGTCAGGGGTCAAACGCGAGTGATGAACGAGCGTTTGCATGAACCATTGACGAGAAACACATCGTCTTGCAAAACCTCCCTCTTCGGTCGGTTTTGACCCCTGACAAGGGGGGGTAGGGGGGGTTGGTTTTTCATGCAGGTGAGAGGGCATCCTTCGATACGCCGCCTTCGGCGGCTACTCAGGATGAGGAAGGTGGGAGCGGAGCTTGTCCCGAGCGAAGTCGAGGGAGCCTGTCCTGAGCCTGTCGAAGGGCCGCTACTCAGGATGAGAGAGATGTGAGGCCTTTTTCAACAACCCCGCTTTTCCCCTCCCCCTCACGCCGACGCTCGGGAAGGGAAAACGCAAAAGTCATCAATTCTCCAAATTGAAATATGCGCGGCGTTCGCGCATAATTTCCTCACATTCTATTCATGGAAACGCGGAAAGAGCGGGCGGCCCCGCCTCGGACGCCGCACGGCCTCATTCTCAAACTCAGGAGGTGCGTATGATTATCGAACGTGATCTGCCCGTCGAGATGGATGACGGGGTGGTGCTGCGGGTCGACGTATTCCGGCCCGACACCAAGGCGAAGGTGCCCGTCGTAATGGCCGGCGGCCCCTACGGGAAGGGCGTCAAGTACCAGGAACACTACAAGCCGCTCTGGGATTCGCTGGTCAAGATGCACCCCGACATCCTGGAAGGCTCCCAGCACCGCTGGCTCACCTGGGAGACGGTCGATCCCGAGATATGGGTGCCGTGGGGCTACGCCTGCGTGCGGGTCGATTCGCGCGGCGCGGGCCGTTCGCCCGGCTATCTCGATATCTTCTCCCCGCGCGAGACCAAGGACTTCGCCAACGCCATCGAATGGGCGGGGCAGCAGAAGTGGTCGAACGGCAAGGTGGGCCTGAACGGCGTCTCCTACTACGCCATCAACCAGTGGCAGGTCGCGGAGCTTCAGCCCAAGCACCTGACGGCGATGATCCCCTGGGAGGGCGCCGCCGACCACTATCGCGACTGGGCGCGCCACGGTGGCATCCTCTCCAACAAGTTCATGGAAATCTGGTATCCGCGCCAGGTCGAGGCGGTGCAGCACGGAAACCCCAAGGGTCCGCGCGACCACTGGATGGAGACGCGCTCGACGGGACCGGCGACGCTTTCGAAGGAAGAACTCAAGGACAACCGCGCCGATACGCTCGCGAACTTCCTGGCGCGCGAGATGGACGACGACTGGTACCGCTCCCGCTCGCCCGACTGGTCGAAGGTGAAAGTGCCCTTCCTGAGCGCGGGGAGCTGGGCGGGCTTCGGTCTGCATCCGCGCGGGAACTTCGAGGCCTACACCCAGGCGGCCTCGGAAGAGAAATGGCTCGAAGGCCATCCGGGCAGGCACGAGGAGTGGTTCTATCTCGAATACGGCATGGAGCTCCAGAAGCGCTTCTTCGACTACTATCTCAAGGGCGAGCAGAACGGCTGGGAGAAAGAACCCCGCGTGTGGCTGAACATCCGCCGCCCGTTCACCGACGAGGTGGAACTGCGGAAGGAGCATGAATGGCCGCTCAAGGGCACCAAGTGGACGAAGCTCTACCTCCACGCCGGCGGCAAGGGCAAGCTCGATTTCAACCCGCCCAGGGCGAAACGCTCGAAGACCTTCCGGGCGCTCACGCGCGGCATCACCCTGAGAACGGCGCCGCTCAAGGAGGAGACCGAGATCACAGGCCCCATGTCGGCCAAGCTCTTCATCTCCTCCTCCACGGTGGATGCGGACCTGTTCGTCACCGTCCAGGCGTTCTCGCCCAAAAACCGCGAAGTCTATTTCCAGGGCACGGTAGACCCCAAGACGCCGCTCGCCCAGGGCTGGTTGCGCGCCTCCCACCGGAAGCTGGACGAGGAGCTCTCCGAACCCTGGCGGCCCTACCACACGCACGACGACAAGCAGCCGCTCACGCCGGAGCGGATTTACGAGCTCGACGTGGAAATCTGGCCCCAGTGCATCGTGCTGCCGAAAGGGTTCCAGCTCTCCATCAACATCGCAGGCCAGGACTTCGACCGGCCCGGCCCCGCGGTCGAGGCCTACGTGCCCTCGCGCGGCTCGGGACCGTTCCTGCACGACCACCCCGTCGACCGCTGCAAGGAAGTCTTCGGCGGACGCACCACGCTGCACTCGGGGCCGAACCACCAGTCCTACCTGCTCGTGCCGATCATCCCGAAACGTCGGCCCGGCGCGGTGGCGAGGTAAGGCGCAACAAGCGGCTCGGGTTTCACTACTGCCGCACAGGTTCAGACACAACGAATCGGGGGTGGGGAGAAATTCTCCACCCCCGGTATCGCTCTGGAATACATTGTTTCGCCAGAACAACAGGGTGAAAACCGGAGATTCAAAACATCGAAGATACAAGCAATTACCGGCTATTGCCGATGGAAAGGAATCTATTTCGAAATCATTGCGAAGCGGTTCGTTTGATGAGCTCTTCTAAAGCGATTCTTTGATTATCAAGAGCCTTGTCCCGATCTTTCGACGCCATCCGCATGGTGTGAAGCCCGTACCAAATGAGAACGCACTGGGCGATGCCTATCAGGTCGTTCGTGGTGATCGGTTCCAGTGATATCATTGATCGGCTCCATGGGACAATTTATCCGTTTGTTCAAGATAAAGCGTCTCACAATCCGTGTCAATCCCCATTCTCATGATACGGAAAACCCGCCGGGCTTCAACCACGTCCTGGAACCGATCGATGCGCCCGACGAGGAACGCCGGGTCCCTGACCTCCGTTTTACATTGTAAACATGATGACTTATTTCTTTCCTTGAGGCGCAACCCAAAACGTCATGACAGGGTTACCCTTCATTCCGAGACCCACGCTTAGGCGTGGGTTTTCGCGTTTTTGGGTGAAACCCGGAACTGACAGGGGCTGTTGAAGAACCCGGAGTACAGCCCCCTACGGAGACCGCTCCCCTCCGGGGAGAATTCCAAAACCACTCCCCTTGGTGCGGGTTGTTGAAAAAGACCTCCTTGTCAGAGGACAAAGGCAACCCCCCCTACCCCCCCTTGTCAGGGGGGCAAGAAAGAGCAAACCCCCGGCGGGGTGGAGTAATATAAAAAAAGGCCTCCCCCCGACAGGGGGGAACAACAAAAAGACCCCCCTGACAAGGGGGGGTAGGGGGGGTTGCCTTTCATGCAGGTGAGAGAGCAATCAAACCGACCGAGGAGGCGTTGCCCCGTAGGGACATCGCGACCTGTCCCTACAAGAAGCGATGTGGCTTTGTTCGTCATTCCGGCTTTCGCCGGAATGACGGCGGTGATCAATTCCGAGCGACGAAAGTTTTTCAACAGCCCCTGATGGGCCGGTCGGAAATACAGGAACCCGGCGAACTCACCTACCTGCAACTCGCCTGTGTAGTGGTGGGCGGGAGAGGGTTCGAACCTCCGACCTATGCCTTGTAAGGGCACCGCTCTTCCAGCTGAGCTACCCGCCCCTGCAGGTGTGCACCCGAAAACAGCGCGTGGAGAATAGCATCTTGCGGGCCCGGCTTCCACACCCGAAGCCCACCCGCGCCGCCTTTCATCTATCGGCTAAATCCGGAGTTCCCCGTCCTTGGAGAAGAGTTTTCCGTCCACGTAGACCTCGCCGCCGTCCCTTAAATCGCACACCATGTCCCAGTGGAGGGCGGAGTTGTTTTTCGAGCCGCTCTGGGGATAGCCCTTGCCCAGGGCCAGGTGGAGCGTGCCGCCTATCTTCTCGTCGAACAGCGTGTTCTTCGTGAAGCGCTGGATGCCGGCGTTGAGACCGAAGGCGAACTCCCCCACCCGCCTGGCACCGTCGTCCATGCCGATCATGGATTTCAGGAACGCCTCGTTCTTCTCCGCCGTCGCCTTCACGACCTCGCCTTTCTCGAACGATAATTCCACGCCGTCCACCTCGCGCCCCGAGATGCAGGCGGGGAAGGAATAGCGGATCTTGCCGTCGATCCTGTTCTCCTGCGGGCCGGTGAAGACTTCGCCGTCCGGGAAATTGTTGTGCCCCGAGCAGTTCATGAACGGACGCCCCGCGATGCCGACGCGAAGGTCCGTGCCCGGCGCGCCGATTTCCACGACCTTACGGCCCTTGAGATAACGGATGACCCGCGCCTGGTGCCTGTCCTGCGCCCGCCAGCGCCTGATGCCGCCCGCTTCATTCGCGAAACAGGCGCCGAAGACGAAATCCTCATATTCGCGGATGCCCATCTCCGCATCCTGCGCGTAGGCTTCGGTGGGGAACAGGGTGAGCGTCCACCTTAAACCCCCCTTCCCCGTTTTCCCGTGCTGGGCGGCGCGCTTCATGAACGTCTCCATGATTGGCTGTCTGGCTTTGGACATCACCGCCTGTTTCTTCGGGTCCGCACCCGAGAGCCGCCGGGTGTTCGTCTCGGAGAGTATGGAGATGACGACGTCGAGGTTTTCGATCTCGAACTTCCGCACCGGCGAGAGGAACTCCAGCTGCCTGCGGGTGGCGTGCTCGTAGAAAATCTCTTCCAGCCCCGGCAGCGACACCTCGGCGGAGACGTGCGCGCCGCGCCGGACGCACTCGGCGTAGAGCGCGCGGATCAGCGGAGCGGCGGCCGTGCTGCCGCGGATGCCGACGAGGTCGCCCCGCTTGATTTTTGAGGAATACCCCGTGATGATCTCCGCCATCCGCTCCACGCGCACATCTTCCATCGCTTTCTCTCCTGTCATGATTTGTTCCGGTAATGCCGTAGACGGCCACACTCGAACCACGGCCCGCCCCGAACGACGCGGGGAGCCGTGATGAACCCTTCGTCATCATACAACAAAACGTCGGCGGATGAATGGACGGAACAAACTCCCCTCCTCCCGGTACGAATCGCTTTGACTTATCCTCCACCCTGGGCGAGACTGGACGGGCTACTCCACGAGATAAACTGGAGAGAAGCGAATGACGGAATACGAAGCCGCAAGTCTCGCCATGCAGCAAGACATGCTCGCACTGCAACAAGCCTCACTCAGCGTGCAACAAGCTGCTGTGTGGGTCGCCGCCCTCGTCGGGGCCGCGCAATGCAGCCTCATCGGTGTCGGGCTCTACATCATGCGCCGGGCCGCGATTCAGCGCGACGCCCAGCACCGAGAAAACATGGCGCAGCATCGGGAGACCATGGCGGCGATTAACGCCCAGCGCGAGGCGCACAGCGAACAGCATCGGGAAAATATGGAGGCGCTCCGGGAACTCATCCGCCGCACGTCAGGGGCGCCCGGCTCACAGGACGGCTGAGCGGGCTATCCTCTCTTCCGCCGTCTCGTTTTTTCTTCATCCGCGCCTCAAGCGGCGCGCGTTTTTTTCGCACTACAAAGAGAAGAAACGCTCCACGCGCCCGGGGGCGGAGCCGCGCAACGAAAAAACTCGCCGGAAGCGCTTCCCGGCGAGCGAGGGTTTTCTCCTTGGGATCAGGCGGCGGGAGCGGTTCGCTCGATAAGGGTTTTCAGGGCCGCCATGTTCTCTTCATGCCGATTCTCGCTTTGTTTCGAGAATTCATGGCTTTGCCTGATTAGCTCTTGGCCTTGTTCGCGCAGTTCATTGCCTTGCCTGATCAACTCATTCAACGCCGCCATGCTCTCTTCGTGCCTTTTCGCATCTCGTTTCGCGGCATCGTCCAGAGCCTTTATGTTCTCTTCGTGACGCATCGCATTCTGTTTGAAGATTTCAGCATCCCGCCTCGAATTCTCCTCGAAGGCCTTCATGGTTTGCTCGTGCTGCGCGTCGCGGTCTTTCTCCTGCGCCGCGAGTTGCCTGCTTCTCAACTCGTTCGCCTGCCGCATGGTGTTGAAACCCATGTAGATAAGCAGGCATTGAACCAAAACGCCGGCCGCTTGAACGAGTACGCCCCACATGATCCAGAACTGCGTTCCATAACCCAACATCTTCACCCTCTCCCAGGTTATCTCGTGGAGTAGTGAGTTCATTTTCCCACATCGAAGGGCGGCTTTCAAATTCACTTGTCGTATGGTTTCACCGCTTTTTCCTTGAAGGGGACAAAGGCGATGTCCCCAGCGAGGAGTTTTTCAACGGCTCCCTTTCAAAGCGAAGAGTGATTGCGGAGCAGAGGGTGGCGAGGTTGACAGTAAGGCTTTATCTTGACAGCTTGCCAATGAGGAGAAGTCGACAGTGAACTCGGAAGAACGGAAACCGACAGCTTTCGTCATTATGCCGTTCGACGAAGGTTTTGACGAAATATATGATGATTTCCTGGCTCAAACACTCCGTGAAGCAGGCCTCGAAGTATCCCGCGCAGATGACATTCGAAGTTCGCAAAACATCTTGAAAGACATCGTCCGCTCAATCAATAAAAGCAGCCTCATCGTCGCCGATTTGACCGATTCCAACCCGAATGTTTTTTATGAATTGGGTTTGGCCCATGCTTTGAACAAACCGATCATCATGCTCACTCAAGAGATCGAAGACCTGCCCTTTGATCTCAGATCATATCGCGTTATTCCCTACACGACACACTTCAAGGAAATGGACGATGCTCGCAAGGCTCTAAAAGATATTGTAGCTGGCTTCCTGTCAGGTGCGGAAAATTTCGGCAGTCCCATCTCAGATTTTCTGGAACGACCTGTGGAGGCGATTTCTCATTCTTCGACTGAGCACTTGGCAAAAAGCGAGGCTGGCCTCTTGGACCACTTGGTAGGTATAGAAGAGGGCTTAGAACAACTCACCAATTCTATAGTTTCATTCGGATCGGAAACAGAAGATCTCACGCAAGCGACAAACACTATTAGACAACGAATTGAATCTCTGAAAAACAAACCCGGTGGGGCTTCCGGTCGGCAGTTGCGTCCGCTCGTAATGAGTCTGGCGCAAAAGCTAAACGGTTACGCGAAGTTCCTCTCAACCGAGAACGACAAATACGGCCCCGTGTTAGTTAGGACTCAAGCCTCCCTTGAGGCATTCGTAAGAGCGCAGGATCCCCATCTCCGAGAGAGTCGAGAGGAACTCGAAAGCTTCTTGGCTGCGTTGGACACCTCAGAAAATAATGGACAAGAAGCCTTGAGCAATATCCAGGATATGACCGATGCTTTACAGGAGATCCCCCACGTAGAGCGAACATTTCACCGCGCCCAAGAACAAGCCGTGAAAGAACTGCGGCGTTTCACCAGCAACGTCGAACAGACTGTATCAATGATTGCGCGGGCGAAAGAAATCGCACGAGAAATACTAGGAGGAGCATCGGAGGATACTGACTAATACTTCTTCGAATGCTTTACTCAAGCTCTCCGCCTTCTCTTCCCCTTCACCCCCGCCTCCAGCGGCGCTCGCATTTTCTCGTACAGGGCGAAGAGGTGCTCCACGCGCTCGCGTTCGGAGGCGAAGCCCGTGCGGCGATAGAGACGATCCACGGCGCGGTCGAGGGCCTGATGGGCGCGTCGAAGATCGGGCGGCATGAGGTCCGGGTCGTAGAGGTCGGCCAGCGTCGCTTCGGGGTGCGCCGCGCGGGCGTCCAAAACGGCTTGGGCCAAATCGACGATTTTCGCTTCTTGGTCATCCACCATTTCTGGCCAAGCGAACGAATTGTAGATGGCCGGGGAATACCTGTAATCACTTTTCAATCGGCCAGCGACCGTACGCATCCACGCCATGTGCATCGCAGAGGTAAGAACACCGAAATAAAGCAGCCCTGCTCCCGGAATAATCCTTACTTGGTCAGATGCAATAACAGTAGGCGGCAATATCGCTATCGGTATATATTCGCGCGTCTCAGACGATACTGCGGGAACCGCGAGATAAGGCGTCGTCGGTTGCCTATCCTGCGTGAACAGCGTCGGAAATTTCGCATATTCGCGCACACTTGCCGTCGGGCTTTGCAATCGCCCTTCGCGTACTCGCTCAAGCCGCTCCTTAATCGCCCTTGACGCGCGCAATTCCGACGGTTCAGCGTTCTTGAGCCAAAAACACCATCGCCACTTCCCAGAGATTAGTTCTTCACCACCAACAAAAGGTTTCAGCCATTTTTCGCATTCCGGCTCGGCCGCGAGAAGTTCCACCTTATCTTCTTCATTCAGGATTAGATTGCTGAAGGTGATGTATCCGCCTTCCGGCTTCTTGAGACGAGCGCCATCGGTCGGCTGGCTCCCCTTGTGCATTTTCAGGCGACCAATCGGCGTTCTTGAGCGCGCAGGGACCGTATACTGCGGCCCGTCGATCAAATACCCATTGATTCGCTTCACTTCGGACTCGTGGGGCTCTCCGCGTAAATGATCGTAATCATAGATCGTCTTTTTTCCGTCCTTGGCGAAGGTCATCCCGATGATGACGCAGTGAACCGCCGCCGAGCCTCGGGCTTCACTATTCCACTGAAACGTGCGATGCGCGAAACGTATAGACAAGCCACCGGCGAACAACACCGGCCATAGAACGCCAGCTTGCTCTCCTTGTACGATGGAATTCGTCGCAACGAAGGCGATCTCGATCGATTCCTTTTTTTCCGCGTAACGCATGGCCTTGTTGAACCAGCAAGTCACATAATCGAGCCGATTGAATTGTCCCTCGGTACCCCAAATGCGCGCCATGCCAGTCTGTTGCGTCTTCGTGCGCCATTGATGCCCCACAAACGGCGGATTGCCGAAAACATAGGAGCACTCCCTTGGCGGCAGAAACTGCGCCCAGTCGGTTTCGAGCGCGTCGGCGCAGAGGACGTGCGGGGAGGTCGTGAGGGGAATACGGGTGTAGGTCTGGCCGAACTCGAGGCTCAGCCGGTTGTTCATGATGTGGTCCATCATCCACAGCGCCGTCTCGGCGATGCGCGCCGGGAACTCGCCGAGTTCGATACCGTAGAACTGATCCACGGTGATATGGGAAAGCCCGGACACGTCGAGTTCGCGCTGGGCTTCTGCGGCGCGCAGCTCGCGTATCACCTCCATCTCCAGTTCGCGCAGTTCGCGGTAGGCGATGATGAGGAAGTTCCCGCACCCGCAAGCCGGGTCGAAGAATTTCATACGGCCCAGCTTCTCCTGAAAACGCCTGAGTTCCGCCAAGCGGCGGCTGTCCCTGCGGGCTTTCAGGCGCTCGAACTCCTCGCGCAAGTCATCCAGAAAGAGCGGCTCAATGACTTTCAGGATGTTCTTCTCGGTCGTGTAGTGCGCCCCCTGCGCGCGTCGCTCCGCCGGGTTCATCACCGATTGAAAGAGCGCGCCGAAGATGGCGGGCGAGATGTTCGACCAGTCGAAGCGGCAGGTTTCGAGCAGGGCGTTCCTCATGGCGGCGTTGAAGGAAGGGATGCGCAGGGAATCCCGGAACAAATCGCCGTTCACGTAAGGGAAGCGCGCCAGATCCTCATCCAGCGTCCTCTGGCGCGCATCCTCCGGGGTATCCAGCACCTGGAAGAGTTCGGCCAGTCGGGCGCCGGTGTCCGAGCCGTCCTCGCTCGTGCGCTCCTCGACGTAGTTCAGGAAAATGTCGCGCGGCTCGAAGATGCCGGTGTCGTCCGCAAAGAGGCAGAAGACGACGCGCACCAGAAAGCGTTCCAGATCGTCCCCCGTATAGCCCGCCTCGGCGAGGGCGTCGTGGAGGTTTCCCGCGAGTTCGGCGGCCTTGACGTTGGCGGGGTCCTGATCGCGAAAGGCGCGGCGGCGCACGCCCAGGATGAAGCCGAATTTCTCGACATGGGCGGGCAGGTCGGCGAGGGAGAAGACAGCGTGTGTCCCCTCGTCCAGATCGTAAAGCTCGAACGTCTGGAAATCGCTCACGAGGATGTGGCCGGGTTTTTCCCGTTCAGGGAGGGCGTCGAAGTATTCCCCCGCCTGCCCGTAGGCGCGCTCCAGGTCACGGCCCTCGCTTTTCTGCTCGACGAGCAGGACGCGCGGCCAGAAGAGGTCGATGTAGCCGTGGCTGTTGTCGAGGCGCCTCACGTGCTCTTCGAAGCGCGCGACGGAGCGTCGCCTGACGCCGAAGATCTCGAAGAAATCGTTGTAGAAGCTCTGCGTCTCGCCCTTCTCATAGAACGCACCCGCCCACTCGCGGGCGAACCCCGCCGCGCGCACGCGCATCTCGTTCCAGGAGAGGCGCACGCCGGGCCTCAGTCGGAGCCGCGCCGGGCGGCGATAAGGGATGAATGGCGAAGCGATGCTTTCTTGCGGGTCCTCATGGGACGGGACTATCGCATATTTCGGGGCGTGGTTCCTAGCGGGTCGGTCAAAAGAGCGGGCGGACACAAAGGTCCGCCCCTACGGCAAACGAATTACCCTATCTCCGGCCATGGAACTATTTCTTGGGAGGTGGCGGCGGCGGTGGTGGTGGTGCGGGCTGTGGAGGCCTGGGGATCGGCGCACCGCCGCCGTGCCGGACAGAATCCGGTTTAGGACGGATATTCGACATTAAATTCATTCGCCATCACTTGATACGTTTCATCGGCGCATTTCTCATTCAGTTTGTCGTCGAGTCCGGTATAACTGTCTCTTACCCGCGCATCTATCATCGACATTTTTTGTTTCAGGTGTCGACTTTTTTCCCGGATATCATCTTCCGAAGCATCGGGCTGATTCACGTCGTTCCACAACTCGCGCCATTCATCCTCAAGGCGCTTGTACTCGACGCTGATCGAATGGAGGACTATGCTCGTTTTGCCGGGATTGAGCCAAAAATCAACGGCGAGGACGACTCCGAGGGCTATGGTTATGATCAACTGAATCCACCAAGGCCACTGATTCAGCAGAGTAAACGCGCCCGTGGCGGAAACCACGAACAAGGCTACGCGAACCGCATTACCTATTTTCCCGTATCGAACCGATATGCGATTGAAATAACGCGCCTCACGATCAACGTCCAGAAGCGTGTACCAGATATCGTCTCTTGTATGAGGAGAAATCATCCCGCTTCCTCCTGTATTTTGTGAACTGCCCTCTCATGAAAATATACATCAAGCGTATCGCATTGCAAATTCGCCATGTTCGGCGTATTCCGCCGTGTCGTGATGATTCGCTGCCGTTGAATACCTTCAACTTGGATTGCGCACCGGGATGACGAGGCAAAATCGTATCTTCAGTCGGGTTTGATCCTCAAGAGAGCGGTGGCATCGGTGAACGCGGGGGAAATGACGCCTCCCCGAGTTCGGCGCGGTTTACGATAGGGGGGTTGTTGAAAAAGTCCGATAAAGGAGGAATGGCGGTTGTAGGGACAACCCCTCCTCGGGGTTGTCCTGCCCTCTGTGGTTGTCCTTTGCGGGATGGTTGCCGTCAGGACAGGCACGGAGGCCTGTCCCTACGAGACGATGCGGTTTTGTTCGTCATTCCGGCGAAAGCCGGAATCCATTTGTTTTGCCTTTGCTCTTGGTTTTCTGATCGATTCGCGCAAATGACGAGGAGATGAAAAGCCGCAGTATTATCATTCTGCTTGAAAATGGATTCCGGCTTTCGCCGGAATGACGGCAATGGGATTCCGCCTTGGCGAAGGGGGTGTAGGGGCCGCATATATGCGGCCCGTCGTTGGAAGGCAAAAAGGCTGGGTCGCATATATGTCGGACATATATGCGTATATGGACGCCCACGAGAATGCAAGCGGTTTTTTGGAGGGTTCGGCGCAAAGCGGTTCGGCTCAGTCGTATATCCGGCCTCTTCGTTGCGGCGCTTCACTCCGGCCGCGGGCCCGTATGGAGATAGGTGGACCGGGTCCGAATCGACCTGGTGAGCTCGGTGGCTCTGGACATATATCTGGTTTTCCCGATCCCGTCTCGATGACCGTTTGCCCTTACTCTTCCTCCGGCCTGCTCACATTCCTCCCGGCTCTATCCGTGCGCCCGCCGCTCAGGCGAGGGGCGCCGGCTCCCTGTAGACATCCTTGTTCCGCATCAGCGCCCACGCGATGCGCGCCATCCGGTTCGCCAGCGCCACCGCCACCACCTTCCTCGGCTTGCGCGCCAGCATCCGCGCCAGC